>NZ_CP026100.1:3490000-4690000 GCF_003722335.1 Caulobacter flavus
TGTTGCCGCGCGTGGCCTTGGAGTAGGGGCAGGTCTGGTGGGCGGCTTCGACCAGCGCGCGGGCGACCTCGGCGGGCAGGCCCGGCAGGCTGACGTTTAGGCGGGCCTGCAGCTGGTAGCCCTCGCCCGACTTGCCCAGGTCGACCTCGGCGTCGACGGCGACGTCGGCCGGCAGCGCGACGCCCTGGGCGCGGGCGGCCAGGCCCATGGCGCCGATGAAGCAGGCCGACCAGCCGGCGGCGAACAACTGCTCGGGATTGGTGCCGGCGCCGGCGCTGCCGGGGGGCGACAGGCGGACGTCCAGCTTGCCGTCGTCGCTGCGGGCCGCGCCGTCGCGGCCGCCGGTGACGTGGGTGCGGCCGGTGTAGAGGACGGTGTCGATAGCGGTGGTCATGTCGATCTCCTTTTCAATCGGATCCGATGTAATCGGTACCGACTTCATAGATCGGAATTTTGCCGATCGTCAACCTTCCGATTTAGTCGGATCCGATTTATATTTGTCCGCAACCGTCGCGAACCGCCCGCGGCCCCCAGAACGCAAGGCTCCGATGACCGCCTCCGACCCGCCCGCGACTCCGTCGGGCAAGACCCCCAGGCTCGCCGACTTCCTGTGCTTCGCCGTCTATTCGGCGAACCTCGCCTATGGCCGCGCCTATAAGCCTATCCTCGACGAACTGGGCGTGACCTACACCCAGTGGATCATCATCGTGGCGCTGTGGGAGGAGGACGGCCAGAGCGTCAAAAGCCTGGGCGACAAGCTCTTCCTGGAGAGCAACACCCTGACCCCGATCCTCAAGAAGCTGGAAAGCCTGGGCTTCCTGCAGCGGCGCCGCGATCCGTCCGACGAGCGTCAGGTGATCATCAGCCTGACCGAGGCCGGCCGCGCCCTGCGCGAGAAGGGCGGCCAGCGCACGCTGGTCAAGGCCACGGGACTGGAGCCCGACGAGTTCCGCCAGGTGCAGAAGACCATCGCCCGCGTGCGCGACAACCTGATCGCCCACGTCGCCAACGACGCTTGAGGCGCGGTCCTAGAGAGCGCTTGGCTGCGCGGCCCTGGCCTCGGTCGGGGAAACGCCGAAACGGCCGCGGAAGGCGCGCGAGAACTGGCCGCTGCTGGAGAAGCCGAAGTCCAGGGCGATCTCGGTGACGCTGACGGCGTCGGTCGACGGCCCGACCAGCCGGCGCCGGGCCGCGTCGAGCCGCCGGTCGCGGATGGCGCTGGCCACGCCGCCGTCCTCGGCGAACAGGCGATAGAGATTGGCGCGCGACACGCCGAACCGCAGCATCAGGGTCTCGGCGTTCAGGGCCGGGTCGGCGATGCGGGCATCGATGAATTCCAGCATTCGCTCGCGGAAGCGCTGGCCCAGGCGCGAGGCGGCGCCCGCTGCGGCGTCGGGGCGCCGGCGGGCCAGGGCCATGGTCAGCACCTCGATCAGGGCCGCTTCGGCCGCGGCGGCGTCGTCGGCCTGCAGGGCGCTCGCCACCGCATGGACGTCGACGATGAAGTTGCGCAGCAGCCGGGCCATCGGATCGGCCTCGCGCAGCACCAGGCCGTGCAGGCTGTGGCCGCCGGTGACGCGGTCGATCGGCTGGCGCGGGGCGATCACGGTCAGCCGCGCGCCGCTGGACGCCTGGGCCGTATAGGGGCGCGCCAAGTCGAAGACGCAGATGTCGCCACGGGTCGCCGAGATCGTCGCGCCGTCGCAGTCGCCGCGCAGGTCGCCGGAGGTCAGAAGCTGCACGCAGTACTGGTCGCGACCGCCGGCGAGGATCCTGCCGCGCTCGAAATCATGGCGCGCAACATTCTCCTGTGAGACTTTTACATCTATGTCAGTCCGCGCTGACTGATCTTGATAGAGATCCCGCCAGAACCTGCTCGAAGAACATGGTTCTTCTATGTGTGTCGACAGAAGCAGGCCTTGGCGCATGCACGAACACTCTTGGAAGCCAGAACGCGATTACCTGTCTGGTCTGAAACAACGCCTAACAGCTAATCGAGATTCGCGTGTCAGTTGAGACGGATTGCATCGTTCTTGAGACGCCTCGCACAGCAAGCCGTTGCAGAATGTGCAAATGAACCCTCAGCGCCGAAGCCCGGACCACGGGCCGCGCGCGACGGACTTCTCGGTCCGAAAAGGCAAACCGCCGGCGACGGCGGGACGCAAAGCCTCCGGCCTCAAATCCTTGAGGTAGCGGGGTTGCCGAAGGGGAAGGGGCCGTCGCGACGCGCGACGACGCGCCATTCCCCCTGTTCGCAAACAGGCCCCGCGAAGGGCCGAAAAGGGTGAGTGAGCGTCATGCGCAGGGCTGTCGTGCCGGTCGTTTTTCAGGATGGTTCCAGCGCTGAGCGCGACGCTATGTCGCGCCGCCGGCGATTGGGCGCCGCCGCCTCGGGCGCGGCGCTGCTGACCGCGCTTTCGATCTCGGGCGCGATGATCCCCGGCATGGCCATGGCCGACGGCGGATCGTCGATGCGTGTGGTCGCGGGCGCTGGTCCCGGCGGGGCCGGCGGCGTCGACGGCGACGAAGCCAGCGCGGTCGGCAAGGACGGCTCGGCGGGAACCATCGATGTCGGCTCCAATGGCGGCGGCGGGGGCGTGAATCTTCAGACCGGCAATGGCGCCCACGGCGGCTCGACTGGCGCGTCCCTGAACGGAACGGTCGGCACGGACTACGGCGCGACCGGCGCCATGGGCGCGGCGATCGATACGGCCCAGACCATCACCGGAACCATCGCTGGCGCAACGGGCGGGCTGGGCGCCGACGCGACCGGCACGGTTGGACAGGCCGACCACGTCTCGGCCTCTGGCCATGGCGGCGGCGGCGTCGGCGTCAGCGCGACGGCCGACGTGACCGTCGACGGCGGTGCCTTGGTCCAAGGCGGCGCCGGCGGCGGCGTCACATTGGGGCTGATCACCGGTCGCGGCGGCGGCGGCGGCGGTGTCGGCATCTTCACAAACAGCGATGTGACGGTCCTGTCCGGCGGTTCGGTGACCGGCGGTGTAGGCGGCGCCGCCAATGGCGCCGCCGGGGGCGGGGGCGGTGCGGGCGTCGTCCTGACCGAGCGCGGCGAGGTCATCAACGCCGGCGTCGTGACTGGCGGGCGTGGCGGCAACGCGCTGACAGGCAACTTCACCGGCGGCGGCGGCGCGGGCGTCTGGCTCCTGAACGGAGGCAGCGTCACAAACCTGGCCGGCGGCGCGATCACCGGCGGCGCGGCGGGTTCCGGCTGGCCGAACTATCTGGGCATCGGCGGCGCCGGCGTGCGGGGCGCGGACATCACGCTGGTCAACGCCGGCGCCATCACCGGCGGCAACAGGCAATTGGGCGGGCGCGCCAACGCGGTCTGGTTCACCGGCGGGGTGAACTCGCTGGAGATCTGGTCGACCTCGACGATCACTGGCAACGTCCAGGCCTTCAGCGCCGCCGACCGCCTGATCCTGGGCGGGGCGACGAATGCGTCGTTCGACGTCTCGCTGATCGGCGCGGCGGCGCAGTACCGGGGCTTCGGCGGTTTCGAGAAGACGGGCGCCTCGACCTGGACCCTGACCGGGACCAACGCCGGCGTCACGCCCTGGACCCTGCGCGAAGGCGTGCTGGCCATCACCGACGACGCGGCGCTGGGCGATGCGGCGGGCGCGCTGACCTTCGACGGCGGCGCGCTGAGCACGACCGGCTCGTTGGCCATGGCCCGCGACGCCGTCATGGCCAGCACGGGCCGGCTGATCATCGCCAATGCGATCGACACCCTGACGCTGAACGGCGACCTGTCCGGCGCGGGCGGCCTGACCAAGGAAGGGCTGGGTTCGCTGGTCCTGACCGGCGACAACAGCGCCTTCACCGGCGTGCTGACCAACCAGGCCGGCGTGCTGCAAATCGGCGCCGGCGGCGCCGTGGGCGACTTCGCCGCCGACATCGTCAATACCGGCTCGCTCTGGACCAACCACACCGGCGACCTCGTCTTGTCGGGCGACATCACGGGCACGGGCGGCTTCGTCAAGTACGGGTCGGGCCGCACGGTGCTGACCGGAAACAACGGCTATCGCGGCTCGACCTCCGTCGAGGCCGGCACGCTGGTGGTCAACGGCGGTCGATCGATCAGCCAGGCCCTGACCGTGGTCCGCTCGGGCGCGACCCTGGCCGGCGACGGCGTCATCGGCGGCCAGGTGCTGGTGCAGGCGGGCGGCGCGCTGACGCCCGGCGACGGCGCGGGCACGCTGACCATCAATGGTAATCTGACGCTGCAGGCGGGCTCGTTCCTGGGCTACGAACTGGGCCAGGCCAACCTGGCGGGCGGGGCGTTCAACGACCTGCTGGTGGTCGGCGGCGCCCTGTCGCTGGACGGAACGCTGAACGTCGGCGTCGCCCCGGGCGGCAGCTTCGATCCCGGCCTCTACCGGATCATCAGCTACGGCGGGGCGCTGACCGGCGCCGGCCTGACCATCGGGGCCATGCCGACGCCTGAGTTCTTCGTCCAGACCTCGCTGGCCGGCCAGGTGAACCTGGTCAACAGCGCCGGGCTCTCGTTCCGCTTCTGGGACGGCGCGACGGGCGCGCGCAACAACGGCTGGGTCGAGGGCGGCCTTGGCCTGTGGCAGCGCTCGACGGGCAACGACAACTGGGTCGACGAGGGCAACGTGCCCAACGGGACCTACGAGGACGGCTCTTTCGCCGTGTTCGGCGCGACGGGCGGCCGCGTGACCGTGGACGCCAGCCTGGGCGCGGTCGAGACCGCCGGCATGCAGTTCGTCAGCGACGGCTACGTGATCGGCGGCGACGCCCTGTCCCTGAGCGGCTCGGAAGCCTTCATCCGCGTGGGCGACGGCACGGCGGCCGGGGCCGGGATCACCGCCACGCTCGAGAGCGCGCTGACGGGCTCGGCGACGCTGGTCAAGAGCGACCTGGGCGCGCTCGTCCTGTCGGGGACCAACAGCTACACCGGCGGCACGACGCTGCGCGGCGGCGAGGTGCGGATCGGCGCCGACGGCGCGCTGGGCGCGGCCTCGGGCGTCCTGACCTTCGACGGCGGACGCCTGACGACGACCGCCGACCTGTCGCTGGATCGCGGGGTGGCGCTGCTGAAGTCGGCGTCCATCTCCACCGCCTCCGGCACGACCGCGACCCTGAACGGCGCGGTCAGCGGTTCGGGGGCGCTGGTCAAGCAAGGATCCGGAACCCTGGTGCTGGCGGTAGACGCCGCCTACACGGGCGGGACCCTGATCGAGGGAGGCGCGCTGCGGATCGGCGCCGGCGGCGCGACCGGCAGCCTGTCGGGCGACGTCGCCAACGACGGCCTGCTGGTCGCCGACCGTTCGGGCCTGCTGACCCTGGCGGGCCGGATTTCCGGCTCTGGCGGCTTCGTCCAAGCCGGGTCCGGCGTCACGGTGCTGGCCGGCGCCAACACCTATGCCGGCGTCACCGAGGTGGCGGTCGGGACCCTGGTGGTCAACGGCGACCAGTCGGCCGCCACGGGCCTGACCTCGATCGCCGGCGGCGCGGCCCTGGGCGGTTCGGGCGTGATCGGCGGCGACGTGGCGGTGGCCGCGGGCGGCGCGATCGGCCCGGGCAACAGCCCCGGCACGCTGACCATCAACGGTGATCTGACCCTCGCGCAGGGCGCGTTGCTGAACTTCGAACTGGGCGCGGCCGGCGTCGCCGGCGGTCCGCTGAACGACCTGATCGTGGTCGGCGGCGACCTGGCCCTGGACGGGACGCTGAACGTCTCGGTTCCGACCGGCGGCGCCTTCGACGCGGGCGTCTATCGCCTGATCAGCTACGGCGGGGCCCTGACCGACGACGGCCTGTCGCTGGGAACCCTGCCAGCCGGCGCGGGCGCCTACGTCCACACCGGCTTCGCGGGGCAGGTCAACCTGGTGAACACCGCCGGCCTGACGCTGAACTACTGGGACGGCGCGGCCAGCCCGGGCTTCGACGGCGTGGTCGGCGGCGGCGACGGAACCTGGCGCGCGGCCGGCGACCTGAGCTGGACCGGCGACGCGGGCGCGATCAACGCCGGATACGCCGGCGGCGCCTTCGCGGTGTTCGCCGGCGCGGCGGGCGTGGTGACCATCGACGGCGGGCAGGGGGCGGTCAGCGCCTCGGGCCTGCAGTTCATGACCGACGGCTATCGCATCCAGGGCGACGTCCTGACCCTGACCGGCGCCCAGGCGAACATCCGTGTCGGCGACGGCACGGCGGCGGGCGCGGGCATGACCGCCACCATCGCCTCGGCGATCGGCGGCGCGGGCGAACTGGTCAAGACCGACCTTGGCGCGCTGGTCCTGGCCGGCGCCAACAGCTACGCGGGCGCGACCAGCGTCAAGGCCGGCGGCCTGTACGTAAACGGCGACCAGTCGGCGGCGAGCGGCCTGACCAGGGTCGACGGCGGGCTGCTGGGCGGCTCTGGCGTGATCGGCGGCGCGGTCAGCGTGGCCGACGGGGCGACCTTGGCGCCGGGCGGCTCGGCGGGCGCGGCCGGGACCCTGACGATCAACGGCGGGCTTTCGCTGTCGAACGGCTCGATCCTCGACTTCCAGCTGGGCCAGGCCGGCGTCGCCGGCGGCGGCCTCAACGACCTGCTGGTGGTCAAGGGCGACCTGACCCTGGACGGCGTGCTGAACGTCTCCCAGACGGCCGGCGGCGCGTTCGGGGCCGGGGTCTATCGCCTGGTCAGCTACGGCGGGGTCCTGACCGACAACGGCCTGCGCATCGGCGCCACGCCGGGGGATGTCTCCAGCTACGTCCAGACCTCGGTCGCGGGCCAGGTGAATCTGGTCAGCACCGGCGGCCTGACCCTGAACTATTGGGACGGCGCGGGCGCGGGCTTCGACGGCGTGATCGCCGGCGGCAGCGGCGTCTGGCGGGCCGGCGGGACCGAGCTCTGGGCCGACGCCGGCGGCGCGATCAACGCCGCCTACGCCGACGGCGCGCTGGCGATCTTCGGCGGCGCGGCGGGCACGGCGCGGATCGACGACGCCCAGGGGCGGATCTCGGCCATGGGGCTGCAGTTCGCGACCGGCGGCTATCGCCTCGAGGGCGGCGACCTGACCCTGCTGGGATCGCAGGCGGCCATCCGGGTCGGCGACGGCACCGCGGCGGGGGCCGGCATGACCGCTGTCATCGCCGCCGACCTGGTCGGCGCGGCGGGCCTGGCCAAGACGGACCTGGGCACGCTGGTCCTGACCGGGACCAACACCTACGAGGGCGGCACGGCGATCAACGGCGGCGTGCTGCAGGTCGGCGCCGACGCCAATCTGGGCGCGGCGAGCGGCGGCCTGTCCTTCGACGGCGGGACCCTGCGGACCACGGCGACGATGGAGACGGCGCGCGCGACGACCTTCACCGGCGCCGGCCGCCTGGACGTGGCCGGGCAGACCACCCTGACGCTGAAGGGCGCGATCTCGGGCGTCGGCGGCTTCGTCAAGGACGGGACCGGGACGCTGGTCGTCGCCGGCGACGGCTCGGCCTATGCGGGCCGCGCCTCGGTCGCCGCCGGCGCGCTGCGCGTCGACGGCGCCCTGGGCGGGGTGACCGACGTGATGAACAGCGGGCGTCTCGAAGGCGTCGGGCGGATCGGCGGGCTGGTCCTGCGTTCGGGCGGCGTCGTCGCGCCGGGCGGCGAGGGCTTCGGCGTGCTGACCGTGGCGGGCGACTTCGCGGCCGACGGCGGCTTGATCGAGATCGAGGCCGTGCTCGGCGGCGACGGCTCGCGGGCCGACCGGCTGGTCGTGGCCGGCGCGACCTCCGGCGCCGCCGAGATCAGCGTCGTCAACCGCGGCGGGCTGGGCGCCCAGACGCAGGAAGGCGTCAAGATCGTCGACGTGGCGGGCGCCTCCAACGCCCAGTTCGCGCTGCGCGGCGACTACGTCTTCCAGGGCGATCAGGCGGTCATCGCCGGGGCCTACGCCTACCGGCTGTACAAGAACGGCGTCGCCACGCCGGCCGACGGCGACTGGTACCTGCGCTCGTCGCTGGTCGATCCCGAGACGCCGACCGGACCCGAGCAGCCGCAAGGCCCGCTCTACCAGCCCGGCGCGCCGATCTACGAGGCCTATGCCGCGGACCTGCTGGGCCAGAACGGCGTGGGCGCGCTGCGCCAGCGCGTGGGCGACCGCGTGTGGGGGCAGGGCGCGACCGAGCTCGGCGGGGCCTGGGGCCGGGTCGAGGGCGAGCAGAGCCGTTCGAAGGACGCGGCCCGCTCCAACACCGGCGCCGACCTGAAGACCGACCGCTGGGCGGTGCAGATGGGCTACGACCGGGCGCTGCCGGACCAGACCTGGGGCGGCACGCTGGTGCTGGGCGCCAGCTGGCGCTACGGCGAGGCCGAGACCAAGGTCCGCTCGGTGTTCGGCGACGGGGCGATCCAGACCAACGCCTACGGCCTCGGCGCGACCGCGACCTGGTACGGGCAGGGCGGCACCTATGTCGACCTGCAGGCTCAGAACAGCTGGTACGACAGCGATCTGCGCTCCACCCCGCTGGGCGACCTGGCCAGGGGCCTGGACGGTTCGGGCGTGTCGCTCGGCGTCGAGGTGGGCAAGCCCAGGGCCCTGGCCGAGGGGCTGCAACTGACGCCGCAGTTCCAGACCGTCTATTCGCGGATCCGCTGCGACTCCTTCGAGGACGGGGCGGGCGCACAGGTCTGGGGCGATCGCGGCGAGAGCCTGCGCTCGCGGTTCGCCGCGGCCCTGGCGCGCGAAACCGAGGGCGAAAAGGGCGCTGGCCGCCTCTACGGCCAGGTCGGCGTCGCCTACGAGTGGCTGGGCGGGGCCAGCGTGATGGTCTCGGGAACCCAGCTGGCGCGTCGCGACGACCGGCTGTGGGGCGAACTGGCCGTCGGCGGCAGCCATCGCTGGCGCCAGGGTCTCAGCGTCTTTGGCGAGGCTTCGGCCGCCAGCGGCCTGAACAGCCTCGGCGACGCCTACAGCGTGCGGGCCAACATGGGTCTGCGCCTGGCGTTCTGACACGAGGGGGCCGGGACCTTCGGGTTCCGGCCCCCGCTCACGTTGCCGGTTTCGGCGGCCTTTGGTATCGGTTGAAACATTCGTTTTAATCGGTGGGCGCCATGTTCCGTTTCCTGACCTCAGACGGTCTTTCCATCGCCTGCCATGAGTGGGGCGAAGGCGCCGGGCCGCCGGTGGTGCTGCACCACGGCTTCTCGGCCAGCGGTCCGATCAACTGGAAGGCGCCGGGGATCGTCGACGTCCTGGTCGCCGCCGGCCGCCGGGTGATCGCGATCGACGCCCGGGGACACGGCGCCTCGGACAAGCCGCACGATCCGGCCTTCTACGGCGAGGCGCGGATGGCGCGGGACGTGTCGGCGCTGATCGACCACCTGGGCGTTCCGGCGATCGACCTGGCCGGCTATTCCATGGGCGCGATCGTGGGCGTGATCTGCGCGAGCCAGGAGCCGCGCGTGCGTCGCCTGGTCGTCGGCGGGGTAGGCGAGGGCGTGGTGGCCACCGGCGGCGTCGACACCCGCCACGTGCCGAACGCGGCCATCGTTCAGGCGCTGCTGACCGACGACGTCTCGGCGATCGAGCACCCGGCCGCCGTGCCCTTCCGCCTGTTCGCCGACGCCATCGGCGCCGACCGCAAGGCCCTGGCCGCCCAGGCCAGCGTCGTTCACGCCCAGCCGATCCCGCTGGACCGCATCACGGCCCCAACCCTGGTGATCGCCGGCGACGACGATCCGTTGGCCGTGCATCCCGAGCGGCTGGCCGCGGCGATCCCCGGCGCGCGCTCGCTGCTGGTGGCGGGCGACCATCGCACGGCCGTGGCCGCGCCAGCCTTCGCCCGGGCGATCGCGGATTTCCTCGCCGCCTAGCCCTTGCCGGGCCGGTAGCGGTCGATCTCGATGCCGTGGCGGCGCAGCTTGTCGTAGAAGGTCTTGCGCGGGGTCTGCAGCAGCGCCATGGCCGTGCGGGCGTCGCCGCCGCAGGCCGCCAGGGTCTCGCGGATCACCATCGCCTCGTAGCGGCCGGTGCGGTCGGCCAGACTCTCGGCCACGGCGGGCGTCGCGCCGTCGTCGGCGACCAGGGCGGACGGCAGGCCCAAGGCCACGCGCTCGGCGTAGTGCGCCAGCTCCCGCACGTTGCCGGGCCAGTCGTGGCCCAGCAGGTGGTCGCGGATCGTCGCCGTCAGGCGCGGGGCGGGGCGGCGCAGCCGCGCGGCCGCCTCGGCCAGGAAGAAGCCGAACAGCCCCGGCACGTCCTCGCGCCGCTCGCGCAGCGGCGGGACGACCAGGGTGACCACGTTGAGGCGGTAGTAGAGGTCGGCGCGGAAGGCGCCGTCGCGCACGGCCTGGGCCAGGTCGATCTTGCTTGCCGCGATGATCCGCAGGTCCAGGTGCCGGGGCTCGGCCGCGCCGACCGGCCAGATCTCGCGCTCCTCGACCACGCGCAGCAGCTTGGCCTGCATGGAGGACGACAGGCCCTCGATCTCGTCGAGGAACAGCACTCCGCGATCGGCGCGCTCTATGCGGCCGGTGCTGGGACGGCCCGCGGCGCCGGCAGCGCCGAACAGTTCGGTCTCGAACACGGCCTCGGGCAGGGCGGCGCAGTTGACCGTGACCATCGGACGGCTCCGGCGCGATCCGCCGCGATGCAGGGCGTGGGCGACGAGGCCCTTGCCGGCCCCGGTCTCGCCCTGGATCAGAACGTCGACCTCGGCCTCGGCCAGCTGGGCGATGGTAGCCCGCAGCCGCTGCATCACCGGGGTGTCGCCCAGCAGGGGCGAGCCGCCGCCGGCCTGGGCGGCGGCCTCCAGCCGGCGGTTGTCGAGCACCAGGCCGCGCTTCTCCAGCGCCCGCGCCAGGGCGGCCGTCAGGCGCTCCATCGGGAAGGGCTTGGAGACGAAGTCGTAGGCGCCGTCCTGCAGCGCGGCCACGGCCATGGCCACGTCGCCATGGCCGGTGATCAGCAGCACAGGAATGTCCGGATCGATTGCCCGCACGCGCTCGAACAGCGCCAGGCCGTCCATGCCCGGCATGCGCACGTCGGTGACCACGGCGCCGTCGAAGTCGCGGTTCAGCGTCTTCAGCGCCGCCGGGGCGTTGTCGAAGGCCGCGACCTCCAGGCCGCGCAGTTCCAGCCCCTGGGCCACGGCGCGGCGCAGGGCGTCGTCGTCGTCGACGAGCAGGATCTTGCCGGCGCTCATGGAACGGCCTTGCGCAGGGTCAGGGTGAAGGTCGCGCCGGCGCCCGGGGTCGAGGCGACGGTCAGCTCGCCGCCGAAGCCGGCGGCGATGTCGCGGGCGATCACCAGGCCAAGGCCCAGGCCGCGCGGCTTGGTGGTCAGGAACGGCGTGAACAGGGCGCGCTCGACCTCGGGCGCCAGGCCCGGACCGTTGTCGGCGACGGCGATCTCGATCGTCTCGGCGTTTTCGCGAACGGTCAGGGTCACGGCGCCGTCGGCTCGGTCCTCCACGGCCTCGAAGGCGTTCTGCAGCAGGTTGACCAGCACCTGTTCCAACCGGACCCGCTCGCCCAGCACGCTGAGGCCCGGCGTCTCGCCCCTGCGGGTCAGTCGCGCCTGCTGCCGGCGCGAGCGGCTGGCGGTCAGCAGCACCGAGCCGTCGACGACCTCGGTGACCAAGGTCGGCTCGACCCGGCCGTCGGCCTTGCGCGAGAAGGCCCGAAGCTCGTCGGTGATGCGGCCGATGCGCTCGGTCATGGCGGCGATGGCCGACAGGTTCTCGCCCGCCGCCTCGGGCTTGCCGCGCGCGATCAGCAGCAGGCCGTTGTCGGCGTTGGCGCGGATGGCGGCGACCGGCTGGTTGATCTCGTGGGCCACGCCGGCGGCGATCTGGCCCAGCGAGGCCAGCTTGTTGGCCTGCACCAGGTCGGCCTGCAGCGAACGCAGGCGGGTCTCGGTGCGCTGGCGCTCGTCGGCTTCGTGCGAGAGAGCCTGGTTGGCCTGGGTCAGTTCCCGCGTGCGGGCCTCGACGCGGCGTTCAAGCTCCAGCCGGGTCTCGCGGTCGCGCAGGGCGGCCAGTTGGATGCGCCGCCGCCGGACCCACAGCCACAGCAGGGCCGCGCTCAGCAGCGTCCAGACCAGGGCGGTGATCCAACGCGCGGCGTCGGCGGCCTGGTCGGCGGGGGCGGCGGGCGTCAGCAGGTGCAAGGTCCAGCCGGGGGCGACGTCGGCTAGGCGGGTCTCGATCTGGCGGTCGGCCTGGGCGGCGTCGGTGCGCGCGACGGTATCGCCGCGCCGCGCGCGCAGGGGCAGGGGATCGAAGGTGGCCTCGCCGTACTGGCCCTGGGTTCGCAGCGCCTGGCGGGCGGCCGGCGCCAGCGGCGTACGGGCGTGGAAGCGCCATCGAGGCTCGCTGGTGATCAGCACCAAGCCCTGCTGGTCGACGACGAAGGCCGGCTCGCCGATCGCCCGCCAGGCGGTCTCGACGGCGTCGAACTCCAGCTTGACCACCACCACGCCCAGCGGGCCGCCGGGTCCGTCGACGCGGCGGGCGAGATAGAGGCCGGGCTTGCGGCTGACCGTGCCCAGGGCGAACTGCTCGGCGTAGCCGCTGCGCAGGGCCTCGGCGAAATAGGGGCGGAAGCCGTAGTTGGAGCCGAGAAAGCTGGTCGGCTGGCGCCAGTTGCTGGCCGCGGCGGTGAAGCCGTCGGCGGCTACGACGTAGATCACCGCCGCGCGCGTCTGGGCGCCCAGCTGCTCCAGCTTGCGCGACAGCGCCTCCAGCCGGCGCGGATCGCGGGTGGCCAGGGCGGTCTCCAGGTCGGCGTCGTCGGCCAGAACCAGGGGCAGGGCGCGCTGCTTGTCCAGTTCGCTGCGCAGCACCGCCGCGTGCAGGGCCGCCGAGGCGGCGGCGCGGCCGCGCAGGCCGGTCATGGCGCGGTCGTGCGCCAGGGTTCCCACGGCCAGGACCAGGACGGCGCCGACCAGCACGGCGACCGCCGCGAACAGGGCCAGGCCCTGGCGCGAAACGCTCCGCTCGGGCGCGGGCCGCGCGCCGGCGCTCTCCGGATCTGGTTGTGTCATATTCCACACGATGTCGGCCTGGGCTGAGTGGATTATGGCACGTATGGGCCTGGAGTGAAGAGGTGAGATATGGAATTTAGTTAGGATATTCATCAGCTTGAGTCCGAATTTCGAAATCTGCTCCCGACGGCGGTGAAATCCCGCACTCTTGATCCAAGCGCCCAACCTTCAAAGGACGCGCGAGGAAACGAGAGCCAGGAGCCGCCCGATGATCCCGCAGACGACCGCCGCCGGTGGAGCGCCGCCTCGCCAGGGGCCGTGGTACACGCATCTCTACGTGCAGGTGCTGGTCGCCATCGTGGCTGGGGCCCTGATCGGCCACTTCTGGCCCAGGTTCGGGGCCGACCTGAAGCCGCTGGGCGACGCCTTCATCAAGCTGGTGAAGATGGTCATCGCCCCGGTGATCTTCCTGACCGTCGTCACCGGCATCGCCGGCATGCGCGACCTGGGGCGCTTCGGCCGCGTGGCGCTGAAGGCCTTCGCCTACTTCCTCACCTTCTCGACCCTGGCCCTGATCGTCGGGCTGATCGTCGCCAACGTCGTCCAGCCGGGCGCGGGCATGAACGTCGACCCGGCCAGCCTGCACAGCGACAAGATCGCCGACTATGCGGCGAAAGCCCACGAGACGACGATCGTCGGCTTCCTGCTGCACATCATCCCCACCACCGTGGCCGGCGCCTTCGCCGAGGGCGAGATCCTGCAGGTGCTGTTCTTCTCGGTGACCTTCGGCATCGCCCTGGCCCTGGTCGGCGACCGCGGCCAGCCGGTGATCGACCTCTTGGAAGCCACGGCCCACGCCTTCTTCAAGCTGGTGGCCATCCTGATGAAGGCCGCCCCGGTCGGCGCCTTTGGGGCCTTCGCCTTCACCATCGGCAAGTACGGCATCGGCTCGGTGATCAACCTGGCCGCCCTGGTGGGGACCTTCTACGCCACCTCGGCGATCTTCGTGCTGGTGGTGCTGGGGGCGGTGGCCCGCTTCAACGGCTTCTCGATCCTCAAGCTGCTGCGCTACCTCAAGAGCGAGCTGCTGCTGGTGCTGGGCACCAGCTCGTCGGAATCGGCCCTGCCCAGCCTGATGGAGAAGATGGAGAAGGCCGGCTGCGCCAAGCCGGTCGTGGGGCTGGTCGTGCCGCTGGGCTATTCGTTCAATCTGGACGGCACCAACATCTACATGACCCTGGCGGCGCTGTTCATCGCCCAGGCCACCGGCGTGCACCTGTCGCTGGGCGACCAGCTGGCCCTGCTGGGCGTGGCCATGCTGTCGTCCAAGGGCGCGGCCGGCGTCACCGGCGCGGGCTTCATCACCCTGGCCGCCACCCTCTCGGTCGTGCCCAGCGTCCCCGTCGCCGGCATGGCCCTGATCCTCGGCGTCGACCGCTTCATGAGCGAGTGCCGCTCGCTCACCAACTTCATCGGCAACGCCGTGGCCACCGTCGTCGTCGCACGATGGGACAAGGCCCTGGACAAGGGCCAGCTCGACGCCGCCCTGGCCGGCCGCGCCGTTCTGCCTGACGCCGAGCCGCTGCCGGCCGCCGAGTAGGCCGCTCGACCTTTCCGCAATCTGGGCCGCCCGCGCGGCGGCCTTCTCATCCTTCTTCGTCTCCCTCCCGCGCCCCGCGCGGGAGGCGGGGAGAACGCAGCCATGCGTATGCTTTTCGCCACCACGGCCCTCGTGGCCGCCAGCGCCGCGGGCGCGGCCCAGGCCCAGGACGCAGACCTCGCCCTCCTGAAAGCCCAGATCCAGGCCCTGCAGGCGCGCATCGACGTGCTGGAGCGCCAGGCGCCGGTCCCGACCGCGCCGCAGCCGGTTTCCGCGCCGGTCGCCGCAGCGGCCCCGGTCATCCAGACCCCGCCGCGCAAGGCTGCGGCCGAGCCGATACGCTGGGAGAACGCGCCGCGCTTCACCGATCCTTGGGGCGCGACCTTCAAGCTGCGCGGGCGGATCCTGCTGGACGCCGTCGACGCGACGGCCCGGCGCGATGGCTTGGCCGACTATCACGCCCGCCAGCTCAAGGCCCGGCAGCTGTTCCTCGGCGTCGAGGGCCAGAACGGCCGCTGGGGCTATCGCCTGGAGGGCGGCGCGGTCAGCGGCGGCGCCTGGGGCTGGGACGACGCCATCATCGACTATCGCCTCGACAAGCAGACCAGCCTGCTGGTCGGCAACCAGAAGGCCGCCTCGCTGGAGGGCCTGACCTCGTTCAAGTCGATCACCTTCATGGAGCGCGGCGCCTATGGCGACGTGATCGACGCCGGCTACGTGCTGGCGCTGCAGGCCGTGCGCACCGGGACCAACTGGTCGCTGTGGGCGGCGCTGCAGGGCGACAACGTCAACCGCACCGACGCGGTCGGCGGCTATGCTCCCAACCAGGCCGTCGAGCGCATGGGCGCCACCGTGCGGGCCACCTGGTCGCCGCGGCTGTCGCCGGACGATCGCCTGCACCTGGGCGTCTGGGCGCGGCGGCGCGACCGGGGCGGGGAGACCGGCTTCACCTATTCGGCGGCGGCCAACACCGCCTTCCGGCCGCAGGCGTCCAGCGGCGCGACCCTGTTCTCGACCGGCGCGGTCGGCGACGGCGACACCACCCTGGGGCTCGAGGCGGCCTTCGTCCATCGCGCCCTGTCGCTGCAGGGCGAGGCCGCGCGGATCCGGGTCGACCGCGTCGGGACCGACGTCAGCCCGGCCTTGGGCGGCCCGAACTTCGACATCGTCACGGGCTACGCCTCGGCCAGCTGGTTCGCGACCGGCGAGATGCGGCCCTACAATCCCAACGGCAGCTTTGGCCGGATCAGGGTGGCCCATCCGCTGGACCGGGGCGGCTTTGGCGCGCTGGAGTTCGCCGCCCGCTACGACTACGCCGACTTCAGCGACATGGGCGCCAACGGCGTCGCTACGCTGGCGGCGCAGACGGGCCTGGCCACGGCCGGGACCTACAAGGCCGTGACCCTGGGCGCCAACTGGTACCCCTACGCCTATGTCCGGCTCAGCGGAAACCTGACGCGGGCCCGGATCGACAACCGGCCGATCGCCGGCGCCGAACTGGACGCCGAGGTCACCATCGCCCAGGCCCGCCTGCAGCTGGAGTTCTAGCCGGCGGTCGCGAGCACCGTCCGCAGGAACGCCGCCGCCTGCCGCACCGCCGCGATGGCCGGCGGGGTGTCGCACAGCGCCTCCAGCACGGCGAAGTCGTGGATCGCGCCGATCATCCGGGCGGCGACGACCTCGACCCCGGCCCGCATCAGCTTGCGGGCGTAGGCCTCGGCGTCATCGCGGGTGACGTCGGCCTCGGCGGTGATCACCAGGGTCGGCGGCAGGCCGGCCAGGCGCCGCAGCGGGGTGTCGAGCACGAAGGCCGGCCTTTCGTCGTCGGAAGTCGCGCCCAGGCAGTCCTCGCAGTAGCGCAGGTCGTCGGCGGTGGGGCCCGGCCCCTGCGCGAAGGCCAGGCTGGAGCGGGTCTGGCCCACCGGCGCAGTGATCGGGCACAGCAGCACCTGGCCGGCCAGCCTGGGCCCGCCGGCGACTTCCAGCCTCAGCGCCAGGGCCGCGGCGATCGCCCCGCCGGCGCCGTCCCCCGCCACCGCGATATGGGCGGTGTCGAGGCCAAGGCTCGCCGCGCGCTCGACCACGGCCAGCAGGGCCAGATGGGCCTGCTCGATCTGGGCCGGGTGGCGCGCTTCGGGCGCCAGGGCGTAGCCGACGTCGACGACCGCCGCGCCGACGTCCAGGGCCAGCCGTCGCATCAGCCGCTCGTGCGTGCCGCCGCCGCCCATGATCCAGCCGCCGCCATGCAGGTAGAGCACCATCGGCAGCAGTTCGACGCGGCCCGGCGGGCGCAGGACGCGGATCGGCAGGCGCTGGTCTTCGGTCAGATGCAGGGCGAAGTCGACGACCTCGACCTCCGGCAGGTCCGATTGCGGGGCCTGAGCCGCGGCGAAGGCCTCGCGCGCGGCGGCCAGCGGCTGGTCGCGCAGGGGGACCGGGCGACGGTCCTGGCGGTCGTCGACGAACTGCTGGGTGGCGGGGTCGAGCACGGGGTGGGCCGAGGCGGGGGTCAGCACGTGGCCGGCGGAGAGGTCGGGGCGGGACACGTCGTGATCCCTCAAGCGAAGGCCGAGTCGGCGGCGTCGATCGACGCGACCTGACCGCGCTGGTGCAGGCGGCGCCAGACCAGCGGGCTGGTCTCGAAGGCGCGGCGGAAGCGGTTGGAGAAGTGGGCCTGGTCGGCGAAGCCGCAGGCGGCGGCGATCTGGCCGAGCGGCTCGTCGGTCTCGATCATCATCTGGCGGGCGCGCTCCAGGCGGCGCTGGATGATGTGCTCGCGGGCGCCGCCGCCGTAGCTGACCGCGAAGGCGCGCGAGAAGTGGCTGACGCTGAGGCGGACCAGGGCGGCCAGGTCCGACACCTTCACCGGCGCGTCGATATTGGCGGCGAGGTGGGCGTCGACCTTGCGGACCTGCCAGGGGGCCAGGCCGCCGGTGACCGGCGCGGGCCGGGCGTCGTCCAGCAGGCGCTTGCCCTCGCGCTGCACAAGTTCGATCGCCTCGCGCACCCGGCGTTCGGCGACCAGGCGGTCTTCGCGGGCGGCGGCGCGGGCGTCGGCCAGCAGGCCGGCGATCAGGTCGGGCAGGGCGCCGGCCCGCAGGTCGATCACGCGATCGAAGCCGGAGGCGGCGGCGACGGAGGTCATGGGTTCGAAAGACATGGCTGCGTTCCTTTCAGCGCCCGGCTCGCCGCCGGTGTGAAACTACGATGCCAAGGTCCTCCGCCGAGCGTGAGTTAAGCCTTGTGTAGAGTTGTTTAGCTGAGAAATGTCAGGAAAAGCAGTCGCTTGCGGTGGTGTTGCGGGCCGCTGTGAGACCGTGTTCAGCCCGCGTCGAGCAACGCCCGCGCGGCCTGGCGGTCGGGGCAGCCAGGCGCGTCGGGCAGGGCTTCCAGGGCTTCGCGCACCCGGCCGGGCTCGGCCAGCGACAGCGCCGCCCGCAGGCTCCAGGCGCCGGCGCCCTGGCCGCGCGCCAGGTCGAGCGCGGCGTGCAGGCCGGCCTCCCGCCCGGCCGGATCGCCGGCCAGGGCCGCAAGCCGCGTCAGTTCGGGGCCGACCCAGGTCGAGGGCTCCTGGTCGAGGCGGGCCAGCATGGCGGCGTCGATTAGCCCGGCATCGACGGCGGCGAAGCACTCGACCTGCATCGGGAAGGCGCCCGCCGGGACGCCGACCGCCGGATCGAGGGCGGCCAGATAGCCCTGGCCCCACAGTTCCCAGAACCGCACGCCGCGACCCTGAGCCCGCTCCAGCAGGCGCTCGACCCAGTGGCGGGCCAGGTCCGCGCGGCCAGTCCACAGGGCGACGGGCGCAGCGCCGACGGCCAGGCCGTAGCAGATCGTCAGGTCGTGGTCGGTGGCCAGGGCCGCCTCGGCCGTCTCCTGGGCCAGCCGCAGGGCCTGTGCGGACTCGCCGCGCAGCCACAGGATCCGCATCTTCAGCGCCTGGGCGGCCACGGTGTCGTTGACCTGGGCGTGGTTGGCCTGGTTGGCCACCACCGGGCCGACATGGGTGGCGATGACCCGCTCGATCAGCTCGAGCGCTGTCCGCTGGTCGCCGGCGAAATGGTGGCGCAGGGCCTGCATGTGGTCGGCGGTCTGCAGGGCGGCGGGATCGCCCACGGCCCGCGCGATGGCCTGGAAGCCGTCGGCGAAGACGGCGCAGTCGGCGTAGCGTCCGGCCAGGATGGCCTGGGCCCAGCGGCCCCAGCCGGCCCGCAGCCGCAGGCCCGGATCGTCCAGCGCCTCGGCGATGGTCAGGGCGCGGGCGAAGGCGGTCTCCATCGCCGGGGTCGGGCCGTGGGTGTGCCACAGGGCGTGACCCTGGGCGGTCAGCAGCTCGACCTCGGCGGCCGAGGCCGCCAGGTCGGTGTCGGCGATGCTCTTGAGGGCCTTCTCGACCAGGGCCAGGAACTCGCGCGGCAGGCTGAGGTGGAACCACAGCGGGGCCGAGACCACGGTCAGGCGGATGGCCAGCGGCAGGTCGCCGGCCGGCGAGAACGCCCAGGCGAGGGCGGCGCGCACGTCGTCGACCAGGCGGCTCTTCTCGGCCAGCCACTCGCGGCGGGCGCGGCCTTCCCAGGCGCTGTCGGTGTCGGCCAGCTCGGCGCAGCAGTATTCGGCGTGGCGGCGCGCGGCCTCGCCGGCGTCAGGGCGGGCGGCCAGCGCTTCGCGGGCGTAGGCGCGGGTGGTGTCGAGCAGGCGATAGAGAGTGGCCGCCCCCGACGCGTCGACCGACAGCAGCGACTTGCGGGCCAGGGCGGTGACGATGTCGAGCACGTCGTGGCGGCTAAGGCTCCCGTCAGCGGCGACCACGCGGGCGGCCTCCATCGGAAAGGCGCCGGCGAACAGGCTCAGGCGGTCCAGCACCGTGCGGCCCTCGACCGGCAGCAAGCCGTAGCTCCAGTCCAGCGTCGCGCGCAGGGTCTGCTGGCGGGGCAAGGCGGTGCGCCGGCCCTTGGTCAGCAGGCCGAAGCGGTCGTCGAGATTGGCGGCCAGTTCGGCGGCGCTCATCATGTCGATGCGGGCGGCGGCCAGTTCCAGCGCCAGCGGCATGCCGTCCAGCCGGCGGCAGATCTCGGCCACGGCGGCGGCGTTGGCGTCGGTCAGGGCGAAGGCGTCGTCGCTGGCCCGGGCCCGCTCGACGAACAGCTGCACGGCCGCGTAGCCGGCGGCGGCCTGGGCGTCGATCGCGTCGCCTTCCGGCGCCGGCAGGGTCTGCAGGCGGTGCACCCATTCGCCCTCGGCCCGCAACGCCTCGCGGCTGGTGGCCAGCACCAGGGTCTGGGGGGCGCCCAGGTGGATCGCCTGGGCGAGGTCGGCGGCGGCGTCGACCACGTGCTCGCAATTGTCCAGCACCAGCACGGCCGGGGCCTGGGACAGCCGCGCCACCACGGCGGCCAGGGCGTCGCGGCCCGAGCCTGGCAGGTCGAGGGCGGCGGCGGCGGTCCCGGCCACCAACTCCGACTGGGCCACGGGCGCCAGATCGACGAACACCCAGGGCAGGCCCTGGGCCTGGGCCACACGCTCGGCGACGGCCGCGGCCACGGTGGTCTTGCCGATGCCGCCGGGGCCGATCACCGTCATGAAGCCGCGCTCCGGCAGCAGCTCGACGAGGCTGTCGACGATGGCGTCGCGTCCGACGATCCGCCGCGCGCCGGGCCGGGCGCGAGCGGGGGCGTGTGGCGCGGCCGGCGCAGTGGCGGGAGCCGCGTCAGGTCGCGCGATCGGCGCGACGAAGCGATAACCACGCCCCTGTTCGTTCAGCACGTAGCGGGCGCCGTCGCGGCCGTCGCCCAGGGCCTTGCGCAGGCCGGCGATGTGCACGCGCAGGGTGCTCTCGTCGACCGTCACGTCGGCCCACACCCGCGCCAGCAGCTGGTCCTTGCTCAGCAGTTCGCCGTCGGCGTCGATCAGGGCCAGCAGGATGTCCAGCGCCCGGCTGCCGATCGCCACGGGCTGGCCGCCGGCGCTGAGCAGCCGCCGTTCGCGGTCGAGGGCGAACGGGCCGAAGGTGAGCGATGTGGCGGCGGGCGTGGACGGCATGAGGGCGGTTTCGCGCGGATTCGTTCGGTGTCGATAGAACTAATCTTGCGCGATGGCGCGACCGTGACCGCCCTTCATCCGCCGAGATAGGCCGCGTTCACCGCCGGATCGGCGGCGATCTGGGCCGACCTCCCTTGCGCCACGACCTGGCCGCCGCTGAGCACGTAGGCGCGGTCGGAGATCGACAGCGCCAGGCCGGCCATCTGGTCGACGATCAGCAGGGTCAGGTCCTGGTCGCGCAGGTCGCGGAAGGCGCCGAAGATCTCGTCGATGACGCGCGGGGCCAGGCCCAGCGACGGCTCGTCCAGCAGCAGCACCTTGGGCTTGCTCATCAGCGCGCGGGCCAGGGCCAGCATCTGCTGCTCGCCGCCCGACAACAGGCCCGCCCGCTGGTGCAGGCGCTCGGCCAGGCGCGGGAAGCGGGCCAGCATCGCCTGGGTGCGGGCCTCGATGTCGCGGCGATCGAGGAAGGCCCCCAGCCGGATGTTGTCGCGCACGGTCAGCTCGGGAAACACCTGCCGGCCCTCGGGCGACAGCACCACGCCCTTGCGCACGCGCTCGTTGGCCGAGAGGCTGTTCAGCAGCCCGCCTTCGAACGCCACCTGGCCGTCGGCGGCGGGATGCAGGCCGGCGATCACCCGCATCAGGGTCGACTTGCCAGCGCCGTTGGCGCCCAGCAGGGCCACGGCCTCGCCCTGGCGGACCTCGATCTCGACGCCCGACAGCACCGGCGCGGCGCCATAGCCGGCGGTCAGGTTGACCACCCGCAGGGCGTCCAGCCGGCTGACCGGACCGCGATCGATCGGGGCGGAGGCCGGGGCCGCGCCCAGATAGGCCGCGCGCACGGCCGGATCGGCCTGGATCTCGCTCGGCGTTCCCTGCGCGATCTGCATCCCGGCGTTCAGCACCACGACGGTGTCGGAGACGCCCATCACCAGGCCCATGTCGTGCTCGATCAGGCCGACGGCGACGTCTGCCGCGGCAATCTCCTTCAGCAGGACGGCCAGGCGACGCTTGTCCTCCTGCGACAGGCCGGCGGCTGGTTCGTCCAGCAGCAGCACGTCGGGGTCCAGCGCCAGGGCGCGGGCGATCTCGACCAGGCGGCGGTCGACATGGGCCAGGTCTCCGGCCGGGATCGTCGGATCGCCGCCGTAGCCGCAGGCGCGCAGCAGGGCGCGGGCCTTGCGGCGCTGCTCCTGACCGGCGAAACGGGCCAGCGGCGCGCCCAGGCGTCCCCGGCGGGCGGCTAGCAGCACGTTGTCCTCGACGCTGAGGCTCTGGAACACCTGCGAGGTCTGGTACGAGCGCGCCACGCCGGCCCGCGCGGCGGCGAAGGCCTGCCGGGGCAGAGGCGCCTCGCCCAGCAGGCAGAGGCCGTCGGTGGGACGATAGAAGCCGCTGAGCAGGTTCATCACCGTCGACTTGCCCGCGCCGTTGGGGCCGATCAGGGCGGTGACCTGGCCGGGCGGAAGCGAGAAGCGGGCGCCGTCCAGGGCGCGCAGGCCGCCGAAGCGCATGCCCAGGTCCTGCGCCCGCAGCGCGGCGCGGGGGCGATCGGACAGCAGTTCGGCGAGCGGCGGCGCGGCGTCCGCGATCGGCGGGGCGGTGGTCTTGCGCTTGAAGGGCAGGGCGTTCCACAGGCCCGCCAGGCCGCGCGGCGCCAACCACAGCACCACCATCAGCAGGGCTCCGAACACCAGGATGCGATAGGCCTCGAACCCCGATAGCAGCTCAGGCAGCAGGCCCACGACCAGGGCGCCCAGCAACGGCCCGAGGCGCGTGCCGGAACCTCCGAGCACGACGACCAGCACGAACAGGATCGACTGGGTCAGGTTGAAGGTCTGGGGCGTGACGAACCCGGCCATCGGCGCGAACAGGCCGCCGGCCGCGCCGGCGAACAGGGCCGACAGGGAGAAGGCCAGGGTGCGGATGACGGTCGGGTTCAGGCCCACCGAGGCGGCGGCGACGTCGGCGTCCCGAACTGCCCGCATGGCCGCGCCCCAGCCGCCGGCCGACAGCCGCGCGAAGGCCAGCATCGCCATGCCCGCGACCGCCACGGCCAGCACGGCCATGCCGTTGGCGTCCAGCGTTGCGCCGAAGAGGCTGGGGGGAGGAATGTCGAGGATGCCGTTCTGTCCGCCGGTGACGTCGCGCAGTTCGACGAGGCCGTGCTCGACGATCAGGCCGAAGGCGATGGTCACCATGGCCAGATACGGACCCTTCAGCCGCAGGGCCGGGATCGCCATCAGCGCGCCGACGCCGCCGGCCAGCAGCGCGCCCAGCGGCCAGGCGATCCAGAAGCTGACGCCAAGCCGCGTGGTCAGCACGGCCACGGCATAGGCGCCGATGGCGTAGACCCCGGCATGGCCGAACGACATCTGTCCGCCCAGGCCGACCAGGATGTTGAGGCCCACCCCGACGATGGTCAGCAGGGCGATCTGGCCCAGTACGAAGGCGTAGTAGCTGTCGAGCGTGGCGGCCATGGCGAGGGCGGCGGCGATCGCGCCGAGGACGGCGAGCGTGGAGGCGAGGGAACGCATGCTCATACCTTTCGCACCTCGGCGCGGCCCAGCAGGCCGTCGGGGCGCAGGGCCAGGGCCAGGATCACCAGGCCGAAGGTCAGCATCTGGGTGTAGCCCGAGCCCAGCACGCTGGCCGACGCGGCCTCGACCACGCCGAACAGCACGCCGGCGGTCATGATGCCCCACGGGTTCCTGAGACCGCCGAGGATGGCGACGGCGAAGGCCTTGAGGCCCAGCACCACGCCCATGTCGGGCTGGATGGTGAACAAAGGAGCGACCAGGGCGCCGGCCATGCCGGCCAGGGCCGACGACACGGCGAAGGCCGCGGCGATCATCGCGCTCACGGGAATGCCCATCAGGCTGGCGGCGTCGCGGTTCTGGGCCACGGCCAGGACCGCCGTGCCCAGCAGGGTCTTGCGGCTGATCCAGTGTAGCGCGGCGGCGATGGCCAGGCCCACGACGGGGATCAGCAGGTGCAGCGGATAGACGCCCAGCGAGGCGCCGCCGACGCTGACCGAGGAAGCGGTGAGGATCGAGCTCAGGCTGCGCGGCTCTGTGCCGAACAGGAAGAGCGTGGCGTTGTCAGTGACCAGCCCCAGCGCGACCGTGGCCATCAGCCAGGCATCGGACCTGCGCTTGAGGAACGGCCGCACGGCCAAGCCCTCGACCAGCAGGCCGTAGAGCCCGCACAGCGCGATGGTCGCGGGCGCGGCCAGCAGGACCGGCCAGCCTAGGGTGCGTTCCAGCGTGAACAGCAGCACCGCGCCCAGCATGGCGCTGGTCCCTTGGGCGAAGTTCAGCGCCCCGCAGACCGAGAAGGTGATGTGAAAGCCAAGCGCGATCAGCCCGTACATGCTGCCAAGCGCCAGGCCGCTGAGAAGGGGAGCGAGAAGGTCCATGGCCTAGCCGCGCCGGACTGGCACGATGGCGTCGCCTTCGAAGCGGGCCCAGACGTAGTCCTTCTCCGTAAGGGCGTCGTGGCGGCCGTCGGCGAACGGGCGCTCGTAGGTCTTGATGAGGCCCTCGTAACGGTCGATGGCGGCAAAGCCCTTGCGCACGGCCTCGCCGTCGGTCGAGCCGGCCTTGTCCAGCGCCAGCGCCGAAAGATGCAGGGCGTCATAGGCGTTGGCCACGCCCACGGCCGGCGAGATGTCGGCCGGCGACTTGATGTCGGGGTACTTGGCCATCAGGGCGGCCAGCACCTTGTCGCGGGTCGGGGTGATCGGTCCGGCGAAGCTGTAGGTCTGGACGAAGGTCACGCGGCCGGCGTTGGGACCGGCCAGTTCGCCGAAGCGTCCGCCGGCCGGACCCCAGTGCGAGACCACCGGCACGCTCCAGCCCATGCGGTCGAGCGAGCGCACCACCTGGGCCGAGGGGCCGACCGTGCCGACCAGCAGCAGGGCGTCGGCGCCCGCCGCGCGCAGGCGTCCAAGCTGCGGGGTGACGTCGACGTCGGAAGGCTCGAAGCGTTCGGCGCCGGCGAGGGGAGAGCCGACGGCCGCCAGCGCCGCCTTCAGGCCCTTCTCGTTGGACTCGCCCCACGGATTGTTGAGCAGGATCAGGCCCGGGCGCCTGGCCCCGAAGGTCTCGCGGGCATAGGCGACCATGGCCTTGTCGACCTCTTCGTCGACGGCCGAGACGCGGAACACGAAGTTGGGGCTGGTCCCATTCTGGGTGATGGCCGTGCCCGCCGCCCACGGCACCATGAACGGAACCTTGGCCTGGCTGGCGATCGGCACGATGGCGCGGGCTACCGGCGTGTCGAGCCCGCCGAACAGCACGGCGACCTTCTCGCGGTGGATCAGCTCGCGGGCGGCGGTGACGCCCCGGGCCGGATTGCTCTCGTCGTCGCGGCGCACCAGCTCCAGCTTGCGCCCGCCCAGCACGCCGCCGGCGGCGTTGATCTCGTCGATGGCCACCGAGAGACCGCGCGTGATCGCCTCGCCCGAGCGCGCCGACTGGCCGGAAAGGGCGGTGACCAGGCCGATCTTCACCGGTCCCGCGCCGCCCTGACCCTTGCAGGCGGCCAGAAGGACGGCAAGGCTTCCGACGGCGAACATGCGGCGGGACGGATTCGACACGAGACACCTCTTGCACTGGCGCGGCCGCTCGGCGGCGGGCCCTGTTCGAGGCGAGTTAATCGCGTCGCTCGCTCACGAGCTCATGAAATCGTCGACGATTTGAAGAAATATGCGTCGGCATTCTGACTGTGCAGAAAGTCGACATTCCTCATTGCAAATCTGCCCGCGATCGCGGCATCGTGGCGTCAGGACGGTCGATCGGCGCTGATCCCCGGTTGCATCGGACCCGATGCGGGCGCCTACAACCGCGATCACCAGTTTCGGCGGATTTCATGACCCAGACGCCTCCGGCCAAGCCACGCCAGACCGCTCCGAAGACCGCCGCCGGCGCGCGCAAGGCCGGCCGTGGTCCGGCCAGGACCGACATGGCCGGCATCGCCGCCGTCGACGGCGCGGCCGACGTCGAGCAGCGGATCTACCAGTCGGTGTTCGACGGCGTGCTGAACCAGCGCCTGCCGCCGGGCACCAAGCTGCCCGAGCCGGCCCTGTGCGCGCTGTTCGGCGTCAGCCGGGCGGTGGTGCGCAAGGTGCTTCAGCGGCTGGAGCACGACCACATCGTCGAACTGCGCCCCAATCGCGGCGCGGTGGTCGCCGCGCCGACCCCCGAGGAGACCCGCAAGATCTTCGAGGCCCGCCGCGCGCTGGAAGCCGCCCTGGTCGAGCTGGCCGTCCAGCGCCACAGCGGCAAGGACATCGAGGAACTGCACGCCCTGCTGCACCAGGAAGAGGAGGCGATGGCCAACGCCTACCAGCCGGCCTGGGCCCAGACGGCCCGCAACTTCCACCTGCAGGTGGCCGCCCTGGGCGGCAATCCGATCCTGCTGGCCTACCTGACCGAGCTGATCTCGCGCTGCTCGCTGATCGTGGCCCTCTACGAGCCGGCCGGCAACGCCGCCTGCGAGCACGAGGAGCATTGCGACATCGTCGACGCCATCTCCAAGGGCGACGCCAAGCGCGCCGTGGCGGCGATGAACGCCCACCTGGTCGGGCTGGAGGAGCGGATCTGCCTGGAGCGGCCGTCCTCGGTGAAGACCCTGGCCCAGATGCTCAACCTGGCCTGAGCACCGTCATGCACGTCGATTTCGCCAGCATCACCGCCTACCAGCGCTACAAGCTGATGGCGAGCCTGATCGTGCCGCGGCCCATAGCCCTGGTGACCACGATCAACGCCGACGGCGTGGTCAACGCCGCCCCCTTCAGCATGTTCAACATGCTGGGCGAGGAGCCGCCGCTGGTGATGATCAGCGTCAACCTGCTGGCCTCCGGCGGGCTGAAGGACACGGCCGCCAACATCGTCGAGTCCGGCCAGTTCGTGGTGCACCTTGCCGACGAGGCCATCGCCGCCAAGATGCACGCCTGCGGCGAGGCGCTGCCGGCCGATCAGAGCGAACTCGACAAGGTGGGGCTGACAACCGCCCCGTCGGTCGAGATCGTCCCGCCGCGCATCGCCGAGGCCCCGGTGGCCTTCGAATGCGCGCTGTGGGAGACGATCCGCACCGACAGCCGGCTGATCTTCTTCGGCAAGGTGCTGCACCTGCACGCCCGCGAGGGGCTGATCGACACCCAGGCCTGGCGCGTCAGCCTGCAGGACTATTTCCCGGTCGGCCGCTTCGGGGCCAGCTTCTACGTCACCACCCGCGACCGCTTCTCGCTCGAGGACGAGGCTGGCAAGGTGCGCGAGACCGAGATCGACCGGATCTAGATCCGTCCGGACCGGGAGGATCGTCGACGATCCGGCCCGTGGCCATTTCCTTCGGAACTCCATTCGACGACCGACGGCGCCGCAACGCCGGGCGCCTTTCCGCGGCCGACGGCCGAAAAATCGGCAGACATAACGTCGACACTGATTTATCAAATCGTCGACGATTTAGTTTTAGATCATCGACGAAATTCCAGTTTCCCTGAAGTCGTCCCCGGCGGCCCGGCGACCGTGCCGATCCCGCCGCCGAGGACACGGCCGCGTGGGGATACGCGCGCCGCACTCGCAACAGGGGATATGGCGATGACGTTCATGAGAAGGCTTTCGGCCGGCGCCGCGATCGGGGTGATCGCGATGGCCGCCGCGCCCGCGGTGGTCCAGGCGCAGGTGATCACCGGCGCGATCCAGGGCCGGCTGACCGACGAGGCCGGCGCGCCCGTCGCCGGCGCCCAGGTGACGATCGTCCACGCGCCCTCGGGCACGACCACGACGGCGACCACCAGCGCCGACGGCGCCTTCTCGGCCCGCAACCTGCGTCCCGGCGGTCCCTATCGGGTGACGGCCAACTCCCAGACCTACGGCGCCAAGACGGTCGAGGTGCCGGCGATCAACACCGGCGACGCCTTCCAGCTGAACTTCGCCCTCGACGGCGGGGCGGTCGACGCGGTGGTGGTCACCGCCGCCTCGGTCGGCGCCAAGGACCTCAAGACCGGCCCCAGCTCCAACTTCAGCGCCGCCCAGATCCAGCTGGCGCCGTCGATCAGCCGCGACCTCAAGGACCTGGCGCGGATGAATCCGTTCGTGGCCATCGACTCCACCAACAGCAAGGCGCTGATCTGCGGCGGGGCCAACAACCGCTCCAACTCGCTGACCATCGACGGCGTGCGCCAGAACGACGACTTCGGCCTGCAGGCCAACGGCTATCCGACCCAGCGCTCGCCGGTGTCGATGGACGTGGTCGAGACCCTGGGCGTCGAGCTGGCGCCCTACGACGTCAACTACGGCTCGTTCGGCGGCTGCACGATGAACGCCACCACCAAGTCGGGCGGCAACGCCTTCCACGGCATGGTGTTCTTCGAGAACACCAACCAGAACCTGCAGGGCAAGAAGTTCGAGTACGACGACTTCCAGGACGGCACGCGCCAGAAGCGCACCCTGGGCGGCAAGTTCTCGGAGAAGACCTGGGGCGCGACCCTGACCGGTCCGATCATCAGGGACCGACTGTTCTTCACCTTCAACTACGAGAAGTTCGAGCGCGTCGAGCCGTCGCTGACCGGCCCGGTCGGCTCGGGCATGCCCAACGAGGTGCCCGGGATCACCGTCGCCCAGGCCGAGCAGGTGCGCGAGATCATCAAGCGCGTCTACGGCTACGACCCGCTAGGCTTCACCGCCTCGCAGTTCCGCAATCTCGACGAGAAGTACTTCCTCAAGCTGGACTGGAATATCAGCGACCGTCATCGCGCCACGGTGTCGTACCAGCGCACCTACGGCTCGAACCTCAACGCCTCGGGCAACACCCTGACCGGCGCCTCGACCTCGCTGGGCCTGCTGTCGAAGTGGATCGAGCGCGAGAACAATCTCGACGTCTACAAGGCCCAGCTGTTCTCGAACTGGACCGACGACTTCACCACCGAGCTGTCGGCCTCCTACAAGAAGATGGACAACCCCTCGACGCCGCTGGCGGGTACCGACTACGCCCAGTTCCGGGTGTTCGTGAACGGCGCGGGCGTGGGCCCCAGCATCTATGCCGGCACCGACGCCTCCTACCAGGCCAACGAGCTGACCACCTATCTGCAGCAGTACCGGGCCAAGGGCGTCTACACGTGGGGCGCCCACAAGATCACCGGCGGCTACGAGCGCGAGGCGCTGAAGATCTGGGACGTGTTCGTCCAGAACGCCAACGGCGCCTACGTCTTCGACTCCATCGCCGACCTCGAGGCGCGGCGGGCCTCGTCGCTGGCCTACGCCAACGCCGGCGACAACATCAAGGCGCACGGCGGGGCCACCATCCGCTCGGCGATGAACACCGTCTACCTGCAGGACGAGTGGGCGATCCTGCCCAACCTGACCGTCAAGGCGGGCCTGCGCTACGACTGGTTCGAGCAGAGCGACAGCCCGCAGGCCAATCCGGTGGTCATGGCCCGCTACGGCCTCGACAACAGCGCCAACCTCGACGGCAAGCACCTGCTGCAACCGCGCTTCGGCTTCAACTGGCAGCCTGATCCGACCCTGACGATCTATGGCGGCGTGGGCCTGTTCGGCGGCGGCTCGCCCACGGTGTGGACGGCCAACACCTTCTACAACACCGGCATCGTGCTCGGTAACGTGAACTGCGCCCGCACCGCCACGACCAGCGCCGCCTGCCTGGCGGGCCTCAACAACGTCGACGCCAAGACCGTCAATCCGGCGGTCCAGCAGCTGAACACCGCCAGCGCCGCGACGGGGCAGGGCCTGACCAACATCCTCGACCCGGACTTCAAGCCGCAGTCGTCTTGGAAGGCTTCGATCGGCGTTCAGAAGTACTTCGACTTGGGCCGTTTCGGCGGCGACGACTGGCGGGTCAGCGCCGAGTACATCCGCACCGAGGTCAAGGACGCGGTGACCTGGCGCGACCTCTACAGCGAGACCAATCCCGGTCCCGCCGCGCCCGACGGCCGCCCGACCTTCCTGCGTGGGCGCGACAACCGCTACGACATCTTCGTCACCAACACGAGCCAGGGCCATACCGACCAGCTGGGCGTGGCGCTGGGCAAGCGGTGGTCCGACGGCTGGCTGGACGGCTTGGACGCCCAGGTCTCGCACACCTACATCAACTCCAAGGACGTCAATCCCGGCATCAGCACGGTGGCGGCGGCCAACTACAACGGCGTGGCGACCGACGATCCCAACGATCCGGGCCTGGCGACCTCGAACTACGAGTTCCGCAACCTCTCCAAGCTGTCGCTGAGCTATCGCCGCGAGTTCTTCTCCGGCTATCGCACGGGCGTCAGCCTGTTCGCCCAGCGCCGCTCGGGCCTGCCGTTCAGCTACACCTTCGACGTCGGCGCCAACGCCGCCCAGGCCGGCGACGTGCTGGTCGGCGAGAACGGCTCGAACGCCTCGCGCAATCGCCAGCTGCTCTACGTGCCCAAGACCCAGAACGGCCTGGTCACGGCGACCAGCGACCCGATCATCTCCTATGCGCCGGGCTTCGACTTCGCCGCCTTCAACGCCTTCCTGCAGAAGACCGGCCTGATCGACTACGCCGGCAAGATCACGCCGCGCAACGCCTTCAAGTCGCCCGAGGTCACCACGGTCGACGTGCGGATCAGCCAGGAGGCCCCGGCCTTCTTCCCGCACGCGGCCAAGGCCGAGATCTATGTCGACATCGAGAACCTGGGGAACATGCTCAACAACAAGTGGGGCGTGATCCAGCAGGTGCCCAACCCCTACGTCTCGTCGAACATCGTGGCCCGCAACTGCCAGTTCGCCGGCATCGGCTGCGCCGCGGGGCAGGGGAATTTCTACCAGTTCGACAAGTTCACATCCAAGGCCGCCACCAGCTTCAACACCCAGTCCGTCTGGCAGGTGAAGCTTGGCGTCCGCTACAAGTTCTAGAGGCCGACCATGAGCGATCGCATGTTCAACACTCCTTCCGTTTCCGCCGCCCCGGCGGCCGATCTCTCGCGCCGCGCCCTGCTGGGCGCCGGCGGCCTGGCGGCGGGGGCTCTAGGCCTCGCTGCCTCGGCCCCGTCGGCTGCCGTCGCCGCCCCGGCCAAGGCGCCGGCCGCGGGCGCGACGTACTTCCTGCGCAACGTGCGCCTGGAGACCGGCTACGAGCGCGAGGGCGACGAGGTCGCGGCCACCCGCACCGAGCTCAAGACGATCAAGATCGAGAAGGGCGCCATCGCCGCCATCCTGCCGGCCGGCGCGGCGATCCCGCCCGGCGCGGTGGTCCACGACGCCGGCGGTCTTCTGATGCTGCCGTCGTTCCGCGACATGCACATCCACCTCGACAAGACCTTCTACGGCGGCCCCTGGCAGGCGCCGCGCAAGCGCAAGGGCGGCATCGCCGGCCAGATCAAGCTGGAGCAGACGCTGCTGCCCGAGCTGCTGCCGACGCTGGAGCCTCGCGCCGAGGCCCTGGTGGCGCTGCTGCAGGGCTACGGCACGACCTTCGCCCGCAGCCAGTGCAACGTCGACCCGGTGATCGGGACCAAGCACGTCGAGAAGCTGAAGGCCGCGCTCGACCGTCACGGGGCCGACTTCGGCTACGAGATCGTCGCCTTCCCGCAGCACGGCTTCGCCAGCATCGGCCTGGAGCAGCAGATGCGCCAGGCGGTGCGGGCGGGCGCGGCCTATGTCGGCGGCATCGATCCCACCACCGTCGACGGCGGCATGGAGCGGTCGGTCGACCTGATGATGCAGGTGGCGCTGGACGAGAAGGCGGGCGTCGACATCCACATCCACGAGCCGGGCGAAAGCGGCGTAGCGGCCATCTCCCGGATCACCGACATCACCGCCCGCAACCCGGCGCTGAAGGACAAGGTGACGATCAGCCACGGCTTCTCGCTGATGTCACTGGAAAAGCCTGCCCTGGTTGACCTGGCCGCGCGCATGGCCGGCGCCGGCGTGTCGGTGGCTTCCACCGTGCCGTTCGGCGGCCGGGTGATGCCGATCCCGGCCCTGCAGGCGGCGGGGGTCAAGGTGTTCACCGGCACCGACAGCGTCATCGACCACTGGTCGGTGTTCGGCAGCGGCGACGTGCTGGAGAAGGCCAAGCTGGCCTGCCAGCTCTACGGCTGGTCGGACGAGCAGGCCATCGGCCAGTCGCTGAAGATCCCCACCGGCGGGATCACCCCGCTGTCGCCCACCGGAGAGCAGCAGTGGCCCAAGGCTGGCGACGCGGCCGACTGCGTGTTCGTCGACGCCGCCAGCTCGGCCGAGGCGGTGGCCCGGCTTACGCCGCGCCAGGTCGTCCTGCACCGGGGCGTGGTCGCCGCTGGCGGCTTCAAGGCTGCCCGCGCCTGAGGTTGGCGGGCCGGTCCTGGAGGCGAATGTCCCCAGGACCAGCGCCAGCTAGAGCCGGGGATCGATCGGCTCGCTTTCCATCGCCAGCACGGCGAAGACGCACTCGTGCACCTTGCGCAGCGGGGCGTGCTCGACGAAGCGCTTGAGCGCCTCGTGACCGAGCGCGAACTCGCGCAGGGCCAGGTTGCGCTTGCCGCCGAGACCGCGCACGCGCAGCCGCTCCAGATGTTCGGGCGCGTCGTACTCCGGACCGTAGATGATCCGCAGGTACTCGCGGCCGCGCACCTTCAGCGCCGGCTGCAGCAGGCCCTTGGCGCCGCGCGAGACGAAGTCGCGCGGCTTGACCACCATGCCTTCGCCGCCGGCCTCGGTCAGGGCCTCCCACCAGGCGATCGCCTCGGCGCAGGCGGCCTCGTCGGCGAGGTCCACGATCCGCCAGCGGGTGGGGGCGATGACCTTGTCGCCGGTCGCCGCCAGGCGGTCGGCCAGGCCCATGTGCCAGACGTGGTCCTGGTCGAACCAGACGCGCCCTTCGCTGGCCAGCAGGTGGAACGGCGCGACCTTCAGGTCGCCGATCCCCGACACCGGCCAGACATAGGGCGCCCAGGCCTTGGCGTAGAGGTCGGCGCGGGCGGCGCGGTCCTCGACCTTGGACAGCAGCTCCGCCACCGGCGCGCCGTGGGCGGCGGCGCGCGACAGGGCGTCAGCGGCTGCCGACAGCCCTGCGCGCGACGAGGCCGCGACCGGGGCGTACTGGGCGTCGATCAGGGCGCCGGCCTTGGCCGACCAGGGCATGATCTCGGCGTCCAGCAGCAGCCAGTCCGTGGCAAGCTCGTCCCACAGGCCAGCGGCGTCGACCGCGCCGCGCAGGCGGGCCAGCAGGGCCTCGGTCGTGGCGGCGTCGGCGAAGAAGCCGCGTCCGGTGCGTGTCCAGATCGCGCCCGTCTCGCCTTCGGCCGCGTCGAAGCGGGCCTTGGCCGCCTCGGCGGTCCGGCACAGGGCGATCACCGCCCGCGAGCCCATGTGCTTTTCCTCGCAGACCACCTGCGCCACGCCGCGCTCGCGATAGTGAGCGAAGGCTTCCTCGGGACGCTCCAGCCAGCCCTCGCGCGTGCTGGTCTCGACCGGCGACATGGTCGGCGGCAGGTAGGCCAGCCACTGGGGCGCCAGGGCGAAGCGGCTCATCACCTCGATCGCCGCCGAGGCGTTGTCCTCGGCCACCACGACGCGGCCGCGCAGCGAGGTGTCGATCCAGCGCCGGCCGCTGACGTCCTCCATGTCCAGCAGGTCGTCGGCCGCGGCCTGGGCCGAGCGTTCGCCGCCGGCCGGAACCAGCGGGCGCATGGGCTCGCACCAGACCTGGCGGGCGGGAACCTCGACCAGATCCTTTTCGGGCCAGCGCAGCGCCGTCAGCTTGCCGCCGAACACGCAGCCGGTGTCGATGCAGAGGGTGTTGTTGACCCACTGGGCCTGCGGCATGGGCGTGTGGCCGTAGACGACCGCGGTCTCGCCGCGATAGTCGGCCGCCCAATCGGCGCGGACCGGCAGGCCGAACTCGTCGATCTCGCCGGTCGTTTCGCCGTACAGCGCGAACTCGCGCACCGCGCCCGAGCCCCGGCCGATCATCTCGGCCTTGAGCCCGGCGTGGGCCACGGCCAGCTTGCCGCCGTCCAGCCAGACGTGGCTGCGCAGCCCGTCGAGGAAGGCGGGCAGGGCGGCGCGGAAGCCGCGATCGGTCCCGTCGTACTGGTCGATGGTCTGTTGCAGGCCGTGGGCGATCGTCACCTTGCGGCCTTCCAGCCAGCGGCCGAACTTGCGCTCGTGGTTGCCCTGCACGCAGTAGGCGGTTTCCGCCGCGACCATGCTCATGACGATGCGCAGCACGTCGGGCGAGTTGGGGCCGCGGTCGACCAGATCGCCGACGAACACCGCCTTGCGGCCGGCCGGGGGCGTCACGACGACCGATCGTTCACCGCCGGTCTCGCCCCAGGCCACGTCGTAGCCCAGCGCGGCCAGCAGGTCCTGCAGCTCGTCGGCGCAGCCGTGGATGTCGCCGATGATGTCGAACGGGCCCTGGTCGTGCCGCTTGTCGGTCCACAGCGGCTTGCGCTCGACGCGCGCGGCGTCGATCTCGGCCTCGCTCGACAGCTTCCAGACCTGGCGGAAGCCTTCGCGCTGCAGGCCGCCCAGGCCCTTGCGGATCTCCGACGTCATGCGCTGGACGACGCCCACGCCGAAGTCGCGGTTGGCGCGGGCCTTGTTGCGCGCAAAGCAGGTGTCGACGCCCGGGTCGATGACCACGGCGACGGGCAGGGCGTGCCAGCGCCGGGCCAGCTCGATCCAGCCCTTGCGGTCGGCGGCGCGCACGTTGGTGGCGTCGATCACCGTCAGGCGGCGATGCTTCAGGCGCTTCTCGGCGATGGCCTTGACCAGGTCGAAGGCGTCGCCGCTGATCGACTGGTCGGTCTCGTCGTCGACGACGAGCGCGCGGCAATGGTCCGACGAGATCACCTCGGTCGGGGCGAAGTGCCTGGCGGCGAAGGTCGACTTGCCGGAGCCCGAGGCGCCGATCAGCACGACGAGGGCGAAGTCGGGAATTTCGAGGGTGGTCATGCGATTACTCGAACGGGAAATTCTGCGGAGCGGCGGCGTCAGCCGGCCCGCGTGAAGACGGCCATCTGGGTCGGGGCGCCCAGCGCCTCGTCCAGCTTGCCGATGTCGTCGTAGGCGACGGCGTAGCCGTGGGCGCTCGCGACGCCCTCGGCCCAGGCGCGGAACTCGCCCCGCGTCCATTCGAACCGGTGGTCGGGATGGCGGAAGGCGCCGGCGGCCAGGTTCGGGAAGAGGGCGTTGTACTCCGCGTTGGGCGTGGTCACGACGACCGTCTGCGGCCGCGCGGCGCCGAACACCACCTTCTGAAGGGCGGGCAGGCGGTCAGCGTCCAGGTGTTCGATCACCTCGACCAGGGCGACGGCGTCGACATCCTCCCAGCGGCGGTCGCGATAGGTGACCGAGCCGTGCAGCAGGGTCACCCGGCCCTCGGGCGGACCGCCGGCCAGATGCAGCTTCAGCCGCTTGGCCGCCCATTCCAGATCGCGCGCGGCGGCGTCGACGCCGATCAGGCGTTCGACCCAGCGCTCGCGCACCAGTCGCTGCAGCAGCTTGCCCTCGCCGCAGCCGAGATCGGCGATCGCCTTGGCGCCGCTGGCGCGCAGGGTCTCGACGACCGCGGCCATGCGCTCGTCGTTCAGGCGCAGCGGCGCCTCCAGCGCGTCCTCGGCGCCGACCTTGCGCTCGGCGGGATCGACGGCCTCGTCGCGGGTTTCGGGCGCCAGCCGCTCCAGGGCCTCGCGAGCCAGGCCCCGGCGATGGATCAGGTAGCGGCGAACGATCAGGTCGCGGGCGGGGTGGGCGTCCAGCCAGCCTTCGCCGCGCCGCAGCAGCTTCTCGACCTCGTCGTCGCCGACCCAGTAGTGCTTGTCGTCGTCCAGCACCGGGATCAGCACGTAGAGGTGGTTCAGCAGGTCGCGCAGGCGCGCGTTTCCGGACAGGCGCAGGGTCACGTAGCGCGAGGCCTCGCCGTCGGCGCCGGCCACGGGCTCGATCGCGCAGGTCCACCCCAGCGGTTCGAACAGCTCGTGCACCAGCGCTTCGCCGCCGCGCGCGGGCAGGGGGGTGATGGTCGCCTCCAGGGGGATCGCCGTCTCGGCCAGTTCGGGCCGCTCGCGCGAGGTTCCGGCCATGGCCGTGCGCAGAGCGCGGGCCAGGGCCACCGACAGGAACGAGGAGGCAGCATAGGGCCGGTCGTTGACGTACTGGTCCAGCAGGCCGTCGCTGCGGCCCTTGCCGCGCACCAGGCCGACGGGGTCGATATCCAGCAGCAGGGCCGCCTCGCAGCGATCCTCGCCGACCTCCGGATAGAAGACGTGCGCCTTACCGAACGGCAGTTCGGTCTCGTGGGCGCGGCCCGGGTGCTTGTGCAGCAGGAAGCCCAGGTCGGTGGCGGGGCGATGGGTGGTGGCGATCGACAGGAACATCGGAGGCTTTCGGAAGAAACGGTCAGTCTTGGCCAGGGCGCGCCTGGCTAGGGATCTTCGGCCGGGTCGAGCTGGTCGTACTCGCCCGGCCGAAGACCGGTCAGTCGGTAGATGAGCAGCCAGGCCTCGACGGCGGCGGCGACCGGACCGGGAACCGGCAGGCCCGCAAACCAGCGGGACACCGATGACCGATCCACCCCCAGGGTCTCGGCGAGCCGGGACATCCAGCCCCGCTCGCCGAAGAGGGTTATCGCCGCCTGCCTCAAGGCCTCCGGGCTCATCCTAGCGGGCCTCCGCCGTCAGGCGTTCGTGCTCGCGGACGAAGCCCAGGACGGCTTCGGAGAAGCCGTCGAGGTGGACCCACCGTTCACCGTATCCGACGCCGTTTCGGGCGCTGGCGACGTTGATCATGTAGGCCTTGGCGGCCTTCGGCGCCGGAACGCGGTCGGCCGACTGCTCGTCGGTCACCACGATCAGCCGGTCGTGGGGCAGGGCGTTGATCTTGTGGATCGCCTTGCCCAGTTCCGTGCCGCCGTGGGCCTGCGAGCGGATCACCGCGTCGACCCCGGCCATGCCCCGGCGGGGCGGAACCTCCACCACTCCGTTGGAGAAGGTGAAGACCCGCACGTCACCGGGGACGATCGAGGCCAGGGCGGCCGCCGCGTCCATCCGGGTCAGGTCCGACCGAGCCGACAGACGGGCGTCCATCGAACCTGAGACGTCGACCAGGATGATCGTCCGCCCGTCGAAGATCGCGCCCTCCAGCACGGTCTCGGCCAGCGCCTGGTCGAGCCAGGGCTCGAACCGCGGCGCGGCCCGGGCGGCCGCCACGTAGCGGAAGGGCAGAACCCGTTCCGCGCCGCGACGCGCCAGGATCGCTTCCTTGACCAGGGCCTCGTCGACGCCCGCCTGGTCCATGTTCCGGAGGTTCCGGAGCAGGGCCAGGTAGCCCAGCTTCTTCTCGGCCAGCAGGCGCTGGAAGGTCTCGCGCTTGTTGGCGCCGCCCGACAGGGCGACTTCCCAGGTGTCCGGCGCGGCCAGCGAGCGATCGGCGACCTGCTTCCACAGGGCCGCCTGCGCCTCGTCCTTCGGCTTGGCGTGGACGAGGAACAGCACGTCGCGCAGCTTCACCGGGCCGTCGCGGTCGTACTTGGCCAGCTGGTAGGCGTCGAACTTGCCGAAGGCGGCCGCGAGGCCCTTCTTCATCTGCTTGCTGAGCGGCTTGCGGCCGTGGCGCCAGTACAGCGCCAGGAACTCGGTGAGTTCGTCGGCGCGCTGGATCACCCGCTCGATCGTCTGGGCGACCAGCGGCGTGCCCGAACCCGTGCGGGTCAGGGCGACGAGCAGCATCAGCGGCGCGTGGCGCAGCTTGAAGATCTCGCGCGCCTCGATCGCGAGATCGGCCGTGACCCGCGGCGCGACCGTCCCCGCCAGGGCGGCGATGCGGTCGGCGATGGCCAGGCCGTCCTCGTAGAACTCGTCCTCCCAGAGGAGGCACGAGAGCACCGAGCGGCGCAGTTGTTGTTCAGCCGTGAGGATCACGGCGGGGGCGCCCTCGAAGGTGACGTCGGGGCGCTTGGCGAAGATGTTGAAGCGCATGGCGCTCTTCTCCTGACGTCGCTTGGGGTTTCCAGGCCGGTCGGGAGACGGACGAGACGTCCAGGCCCCGACGGCCGAAACCGGCGTCGGGGAGGTCTAGGGCGGGCAGCCCTGCGGACGTTCAAACTTCAGATTGCTCGAAGTCATGGTCTCGTTCGTCGCCTGATCGGGTCTCCGCGACGCCGGCGGCGTCTCTTCGAAGACCGGGGTTCTGTAGTTCGTTTTGTTGCATGGTGCAACGGATAATTCAGGAAAAACGTCGACGGGGAACACTCGGCTCGGGAGGGCGCTTCCGCCAGGTGTTCGCGCACCCGGACAGGGACTTTCGTCCCGGCCGCCCTTTCGGTGGAGCGATGAACCCGGTTGGCCATCACCGCCGTCGACGATCTTTCCGGGGAACAGGCGCACCGCGGGCCTCCCTCTCGCGAGGGAACGGAGCGCAGCTTTCGCCCGCCTGCCGTCACCCGAAGAATCCGCTGTGCTACGCCGCCGGATAGACTTGATTTCCCGAGGGGGAATATTCGGAAACGGAGTGGCGCTCTACCAGGCTGAGCTACGTCCGGCTTGCGCCGTCCGGAGGGATTTGAACCCTCGACCTCCCGTTGCGGACGAAGAAACCGTTTCCTGCGCCGCCCTCGGTTCCCGCCGCCGAAGCGACGGGAGGCGTCCGTATAGTGGCGCCTGGTGCGTCACGCAACGAAAAATTGTGACGATGGGGAATGTTCGGAAGCGGTTAGCCTGAAGCTCTATCCACTGAGCTACGACGAGAGGTCCCGTCGGCGGGAATCGAACCCGCGACCGTCAGATCCGATGAAACCGCTTCCTGCGCCGCCATCGTCGCAGGCAGAACTATATGATCGTGTTGCGTGATGCAACGGCTTCGTCCTGCCGCCGCCGCTCTGTGACTCCGACCGGGCATCGCCGTCGTCTTCGGCCTTGGCCCCGCCTGCGCCTGCCTCGGCGTGGCGGTCACAAGCCTGGCGGTGCGGCTGACCTTGGCGCGAATGGGCGAAGTGCGCGGCGAACTGGCCCTTGGCTCGCCGCGGGCCTGATCCCCGGCGTTCTGGAATTGATATGGCTCTAAGGCTGGCGTTCTGGCGCGCCTCGGGCTAGCAGACCCGCCATGATCCGCCTCGACAATATCTCCAAGCAGAACGGCCACCAGATCCTGTTCATCGAAGCTTCGATGGGCATCCAGAAGGGCGAGAAGGTCGGGCTCGTCGGCCCGAACGGCGCCGGCAAGACGACGCTGTTCCGCATGATCACCGGCCAGGAACAGCCCGACGACGGGTTGGTCGTGACCGATCCCGGCATCAAGATCGGCTATTTCAGCCAGGACGTCGGCGAGATGTCGGGCCAGAGCGCGGTCGCCGCGGTGATGGACGGCGTCGGCCCGGTCAGCGCCCTGGCCGCCGAGATGGCCCAGCTGGAGGCGGCCATGGTCGATCCCGACCAGGCCGACACGCTGGACGCCACCATGGAGCGCTATGGCGAGGTGCTGGAGCGCTTCCAGGAACTGGACGGCTATGCGCTGGAAGCGCGGGCCCGCGAAGTGCTGGCCGGCCTCTCGTTCAGCCAGGAACGCATGGACGGCGACGTCGGCAATCTGTCAGGCGGCTGGAAGATGCGCGTGGCGCTGGCCCGCATCCTCTTGATGCGGCCCGACGGCATGTTGCTGGACGAACCCTCCAACCACCTGGACCTGGAAAGCCTGATCTGGCTGGAGGCGTTCCTCAAGAATTACGACGGCGCGCTGCTGATGACGTCGCACGACCGCGCCTTCATGAACCGCATCATCGGCAAGGTGGTCGAGATCGACGGCGGTCAGCTGATCACCTATTCCGGCGACCTGGACTTCTACGACCAGCAGCGCGTGCTCAGCGAAGCCCAACGCCAGGCGCAGTACGAACGCCAGCAGGCTATGCTGGCCAAGGAAATCAAGTTCATCGAGAAGTTCAAGGCGCGCGCCTCGCACGCCGCCCAGGTCCAGAGCCGGGTCAAGAAGCTGGACAAGATCGAACGCGTCGAGGCGCCGCGCCGTCGCCAGACCGTGCAGTTCGAGTTCCAGAGCCCGCCCCGCTCGGGCGAGGACGTGATCAACATCCGCAACGTCACCAAGGGCTATGGCGACAAGCCGATCTACGACGGCCTGGACTTCCTGGTCCGTCGCAAGGAGCGCTGGTGCGTGCTGGGCGCCAACGGCGCCGGCAAGTCGACGCTGCTGAAGCTGGTGGCCGGCGACACCAAGCCCGACCAGGGCTCGGTCAACATCGGCGCCAGCGTCAAGATGGGCTATTTCGCCCAGCACTCCATGGACCTGCTGGACGGCGAAGAGACGATCTTCGAGTCGCTGGAACGCTCGTTCCCGCAGGCGGGCCAGGGCGCCCTGCGCACCCTGGCGGGCTGCTTCGGCTTTTCCGGCGACGATGTCGAAAAGCCCTGCCGCGTGCTGTCCGGCGGCGAGAAGGCCCGCCTGGTCATGGCCAAGATGCTGTTCGATCCGCCCAACCTGCTGGTGCTGGACGAGCCGACCAACCACCTGGACATCGCCACCAAGGAGATGATGGTCGCGGCCCTGGCGGACTTCGAGGGCACGATGCTGTTCGTCTCGCACGACCGCCACTTCCTGGCGGCCCTGTCGAACCGCGTGCTGGAGTTGACGCCCGAGGGCGTCCACCAGTACGGCGGCGGCTACACCGAGTATGTGAACCGCACGGGCCAGGAAGCGCCGGGCCTGCACCCGGGCGGCTAGCGCCACGCCAGCCGGCCGGCCTAGTCGAAATGGCTGGCCGCCGGCGGATCGCTGGCGGGGAAGCTCTCGTCCAGAGCTTCGTCGAGCAGGTCGTCGTCGTCGAGCGGCGGCGGCTCCTGGTCGTTCTTCGCGGTCATGGGCTTGTCCTTTCGTCTGGCGGATCTGCTCCCAGGTTCCGTCAGGCACGGGACCCTGGTCTTGTCGGCGCGTGCTTAGTTCCCGCCCGGCCCGGGCGCCGGCAACCCATACGATCGGCCAGGATCCGCGCGCCCTAAGCCCAGCTGTGCCGGGCGTCGGGCCGCGATCTATTCCATTCCCGGACGCGCAAGCTGCGCGTGCGACGGAAGGATGGCGCGGATGTCAAAGGCACGGCTGGAAGCGTTCAGCGATGGCGTGATCGCCATCATCATCACCATCATGGTGCTCGAGCTGAGGCCGCCCGAGGGCGCGGGCCTCCTGGCGCTGAAGCCGCTGCTGCCGACCTTCCTCGGCTACGCGCTGAGCTTCGTCTACGTCGGCATCTACTGGAACAACCATCACCACATCATGCGAGCGGCCAGCGGCATCAGCGGGTCGGTGATGTGGGCCAACTCGCACCTGCTGTTCTGGGTGTCGCTGATCCCGTTCGCCACGGCCTGGATGGAACAGAGCCACTTCGCCCACGCGCCCGTCGCGGTCTACGGCATGGCGCTGCTGCTGACCGGCGTGGCGTTCCGCATCTTCGCCGCGTGCCTGGTTCGCCGCGAAGGCGCCAAGTCCGAACTGGCGGCGGCGCTTAACAGCGATCGCAAGACGGATCTATCGATCGGCGTCTATGCGGTGGGGGTGGCGATCGCCTTCGTGGCGCCGGCGATCTCCCTGGCGCTCTACGCGCTGGTGGCGGCGATGTGGATCCTGCCCGACCGGCGCGTGGCGCATCTGGCCAACGGCGCGGGCCACGGCCAGTCCCGGTAGGCGGCGCCTCGGCCGCGAGGGCCGGGCGCCGCCGCCGGTCAGAACACGGCGTCGCGAGCCAGCTTCTGGCGGCAGGCCCAGATCGTGGCGACCCAGCCGAGGATCGCCGGCAGGGTCACCGCCGGGAAGTCGCGCGGGATGACCGAGGCCGAGCAGATGCCGACCGCCACTTCCCAGAAGTGAAACAGCGCGTGGCCCGACAGCCAGATCGTCGGGGCCGCCCAGAAGAACAGCCGGTATTCCGGCTTGCGCGCGCCGACCAGGTACGCCGCGCCGATCAGCATGAAGATCAGGCCGATATCGCGGATGAAGTGCTGGTTGAACGGGCCGGTCGTCGTCACGCCCGGCACGGCGAAGTACCAGCCGTCGGGCGAGGCCAGCATGAACAGGCCGTTCGCCACGGCCGCCAGGCCCAGCACGACGGCCAGGCCGATGGAGATGGATTTCCACATGGAAGGGATCCTCGAAACGAGAAAAGCCACGCCCCGGCGCCATGGGTCCGGGGCGTGGCCGAAAACGACGCGTCATCCTGGGTAGGAAGGATCGTCGTCCTGGCGCGCCGTCATGGGGGGAGGGACGACGACGCGCCTCAGGCCAGATCGGCCTGATCGGTTAGGCCGCGACGGCCGGCGCGGGCGCGCCATGGACCGCGCGGGCGGCGATCTGCAGGCGGTTCCAGGCGTTGATCATGCCGACGATCACGGTCAGGGCCGCGATCTCGGTCTCGTTGAACTGGCTCTTGACCAGCTCGTAGTCGGCGTCCGACGCGCGGGTCTTGGACACGTGGGTCAGGGACTCGGTCCAGGCCAGGGCGGCGCGCTCGCGGTCGCTGTACAGCGGCGACTCGCGCCAGGCGTCCAGCATCTGGATGCGCAGGTCGGTCTCGCCGTGCTGGCGGGCGTCCTGCACGTGCATGAAGATGCAGACGGCGCAGCCGTTGATCTGCGAAGCGCGCAGGCGGACCAGTTCGCCGACGCCGTGCTCGATACCGGTTTCGCCGAGGGCGGCTTCGACGGCGAGCATGGCCTTGGTGACGTCCGGTACGAGCTTGAAGGGAGCAAAGCGCGGGGTGAGGGTCATCGTCGTTTCCTCTGTGACGGTGAAGACGACGGGACAGTGCTCGGCCAGGCGGGATGGAAGCCATTGTGCGCCCAGCGCGCGGGCTTACGCCGTTGGCGCAGGCGGCAGGGGCGCGGGCCTTCCCCGACACCGCGTCAACCTATCCCGAGGGCGAGGTGTGGGCTTGGGTTTCCGCAAGGTCCTACGCCCTCGGCAGGAGCGTGTTCCGCCCAGGACAGCGGGCCGACCGGTCCATGGTTCGCGTGCCCTCGCGCGGGCGCGAAGGTCATGCTCGGCGGGCCATTCCACCTGAGGAGAAGCGTGATGAAAATCGTCGTCATCGGCGGCACGGGCCTGATCGGATCCAGTGTCGTCGCCAATCTCGCCCGCCTGGGCCACGAAGCGGTCGCCGCCGCGCCCAACACCGGGGTCAACACGCTGACCGGCAAGGGCCTGGACGCCGCGCTGGCCGGCGCCGACATCGTCGTCGACGTCGCCAACTCGCCGCAGTTCGACGCGGCGCCGGCGCTGGAGTTCTTCGTGACGTCCGGCCGCAACCTGCTCGCCGCCGGTCAGAAGGCGGGGGTCAAGCACCACGTCGCGCTGTCGGTGGTCGGGACCGAGCGCCTGCAGGACAGCGGCTACTTCCGCGCCAAGATCGTGCAGGAAGCGCTGATCCGGGCCTCGCCGATCCCGTACTCGATCCTGCGCTCGACGCAGTTCTTCCCGTTCGTGCAAGGCATCGTCCAGGCCGGCCAGGTGGGCGACGAGGTTCACGTCTCGCCGGCGCTGGTGCAGCCGACGGCGGCGCCCGACGTCGCCGGCGCCCTGACCGACGTCGTTCTGGGCGCGCCGGTCAACGGCCTGCTGGAGGTCGCCGGTCCGCAGGCCTTCGGCCTGGACCGGTTCGTCGCCCGCTACCTGCAGGCCAAGGGCGATCCGCGCAAGGTCGTGGCCGATCCCAAGGCGCTGTATTTCGGCGTCGAGCTGGAAGAGCGCTCGCTGACGCCGGGCGAGGATCACATCCGCGGCCTGACGACCTTCGAGGACTGGCTGGCGGCCAGCACGGCGGCGGCGGCCTGACCTTTCCGAAGGCGAAGAGAAACAGCGGGCGGTCCGAAAGGGCCGCCCGCTGCGTTTTCGAAGGCGCTCGCCGCGATCAGGCGGGGATCTTGGCGAGGCGCCGGATCCAGTTGTCGAACTCGGTGTGGCCAAAGCGCGGAATGGACCCGGCGATCAGGGTCTCGTCGGTCAGCGGCGCGCCGAAATAGAGCGCCTGCGGATCGGCCACCACGGCGCGTCCGTCCTGCCTGGCGGCCAGGAAGCGCCTGACCAGGTCGTCCAGCCGGAACGGATCGGGGCCGGCCACCTCGATGGTGTCGTTGGCCGGCGCGCGGCCGGTGATGTCGGCCAGGGCCGCGGCGACGTCGCCGGCCGCGATGAACTGGACGCGCGCCGGCGCGAGGCGCACGACGTCGCCGTCCAGGCTGTCCTCGACGACCCTGTCCAGGAACTCGAAGAACTGGGTCGAGCGCAGGATCGAGTAGGGCACGCCGGCTTCGCGGATCAGCCGTTCCTGGGCCAGCTTGGCGCGGAAATAGCCGCTGGCCTGCAGGCGCTCGCAGCCGACGATCGACAGCGCCAGATAGTGCTTCACGCCTTCCGCCGCGGCCGCCTCCAGGATGTTGCGGCTGGAGGTCTCGAAGAAGGCCATGGCCGGCGCGTCGTCGAACGACGGTGAGTTTAGGACGTCGACGACCACGTCGGCGCCGACCATGACCTCGTCGAGTCCCTGACGTGTCAGGACGTCGACCCCGGCCGTGCGCGCCGCGACGCGCGCCTCGTGGCCCTGGCGGCGGAGAATCTCGACCAGCTTGGACCCGACGCAGCCGGTTCCGCCCGCAACGACGATGTTCATGATGCTCACCCCTGCCTGCGTTGATGGACGATCGGCGTCGCCTGCAGGCTCGCGCTCAGCCAATCGTGGAAGCGGGTCTCGGCGATGAGCGGCGCCTCGCCGGGCAGCAGCGACGCATCGCTCAGCCGGGCGCCGAAGTAGGGGGCGTCCTGGTCGGGCGTGACCTGGCGCGGATCCTCGAGGGCGGTGAGCACCTCGCGCGCCAGTTCGTGGAGCCGGTAGCGGTCGGGGCCCGCGACCTCGACCGTGCCGTTCAGCGGCGGGCTCAGCGCGATGTCGGCCAGGGTCTCGGCCACGTCCTCGGCGGCGATCGGCTGCACCTGGGCAGGCGAGATCACCACGTCGCGCGCCGTGCCGTCCTGGACCACGCCGCTGATGAACTCGAAGAACTGGGTCGAGCGCAGGATGCTGTAGGGCAGGCCCGAGGCCTTGATCAGGTCTTCCTGCAGCTTCTTGGCCTGGAAGTAGCCGCTGGCCTGCAGGCGGTCGGTGCCGACGATCGACAGGGCCACGTGGTGGCGTACGCCCGCGACCTTGGCGGCGGCCAGCAGGTTGCGGCCCGAGGCTTCGAAGAAGGCCAGGGCCGAAGGGCCGTCCAGCGCCGGCGCCTGGGTGACGTCGACCACCACGTCCGCCCCCGTCAGCGCCGTGTCCAGGCCCTCGCGCGTGACGGTGTTCACGCCGAACGAGGGCGAGGCCTCCAGGACGCGATAGTCGTCCTGGCGCAGGTTGTAGACGAGCTTCTCTCCGATCCGTCCGCTGCCGCCGACCACCACGATCTTCATGTCCTGATCCTCCGTCTCCGGCCATCGGCCTGGGGGAAGAAGGCTAGGGCGGCGAGGCGGATGGGCGCGATTGGGCGAAAGGACGTGCGGGACCTATACCGCTGCATAGGTCCCGGTCGCCGAACGGCGGGCCTAGACCTCCAGGCCCTCGCTGGCCAGCGCCGCGGCCACCGTCGGGCGGGCCTTGATGCGCTCGTAATAGGCCGCCAGGGGCGGCGGCAGGACGACGCCGTTGGGCTTGGCCCAGGTCATGATCACGAACAGATACGGGTCGGCCACGGTCAGGTCGGGACCCAGCAGGAAGTCGTCTTTCAGGCTGGCGGCCAGGTACTCGAGGCGTAGCCCGGCCAGGGCCCGGGCCTTCTCCTTCTCTTCCTCGGTGACGTCCGGGATGAAGAAGGTGTGGAAGCTCTTGTGCACCTCGGTCGAGATGTAGGCGAGGGCTTCGAGCAGGCGGAACCAGCCCAGCGGTCCGTCTGGGCGCAGCTTCGGCGACTGCTGCGCGATCCAGGACAGGATGGCGATGTTCTCGGTGATCATCTCGCCGCTGTCGAGCACCAGGGCCGGGACGTAGCCCTTGGGGTTGATGGCCGCGTAGTCGGCGCCGGTCTCGGTGATGCGCTTGTGCAGCTCCACCCGCTCGAAGTCGCAGGGGATGCCGGCCTCGGCCAGGGCGATCTTGTCGGCGAGGCTGCATGCGCCGATGGCGTAGTAGAGTTTCATCTGGGATCTCCCGCGTGGCGCCTGGCTGGCGGGGCGCGGCCCCGGCTCAGGCGTGGGGCGAAGCTAGGATGCGGGGCGGGCGAGGGCGATTTGGCCAAAGGCGCAGGGCGCCCCATACCAGCGTACAGGCCCCTCAGCGGCGCTCGGCCGCCGTCGCCAGATGCTCCAGCAGAAGCCTGTCGTTGATCGGCTTGGTCAGGTACGCCGCCGCGCCTGAGGCCAGGCAGCGCGCGCGTACGGCGGCGTCCGATTGCGCGGAGATGACGATCACGGGAAGGTCGGGGTCGGCGCTGCGAAGATGCTGCTGCAACTGGAGGCCGTTCCTGCCCGGCAGGTGCAGGTCGGTCACCACGGCCGCGAAACGGCCTCGGACGTGGGCGGCCAGAAAGGCGGCGGCGTCGGCGAAGGTCAGGCTCGGCCAGCCCGAGACCTCGAGCAGCTCGGAAAGCGCCTCGCGGACGGCCTCGTCGTCGTCGACGATCGCGAAAAGAGCCTCGGTGGACAAGCTTGCGGCCCTTACGCGGCGAGACCTGGACGTGAGCGCCGAGCATCCGCGCAATCCATGCGGCGTCCTACCTATCCAAAAGGCTAGCTGACGAGTTCCTCGCGCAGATCGGCCGGCAGGGACTGCCAGGCGCGCACCAGATGGGTCACGAAGGGCGCGCGCATCTTCTTCATCAGGCTGCTGCGATGCAGCTTGACGGTGACTTCCGTGATGCCGAGCTCGTAGGCGATCTGCTTGTTCAGCGCGCCTTGCACCACGGCGCGCATGACCTGGCGTTCGCGCGGCGTCAGGTGCTGATAGAGCGCGGCGTTCTCGCGCGCGGTGCGCGCCTCGCCCCGCTTGGCCAAATCGGCGGTCACGGCGCGGTTGACCGCGTCCAGCAGGGTCTGGTCGCGCGCGGGCTTGGTCAGGAACTCGACCGCGCCGGCCTTCATCGCCTGCACGGTCATCGGAATGTCGCCGTGGCCGGTGAGGAAGATGATCGAGGTCAGGATGCCGCTGGCCGCCAGATGGTTCTGGAAGTCCAGGCCGCTCAGGCCCGGCATGCGGACGTCCAGGATCATGCAGCCGGGCCGGTCCAGCACGTCGGCGTCCAGCAGCTCCCTCGTCGAGGCGAACGCCAGGGACGCCATGCCCACGGACTCCAGCAGTTCGCAGATCGACAGGCGCACCGCGTCGTCGTCGTCGACCACGATGACCACGGGGGCGAGATCGTCGTCCAGGCGTCGGCCGATTTCGCGGCCGGGCTGGGCGTAGGCCAAGGGTTCAGTCATCGGAGGACCTCCTTCGCGTTCCGGCCCTGACGGCCGCCATGCGTGTCCGCTCGCGGACCTCGATACGTTCGTCCAGCCATTGGCCCGCCGCGGAGCCGAACTCGGGCGGGGCGGGCACGCCCTGGACGATGTCCAGCAGGCTGGTGCGGGCCATCTCGTCGCGCATGCTCTTCTGGGCGCGCAGCATGACGGCGTGGATGCCGCAGACCTTGCGGATCGCCCACTCCGGCGGCGCGCCCTCGTCGAACAGGGCGCAGTTGCGGCGGGTCTCGCGGCATTCGAAGAGCGGCCTGCGGCCGTCGATCGCGTCGGCCACCTGCAGCATCGTGATGGTCTCCGGCGGCCGGGCCAGGGCGTAGCCGCCACGGACCCCGTCGACGGCGACGACGACGCCGGCCTTCTCCAGCCTGGTCATGATCTTGGCGACCATGGCCGGCGGCGCGCCCTGCAGCGCGGCCAGGTCGCGGCTGCTGGCGGGCTTGTCGCGGCCCACCAGCCAGGTCAGGCAGTGCATGCCGTATTCCAGCGAGGCCCCGTAGAGACCGCCGCCGCGGCCGGCCCGGCCAGGCCCGATGTCATTGGCGATGTTGCTCATAACGCGACCCTCTTGGGTCCGAGTTATAAGCTCGAGGTTTCAGGCGCGAACGCCCCGAACGGGGGCGCCGTCTTCCCCCGATCGGGAGGGCCCCGATCAGGCGGAAGCGATCTCCGGATCGTCGTCTTCCTGGGTTTCGGCCGAGGAGCGGCCGTCGACCTGGAACTCCACGTGCGCGGGATGGAAGGCGATGCGGCCGGCGATGGCGGCGAAGGCCTGCGGCGGCGCCGCGTACGACCAGGCGACGTTCTCGACGATGTGCTGGTCGCGATAGATCGTGAAGTAGCGCGCCTCGCCCTTGTCGGCGTTGCGGGTGACCTTGCCGGTCTCGCGCAGGAAGATCATGAACACGTCCCTGCGCGGGAAGTAGTAGGCGGGCGCTCGACCGGGGTCGCGCACGACGACCACGTCGGCGCTGTCGGCGATGTCGTGGCCTTCGAACAGTGCGCGGGCTCGCACGCCCAGGGTGACGAGGCTTTCGGAAGCAATCATGGGTCCACCTGCTCGGAGCTACGCGGACCGGCATCCGAAGGTTTCGGCCGGGTCCGCCGTGAAATGGGGTGAGCCGGACAGGTTGAGCGCTCGCCTACCGCTTCGTTGGTCGCAAGATGAAATCGGAAAAAATCTTGCGTTCGCCATCTCTGTCTCGTCCGATTAACACGGCTCGACTGGATTGGTACTGAGCCGGCCTTGGCGTCGAAACTGTACGCTGGGCGATGGCGGCGCCGGCGAAACGTCGCGCAACTCCCCGTGGAAGGACGCGGCGGCGCTCGACCAAAGGATAGGGCGTCGTCTTCCGGGGAGGAGGCGAGACGTCTGCTCTCCCAGCCCTTGGTATGCGGGGGAGCGCGCCGCCGCGGACGCGAAAAGCCGATCGGAGCGCGAGGCTTCAAACCAGGTGCGCGGCGCCAAGCCGCGAGGTGGCCGGCGGACCTACGGGTTGGGTCTCAACCCGGCGCGGCGGCTCATGACGAGGCCGTCGCGTCGCCAGCAAGAGAAGCAGCATGTCCATGACCAAAACCGTGGCCGCCACCCTGGCGGTCGCCGCGCTGTCCGGCGCGGCCTCGGCCCAGACGCCGGTGCTCGAACCGGCCGCCCAGGCCTTCGTCGACTCCCTGGCCGGCGGCAAGCCGATCTACCAGCTGACCCCGACCGAAGCCCGCGCGGTCCTGTCGGGCGCGCAGAACATCCCGGTGGCCAAGGCCCCGGCCTCGCTCGACGACGAGGTCTTCCCGGTCGGCCCCACCGGGAAGGTGCGGGTCCGGATCGTGCGTCCGGCGGGCGTGACCGGCAAGCTGCCGATCGTGGTCCACATCCACGGCGGCGGCTGGGTGCTGGGCGGCGTCGACACCCACGAGCGCCTCACCCGCGAGATCGCCGTCGGCGCCAAGGCCGCGGTACTGTTCGTCGACTACGACCGCTCGCCCGAGGCGCGCTACCCGGTCGCCATCGAGCAGGCCTACGCGGCGACCGAGTACTTCATCGCCCATGCCGACAAGTACAACGTCGATCCCTCGCGCGTCGCCATCGTCGGCGACAGCGTCGGCGGCAACATGGCCGCGGCGCTGACGCTGATGGCAAAGGAGCGCAGGGGGCCGAAGTTCGCCCTGCAGGTGCTGTTCTATCCGGTGACCGACGCCAATTTCGAGACTGGCTCGTACAACACCTTCGCCGAGGGGCCGTGGCTGACCAAGAAGGCCATGCAGTGGTTCTGGGACGCCTACATCCCCGACGTGGCCACGCGCAGGCAGATCACCGCCGCGCCGCTGCAGGCCACGGTCGAGCAGCTCGCGGGCCTGCCCGAGGCGCTGGTCATCGTCGACGAGAACGACGTCCTGCGGGACGAAGGCGAGGCCTATGCGCGCAAGCTGACCCAGGCCGGCGTGCGAGTGACCTCCGCGCGCTACAACGGCGCCATCCATGATTTCGTGATGCTGAACGCCGTCGCCGACACCGCCGCGACCCGCGCGGCTATCCTGCAGGCCAACACGGCGCTCCACGCCGCGCTTCACGGGAAGTAGGCCGTCGACGCCGGGATGGCCCAGCCGTCCCGGCGCTCGCGCCTACGCGAAATGGGGGGGCGCGACAGGCCCGATCGTGTGAAGGCCGGGGGCGTCGGCGGCGGTAAATTTGGCTCATGACGCAGTCCTGGACCCGCCACCCCGATGGAGCCGCGCGCGCCGCCGCGTGGGCGCTGGTTCCATGACCGCGCTTTTCCGAGCCCTGGAGCAGGACGAGTGCGGCGACCTGGTCGACCTGGCGGCCGAGGCGGTCGTCGTCACCGATCCGGCGGGCGTCGTCCGCTACTGGAACCCGGCGGCCGAGCTGCTCTACGGCTGGCCGGCCATGGCGATGGTTGGGCTGAAGCTCTGCGAGCTGGCCGAGAACCGCGAGCTGCACCGCGAGGAATGGGCGCTGCTGGTCCGGGAGGGCGCCTGGGAGGGCGAGGTCCGGCGTCTGGGGGCGGGCGGAACCGCCGTCGCCGCGGACGTGCGGCGTACCCTGAGACGGCATCCGAACGGAACGTTGCGGGACGTGGTGGAGTACGGCCAGGCCGCCCGTTCGCACCCGCACTGGAGCGCCCTCGACGCCAGAGCCGAACTCAGGCGAACGACCGCCGCGTGCTGGGAGCTCGACACCGTGGCGACCGCCGCCAGTCCGGGCGCGGAGGGGCGGGTGCTGCTCGACGCCTGCCGGATCATCGACGTCAATGCGCGCACGGTCCGCGTGTTCGGCGGCTCGGCCGAGCGCGAGCAGATGATCGGCCGCCCGCTGACCGACTTCTGGCCGGCCGAGAGCCGGGACGACATCGCCCAGCTGATCGCCGACGCGTTGAAACGTCCAGTCGGTTCACCGCTGGTCCGAACGCTGGGCCCCTACGGCCTGCTGGCCGGGGCGATCGCGACGGCCTGGCGGTCGGCCGAGCCTGGCCGGAGCGACGCGCTGTTCCTGATGGTCAACGGCGCCGCCAGCGACGACCGCACGGCCTGGGAGCTGCGGGCCAGCGAAGACCGCTACCGCAAGCTGATCCATTTCACGCCTACGCCGCTGCTCTATGTCGACGCGCGCCGGTCCGGGGACGAACTCGCGCGGCTGCGAGCCGGGGGGGTCACCGACATCGCCGGCCACCTGGAAGACAACGCCCATCTGGTCGAGTTGGCCAAGGACATCGTGCTGGTCACCGAGGTCAACGAGGCGGCCGTGCGCCTGTTCGGGGCGCGTAACGCCGCCGAACTGATCCAGTCGGTCCGCTACCTGTTCTCGGCCACGCCCAAGATGGCCAACCGGGTGATGAAGGCCCACTTCGAGGGGCGGCGGAACTATGTCGAACAGGCCAAGATGCACACGTTCGACGGCCGGGTGAGAGACGTGGTGCTGTCGGTCACCTATCCCGCGCCGCCGGAGTATCTGGATACGACTTTCATCACTATCGAGGACGTCACCGAGCGCCTGTGGACCGAGGCCGAGCTTCGCCGGCTGCAGGCCAACTTCGCCCATGCCGCCCGCCTGTCGACGCTGGGCGAGCTGGCTGCCTCGGTGGCCCACGAGGTCAATCAGCCGCTCTCGGCGATCATGACCAATGCCGACACCAGCCTGCGTTGGCTGAACCAGGAGCAGCCCAATCTCGACAAGGTGCGTATGCTGACCGAACGCATCGCCGCCAGCGCCGGCCGCGCCAGCCAGATCATCGAGCGGATCCGCGGCATGGCGATGAAGCGCGAGCCCGAGCGGACGCGGCTCAATCTGCGCGCCACGATCGAGGAGGCGGTGCTGATCGCACGCCACGAGATCGAGGCCAAGGGCATCGCCCTGACGCTGGCGCTGGAAGACGACCTGCCCGTCATCCACGGCGACCGGATCCGCCTGCAGCAGGTCGTCGTCAATCTGCTGATCAACAGCCTGCAGGCCATCGATCATCACGGTCCGAAGCGGCGGGAGATCCGGCTGGCGGCTGCGCCGACGGACTCCGGGGTGACGATCCGCATCCACGACAGCGGGCCGGGCATCGCCGCCGAGCACCTGGCCAGCGTCTTCGACAGCTTCTTCACCACCAAGGACGGCGGCATCGGCATCGGCCTTGCGATCTGCCAGTCGATCATCACCGAGCACAGCGGAACGATCTCGGCGGGCAATCACGACGCCGGCGGGGCGATCTTCACGATCTTTCTGCCGCTCGACCATCCGCAGGCCTGACCGGCCGGCTACTCGGCGGCGTAGGCCCGCCAGCCGTGCGCGCGGCGCCAGGCGTGCGGCGGCGCGCCGTAGCTGCGGTGGAAGAGACGGGTCAGGTGCGGCTGGTCGCTGAGGCCGCAGGCCAGGGCGATGTCGCTGATCGACTGGTCGGTCTCTGTCAGGAGCTGTCGCGCACGCTCGAGCCGCAGCGCGATGACATAGCGCGAGAACGACTGGCCGAACGCCTTCTTGAAAGCGCGCGAGAAGTGGCTGCAGCTGACGCCGATGAGGCCCGCGGCCTCCTTCAGGCGCAGGGGCGCTTCCAGGCGGGCCTCGATGTGGGCCTTCAGGCGGTTGACCTGCCAGGGCGCCAGGCCGCCCCGGTGGATCGAAGGAGGCGGTTCGCCGCCGACCATCCTCAGGGCGCTGACGATCTTGCTGCGGACGCCGTGCTGTTCGGGGGGCAGATCGCCCAGGACGTCCGCCAGAAGGGCGGCCAGGCCGGGGGAGGGGCCGTTCGGCGTTTCGGTGAAGTCGGTCGCTGGCTGCATGGCGGCGTTTCCGTGGCTGTCTTCCGGTCGCCGCCCCGGGGCGGGCGGTGACTGGAGATCACGGTAGGAGCGGCCGGGACGGCGATCGATCCGGGTGAAGGGCGGGCCGACCCTATGCCGGCGGATAGGGTCGAGCGGCGTACGGACTATCGCGACAGCGCTTTGATCTGCTCGGCGACGAAATCCGAGAAGAGCCGCGCCCGCGAGGGCTGGAAGCGGCCGAAGGCGTGCAGGATGCGCAGCGGTACGGCGGGAAGGGGCGCATCGGCCATGACGACCTCGAGGCGTCCGGCCCGGATGTCCTCGTCGACGGTCCAGCGCAGCAGCTGGGCGACGCCCACGCCGTTGATCGCCGCCGATCTCAGCGCGAAGCCCGTGTCGCAGTCGAGAACGCCTTCGGGCGAAAGCACCGCGCCGTCGGCGAAACGTATGGGAAAGGGCTGGCCGCCCAGGCGGTAGCGGACGTGACGAGCGGCTGAAAGCGCCTCAAGGCTGCCGGGGCGTCCATGGCGATCCAGATGCTCGGGCGAGGCGACCAGCACCATGGGCGCCGGGTCCAGCGGCCGCGCGACCAGGTCGACGTCCTGCACGTGGCCTGCTCTGAGGGCGAGGTCGTAGCCTTCCCGGACCAGATCGACATGGCGGTCGCTCATGTCGAGCTCCAGGTGGACGCCAGGATGGCGGCGCATGAAGACGCGGGTCAGCGGATCCATCAGCAGCCGGCCAAGATCGGTCGGCAGCGAGACGCGCAGACGGCCTTCGGCGGTGGCGGGGCGGACGGCGTCCTGGGCCTCGGTCAGCGCGCGCAGCAGCGGCGTCACCCGCTCGAAATAGGCCGCGCCTTCGAGGGTAGGGCTGACCGTGCGCGTCGAGCGGACGAACAACCGCACGCCCAGGCGCCGCTCCAGCCGCGCGACGCTCTTGGACACCGAGGACGGCGTCGCGCCCGCGCGCCGGGCGGCGGCGCTGAACGAGCCGGTTTCCACGGTGGCGATGAAGGCCGAAAGGCCGGCGGCGTTGTCGAGGGGATCGAACATCTGGGCCACGATGGAACAGGGGCTGTGCCGCCGGCTTGTCTTATCCGATCACCGATCGAGGCCATCTGCGGCGTCGCATTCAACGACGACGCGCGGAGGCGCAAAGACAATGGACATCCTCAAGAACAAGGTCGCGCTGATCACCGGCGGCGCCAGCGGCATCGGGCTGGCGTCGGCCAAACTCTTCGCCGAGGAAGGCGCGCACGTGATCGTCACTGGACGCCGCGCCGAGGCGGTGAAGGCCGCCGTCGCCGAGATCGGCCCGCGCGCCTTCGGCGTCGTCGGCGACGTGGCCGACATCGCGCATCACGAGGCGGTGGCGCAGGTCGTGCGCGAGCGCTTCGGCGGCCTCGACATCTACATGGCCAACGCCGGCGCAAACACCATCACCCCCTCGCCGCAAGTCTCGGAGGCCGAATACGACGCCCAGTTCGCGATCAACACCCGAGGCGTGTTCTTCGGCGTCCAGAAGGTGGAGCCGCTGCTGCGCGACGGCGGGGCGATCATCCTGACGAGCTCGATCGCCAGCGGAAAGGCGCTGGACGGTCATGCCGCCTATGCCGGCTCGAAGGCGGCGCTGGAGGCGTTCGCCAGGGTCTGGGCGCTGGAGCTGAAGGCCCGGGGAATCCGCGTCAATCTGCTCAGTCCTGGCCCGACCGACACCGCCATCCTGGAGAAGCTGGGCGTGGCGCCCGACCAGCGCGACGCCTTCGAGGCCGGGATGGCGGCGCGGATCCCGCTGGGCCGCATGGCGCGCCCCGAGGAACTGGCCCAGGCCGCACTGTTCCTCGCCTCGGGGGCCAGCAGCTTCATCACAGGCGTCAATCTGAAGGTCGACGGCGGCATGACCCTGGTCTGAGCCCGGGGCGCTAGCCGCCTAGACCTTGGGAGGGGGCGACCTGACCCTTCCGCTGGATGGGCGGCCGGGGCGGGCCGGCGCATCGTCAGCTGGACGAGGCATCGGCCTCGAACCCACGGAGATATCCATGCGCAGTTCCCTCAAGGCCATGACGCTGGGCCTGATCCTGGCGATGTCCGGCGCCGCCGCCCAATCCGCCACGCCCGCCGCCAGGCCGACCATCGTGCTGGTGCACGGCGCCTTCGCCGACGCCTCGGGCTGGAACGGCGTGGTGGCCAGGCTCAGCCGCGACGGCTATCCGGTGATCGCCGCGGCCAACCCGCTGCGCGGCCTGAAGTCCGACGCCGAGGCCCTGTCGGCGCTGGTCAAGTCGATCCCCGGGCCGGTGATCCTGGTCGGCCACTCCTACGGCGGCGAAGTGATCACCGAGGCCGCCAGCGGTCGAAACAACGTCTCGGCCCTGGTCTATGTGGCGGGCTTCCTGCCGGACGCCGGGGAGTCGGCGGTCACCCTGTCGGGCAAGTTCCCCGGCAGCACGCTGGGCGGCGTCCTGGCTCCGGTCGCGCTGCCGGACGGCGGCCAGGACCTCTACATCCAGCCCGGCAAGTTCCACGCCCAGTTCGCCGCCGATACCGACGCGGCCACCGCCGCGCTGATGGCCGCGACCCAGCGTCCGGTGACGCAGCAGGCCCTGTCCGACGCGGCGACCACGCCGACCTGGAAGCAGCTGCCGTCCTACGTGATCTACGGAACCGCCGACCGCAACATCCCTGCGCAGGTCGAGCGGTTCATGGCCGAGCGCGCCAAGGCCCGGAAGACCGTCGTGGTCGAAGGCGGCTCGCACGCCCTGATGGTGTCGCAGCCCGACAAGGTGGCCGCCCTGATCGAGGAAGCGGCCTCGGCGCGCTGACGGGGAGGAGACGCCCATGCCCGCGGATCAAGCCGGCGCGCCCGAACGGGACGTCATGGCCTATGACGTGGTGATCGTCGGGGCCGGCCCCTCGGGGCTGGGCGCCGCCATTCGCCTGAAGCAACTGGCCAAGGCCGCCGGCGTCGAGCTGTCGGTCGCCTTGCTGGAGAAGGGTTCGGAGGTCGGCGCCCACATCGTCTCGGGCGCGGTGATCGACCCAGTCGGCCTGGCCGAACTGTTTCCCGACTGGAAGCAGCTCGGCGCGCCGCTGGAGACGCCGGTTTCGTCCGACCGGTTCCTGCTGCTGGGACGCAAGTGGTCCTTCGAGATCCCGATGTGGCTGATGCCGGGGTACGTCCACAACCACGGCAACTACATCGCCTCGCTCGGCGCCCTGTGCCGCTGGCTGGCGGCGCGGGCGGAAGAGGCGGGCGTCGAGATCTATCCCGGCATGGCCGCCTCGGAGCTTGTGCTCGACGCGACGGGCGCGGTGAAGGGCGTGGTCGCCGGCGTCTTCGGGATCGGTCGCGACGGCGCGCCGGGCCCCGCCTATCAGCCCGGTGTCGAGCTGCACGGCCGCTACGTGATGATCGGCGAGGGCGCGCGCGGCTCTCTGGCCAAGCAACTGATCCAGCGCTTTGGCCTGGACCAGGCCAGCGAGCCGCAGAAGTACGGGCTTGGCGTCAAGGAGCTCTGGCAGGTGCCGGACGCGGTCTTCAAGCCCGGCTTCGTGCAGCACACCCTGGGCTGGCCGCTGGACGACGCCACCGGCGGCGGCAGCTTCCTCTACCATTTCGGCGACCGCTACGTGTCGGTCGGCTTCATCGTGCACCTGGACTACCGGAACCCGTGGCTGTCGCCGTTCGACGAGTTCCAGCGCGCCAAGCACCATCCCGCCATCGCCAGGCACCTGCGCGGCGGCCGGCGGATCGCCTATGGCGCCCGGGCGGTGATCGAGGGCGGCTTCCAGTCGACGCCGCGGCTGTACTTCCCCGGCGGCGTGCTGCTGGGCGACGCGGCCGGATTCCTCAATTTCCCCAGGATCAAGGGCAGCCACAACGCCATCTCCAGCGGCAAGCTGGCGGCCGAGGCCGCCTTCGCCGCCCTGCAGGAGGGGCGGGGCGGCGACGCCCTGGCGGAGTACGAAGAGGCCTATCGCGGCTCGCGGATCTGGCGCGAGCTGCACACGGTCCGCAACGTCAAGCCGCTGTGGTCGCGGTTCGGCACCCTCTTCGGCAACGCCCTGGGCCTGGTCGAGATGTTCACCACCCGGTTCGGCGGCTTTTCGTTCTTCGGCACGCTGAAGCACGGCAAGACCGATGCGGCGGCCACCGGCCTGGCCGTCGACCATCGGCCGATCGGCTATCCCAAGCCTGACGGCGTGCTGTCGTTCGACAGGCTGTCGAGCGTGTTTCTGTCGAACACCCATCACGAGGAAGACCAGCCGCCGCACCTGCATCTGAAGGACCCGTCGATCCCGATCGAGGTCAACCTGCCCAGGTACGGCGAGCCGGCGCGGCTCTACTGCCCGGCCGGCGTCTACGAGGTGCTGTACGACGACCAGGGCGCCAATCCGCGTTTCCAGGTCAACTTCCAGAACTGCGTCCACTGCAAGACCTGCGACATCAAGGATCCGTCGCAGAACATCACCTGGACCACGCCGCAGGGCGGTGACGGGCCCAACTATCCGAACATGTGAGGGCAAGATGGGCCAGGGTCCGATCCGGATATTGCTGCAGACCACGATCCCCCCGACCGCGGAAGACTGGTCCATCGCGCGCTTCAGCCTGCTCCGCGACCTCCTGGTCGGCGCCGTCGACGGAGAGGGAAGGCCCCTCTACGCGGTCGAGGCGCGTGATCGCGGGCCGACGGGGGCGCCCGATCCGGTGCTGTCACGCCTCGACGAGAGCGCCTTCGACCAGCTGTGGCTGTTCGCCGTCGACGTCGGCGACGGACTGACCGAGGACGATTGCGCCGCCGTCTCGCGCTTTCGCCAGGCCGGCGGCGGCATGCTGGTCACGCGCGATCACATGGACCTGGGGTCGTCGGTCTGTACGCTCGGCGGCGTGGGGCCGGCGCATCACTTCCACAGCCGCAATCCCGAGCCCGACCCCAGCCGGCACGTGCGCGACGACGAGGAGACCCAGGCGATCTCCTGGCCGAACTACCGGTCGGGCGCCAACGGCGACTACCAGCTGATCCGGCCGCTGGCCCCGATCCATCCGGTGCTGGTCGATCCCGCCTCGCCGACCGGGGCGCTGCGGCATCTGCCCGCCCATCCGCACGAGGGCGCGGTGATCGCGCCCGAAAACGCGAACGCCCGCGTCATCATGACGGGACGCAGCCGGACCACCGGCCGCGACTTCAACCTGGCCATCGCCTTCGAGGGCGGGGCGCATGGCGGCCGGGCGATCGCCGAAAGCACCTTCCACCACTTCACCGACTACAACTGGGACCTGTCGCGGGGCTGTCCGACCTTCGTGTCCGAGATCCCCGGCGACGGCATGGCCCGCGAGCCGCAGGCGCTGGCGGATACGCACCGCTACGTGCTGAACGTCGCCGCCTGGCTGGGCCGGCGGCCCTAGAAGCGGCGGGGCGGCGCACGCCGCTCCGCCATCGCTCACAGTTCGATGATGCCGCGACGCGCCGCCACCGTGACGGCATGGGTCCGGTCGGACACGTTGAGCTTGGTGAAGATGGCCTTCAGGTAGCCCTTCACCGTCTCCTCCGAGATCCCCAGCTCCCAGGCGATCTGCTTGTTGGCCTTGCCCACGGCGACCAGCTGCAGGACCGTGACCTCGCGCTCGCTCAGGCCGTCGTCGAGGATGTGCAGGGCGATCTCGTCGGCGATGTTTCGATGCAGGTAGCGACGGCCCTGGCTGACGTTGTGGATCGCGTCCAGCATCTCGGTGCGCAGGCTGCTCTTGAGCAGATAGCCCATGGCGCCGGCCTTCAGCGCGCGGACCGCCTGAACGTCGCCGTCATAGGTGGTCAGCACCACGATGCAGGCGCTGGGGTGCTCGGCGCGGATCGCCCTGATCGCCTCCACGCCGCCCATGCCGGGCATCTGCAGGTCCATCAGGGTCACGTCGGGCTGCAGGTCGCGGTACTGCACGATGGCCTCGACGCCGTCGCGCGCTTCGCCCACCAGCTGCATGTCGGTCCGGTCCTCAAGGATCGCGGCGACGCCCTCGCGAAGGATCGGGTGATCGTCGACGACGAGGATGCGGATGGGACGCGAACTGGTCTCAGGCAACGGGGGCTCTCCCGATAATGCGAAGTAGGGACGATAGCCGCGAGCGGGCCGACGCCTTGTCGGCATAGGCCAGTCTCGCGGGGACTTTGATGCTTATCTCGGCGCCGGCGACGGCGCGGTTGGTCACCGACAAGACGCCGCCGATCCGCTGGGCGCGCTCGCGCATGCCCATCAGGCCGAAGTGGCCGGGCTTGTGCCCCCTGGCCACGACCTCGTGGGGGATGCCCACGCCGTCGTCGCAGATTCGCACGCCCAGCTGATGGCCCGAGAAGTGGATCGACATGTCGACGCTCTGGGCCTTGGCATGGCGCGCGATGTTGAACAGCGCCTCGCCGGCGATCCGGCCGATCTCGGCGGCGACCAGCGGGTGCACGGCGCGCGGCACGCCGTCGGTGACGATGTGGACGGGGATGGGCGGGTCGAAGCCCGCCGCCGCGCCGCGTTCCTCCAGGATGGCGGCCAGGTCGCCGGGGCTTTCGGCCACGCGCAGGTCGCGCACCCGGTTGCGGCCGTCGACGATCACGTCGTCCGCGCGCTTCAGCGCCGACTCCAGCAGGTCACGCGACTGGTCCTCGGGGGGCATCTTGTTGGCGATGGACTGGAAGCGCAGCACCAGGCCCTGCACGCTCTGCAGCAGGGTGTCGTGCAGTTCGCGGGCGATCCGCTCGCGCTCGCTCAGCCGCGCCTCGTGACCCACGTGGATGCGTTGTTCCAGTTGCGCCAGCCGCAGCCGATAGAACACCCACAGCAGCCCCAGGGTCACCGCGACGCACAGCGCCAGGAACCAGGGCGACTGCAGGAAGGTCGGCGGGATGTCGAAGGTCACGGTCGCGCCCGTCCGGTTCCAGACGCCCTCGTTGCTGGCCGCGATCACCTGGAAGCGGTACTTGCCCGGCTTGAGGTTGGTGTAGAAGGCCTGACGCCGCGCGCCGGGATCCACCCAGTCCTCGTCGAAGCCCTCCAGCTTGTAGCGGACCTCGACCTGCCTGGGGTCGGCGAAGCTGAGCACGGCGTAGTCGATCTCGATGCTCGACGTCGCCTTCTTCAGGTGCAGCGTCGCCGGATCCCGATAGAGGCGGTCTGCGGCGGTGACGGACCGGATCGCGACGCCGGGCGCCAGGTTCGTGCGGGCGATGCGCCGGGGATCCATCCAGAGCGTCCCGGTCTCGGTCGCGATCCACAGCCGCCCGTCGCCGCCTTCGACCAGCGAGCGCTGGCTGTGGGAGTGCGGCCGGCTGGTCAGGCCGTCGCCAAACCCCAGGGTCAGCGCGGGCCTGGGCGGCGCGTGACTGGCGAAGGCGCGCTCCAGGTCCTGGGGCGCGATCCGCACCAGGGCGCGGGGATAGGCCAGCCAGGTGTCGCCCTCGCGAGACTGGACCACGCCGCTGATGCGGCCGCGCAGGGGCGTACGGTCGGCGGGGATGGCGTCGGCGCCGCTCTCGTGGAACCGCGCCAGCCCGAAGGCGCCGGCCGCCAGCACGGCGCCGTCGGGCGTGGGCTGGAGCGTCACCGCGGTGGCGTCCCGGCCGAGCTCCAGCGGCGCGAAGCGCGGCGCCGAGCCGTCCAGCCAGGCCAGCCGGCGCAGCGCCCACTGCAGCACCAGCCGCCCCCGGGCGTCGCGCACCATGGTCATGGGATGGAAGCGCTCGCCGTCGGGCTGCTGGAACATGGCGTCCCACCGTCCCTGGCGGTAGCGCAGCAGGCCGCCGGCGGCGGCGGAAATCCAGTAGTCGCCCTGTGCGTCGAAGGCGCAGTCGTAGATGATGCTGTCGGTGTCCGGGCGGTCGAAGGTTCGCACCGTCCGGCCGTCCTTCCAGACCATCACGCGCGTGGCGAAGGCGATCCAGATCGCGCCGTCGGGGGCCTCGCACAAGCTCTGCGGCTCCTGGACGCCGCGCAGGATCGGCCTGGGATCTCCGCCCGGCGCGATCCGGTAGACGGCGTCGGCCTGGCCGACATAGACGCTGCCGTCCGAGGCCGACAGCAGCTTGTCGCCGAAGGCGGCGGGGCGGGTCAGAGAGGGCTCCGACCGCACGGTCGCCGGCCGCAGCTTGTCCAGGCCCTTCTCGGAGCCGACCCAGATGTTGCCTTCCCGGTCTTCGAGGATCCTGGTGGCGAGGTCGGAGGACAGGCCGTCGCGCCCATGCAGCGACTCGATCAGCGGGGACCGGCGCGACGCGGGCGCCGAGGCGGCGGCCACGCGCTGCACGCCGTCGTATCGGGTCGCGATCCACAGGTTCCCCGCCCGGTCGAACATCGGCGCGCCGCGGATCTGGGCGCTGTCGGTGCGATAGGCCGGGCCGGGGGGAGGCGATCCCTGTCCGTCCCGACCGGTGAGGGGATAGCTCCCGTCCTTCGCGGACAGCCAGACCCGGCCTTCGGGATCCCGCGACAGCATGCCGTTGGCGCGCGGCGTTTCACGCACGACCTCGAAGCGCGCCGCGCCGGGGCGCAGGCGAACGACGGAATTGCTGAGCGACACCCACACCGCGCCGTCGGCCGCGACCAGCAGGCTGAGCGCGTCGTCGCGCGGCAGGCCCTGGGCCGCGTCGAACCGGCGCCAGCGATTGTCGCGCACCTGCAGCAGCTCGGCGTCGAACCGCGCGGTCATGGCCCAGATCGCGCTGTCCTTGCCCTCGGCCATCGCCACGACCCGGTCGGACGCGGCGGGCAGGGGAGAGACGCGGAGCGCGCCGTCCCGGTAGACGGCGAAGCGGCGGGAGTCCGCGAAGCTGACCCAGACGTCGCCGTTGCGCGCGACCAGCAGCGCGCTGGGCGGGTCGTTCTGATCGAGCCCGGCCTCCACCGCGATCCGTTCGAAATTGATGCCGTCGAAGCGGAACAGCCCCGCGCCCGTGGCGAGCCAGAGATAGCCGTCGCGGCCCTGCGCCATGTCCAGGACCGGGGCGGGGGCCTCGCCCTCTTCGGTCCATCTCTGGTGCGTGTAGTGGGCCAGCCGCCGTATCTGTTCGGCCGCGGCGGCCGTCACGGGGTGCAGCAGCAGCACCGCGATGATGACGGCCTTGATCGATCGCACGGCAGGTTTCCGCAGTTTCCCGACTCCAAATTCCGGAGCAGGCCTACTTGCCGCTTTTATCGCCCCTGCTGGCAAGCCCCAGTTGGGGGTGCGCATCCCCCTCGGACAGGGCGCGGCGGGGGGATGTGCAGGTATGGCCCGGTCAGGCGCTGTCCAATGCGCACTTACGTCACCGACGGGGCGCCAGGGTCCGACTACCTGACCTGCTCTAACCTAGGCGATCTGACAATTTTCTCCGAGTAATAGGCGCCGGATGGTGAAATCCGGCGCCTATCGTTTCTCTTAATTCATTGATTTTATCTGGGGTAGTCGCATGCAGTATTCCCGTAGATTGGAGGCCAGTCGGTGGATCCAGGCAGAGCTGCGACGTAATTCCTGAGCAGGGAGATCGGAGATATTAGGGCGGCTGCGTTGTGTTTGTTGTTGATCGAGTTGGCGATGCTCTTGTTCAGGAAGGGCGAGCTTGCGTTGAATCTTGGTGTCGGCGCGGAGAACTTTCCACCGATCAGACCGCCAGCAGCGCCCGTTGCCAAGCTCCATCCCGCACTACTGAGAGAGAGGGAATTGGGATCACCGCACGGCCCGAAGCCGGGGGACGTCGTAGGCGGGGATCAAGGCCATGGGCTCGCGTTCGCCGCCGTCGGCGGCGAGCCAACGGGCCAGCTGACGGAGTGCGACAGGCGCACGGATCATGCGATCGTCTCGACGGGCGAGGATGTGCGGGGTGGCGGCGGGGTCGACCTCGACGTCAAGATCGAGGGCGCGGGCCGAGCCGTCGCCGTGACGCTCGAGGCTTGTCGGTCCCAATCGTTCGACGCGATCAAGAACGAGACGGACCGGCGCATATCCAGCGCCGCGCAGAGCCGCTAGCGCCAGATAGAGCTTTTCCTCGTAGTCGATCTCGAACTTGGCCATGGCGCCGCCCCTCCCCAGAAGCCTCGCCATGGGACGCCCCGAACCTGAGTCCTGTCAACGCGGGCAGGGCGCGACCTAGGGTCTCACGCGATGGTCCACCAAAAGGGCGACCCGCCCGTCAGGTCCGCTATTGATCGCCCGTCGCAGAGCGCGCTGTCGTTCCACCAGGCCGCGTCCAGCGTGGGGGAGCGGGTCGAGAGAGTCTTCTCGGCGCAGCGCAGGGCCGCGATAACCAAGAGCCTGTCGGTCGGTCCTGCCCGTTCGAAGGCGATGGCGCTGTCGGCGCGGCGGCCGCTGATCGCCAGAGGACGTAAGGGCGCGGTGAAGAGGTCGGGACGGGCGCGGCGAGCCTGCAGCAGATCGCGGATCAGCGCCTGCTTGATCGCGCCGTCCCGCCAGCTGTCGTTGGAAGCGCACGCCAGGGCAGACTGCCGCCGATCGTAGTCGACCGGACGGCGGTTGTCGGGATCGACCAGACTGAAGTCCCACAGTTCGGTTCCCTGGAAGAGGTCGGGCACGCCGGGCAAGGTCAGCTTCAGACCGGTCTGCACCAGACTGTTGACGACGCCGGCCGGAGCGATCTCATCGACGAAGGCCGCGCAGTCGTGGCGGAAGGCATCGTCCTGGCCCGTCAGCAACCGCCGCAAATAGGCCTCGCAGGCTTGCTCGTACGCCTCGTCCGGGACGATCCATGAGGTGCGCAGCTTGGCCTCGCGCAGCGCCTTTTTCTGCCAGCCCGCCACGCGCTCGGCAAAGGCCGCCAGACCGTTGGCGTCATCCGAGCCGAGATCCAGCGGCCAGGCGCCGACGATCATCTGGTGCAGCATGTGGGCGTCGCCGGGATCGACGCCTTGGAGTGGAACTTGCGTTTGCCAGGCCTTTGCACGCGCCTCCCAACGCTCGGGGATTTCGCTCAGAACGGCCAGGCGGGCGCGCACGTCCTCGCCGCGCTTGTGGTCGTGGGTGGCGGTCGCCAGCAGGCTCGCGGGAAAAAGCCGGCCGCGCTCGGCGGCCTTGGCAAGGAAGGCTTGCGGCGTAGTCGACAGGCGCGCTGGATCAAAGCCGACATCATTGCGCGAGAGCAGCCGTCCAAAGCGATAGAAGGCGGTATCCTCGACGGCCTTGGCCGCCACCGGCGCCGTCAGCTGCTCGAGGCGGCGGATGGCGTCCGTCCGCAAGGCCGTCGGGAGTTCGCTCGCGCCCGACAGCCAGACGGCGATCTGGTCGAGCGCGGCGCCCGACGCAGGGTGGGCCGCCTTGGCTCGGGCCAGCGCCTGGGTCGGAGGCGAACCGGTATCGGAAGCATAGGTGCGATAGACGCGAAAAGCTTCGATCAGCTCGGTGAGGGCGCGTCGGAGCGCGGGCATGGGCAGGTCACGGGCGGCGATGTCGAGCATCGCCAGCCGATGGAAAGCCATGGCCGTAGCGTCCAGCTGGCCGGCGAAGCCGCCCGCCAGGATTTCCCGGCGGGCCGTCAACTCCTCGGTCTCGAAATCAGCGGGGCGCCCGCTGATCTCGTGCCACAGCGCCGCCAGAGGCTCGGCGCCGAGCGGCTCGTGCTGCACAGCCGAGATCTCGTTCATGACCTCGTAGCCGGTGGCGCCGTCGACGCCCCAGTCAGTGGCCAGCGGCTCGCCGTCGGCGAGGATCTTTTCGACCACCAGCCAGGGCGCTCGTCCCGGATCGGCTGCAAGCATCGCCTCTCGCAGGGTGCGGCAGTAACCGGGCGGATCGGCCAGGCCATCGACATGATCCACACGCAGGCCATCGATCAGGCCTTCGCGGTAGAGCCGCAGGGGGAGGGCGTGCACGGCGTCGAAGACGATCGGGTCCTCGATGCGAAGCCCCGCCAGCTCGGTGATGTCGAAGAAGCGGCGCCAGTTGATCGCGTCTCCGGCGCTACGCCACCAGGCCAGGCGATAGTGCTGCCGTTCGAGCAGCGCGTGGAGGCGCTCGCGGCCTTCGGCGGTTGCGGGATCGTAAATCCCCGCCAGTCGGCGCGGATCAAGATCCTCGAGCCGAAACGCGCCGGCTGCGGCCAGCACCTCGGCATAGTCCGCGCGCCGCAGGGGAAAGCGGTGGGTGTCATGGGCCAGGATGGAGAGCCTGTCTGCCTCGGCGTCCAGCCTGATCGCGCCCGAGGCCAGGGCCTCCGCGTAGGGGGCGCCCAGAAACGGCGCCAGCACCTTGTCGGCGAGATCGGGATCGGCCGGCGCCCAATCGATGTCGAACATCCGGGCGAAGGGACTGGCGCGGCCGTTTTCCAGCACGTCCAGCCACCAGACGTTGTCTGCGCCGCCGACCGCTACATGGTTGGGCACGATGTCGAGCACCACGCCCAGGCCCTCGGCCCGAAGCGCCTGGACCAGGGTGCGGAACCCCTGCTCGCCGCCGAGGGCCGGATTGATCGTGGACGGGTCCACCACGTCGTAGCCATGAGTGGAGCCTTTGCGCGCCGTGGCGATCGGCGAGGCATAGAGATGGCTCACGCCAAGTCGGGCCCAATAAGGCGCAAGAGCCGCAGCGTCGGCGAAGGTGAAGCCGGCGTGGAACTGCACTCGGTAGGTGGCGGAGGGGATCATCGCGGTCTCTGGGCGTTGAGGCGGGCGAGGCGAGAGGCGGCGGCGGGCGTGCTCAACAGCGCTTGGCTGGCCGCCGGCAGACGTCTGCGCCAGTTGGGGTGGAGATCGACCACGCCGGGAAGGTTGGGCTGCTCCTCCAGGCCCAGCAGGTCTTCGATGGGCAGGAGGACCAGCTCGCAGGGGGTCTGGCCGACCACGGCGAGCGCGGCGTCGACGACCAGGTCCGGCGCGTCCGAAGGGGGCGCTTGGCCTTCGGCGAGGCCGGCTTGCGACGCCAGCCGCCAAAGCGCGTCGCGGTCTTCGGTCCGCTGATCGCGCTCGCGGTCGCGATCGCCGGGGGCGTCCAGACGCTCGCGCCAGTCGATATCGCACCCACGCCACCAGCCGGCGGTCGGCGGAAGGTCGTGCGTGCTGGTCATGGCCACGGCGCGGCGATCCCATGCCTCGGGCGGGATGAACGCGCGGGCCTCGTCGCGTTCGAAGGGCAGGACACGCATCCCCAGGAGGCCATGCTCGTCGAGAGCCGCCCTGAGGCCGGGGGGCACGACGCCCAGATCCTCGCCGATCACCACCGCCTCGGCGCGGCGCGACTCCAGTGCGATGAGCGGCAGGAGCTCCTCGATGGGATAGCGCAGATAGGCGCCCTGATCGGCCGTTGCGCCGTCCGGGATCACCCATAGACGTCCCAGGCCAAGGGCATGGTCGATGCGCACGCCGCCGGCGTGACGCAGCGCCGCCCTAAGCGTCTCGAGGAAGGGGCGATAGTTGGCGGAGCGAAGGGCGTCGGGGGCGAAGCTGGTCAGGCCCCAGCCCTGTCCCGCGGCCTGGAAGGCGTCAGGCGGCGCGCCCAGCGTCAGGCCGAGCATGAGTTCCTCGGGGCGTCGCCAGGCATGCGAACCGCCGGGATCAAGACCGACGGCCAGATCGGCGATCAGGCCGATACCCATGCCCGCGCCCTTCGCCTCGGCCTGCGCCTGCTCCAGGCCAAGGTCGGCCAGCCACTGAGCGAACAGGAAGAAGCCGACCCGATCGCCCAAGCCCAACTGCCCGATGATCGCTTCGGCGCGATCGACGGTCCTGTACGCGGTGGGCCAGCGACGCCATCCGCCCGCGCCGAAGATGTGGGCCAGGCGCTCGTCGAGGGCCTCGAAGATCGCGTGAAGGCGAAGCTTCGGACCGCCCGCGGCCACCCAGTCGTCGAAACGGCGGTCGCCGGCAAAGGCGTGGTAGGCGGCGTTCAGCCGGGCCAGCTTGGCCGCCGCCGCCGCCGGCCATTCGATCAACTCCGGCCCGCTTGGCGGCGGGGGGCGAGCCCTAGGGCAGCCGGATCGCCATAGAGGATGTTCAGATGGTCGCGGCTGGACGGCGAATAGGGACTGCAGCGGCCCGGCGCGGCGGGAAAGAGCGCGTTCGTCGGGCTGATCGCCAGGGCGTCGGCGCCGGCCTGACCGGCGGCGCGGGCGAAGGCGGCCAGGGATGTAAAGTCGCCGAAAGCGCCATGGTCGCGCAACCCATAGATCTGGGCGGTCAAGCCCCAGGCGTCGCGACCAAGCAGGTCGCGCGGCGTCACGCAGCGCGCAGGACAGATCGCCAGCGTCATCAGGCGGTCGTCCAGTTCCAGTTGGTGGTAGCCTGGCTGGGAAACGCCCCGCGTGAGGTCGGCGACGTCACGGACCGTGTCCAGCCCGCGCCCGTCCTCCAGCGTTACTCGGGCGCGGCCGGCTCCAGCCAATCTGATCGGCGCATCGACACTCGCGATCAACATGTCGGGGGAGGGGCGACTTTGCAGGGCCTTCAGGGCCTCGCCGGGCGCGGCGGCGTCGTGACCAAGCGCGGCCAGGACCGCGCGGACGGTGTCCAGCTCGACCCGCCGTTGGCGACCGTCAAAGTCGGTCCAGTCGACAAGGACGCCGGCCGCATCGGCGAGCGCCAGGAGTTCGGTGTCGCTCATGGATCTTGCGCCAGCCAGGCGGCGAACGCGGCGGGCGGCAGTTGGCCCTGGCTTGGCGCGTCGCCGACGATCACCAGCGGGGGTCCCGGGGGCGTTGGCGAGAGCCGCGTGGCTGCGTCGCCCAGATTGACGGCCAGGGTGTAGGTCTTGTCACCGAGCCGCCATGCGGCCTGCACCGCCTTGGGGCCGATCGCGCGGGCGCCCAGGCTGATCGCTCCGTCGATGTGTGGGGCCAGGTTGTCGCGCCGCAGGCGCAGCAGATGGCTGATCAGTTCGCGCCAGTCCTCGGCGTCCGGACCCGCGAGCGGACGCGACGCCTCGAAGGTGGACATCGCGTTCGGATCGGGAATGGCCGCGCGCGCTTGGGGATCGGCGAAGGCCGGGAACTTGGCGAACTCCCGCCGCCGGCCCTCGCGCACGGCGTCGGCGAGGTCGTCGTGGAAGTCGGTGAAGAACAGGAACGGCGTCTGGGATCCGCTCTCCTCGCCCATGAACAGCATAGGAATCTGCGGCGACATCAGAAGCAGGCCCATCGCCGCCCGCAGGCGATCCTGGGAAACCAGCGTCGTCAGACGCTCGCCCAGCGCTCGGTTGCCGACCTGGTCGTGGTTCTGCAGGAAGCTGACGAAGGCGGTCGGCGGCAGATACGCGCTCGCCCCGCCGCGGGGCTTGCCATCGTGGTTGGGCGAGCCTTCCCCCTGATAGATGAAACCCTCGGCGAGGCATCGGGCCAGGCGCTCGGCCGGACGGTCGGCGAAGTCCTGGTAGTAGCTGCTGGTCTCGTCGGTCAGCAGCACGTGCAGCACGTTGTGAAAGTCGTCGTTCCACTGAGCGTCGAAGCCGGCCGACAACCGCACCGGATCGTTGGCCTCGTTCTCGAGCACAAGGTGAATGTGACGGTCCGGCAAGCGGGTCCGGACCTCGGCGGCCAACCGGTCGAGAAAGCCATTGTCGCCTATCGCGTGCACGGCATCGAAGCGAAGGCCGTCGAGGCGGAACGTCACCAGCCAATGGATGGCGTTGTCGATGAAGAACCGCGCCACCGGCTCGCGCCCGAAGGCGATCGCCGGACCCCAGGGCGTGCGGCGCGCCTCGTCGAAGAACGCTTCGGCGTAGGCGGGCAAGTAGTTACCGTCCGGGCCAAAATGGTTGTAGACCACGTCCAGCAACACCATCATGCCCAGGCCGTGGGCGGTGTCGACCAGGGCCTTGAGGTCGTCCGGGGAGCCATAGGCGCTGGCGGGCGCGTAGGGCAGCACGCCGTCGTAGCCCCAGCTGCGCGAGCCTGAGAAGGCGTTGACCGGCATCAGTTGTATTGCGGTGACGCCAACGGCCGACAGTTCCCGCAACCGTTCAGTCACGCTGGCGAAGCCGCCGAGCAGGCCGACATGGACTTCGCAGATCACCGCGTCCGACCAGGCTCGTCCGAACCAGTCTGGATGTCGCCAGGCATAGGCGTCCGGCCCGACCAGAAGACTCCAGCCGTGAACATCATCGGCCTGGGCCCGGGAGGCAGGGTCGGGCACGATGAGGTCTTGGTCGATCCGGAAGCGGTATTTGACGCCCGGGGCGGCGTCGGCGTCATGCTCGAACCAGCCGTCGCCGGTCGGCGACATCGCAAAGGCGCCTAGGCCGTCGAGCTCCAGGCCGACTTGCTCGCGACCGGGCGCCCAGAGGCGAAAGCGAGCGCGTCCGTCTTCGAGCCAGAGGGGGCCGTGACCTGGCGTCATTCGGCGGCTCCGACTGCGCGCAGGATGACCGCCGCGCCGCCCGGCAGTTCTAACGTGTCGCTGACGGGGCCAGGCTCGGCGTCCGGCGCGGCGCTGTCGATCAGCCGCTCGAATGTCAGCCCCTCGGTGGGCAGCAAGAAGGTCAGTGTCTCGGCCGCGCCGTTCATGGCCAGGGCGATCAGTTCCAGCGCTCCGTCTGGCAGGCGTCCGGCGCGACGCATCAGCAGCGCGCGGCCTTCTGGATTACGCCAGTCGTCCTGCGACAGCCTCTGGCCCCGTTCGTCGAACCATTCGATGTCGAGCACGCCGGGCGCGACCTCGTCCTGGCCGTAAAGAAAGGCGCCGGCGCGCAAGAGGGGGTGGGCCTTGCGCAGGGCGATCAGGCGGGCGGTGAAGTCGATCAGCGCCTGGCTTGGATCGCCGGCGGCCAGGGTCCAGTCGAACCAGCTGATCTCGTTGTCCTGGCAGTAGGCGTTGTTGTTGCCATTCTGGGTGCGGCCAAACTCGTCGCCGCCCAGCAGCATGGGTGTGCCGAGCGACGCCATAAGCGTGGTCAGCATCGAGCGTCGCACGCGGTCGCGGTGGTCTTGGATGGACGGATCGTCGGTGGGGCCTTCGGCCCCCCAGTTGCGTGAATAGTTCTCGCTGTGGCCGTCCTGGCCGTTTTCGCCATTGGCCTCGTTGTGGCGAGCGTCGTAGCTGACCACGTCGTTCAGCGTCATGCCGTCGTGGGCGGTCAGCATGTTGACGCTGGCCCAGGGGCGGCGGGCACGGCGGTCGAAGAGATCGCCCGAGCCGGACAGGCGGGCGGCGAGGTCGGGACGCTGATCGGCGTCGCCCTTCCAGAAGCGGCGCGTGGTGTCACGGAACTTGTCGTTCCACTCGGCGAAGCTTGGGGGATGCTGGCCCAGCTGGTAGCCGCCCGGGCCGATGTCCCAGGGCTCGGAGATCAGCTTCAGCCGGCCCAGCACCGGGTCTTGCCGCAGGACGTCGAAAAAGGCCGCGCCTGGCGAAAAGCCGGCGTCGCCTTCGCGACCCAGGGTGACGCCGAGGTCGAAGCGGAAGCCGTCGATCCGAAACGACTGGGCCCAGTAGCGCAGGGAGTCGGCGACCATCTGCACCACCCGGGCCGACGCCATGTTGAGGCTGTTGCCCGTGCCGGTGTCGTTGATGCAGTGACGCGGGTTGTCGGCCAGCAGTCGGTAGTAGGTGGCGTTGTCGAGGCCCCGCAGCGACAGGGTCGGGCCCAGCTCGCTGCCCTCGGCGGTGTGGTTGTAGACCACGTCGAGGATCACCTCGATGCCGCTGGCGTGCAGGCGCCGCACGGCCAGGCGGAACTCGTCGTGGCTGCCGGTCGCCAGGTAGCGGGCTTCCGGCGCGAAGAAGGCCAGGGTGTTGTAGCCCCAGTAGTTCGACAGGCCGCGCTCCTGCAGGAAGCGATCCTGGGTGAAGGCGTGGACCGGCATCAGCTCCAGCGCCGTGACGCCCAGGCGCTGCAGGTGGGCGATCACCTTGGGATGGGCGAGCGCCGCGAACGTGCCGCGCTCCGATGGCGTGACCTCTTCCAGCAGGGCCGTCAGGCCCTTGACGTGGGCCTCATAGATCACCGTCTCGGACCATGGCGTGTTGGGCCGCCGGTCGCCGTCCCAGTCAAAGGCGTCGGCTGATACGACCGCCTTGGGCATGGCCGGGGCGCTGTCGCGGCGGTCGAAGGAAAGGTCGCCGCGTGGCGAGCCGACATGATAGCCGTGCAGGGCGTCGGTCCAGCGCAACTGACCAGCCAGTCGGCGGGCGTAAGGGTCGAGCAGCAGCTTGTTGGGATTGAACCGGTGGCCCCGTTCGGGCGCATAGGGACCGTAGGCGCGGAAGCCGTAGAGCTGCCCTGGGCGCGCATCGGGCAGGTAGCCGTGCCAGACCTCGTCGGTGCATTCGGGCAGGGGAAAGCGCGCCAGCTCCTTGCGGCCCGAAGGATCGAACAGACACAGGTCGATCCGCTCGGCATTGGCGGAGAACACGGCGAAATTGACGCCGAGGCCGTCGAAGGTCGCGCCGAGCGGGTAGGGGACTCCGGCGTCGAGGCGTTCAGGCAATGGGGTCAAGTTTCAGGGTCCTTCATAGCGCAGGAAGATCGCGGCCAGCGGGGGCAGGGTCAGCTCGACCTGCTCGCCGTCGCCGGCTGAAAAGCTCGTGACGCCGCCCTGGTTGCCAAGATCGCCGCCGCCGTAGAACCCAGCGTCGGTGTTGAGGATCTCGGTCCAGCGACCAGGCAAGGGAACGGCCACGCGCCGGCGTTCGCGGGGCATGGGCGTCATGTTGACGGCCATGACCAGCGGCGCGCCGCCATGGAACGAGCGGCGCTCGAACAGGAAGACTCCATCGCCGTCGTTGTTCTCGGCGATCCAGGAAAAGCCGCGCGGATCGGCGTCGGTGTGGTGCAGGGCCCCTTCGTCCCGGTAGATCCGGTTGAGATCGCCCACCAGCCGCTGCAGGCCGTGGTGGTCGGCCTCTTCCAGCAGAGCCCAGTCCAGTTCGCGGTCGTGGTTCCACTCGCGCAACTGGCCAAACTCGCCGCCCATGAACAGCAGCTTCTTGCCCGGGTGGGCCCACATCAGCGCCAGCAGCGCGCGCAGGTTGGCGAACTGGCGCCAGCGGTCGCCGGGCATCTTGGCCACCAGGGCGCCCTTGCCGTGCACGACCTCGTCGTGGCTCAGCGGCAGGATGAACTTCTCGCTGAAGGCGTAGACCAGTCCAAAGCCGATGTCGCCGCCATGCCAGCCGCGATGCACGGGGTCGCGGTGCATGTAGCGCAGGGTGTCGTTCATCCACCCCATGTTCCACTTGTAGGTGAAGCCAAGGCCGCCCTGGTCGACCGGCGCGGTGACGCCCGGCCACGAGGTCGACTCCTCGGCGATCGTGATGGCGGTGGGAAAGCGGTCGGCGACCGTGGCGTTGAGCCGCTGCAGGAAGGCCACCGCCTCCAGGTTCTCGCGGCCGCCGTGGATGTTCGGCTTCCACTGTCCGGGCGCGCGGCTGTAGTCGCGATAGAGCATCGAAGCCACCGCATCGACGCGCAGGCCGTCGATGTGAAACCGGTCCAGCCAGTGCAGCGCCGAGGCGATCAGGAAGGCCTGAACCTCCTCGCGGCCGAGGTTGTAGATCAGGGTGTTCCAGTCGGGATGGAAGCCTTCGGTCGGATCATCGTGCTCGTACAACGCGGTGCCGTCGAAGCGCTCCAGCCCGTGGGCGTCGTTTGGAAAGTGGGCTGGCACCCAGTCGAGTATGACCCCCAGACCCGCCTGGTGGCAGCGATCGACGAAACGCGCCAGGGCCGCCGGCGAGCCATAACGCGCCGAGGACGCAAACTGCGACAGCGGCTGGTATCCCCAGGAACCGCCGAACGGGTGTTCCATGATCGGCATCAGCTGCAGGTGAGTGAAGCCAAGGCCGGCGACATAGGGGATCAGTTGGTCGGCCAGTTCGTCCCAGTCGTGGAACTGGCGGCCGTCCCACGGCCGCCGCCAGGAGCCGGCGTGGACCTCGTAGATAGAGATCGGCGCGCCGGGATGTTGGCGCTCGCCGCGCGCGGCCATCCAGGCCTCGTCGGCCCAGGCGTGGTCGAGCACGGGGGCGACGATGGACGCCGTTGCCGGCGGCGCCTCGGTCGCCCTGGCCAGCGGATCGGCCTTGCGACGAACCACGCCGTCGGCGCCCTCGATCTCGAACTGGTAGCGCTCGCCCGCCGACAGGCGCGGAATGAAGATCTCCCACACGCCCTTGTCATGCCGTAGCCGCATGGGATGGCGTCGGCCGTCCCAGCCGTTGAAGTCGCCGACCAGGCCGACACGGCGCGCGTTGGGGGCCCAGACCGAGAAGGATACGCCGTCTACCTCCTCCAGCCGGCGCGGCGTCGCGCCTAGCCGTTCGGCAAGGCGCAGCGGATCGCCGCCGGCGATCGACGTCAGGTCCTCGTCGGATAGCACCGGGCCAAAGCCGTAGACGTCCTCGATCTCCTGCGGGCCATCGGGCCAGATGATCCTGAAGGCGTAAGCCGCGCGGCCCTTCAGCTCGCCTTCGAAGAGGCCCGGCTCAACTTCGGTCAGGGTCGCCAGCCGCCGCCGCGTCTTGCGGGCGATGACCTCCACCGCGGCCGCGCCAGGCTGATAGGCGCGCACCACGCCCCCATGCCGTCCCAGGAAACCGAAGGGGTCGGCCGCCCAAGATCGCCCCGTTTCAACGCCCACCCGAATGCCTCCGCTATGCTGCGGGTGCACAACGGGCGATCACGAAATCCGTGCCGCGCAATGTCAAAAAGAAAAGCGCGGAACCCTTGGCCCTGCTTGTTGTTTCGCCGAGCGTCTCATGGAGTTTCCTGGTCATGACCTTCGGGGCGCGTCGACGTCTTGTGTGCGGTAGCGAACATTCCTCGCGGCCTGCGATTTTCGGCGCCGCCCGATGAGCGGCCCCAACGTCCTTTCGGTCACGGCAGAAATCTTTCCCCTCATCAAAACCGGCGGTCTGGCCGATGTCGCCGGCGCGCTGCCGCTGGCCTTGGCCAAGGAGGGCATACGCGTCACGAGCCTGACGCCGGGCTATCCGGCGGTCATGGCGGCGCTCGAAGGGGCCGAGCGCATTCATCGCTTCTCCAGCCTGATGGGCGGCCGGGCCAGCCTCGTGCGGGGCAGGGTGGGATCCCTCCAGCTGCTGGTGATCGACGCGCCGCATCTCTTCGACCGGCCTGGCAACCCCTATCTGCAACCCTCCGGCAGGGAGTGGGCCGACAACGGGGTGCGCTTTGCGGCCCTGGCCAAGGTGGCCGCCGAGATTGGCCTTGGTCTGTTGCCCGATTACCAGCCAGACCTCATCCAGGCGCATGACTGGCATGCGGGTCTGACGCCGGCCTACATGCACTATGCTCGTGGGAACGCCCGCCGCGGGCCCGTCCCGCCAGTCGTGCTGTCGATTCACAACCTGGCTTTCCAGGGACGGTTTCCCGCCCGCCTGCTGGCCAAGATCGGACTGCCGCAAGAGGCCTTCGCCATCGACGGCGTCGAGTACTATGGCGACATCGGCTACCTGAAGGCGGGCATCCAGTTCGCTGACCAGGTCACCACCGTCTCGCCCAGCTACGCCGCCGAGATCACCACCGAGGAGGGCGGCATGGGCCTGGGCGGGCTGTTGAAGTCGCGCGCCCGGCACCTGGTGGGCATTCTCAACGGCATCGACACCGAGGTCTGGAATCCGGCCAGCGACCCGGACATCAAGGCGCAGTACACGGCCGAGACCGTCGAGCGGCGGGCGATCAACAAGCTGGCGATCCAGTCGCACTTCGGCCTGCGTGCCGATGCGCAGGCGCCGCTGTTTGGCATCCTCAGCCGTCTCACCGATCAGAAGGGCGTGGACCTGTTGCTCGATGCGCTGCCCGTCCTCTTTGCGGAGGGCGCACAACTTGTCGTCTGCGGGCAGGGCGAGGCCCGATATGAAGCCGCATTCAGGGAGGCGGCCAAGGCCTATCCGGGAGCGATGGGGCGGTTCATCGGCTATCGCGAGGATCTGGCCCACCTGATCCAGGCCGGGGCCGATGCTATCCTCGCGCCGTCGCGCTTCGAACCCTGCGGCCTCACCCAGCTTTGCGCTATGCGCTACGGCGCCATCCCGGTCGTCTCGCGTACCGGCGGGCTGTCGGACACCATCATCGACGCCAATTCCGCCGCCATCGCCCGTTCCGCCGCCACCGGCGTGCAGTTCGCACCGCCCACGCGCGACATGCTGGAAGACGCCATCCGGCGCACCTGCGCGCTCTACCGCGATCCCGACGGTTGGCGACGGGTGCAGCTGAACGCCATGGCGTCCGATAGTTCCTGGCGATCGTCCGCCGCCGAGTATGCCGCGATGTTCCTTCGGCTGCTGGCTGGCAGAAGCGCCGCCCTGCCGGCTAACGACGCCGCGCCCGGCGAACCGCGCAGCTTCGCCGCCTATGGGGAGGAGGGGCCAGCGCGGCGTCCGCGCCGACGTGCGCCCAGTCGGCCGTTGCCGACGCAGGAAATCCCCCGGGCCGTGGAGAGCGCATGATCGTCGCCGACCTGATCCGCCTGCTGGAAGCCTGCCATCCGAACGCGGTCGTGCTGATCCCACGCGACGGCGGCCCGGGCAGCGCGACCGAACGCGTGGCGGAGATCGCCCCGATCCCGGCTGAGCGTTTCACGGGCGGTCCGGGCGCGACCCACGGCGCGCTGCGTTTGCTCGGTCTGCCGTCTGCAGTAGGGGCGGGACCGACTAAGGTCCTTCCCGCGTAACAAAGGACATCTGACGGGTCTTGGCCTGGGACGCGCGCGTTTCTCCGCGACAGGCCCCGGGAGCTGACATGACTTCGTTCGATGACAGGCCGCGCGATCGGGCTTTCAAGGCCGAACTGGTCGAAGTCCTGCCGCGACTGCGCGCTTTCGCCCGAAGCTTGGCGGGGGACGTCAGCGCGGCCGACGACCTCGTCCAAGCAACCTTGCTGAAAGCCTGGAACGCTCGGGAAAGCTATGCGGTGGGCACGAACATGAGGGCCTGGGCCTTCATGATCCTGCGCAACCAGTTCTATTCCGAGAAGCGGCGGTCGTGGCGCGAGCACGCGCTGGATCAGGAGAGGGCCGAGCAGACGCTGGTGGCGAGCGATGACGCCAATGCCCTGCTGGATCTGGACGACCTGCGACGCGGGATGGCGCTTCTGCCCGAAGATCAACGCGAAGCTTTGATCCTGGTCGGCGCCGGCGGCCTTTCCTACGACGAGGCGGCCGCGATCACCGGGGTGGTGATCGGCACTGTGAAAAGCCGTGTCAGCCGGGCTCGGGCCTCACTGGTCAAGATCATGAGCCAGCAGCGGCTGGAGCCGAGGTCTAGCCAAGCTGGCTCGGCCATGGATCTGATCCTCGGCGAGGTCGACAAGATCCGGATCCGCGCCGCCTGAGCCTCACGCGCCGCGAAGGCGGCGATGGATGTCCGCTGTCGCGATGGCGGCCTCTGAAGCAGCGACCGCGATCTGGTTTAGACCGCGAACCACGTCGCCGGCGGCGTACAGCCCGTCGATCGAAGTCTGCTGGTGGCGATCGACGATCAGATTGCCGTCGCCATCGTGGGCGGCGCCCCAACTCACAGCCAGACGGCTCTGCATCTCGCAGCCGAGCGCCAGGTAGAGGCAGTCGAACTCGTGCGTCCGGCCGCCGCAGACCGTGCGGACGGTATCGCCGAGCGTTATGTCGCGGGCCATGGTCGGGAGGACTTCGACGCCGTTCGCCGCAAGCCGTTCAGTGTCGACCTGCTCGCCCAGGCGGCCAAGGTGCAGCAGGGTCACGCGGGTCGAATAGGTCTTCAGGAAAAGGGCTTCACGCGCGCCGAGCGGGCCGTCGCCCAGGACGGCGATGCGCTTGTCGATGGCCTCGTAGGCGTCGCAGATCGGGCAGATCCGCACCAGCGCCCGCCGGATGGCTTCGTCGACGCCCTCGATCGGGGGCTTGCGGTCGATCACGCCGGTGGCCAGCAGCACGAACCGCGCCCTGACTGGCGCGGCCGGCTGCTCAAGGGCGATCTCGAAATGGTCTTTGATCCTGACCAGCCGGTCGGCGCGGGCCCCGATGATCTCCGCGCCGTGGCGTTCAGCCTGAAGCCGCAGCCGAGCCAGGAGCGCGGGCCCGCCGACGCCCTCGGGAAAGCCTGGCGTATTGTGGCTTTCAGGTATCCAGTTGGCGCGCGGCTCGCCGCCGTCGAGCACCAGCACCCGGCGGCGGAAGCGGCCCAGATAGGTAGCGGCGGTCAGGCCGGCCGGCCCGGCGCCGACCACGACGGCGTCATAGGGCACGGCTTGCCTCCATGGGCTGGTCGCGTTCTCCAGGGTGCGGGCGCGAAGATTTCCGTTCGCGTCCCAGGATCCGGGTGATGGCCAGGTCTGAGGTCACGTTGCCGAGCGTGCGGAAGAGGTCGGGGATCGTCTCCACCGCCAGCAGGAGCGGCAACGCCCCAAGCGGGGCGCCCAGCGCCAGGGCGACAGGTCCGATAGTGGCGAAGAACGATACCTGCGCAGGCAAGCCGACGGCCGCCAGGCTGACCGCCGCGGCGACCAGCACGGCCATGCCGACGCTGGCCGGGGTCAGCGCCACGCCAAAGGCCTTGGCCAGATAGATCGCCACCGCGACATTGGCGGCCGCGCTGGCGGCTCGGAAAATCGCCACCGCTAGCGGCAGGACCACGCCGGATACGTTGGGCGACGCCTTCAACACGCCGGCCGCGTTGATCATGGCCGGCAGACAGGCCAGCGAGGACTGGGAGCCAAGGGCGATCGCCTGGACCGGTCCCGCCGCACGCGCGAACGCTAAAGGCGATATCCTGCCCAGGACCGTGACGAGCAGGTAGGCGGCGAGGATAACCGTGAGACAGGCGACGACCACGGCCAGCACGTAGTGCGCAAGCGCGCCCGCCGCCGCGCCACCGGCTTGAGCGCCGACGCCGAACGCCAGGGCCATGACGCCGAGGGGACCCGCCAGCAGCACCCACCGAACGATCACCAGCATGGTCTCGACCAGGCCTTCGAAGGTGTTCGCCAGCGACACACGTAGTTCCTGGCGGATACGCGTCGTCGCGAAACCGAAGAACAGCGCGAAGACGACCAGCGGCGTCATGTTCATCTCGGCGGCGGCCTTGACCGGGTTGGCCGGAATGAGGCCTTCGAACCAGGCGCGGCTTTCGACGGCAGGGGCCGGGCCGTTGGCGCTGCGCAAGGTCAGGCCGCCATCGGGAATGGGCAGCCAGTCGAGAAGAAGCAAAGCCGCCAGCGCTCCCAAGGTGCAGGCGCCGACAAGCAGCATGCAGAACCAGGCCATGGCGCGGGCGGTCACGCCGCCGGCCGAGGCCTTGGAGGCGGCCGAGCCGACGGCGCCGACCAGCAGTCCGAACACGAGCGGCACGACGGTCATGGTCAGGGCGTCCAGCCAGAGGCGACCGATCGGGGCCAAGATCGTCAGGGCCGGCCCGTGCAACTGCGGCGCCTGCATGTTCACCGCCACGCCCGCAAAAAGGCCGATCGCCAGGCCGATCAGGATCCGTGTCGAGGGCGTGTTCCAGGCGGCGAGCGGGCGGCTTGGTATTGGGGCGTCTGTCATGGCGTCTCCGCAAATCGCCATGGCAAACGCCGCAGTCGACTGATCGCTCCGCCTTCTCGTCGGTCTGAAAAAGGCCGCCGCGTTTGATCGCCTTAATCGCTCCGTTCCCAACAAAATCAAATGTTATCGGGGGCTTATGTTCTTCCGGATGTTGAGCGGAAGGCGGCTTGAGAAGGCTTGGATCCCGTTGTACAGCGCAAGGAATGGCCGTCGGCGAACAGCGTGAGTGATGGTGAAAAGGCGAAGGCTGGGGGAGCGCGACGAGGCCGAGCGTAACAAGCGCCTCATCGATTCCATCGTCGACTATGCGGTCTATCTGGTCGACGCCGACGGCACGATCGCGACCTGGAACACGGGGGCGGCGCTCTTCAAGGGCTATGCGGCCGAAGAGATCGTAGGACGCCATTTCTCGATCTTCTACACCGAGGAGGACAGGGCGCGGGACATGCCCGCCCGGGCGCTCGAGACGGCGCGGCGCGAAGGCCGGTTCGAAGCCGAAGGCTGGCGGGTCCGCAAGGACGGCTCCAGGTTCTGGACGCACGTCGTCATCGATCCCGTCTTCGAGGACGGCGAAGTCATCGGTTTCGCCAAGATCACCCGCGACGTCTCGGCCCGCAAGGCGGCCGACAAGGCGCTTTACGAGAGTGAGCAACGCTTCCAGCGCCTCGTGCAGGGCGTGCGCGACTACGCCATCTACATGCTCGACCCAGTCGGCAACGTCACCAACTGGAACTCCGGCGCCGAGGCCATCAAGGGCTACAGGGCCGGTGAGGTGATGGGGCGGCATTTCTCGATGTTCTACACGCCCGAAGACCGCGCCGCCGGCGCGCCGGCCGCGGCGCTGGCAAGGGCGCTCGAAGAGGGCAAGTTCGAGGGCGAGGCGATCCGCGTCCGCAAGAGCGGAGAACCGTTCTGGGCCCATGTCCTCATCGATCCTATCCGTGACGAGAATGGACGTCTGCTCGGCTTTGCCAAGGTCACGCGAGACATCACCGAAAAGCGCCGCGCCCAGGACGAGATCGAGCGCACCCGCGAGGCCCTGGCCCAGGCTCAGAAGATGGAGGCGATCGGCCGATTGACGGGCGGGGTCGCGCATGACTTCAACAATCTGCTCACCGTCATTCGCTCCTCGGCGGAGTTCCTGCAGCGCGCCGACCTTGCACCCCGATGGGGCAAGTACGTGGAGGCCATAGCTTCGGCCTCCGAGCGTGCGGCTTTGCTGACCAGACAACTGCTCGCCTTCGCCCGGCGTCAGCCCTTGCGGCCCGAGAGGTTCAACGCCGTTACGCGAATGGAGGGGCTAGGACAGATCATCGCCGCCTCGGCCGGATCGTCTGTCCAGGTGCGGCAGACCTACGAGGCGCGTGATCTGTGGGTCAGCGCCGACCCTGGACAGTTCGACACCGCCATCATCAACATGGTGGTCAATGCGCGCGACGCCATGCCCGAGGGCGGAAGCATTCTTATCCGGGTCAGGCGCGCCGGCGGGGTCCCGGCCGTGCGCGGTCACGCCGCCGTGTCCGGCGATTTCCTGGCCATCTCCCTGACCGACACGGGGACCGGAATGTCGGCGCAGACACTGGCGCAGATCTTTGAGCCCTTCTTCACCACCAAGCCCGTCAATCGAGGCACCGGCCTGGGCTTGAGCCAGGTCTACGGCTTCGCAAAGCAGTCGCGCGGCGAGGTCGCGGTCGAGAGCCGCGAAGGGCAGGGCTCGACCTTCACGCTCTATCTGCCCATGACCGCAGCTGGTCGAGCCGCCGAAGCCGCCTCGCCAAAGCCCGAAGAACGGGTCGAGCCGATGCGCATCCTGCTGGTCGAGGACAATATCGAAGTCGGCCAATTTGCGGCTGGAATGCTCGAGGAGATGGGGCACGCGGTGACGAGGGTCTGCGATGCGCAAGCCGCCCTGGCGACCCTTGAGGCGAGCGCAGCCCAGTTCGATCTCGTCTTCACCGACGTGGTCATGCCCGGAACGAGCGGGTTGGACATGGCCCGCCAGATCCGCGAGCGTTGGCCAGGACTGGGCGTCATCCTCACCAGCGGCTACAGCCACGTCCTGGCCGACAGCGGAGCCCACGACTTTCTGCTCCTGAGCAAGCCCTATACGCTCGACGGCCTGCTGCGCGCGCTCGGTGAAGTTGGCGGCAAACTGAGCTAGCTTGGCGTCTGAGAAAGGGCGATCGCCTGGATCACCTTGTCCATGGCGGCCGGCTTCTTCAGCCGCGTGATCTTGGCGAGATCGGGCGGAAAGACGATATCGTCGTACCCGGTCAGGAACACGAACGGAACGCGCGCCGCCCTGAGCGCACGCGCGACCCGCAGGCTGTGGCCTATCCCAAGATTGACATCCAGCACCGCGCCGGTCGGCCGACCCTCGCCGATCGCCGCCAGCGCCGCCCCCTCGGTGGAAAAAGGTCCCAGCACCTTGGCGCCCGCATCCAGCAGCGCCTGCGCGGCTTCCGACGCCAGCAGGAAGTCGTCTTCGAGCAGCAGTATGCGCTGGCCTGAAAGATCACGCGGGTCGTCGTCGGGCGCACCGTCGAAAACGCTCGCCCGTTCAGGAACCCCGGTTTCGAGGACGCTGGCGCGATGCACCAGCGGAAAGGCCAGCCGACACGTCGCGCCATCCCGGCCGACGGTCAGTTCGCTTTCGCCCTGCAGGTCATAGGGCACGCGCCGCTCGATCAATTCGCGGCCAAACCCGCGGCGGGAGGACGGCGCGTCCGGTTGCAGAACCAGGCCCCGTTCTCGCCAAAGGAAGGAGAGCCAGTCGCGGTCGTTGCGGCTTTCCACCGCCCAGGAAACCTCGATCTTACCGTCTGGCGCCGACAGTGCTCCGTGCTTCAAGGCATTGGTCGCCAGCTCATGCACGGCCAGGGTTACGACCTCGGCGGCCTTGGGCGGCAAGGTAAGGTCGGGCCCCTCGATACGGTACAAGCTGTCGTCCGGGGCCTGTGCGGCCAGCTCTTCTCGGACGATCGACACAAGGTCTATGCCGGTGTTGGCGGATCGGGTGAGCAGCGCCTGGACCCGCGACAGTATGGCCAGGCGACCGCGCCAGGCGACGGCGAACTCATCCAGCGACGTCGCGCCCCGCAGAGTGCGGTCCGATAGGGTTCTGATCATCGCCAGGGTGTTGCGCACGCGGTGCTGGACTTCCGCCAGCAGGATCGACTGGCGCTCGGCCAGGCGCTTGGCCTCGGTGATGTCGGTAAATAGGACCGCGACCTTGCGCTCTTGGGCCTCTCCCACGCGGAAAGCGTAGAGGTCGAAGATCCGGCTTCCCAGCGCGCCCGAAGGTTCCTGAAAGCGCAGGCTCTCGCCGGTCTGGGCGACGCGGTCGTAGATCTCGATCCAGCGTCCCTCGATTCCCGGAGCCAGGTCCTTGATCGTGCGGCCCGTCGCGGCGGTCAGGCCATTGTGCTTTTCGAAGGCCGGATTGACCTCGATGAAGCGCCAGTCGTTGGCGACACCGTCGGCGCCGTAGAGCATCTGGATGATGCAGTAGCCCTCGTCCATCGATGAAAAGAGCGTGCGGTAGCGTTCTTCGGAGCGCCGGGTCTCCTGCTCGGCGCGGGCCCGCATGACCTCGGCCCAGGTGCGCTCGGCGACCTCGCGCATCAAGGCGATTTCCCGCTCGTCGAACCGGTGAGCGTCCTTGAAATGCACGAACAGAACGGCGCGCAAGTCGCCGTCCTTGAGCAGCGGGACGTTGACCGTCGCGCCAAGCGCCAGCGCCGCGTGCGCGGCCTTTTCGGCCGGCGTCAGGGTCGGATCGCCAGCGACGTCGTCGCGCACAACCGTCCGCCCCTCTCCAAATGCGGCGAGCAGTTCGGGGCCGTAGTCGTCGTAGCGGTAACGGCCTTCGATGCCGGGCACGCCGTCGACATAGTTGCGGACCACCGCGATCTCGCCGCCGCCAAGATCCTCGGCGTATCCGACACGGTTGGCTCCAAGGCGCCGGCCCAGGGCCCGGGCGGCGACCAGTTGGATGTCGTTGGCGTCTCCCAGCGGTCTTAGCGTGTCGGCCAGTTCGAGCAGGAAGGCCTGCCGTTCCTGGTCATGCTGGAGCGCGGCCTCGGCCGCGTGTCGGCGGGTCGTCTCGGTGGCGACGATCAGGAACCCGCCGACCAAGCCGTCCTCGGACCTGATCGGGGTCCAGGTCGCGGTGAACCAGCTGGTCGAGGGGGCGCCGCCGACGGCGTCCAGTTCGAAGGGCGCATCGTCCCACAGCTGCGCTTGGCCGGCGAACACCGCTGCCAAGGCCGGCCGCAGGGTCGCCGCCAGTTCGGGCCAGATCTCGCAGAGCGGCTGGCCCAAGGCCCAGGGATGGCGATGTCCAAGGATCGTCCGATAGAGATCATTGTAGATGAGCCGCGCGTCGGGTCCCCAGCAGACGCAGGCTGGCTGGCTCATCGACAGCGCCAGATCGACCGCCGTCCGCGCCGCCGACGGCCAGGATGTCATGGCGCCCAGCGGCGTGGCGTCCCATCGGTGATTGCGGGTCGCCGCGGCCATGTCGCTGCTCCCGCCCAGCCTGGTCTTCGTCTTGATCATGGTCCTTCCCGGCGGCCTTGGCCAACCAACGCGCCAGTCGCGCCCGAGGTCATGCTGGGAGCTGGGTTTGCTTCTCGCTCCAAGCGCCATGCTCCTGAGTATCAAAGGAGGCGGCGGGCAACGCCTCCTTCGCGGTGGGATTTCCGGCCGAGGACCTCCAGCAACAAGGACAACCCATGCCCAAGGTGATCGGCAAGGACACCGGCGCGCGCTCGATCGCGGCCGAGTTCGACACGGAACGCGGCCAAGGCGGCGAGCTTCACCAGATCGCGCCCGAGGATGGCGAAGTGCTGACCACCCAGCAGGGCGTTCCGATCGCCGACGACCAGAACACTCTGCGGGTCGGCGAGCGGGGGCCTGCCTTGCTCGAGGATTTTCATTTCCGGGAAAAGATCTTCCATTTCGACCACGAGCGCATCCCCGAGCGAGTGGTCCACGCCCGCGGCTATGGCGTGCACGGGACCTTCACGCTCAAGGAGTCGCTGGCGGACTACACCCGCGCCAAGGTGCTGACCGAGGTTGGTGAGACGACGCCGATGTTCGTCCGGTTCTCGACCGTGGTCGGCGCCAAGGGCTCGTTCGACCTGGCCCGCGATGTCCGCGGTTTTGCGGCCAAGTTCTACACCAAGGAGGGCAACTGGGACCTGGTCGCCAACAACATCCCGGTCTTCTTCATCCAGGATGCGATCAAGTTTCCCGACCTTGTCCATGCGGCCAAGCCGGCGCCAGACCGAGAGTTCCCCCAGGCCCAGACCGCTCACGACAACTTCTGGGACTTCATCACCCTGACGCCGGAGTCGATGCACATGATCATGTGGGTCATGTCCGACCGGGCGATCCCGCGCTCGTTCCGGTTCATGGAGGGTTTCGGCGTCCATAGCTTCCGCCTGATCAACGCCGAGGGAAAGAGCACCTACGTCAAGTTTCACTTCAAGCCGCGGCTGGGTTTGCAGTCTCTGATGTGGAACGAGGTCCAGAAGATCAACGGCGCTGATCCCGACTTCCATCGGCGCGACCTATGGGACGCCATCGACCTGGGCGCGCCGCCGGTGTGGGACCTGGGCGTGCAGCTGTTCGACGACGCGTTCGCCGATCAGTTCGAGTTCGACATCCTCGACCCGACCAAGATCATTCCCGAGGAACAGGTCCCGGTGCGGATCGTCGGCGAGTTCGTGCTGGACGGGCTGGTCGACAACTTCTTCGCCGAGACCGAACAGGTCGCCTTCTGCACGCAGAACCTCGTGCCGGGCATCGGCTTCACCAACGACCCGCTGCTGCAGGGACGCAATTTCTCGTATCTCGACACTCAGCTAAAGCGCCTGGGCGGCCCCAATTTCACGCAGCTGCCGATCAACGCGCCGCGCTGTCCGGTCAGCCACTTCCAGCAGGACGGCCATATGGCCGTGCGCAATGTGAAGGGACGGGCCAACTACGAACCCAACAGCTGGGGCGGCCCGCGTCAGAGCCCCTCGCTCGGATACCGCCACTTCGACGCCGCCGAGAACGGCCGCAAGGTCCAGGCGCGTCCCGGCTCGTTCTCCGATCACTACAGCCAGGCGCGGCAGTTCTTCGTCAGCCAGACCCCGATCGAGCAGAAGCACATCGGCGACGCCCTGGTGTTCGAGCTTTCCAAGTGCGAGCGGGTCGACATCCGCGAGCGGATGGTGGCGCACCTTCGCAACATCGACGAGACCCTGGCCAGGGTGGTCGCCACGGGCCTTGGCCTTCCGGCTCTGCCCGACGCCGCGCCGGCGGCCTCGCCGACGCTCACGACCCTGGAGCCGTCCGACCCGCTGTCGATCGTCAAGCGTGCGCCGGGCAGCTTTGCGGGCCGCAAGCTCGGCATCCTGGTCACCGACGGCGCGCCGGTCGCCCTGGTCGAGGCCCTGACCGAGGCGGTCAAGTCGCTGCCGGCTGTGTACGAAATTATCACGCCCAAGACCGCCGGCGCCGTGCTCGACGACGGCACGGTCGCGCAGGGCAAGCAGAAGATCGATGGCGGCCCCTCGGTGCTCTACGACGCGGTGGTGCTGGCGGTGTCGGCCGAAGGCGCGGCGTTGCTGTCGACCGACAAGACCGCCAAGGACTTCGTCAGCGACGCCTTCGCCCACTGCAAGTTCATCGGCTACACGGCCCAGGCCTTGCCGTTGCTGGCCAGGGCGGGCGTCGCGCCCGAAGATCATGACGAGGGCCTGATCCAGCTCGACGGCGCGGACGACGTGGCCGCCTTCCTCGCCGCCTGCGGACAGCTGCGTCTATGGGACCGAGAGCTGAAGGTCGACCTCGACGCAGAAGCGTTCCTACAGGCGCGGTGAGCAAAGCAGATGACCAGGGCCTGGCCGTCAAGGCCGGGCCCTGGCGCTCAGGCGCGCCAGTCGCTGAAGGCCAGTTCGTGCGACGACGCTGTGCAGGCGCCCATGCTGTTGCGCATGATCTCCAGGGCCCAGGCGTTGCGCTGCGGATCGTCGCTGGCGACGAGATTTTCGGGAACCCACAGGTCGTACTGGCGCATGTGGGCGTCCGCGGCGGTGAACAGGACGCAGATGTCGGTGGCGACCCCGGTCAGGATCAAGCGCTGGACGCCCAACTGGGGCAGCAGGACCGGCAGGGGAGTGGCGTAGAAGCCCGAGAACCGGGGTTTGATGACAAAGAAGTCGTCGGGGCGGGGCTTTAGCTTGTCGACGATATCGCGAGCCGGGCTTTCGGCTCGCCCGGCATGGGCGATGATCTCATCGCGCTCTGCGCGCCACTGTCCGAAGTTGTCGTTGACGTAGATGGTCGGGGCGGCCGCCCGGTCGGCCTCCGCGCGAAACTGCACGAGATCCTCGGCGATGCCCCGACAGGCTTGGCGCAGCGGTCCTGCGCCCGGGAAATCCAGGTCGTTGATCAGGTCGATGATCAACAGGCCGACATCGGTGGGACGTTTTGCTCGGGTGGTCGGATCGCTCTGCATCCTGCCGCAACGCGCGGCCGCGCCGACGGCGCCGGCCGGTGTCTCATGATAAGCAACGCAACGTCGCTGGGCGCGTTCGCGATGGAAATTACTGTATAGTTTTCAATCTATTACATTTGATGCATGTCGAAACGCCGCATCTGCGCCGCCGTTTCCCTACCCAACGCATACGCCTCGCCCCTGGGCTGGGAAGACCGCCGCTAGGCGAAGGCTTGCGGCCTAGCCCGCGGTGGCGCGCTCGCGATTTCCTACCGCGAGCGCGCCGACCTTTTGACGACATCGACGGAGACCTCATGCCAACCGACACCGATGCGCCCATCACGCCCGCCAACCTGGTCAAGCAGCCCGGCGACCAGACCTATGTCTCCCGCGCCATCACCATCGATCGATCCCGTGACGTGCTCTACGCCTTCTGGCGCGATCCCAAGAACCTTCAGCGCCTGATGGATAACGTCGAGCGCATCGACGTGGTCGACGAGCGCCGCTCCCATTGGGTGGTCAAGGGGCCGGCGGGCGCCGACATCGAGTGGGACAGCCTGATCGTCGAGGACGACCCTGGACGCCGGATCGCCTGGAGAGCCGAGGAAGGCGCTCAGGTGGCCAACCGCGGATGGGTCGAGTTCCGCGACGGCCCGCCCGGCCGGGGAACCGAGGTCCACGCCCTGATCGAATATGACGCGCCCGGCGGGGTGCTCGGCCGGTTGATCGCCAAACTCTTTCAGCGCGAACCCAATACCCAGACCCGCCGCGAACTGCGGCGCTTCAAGCAACTGATGGAAACCGGCGAGATCACGACCTCCGAAGGTCCGCGCGGCGCCGGCCGCCACGAGAAAGAGGAGGCCTGATGCGCGCCCTGACCTGGCATGGAAAGCACGACGTCCGCGTCGAGACCGTCGACGATCCCAAGATCATCAATCCCCGCGACCTGATCCTGAAAGTGACCGCAACGGCCATCTGCGGCTCGGACCTGCACATCTACGACAGCTTCATCCCCTCGATGATGGCCGGCGACGTCCTGGGCCACGAATTCATGGGCGAGGTTGTGGAGGTTGGCCCCGCGCTCCGCGGCGAGGGCGACAATGCGCCCCTGAAGGTTGGCGACCGCGTCGTCGTGCCGTTCAACATCGCCTGCGGCAATTGCCGCCCCTGCAAGACGGGCCAGTTCTCGGGCTGCGACAACTCCATTCCCGCCGAGAAGGGCGACATCAGCGAGGTGGCCTATGGCCACGCCGTCAGCGGCATCTTCGATTACTCGCACATGACCGGGGGCTACGCTGGCGGACAGGCCGAATATGTCCGGGTGCCTTATGGCGACGTCGGACCGGTCAAGGTTCCGGACGGTCTGACCGACGAGCAGGTGCTGTTTCTGTCCGACATCTTCCCCACCGGGTGGATGGCGGCGGAGAACTGCGGGATCGAGGCGGGCGACACCATCGCCGTCTGGGGCTGCGGGCCGGTCGGCCAGTTCGCGATCCGCTCGGCCCTGCTGCAGGGTGCGGCGAAAGTCATCGCCATCGACCACCACGCCAACCGTCTGGCCATGGCCAAGGCGGCTGGGGCGGAGGTGCTGAACTATCACGAGGTCAAGGTCCGCGAGGCGCTGATGGAGCTGACCGGCGGCCGTGGTCCGGACGCCTGCATCGACGCGGTCGGCATGGAAGCTCACGGCTTCTCCCCCGACAACATCGCCGACGCGGCCAAGGCCGCGGTGCGCCTGGCCACTGACCGCACCCATGCGCTCCGCGAAGTGATCATGGCCTGTCGCAAGGGCGGCCACGTCTCGGTGCCGGGCGTCTACGGCGGCGTCACCGACAAGTTTCCCGTCGGCGCCTTCATGGAAAAGGGGCTGACCATGAAGACCGGCCAGACCCACACCCAGAAGTACATGAAGCAACTGCTGGAGCTGATCCAGTTGGGCCAGATCGATCCGACCTTCGTCATCAGCCACCGCTTGCCGCTGGAAGAGGCGGCCCAAGGCTACCGCCTCTTCAAGGACAACCAGGACGAGGTCACCAAGGTGGTGCTGCGTCCATGAGATCGGAGGACAAGACCATGCAAGACCCGCGCCCCCTCGCCGTGGTCACCGGCGCCTCCAGCGGCATCGGCTACGAGCTGGCCAAGCGCTGCGCCGAGCACGGCTGCGACCTGATCATCGCCGCCGACACCTCGCTGACCGAGGCGGCCCAGGTTCTTCGAGCAACTGGCGCCGACGTAGCGGCGATCCGCGTCGACCTGTCGACCATCGACGGCGTCGACCAGCTATACGCCGCCATCTCCCAGGCCGGACGGCCCGTCGACTATCTTCTGGCCAACGCCGGCCATGGCCTGGGCCACGCCTTCCTCGACCAGGATTTCGCTCAAGCCCGTCATGTCATCGACACCAACATCACCGGCACGATCTATCTGCTGCACCTGATCGGCCGCGACATGCGCGAGCGCGAGCAGGGGCGCATCCTGCTCACGGGATCGATCGCCGGCCTGATGCCCGGCTCGTTCCAGGCGGTCTACAACGCCACCAAGGCCTTTATCGACAGTTTCTCCTTCGCCCTGCGCGACGAGCTGAAGGACAGCGGCGTCACCGTCACCTGCCTGATGCCTGGAGCGACCGACACGGCCTTCTTCGAGCGCGCCGGCATGAGCGACACCCAGGTGGGTCAATCGAAGAAGGATGATCCCGCCGACGTGGCCAAGACCGGTTTCGAGGCCATGATGCGGGGGGAAGGCGACGTGGTGCACGGCCTGAAAAACAAGATGCAGGCGGCCACCGCGGCGATCACCCCGCAATCTGCCCTGGCCCGCCAGCATCGCAAGATGGCCGAACCCGGCTCCGGGGACTAAGGCCCGGCGCGGGCGGGGACCAATCGAGTTCTGCTGAGACCGGCCCTCCCGAAGACCTCTTTTTGCGAATATCCGTCCCGGCCAATGTCGAATGTTAGTGGAGATATGGCGCGGGGAGCGCACGCTAGCCGAATGGTCGAGCCCTTCCCGGAAGTCGTCCTGATGCGTATCGGGCCGCTGCCCGGCGGATGGATGTTGCTCTGCGGCGACAACGCGCTGATGCAGGTCTATCGATCGGGAGCCGAGGCTGAGCGTCAAGCGCGCAGCCACGCCCGGACGCTCGCTCGCTGCGGCTACGCACCGCGTCTTGTCATCCAGGATCGTACCGGGCGCGCGGTGCGCGCCAGGCTCTAGCCGGCGTCGGTCTGCAGCACGCTGCGCATGGGGATCAGGGGAAACGTGATCGTGCAGCGCACGCCTCCCGGCGCGAAGGCCAGGGTTCCTTCGCCCATCAGCTCGTAGGGCACCCGCTGCTCGATCAGCACGGACCCGAATCCCGCCCGGCGGGGCGCTGCGACCGCGACCGTGACCCCGCTTTCGCGCCACTCGAAGGCCAGCCAGTCCACGCCTTCGCGGGGGCGGACCGACCAACTGATCGCCAGCCGGCTATCCGGCGCCGACAACGCGCCGTACTTGACGGCGTTGGTGGCCAGTTCATGGACCGCCAGGGTCATGACCTCTGCCGCCTTCGGCGCCAGCAGGATCTCGCCGCCATCGATCGAGATGCGGTGCTCGTCGGCGACCTGGGCCAGCAATTCGTCACGGACCAGGCCCTCCAGATCCACGCCCGTCTCCGGGCTGCGGGTCAGGAGCACTTGGGTGCGGGCGAGGGCGGACAGTCGACCGTCCAGATGCGCCGACAGGTCCTCGACGGTGTCGCTGGTCTCGGCCGTGCGACTGACGATCGACCGGATGACGGCCAGGATGTTGCGCACCCGGTGCTGCAGCTCGGCGACCATCAGGTTGCGGACCTGGCCTGCCCGTACGCGCTCGGTGGTCTCGATCAGGATCAGGAAGGTGGCGACGACGGCGCCGGCCTCGTCGCGAACCGGCGAGCAGGACAGCGTGAAGCAGCCTTCGTCCACGGCGCCGTCGCGGCGCAGGGGCAAGGCATGATCCTCCAGGGTCACCGTCTCGCCCCGCAGGCTGGCCTGGCGCGTAGGCTCCAGGATGGCGGCGGCCGGGCTCAGGGATCCCAGGCCGCTTTGGCCAAGATCGTCACGGCCATCGAGCAGGTCGGCATAGGCGTCGTTGTAGACGATTACGGCCTTGTGCCCCATCCACAGAAGGGCGGGAAAGCCGCAGCCGAGCATCACGTCCACGGCCGTCCGGCGGCTTTGCGGCCAAGTCTCGGCCCCGCCGAGGTCGGTCCGGCCCCAGTCAAAGGTCCCGATGCGATCGGCCATGCTGGACGAGGCCTTTGCGACGCTTGTATCGCCCATGAATCGCCTTCTCGAGCTTCAATGTCGGATGTCCGACGTAACTTGCTTCGATCCTCGTGGCGATAACGCGAAGCTTGGGGGATCGCTACAATCCGGACGAAAGTTTTCCCAAAACGCACCTTATCGGGTCGACGGCGCGTTCAGCGTGTCAGATGATAAAGACCGGGACGGGGCTCGCTGCTAGCACGGAGCGAGCGATGAAGATTCAAATGGCACCCTCAAGGCCCGCGACGGCGCCCGCGCCATGCTAGGCGCTCCGCTCCAATGGACGGGCGAAAGATCCTATGTCGTTCGACTAAGGCGCCATGGCGTCTTCCAGGAGGAAGATCTCGCGGCGCTGGAGGCGCAGCTGGGACGCGTCGAATCCTACCCCGCCGGCAAGGACCTGGCGCTGGTGGGGGCTCCGCCGATGTTCCTGCTTGCCGGGTGGGCTTGCCTGGCGCGATCGCTGCGGGATGGTCGCCGGCAGATTCTGGCGTTCCTGCTGCCCGGCGACGCCGTCGGCTTTGATCTCCTGACCCGGTCGCAGCGCGGCGTCGAAGCCGTGGCCCTGACGCCTTTGAAGGTGCGCTATGCCCAGTCGGGCTTTACGGCGGGCGGCGAGCGCCTGCCGCGGGCCTTCGCCGCCGCCGCCGCCGCGCAGCACGGGCGGATGATCGACCAGATCGTGCGGCTCGGGCGCCAGACGGCCTACGAGCGGATGGCGCATCTGCTCTTGGAACTGCACGCGCGCCTGGCCGAAATCGGCGAGGTGCGTGGCGAGCACTTCCATCTGCCGATCAAGCAGGAGATTTTGGCCGACGCCCTTGGTCTGAGCCTGGTGCACGTCAACCGGACCCTGCAGCAGATGCGGCGCGACGGCCTGATCGACATGCGCGGATCGCAAATGACCCTGCTGGATCGTCCCGCCCTGGAAGCGGCCTCCGACCAGAGTTCGTAGGGAATAACATAGGTTATTTGGCGCTCTTTGCGCCTCTCCTATGCCTTCGCCTCGATCTGTGTGGGGCTGAGCATGGCGGATTCTCTGACGGGAGCGGCGGTCTTGATCGTCGAGGACGAGTTTTATCTCGCCGACGATCTGGCTGCTGCGCTGACGGAGGCCGGCGCAAGGGTTCTTGGTCCCTTCGGCCGCGTCGAGGACGCCCAGCGACTGATCGAAAGCGGCCAGGTGGTGGACCTGGCCATTCTCGACATCGATCTGGTGGGGGAACGCGTCTTTCCCGTTGCGGACAGGCTGCGCGCGCTGGGGGCGCCGTTCCTGTTCGCTACCGGCTACGATCCGGAAATCATTCCGGACCGGCTGTCGGATGTTCCTCGTATGGAGAAGCCGGTCACCGCCGCGGCGGTGATGCGGCTGCTGGCGGATCTGCACCTTTCGCGGTGACGGAAACGAACGCTTCGGCGAACGTTTGACCTCGAACGCCGCCCGTCATGGAGGGCTTGATGCCCGAAAAGACGATCCCTCACACGCCAGACCTCTGCGGCAAACGTATTCTTGTCGTCGAGGACGACTTCTATCTGGCCAGCGATACAGGCCGGATTTTGCGTGAGGCCGGGGCCCAGGTGATCGGCCCCTTGCCGCGTTCCAGCTTGGCGCTGGACGCCTTGGCCGGCGGCGGTCTGGATGCCGCCGTCGTGGACATAAATCTGGGCGAGGGGCCCTTGTTCGATCTCGCCGACGGTCTGAAGAGCGCCGGCGTGCCGTTCGTTTTCCTCACGGGCTACGAGCGGGTCATGATCCCGCCGCGCCTGGCGGACGTGGCGGTCATCCAGAAGCCGACCGACAGGGCCGCCATCCTGGAAGGGGTCGCTAGTCTGTTGAGCGCCACTCCGCCAATCAAATGACGCAGCATCGAGCCTCCGCGTACTGGGGGCGTTGGCTCTCCTGAACCGAGGAGGGACTTCGATGCGCGTGACGGCTTTGATCCTGGCGACAACCTGCCTGCTGGCGGCCTGCAACAAGGCTCCGGACGAGCAACGCGCCGAGGGACAGAAGAACGAACCGGCCAACATCGCCCAGGACGTCGCCGGGGCGGCGACCGGTGTCGCCACCGGCGCGACCGGAGCCCTGAATGCGGACGCCTTCGTCCGCGACGCCGCGATCGGCGGCATGTACGAGATCGCGTCTTCCAAGCTGGCGCTGGACAAGGCGGCCAGCCCGGATGTGAAGGCCTCGGCGAGGATGATCATCGCGGACCACGAAGCCGCCGACGCCAAGCTCAAGGCCCTGGTCGCCGCCGGCAAGGCGCCTGGGCCGCTGCCCACGGCCCTGGACGAGCGCCGCAAGGGCATGCTCGACAACCTGCACGGCGCTTCGGCCAAGGATTTCGATGACCGCTATCTCGACCAGCAGACCATGGCCCACCACGAGGCCCTGCTGGCGTTCAACGGCTACGCCAAGACCGGCGACAACGCCGATCTGAAGGCTTTCGCCGCCGAGACCGCGCCCAAGCTGGAGAAGCACGCCCAGATGGTCACGAAGCTCGACCGCTCCACCAACGCCGACGACGAGGCCGGCTCCGGCGAGGCGGCCAAGCCCAATGCGGTCGGCAAGGCGGCGGACGACATGCGCCACTAGGCCATGCCCGCGCCCGCCAGCCCGCCGTCCGCGAAAGGGCCGTTGGGAAACGACCTTCCAGCCTATCTCTCCAATGGTCTGATTGGCCTGCGTCTTCGCGAGACCGTCGTGCACAGCGGCATGGCGCTGGTCTCGGGCTTCACCGGCGTCCATCCCGAGCGCGGGATAGAAGCCATCGCCCAGGCGCCGTTTCCGTTCGGCCTCGACCTGGCCGTCGACGGCGTCTGGGCCAGCGATGCGCCCCACGCCGTCGAGCCGATCGACCAAGCCCACGACTTCGCGACCGGCGAGCTCGTCACCCGCGCGCTCCTCCGTCTTGGCGACAGGGTGCTCTCCTTGCGGGTCAGCGCCTTCTGCAGCCGATCCCAGCCGACGATCGTGGTCCAGGAATTGGTCGTCGAAGCTGATGGACCCTGCCGCCTGGAGTGGCGCAGCTTCGTCGACGTGAGAGGTCTGCGTGGTCGCCTGGCCGACCTGCGCCTGGACACGCCGGGCGAGGCCAAGACCGTTGGCGATGGCGCGTTGTGCTGGGAAGGCGGCGGCGGTTCTGGCCGTTGCGGCGTCGCCTTCGCGTCCTTCGCGCCGGAAGGAAGCGAAAGGAGCCTGGCCTTGTCGCATCCGCTGGCCCCGGCGGTGGTCAGCCACGCCATGCCGTTGGTCGGCGAAAAACCCGTCCGGCTGCTGCAGATCGTCAGCCTCGTGCCCGGCGTGTTGCATCAACAGCCCGACTATGAGGCCGTCCGGCTGCTGGCCCGTGCGCTTGAGACGGGCTTTGATCGCCTGCGCCAGGACAACCGCGCGTGCTGGAAAGATTTGTGGCTCGGACGCATCCGGCTCGTCGGCGCCGAGCCCCGCTGGCAGGCTCTGGCCGACGCGGCCTTCTACTATCTGAACGCCTCGGTGCATGGCGCCTCGCCGTGCTCGACGTCGATCTTCGGCTTGGCCAGCTGGCACGACTATCACTACTACTATGGCCACGTGATGTGGGACATCGACGCCTTCGCGATCGAGCCCCTCTCGCTGCTGCAGCCCCAGGCGGCCCGCGCGCTGCTCGACTTTCGCAGCCGGGGCCTGGTGGCCGCCCGCAACAACGCCAAGCTGATGGGGCGCGAGGGCCTGCAGTTCCCGTGGGAGGCCGCGCCGCTCACCTACGAGGAAGCCGCGCCCGGTGGCGGCACGGGCGCCTGGCGCGAAGATCACGTCACGCTCCATGTCGCGCGCGCCTTCGCACAATACGCCGCTGCGACCGCAGACGCCCGTTTCGCCGATGAGGATGCCTGGCCTGTGCTCGCGGGCGTCGCCGACTGGATTGTCAGCCGCGTGACCTTGCGCGACGAGGGCTACGCCTTCCTGCACCACGGCGGCCCGGCCGAGCGGGCCGAAGCGGTCGACAATGACGCCCTGACGATCATGGCCGCCAAGGTGGTGCTCGGCCAGGCCCAGGCCGCCGCTGCGGCCCGCGGCCTGCGCCCGCCGGAGATCTGGGGCCGTGTCGCCGAGGGTCTGGCGCCCCCCATGCGCTCGGACGGCGCGATCGCCGCCCACGATGGCTTTGTGGTCACAGAGGAGAAGGGGGCCACGCCCTCGCCGCTGCTGGGCCTCTATCCCTATGGCTATCGGGTCGATCCGGACACCGAGCGCAAAACCCTGGCCTTCTATCTTGGCCGATGGGAGGACTATGTCGGCTCACCGATGCTGTCGGCGCTCTATGGCGCCTGGGCGGCTATGGCGGGCGACCGGCGGCTGGCCCTGAGGCTGCTGGACGAGGGTTATGGCCGCTATGTCGTCGGCCGTTTCCAGCAGACCCTGGAGTACCGCCTCGACAGGATGCCGGACGGCGCCCCTGCTGGTCCGTTCTTCGCCAACATCGCCGGCTTCCTCTCCAGCTTGCTGTTCGGGTTCACGGGCCTGCGGATCGGGCGAGGCGAGCCGAAGAGCTGGTCCAGCCGACCTGCGTTCCTGCCTGCCGGCTGGCAGGCGATCGAGGTTGACCGCCTGTGGATCGGGGGTAGGGCGATGCGTCTGCGCGCCCGGCACGGCGAGCCGGCGATCCTCGACGACGCCTGAACCTGCACCTTTGCTCGGGAGCTCTTACGATGAAGCGCTACGCCTACGGCTGGCTGACCGCCGCCTTCTTCCTGATCTCGATCGCCGGCCACTGGGCCTTCGGCTGGTACGCCTTCGTGGACGAGCAGCAGGGCCTCCACCAGCCCGTGGCGGTGTCCGCCTACCTGGTGGAGATGGGACGCGACACCTTCGAGAACTGGCAGTCGGAGTTCCTGCAACTGATCTGGCAGGTCGTGGGCCTGGCCTACTTCCTCTATGTCGGTTCGCCCGCTTCCAAGGAGAACGACGACCGCACCGAAGCCAAGCTTGACGCCCTGATCCGTCTCCAGGCCGGCGAGAAGGCCGAAGCGATCCTGGCCGACATCGACCGTCGCTTTCTTCGTACCCATGGCCACCCCAAACCCCATGGCCATGGGGCGGAAAGGGTGGTCGCAGGCCGCGAGTGAGGTGCGGCCAAGGGGCGGGCCTTGGTCAAACGGAGATCTTCTGGATGAGCAGCCGGGCGTCCTGCGGCGCGGCGCTCTTGATGTCGTTGTCGAAGTAGCTGAACACGTCGACCCCGTCCTTTTGTCGCGCCTCGATCCACTTGGCCCAGTCTTCGAGGCCCTCAGGTGCGTAGCGGCCATGGTATCGCCCGCCCGGGCCGTGGCCGCGCACATAGGCGAAGTCGGCGGTGACATCCCAAGGCGACGGCGCGTCGTGGTGGTCGGAAACGCAGAACGCCGCGTTGTTGTCGCGCAGAATGTCGAGAACGGCTGCGTCGTACCAGCTGTCGTGGCGGAACTCGACGGTGACCTTCTCGCCCCGTGGGATCCACGACAGAAAACGCTTCAGGCGCTCGTCGTCGCGGCGGAGCATCGACGGTAGCTGCACGAGCGCGGGCCCGCGCTTCTCGCCCAGCGGCGCCATTCGGCCGAAGACCAGGTCGATGCTATCCCGGCAGTCCTTGAGCTTCTTGTTGTGCGTGATGTAGCGCGACACCTTCCAGGCGAACAGGAAGCCGTCGGGAACCTGATCGGCCCAGCCATTCACGGCCTTTTCCGACGGCAGGCGGTAGAAGCTTGCGTTGATCTCGGTCGTGTCGAAGACCGAGGCGTAGTAGGCGAGCCGATCCTTCTGCCTGACGGTCTCGGGATAGAACGGCCCACGCCAGTCGTCGTAGGCCCAGCCCGAGCAGCCGATGCGGGCGATCGCTTCCATCGCGTTCTCCTGATCAGCCCAGCACCGGGCTTGATGCATTGGGCGCTTCCCGAACTGTTGGCGCCCTGACCTCAGAACGCATGCCGCGTCGAAGAGAGCGCGCATTTCATCATTTGCCTGCGGACCTGCATTTGCTCCTGTCGCATGTCGCGGCGGTATCGATCCGCGGTCCGAGGCTCCGCCGACGGCTTGACGTCATGCAACATGAAGGTCGATCAGCTGGGCGAAATCTCGTATGGCTTGCGCGACCTTCGACGCTGGCCCTGTCACCTGCGTCGCCTCGCATCGATCGGCGGCGCCTGATCGAAAGCCCCAAGCCCAATAGAAATGCAGCAATTCCAGCCTCATAGATTCTCCGTTGCGCCGATGATGGATTGGAGTGACCGCCATTGCCGGTCGCTGCATCGCGTGCTGTCGTCGCGGGCGCTGCTCTATTCGGAGATGGTGACCACCGGCGCGGTGCTGCACGGCGATCGCGAGCGGCTGCTGGGCTATGGCCAGGAGCAGCATCCGGTGGCGCTGCAACTGGGCGGTTCGGAGCCGGCCGACCTGGCCGCCGCCGCGCGCATCGGCGAGGACTACGGCTACGACGAGATCAATCTGAACGTCGGCTGCCCGTCGGACCGCGTGCAGAGCGGACGCTTCGGCGCCTGCCTGATGCGCGAGCCCGACCTGGTGGCCGAGTGCATGGCGGCCATGGCCGCCGCCGTGAAGGTTCCGGTGACGGTCAAGTGCCGCATCGGCGTCGACGACCAGGACCCTGAAGAGGCCCTGTTCACGCTGGTCGACAAGTGCGTTTCGGCCGGCGTCTCGACCTTCGTCGTCCACGCCCGCAAGGCCTGGCTGCAGGGCCTGTCGCCCAAGGAGAACCGCGACGTCCCGCCGCTCGACTATCCCTTGGTCTACCGGCTCAAGCGCGAGCGCCCGGAGCTGACCATCTCGATCAACGGCGGCGTGCCGGGCGTCGACGCGGTGATCGAGCATCTTCGGCACGTCGACGGCGTGATGCTGGGACGGGCGGCCTATCACGAGGCGGGCCTGCTGGGCGCGGTCGACCGGCGGGTGTTCGGTCTCGAGGTTGCCGACATCACGCCGTTCGAGGTCGTCGAGCGCTACCGGCCCTATATCGAGCGCAGCCTGGCCGAGGGCTGGCGCCTGGCGGGGATCACCCGCCACATGCTGGGCCTGTTCCACGGCCTGCCGGGCGCCCGCGCCTGGCGCCGCATCCTCACGGTCGAGGGCGTGGGCGAGGGGGCAGGGATCGAGGTCGTCGACAAGGCCCTGGAAGCCGTCCGCCGCGCCGTCGACGAGCGCGAGACCCGTGGCGTCCAGAGCACAGTCGAGACCGCCTCAGGCTGAGCCTTAGGAACTCTTGCGGCGTCTTGCGGGTTTGCCGCCCGAACAAGACTTCAAGGGATTTCCGAAAATGAAGATGCGGATTTTCGCGGCGACGGCGGGCGCGGCCCTGCTCGCGGCCGCCGGCGCCCACGCCCAGGACGGCGGCAATTTCGCGGTCGGCGCCAATGTCGGCACGCCGGGCCTGGGCGTGGAAGCGCAGTTTCGCCTGAACGACAGCCTGGTTGTCCGCGGCGGCGGCGACTGGCTCGACTTCGACCACGACGAGACCTACGGCGACGTCGCCTACACCGGCAAGGTCAAGTCCAAGACCGCCGGGGTGTTCCTCGACTGGCACCCGATGCAGGGCGGCTTCTTCGTCTCCGGCGGCAGCTATTTCGGCAAGCGCAAGCTGAACCTGGCCGGCACGCCCACCCGTGACACCGAGATCGGCGGCGTCACCTTCACGCCCGCCCAGATCGGCACCATCACCGGCGACGTCGAGCTGTCGGACGCCCAGCCGTTCGTCGGCCTGGGCTGGGACAACACCTTCACCCGCGACGGCGCCTGGGGCTTCCGGGCCATGGCCGGCGTGTCGTTCAGCGACAGCCCCAAGGTCGACCTGACCGCCTCGGGCGGCACCCTGTCCAACGACCCGACCTTCCAGCAGCGCCTGCGCGAGGAAGAGGCCGAGGTCCGCGACGACGCCAAGGACTTCAAGTACTTCCCGGTGGCGCAGGTCGGCGTGACCTACCGGTTCTAGGCCACCAGCGCGGCCCGGATCGCGCCCGCCGCCGCCTGCGCGTCGGCCGGGGCCAGCAGCACCTGCAGGCCCCGCTGGCCGCCGTTGATGTAGACGCGGTCGAGCGCGAAGGCCTCGTCCTCGATGGCGGTGGGCACCTTCCTGCGCTGGCCGAAGGGGCTGACGCCGCCCACCTTGAAGCCGGTCAGGCGCTCGGCGTCGGCCGGCTTCATCATGGCCGCCGCCTTGCCGCCGAAGGCGGCCGCCAGCTTCTTCATGCTGACCTCGCGGTCGGACGGCACGATCACGCAGACCGGCTTGCCGTCGACCTGGGCCATCAGGGTCTTGAGCACCTGGCCGGGATCCACGCCCAGGGCCTGCGCCGCCTGCAGGCCCACGCGCTCGGCGTTCGGGTCGTAGTCGTAGGTCGCCACCTCGAAGGCCGCGCCGGCCTTGGTGAGCGCCAGGGTGGCGGGCGTGCTCTTGGACATGGAGGCTTCCTTCGACTGCGCGCCGGTTGATGGCGCAAAGCCCAGAACAGGTCTAGCAGTCGGGCCGAGTTTTCCGACGGACCGCCACAAGATGACCCGCGCCGAGATCGAACCCTTCCACGCCATCGGCATCAGCCGCCTGGCGCACCAGCTGAACGGGGAGGGGGCGCAGGTCATCCACATGGAGTTCGGCCAGCCCTCGACCGGCGCGCCCGCGCCCGCCATCGCCCGCGCCCACCAGGTGCTCGACGCCGACGGCATGGGCTACTGGGAGAGCCCGGCGCTGAAGGCCCGCATCGCCCGCCACTACCACGAGACCTACGGCGTCGCCGTCGAGGCCGAGCAGGTGATCCTGACCTGCGGCGCCTCGCCGGCCCTGGTGCTGGCCCTGTCGAGCGCCTTCACGCCCGGCGACCGCGTCGCCCTGGCCCGGCCCGGCTACGTCGCCTACCGCAACAGCCTCAAGGCCCTGCACCTGACGCCGGTGGAGATCGCCTGCGGGTCTGAGAGCCGCTACCAGCTGACCGCCCAGGCCCTGGCCGCGCTGGATCCTGCCCCGGCCGGCGTGATCATCGCCAGCCCAGCCAATCCCACCGGCACCATCATTCCGCCGGAGGAGCTGGCGGCCATCGCCCGCGTCTGCCGCGAGCGGAACATCCGCATCGTCTCCGACGAGATCTATCACGGCCTGTCCTATGTCGGCCCCACGCACTCGATGCTGGAGTTCGAGCCGACGGCGCTGATCGTCAACAGCTTCTCCAAGTACTTCAGCATGGTCGGCTGGCGCCTGGGCTGGCTGGTCGCGCCCGCCGATCTCACGGCCCGCGCCCGGGCCTTCGTCGGCAACCTGTTCCTGACCGCCCCGTCGCTCAGCCAGCACGCGGGCCTGGCCGCCATGGACGCGCGCGACGAGCTCGAGGGCCATGTCGCCGTCTACCGCGCCAACCGCCAGCTGCTGCTCGACGCCCTGCCGTCGCTGGGCCTGACCGCCATCGCCCCGCCCGACGGCGCCTTCTACATCTGGGCCGACATCGGCCACCTGACGAACGACAGCCTGGCCTTCTGCGAGCGGCTGCTGCGCGACACCGGCGTGGCCACCGCGCCGGGCCTCGACTTTGACCCGGTCGAGGGCCGCCGCTTCATCCGCTTCAGTTTCGCGGTCTCGACGCAAGAGGTGCGCGAAGCGCTCCGGCGCATTCAACCGTGGTTTGCAGCCCAGGCGCAAAATTCCAGATAATGCGTTGACTATCCATTATGTGAGAATAAAGCTGCGCCCGTTCCGGTGTTGAAAGGGTGGCGACGGCTGCTCGCGCGGCGTCTCGACCGCCCCGGTACGGGAGGGCGCACCGCCATGGATCCTTTCAACCGCCGCGATTTCCTGCGTACCGCCGCCCTGGCCGGCGCGGTCGCTCCGATGGCTGCCCAGGCGGCCCAGGCCGCGCCCAAGGCGCCCGCCAATGTCGACGCCGAGGGCGTGCGCTGGCTGGACGGCGCCCCGCCGGCCGCCCACGAGGGCCAGACCTTCGGCCTGCCCTGGCCGCGCGGCGTCCAGAAGGCCAAGGCGACCTTCGCGATCACCGGCGCCGGCGGCGAGGCCGTGCCGGTGCAGACCTGGCCGCTGGCCTACTGGCCCGACGGCTCGCTGAAGTGGACGGGCCACGCGATCCCGGCCGACGCCGGCCGCGCCGAAACCCTCAAGATTGTCGCCGGCAAGCCCGCCGCGCCCGCCGCCGCCGTGTCGGTGCGCGAGAGCGCCGACGCCGTCGAGATCATCAGCGGCGAGCAGTCCTGGATCATCCCGCGCAAGGGCGCCGACATCATCGCCCGCGCCAGCGTGGCCGGCCGCGAGACCGTCCGCAACGTCCGCCTCGTGGCCCTGACCCAGGACAAGCCCGACTTCGACAGCGGTCCGGTCGCCGAAACCCGCTTCGAGGGGCAGATCGATAGCCTGGTCGTCGAGCAGAAGGGACCCGTGCGCGCGGTCGTGAAGCTGGAAGGCAAGCACCGGGGCGCGGGCCGCGAATGGCTGCCCTTCACCCTGCGCCTCTACGTCTATGCCGGCGGCCGCTCGCTGCGGATCATGCACAGCTTCGTCTTCGACGGCGACGAGAACCGCGACTTCATCCGCGGCCTGGGCCTCGTCGGCCAGGCCCCGATGACCGACCCGCTCTACGACCGACACGTCCGCTTCGCCGGCGAGGGCGACGGCGTCTGGGGCGAGGGGATCCGTCCGCTCACCGGCCTGCGCCGCGATCCCGGCAAGGCCTGGCGTGACGCCCAGGTCGCCGGCCAGAAGACACCGGCCATCGAGGGCATGGCCCCGACCGTCTCCAAGCGCCTGGACCTGATCCCGGCCTGGGGCGACTTCACGCTGAGCCAGCCCAACTCCGACGGCTTCTCGATCAGGAAGCGCACCAAGCCGGGCCACGGCTGGATCGACGCCATCACCAGCGGCCGGGCCGCGGGTCTTGGCTATATCGGCGGGGCCAGCGGCGGCGTGGCCTTCGCCATGACCGACTTCTGGAAGCGTTGCCCCACGCGCCTGGACATCCGAGGCGCCCACACCGAGGCGGCCGAGTTCACGGTGTGGCTGTGGTCGCCCGACGCGCCCGCCATGGACCTGCGGTTCTATCATGACGGCATGGGCATGAACGATCACCCGGCCGAGCGCGAAGGCCTGGAGATCACCTACGAGGACTACGAAAAGAACTGGGGCCGCCCGCTGGGCATCGCCCGCACCAACGAGATCACCCTCTGGGCGCTGCCGACGACGCCGTCACGCGCCGACTTCGCGGCCATGGCCGGTCGCCTGCGCGAGACCCCGCGCCTGGTGGCTGCGCCCGCCCGCCTGAAGGCGGCGCAGGTGTTCGGCGACTGGAGCCTGGTCGACCGCTCCACCCCCACCCGCCGGGCGCTGGAAGACCAGAACGACGGCCTGCTGTCGTTCTACATGCTCGATGTCGAACAGCACCGCTGGTACGGCTTCTGGAACCACGGCGACGTCATGCACACCTATGACAGCGACCGTCACGTCTGGCGCTACGACATCGGCGGCTTCGCCTGGGCCAATTCCGAGCTGTCGCCGGACCTGTGGCTGTGGCTGTCGTTCGTGCGCTCGGGCCGGGCCGACGTCTTCCGCCTGGCCGAGGCCATGACCCGTCACACCGGCGAGGTCGACGTCTGTCATATCGGCCCCTATCGGGGCCTGGGCACCCGGCACGGCGTGCAGCATTGGGCCGACAGCTCCAAGCAGCCGCGCGTCTCCAACGCCGCCTACCGCCGCTACTACTACTACCTGACCGCCGACGAGCGGGTGGGCGACCTGATGCACGCCCTGGTCGACTCCGACGAGAGCCTGACCCGCGTCGACATCGGCCGCAAACTCCCCGGCGCCCAGCCCTCGCGCCCGCCGGGCGTGGTCGACATGGGCTTCGGCACCAGCTGGAGCGCCTTCGCCGCGGCCTGGCTCACCGAGTGGGAGCGCACGGGCGACAAGCACTGGCGTGACCGCATCGTGGCCGGCATGGACACCATCGCGGCCATGAAGCAGCAGTGGTTCGCCGGGGGCACGGACTTCGACCTCAAGACCGGCCGCTTCCTGGGCAAGGGCGAGACCGTCAGCGTCTCGCACCTCAACGCCGTGTTCGGCGCGGTCGAGGTGCATTCCGAGCTGTTCCAGCTGATCGACAATCCGCGCTATCGCGACGCCTGGCTCGACTACTGCCAGTTCTACAACGCTTCGGACGCCGAGTTCCGGGCCAAGACCGGCGCGCCGGCCAAGGGCCGCAACCTCAAGGAAGGCCATTCGCGCCTGACCGCCTACGCCGCCTTCCATCGCAAGGATCCAGCCCTGGCCCAGCGGGCCTGGCGCGAATACTTCAGCGGCGACGCGGGTCTGGGCGTTGGCGCGATCGCCACCAAGCGCCGCGTCGACGGTCCGGCGGTCATCGAGCCGATGGAGGAGATCCCGCGCATCTCCACCAACGCCAGCTCGCAATGGGGCCTGGCCACCATCCAGAACCTCGCCCTGATCGGCGACGTCCTGGAAGAAGCCCGCGCCAACCTGCCTGCGCCCGGCAAGCGCGGCCAGGACCTCGGCAAGGACACGTTTTAGAGCGCAGGCGTCAGCTTCGAAGCCCTTCCCCCTTTGATGGGGGAAGGGGGCGCCGGCCGAGGAAGGCGGATCCTGAAGATCCTCCCCCTCTGGGGGAGCTGTCGCGGAGCGACTGAGGGGGTCCGCCGAAGGCGGCTACAACCTACTCCGCCGCCTCCAGCATCGCCGGCGGCTCCTGCGAGCCGCCGCGCTGGGCGGCCAGGGGCAGGCGGACCTGGGCCATCAGGCCTTCGCCGGTGTTGGACAGCCTGATCTCGCCGCCGTGGGCGCGGACGGTGGTGCGCGAGGTCGCCAGGCCCAGGCCGACGCCTTGCTTGGTCGAGGTGCGGGCCGCCACGCTGCGGTAGAAGGGGGTGAAGACGCGGCCCAGTTCGTCCTCGCTCATGCCGGGGCCCCGGTCGCGGATCTCGGTCACGGCCTCGTCGCCGTCAACATAGAGCCGCACCCGGGCGCTGTCGCCGTACTTGACGGCGTTGTCCACCAGGTTGGTGAACACCCGCTGCAGGCCCAGCACGTCGATCTCGACCTGCGGGGCGGTTCCGGGCTCCAGCACCACGTCGCCGCCGGTGATCTCGGCGTCGTCGACCACGCACTCGATCAGCGAGCGCAGGTCGACGTGCTGGCGGGCCCCGGCCTCGGCGCTCTCGCGCATAAAGGCCAGGACCGAATTGATCATCGCCTCCATCTGGTCGATGTCCTGGCCGATCTCGCGCCGCAGGGCGGGAGAGGCGCGCTCGAGCCGGAAGCGCATGCGGGTCAGGGGCGTGCGCAGGTCGTGCGAGATGGCCCCGATCATTGCCGTGCGGTCGTTGATGAACCGGGTCAGGCGAGCCTGCATCTGGTTGAAGGCGCGGGCGGCGCGGCCGATCTCGGCCGGGCCGTGGGCGGCCAGCACCGGCGAGGACGGGTCGCGGCCCAGGGCCTCGGCGGCGTCGGCGAAGCCGGCCAACGGCGCGACCAGGCGGCGGGCGAATAGGTAGCCCACCGGTCCGACGACGGCGAACGAGACCAGGAACCACAGCAGCACCCGGCGCTGCCAGCTGTTGGGAAAGCCCTCGGGCTTGGGCTGCAGGGTCACCCAGCGGCCGTCGGCGACGCGCAGGGCGGCCACGAAGTCGCCCTCGATATAGGGCGCGGGCGCCAGGCCGAAGAGGCCGCGGGCGACGGGGGCGGGCAGGGCGCGGCCCTGGGGCTGCGGCTTGGCCTCGGCGACGACCGGCTTGGGGGGCGCGGCCGGCGCGGCCAGGCGCGGCGCGGTGGCCACGGCCTCGACCACCGGCCGGGCGCGCGGCGTCAGCGGCGGCGGGGTGGCCACGGTGTGGGTCGCCATCGGCTCGGGCGGCGGCGGCGCGGGGGCGACAACGGGCTTCGACGGTTCGGAGACGGCCACGAAGGTCGAGGTGCGGAACGGGGCGGTGAACAGCGGGTCGGACGACAGCCGGGGCTGCAGGCGCGGGATCAGGCGCGGCGGACCGGCCATGCCGCCGGCAGCGTCCGGACGAACGGTCTGCCCGGGGCCGCCCTGGAACGCCTGGCCGGGCCGCGACGGGCGGGCGTCGCCGACCGCGCCGCCCGGGCGATAGTCGGCGCGCGTCGCGCCCGGCGGGCCTCGTCCCGGGCGCCAGGTCCCGCCCTGCATCGGCACGCTGGGCGTGGCGGTGATCGGAAAGCCGACCGAGCCGGGGCCGACGGACGGGCGCATGCCCGCCATGGGCGGCCGCTGGAACCCGCCGGGGCCGGTCATCGGCTGGGCCTGGGCGTAGGAGGTGAAGAGGAAGGTCAGGGGCGATGGCTGGGCCTCGGCCCGCTGACGCGCCGCGCCGCCGCCCGCACCGGCGAACGGCGGCGGGGCGTAGAACAGCAGGCGCACGTCGTCGGGGTCGGCGTTCAGCAGGCGGGCCAGGTCGGCGCTGGAACGCTCCGAGGCGACCCAGCCGGGGCTGCTGAGGCTGGGCGGCTCTTTCTCGACCGTGCGCACCAGCGGACGGCTGGCGGCGGTGTCGATCGGCGCCCCCTTCAGGCCCGCGGCGATGTCGGCCAGGCTGTGCTGCTCGGGCGGCTTGGGCGGCAGCAGCAGGGTCAGCGCCAGGGTGGCCAGCTGGGCGACCACCAGGCTGCCGATCAGCAGGCAGACGATGCGCAGGGCGATCGGCGCGTCGGGGCGGCGCAACTGGGCGATCAGGCGCTTCATTCGATCACCACCTTGGCGTCCAGCACGTAGCCGACGCCGCGATAGGTCTTGATCAGTTCCTGGTCTGTCTGGGCCTCGATCTTGCGGCGCAGGCGGCTGATGTGCAGGTCGACGCCGCGTCCGACCGTCTCGGCGGCCTCGCCGCGGATGACGGTCAGCAGGTCCTCCCGCGAGACCACCGAGCGGGCGTTGTCGAGCAGCAGCGACAGGATCGCCAGCTCGCCGCGCGTCAGCAGAAGCAGCATGCCGTTCGGCGCGGTCAGCTGGCGGGCCGAAAGGTCCATGCGGAAGCCGGCGAAGGCGTAGGTGTTGCGCTTGGGATTGCGGCCCTGAGGCCCGGCGGCGGCCCGGCGGCGCATCAGCGCCTTGACCCGGGCGAGCAATTCGCGCGGCGGGATCGGCTTGACGACGTAGTCGTCGGCGCCGAGCTCCAGGCCCAGGATCCGGTCGACCGCCTCGCCCATGGCGCTCAGCATCAGGATCGCCGGGCCGTCGGGGCGGGCCAGCTGACGGCACAGCGACAGGCCGTCCTCGCCGGGCAGGTTGACGTCCAGCACCACCACGTCGACGGCGTGGGCGTCGAGGATCTCGCGGGCGGCGTCGACGGCGCCGGCCTGGCGCACCGCATAGCCCTGGGCGCCGAGATAGGCGGCCATCTCGCGGCGCAGGACGTCGTCGTCCTCCACGAGCAGGACGGTCGCGGTCTCGGTGATCGAGGCGTCGGGGGTCATCGGCTCCCGGTTATGACATGGCGAGGACGTCCGCGTCCCGGTCGCGGGCTGGGCGAGGGGGCGGCGGCGCGCGTCATGACGTCGCGGCGGCGTCTGGGGCGCGACTGGCGCGGGAGGCGGGCTCAGGGTTCCGCTCCATGGTTGCGGCGCGGACACGCCCCATCGATTCGAACGGCCGGCGATGGTCGCCGAAAAGTACGAAATCGTTGCGGATCCTGGCCCATGGACCAGCTTTGCCGGTGTAACGCGTCTGCAATTTGTCGCTATGTATCCGCCTTGTATCGTTGCGCGCGGCGGCCGATACGACAGGCCGGGCTTGCGGGGAACTCCGCCGGGCCGCTACCACAGGACGTCGCGCGGACTGCCGGGCGCGAAGGGCCGAGCGGAGCGCATGAGCGACATCACCATCGTCGATATCGCCAAGCAGGCGGGCGTCTCGATCAAGACGGTGTCGCGCGTCATCAACCGTGAGGAGGGCGTCGGCCCCGCCACCCGGGCCCGGGTCGAGGACCTTGTCGAGAAGCTCGGCTACCGCCCCAACGTCTCGGCCCGTTCGCTGTCCAGCCGCCGCAGCTACCTGATCGGCGTCGTCTTCATGCGGGTCGGCGCCTATCACTATGTCGGCGAGGTCCAGGTCGGGGCCATGCGGGCCTGCCGCCGGGCCGGCTACCACATGGTCATCGAGCAGGTCGACGACCCGGGGCAGGCGAGGGGGCCTGGCCTGGCTCAAGCCCTCAAGGCCGGACGCTTCGACGGCCTCGTCCTGACGCCGCCGGTCTGCGACGACCCGGAGATCCTCGCGATCATCGAGGCCCAGGGACTGTCCTACGTCCGCATCGCGCCCGACCGCGACTTCGGCCGCTCGCCCTACGTCTTCATGGACGACCAGCAGGCCGCCCGCGACATGACCGCCAAGCTGTGGGACCTCGGGCACCGCCGCATCGGCTTCGTCGACGGCCCTTCGGATCACGGCTCGGCCCGCCGGCGGCGCGAAGGCTACATGACCGCCATGGCCGAGCGCGGCGCTCGCGTGAAGCCCGAGTGGATCGCCGGCGGCGACTTCATGCCCTTCTCGGGGCTCGAGGCCGGCGAACAGCTGCTGGACCTTCCCGAGCCGCCCACCGCGATCTTCGCGGCCAACGACGCCATGGCCATGGGCGTGATGTCGGCCGCCACCAAGCGCGGGCTGTCGGTGCCCGGCGACCTGTCGGTGGTCGGCTTCGACGACGGTCCGCTGGCGGAGTCGTCCTGGCCGGGGCTGACCACGGTGCACCAGCCTATCGCCGAGATGGCCGAGGCGGCGACCGAAATGCTGATCGAAGGATTCGGCGACCCCCGCTTCCGCAGCCGCACGGCCGCGAGACAGCTCGACTACCACCTCGTGGAGCGGGGCTCCTCGACGTCGCGCTGAGCGCCACTCGCTGGCCGGTTGAGGTAGTGTTTTCCCTAAATGTCTTTAGTGAGGGGGTTTTTGATCCCCTATTTTCGACTGTCTGAAGCTCGATAGTCTAGACAGCGGTGTCTTCCGAAAACTGGATAGACAACGTTGTCGTATCGTGTTGTCAATCTACAACAACGTTGTCGTCATCGGGACATTCCGAGACGGAACGGTGCTCAAACCCCGGGACAAGGGGTGGAGGAAACATCGCCCGGACGTCGTCAGCGACGCCGGGATACCGGCGGGAACCGGCGTCTCGACGCCGTTCTCCGGTCCGCGCAGGAAAGGGGACAGACATGCGCACCATGCTCTTTACTTCGGCCGCCCTGGCGGTCGTGTGCTTCAACGCGCCCGCGGCCTTCGCCCAGGACGCACCGGTGGCCCTGGACGAGGTGGTCATCACCGCCCAGCGCCGCAGCGAGAACCTGCAGAAGACCCCGCTGACCGTGTCGGCGGTCACCGGCGACAAGCTGGAATCCCAAGGGGTGAAGACGGTGGTCGACCTGGCCGCCCAGGTGCCGTCGCTGCAGATCACGTCCAGCGGCGCGGGCACGGCGCAGGTCTTCCTGCGCGGCATCGGCAGCACCAACACCACCGAGGTCGGCGACCCGGCCGTGGCCTACCACATCGACGGCATCTACCAGGCCCGCTCCAGCTCGCTGGGCGCGCTGTTCTACGACGTCGACCGGGTGGAGGTGCTGCGCGGTCCGCAGGGCACGCTGTACGGCCGCAACGCCACCGCCGGCGCCATCAACGTCATCACCAAGAAGCCGGTGCTCGGCGAGTACCAGGGCTCGGGCTCGCTCGACGTCGGCAACTACAGCGCCATCACCACCTCGGGCATGATCAACGTGCCGGTGGGCGACACCCTGGCCGTGCGCGCCTCGTTCCAGCAGAGCCGCCACGACGGCTACGTCAACGCCGTCAACAGCGGTCCGGGCACGGGCGGCAACGACCGCTACGACCAGGACGACAAGTCGGCCCGCCTGCGGGTGCTGTGGAAGCCGACCGACACCTTCTCGCTGCTGCTGAACGCCGACTACCTGCACCAGGGCGGGGCCGGCGGCGGGGACGGCACCTACGGCACCAGCCGGGTCACCGGCGATCCGTGGACCTGCAACTGCTCGACCAACCTCTATCGCAACAACCGCTTCTTCAGCACGGGCGCCGAGGCCAGCTGGGACCTGGGCTTCGCCAACCTGACCTATCTGGTCGGCTACAACTTCTCCAAGCTCGACCGCAGCGGCGAGAACGCCAGCACCGGCGCGCCGAACTACTTCCTGGGCAAGGACTACACCTGGTCGCACGAACTGCGCCTGGGCGGCGACACCGGCAAGCTGAAGTGGGTGGTCGGCCTCTATCGCTTCACCGAGGACAACAACGTCGACTTCCGGGTGTTCCTGGCGACCAACTCGTACCTGTCGTTCATCCAGCCTGAGATCACGGCCGAGAGCATCGCCGTCTTCGGCCAGACGACCTACGAGGTCACCGACCGGTTCCGGGTCACCGGCGGCCTGCGCTACACCGAGGACAAGAAGGGCCGGATCGGCGGCACCTACCTGACCAACGGCAGCGGGGCGATCGTCTCGACCGTCGTGGCCAACGTCGCCGACGCCAAGTGGGACGCCACCAACTGGAAGATCGGCGCCGACTTCGACTTGACCTCGACCTCGATGCTCTATGCCAACGTCGCCACGGGCTACAAGGCGGGCGGCTATTACGACGGCATCGCCGACAACGTCTACGCGCCGGAGAAGATCACCTCCTACGAAGCCGGCGTGAAGAATCGCTTCCTCGACAACCGCCTGCAGGTGAACGCCACCGCGTTCCTCTACGACTACCGCGACTTCCAGGTCAGCGCCCTGGGCACCATCGGCGGCCAGGACGCCACGGTGACCCTCAACGCCGACAAGGCCAAGATCTACGGTCTGGAGTTCGAGACCAACCTGGCGCTCACCGAGCATGACCGCATCGACGCCACCCTGGGCTGGCTGCACGCCGAGTACACCGACTTCGTGCTGCCGCGCGGGGACTCGTTCTCGAACAACGACGCCAACGCCTCGGTGGCGGCCTGCTTCACGGCCAACTACGCGGCGGCGGCTCCGCGCTCGACCGACTTCTCCGGCTGCCGCATGGCCCGCACGCCCGAGTGGACCTTCAATCTCGGCTACCAGCATATCTGGGAGCTCAAGGTCGGCGGCACGCTGACGGGCCGCATCCAGACCCACTACGAGAGCGACAAGAACCTCGAGTACCACGGCTTCGCGCAGAACAAGGAAGGCGCCTTCACCAAGACGGACGTCAGCCTGACCTACGCCAGCGCCGACGATCGCTGGACCCTGCAAGGCTACGTCCGCAACCTCGAGGACGACGACGTGCGCACCGCTTCGTCGCCGAACTCGACCACGGGTCTGGCCACCAACGGCGCCGGCGAATTCTACGCCCCGCCGCGCACCTACGGCCTGCGCCTCGGCGTGAGCTTCTAACCTCCTCACTCCCCCTCGCGCCCGGCGGACCCTGCCCGTCGGGCGCGCCTTTCTTTTTCGAGTAGATACGAGAGTTTAGCCGATGAACCTCACCCGACGCCTTCTACTCTTGGCCGCCTCGGCCGCGGTCCTCGGCGGCGCGGCGCAGGCCGCGCCCAAACAGCCCGAACTGGGCGTGCGCGACGGCAGGACGATCACCGTCGACGGCCTGAAGTTCCGCGACCTCGACCGCGACGGAAAGCTGGCTCCCTACGAGGACTGGAGGCTGTCGCCGGACGTCCGCGCCGCCGACCTGACCGCGCGCATGACGCTGGACGAGAAAGCCGGACAGATGATGCACGGCACGCTGCCGGCCATCGGGCCGATGGGCGTGGCCGGCATCGGCTCGGGCTACGACTTGGCCAAGGCGACGCCGCTGGTCGTCGACCGCCACGTCACCACCTTCATCACCCGCCTGGCCGGCGCGCCGAGCTTCCTGGCGCAGCAGAACAACGCCATCCAGGCGATCGCCGAGAAGGGGCGCCTGGGCGTGCCGGCGACGATCAGCACCGACCCGCGCCACCACTTCCAGTTCACGGCCGGCGCCAGCGTGGCGCCCGGCGGCTTTTCGCAATGGCCCGAGGCCCCGGGCCTGGCCGCCATCGGCGACGCGGCCCTGACCAGGCGTTTCGGCGACATCGCCCGTCAGGAGTACCGCGCCGTCGGCATCCACCAGGCCCTGTCGCCGATGGCGGACCTGTCGACCGAGCCGCGCTGGTCGCGGACCAACGGCACCTTCGGCGAGGACGCCGACCTCGTGGGCAAGATGACCAAGGCCTACATTCAGGGCTTCCAGGGCGGCGACAGCGGCCTCGCGACCGGCGGCGTCTCGGCCGTGGTCAAGCACTGGGTGGGCTACGGCGCCTCGGCCAAGGGCTTCGACGGCCACAACAGCTATGGCCGCTATGCCGTTTTCCCCAAAGGACAATTCGACCTGCACGTGAAGCCGTTCGACGAGGCCTTCGCGGCCGGCGTCGTCGGGGTCATGCCGACCTACGCCATCCTCCAGGACGTGGCCCTCTACGGCCAGCCGCTGGAGCCGGTCGCGGCCGGCTTCTCCAGGCAGCTACTGACCGGACTGCTGCGCGGCAAGCATGGCTTCAAGGGGATCGTGCTGTCCGACTGGGCGATCACCAACGACTGCGGCGACACCTGCCGCAACGGCTTTCCGGCCGGCGTCACGCCCAGCTTCGAGGGCTTCTCCACCGCCTGGGGCGTCGAGGACCTGGCCAAGGTCGACCGCTACGCCAAGGGCGTGAACGCGGGTCTCGACCAGTTCGGCGGCGTCGAGGACACGGCCGAACTGGTGGCCGCGGTGAAGGCCGGCAAGATCACGGAAGGCCGCATCGACGAGTCCGTGAAGCGCATCCTGCTGGTGAAGTTCGAGCAGGGCCTGTTCGAGAACCCCTATGTGGACCCCAAGGCGGCCGACGCGATCGCCGGCGCCAAGGCGTTCGTCGCCGAGGGCCGGGCGGCCCAGAGCGCCGCCCTGACGCTGCTGGAGAACAAGGACGGCCTGCTGCCGCTGAAGGCCGCCGGCCGCAAGGTCTGGCTCAAGGGCGTCTCGCCCGACGTCGCCAGGGCCTATGGCCTGACTCCGGTGACCGATCTCGCCCAGGCGGACTTGGCCATCATCCGCGTCGAGACGCCGTTCGAGACGCTGCACCCGAACTACACCTTCGGCGCGCGCCAGCACGAGGGCGATCTGTCGTTCAAGGACGGCGCGGCCGACTACGAGGCCATCAAGGCCGCCTCGGCCAAGGTCCCGACCATCGTCAGCGTCTATCTCGACCGCCCGGCGATCCTGACCAACGTCCGCGACAAGGCCGGCGCTCTGATCGGCGACTTCGGCGCCAGCGGCGAAGCGCTGCTCGACGCGTTGACCGGCAGGGCCAAGGCGCGCGGCAAGCTGCCGTTCGAACTGCCCTCGTCGATGGCCGCCGTCGAACAGCAAGCCGAAGACGCGCCGCACGACAGCGAAAAGCCGCTGTACCCGATCCACTACGGCCTGGCCTACTAAGAGGGGGACCGACACCATGATCCGCATGACGACCGCCGCCAGCATCGCGGCCCTCACGCTGGCCGCCGGCGCCGCCCAGGCCCAGCAGCCGTGGATGAACACCAAGCTCTCGCCCGACGAGCGCGCGGCCCTGCTCGAGAAGGAGATGACCCTCGACGAGCGCATCGGCCTGGTCCACGGCCCGATGTCGATGCCGATCTTCGGCATCAAGAAGCCCGACGGCGCCATCGGCTCGGCGGGCTATATACCCGGCATCCCGCGCCTGGGCGTGCCGGCGCTGGAAGAGAGCGACGCCAGCCTCGGCGTCACCAACCCGCTGGGCGTGCGGCCGGGCGACGGCGCCACGGCGCTGGCCTCGGGCCTGTCGCTGGCGGCGACCTTCAACACCAAGCTGGCCTATGACGGCGGCGCGGTTGTCGGCCGCGAAGCCCGCGCCAAGGGCTTCAACGTCCAGCTGGCCGGCGGCGTGAACCTGGCCCGCGACCCGCGCAACGGCCGCAACTTCGAATATCTCGGCGAAGACCCCTGGCTGGCCGGCAACCTCGTCGCCGCCCAGATCAACGGCATCCAGGCACAGGGCATCGTCTCGACGATCAAGCACTTCTCGTTGAACGGCCAGGAGACCAGCCGCCATTTCGCCAACTCGATCATCGACGAGGCCGCCCACCGCGAAAGCGACCTGCTGGCCTTCCAGATCGCCATCGAAAAGAGCCAACCGGGCTCGGTGATGTGCGCCTACAACCTGGTCAACGGCGACTACAGCTGCGGCGCCCCGCACCTGCTCAACGACGTGCTCAAGGGCGACTGGGGCTACAAGGGCTGGGTGATGTCGGACTGGGGCGCGGTTCACGCCACCGACTACATCGTCAAGGGCCTGGACCAGCAGTCGGGCGAGCAGCTGGACGCCAAGATCTGGTTCGGCGAGCCGCTGAAGGCCGCCGTCGAGAAAGGCGAGATCCCCGCCGCACGGTTGTCGGACGCCACGCGCCGCATCCTGCGCTCGATGTTCGCCGCCGGCCTGTTCGACAAGCCCGTGACCCCGGGCGGCGCCATCGACTACGACGGCAATGCTCAGGTCGCCCACGCGGCGGCCGCCGAAGGCATCGTGCTGTTGAAGAACCGCGAAGGCCTGCTGCCGCTGGCCAAGAGCGCCAAGACCATCGCCGTGATCGGCGGCCATGCCGACGCCGGCGTGCTGTCGGGCGGCGGCTCCTCGCAGGTGGTGCCGCCGGGCGGCGCCAAGCGCGTCGTGCCGCTGGGCGGCGAGGGCATGATGGGCGCCTTCCGCAGCCAGTATTTCAACGGCTCCTCGCCGCTGGCCGCGATCCGCAAGGCCGCGCCGGACGCCAAGGTCACCTTCGACGACGGTCGCTATGTCGCCTCGGCCGTCGCCGCCGCCAAGGCCGCCGACGTGGTGGTCGTCATGGGCAACCAGTGGATGGGCGAGGGCGAGGACGCCTTCGACCTTTCCCTGCCCAACGGCCAGGACGAACTGATCGCCGCCGTTGTCGCGGCCAACCCCAACGCCATCGTCGTGTTGCAGACCGGCGGCCCGGTGTCCATGCCCTGGCTGGACCAGGCCGGCGCCGTGGTCGAGGCCTGGTACGGCGGCGCCAAGGGCGGCGAGGCGATCGCAGACGTGCTGTTTGGCGCGGTCAATCCGTCGGGCCGCCTGCCGGTGACCTTCCCCGCCTCGCTGTCGCAGTACCCGCGTGAAGCCCTGCCGGGCCGCGGCGTGCCGGAAAAGACCAGGTTCGACGTCAATTACACCGAAGGCTCGGACGTCGGTTACCGCCGCTTCGCCGCCACGGGCGACAAGCCGCTGTTCCCGTTCGGCTACGGCCTGTCCTACACCTCGTTCGCCTATTCGAACCTCAAGGTCGAGGGCGGGCAGAGCGTCACCGTCAGCTTCGACGTGGCCAACACCGGCAAGGTCGAGGGCAAGGACGCGCCGCAGGTTTATCTGACCGGGGCGGCCGGCAAGCCGTTGCAGCGGCTGATCGGCTTCGGCAAGGTGTCGCTGAAGCCGGGCGAGAGCCGCCGGGTGACCCTGACCGCCGATCCGCGCCTGCTGGCCAGCTTCGACGCCACGGGCCGTCGCTGGGTCGTCACGGGCGGCGACTATCAGGTGGCCGTCGGCGCCTCGGCCACCGACCTCGCGCTCAAGGGCGGGGCCAAGGTCAAGGCGCGGACGCTGAAGCCGTAAGGGAAGGGCATGGCGATGAGATCTTCAGGGAAGTCTCTGGTTTCTGGCCTCGCCCTGGCGCTGGCCATGGGCCTTCCGGCCCTGGCCGCCGGGCCGGTGGTCAAGACCGCCAACGGTCCGGTCGAGGGCGTCGAGAGCGGAACGGTGGCGGCGTTCAAGGGCGTGCCCTTCGCCGCCCCGCCGGTCGGCCCGCTGCGCTGGCGCGCGCCCCAGGCTCCGACGGCCTGGACCGCCGTCCGCCCGGCCGCCGAATACGGTCCCGACTGCGCCCAGAACCCGTTCCCCGGCGACGCCGCGCCCCTGGGCGTCAAGCCCGCCGAGGACTGCCTCTATGTGAACGTCTGGACGCCGAAGGACGCCATCAAGACCAAGGCCAAGAAGCCGGTGATGGTCTGGATCTACGGCGGCGGCTTCGTCAACGGCGGCTCTTCGCCGGAGGTCTATGCCGGCGACCGCTTCGCCCGCGACGGCGTGGTGCTGGTCAGCTTCAACTACCGGGTCGGCCGCTTCGGCTTCTTCGCCCATCCGGCGCTGTCGGCCGAGAACGCCGACGGCGGCCTGCTGGGCAACTACGCCTTCATGGACCAGATCGCGGCCCTGAAGTGGGTGAAGGCCAACATCGCCGCCTTCGGGGGCGATCCGGACAACGTCACGATCTTCGGGGAGTCGGCCGGCGGCATGTCGGTCAACGCCCTGCTGACCACGCCTCTGGCCGAAGGCCTGTTCCACAAGGCGATCATCCAGTCGGGCGGCGGCCGGCCCCGCCTTCTGCCGTCGCTGCCGATCAAGGCCGCGTCGGGCGAGCGCTCGGCCGAGAGCGTGGGCCTGGCCTTCGCCGCCAAGGCCGGCGTGACGGGGGAGGGAGCTGATGCGCTCGCCGCCCTGCGCGCCCTGCCGGCCGACGCGGTGGTCGACGGCCTGAACATGGCGACCTCCGGCGTGCCCACCTGGAACGGCGGGCCGATGTACGACGGCAAGATCGTCACCAAGCCGGTGCTCGACGCCTTCGCCGCCGGCGAGTGGACCAAGATGCCGGTCCTGGTCGGGGCCACCGGCGCCGACGGTTTCTTCTTCGGCGGCACGCGCGACCAGGTCTTTGCCCCGTTCGGCGAGCGGCGGGCCGAGGCCGAAAAGCTCTATGACCCGACCGGCGACGGCGACATCAAGGTTTATGGCTGGAAGGCAGCGGGCGACCGGATGTTCATCGAGCCGGCGCGCGAGGTGGCCCGCACCCTGTCGGCGCAGGGCGCGCCGGTCTGGTCGTTCCGCTTCTCCTACGTGGCCGAAAGCCAGCGCAAGGAGTGGTGGGCCGCCCCGCACGCCACCGAGATCCCGTTCGTGTTCGACACGGTCGACGCCCGCTACGGCGCCGCCCTGACCCCGGCCGATCAGGCCGCCGCCAAGGCCGTCCACGCCTACTGGATCGCCTTCGCGACCAAGGGCGCGCCGGACGCGGCGGGCCAGCCGGCCTGGCCGAAGTACGACGCGGCCGGCGATGTGATCATCGACTTCGCCAACGACGGCGTGAAGGCGGGGCCAGATCCCCTGAAGGCGCGGCTCGACCTCGTCCAGGCCACCACGCCCAAGCCGGCGGGGAAATGACATGGCCGCGCGGCTGGCGCACGCGGTGATCGACCGCGACACCTTCCAGGCCCTGCGCCGGGCCCTGCCGGCCGCCACCAAGGCCTGCCTGCAGGAGACCTTCGGCATCAGCGAGACCACCTGGGTCAAGCTGCGCGACGGTCGACCGGTGAAGCAGGCGACCCTGGAGCGGCTGCTTGAGCGCTATCGCCGGGTGTGCGGCGAGACCGAGCGTCGGGCGGCTTGATCCGCTCTGGAAATAGTTCGTCATCCCGGCTCGGCCTTCGGCCGTCCGGGATGACGGGTTTGGGATGAAGGGCTATCAGCCGATCCGCGGAAGCCCGTTCATGATCGCCGTCAGCGCCAGCACCGTCTGGCCCTCCATGGCGCTGTGGCCCGCATCCGTCTTCACGTAGCTGGCTGGCGGCGCGCCGATCTCTTCCAGGGCCGCGACCAGGCGCGAGGCCTGGGATAGCGGGCAGACCTGGTCGAAGCGGCCATGCACAATGTGGATGTCCAGCCCCTTCAGCGCGCCCACGTTGCGGACGATGTAGTCGGGCTCGAGGAACAGGCCGTTGGCGAAGAAGTGGGCCTCGATCTGCGCGAAGCACAAGGCGAAGTCGGCCTCGCCGAACTTACCCGCGTCGGCGTTGTCGGGGATCATGTTCGAGATCGTGCCTTCCCAGACCGACCAGGCCACGGCCGCCTGCAACTGGCGCTCACGCTCGGCCTGGCTGGCCGGGACCATGTCGAAGATTTTCTTGTAGGCGCCCATGATGTCGCCGCGTTCCTCGGGCGCGATGACCTCGACGAAGGCTTTCCACTCGTCGGGATAGGCGATGTAGGCGCCCGGTTCGGTCAGGGCGTAGGGCGTCTTGGTGAAGGTCGCCGCGTTGCCCTGGTACATGTAGAGCAAGTCTTCGGTCGCACCGAGGAAGATGCCGCGCAGGATCAGCGAGGCCACCTTGTCGGCGTGGCGGATGGCGTAGGTCAACGCCAGGGTGCTGCCCCAGCTGCCGCCGAACACGTGCATGCGCCCGGTGATGCCCAGCGCGTCGCGCAGCTTGTTGATGTCGTCGACCAGGTGGTCGGTGGTGTTGTTGGTCAGGGCGACCTGCGGGCCGGCCGAGGCGACGGTCGGCTCGCTCTTGCCGCAGCCGCGCTGGTCGAACAGGATCACGCGATAGCGCTTTGGATCGAAGAAGCGGGCCATCGGCGGAGCGCAGGCGCCGCCCGGGCCGCCGTGCAGGAACATCACCGGCTCGCCGTCCGGATTGCCGTACTCTTCCCAATAGAGCTTGTGATCGGGCGCGGCGTCGACCTGCAGCAGGCCGCTCTTGTTGGCGACCGGCTGGTCGTACTTCCATTCGCCAGTGACCTTGCTGGTGGTCCGCAACCGCGAGAAATTCATAACTCGACCTTTCGTGAGGCTGTTCGCCCGTGCCGTTTAGATGCGCTCGCCGCGGCGGGCCGCAAGTCAAAATCGCCGCTCTCGACAGGATCGGAGCGTCCGCGTAACCCAGCCTTCCGCCGCGCCTGAAAGGAGGGACCATGGCCAATCCCTTTTCGCTGCTGCTTCCGGCGCTGGTTCCGTCGTGGAACTTCTTCGACGTCATCGCTCCGTCGCCGCGCGTCGAATACGCCCTGGCGGAAACGCGCGACGCCGTCTTGGACGCCTGGACCGAGTTCCGCCCTCGGCCTCAACGCCTGTCGCCCGCCGCCATGCTGGCCCGGCTGTTCTGGAATCCGCGCTGGAACGAGAGCCTGTTCCTGGTCAGCTGCGCCGAGCGCCTGGTCGAGGAGCCGACCGCTCACGGCGAGGACGAGATCTTCCGCCGTATCGCCGCCGATCTCGCCACCCAGCCGGACGCCGCGCCCTGGCTGTCGTTCCGGCTGCTGTTCATCGACCCGACGGGCGAGCGCGACGTGCTTTACCAGACAGCACCGCGCCTGCGGGCGGACATCGACGTCCGATGAGCTTCGACCACGCCCTTCGCCTGACCGAGGCACTGCTGGCCCTGGCGCTGATCCAGCAGAGCCTCGAGCATCTGCGCGCCTTCCGTCGCGAGCGGATCCTGTTCGGCGCGCGCATCGTCCTTTGCCTGTTGGTCCTGGCCGGGGTGACACAGCCCTGGCCGCTGGTCGCTCTGGCGGGCCTGTCGCTGCTGATCCTCCAGCGCTTCAGCGGTCCCTACAACGGCGGCAGCGATCGGCTGGGCCTGCTAGCCCTGTGGTGCCTGACCCTGGCGCGGACGCTGCCGGTCGAGGCCTGGCGCGAGCTGGCCTTCGGCTATCTCGGCGTGCAGCTGATGCTGTCCTACTTCATCTCCGGCTGGGTGAAGATCGTGAACCCCGACTGGCGAAGGGGCGCAGCCCTGCGGCAGGTGTTCGCCTTCTCGGCCTATCCGGTCTCCGAGAGCCTTCGCGGCTGGGCCGAGCGGCCGCGTCTGCTGCTGGCCATGTCGTGGGCGGTGATGCTGTTCGAACTGGCCTTTCCGCTGACCATGGTCTCGCAGCTGTCGCTGGTGGTCGGGCTCGTGGTCGCCGCGACCTTCCACCTGGCCAATGCCTGCCTGTTCGGCCTCAACCGCTTCTTCTGGACCTGGGTGGCGGCCTATCCGGCCATTCTCTGGCTGCAACAGCGCCTGTTCTAGCCCCAGGCCGGGAAGACGAGGCAGGTCGGCCGATCCGCGGCGATCGCCTGGCCGGTGGCGGCAAGGCGGCCGGAGGCCTGATCGCGGGCCAGCACGGTCACCGTGTTCGAGCCCTGGTTCGCCGCCAGCAGCCAGCGGCCGGTGGGATCCAGCGCGAAGCTCCAGGGCGTCTTGCCGCCCGAGGCGATGCGCTGAAGCTCCCGCAGCTCGCCGCTGGCCTGGTCGACGGCGTAGGCGACGATGACGTGCTCGACGCGGATCGAGGCGTAGACGAAGCGGCCGTCGGCGCTAACCGCGACCTCGGCGCCGTTGATCGGTGGTTCGCCGCCGGCCCGCAGGGTCTGGACGAGGGCCAGGCGACCGGCCTCCCAGCGATAGGTTCGCGTCTCCGGCACGATCTCGCTGAGCAGGTAGACGAAGCGGCCATTGGGGTGCGGCGCCAGGTGGCGCGGCCCGGTTCCCGGCGGCAGGGCGACCGAGGCCTCGTCAGGCGGACCCAGTTTGCGCGTCGCGGCGTCGTAGTCGTGGACGAAGATCCGGTCCGCCCCGAGATCGGCGACTAGGGCTTTGCGGCCGGTCGGATCGACCATCACCGCATGGGCGTGCGGGCCCTGCTGCTGGGGAGCCGGTCCCGAGCCCGTATTGGCCTGAACCGAGGCCGTCGCCTCAAGCCCGCCATCGGCGCGGACGGGCAGGGCGGCGACGTGGCCCGTGCCATAGTGCGCGACTAGCAGCCCGCCGGCCTCGCGATCCAGAGACATGTGCGCCGGACCGCCGCCGCCGGAGGCGACCGTCGAGATCACGGTCAGGGCGCCAGTCGAGGGATCGGCCTTCAGCGCGTGGACCTGGCCCTGCTCGCCGGGGCCGTAGCCGGTTTCGCTCAGCGCGTAGATCAGGGGGCGGCTGGGATGGGCGACCAGCCAGGTCGGCCGGAGCAGTGGCGCGACCACGCCGATCGGGCTCAGCTTGCCTGTAACGAGGTTCAAGCGCGCCGCGACGATCCCCTGGTCGTCCTTGTCCGCCTGACCGCCGACATAGACCAGCCGCTCGTCCTGCGATGCGGCCTGGGCCGTCGAGGCGGCCATCAGGCCCAGCGCGCCGGCGGCGACCGCGCGGCGGGTGGGCGAGGCGTGTCTGGAATCGGTCATCGGCGTCTCCTCCCGTCGTGCTTGTCAGGCTTTCGTCGGGGCGTCGATAAGACCACTCGGGTTTCTGCATCGAAGAAAATCGCGCCGGGTTTGACGGAAATCGGCGGGCCGTGCATCGCTCCCTCCAGAGCAACTCGAACAGAGTGCCAGACAACTCGAAGAGAGTGATTGGGGCGGAAACGGTGTCGGAGGGGCGTGCGCGCGTCGTGGCTTGGATCGGGCGGGAAATCCTGCCCCACGAAGCCGACCTGCGCGCCTGGTTGCGGCGAGCCTTCGCCACGGCCGGCGACGTCGACGACATCGTGCAGGAAACCTACTGCCGCCTGGCGGGCCTGTCCCTGGTCGACCATATCGGCGAGCCCAGGGCCTATCTGTTCCAGGCCGCCCGCAGCGTCGCGCTGGAGCAGTTGCGCCGCGCGCGGGTGGTGCGGATCGACACGGTGACGGAAATCGACGCGCTGAACGTCGAACTGGACGAGCCTTCGCCCGAGCGCATCGCCGGCGGGCGGCGCGAACTGGAGCGGGTGGGGCGGCTGATCGCCGCCTTGCCTGACCGTTGCCGCCGCATCTTCGAGATGCGCAAGATCGAGGGCCTGCCGCAACGCGAGATCGCCCGCCGCATGGGCGTGACCGAGAACGTGGTCGAGAACGAATCCGTGAGGGGGCTGCGCGCCATCCTCGCCGCCCTCGCCGAGGGTGAAACCGAACAACCCACGGCCGTCAGGAGGCCGAGTACGCATGACCGAACGCGAAAGCGCCGCTGACATCGAGGCGGCCGCCGCCCGATGGGTGGTGCGCGCCGATCGCGGGGATCTGGACCCGGCCGAGCTGGACGTCTGGCTGGCCGCCGATACGCGTCGCCAGGGCGCCTATGTCCGGGCCCAGGCCGCCTGGGGCCTGCTCGATCGTGGCCGGGTGCTGGGCGGCGAGGAGCGAGCGGCGCCGCCACGTCGTCGCATCGATCGCCGGGGTCTGCTGGCGGGACTGGGCGCGGCGGCCGCCGCCTGCGTCGCCGTGGTCGTCGCGCCGCGCCTGCTGTCGGCGCGCTACGGCACCACGCTGGGCGAGATCCGCCGCGTGCCGCTGGCCGACGGCTCTCTGGCCGCCATCAACACCGACACCACGCTGGAAGTGGCGATGAAGCCGCGCAGGCGCGAGGTGCGTCTCGACCGGGGCGAGGTCTGGTTCCAGGTCGCCAAGGACGCCGATAGGCCGTTCGTGGTCGAGAGCGGCCCCGTGCGGGTGAGGGCGGTCGGCACCGCCTTCTCCGTGCGCCGCCGCGACGGCGGCTGCGAGGTGCTGGTCACCGAGGGCGTGGTCGAGGTCTGGTCGGAAGGGGCGGGCGAGGCGCCGCGTCGGGTCACGGCCGGCGAGCGGGTCTTCGCTTCCGACAGCGCCGGCGCCGCCCGGCCTGTGCTGGCGTCGCTGGAGATCACCCGTGAGCTCGCCTGGCGCGAGGGGCAGATCGTGCTCGATGGCGAGGCCTTCGGCGCCGCGGCGCAGGAGTTCAACCGCTACAACGCCCGCAAGATCGTCATCGCCGATCCGGACCTGGCCGAGCAGAAGCTGGTCGGATGGTTCCGCACCAACGAGCCCGAAAGCTTCGCCCGCGCCGCCGCCGCCAGCTTCGGCGCCCGGGTGACGGTGCGCGGCGACGCCATCCTCGTCCAGTCGGTCGCGCCCCTGGCGGAGTAGGGATTTCCGCCGACCGCGCGTGACGATCCTCGAAAAAATTCGCGGCGTTCTGACGGAAACCGGTTTCCGGCTCATCGCTCAAGACAGGCGCTCCCAGAAGCGCCGTGCGAAACGACAAACAGGGAGGGCGCGGAAATGGGTTGTCCGCGATACGTCTACGGAAAATCGGCGCTGATGCTGGCGGCTGGGGCCGCGGCGGTTCTGGCGGGAAGCCAGGCCCAGGCCCAGTCACGCAAGTTCGACGTGCCGGCGCAGGCCGCCGCCACCGGCATTCCCCAGTTCGGCAAGCAGGCCGACCTGCAGATCCTGGCGCCCCAGGCGGCCGTCCAGGGCAAGCGGGTCAACGCCGTGCGCGGAACCTACACCGTCTCCGAAGGGCTCTCGCGCCTGCTCGATGGCGCCAACCTGACCGTGGTCTCCAACGACGGCCGCACCGCCGTGCTGGGCCAGAAGGGTTCGGTACAACTGGCCTCGACCGCGCCCGTCGCGATCCCGCAGCAAGCAGACCCCGTCGGTGACACGATCGAGGAGCCTGCGGCCGTCGAGGAGGTGGTCGTCACCGGCTTCCGCGCCAGCCTGGGCAGCGCCCTGAACATCAAGAAGCGCACCAGCGGCGTCGTCGACGTCATCAAGGCCGAGGACATCGCCGACTTCCCTGACGCCAACCTCGCCGAGTCCATACAGCGCGTGCCGGGCGTGTCGATCGCCCGCGACGCCGGCGAGGGCCGCCAGATCACCGTCCGGGGCCTGGGTCCGCAGTTCACCCGCGTGCGCATCAACGGCGTCGAGGGCCAGAGCACGGCCAGCGGCACCGACAGCTCGGGCGGCGCGAACCGCAACCGCTCGTTCGACTTCAACGTCTTCGCCTCGGAGCTCTTCAACAGCATCACCGTGCGCAAGACCGCCTCGGCCTCGACCGAGGAGGGCTCGCTGGGCGCGACGGTCGACCTGCAGACCGGCCGGCCGTTCGACTACAAGGGCGCCACCCTCGTCATCTCGGCCCAGCAGGGCTACAACGACCTGTCGGAAAGCTGGGACCCGCGCTTTGCCCTGCTGGCGTCCAACACCTGGGCCGACGGCAAGCTCGGCGCCCTGGTCTCGGTGGCCTACACCGAGCGCAACCTGCTGGAAGAGGGCCACGGCTCGGGCGGCTGGCTGAACGGCACGGAGGTCGGCGGCTTCAGCCCGGCCTCGACCTTCACCCCGGCCAGCTCGGCCAGCGTGTTCACCCCGCGCTTCCCGCGCTATGGCCGCCTGACCCACGACCAGAAGCGCCTGGGGATCACCACCTCGCTGCAGTTCCGGCCCGACGAGAAGACCCTGGTCACGGCCGACTTCCTCTATTCCGACTTCAAGGCCACCCGCACCGAGAACTGGCTCGAAGCCCTCTCGTTCGCCCGCAACGCCGCGCAAGGCGGCCGGCCCGAGATCATCGTTCGCGACGGCGTCGTCAACGCCAAGGGCGACATGGTCTATGGCCTGTTCGACGACGTCGACGTCGAGAGCGAGACCCGCTTCGACAAGCTCGACACCAAGTACACCCAGGCCACCTTCACGGCCGAGCACCGCTTCTCCGACCGCTTCAAGGTGACGGGCCTGGTCGGGTTCTCGAAGTCGGACTTCGACAACCCGATCCAGACGACGGTGATCCTCAATCGCGAAAACGCCGACGGCTTCTCCTACGACTATCGGAACAACGCCAACCTGCCGGCGATGAACTTCGGCTTCGACGTCACCGACCCGCTGGCCTACAATTTCGGCGCGGCGCGTTCGGAAATCCGTCTGCGTCCGCAGGGCGTGACCAACACCATCCAGACCGCCCAACTGGACGGCGACTACGAGCTGAACGACACCTTCCGCCTGAAGGCCGGCGTGAACCTGAAGAAGTACGAGTTCGACTCCTGGGCCCTGGCGCGGGTCAACGAGTCCGTCGTGCCGACCCTGCCGGCCGGCGTCACGCTGTCGAGTCTGACCAAGCTGGTCAGCGGCTTTGGCAAGAACCTCGGCGGTTCGGGCTATCCCACTAGCTGGGCCGCGCCCGATCTGAACGCCTTCGCCAAGCTGTTCGACATCTACAGCGGCACGGGCCTGTTCGAGCTGTCGGGCGCCAGCAACGCAAACGCCCGCGGCAACATCCGCAGCGTCGAGGAGAAGGACACCGCCGCCTACGTGCAACTGGACTTCAACTCCGACCGCTTCGCCTGGCCGATCCGCGGCGACGTCGGCGTGCGCTACGTCAAGACCGAGCAGAGCTCGACCGGCTACCAGCTGGTCTCCGGCGCGGCCCAGCAGGCCACCGTCGATCGCGACTACGAGGACGTGCTGCCGGCCCTGAACCTGACGGCCGAGGTGACGCCCGACTTCCTGCTGCGCTTCGGCGCGGCCAAGGTCATGACCCGTCCGAACCTGGGCAGCCTGACGCCAGGCGGAAGCCTCAGCGTGGTGGGCGTGTTCAGCGTCAGCTCGGGCAATCCGTATCTCGACCCGATCCGGGCCACCACCTACGACCTGTCGGCCGAGTGGTACTTCGCCAAGGACGCCCTGCTGTCGGTCGGCCTGTTCTACAAGGACATCGACAGCTACATCCAGACGCAGCGGATCTCGCAGACCTTCGCCGCCTCGGGCCTGCCCACCAGCCTGCTCGACGGCCTGGCCGGCGTGTCGGCCAACGACGTCTTCCTGTTCAGCAAGCCGGTCAACACCGAGGGCGGTCCGCTGAAGGGCATCGAGATCAGCTACCAGCAGCCGTTCAGCTTTCTGCCCGGCCCGCTGCGCCACACCGGCGCGATCTTCAACGTCACGATCGTCGACTCCAAGATCGACTACATCTCGTCGCGCTCGGCCACGGGCTTCGTGCAGAACGATCTCGTCGGCCTGTCCAAGAACGCCTTCAACGCCACCCTCTACTACGAGGACAGCAAGTTCAGCGCCCGTGTCTCCGGCGCGTATCGCGACAAGTATCTGACCGCCGTGCCCAGCGGCACGTCGACCAACGACATCGACGGGGTGCGCGACACCTTCACCGTCGACGCCTCGGCCTCGTACCAGATCAACAAGCGCCTGAAGGTCACCTTCGAGGGGCTGAACCTGACCGACGAATTCAACGACCAGTACACCGACAGCGTGCGCGACAGCGTCTACGTCTATTCGCACACCGGCCGGCAGTACAACTTCGGCCTGAGGTACTCGTTCTAGGCCGGACCGAACCTTCCTCCTCCCAGGGGAATGTTGGGCGTCGGCCGTCCCTCCCGGCCGGCGCCCGTTCTTTTCTTTTCGAGGCTTCGATGACGATGGTTTCGCGCCGGGCCGTGGCGGCCGGGCTTCTGCTGCTTCCGGGCGTGGCCTCGGCCGCGCCGCGCTACGACGCCGTGCTCAAGCGCCCCGACGATCCGCGCCGGTTCGCGGTCCCTACCTACGAGAAGCTGTCGGCGGCCGTGGCCGCCGCTCCGGCGAACGGTACGCGGCCGTTCCGCATCCTGGTGGCCAAGGGCGTGTTCGACGAGCAGGTCGTCATCGACAAGCCGTTCGTCCACCTGATCGGCGAAAGCCGCACGGGCTCGATCGTCACCCACCTTGCCGCCTCGGGCCTGACCGCGCCGGACGGCAAGCGCTGGGGCACCTTCCGCACGCCGACCCTGTTCGTCCGGGCGCCGGACTTCTCGGCTCGCAACCTGACCATCCGCAACGCCTTCGACGGCCTGGCCGAGATGACCAGGCCCGGCGGCCTGCACTCGCATGACGGCGGCGGCCCCCAGGCCGTAGCCCTGATGCTCGACAAGGGCAGCGACCGCGCGCGGTTTACCGAAATCGACATCCTCAGCTACCAGGACACCCTGTTTCCCGACGCGGGCCGCAGCCTGTTCGAGCGCTGCCTGATCGCCGGCAGCTACGACTTCATCTTCGGCGCGGGCAGGACGTTCTTCCGGGACTGCGAGATCCGCTCGCTGCCGCGTCCGGTCGATCCGGTCGACGGCTATGTCGTCGCGCCCAGCACCCCGATCGACCAGCCGTTCGGCTTCGTGTTCAAGGATTGCCGCCTGACCAAGGCGGCGGGCACGGCGCGTCGCTCGGTCTATCTGGGCCGGCCCTGGCGGCCGTCCAGCCAGTTTCCCGACGGCCACTACGGCGACCCGAGGTTCGTCGGGGCGAGCGCCTTCATCGACTGCTGGATGGACGACCACGTGGCCCCGGAGGGGTGGACGCAGATGTGGTACACCGGCAAGGACGGCGACCCGCGCACCATGCTGCAGCCGGAAGACGCCCGCTTCTCGCAATATGGCTCGAAGGGGCCCGGCGCGGCCGCCTTCCGGCGGGGCCGGGCGCTGACCGCCGCCGAGGCCAGGGCGATGGGCGTCCGCGCCGTGCTGGCCGGCTGGAGCGTCTGAGGCCTCAACGCGCGAACGGGAAGGGGGACACCGACTTGCTGGCCTCTTCCACCAGCAGGGTGCGGTTGATCGGGGCGGCGGCGCGCTGGGGACAGGCCGGCCGCTCGCAGATCCGGCACGACGGGCCGATCTCGACCGCCAGCGGCGAGGCGATGTCCAGCCCGCGCGAGGCCGCCAGCTTGGCGGCGAACTTCAGCTCGCAGCCCAGGCCGATGACCAGTTCGTCCTCAAGGCCCGCCTGCAGGCCCGAGGTTCGTCGCACCGTGCGTGACAGGGTGAAGTAGCGCGCGCCGTCGGGCGTCTCGATCACCTGGGTGACGATGCGGCCGGGGGTCTTGAAGCTGTCGTGGACGTTCCAGCGCGGGCAGGCCCCGCCGAAGCGCGAGAACGGGAAGGGGCCGGCGGCGAAGCGCTTGGAGATGTTCCCCGCCGCGTCCAGCCGCATCATGAAGAACGGGATCCCGCGCGCGCCGGGACGGCTCAGCGTCGTCAGCCGCTGGGCGGCCTGCTCGTAGCTGACGCCGAAGCGCGGACGCACCCGCTCGATGTCGTAGCCGCTGGCCTCCATGGCCGCGTGGAACGGCTCGTAGGGCATCATGATCGCCCCGGCCAGGTAGTTGTCGAGGAACACCTTCAGAAGTTGCCGCGTGGCGCGATCGGGCGCGGCGAAGCGATCCGCCAGGCGGGTCAGCGCCTCGGGCGCCTCCATCAGGCCCAGCTGGTAGCACATGGCGAAGATGCGGCTGGCCGGGGCCAAAGTCTCCGACACCATCAGCCGCTTGCGGTGGTGGTCGTAGCGGCGCAGCGAGCCGGCCATCACCTCGACGGGCATCACCCGCGTCTGGATGCCGTGTCGGGCCTGCAGCCGCTCGCGCACGGCCGGCCCCAGGTCCTGCAGGTCGGCGTCCAGCGCCGCGACGATGGCCTCGGCCGCCGTCTCCAGTTCGGCGAAGTGATTGCGCTGCGAGCCGACCAGGTCGCGCACCCAGTCGGTCGGCGACTGCGACGACGAGGAGGGCAGGCCGTCGGGCCGCTCGAAGGCGCCCATGTCGATCATCCGGCCGCGGTCGAGATAGGCGCGGTAGAGGCGGGCCATGGCCTCGGCCAGGCCAGGCGACAGCTCGGCCACCTCGGCGACCTCGTGTCGACCTATGCCCAGGTCGGTGAACATCTTGTCGGCCAGCACCTCTTCAAGCCCCGCGCCGCCGCCCGGATCGTCGGCCGACAGGGTGCGCAGATCCAGGTCGTAGGCCTCGGCCAGGCGTAGCAGCATCTGAGCCGTCACCGGCCGCTGGTTCCGTTCGAGCAGGTTCAGGTAGCTGGGCGAGACGCCCAGCTCGTCGGCCATGCGGCTCTGGGTGACGCCCAGATCGCGGCGCAGGCGCTTGAGGCGGCCGCCCAGGAACAGCTTTTTGTCGGTCGTGGCCATGGCTGTCACTTTGTCACGATTTTACAAAATAAACAAAGTCGATTTGTGACAAATCGTCTTCAATAGGTTCGACCGCCTGGCCGCGTCGGCGTTAGCTCCCTGTCACAGCTTACAGCCCGCCTCCCAACAAGCGGGCCCCGATGGGGAAAAGAGACGACCATGCGCAAGACCTACGCCGAGCACCGCCAGGACCTCATCGCCCGCTATCCGGAAGGCGTGACGCCCGGCGGCGTCGCCATCGACGACATCATCCAGCTGAAGCTGCAGAACACCTTCAACACCCATTTGGACATCGCCCGCGAGATGGCCGTCGTCATGCGCGCCGACATGGCCGCCTACGACGCCGACGCCAGCCAGTTCACCCAGTCGCTGGGCTGCTGGTCGGGCTTCCACGCCCAGCAGATGATCAAGTCGGTCAAGCGCCTGCGCGGCACCACCAAGGGCGCCTACGTCTACCTGTCGGGCTGGATGGTCGCGGGCCTGCGCAACCGCTTCGGTCACCTGCCGGACCAGTCGATGCACGAGAAGACCTCGGTCGTCGACCTGATCGAGGAGATCTACGTCTCGCTGCGCCAGGCCGACGAAGTGGCGATCAACGACCTGTTCAAGACCCTGGGCGCGGCGCGCAAGGCCGGCGACCAGGTCGCCGAGCAGGCCGCCATCAAGGCCATCGACACCTTCGAGACCCACGTCGTTCCGATCATCGCCGACATCGACGCCGGCTTCGGCAACGAGCACGCGACCTACCTGCTGGCCAAGGAGATGATCAAGGCCGGCGCCTGCTGCCTGCAGATCGAGAACCAGGTCTCCGACGCCAAGCAGTGCGGCCACCAGGACGGCAAGGTCACCGTGCCGCGCGAAGACTTCATCGAGAAGCTGCGCGCCTGCCGCCTGGCCTTCGAGGAACTGGGCGTCGACGAGGGCGTCATCGTCGCCCGCACCGACAGCCTGGGCGCGGGCCTGACCCAGAAGGTCCCGGTCAGCCAAGGCGAGGGCGATCTCGCGGCCGAATACATCAAGTGGCTGAAGACCGAGCCCATCACGGCCGAGAACCCGCTGCGCGACGGCGAGATGGCGATCATGAAGGACGGCGCCTTCGTCAAGCCGGTGCGCATGGCCAACGGCCTGTTCGCCTTCCAGGACGGCACCGGCCGCGCCCGGGTCATCGAGGACTGCATCGCCAACCTGACGCAAGGCGGCGCCGACCTGCTGTGGATCGAGACCGACACGCCCAACGTCGACGAGATCGCCTCGATGGTGGCCGAGGTCCGCAAGGCCGTGCCGAACGCCAAGCTGACCTACAATAACTCGCCGTCGTTCAACTGGACCCTGAACCTGCGCAAGCAGGTCCGCGCCCAGTGGATCGCCGAGGGCAAGATCGGCGAGGACTCCTATCCCGACGGCAACGTCCTGATGTCGGCCGAGTACGACGCCACCGATCTGGGTCGCGAGGCCGACGAGCGCCTGGCCCGCTTCCAGGTCGACATCTCGGCCCGCGCCGGGGTGTTCCACAACCTGATCACCCTGCCGACCTTCCACCTGACCGCCAAGAGCGTCGACGAGCTGTCGCGCGGCTACTTCGGCGACCAGCGGATGCAGGCCTACGTCAACTCGGTGCAGCGCGAGGAGATCCGTCGCGGGGTCTCGGCCGTGAAGCATCAGCACGAGGTCGGTTCCGACCTCGGCGACACCTTCAAGGAAATGGTCGGCGGCGAGCGGGCCCTGAAGGCCGGCGGCCACGCCAACACCATGAACCAGTTCGCCGCCGAATAGCCCGGCGTCCGAAACCGACCACCCCTTGGCGAAAACCTACAGGAGAGAACGCCATGACCAACGTCACGCAATTCGCTCCGGCCGCGATGCCGGACTCGTCGGCCCAGGATCGCGCCGTGGATCGCCTCGCCGAGGCCTCGCACCGCCTCAACGAAGCCGTCCGCCGCGCCATCGAGGCCGGCTACTCGGTCGAGCTGGTGCGCACCTCGCGCCACCATGACGGCTCGGGCAACTGGGGCGACCAGATCGTCCCCACGATCCGCGCCAACGAGGCCCCCAAGAGCGCTTAAAGACGCTCGGCGCCCGCGGGCGAGGGGAGGCGCCTGCTTCCTCCTCTCGCCCGCGACACTAGAAAATCGTCATCCCGGAGAGCGCATGGCGCTCCTTCGGGGCCCAGGGGCCGGCGCCATGCAGTCGAGGCTTCTTCGCGGTGGCCGGCGCGTCGCGGCGGTCCCTGGGTTCCAGTCTTCCGCCTGTCTTCATGGCAGGCGGAACGACAAACTTGGGTGCGTACGAGGCATCCGATACACCCTCCCAAGTCAGCGTCCCCACACCACGGAACACGCCATGCCCCTCGACATCGCCGCCAACGTCCAGATCCTCGGCCCGATCGAGGGTCGTGCGGTAGAGATCCTCACCCCCGAGGCCGTGGCCTTCGTGGCCGACCTGCACCGCCGCTTCGACGGCCGCCGCCGCGAACTGCTGCAGGCGCGGCAGGCCCGTCAGGCCCGCTTCGACGCCGGCGAGCTGCCTGACTTCCTGGCCGAAACCTCGCACGTTCGCGCCGCCGACTGGCGCGTGGCCCCCATTCCCGCCGACCTGCTCGACCGCCGCGTCGAGATCACCGGGCCGGTCGATCGCAAGATGATCATCAACGCCCTGAACTGCGGGGCGAAGGTGTTCATGGCCGACTTCGAGGACGCCACGGCCCCCACCTGGGCCAATGTCGTCGAAGGCCAGGTCAACCTGAAGGACCGCTGGAACGGCGTCTTGGACCACGTCGATCCGAAGTCCGGAAAGAGCTACGCGCTGGGAGCCAACCCGGCCGTCCTGAAGGTCCGGCCGCGCGGCTGGCACCTTCCCGAACGCCACCTCGAAGTCGACGGCGCGCCTGTCGCCGGCGCTCTGTTCGACTTCGGCCTCTATGTCTTCCACAACGCCAGGGCCGCCCTGGCCCAGGGCTCGGGCCCGTACTTCTACCTGCCCAAGCTGGAGAGCCATCTGGAGGCCCGCCTCTGGAACGACGTCTTCGTCCGCGCCCAGGAGGCCCTGGGCCTGCCGGTCGGCACGTTCAAGGCCACGGTGCTGATCGAGACGATCCCGGCCGCCTTCGAGATGGACGAGATCCTGTTCGAGCTGAAGGACCACATCGTCGGCCTCAACTGCGGCCGCTGGGACTACATCTTCTCGTTCATCAAGCGCCTGGGCCGTCGCGCCGAATTCCTGACCCCGGACCGCTCGGCCATGGTCATGGGCAAGGCCTTCCTCGGCGCCTATTCGCTGAAGCTGGTCCAGACCTGCCACCGCCGCGGCGCGTTCGCGATGGGCGGCATGGCCGCCCAGATTCCGGTCAAGGGCGACGAGGCCGCCAACCAGGCCGCCTTCGCCAAGGTCCGGGCCGACAAGGAGCGCGAGGCCGGCGCCGGTCACGACGGCACCTGGGTCGCCCACCCCGACCTGGTGCCGGTGGCCATGGAGGTCTTCGACCGCCTGATGCCGGCTCCCAACCAGCTCGACAAGACGCTGGAGGGCCTGGAGATCACGCAGGGGCAGATGCTGGAGCTGCACGACGGCGCCCGCACCGAGACCGGGGCCCGCGAGGCCATCCGGGTCGGCGTTCGCTATACCCAGGCCTGGCTGGAAGGCCGGGGCGCGGTGCCGCTCTACAACCTGATGGAGGACGCCGCGACCGCCGAGATCTGCCGCACGCAGCTGTGGCAGTGGGTTCGCCTGGGCGCCGAGCTCGACGACGGCCGGGTGCTGGGTTCGGAGCTGTTCGTCAGCCTGTTCACCCAGGAGATGGCCGACCTGCGCCGCGAGTTCGGCTCGCCACGCCTTGAAGAGGCCGCCCATCTGTTCACCCGCATGGTGCTGTCCGACACCCTCGAGGAGTTCCTCACCCTGCCGGCCTACGAACTGATCGGCTGAGGTCGGCGAGGCGGCGCTCCATCCCCCCGAAGCGCCGCCCCGTTGCGTCGGATCACCGACACTCAAGGACAGGAAAGCCGGAGCCATGCGGGCGCCGGCGCGTTTGACGCTCGACCAGTAACAAGGCGGGCGTTTCGTCATGACCATCTCCTCGCTGCGTCGGGATCTTCTCACCCGGCCAATCTTCCAGTGGGCCCAAGGCGTGCTGCCGGCCCTGTCCCAGACCGAGCGCGACGCCATCGACGCTGGCGACGTCTGGTGGGACGCGGCGCTGTTCACCGGCGACCCCGACTGGAACGAACTGCTGTCGTTCCCCAAGCCAGAGCTGCGCCCCGACGAGCAGGCCTTCATGGACGGCCCGGTCGAGAAGCTGTGCGCCATGGTCGACGAGTGGACCATGACGTGGGAGACCCGCGACCTGTCGCCCGAAGTCTGGACCTTCCTGAAGGAAAACAAGTTCTTCGGGATGATCATTCCCAAGCAGTACGGCGGCCTGGGCTTTTCCGCCTATGGCCACGCCGAGGTCGTGCGCCGCATCGCCACCCGCTCGGTGACGACGGCGGTGACGACGATGGTGCCCAATTCCTTGGGCCCGGGCGAGCTGATCATGCGCTTCGGGACCAAGGCCCAGCAGGACCACTGGCTGCCGCGCCTGGCCGACGGTCGCGAAATCCCGGCCTTCGGCCTGACCAGTCCCGAGGCCGGCTCAGACGCCTCGGCCATGGTCGACGAGGGCGTGGTCTGTCGCGGAACCTGGGAGGGCAGGGAGGTGCTGGGCATCCGCCTCAACTGGCACAAGCGCTACATCACCCTGGGGCCCGTCTGCACCGTGCTGGGCCTGGCCTTCAAGCTGCGCGACCCCGACCACCTGCTGGGCGAGGACGAGGACATCGGCATCACCTGCGCCCTGGTGCCGACGACGACGCCGGGCGTCGAGATCGGCCGTCGCCACCTGCCGGCCTTCCAGACGTTCCAGAACGGTCCCAACTGGGGCAAGGACGTCTTCATCCCCATGGATCTCGTCATCGGCGGCGTCGAGCGGGTGGGGCAGGGGTGGAAGATGCTGATGACCGCCCTGGCGGCCGGGCGCGGGATCTCGCTGCCGGCGCTGTCGGGCGCCGCGGCCGCCTTCAGCGCCCTGACCACCGGCAGCTACGCCCGCGTGCGCCAGCAGTTCGGGATCTCGATCGGCAAGTTCGAGGGCGTGCAGGAGCGCCTGGCCCGCATCGCCGGCAACGCCTACCTCGTCGACGGCGCGCGCCGCCTGACCTGCGCGGGCCTGGATCTGGGCAAGCATCCGTCGGTGATCTCGGCCCTGCTCAAGTCCGGGGCCACCGAGCGGATGCGGGTGGTGGTCAACGACGCCATGGACGTCCACGGCGGCAAGGCGATCATCGAGGGGCCGCGCAACTACATGGGCGCGCAGTACCGGGCCATTCCGGTCGGCATCACCGTCGAGGGCGCCAACATCCTGACCCGCAGCCTGATGGTCTTCGGCCAGGGCGCGATCCGTGCGCACCCCTACATGCTCCAGGAGATCCTGGCCCTGGGCGACGCCGATCCCGAGCGGGGCCTGGCGCAGTTCGACGAGGCGTTTTGGGCCCACGTCGCCCACGCCCTGCGCAACGGCATCCGCACCTTCGCCCGCAGCTGGACGGGCGGGGCGCTGTCGCCCGCTCCCGACGCCGGCCGCGCCACGCGCTTCTATCGCCAGGCCGGGCGCTACAGCGCCGGCTTCGCCCTGGCCTCGGACATCGCCCTGCTCACGCTGGGCGGCGATCTCAAGCGCAAGGAGATGCTGTCGGCGCGGCTGGGCGACATTCTCTCCGAGCTCTACTTCCTGTCGGGCGCGCTGAAGCGCTGGGAGGACGAGGGCCGGCAGGACGCCGACTTCCCGCTGCTGCAATGGTGCGCCGACACCGCCTTCGCCACCATCGAGCAGCGCTTCGACGAGGTGTTCGCCAACCTGCCCAACCGCCTGGCCGGCTGGCTGCTGCGCGCGGCGATCCTGCCGTTCGGCGCCCGCCGTCGCGGGCCTTCGGACCGCACGACCCAGGCCTGCGCCGAGCTGCTTCTGCACCCGTCCGAGACTCGCGACCGCCTGGTCGAGAACGTCTATGTCGGCGGCAGCGATCAGGCCGTCGGCCAGCTGATCGACGCCTTCGAACGCGTCGTGGCGACCCAGTCGATCCATGATCGCCTGAAGGCTCAGAAGATCCGCGACTGGAAGGTCGCCGCCGAACAGGGGCTCGTCACCGCCGCCGAGATCGCGCAGCTGGAGGCCGCCGACAAGGCGGTGGCCGAGGTCATCGCCGTCGACGACTTCGCCCATGACGGCCTGGCCACGACGGTCCGCGCGCAGGCTCACGCCGGCGCGGTCAGCGACCGCCGGGCGAGGGCTCAGGGCGATGGCGAGATCGCCGAGCGGCCCGGCCAGGGCGAGGCGCGCAGCTTCGAAGCCCGTCCATGAGCCCGTCGCAGGGCTTGAGCGCTTCAACCCGATGAGCGGATGGTCCAAGCTGTCGGCATGACGCCGCGCTTCACCGACCCGGACGTGCTGGCCGACGCGGTGATCGACCGCGTCGGCCGCCGGATCGTGCTGGGCCTGCCGCTGGGCCTGGGCAAGGCCAATCACGTGGTCAACGCCCTGGTGGCGCGGGCGCTGCGCGATCCGTCGCTGCATCTGCATGTCTTCACGGCCCTGACCCTGGAGCCGCCGCGCCCGAAGTCGGACCTTGAGAAGCGCTTCCTGGGCCCGATCATCGAGCGCACGCTGGGCGGCTATCCGGCCCTGGCCTATGCCGAGCTGCAGCGACGCGACGTCCTGCCGGCCAACATCGAGGTCGACGAGTTCTTCTTTCAGGCCAGCACGCGCCTGAGCGCGCCCAGCGCCCAGCGAAGCTACATATCGGCCAACTACACGCACGCGGCTGGCTATCTGCGCGAACGGGGCGTCAATGTCGTCGCCCAACTGGTGGCCCGGCGGGGCGACCGCTTCAGTCTGTCGTGCAACACAGACATCACCCTCGATTTGCTGGCCGCGCGGAAGGCGGGCGAGGCCGATTTCCTGCTGGTCGGCCAGGTCAATGACGAGCTGCCTTTCATGCCCGGCGACGGCGACCTGCCTGCCGAGGCGTTCAGCCACCTGCTGGACGGACCAGGCGTACAGTTCCCACTGTTCGCGCCGCCCAAGGAGCCGATCCCCGACGCCTCTTATGCGATCGGCTTCCACGCGGCGTCGCTGGTCCCGGACGGGGGCACGATCCAGATGGGCATCGGGGCGATCAGCGACGCGGTCGCCCAGGGCCTGATCGTACGGCACCGCGAGCCGAAGGCCTTCGTCGAGACGGTGGAGCGGCTTTCACCGACGGCCACGCCGCCGATCTGCGGCGGCTCCTTCGAGACCGGGCTCTACGCCGCCACCGAGATGTTCGTCGACTGCCTGCTCGACCTGCGACGGGCGGGCGTGCTCAAGCGCGAGGTCGACGGCGCGGTGCTGCACGGCGGCTTCTTCCTGGGGCCGCGCGCCTTCTACCAAGCCCTGCGCGACATGCCCGAGGACGAGCGGGCCAGGTTCCAGATGCAGGCGATCTCCGGCATCAACGAGATCTACGGCGACGAGGCGGCCCGTCGCGCGGCCCGGGTCGACGCCCGGTTCGTCAACACCGCCATGATGGCGACGCTGCTGGGCGCGGTGATCTCCGACGGCCTCGACGACGGTCGCGTGGTCAGCGGGGTGGGCGGGCAGTACAACTTCGTGGCCCAGGCCTTCGCCCTGCAGGGCGCGCGCTCGGTCATCACCTTGCCGGCCGTGCGGGGAAGCGGCCGCAAGGCGGCGTCCAACATCCTGTGGACCTACGCCCACGGCACGATCCCGCGTCATCTGAAGGACGTGGTGATCACCGAGTACGGCGCCGCCGACCTGCGCGGGCGGACCGATCGCGACACGATCGTTCGTATGCTGAATATCGCGGATTCCCGGTTCCAGCCGGCGTTGCTCGACGAGGCCAAGCGGGCGGGCAAGCTGGAGGCGGGCTACGTGATCCCCGAGGCGTTCCGGCGCAATACGCCGGATCGCATCGCCGAGGCTCTGGCGCCGGCGAAGGCCGCGGGCCTGGCGCCGCTGCTGCCGTTCGGATCGGATTTCGACGCGGTGGAGCAGGGGCTCTTGCCCGTGCTGGGGCGTCTGAAGGCCGCCCAGGGCGATCCCGCCGCGCTCGTCGGCTACATCCTCAGGGGGGTGTCGGCGCCCGCCCCGGAGGCCGGTCTTCGCCGCCTGGGCCTTTCGAGCCCCATGACGCTGGGCGAACGGCTGCTGACCTGGGCCGTGCGCGGAGCCGCCGCGGGCTGAGCGCGGTCAGGCGAAGATCTTGATCACGGTCGCCAAGATCTCTTCCTTCGAGCGCACGCCCATCTTGCCGTGTATGTGCTTGATGTGGGTGCGGACGGTCAGCACCGAGACGCCTTTGATTTCGGCGATCCGGTCGGCGCTGTGGCCGGCGATGATCTCGGCCAGGATCCTGGCCTCCATGATGCTCAGGCCGAACAGGGCGCCCAGGCGGGGCAGGTTGGCGGGGGTGTCGAAGTCCTTCAGCACGATCACCAGCGCCAGCTGGTCGCCCTCCTGCACGGCGCGCATGCGCAGCAGAAAGCGGCGATCCTGGTCTTCGTTCTCGATGAACTGGCAGACCTCGTGGCCGGCCAGGGCCTCGGCCATCCGCTCCATCAGGAAATGGTGGGTGCGGCGGTCGACGCCGCCGATCTTGCCGCCGCGATCGACCAGCGGGCTCTGGCCCGCCAGCAGTAGAGCCGCGGCGCGAGAGCGCCAGAGCACCGTCGCGGTCTGATCGATGACGATGCGGGCGATCGCATCTTCGTCGAGGCAGAAGCGCACCGCGCTTGTATCGACGATCGCCGCGGCGTGAGAGCCGTCCATCTTTCCCTCCCTCGCCGGCCTTCGGCTGGCGCTGGACCCCGCTGCTTTGGCCGGGCCGACTTTATGTGCAGTTAAAGCCAACTAGGGATAAGTTATCCACAACCTGGGATTACTAGGTGTTGCATAGCGTCGGTTTGTCGCACGGTTTGTTGAGAATGCTTATCACCAAGAATTCCGCTATACATTTGTATTACTAAGAGCCGTGTAGGTGTCCGTATTTTATTCAAATTCTCCTGACGGGTGAAACTGTACTAGCTACCCAAGCTGGGGGATTTCAGGTCCCCGCTTCTCTGCAATCGTTCATTAAGAACTTGTTAAGAGAAACGGGATCTGGGACATGGCTGGCAAGCAACAGACGCTTCCTCGCGCCGTGCGCACCCAGCGCAAGCCGTCCTATAAGGACTGGTTACTTGGCGGGAGCTTGCTGGCGGGAATGATCCTCGCCGCCAGCGTGACGGAAAGCCGGGCTCAGGTTACGGCCTATGCCGGCGGGTCGCCGTCGAACATCGTGCTGTCCATTCCGGTTACGGCTTCCGTGGGCGGTCGCTGCGGCTTCTCGCCGGGCATGGCGCCCAGCGGTTCCACCGACGTGGGCGAGGTCAACAACGCCTTCTCGGCGGACTTCCCCTTCACCCTGCAGTGCACCGTGCCGTTCCGGGCGGCGGTGGTGTCGAGCAACGGCGGCCTGCTGGCCTCCAGCGTCACCCCGGCGACCGGCTACACCAACCTGGCGCCCTATCTGGTGGACCTGAACCTGGTCGGCGACGCCGGCGTCGGTTCGGTCAGCGCCACCTGCGACACGGGCGACCTGAAAAGCACCTCGGGCGCGACCTGCGGCTTCAAGGGGCCGGCGAGCGCCAGCCAGGGCCTGCGCCTGAACGGCGCTTCCTACGACGTCTCCGGTTCGTACCTGCGGGTTCACCGCGCCGCCTACGCCGGCGCCCAGATCCTCGCGGCCGCCAACACCTATTCGGACTCGCTCACGGTGACGCTCAGCGTCTCGCCGTGACCCGCCTTCCGGGCCCGCTCCCCCGGCGGATCCGGCGTCTTTCAGGGGGAGGGGGCGCAAGCCCCGGAACAAGCAGAAGTCGGCCTCGCCGACGCAAGACTTTGGGAGTGAAGAGATGAAGAAGACGATCCTTCTCGGCGCCGCCGCCCTGCTGGGCCTGGCGATCGCCCCGGCCGCCATGGCCCAGACGGTCACCGGCACGGTCAACGTCACCGGCAGCGTGGCGGCCAAGTGCGTCGTCATCACCGGCGGCAGCGGCGGCACCTTCTCGGGTTCGATCCCGCTGGGCGAACTGGCCCAGGCCGACGGCACCCTGTCGACCACCCTGTCGGGCTCGACCAACGCCAGCCCCGGCGGCTCGACCCAGTTCCGCGTGAACTGCAACAGCGCCGCGCCCAAGGTGACCCTCAGCTCGACCCGCCTGGCCCTGGCCCCCAGCGCCACCGCGCCGACCGGCTACACCGGCGTCATCGACTACACCGCGGCGCTGGACGCGGCCCTGGCCAACAGCACGACCCAGACGGTCAGCTACGTCACCGCCGCCGCCCTGCCGGCCGCCACGGTCCAGAGCCTGTCCAACAGCCTGGCCAACAGCGCCGGCAACCTGACGGTCAAGGCTTACGCCCTGAACACCGCCTCCGGCGCGCTGCTGATGGCCGGCAACTACTCGAGCACGATCTCGATCACCATCGAGCCCTCGTGATCGGACGGAAAGAGGAGGAAGCGCCATGCGTAGCAGCCTTCTCCTGACCGTCGCCGCGGCGAGCCTCGCGCTCGCCGCCGCCGCGGGGCAGGCCCAGGCCCAGAGCGTGACCGGCACGGTGCAGGTCAACGGAACGGTCGCCAACCGCTGCCTGTTCGTGACCGACAACGTGGTCCTGGATCTGGGCGAGCTGTCGCTGCAGACCGGCGACGTCTCGGCCATCGGTCGGCTCGACGGCGTCAAGCTGACCAGCCGGACCGCCACGCTCAACGGCTGGTGCAACGGCGTGTCGGCGACCATGGCCGTCGAGGCCCAGCCGATCTTCAACACCAGCTTCACCAGCACGGCCCCGACCGGGTTCGAGCGTCGGATCGACTACACCGCCACCGCCACGGCTTCGCCCGGCAGCGGCTCGGTGGCCGCGTCCGACAGCACGCTCGCCTCCGGCGGCGGGGCGGCCAGCACCACCGGCATCTTCGCCAGCGACATCGTCGTCAGCTTCGCCGACGCGGCCACGCCGGCCGGCGGTCGGCTCGTCTCCGGGTCCTATTCGGGCTCGGTGGCGGTGACTTTGGCTCCGGCCACCTGAGGGGAGAAAGGTCGTCATGATCCTGCACCGAACCTGCCTTGTCGGACTTGCGGCGACCGCTCTTCTCGCCCCGCTGGCCGGGGCGACCGGCGCCTGGGCCCAGGACCCCGTCCAGGGCGCCGTCGGGCTCGACGCCCAGGTCGCCCAGGTCTGCGTGCTGGGCGCGCCGAGCCCCGGCGCCCTGGCGCTGGGCCAGATTTCCGAGAGCTCCGGCGCCCGGGTGGGCCGGCTGGCGACCATCGCCAACCAGTCCATCCAGCTGCCCGGCACCTTCTGCAACTACGCTGGCGCGGCCCTGGCCATCTCGGCCTCGCCCCTGGCGGTGACCGGAACCACGACCCAGGCCGGCTTCGTCGGTTCGGTGGACTACACCTGCACGATCAGCGCCTGGGGCGCGACGTCGGCCACCGTCCGCACCAGCGCAGGCAGCACGTCCGGCGTCGGCTCGCCCTCGACCAGCAGCGCGCCGAAGGAGACGGACCTCACCCTGGTGGTCTCGGACTTCGCCACCGCCAGCGACAGCCAGCTGCAGCCGGGGTCCTACCTGGCGCTGGTCACCATCACGCTCGGGCCCGACGCGGGCCTGGCCGCCTCGGGGAGCTGAGCCATGCGGCGCGCCCTTCTTCTCATCGCCCTGGCGCCCCTGGCGGTCGCCGGCGCCGCGACGGCCCAGACCTACGGGCCTTCCGACAGCGTCGGGCCGATCCAGATCACCGCCACGGTGCCCAACAACATCTGCACGATCGGCGACCTTGGCGACGGCGACAACCTGTTCGACGTCGGAGTGATGATCGACACGACCACGGGCCTGCTGCTGCCGAACCTGGCCGCGCCGCCCAAGGTGCTGACCGGCACGCAATGCGGCGCGCCCAGCCAGCTGTCGATCGCCGCTACCCAGATGACGGCCCAGGCCTTCCTGACCGCGCCGCCCTCGGGCTTCTCGCGCGCGGTCGACTACACGGCCACGGCCTCGGGCTGGACCCCGGTGGACGCCAGCTATTCGACGGGCGCGGCGGCCAACGCCGGCGCGTCCCAGACCCGCGACAGCGGCGGCTCGGGCCAGATCACCATCAGCCTGTCGAACTTCGCCACGTCCGGCGGACCCAGCCTGCGGCCGGTCGCCGACGACACCTACCAGGGGGCGATCGTCGTCACCCTGGCGGCGGCCAGCTGAGGGGGAGGGCGTCATGACCAGAACCAACCGCTTCAAGGCCGCCGTCCTCGCCGGAGCCTCGGCCGTGACCCTGCTGCTGCTGGCCCAGATGGCCCGCGCGCAGGACGACGACAACTCCCGCGACTTCGTGGTCCGCGGGCAGGTGCCGAAGGTCTGCACCATCGCCTCGCCGACCATCGGCGCGGGCCAGGTGGTCAACTTCCTCAGCCTGACCGGCGGCACGCTGCAGGTCGACCAGCTGACCGACCCGGTCACCTTGTCGACCCGCGCCGCCTCGGCCCAGGTCAACTTCGCGGCGGTGTGCAACTACGCCCATCAGATCATGCTCGAGAGCCAGAACAACGGCCTGTGGCGCTCGGAACTGGGCCTGACCCCGGCGCCGACCGGCTTCAGCGACGCGGTGCCCTACACCGCGACCCTGGCCTGGGGCCCGGTCAACAGCCGCTTCGAGGCCGACGCCAGCGCCCGCCGCATCCGCGACAGCGCCCAGCTGGTCGACCAGCCAGTCGTCGGCGACGTGACCCTGCGGCTGGATATCCAGCCCGGCGCCACGAACCTGCAGACCAACGCGCCGCTGGTGTCCGGGGTCTACCGCGACACGCTGCGCCTGACGGTGGAACCCCAATGAAGACCGTCCTTTTCCTCGCTGCCGCCGCGACGATGGGCGTCGCCGCCGCCGCTTCGGCCCAGACGCTCCCCACGGGCGACGAGGCTGCGAGCCAGCTCGAACTGATCGGCCAGGCGCCCAGCGCCTGCGTGCTGTCGCCGCCCTCCGCGGCCGCCGGCGCCAACACCAGCTTCGCCGCCCAGGGCGGCCAGGCCGGGGTGGTGCGCTTCACCCAGTTCGTCGACCCCCAGACCGCCCAGCCGCGCGACGCCTCGATCAGCCTGGCCTTCCCGGTGGTCTGCAACTCGGCCCACCGCCTGGTGGTGCGCACCGACGGCGCGGGCATGGCCCGCGTGGGCGGCGGCGCGGCCGCCCCGGGGTTCCGCGACCGCCTCGACTTCCAGCTGACGGCCGACTGGGCCGGAACCAGCGCGTCGGGGACGAGCGCGGTGACCACCCCGATCAACCTGGCGACCGCCAACGGCGCGGCCGGGCAGATGAACCTCGTCGTCGCCGTCACTGGCGGCGGGGCGCCCATGGTCGCCGGCGACTACGCCGGAACCCTCGTCGTCGAACTCGAGGCCCAGAACTGAAGCTGAACTGAACGAACAGAATCCATGAGGAGCGGACACCGAATGACTCGTTCGAAAACCTTCCGAGGGCGCTTGCTGGGGGCGGCGTGCGCCGGTCTCCTGGCGCTCGCGGGGCTGGCGGCGCAGGGGGCGCCGGGCCTGGGCGGGGGCGCCCTGGCCATGACCGTCCAGCCGGTCGTCATCGATCTGAAGCCGACCGGTCGGGGCATGTCCCAGATCGTCACGGTGCAGAACACCTTCGCCAACCCGCTGCCGGTCGAGCTGCGCGCCGAGGAGCTGTCCTTCGACGAGAAGGGCGCTCATCCCAGCGACACCCCGACCAACGACCTGCTGATCTTTCCGCCCCAAGCGGTGATCCAGCCGGGCGAGACCCAGTCGTTCCGGATCCAGTGGGTGGGCGATCCGGCCCTGGCGCAGAGCAAGCACTACTACGTCACCGTCGCCCAGATGCCGGTGAAGCTGCCGGAGGGCCAGTCGGCCATCCAGATTCTCTACAACTTCCAGGTCCTGGCCAGCGTCGCGCCCTCGGGCGGCAAGCCGGCCCTGGCCCTGTCCAAGAGCGAGATCGGCGCGGACGCCGACGGCAAGCCCGTCCCGGTGGTCTACGTCGCCAACACGTCCAACACGCACGGATACCTGTCCCGCGGAAAGCTGAAGATCATCGAGAAGGACGCCGCGGGCAAGGCGGTCTTCCAACGGACCATTCCCGGTCCGGAGATCCAACAGACGATCGGCTTCGGCCTGATCGCCCCCGGCCAGACGCGGCGCATCGCCGTTCCCATCGAACTGCCCTTGACGGCGGCAGCAGGAGGCTCCCTTGAGGCCCAATTCTCGTCCGACGAAGGGCGCTAGGTCGCGCGCCTACCGCCGCTGGCTGATGGCGGGATGCCTGGCCGGCGCGGTCCCCTTCGCCGCCCCCTTGGCCGCCATGGCCGAGCCCATCCCCTACGCCATGCTGGCGGCGACCCAGGAGCCGACCAGCGCGCCCTCGGCCGGCGCGGCCACCGCGGCCGACGCCCGCCGGCAGCTGAACCCCACGGGTCGCGACGTGACCCTGACGGTGCCGCTGAAGGACGGCGAGTTCTATGTCGGCGACATGCCGCTGGCGATCTCGGCCGACGGCCAGCTGTCGATGCCGTCCGACCGCCTGCTCAGCCTGGTCGCGCCGCTGCTCGACGCCCCGGCGGTCGGCGCCCTGCGCACGGCCCTGGCCGGACGCGGCACGGTCTCGCCCGAGGTGGTCGCCAGCGCCGGCATGACCATGACCTACGATCCTCGGGCGCTCGAGCTGCGGATGAACATCCCGCCCGAGCTGAAGGTCGTGCGCAGCCTGCAGGTCACGCCGATGGATCGCATGGGCCTTGGCTCATACGTCGCGCCGGCCGGCTTCAGCGGCTATCTCAACATCCGCGGCTCGGTCGACTACGTCGAGCAGGGCTTCGACGAGGGCCTCGGCGACCCGACCTTCCTGCTCGACAGCGCCGTGCGCCTGAACGGCCTGGTGTTCGAGAACGAGGCCGTCTGGCAGCCTGGCGGAAACGAGGACTTCCAGCGTCTGGGCACGCGCTTCGTCTATGACGACGTCAAGAACGTGCTGCGCTGGACCGCCGGCGACCTGCAGGCCGTCGGCCGGGGCTTCCAGGCCGCGCCCGACATGGCGGGGATCTCGATCTTCCGCTCCTACAGCGTGCTGCAGCCGCAGACGATCGCCCGCCCGCGCGGCCGCGAGAGCTTCACCCTGGCCCGGACCTCCGACGTCAGCGTGATCCTCAACAACCAGCTGACGCGGCGCATCCGCCTGGATCCTGGCCGCTACAACGTGCGCGACTTCCCGTTCGCCCAGGGCGCCAACGACGTGCGCCTGGTCATCGAGGACGATACCGGCCGTCGCGAGACGCTGCAGTTCAACGTCTTCTTCGACCGCTCGCAACTGGATCCCGGACTGTCGGAGTTCGGCCTGTTCGCCGGCGTGAAGGCGCCGCTGCTGCTCGACGGCCCCGACTACACCGAGGAGTGGACGGTCAGCGGCTTCTATCGTCGCGGCATTACCGACCGGGTGACCCTGGGCGTCAACGGCCAGGCCGACGACACCACCGTCATGATGGGCGCCGAGGGTCTGTTCGGCACCAAGATCGGTACGCTGGGCGTCGACTTCGCGTTGTCGCACATCGACACCTACGGCTCCGGCTATGCGGCGATCGTCAGCTTCCAGCGGCTGTTCCAGTTCGCCGGCGGCCGCGCCGACGCCCTGAACCTGTCGTTCGAGACCCGCAGCCGCGAGTTCGGCCCGGTCGGGACCTTCTTCCCCGACAACCGCTACAACTACGAGATCGGGGTCGGCTATTCGCACGCCTTCAGCGACGCGATCTACGCCAGCTTCGACGGGCGGTATTCCAGCGGCCGCGACGAGTTCCCCGACGCCAGCGCCTATCGCCTGGGCATGGGTTATCGCCTGACCTCGAACCTCGCGGTCACCGCCAACCTCATGTACGACGACGTGCCCGGGCGCCGCGAAACCTCGGCCCTGATCTCGCTGTCCTGGCAGTTCTCGAACAATTCGAGCCTGCGGGCCGAGTACGACGGTCGCGAGGACCGGACCCGGATCGCTTACCAGACGATCCACGGCCAGGGCGTGGGCTCCTACAACGCCTTCGCCGAGGTCTCGCGCTCGCCCGACGACTCCGCCTTCAACGGCAGCGTCAACTACATCGCCAACCGGGCGGAGCTGGGCCTGTCGCACTTCCAGGCCTTCGACGGCCCGGACAACGGGCGCACCTCGCTGCGGGTCGGCACCTCGATCGGCTTCGCCGACGGCGCGGTCTCCGTGGGCCGGCCGGTCTACGACAGCTTCGCCATCGTCAAGGGCCACAAGAGCCTGAAGGGCGCGGACGTCGTCGTGAACCCGACCCCGTTCGGCTACACCTCGAACACGGGCGAGTTGGGCACGGCGCTGGAAACCAACCTCGCCGCCTACGCCGAGCGCACCATCACCGTCGACGCGCCGAACGCGCCGGCCGGCTACGACCTCGGCTCCGGCTCGTTCCGGGTGTTCCCGCCGTATCGCTCGGGCTATCGCCTGGAGGTCGGTTCGGATTACTCGATCACGGCCATCGGCCGGCTGGTCGACGCCGACGGCGAGCCGCTGGCGCTGGTGTCGGGCCGCGCGGTCGAGGTCGCCCAGGGCGGCCCGGGCGCCGAGCCGATCACCATCTTCACCAATCGCGTTGGCCGGTTCGGCGCTTCGGGGCTGCGCCCCGGTCGCTGGCGGCTCGAAATGGGGACGACGCCCCCGACGGTCTACTATCTCGACGTCCCGGCCAGCGCCGAGGGCTTCGTCAAGACCGGCGACCTCAAGCCCAGCGCGTCGGGAGGCTGACATGAAACGCCGATCGCATTCCCTGCTCATCGGACTGGCCGCCGGCGTCGGCGGGGTCCTGCTGGTCTCGGGCGTGGCCCAGGCCCAGTGCGTGACCTTCGACCCCGTCGTGCTGTCGGGCACCTTCGATCCGTTCAATCCGACCGGCACGACGGTGCAGACCCTGTCCATCACCGCGCGGCGTCCGCCGGCGGTGGGCGGCAAGAAGACGCAGGAGGTGAACTTCATCTATCTGCGCCGGCCCGACACGCCTTCGAGCCTGACGATCGTTCAGACCTCGACGGGCGGCCAGATCCTGGAAAACCCGCCAGGCCACGTGCTCGACCCCAACAACGTCAATCCCAACGAGGTCGAGCTGAACTTCGGCGGCGTGGGCCAGCCCGACGTGCAGACCTTTATGGTGACGATCACCGTGCCCAGCGGCGCCGACCTGCCGGCCGGGACGACCGATCTGTTCCTGGACCAGAAATACTACTGCAAGCGCACCGGCGGCGCGGCCGACGAGCAGGGGGTGATCCCCAACTCGCTCGACATCCGCATCAACGTGCTCAGCGCCCTGCAGGCCAGCTTCGTGGGTCCGGCGCTGGACTTCGGCGAGATCGGCGCTCTGGCGACGGCCTCGCTGCCGTCGACGCCCAACTCGGTCAAGCAGCGCACCGGCAACGTCCGGGTCGCCAGCTCGGGGCCGTATTCGGTGGCCCTGACCTCGGCCAACCAGTTCCGGATGACCTATGCGGGCGGCAACCTGGCCACGGCGAACCAGCGGATTCCCTATCAGCTGGACTTCCTGGGGCAGACCAAGACCACGGCCTCGCCGACCTTCAGCACCGTCACCTGCTCGCGCGCGGGCCTGTCGGGGCAGTACCTGGCGGTGACGCCGACCCTGCTGGAGGGCGGCGCGGGCAAGGTTCCGTCGCCCAACTACCAGGACATCCTGACGGTGACCGTCACGCCTCTGGCCGTGCCGACGGGCACGACGCCGGTCGCCTGCATGTAACCTCGGCCCAGCCTGAAAAAGCCCCGCCGGCGCGAGCCGACGGGGCTTTCTTTTTTGCCGAGCGCCCGGGGGGAAGGGCGGGACAAAAACCGGTCAGAGGGCGGTGATGTTCACCGACAGGTCGCCGACCTGGCCGGCGTCGGCGCCGGGATCCAGGCGCAGGCTGTGGCTCTGCGAGGCCGCGGTGCTCGAGCGGCTGATCAGGGTGACGCCGGACGAGGACAGCTGGATCTTCTGGCCGTCGACATAGACGGCGGCGTCGGTCAGGCCCTGGGCGTGCGTCAGGCGCACTTCGTAGCCCGAGGCGCTGTTGCAGAACTCGGTCATGCGGCCGAGGTCCGTCGCTTCGGCGCTCGAGGCGGTGGTGGCGTCCAGGTTGACGCGGCAGATGACCGGCACGTGCCCTTCGAGACGAAGCTCGTAGCTGGCCGGCGCGGCGGAAGCGGTAGTGGCGGCCAGAGCGGTGAAGGCGGCGGCCAGGATCATCGGAAAGCGCATTGCAAACCCCAGGAGTGAGGATGATGGGAGGATCATCGCGAGGGAGGGTTAAGCAGAGCGCCCTAAAGCATGGTAAACGATTTGCATAGTAAGAATGACAGCATGTCGCACTCAAATATTGCATACATCGAATGTCTAACGAGATTTAAATAGTGCATTCTTACTATAAGTGCTCGCGGCCCTATTGAGGGCGCGATGTGGGTCGGAATGCTGGGTTGTTTTAAGGGGTGCGTCCGCGCTGGCGCGCGATCGACCGGCGCCGGGTCAGGACGAGGGGGTGCTGATGTCCTGACCCGGCGCTCGGCGGGCGGGGCGCGCCGCCGAGGATCGTCGATGGCGTTGCGGACAGCCTCGGCGAGCCGGTCATTCGTCGCGGCGGTGACAAAACGGGGGGATTTGCCCTCGCGACCTGTAAATATTAACATATACAGATCGCGTCACAATAACTCGCATTTACTAATGTCAAGAATAGTCGTCTTGCGACATGTTATTCAAGGATGTCGGCGGAAGAAATAACCGAGACCAGTTCGGCCTGCCGGTGAACTCCAACCTTGACCATGGCCGACGCCATCTGCACGCGCAGGGTGTTGATGCTGACCTTGCGCTCGGCGGCGATCTCGGCCGGCTCGCGGCCCTGGGCCACGCGGGCGACGATCTCGGCCTCGGCCGGCGAGAAGTTGAACATCATCCGCGCGCGTTCGGCGATGTGCGGCGAGGCGCGGCCCACTTCCCGCACGGTGACCAGGGCGCAGCGGAACCCGCTGTCGTCGGTGCTGAAGGGCTCGATCAGGACGACCAGCGGCTTCTGGCTGCGCGAGCGATGGATCAGCATCGCGCCCGAGCGGCCCTGGCGCACGGCCGCGGCGATGCGGTTGTGCAGCGCCTCGGACTCGAAGCCGTTTTCCGCCGTCAGCAGGCCGCCCTTCTCCGAGAGGCCGTCGCCGTGGGCGACATAGCTCCAGGCCAGGTCGTTGGCGGCATATACGCAGCCCTCGCTGTCGGCGACGATGACGCCGAAGTTCACCAGGTTGAGGATCGCGTTGGCGACGTGCGACTCGAACACGCCGCGCTCGACTTCCGAATCCACCACCTCGATCATCTTGATCAGTCCCATGTGCGACGCCCCGTGAGGATCGCCGCCGGTGCAGGATGAAAGTTCAGGTCCGTACTCGCGATGAAACTCTCGATTGCATGCTGTCGCGATTGAAAACCGTATTGCTTTATTCTGCCCGCCGACGGCTGGTTTACTGATTGGATATTATTTCCAGCGGGCCTGCATACCCTCCATTGGGTAGTCGAAATGACTAAAGAACGCCGACAACGCTATCAAATCTGCGCGAAAAACGTGGTTTTCTCCTGCCAGGAGATAATCGCGCAAATACAGGAAAAAGCCTTTTCTTGCTTTCAAAGTTGTAAGTGTGTCAGGCGTTGGCTGATCGCCAGCATTCCCGTAGTCGTGCCGACGTGCAGCGCGCCGGCCGCGATCGCCACCCCGTAAGGGATGCCCGCGCGGGTGCGGATCCAGCCGCCGAAGGCGCCGGCGTAGGGGCGGGCGGCCAAGGCCACCAGCGCCAGGGCGCCGCCGGCGATGGCCATGGCCACCAGCAGCAGCAGAAGGTTCTCCATGCCCGCGAAAAGGGCCGCGACGGCCAGCAGCTTGACGTCGCCCGCGCCGATCAGCCGCCGGGCGAACATCGGCACGCCGGCCAGCATCACCACGCCGAAGGCGCAAAAGCTCGACAGCCAGTTGGGCGTCGACCAGGTCATCAGCTGCGACAGCAGGAACAGCACCGCCAGCGCCGCCACCGTCCAGTTGGGGATCTTTCGGGTCCAGACGTCCCAACCGGCGGCGATCACAAAAAGCATGGCATAGGCGACCGAACCAGCCAGGCGAACGAAGTCGATTTCCATCGGACGATCTCCAGGCGGCCTTACGAGCCGCCGCCGGGCAGGGGGGCGACCTCGGCGGGCGGGCCGCCGGCCAGGGGCGGTTGCGGTTGGGCGACGGCCTGCAGCACGCCCGCCGGCGGTTCACGGCCCTGCAGGCGGGCCGAATAGGCCATGTTGCTCAGCACGATGCGCGACCCGGGATTGGCTTGCAGCGCCCGGGCGTAGTAGCGCTCGCTGAGATCGAAGCGGCCCAGCTTGTCGTAGACCACGCCCTGGGCGTTCAGCACCCTGGCGTCGGCGGGCGCGCGGCTCGCGGCCAGCTGCAGCAGCTCGATCGCCAGGGCGTAGTCGCGGGCCTTGATCGCCTCTGCCGCGCGCCCGTAGAGCCGGTCGACGGCCGCGGCGGGGTCGGGCGGCGGCAAGGCGGCCAGGGCCCGGATCTCGGTCTGCGCCGGGCGGGGGCCGGTCAGGGCGCTGGCCAGCTGCTTGAGGGTGGCGCAGCCCGACAGTGGAACGAGCAGCGCGCAGGCGGCGCAAGCGACGAGGAGACTACGCATCTCTAGTGCCTCTTCATGGCGGGCATGAGGTTGTGGACGACGTCGAGGCCGGCCGGCAGCAGCAGGGCGGTGATGATCACCGGCAGGATGCAGGCCACGAGCGGGATGGTGAGCAGCACGGGGATCCGCATGGCCTTCTCCTCGCCCCGCAGGAACCGCCGCTCGCGCAGCTCGCCGGAGTAGGAGCGCAGGGTCTGGGTGATGCTGGCGCCCAGGCTGTCGGTCTGGATCATCAGGGCGGCGAAGGCGCGCAGCGCGTCGACATTGACCCGGTCGGCCATCCGCCGAAGGGCGTCGGCGCGGCTGCGGCCGGCCCGCAGCTCCTGCGAGACCTGGCTGAACTCGCGCGAGATCTCAGGGTGCGAGGGCTTGATCTCCTGGCTGACGCGGATGAAGGCCGCGTCCACGCCCAGGCCCGCCTCGACGCAGACCACCATCAGGTCCAGCGCGTCGGGGAACTGGTTCTCCAGGCGCTCGCGGCGGCCTGAGGCCTTGAGGTCGACGAAGATGGCCGGGATCACCAGGCCCAGCCCGCACAGCAGCAGCGCGCCGGCGATCAGCGGCAGCCCGACCACGGGCTTGGCCGAGAACTTCTGGGCCAGCAGCAGGATGATCGGCAGGCCGACGGCGCTCAGCACCCGCACCAGGAAGTAGCCGGGCACGGCGGCCGGACCTTCGAAGCCGGCTTCGGCCAGGGTCCTGGCCAGACCCGTGCGCTTCTCGGGCGTCTCGGCGCCGGGCGCGCGGGCCTGCAGCCAGCTCATCAGCGGCGTCTTGGGCTTGGAGTCCTTGAGCAGCCCCCCGGCGGGACCGCTGGCCAGGGCCGCGCCGCCGGCCGCCCGCTCGCGCATGCGGCGCTTGAGCGAGGCCCCGGCGTCGACCTGGCGGAAGACCAGCAGGGCCATCGCGCCCACGGCCAGGAAGACGGCGACTTGCAGTCCGACGGAAACGAAAAGGTCCATGGCGAGGCCTCAATACTTGAAGGTGACGATCCGTCGGATCATCAGCTGGCCGACGAGGTAGAGCGCCACCACGCCGGCCACGACGGGCCAGAAGGCGGGGTCGGAGAACTTGGTGGTGTAGAATTCCGGCCGGAAGACGCTGACCACGCCGACGCAGAACAGCGGCAGCAGGCTGAGGATCAGCGCCGACATCCGGCCTTCGCTCGACAGCGCGCGGATGCGCTTGGCCAGCGAGGCGCGGCCGCGGATGACGGTGGCCAGGCCCGCGAGGATCTCGGCCAGGTTGCCGCCGGTCTCACTCTGGATGGCGATGCTGACCGCAAAGAAGGCGACGTCCGGCGATCCGGTGCGACGCGAAAGATTGGCCAGGGCGTCGCGGAACTCCACGCCGTAGGTGGTCTCGTCCAGCACTAGACCGAACTCGGTGCCGATGGGGTCGGGCATCTCCTGGGTGACCAGGCCGACGGCCGAGATCACCGGATGGCCGGCTCGCAGGGCGCGGATCATGACGTCCAGGGCCAGCGGCAGCTGCTCCTCGAGCTTGGCCAGGCGCGCGGCATGGCGCTGGACGATCCACATCGCGGTCACCGCGCCGCTGATGGCCGCCGCGCCCACGGCGGTGACCAGCACCTGCGAGAACGGCGTCTCCACCGGCTGGCCGCGCAGGAAGACCAGCGCCAGCAGCCACAGCCCGGCCGCCGCCGCGGCCACGACGCCGAGCACCTGCAGCGGTCCGGCGGTGATCCCCGCCTGGCGCAGGTACAGCGCGGCGCGGCCGTGCAGGGCGCCGTAGGGCGTGCGGTCGATCCAGCTGCCGCGCGGGTCGCGCACCAGCGACTCGTAGACCTTTTCCTGGCTCATGCCGCCGGCCATCAGGGTCAGGCGGCGATTGACCCGCTGGGTCTGCTCCCGAGCCGAGAGCATCAGGCCGAAGATGGTCTGGCCGGCCAGCACGGCGGCTACGAAGGCCAGCACCAGGACGATGGGAAAGAGCAGGCCCTGCATGGCGTCACCCCGAGATCCGACCAGGCGAGAAGAGGTTGGAGGGCAGGTCCACGCCGCGGGCGTGCAGCACCTCCATGAACCGCGGGCGCACGCCCGTGGCCTCGTAGGAGCCGGCCACCTTGCCGTCGGTCGAGCGACCCGCGCGGCGGAAGCGGAAGATCTCCTGCATGCAGATGACGTCCTCCTCCATGCCGGTGATCTCCGACACCGACACGATGCGGCGATGGCCGTCCTCCATGCGTTCGGCCTGGACCACGACGTGGATGGCCGAGGCGATTTGGCCACGCACCGAGCGGGCGGGGATGTCCAGGCCCGCCATGCCGACCATCTGCTCCACCCGGGAAAGGGCGTCGCGCGGGGTGTTGGCGTGCACCGTGGTCATCGAGCCGTCGTGGCCGGTGTTCATGGCCTGCAGCATGTCGAAGGCCTCGCCCGAACGGACTTCGCCGACGATGATGCGGTCGGGCCGCATGCGCAGGGCGTTGCGGACCAGCTCGCGCTGCTGCACCTCGCCCTGGCCCTCGATGTTGGCGGGCCGGGTCTCCAGGCGCCCGACGTGCGGCTGCTGCAGCTGCAGTTCGGCGGAGTCCTCGATGGTGATGATCCGCTCGCGCTCGTCGATATAGGCCGACATGGCGTTGAGCAGGGTCGTCTTGCCCGAGCCGGTGCCGCCCGAGATCAGCACGTTGCGGCGGGCCTGCACGACGGCTTCCAGCACAATGGCCATTTCCTGGGTGATGCTGCCCAGCTCGACCAGGCGGCTCATGGCCAGCGGCACGCGCGAGAACTTGCGGATCGAGACCAGAGGGCCGTCCACCGCCAGCGGCGGGATGATGGCGTTGACGCGGCTGCCGTCGGCCAGCCGCGCGTCGACCATCGGCTGGCTCTCGTCGATGCGGCGACCGACGGCGGCGACGATCTTGTTGATGATCCGCACCAGGTGGCGGGTGTCTTGGAACCGCACGTTGGTGCGGTGCAGGCGGCCCTGCCGCTCCACGTAGACCGTCTCGTGGGTGTTGATCAGGATGTCCGTGACGGTGTCGTCCTTCAGCAGCGGCTCGAGCGGGCCAAGGCCCAGCAACTCGTCCAGGATCTCGTCGACCAGCTGGTCGGTCTGGGCGGGCGTGAGCAGGCGCTTCTCGTCGGCCAGCAGGCCGCTGACCGCGCCGCGGATCTCCAGACGCAGGGTCTCGCGCGGGGTGCGGTCCAGCAGGCTGAGATTCAGAAGGTCGATCAGCCGCTGGTGCAGCCGCACCTTCAGGCCCAGGGCGTCGTCGATCGGCGCGGCCTGGGCGAACTCGGCCGCGGCGGCCTGGCTTTCGATCCGGCGGGTCTCTTCGCTCCAGAGCATGGCTTATCTCCCGACCTGGGCGAGGGCGACGGGCTGGGCCGGGACCAGGGTGTCGGCGAGGCGGCCGATCGCGGCCTCCAGCTTGCTGCCTCGGCGCACGGCGCTCAGGGCCAGGCCCTGGTTGATCGCCTGATGCATCAGCTTGCGGTCTTCGGGGACCACCAGGTCGAAGGGGCGGCCGATGGCCTGCTCGGCCGCCTTCAGCGACAGGCCGCTGGCGCCGTCGGGCTCGACCTGGTTGCAGACCAGTGTCACCGGAACGTCGTCCAGCCGCTGGGCGGTCAGCATGTGCAGCTGCCGGCGGGCTAGGTGCACGTGCGGCACCGACAGGTGGGTCACCAGCACGATCCGCTGCGACTGGCGCAGCAGGCGATTGGTCCAGGCGGTCCAGACCGTGGGCAGGTCGACCAGGGTGGTCTCGAAGTCGCGGCGCAGGGCGGCCATCAGGCCGTCGACGACGGTGGGGCTCAGGGCCTCGACCGGCATCATCTCCTGCGGGGCGCCCAGCACGGCCACGCCGCTGCGATGGCAGGGCAGGGACGAGGCGAAGGGCATCTCCTCCACCGCGCCGCCAGCCGCCAGGACCTGGCTCACCGTCACCGCGTCGCCGACGTCGAGATAGAGCGCGGCCGCGCCCATCTGCACGTCCAGGTCGGCCAGGCAGACCCCGGCGGGACCGGTGCGCCCGGCCAGCATCACCGCCGTCTGGGCGGCCAGGGACGTGGCGCCGACGCCGCCGCCGGCCTTCAGCATGCTGATGATCTCGCCGCTGCGTTTGTGCGCCCGCCCGGTGTCCAGCCGGCAGAAGATCCGCTCCAGGGCGATCGCCAGGGTGGTGTCGCTGACCGGCGCCGGCAGCACGTCGGCCGCGCCCTGATGCAGCAGGCGGCGCGTGGCCTCGATGTCGGCGCCGCGCATGGCCACCAGCACCTCGAACCGCCCGGCGGCCGCGGCGATCCTGCCGCCCATCCGCTCGACCTCTGCCGGGTCCGCGCCGTCCAGGCCGACGATCAGCAGGTCGAAGGCGTGGGCGGCCCGTTCGGGCCAGGCGCAGTCCAGCAGCCGGAAGGTCACGGCCGGGAACATCGCCGACAGCATCGCCACCGGCGGATCCGCGCCCAGGCCCACGCCGCACAGGCCCACGCGCCAGGCCGTCGGACGATGGGGTTGGGGCGGCGGCGCGGTCGTCTTGGGGCGGCCGAAATGGAGCAGGCTCATGACAGGCTCTCTCCGCTGAGTGTCGACGTCATGGTGGGCAGGTTGAAGGGCGCGACGCCGAAGATCTGCAGCGCGACGCTTTGGAAGGTGAGGTTGGCGACGCTGACGCTGACCAACGGCTCCATGTCCGGAGCGTAGGGGTTGCCCACCTTGCCGATGCCGACATGGCGATAGGCGATGGTCACGTCGGCGGCCGTGATGTCGGGCTGGTAGGCCTGCATCTTGTTCAGCACGGCCGTGAAGGTGGTGTTGTCGAAGCCCGGCGAGCCGCCGCTGCCTTGCGTCTGGGTGCAGGTCGAGTTCGAGCCGGTGCAGCTGAAGGCCATGTCGGGGACGGAGCCGCCCCCGGGGATGCCTTGGCTGATGCCGTCGTAGCTGGCCATGTAGCTGGAGACGATGGGGCTGACGACGGCCAGGCGCGCGCCCTCGCGGGTGGCGGTCTTGGCGGTGTTGATGGTCCAGCCCAGCCGGCCCATGTCGATCACCGCCAGCAGCATGACGATGAAGGCGAAGCACACCAGGCCGAACTCGGTCGCCGTGGCGGCGCTTTCGTCGCGGGCCAGCCGCGCCAGAAGGGAAGGGCGCCGGGTCATTCCGTCCACGCCTGCTGCGAGCTGACCGTGAACGAGGTCAGGGTGATGCCGGTCAGCGGGCCCAAGGACTCGATGTACGGCGGGGTGGCGGCGACCTGCACCCGGGGCACGCCGGTCATGCCGTCGTAGCGGCCCGAATAGGTCCCGCCGGCGTTGCTGACGCACGAGACGGTGACCACGACGCTGGCGTTGCTGGTCCAGGTCGCGATCAGCGGCGCGCCGGATCCGTCCTTGGTGCCGGTGCGGGTCAGGTTCTGGATGTTGGCGACGTCGCCGGCGTTGGTCAGGCCCGCGCAGGTCATCGGCAGGCGGGCGGCGTAGCGAGCCGCGTCGCGCACCGAGGAGACGGCGATGTGATAGTTCCAGAACAACCGCCCCGCGCCGACGAAGGCGAAGCACAGCAGCACCATGAACGGCAGCACCAAGGCGAACTCCACCGCCGCCGAGCCTTCGCGCCCGGCCCAGAGCCGTTCAGCCAGCCGCCTTGCGAGGGGGGGCGGCTAGTCATAGAGGCGCACCGAGTAGAGCATCGTCTCCGCGCCGACCGCCGAGGTGTCGGTGGTGGCGCCGACGACCTCGCCGTAGATCGAGTTGCTGACGGCGGGGCCGATCAGGAACAGGTCGACATAGGCGATGACGTGGACGGTGGAGCTGCCGTGGACGTTGTCGGCGTTGCAGTTGACGACGACCGCCGAGATGGTGCGCCGGTCGGGCGAGACCTGGGCGCCGGTCTTGTTGCACTGGGGCGCGGCGTAGTCGTGAGAGCCACTGGTGGCCGTCTGGCCGTCGGAGAAGGCGCCGGCCGGCTTGGCGATCGACCCGCTCAGCATCGCCAGCTCCCACTTGTAGACCTGGTAGCGCGTGGGGCTGGTGGCGCCGGCCACCGGCGCGGGGCCGTAGGCGCTCCAGCCCGTGCCTGTCGAGCCGGCGGGAACCTGCGGCGTGTAGGTCGTCGGGTTGATGCCGGAGTGGTTGGTGGCGAAGTACTGGGCGACGTTCCACACGCCGCTGCCGACCACGCTCGACTGATTGCAGTCACGGGGGAAGCCCATGCCGGTCGCGACCGCCGCGCTGCTGGAGCAGCTGTTGCTCGGCACGGCGACGGTGGGGGTGCAGGCGCTGTTGCCGGCGTTGGTCTTGGCGCCGACCATCGTGTTCATCGCCGGCAGGTACAGCGGATCGTTCTTCAGGCCGCTGGCCGAGGACCTGTAGATGTCGAAGCGGACGTTGAAGTAGTCGTCGGCCGAGGCGATGTTGCCCGTCTGGGTCTGGGCCACGGAACCGAAGCATTCGGTCAGCGGCGGGCTGCGCCCCATGGCGTTCTTGACGTCGGCCGCGCCCGAACCCACCGACAGGAAGCCGAAGTTGCCGGGGCCCCAGGCGCCGTTGCCGCCAGGCGGCGGGGTCAGGACGAAGTTCTTGCCGATGTAGTTGTCGCCGTCGAACGTCAGGCTGGTGGCCTCGTTCGGATTGCAGATCATCAGCGGCGGCACCTTGCAGATCGCCGTGCCGTAGCCGGCCACCGCGCGGGCGGTGGCGTTGAAGCCCGCGACGCCGGTCAGGGCGCCGAACACCAGGCCGCGCGGACGCGGCGCCAGGTTGATCCGGATGAACTTGGCCGTCGCGTCCGTGGTCGCCGTGACGTCCGGGTCGCGGCTGGAGAGGAAGGTGATGTCGCTGGCGGCGACGGCCACGTTGCTCTCGTAGGTGTCGCCCAGGGCCTGGCGATTGCTGACCAAGCTGCCCATGGCCGCGGTCTGGGCCCGGCCCATGGCCCCGCTCGTGCCGTCCAGCTGGCTGGCGCCGGCCAGGGCGGCGGCGTCGACCGCGTTCTCCAGCTCCGCCCTCAGGGCCAGGGCCCGGCTGACGTCGAAGGCCAGGCCTCCGACGGCCACCAGCCCGATCAGGGCCACCCCGGTGAGGGTGGCCACCGTACCGGAACGATCCTGGATGAAGCGATGAAGAAGGCGAGGGGCGAGCGACATGATCAGTTGGCCGGGGACTTGGCCGCTCCCTTGTTGTCGATGCTGGAGGTGCTGGCCTGGACGGGCTGGACCACCTGGTTCTTGCCGTAGCGGGTCGCCGCCAGGGCGGCCCGGACCCCGTCGCCGCCGGGCTGCAGCACGCCCTCGTAGCGGGCCTCCGGGTCGGCGATCTGGGCGGCGAGGTTGCTGCGCAGGGCCACGCCGAAGTCCGGCGACAGGTCCTTGCGGGCGTCGGTGCACCCGGCCAGGGCGGCCCCGGAAGCGGCGAGCGCCGCGGCGGCCAGCAGGAGCCTATTGAAGGACATGGCCTTGAGGTCCATCGACCCCTCCCTTGGCTGGTCGCTGGCTCGACTGGGTCTTGCCCAGCAGGAACAGCTCGGTGTCGGACGGCGGGACGAAGTTGTCGGCGGGCGTCGCCTGCCGGGCCCGTGTGGGGCGCACCAGGTGCGGCGTGACCAGGATCACCAGTTCGGTCTGGTTGCGCTGGTAGCTCGTCGAGCGGAACAGCGAGCCCAGGATCGGCAGGTCGCCCAGCATGGGGAACTGCCGGATCTGGTCCTGGTAGTCGTCGCGGATCAGGCCCGCGATGGTGAAGGACTCGCCGTCGCGCAGCTCGACCGTGGTCTTGGCCCGGCGCACCTTGATGCCGGGGATCCGCAGGCCGTTGCTGACGAACGAGGCGTTGGGGTCGATGCTCGAGACCTCGGGATTGACCACCAGGTTCACCATGCCGTCCTGCAGGACGGTGGGGGTGAAGGCCAGGCCGATGCCGAACTGCTTGAACTCGACCGTGATCGTCGACTGGCCGTTGTTCTGGTTCTGGGCGACCGGCACGGGGAATTCGCCGCCGGCCAGGAAGTTGGCGGTGTCGCCCGACATCGCCGTCAGGTTCGGCTCGGCCAGGGTCTTGACCAGGCCCTTGGTCTCCAGCGCGTCGAACAGCACGTCCAGGTCGACGTCGCCGGCCCGCAGCGGGAACTTCAGCAGCCCGAAGGTGTCGGTCAGGGTGGTGGCCACCCCGGTGTCGCCGGTGCCGATGACGAAGTTGTGGTAGTTCGGCGAAGCGGGATTGGCGGTGTTCATGTTCAGCCGCAGGGCCTTGGCCGTGGCGCGCTCCATCTCGACGATGCGCACCGACAGCGTGACCTGCTGGCTGCCCTGGACCGACAGCATGTTGACCACCTGGCCCGGCGCGAAGCTCTCGGCCAGGGCCGCGGCCCGCCCGGCCACCGCGCCGCTGCTGGCGGTGCCCGTCAGCACGATCGACTGGTTGCCCGAGGCGACCCTCAGGTTCTCCTCGTTGGGCAGGGCGTCGCGCATCCGCTGGCGCAGGGTCTCGACGTCGGCGGCCACCACCACGTTGGCGGCGGCCACCAGCCGGCGGCCCGGGCCGTAGGCGGTGAGCGTCGTGCCGCCAAGCTTCTTGCCGACGACGTAGACCGACCGCGAGGTCAGGGGCAGCACGTCGGCCGTCTCTGGATTGCCGATCATGATGTCGGTGTAGGGCGCGGGAAGCTCCAGCACCTGGGCCTTGCCGACGGCGACGTTGACCTCGACCTTGCGGACGGCGACGTCGGAGAGGGCGGCGGGGGCTTGGGCCAGGGCGGTGGTCGGGACCGCCGCCAGCAGGGGCAGCAGGCCGGCGGCCGCGGCCAGCAGCGAGCGTTTCAGGGTCATGTGAGCGGGTCCTGCGCCGCGCGCCTTGCTGGCGCGCCGGCGGGCGGGAGAGGGGGCGAGCGAGGCCATGGTCACAGCCCCACCCGATAGCCGGTCGTCTCGACGCCGCGCGTCACGCGGACCTCGGTGGACGACGGCGGCATGGAGGCGGCGGCGGGCCGGGGCGCGGCCGGGCGACGGGGCGCGACGGCGCGCATGGGCGCCGGCGAGGACGTCGAGACCTGGGTGGGGCCCATGCCGCGCGACAGGTCCGACAGCGTCATGGTCCGGCGGCCCAGCGGGGCCTGGTCCGAGATCTGCCGCAGCGACAGCGACACCGCGCCGACCGCCTGGGCCAGGGTGATGGCCTGGGCCTGGTCGGGCGTGACCTCGACGGTGATGGCCTTGACCACCACCGGCTTGTCGGCGCCCTGGTCGTCGGACTGGTCGACGCCGACGACGCGGACGTTCTCGGCCAGCACCTGGGTCAGGCTGGTCTCGGGCTGGTTGTTGTCCTTGCTGCGGGTCAGCAGCACGTCGACCCGGTCGCCCGGCAGTACGAACCCGCCGACGCCGGCGACGTCGTTGGCCCGCAGCGAGACCGCCCGCATGCCTTCGCCCAGCGAACTGGCGAGGTTGGAGCGGCCGCCCGAGCCCGACACGCGGTCGGCAAGGATCGGCTCGTTGGCGGCGATGTCCTTGAGCGCGATGCGCGCCCCGCCCGGACCGGCTGCGGCCTCGGGGATGGAGCGGAAGGCGCCCGCCGGCACGGCGTCGGTCGGATAGTGCGCGACCTTGAGCACCGTGGACTGGAGCTTGAAGCCTCTCGCCAGAGGCTGGCTGGCGACGACGACGGGCGTCGAGCCGGTTTCCTTGATCACCGGGACGTCAACGCGCCCGGCGCTCATATAGACCCGTGCGGCGAGCACGGCGCCCAGGCCCAGCACAGCGGCCGCGCCAAGGGATATGACGGTTTTCGTCTGCATTGTTGCGACCCCCTCCCCACGTCAGCGGGGAGCCTGTCCTGGCTCACCGCCATGGGTCGGCGACGCGGCTTGCCGCCCCGCGCCGCCGACGACTTGGTTCAGCAGTTCGCGGCCGACGGATTGGCCACGCAGGTGGCGGCGTCCGTGATGGCGGTCCCGATGTTGGTGCCCAGCAGCACCGCCGCGACGGCGATGGCGCTGCCGATGATGGCCAGGATCAGGGCGTATTCGGCCGCGGCCGCGCCGTCTTCCTCGAAGATCAGTTCACGCAGAGTATTCATGGCGTATCCTCCTCTAAGTGTTCTCGGCCGCGCTTCTTTTGCTGCGGACAAAGAAGAGGTTTCCCCCTTCGCCGTGAATTAACGGCTTAACGGTTTGGTAAGTAAATACATCGGCCGCTTTAATATGAAATCGATACGAAGGGCGGTCTGGCATATGTCAAATGGACTATTTTTCAGTATTTGAGGCGCAAACGTCGCGTGTTTGGCGAATATACTTTTGAGTGTGTATGGCCGTTGTCCGCTGGCTGGTTGTCGATGCGAGCGCTTCGCTTGGCGAATGTCCGCTTCTCCACCTCTGTAAGTTGTATTACTCAATTTGGGGGTGTCGAAAGGCTCGCACCAGGCGCCGTGCCGCGCATCCCTCCTGGATGTGGTGATCGCGTATGAACGATCACCTTCTCATTGAATTAATTGGATTTTAAAGGGCGTTGGACGCGCGCGGTGCGACAGGATGACGCTCTGGCCGTCGACTGCTCTTGGGGGCTCGGCGGGCCGTCCGCGGCGGCCGTATCGGTCAACCCCGGAGAGAAACTGCTGGTTTGTGAACTCGAATATCACCATCCAGTCACGGTTTGGCGCCTGGGGGTTCGGATCGTGGCGAAGAAGCAAACCATTTCGCGGCTGGCTCAGGCCGCCGCGCTCGTCGACCAGCTGATCCACGCCATCGATACCGAAGGCCTTTCCCGGCGAGAGGCCGCCGCGGCCGCCGCCCAGGTGCTGGGCCTCGTCCAGTCTCTTTCCCCGCGCGGGGATCCCGACGCCGCCGCCCTGAAGGCCGCCCTGGGGCGGCTGGCCGAACGCCTGGCCCTGGCCAAGGACGATCCGGCCGCGCCCGAGGCCCCGGTCGCCGAAACCACCGTCGCCGGATCCCGCTTCGCCAAGCGGCTGAAGCGCCTGGCCATGATCGTCACCGCCGGCGCGGTGCTGTCCGCGCCGATGGCCGCCGCCGCGCGCGAGACGGGCGCGGGCCTGGCCGGGGCGCTGACGGGCTCGTCGGCCGTGTCGATCGCCCTGATGGCCGCCCTGCCGGTCTATAATGTCGGCGACGCGATCCTGAACCCGGTGTCGGGCGCCAACGAGCAGGTGGTCGAAAAGCTGACCGACGCCGCCGCGGTCCGCACCGACGCCGGCAACATCATCTTCCTGGCCACCACGATCGGCGACACCTTCACCGATCCGCAGGACGGCAAGAACTACGAGGTCACCGCGGTCACTAAGAACGCCGACAACCGGGTGGTCGGGGTCACCACCAGAGAAGTCGGCACGACGACCCCGCTGTATAATCTGGCTGTCGTCACCAACAAGTCGACCGATATCGGCAATGTCGCCACCCCGCCCGGCACGGGCGGCGCCGGCGCGGGCAGTTTCGCGTTTACCCCGGCCACGGGCGACGTGAACACCTTCGCCGACGCCAAGTTCGGGGCCAACGGCGGCAACGGCCACGACGGCGGCGGCGTGAGCATCTGCATCCCGTTCATCGGCTGCGCCACCATCGCCTACAGCCCCAGCGCCGGCGGCGCGGGCCAGGCGGGTCCGACCGTCAGCCACGATCTGACCACGGCCAACTGGGGCGACATCCAGGTCGTTTCCGACAATCTGCCGGGCGTGGTGGTCTCCAGCGTTGGCGGCAATGGCGGCGGGGGCGGCGACGCCTACGGCAACATTCCGGGCGCGGCCGGCGGCGCGGCCGGCGCCGGCGGCACGGTCACCCTGAGCAGCGCGGTGACCATCGTCACCGACGGCGTCAATTCGCACGGCATCTTCGCCCAGAGCCGCAGCGGCCAGGGCGGCCAGGGCGGCACGGGCTACATCGCCGGCAGCGGCGGCACGGGGGGCACGGCCGGCCAAGGCGGTTCGGTCACCGTCACCAACACCGGCGCCATCCATACCGGCAAGGCCGGGACGATCGGCATCCTGGCCCAGAGCCTGGGCGGCGCGGCCGGCGGCGGCGGCGACAGCTACGGCATCATCGGCGACGCCGGCAGCGGCTCGGTCGGCGGCAACGGCGGCGCGGTGCTGGTCAACCAGGGCGGCGTGATCCAGACCAAGGGCAAGGACGCCTACGGCGTGCTGGCCCAATCGATCGGCGGCTCGGGCGGCAACGCTGGCGACTCCGGCGGCATCGTCACCTTCGGCGACAGCGGCAAGGCCGGCGGCACGGGCGGCTCGGCCCAGATCGTCGCCAAGTCCGGCTCGGCCACCGCCACCGAGGGCCAGGGCGCCCACGCCCTGTTCGCCCAGTCGGTGGGCGGCGGCGGCGGCAACGGCGGCGTCTCCATCGGCCTGGTCGCCCTCGGTTCCGGGGGCGGCGCGGGCGGAGCCGGCGGCCTGGCCAAGGTCACGGTCGAAAGCGGCGCGACGGTCTCGACCAAGGGCGCCGACGCCCATGCGATCTTCGCCCAGTCGGTCGGCGGCGGCGGCGGCAGCGCCGGCGTCAGCGGCGGTCTCGTGGCGCTGGGCGCCAAGGGCGACGCGGGCGGCGCGGCCGGAACGGTCGAGGTCTCCAGCAGCGGCGTCGTCTCCACCGACGGCGTGGATTCCCGCGGCGTCTTCGCCCAGAGCGTGGGCGGCGGCGGCGGCGCGGCCTCCGGCTCGGGCGGCCTGGTCTCGCTGGGCGGCTCCGGCGCGGCCGGCGGCGCGGGCGGGACGGTCACCGTGACCACCGGCGGCTCGGTGAAGACCACTAAGCAGGGCGCGGACGCCATCTTCGCCCAGAGCGTGGGCGGCGGCGGCGGTTCGGGCGCCAGCTCCGGCGGCGTCGTGGCCCTGGGCGGCACGGCCGGCGGCGGCGGGGCCGGCGGCGTGGTCACCGTCACCAACGGCGGCGTGGTCGAGACGGCCGGCGACAAGGCGCGCGGGATCTTCGCCCAGAGCGTGGGCGGCGGCGGCGGCAGCGGCGGCGACGGCGGCGGCCTGGCGACCATCGGCGGCAAGGGCGGCGCGGCCAGCACCGGCGGCGCGGTCACCGTGACCAACACCGGCGCGATCACCACCAAGGGCGATCTCTCCAGCGCGATCCAGGCCCAGAGCGTGGGCGGCGGCGGCGGCGACGGCGGCAGCACCGGCGGCGTCTTCCTGACCATCGGCGGCGGCGGCAACACCGGCGGCGGCTCCGGCGTGGTCACCGTCAAGCACGCGGGCGATCTCTTCGCGGGCGGCGACGATTCCCACGGCATCTTCGCCCAGAGCGTGGGCGGCGGCGGCGGCAACGGCGGCTCCAGCATCTCGATCAGCGCCTTCGCGGGCGTCGCCATCGGCGGCGACGGCTCGGTGGGCGGCGAGGGCGGGACGGTCGACATCGACCTGAGCCAGAGCACGGCGACGACCGGCGGCTCCAGCAGCCTCGTCGATCCGCTGATCGTCACTGGCGGCGATCGCGCGCGCGGCATCTTCGCTCAGAGCGTGGGCGGCGGCGGCGGCTCGGGCGGCTTCGCGGCCCAGGTCTCGGCCGGCTACGGCGTTGGGGCCAGCGCCGCCGTGGGCGGCCGCGGCGGGGCCGGCGGCAAGGGCGGCACGGTCGACATCGACGGCGACGTGCTGATCCTGACCAAGGGCGACTATTCCGAAGGCCTGTTCGCCCAGTCGGTGGGCGGGGGTGGCGGCAGCGGCGGCTTTGCGCTGTCGTTCGCCTTCGCGGCCGGCGAGACGGCCGCGGCCGCATTCTCTGTCGCGCTCGGCGGCAAGGGCGGCGACGGCGGCGAAGGCGGCCTGGTCGACATCAAGTCGGGCGGGGCGATCGTCACCGAAGGCAAGTTCTCCACCGGCCTCGTCGCCCAGAGCGTGGGCGGCGGCGGCGGCAACGGCGGCTACACCGTCAGCTTCTCGGGCGCGGGCGCCGGCGTTGCCTCGGCCTCGGCGGCCGTGGGCGTCGGCGGCAGCGGCGGCAAGGGCGGCAAGGGCGGCGTGGTCGACGTCGACTTCGACGGCGCGATCACCACGGGCGACGACGACTCCATCGGCGCGCTGATCCAGTCGGTGGGCGGCGGCGGCGGCGGCGGCGGTTTCAACGTCTCGGGCGCGATCGCCGTGGCCGGCACGGCCGGCGTCGGCGCCTCGGCCGGGGTCGGCGGCAGCGGCGGCGACGGCGGCATCGGCGACTCCGCCACGGGTCGGATCGGCGGCGACGTCGCCACCAGCGGCGACCGTTCGACCGCCGTGATCGTTCAGAGCGTGGGCGGCGGCGGCGGCTCGGGCGGCTTCAACGTCGCCGGCTCGATCGGCGGCGGCGGCACGGCCGGCGTCGGGGTTTCGGTCGGGGTCGGCGGTTCGGGCGGCAAGGGCGGCAACGCCGGCACGGCCACGGGCACGGTCGAGGGCGACATCCACACCAAGGGCGTCCAGTCCGGCGGTCTGCTGGTGCAGAGCGTGGGCGGCGGCGGCGGCTCGGGCGGCTTCAACGTCTCCGGCGCGATCGGCGTCGGCCAGACGGCCGGGGCCGGTATCTCGGTCGGCGTCGGCGGCGCGGGCGGCGGCGGCGGCGACGGCATGCTGGCAATCGCCAAGATGATCGGCGACACCCTGACCGAAGGCGCCGACGCCGACGGCGTGGTGGCCCAGAGCATCGGCGGCGGCGGCGGCAGCGGCGGCTTCAACGTCTCCGGCTCGATCGGCGGCGCGGCAACGGCGGCCGGCGGCATCAGCGTCGGGGTCGGCGGCAGCGGCGGCGACGGCGGCAAGGGCGGCGAGGTCCGTCTCGACGTCACCGGGACGACCGCCACCAAGGGCGCGCGCAGCGACGCCATCATCGCCCAGAGCGTGGGCGGCGGCGGCGGCAGCGGCGGCTTCTCGGTCGCAGCCGGCATTGGCGTCTCGGCCAACGGCGCGGGCACGGTCAGCGTCGCCGTGGGCGGTTCGGGCGGCAAGGGCGGCGATGCCGACAAGGTCACGCTCAAGGTCAACGATGGCGCAGCCGACCCGCTGGGCGACCTGATCGCGGCGGTCACGGAAGGCGAGGGCGCGCGCGCCATCGTCGCCCAGTCGGTGGGCGGCGGCGGCGGCAGCGGCGGCTTCACCGTCGCCGGCGGTTTCTCGGCGGCCAAGAGCGGCGCGGGCAATATCGGGGTCGGCGTGGGCGGCGGCGGCGGCGACGGCGGCGACGGCAAGGCCGTCACCGGCAAGATCACCGGCGACGTCGGCACCAAGGGCGCGGACGCTTCGGGCGTGCTGGTCCAGAGCGTGGGCGGCGGCGGCGGCAGCGGCGGCTTCAACGTCACCGGCGGCATCGCCGCGTCCAAGAGCGTCGCGGGCAACATCCTGGTCGGGGTCGGCGGCTTCGGCGGCAAGGGCGGCGACGCGGGCAAGGTCGACGGCGGGGTCACCGGCGACATCGTCACGGTGGGCGATCGCGCCTTCGGGGCCAGCTATCAGAGCCTGGGCGGCGGCGGCGGCGCGGGCGCCTTCAACATCACCGGCGGGATCAGCCTCGCCGCCAGCGGCGGCGGAACCGGCACGCTGGGCGTCGGGGTAGGCGGCTTCGGCGGCGACGGCGGCAAGGCCGGCGAGGTCGACGCCTCCCTGACTGGAAACATCTGGACCAAGGGCGACGACGCCCACGGCGCCCTGCTGCAGAGCGTGGGCGGCGGCGGCGGTTCGGGCGGCTTCAACGTCACGGGCCTGGTCAGCGCCTCGCAGGGCGCCAACGGCGCTGTCGGCTTCGGCCTGGGCGGCTTTGGCGGCGGCGGCGGCGACGGCGACATCGTCAAGGGCGTGCTGACGGGCAACGTCACCACCGAGGGTGACGGCTCGTTCGGCGCCATGCTGCAGAGCCTGGGCGGCGGCGGCGGCAACGGCGGGATCAACGTCAGCGGCTCGGTCGCGCTGTCGGCAGGCAGCAATGCGGCCGTGGCCATCGGCCTGGGCGTCGGCGGCTTCGGCGGAGGCGGCGGCGACGCCAAGGACGTCACCGGAACCGTGACCGGCCGCTACCAGACCTCGGGCGACGAGGCAGACGGCGTGGTGGCGCAGTCGATCGGCGGCGGCGGCGGTTCGGGCGGCCTCAACGTCTCGGGCGCGGTGGCGGTCAGCGCCGGCACGGCCGGCACGGGCTCCGTCGGCATCGGGGGCTTCGGCGGTTCGGGCGGCGACTCCGGTGCGGTGACCCTCACGCGCGTCGGCGACACCGTCACCGACGGCGCCAACTCCGACGGCGTCATCGCCCAGAGCGTCGCCGGCGGCGGCGGCCGGGGCGGCATCAACGTCGCCGGCGGCTTGTCGGCGACCACCAAGGGCAGCGCGGGCAGCTTCGGCTTCGGCCTGGGCGGCTTCGGCGGCGACGGCGGTCAGGCGGGCGACGTCAAGGCCACCGTCACCGGCAATGTCTGGGCCCAGGGCGTCGGCTCCGACGTCACCACGCCCGAGACGATGGTGACCATCCCGCTGCTGGCGGCCGGCACGGACTTCACCTTCACCATCCCGGCCGACCGCGCGCGCCTGAACGGCTCCAACGGCGTCGTGGCCCAGAGCATCGGCGGCGGCGGCGGCTCGGGCGGCCTCAACGTCACCGGCCAGCTGTCTCTGACCACCCCGGGCGGCTCGTCGTCCGGCCGGGCGATCTCGCTCGGCGTCGGCGGCTTTGGCGGCGCGGGCGGCGACGCGGGCAAGGTCGGCCTGACCATCGCCGGCCCGACCGCCGACCACGTGCAGGTCACGGCCGTCGGCGACGACCGCTACGCGGCGGTCGCCCAGTCGATCGGCGGCGGCGGCGGCGCGGGCGGCATCAACGTCTCGGGCGGCATCGCGCTCGACGGCCAGCTGACCGCCGGGATCGGCGGCTTCGGCGGAGACGGCGGCGTCGGCAAGGGCGTCGAGGCCGACGTCACCGCCAACCTGTTCGCGGCCGGCGACCGCTCGAGGGGCCTGATGGCCCAGTCGATCGGCGGCGGCGGCGGCGCGGGCGGCATCAACATCTCGGGCGGCGTCAGCGCCGACACCTCGAACAAGGAACCGTCGATCGTCTTCGGCCTGGGCGGCTTCGGCGGCGCGGGCAACATCAGCGGCGACGTCACGGTCGCCCAGGACGGCCAGGTCTGGGTCGAGGGCGTCGACGCCATCGGCATACTGGTCCAGAGCGTCGCCGGCGGCGGCGGCTCGGGCGGCCTCAACGTCGCGGCCGACGTCAACATGGGCAAGTCGACCTCGCCCTCGAACGGCTACGCCATCGCCGTGGGCGTCGGCGGCAAGGGCGGGACCGGCGCCGACGCCGGCGACGTCTCGCTGGACAGCGTCGGCGACGTCATCGTCAACGGCAAGCTCAAGGCCAATCCGGTCGCCGGCCAGGACACGCTGGAGGCCGTCGCGTTCACCGGCGGCGCCAAGGGCATCCTCGTCCAGTCGATCGGCGGCGGCGGCGGGGTGGGCGGCGTCAGCGCCACCGGCGCCATCGCGCCCTCCGGCAACCCGATCGCCCTGGGCATCGGCGGCTCGGGCGGTTCGGGCGGCAACGCCGGCATGGTCACCGTCGTGCGCGGCTACGCCGACGACGGCTCGCTCGACGCCCACCTGATCCGCACCTTCGGCGACAATTCCAGCGGCCTCGTCGCCCAGAGCATCGGCGGCGGCGGCGGCTCGGCGGGGATGAACTTCACCATCGCCGCCACCGTCGGCAACAAGTCCGACAACCCGGTCGCGGCGATCATCACTGTCGGCGGCGACGGGGCGGGTGCAGGCTCGGGCGACACGGTCGACGTCACGCACGCGGGCAATATCGTCACCGACGGCGCCCACAGCGACGGCCTGCTGGCGCAGAGCGTCGGCGGCGGCGGCGGTTCGGGCGCCTTCAACATCGGCGCGGGCGTACTTAAGGACGCCACCGCCCTGAACATGGCCATCGGCGGCGCCACCGGCGCAGCCGGCGACGGCGCCGACGTGACGGTCGACCACCTTGGGACCATCGTCACCAAGGGAGACAACTCGGTGGGCCTGCGCGCCCAGTCGATCGGCGGCGGCGGCGGCAACACCGGCCTGGACATGGCCATGGGGCCGCTGAACCGCAACGAGGTCAACATCACCATCGGCCGCCTGGGCGGGTCGGGCGGGGTCGGCGGCAAGGTCGACGTCAATTCCAAGGGCGTCATCGACACCACGGGGAACGAGTCCTCGGCCATCTTCGCCCAGTCGGTGGGCGGTGGCGGCGGCGCGTCGAGCGCCACCACGGTCAGCATCACCGGCACGCGCGGGCAGGGCGAGAACGCCGAGTCCTTCGGCGGCGCGATCAGCGTCGGTCTCGACGGCGGCCTTGGGGCCGAAGGCGGCGACGTCTCGGTCAAGGCCGAGGGGGGCTGACCACGCGCGGCGACGACGCGCGGGGAATTTTCGCCCAGAGCCTGGGCGGCGGCGGCGGCGTCGGCGGCGGCGCTTCCAACACCATCGTCCGTTCTTCGGCCGCGGCGGCTGTCGGCGTCGGCGGCAAGGGCGGCGTCGGCGCGATCTCGGGCAAGGTCGAAGTCGACAGCGCCGCGACCATAGTGACCGAGGGGGCGCGCTCCGACGGCATCCTGGCCCAGGCTGTCGGCGGCGGCGGCGGTCTCGGCGGCATGACCCGCACGGTCGCCCTGCAGATCGGCGGCGCGCCTTCCGGCACGACCACCCGCACCGCCACGGTCAGCGTCGGCGGCGACGGCGGCAGCGGCGCGGTCGGCGGCGCGGTCGAGGTCAAGAGCAGCGGCGTCGTCTACACCAAGGGCGACGAGGCCTTCGGCATTCGCGCCCAGTCGATCGGCGGCGGCGGCGGCATCGGCGGCGCGGTCCTCAACGTCCGCGCCCAGGGCACGAACAGCAACGACTCCTTCGACCTCAACATCGGCGGCTCTGGCGGAACCGGCGCCGCTGGCGGCATGGTCGAGGTGCTCAACACCGGCCTGATCGTCACCGAGGGACGCGGCGCGGCCGGCATTTCAGCCAACAGCATCGGCGGCGGCGGCGGCGACGGCGGCATCGTCGCCGAGGTGGTCGGCGGCTACACTGGCGCCGACAAGCAGAGCCACCGCTACGTCATGAACATCGGCGGCTCCGGCGGCGACGGCGGCACGGGCGGCGACGTCACCGTGACCAACCGCGCCGTGGCCGGCGTCAAGGACAGCGGCACGATCTCGACCTCGGGCGAGCGGGCGTACGGCATCTTCGCCCAGAGCCTGGGCGGCGGCGGCGGCAACGGCTCGACCATCCTGTCGCTGACGGCCCTGAAGAGCGGCGAGAACAGCGCTTCGGTCGGCCTCAACATCGGCGGTTTCGGCGGAACCGGCGACGGGGCCGGCAAGGTCGTCGTCGACAACGCCGGCCTGATCCAGACCACCGGCGCGGACGCCTACGGCGTGCTGGCCCAGTCGATCGGCGGCGGCGGCGGCAACGGCGGCATGGTCATCGCAGCCAACCTGCTGATCGGCGCGCTGTCGAACGCCCCGCTCGTCTCGCTGGGCGGGATCGGCGGCGACGGCGGAGACGGCGGCGAGGTGATCGTCGCTAACAGCGGCCGCATCCTGACCACCGGCGCCCGCGCCCACGGCATCGTCGCCCAGAGCATCGGCGGCGGCGGCGGCGACGCCCAGATGGGCTTCAGCCTGACCGGCGAGGCCAAGAGCCTGATCCTGTCCAACGCCCTGGCGGCGACGGTCGGCGCCGTCGGCGGCGGCTCGGGCGGGCAAGGCGGCGCGGTCGGCGTCAACCATTCGGGCGACATCACCGTGCTCGGCGACGGGGCCATGGCCATCAAGGCCGAGAGCATCAACGGCGGCGGCGGGACCCTGGGCCTCGACTTCTCGGGGATCATCGGCCTGCCCGGCCAGCCCTATCTCAAGCCCGACGGCTCCACCGGCCGCGTCGACCCGATGGTCGTCGCCAAGGCGGGCGCCGAGAACGTCTCCGGCGCGGCCGGCGGCCAGGTCACGGTCAAGTCGAGCGGCACGTTCGGCGCGGCCGGCAAGAGCGGCGTCGCCTCGTTCGCCCAGTCGATCGGCGGCGGCGGCGGCGCGATCGACCTCAAGCTGCTGCTCTCGGGCCAGTTGGACGAGGTCAATGTCGACGCGCCGGTCGCCAGCCAGGTCAAGCTGGATCTCGGCGGTTCGGGCGGCCAGGACGTCGGCGGCGGCTCCGTCGCCAGCGAGCACACCGGCCAGATCGTCACCACCGGCGTCAACACGGCCGGCGTGCTGGCCCAGAGCATCGGCGGCGGCGGCGGCCGCGCCTCGGGCGACCTCGCGGTTCCAACCGGCGCCCTGCTGGGGACCACCACCCTGACCCTGGGCGGCGTCAACCAGTCCGGCGCGGCCGGCGGCGGCGTCACGCGGACGCAAGGCGGCGCGATCACCACCACGGCCGCCAACGCCACGGGCGCGATCCTGCAGTCGATCGGCGGCGGCGGCGGCTCGGCGGGCCTGAACCTGTCGGGCGCGGGCGCTGGCGGCGCGAACGTCGCGGCGGCCTTCGGCGCCCAGGGCGGCGCGGGCCTGTCCGGCGGCGACGTCTCCGGCGCCTTCACCGGCGGCGTCGCCACCTTGGGCGACCACGCCCTGGGCCTGGCGGTCCAGTCGATCGGCGCGGGCGGCGGCGAGGTTCATGTGACCGGTTCGCCCAAGCTGTCGGTCACCCTCGGCGGGACCGGCGGCGCGGCTGGCGACGGCGGCGACGTCGTGCTGACCAACAGCGGCGCGATCCAGACGGCCGGCGAGGGCGCCCACGGCGTCTTCCTGCAGTCGATCGGCGGCGGCGGCGGCGCGGCCTTCGGCGGCTCGACCGCCTCGACCGTGGCGCTCAACGCTGGCGGCGTCGGCGACGGCGGCCATATCGACTTCCGCCAGACCGGCGACATCCTCGCCGGCGGCGCTGGCTCTTACGGCGTCGTGGCCCAGAGCCTGGGCGGCGGCGGCGGCTGGGTGGACGGCAAGTTCGCCGGCGCGGCCGGCGGCGCGGGGCAGGGCGGGGCGATCGACCTTGTGCTCTCCGGCCAAGTCTATGCGGGCGGGCTCGACTCCACCGCCGTCCTCGCCCAGAGCCTTGGCAAGGACGGGGCGGGGAACATCGCCGTGCGGACCACCGGTTCGGTGCGCGGCGGTTCGGGAACCGGCGCCGGCGTCCAGATCAGCGGCGGCGCGGCCAACGGCCTTTCCAACTCCGGCCTGATCTCGGCCGTCTCGGGCAAGGCCATCGTCTCGGGCCAGGGCGACGAGCGGGTCGACAACCGCGGCGTCGTCATCGGCGACATCGATCTGGGCGCGGGAACCAACGCCTTCGACAACCAGGTCGGCGGGGCCTTCATGGCCTTCAAGACCATCGACCTGCGCGACCCGGCCGGAACCGGTCCGGTGTCGACGTCGGGCGGCGGGATCTCTACCCTCGGCGTGTCGGCCCAGGCCGTCCCGAACGGCGCGGCGACCTTCACCAACGCCGGCGACTTCCTGATGGGCCTGTCGGCCGCGCGCGTGCCGATCGACCTGGCCGGCGGCGCGACCTTCGCCAATCTCGATGGCGCCGGCGACGCCAGGACCAACGCCTATTACGGGGCGCGGGTGATCAACACGGTCGCCCTCGACGGCCACTTCGTGCAGACGGCGACCGGCCGCTCGGTCTTCGACGTCGCCTTCGGCCCCTACGCCTCCGACCGCGTCGACGTCACCGGCGACGTCAACCTGGCCGGAACCGGCGACGTCACCCTGACCTGGCTGCAGGACGCCAAGCCGGTGACGCTGTTCTCGGCTGGCGGCTTGGCGACCGACGCCGGTTTCAAGGTCACCGACACCCTGGCCATGGACTATCGCGTCCAGACCAGTGGCGGCGCGGTGCAGCTGGCGTTCGACACCCACTTCGACCAGGGCTTCCTGGCCCTGAACGAGCGGGCGCTGGGCAAGCACATGAACTCGGCGATCACGCTGGGCGACAGCGGCGGCGTCGGTCGCCTGATGGCCCTGATCGGCAACCTGCAGGTCGGGCAGGAGGCCGCCTACAAGGCGATCTTCGCCAACCTGAACCCCGAGCCGCACCTGGCGCCGCTGCGCAGCCAGCTGGCTTCGGCCAACGGTTTCTCGCAGCAGCTGTTCGGCTGCGCCAACCCGACCCTCCAGGTCGACGGCAAGTGCAGCTGGGCGGTGATCGAGCGGGCCGTGGCCGACGGCGAGCGCGACGCCGACACCCTGGCCGTCAAGGCCGAGGGCGGTCGCCTGCGGGGCGGCTTCGAACAGTCGCTGGACGGCGGCTGGTCGTTCGCCACGGCCGTGGGCTACGAGCGCCTCGACCGGGTCAAGGTCGACGGCGGCCGATCCTGGTCGCAGGGCCAGGGCTTCAGCGCCGGCGCGGGCTTCAAGCGGCGCTCCGGCGGGGCGGAGATGGCCTTTTCGCTGTCGGGCGGCTGGCAGTGGATGGAGACGGCGCGCCTCGTCGACGTCTTCACCATCGGCCGCGCCGAGTCCGATCCGGAAAGCGGCTATGTGCGCGCCGACGCCCGCTTCGCCTACGTCATGGAGAACGGCCGCCTGTTCGTGCGTCCGGCGCTCAACGTCTGGGGCACGGGCCTGCATCAGCGCCGCTTCGAGGAGCGCGGGCTCGACGGCCTGGGCGCGCGCGGCCTTTCCGACACCCAGTGGATCGGCACGGCCAATCCCGAGCTGACCCTGGGCTTCGTGATGAAGGAGACGGCCCGCAGTCAGGCGGCGGTGTCGTTCACCGTCGGCGGGCTGTTCAACTCGACCGACAGGATCCAGATGCCGTTCCAGCTGCTGGGCGCCAACGCCTCGGCCGACCCGGCGCAGATCCGCACCGCGCTCGACCGTTCGGGCTGGCGCGCGGGCGTCGACTTCCACGTGATCGGCGACGACCGCGTTTCGGTGAAGTTCAACTACACCACCGAGTTCGGCGACCGCACCAGCAACCAGGCCGCCGGCCTGAACCTGCGGGTGCGGTTCTAGGAGATCGGGAGCTTCGGGAGGGCGCCGTTTCGGCACGGCTCCTCCCGAAGTTGTCCCCGGAGGTGCGACATCCGGGGCACAGTCGGGTTTAATTGACGCTAGGGCGCGCAACGCTCTGGCGGCGAGGCGGCTTGATCTCCATGTGGTGGCTCGAAGGACCCCCATGGACAACTTGCTTCAATCCGTCGCCGCTTTCGTCACCGAGCACCAGAGCTGGGCGGGCTTGATCCTTGGGGCGCTCACCTTCGCCGAATCTCTCGTGCTGATCGGCGCCTTCGTGCCGGCGACCGCCTTGATGCTGCTGGCCGGCACACTGATCGGCGGCGGCGTGCTCGACCCGTTCGAAGTGCTGCTGTGGTGCACCGTCGGCGCGGTGCTGGGCGACGCGGTGTCCTACGCCCTGGGCCGTCGCCTGGGTCCGCGCGCGCTGCGCATCCCCGCCTTCCGCGACCATCGCCGCACCATCGCCCGCACCCGGCTGTTCAATCGCCGCTTCGGCGTCGCCTCGATCTTCATCGGCCGCTTCTTCGGTCCGCTGCGGGCCTTCGTGCCGATCATGGCCGGCATCCTGCAGATGAAGTCCCTGACCTTCCAGACCGCCAACTTCCTGTCGGCCATCGTCTGGATCGCCAGCCTGCTGGCGCCCGGCTATCTGGCCGCCCGCAGCCTGTCGGGCGTCAGCCTGGAGCTGGGCCTGGCCATCTCGGCCGGCGTCGCCCTGACCGTCCTCGGCGTCGTGGTCGCCTGGCGTCTGGCCGCCTCGCGCCGCGGCGCTGCCGCCGCCAAGGCCCGGGCCGCCGCCTCGACCGAGGTCGCGGTGCAGGTCGTCGAACTGAAGCCCAAGCGCGCCTGACGCGACGCGGGGCTCTAGGCTGCCGCGCCGTGGGTCATCCAGCGGCCGACCAGACGGCCTCCGCGATCGTGAATCCGCACCTCGACGGGCATTGACGCGTCCTGCGCCAGCCTGCGCGCGCGCCGTTCGGCCTCGCCGCCGCCCGCGAAATGCAGCACCTCGCCGGTGGCGTGAACCCGCACGCACCAGCCGCCTTCGCACGGAACGACATCGACGATCTCTGGCATGTCGCACCCCTTCGTACGCTGAACTCGGGCTGCCAAACGCCGGCCGTCGAAAAGGGTTCACCGCTCCGTTCGCTCTGTTCGCGACGAAGTGTTGCCGGGGTCTGGTGTTTTGTTGGGGTTTTCATAAAATGACACAAAATATCAAAATATGGGATTAACGTTTCGGCGTGTCCCAGGGAGAAAACGATGGCTCATTCCCTGTCGCGCGGCGTCTCGCGCCTGGCCCTGGCGGCGGTTCTCGGCCTCTGCGCCCTGCCGGCTTCCGCCGCCGATCGGGTGACGACGCCGCTCGCTGAAGGATGGACCTTCTTCCATGGCGACCCCGAGGGCGCCGAGACGGCGGCCTTCGACGACGGCGCGTGGACCAGGGTTTCCGTGCCGCACGACTGGGCCATCCCCGGGCCGTTCGACATCAAGGCCCGCGCCGGCGGGGCGGGCGGGTTTCTGCCCACCGGGATCGGCTGGTATCGCAAGACCCTCGACGTCAAGCCGCCCGGGCCGGGCCGCCGGATCTATGTCGAGCTCGACGGCGTGATGGAGCGCAGCGGGGTCTGGATCAACGGCCATCACCTGGGCCATCGCCCCAGCGGCTATGTGGGCCTGCGCTACGACATCACCGACTTCATCAAGGCCGATGGCCGCAACGTCCTGGCCGTCCGCGCCGACACCGAGCATGCCCCGTCGTCGCGCTGGTACGCGGGCTCGGGCGTCTACGGCAAGGTCCGCCTGATCGAGAGCGCCGCCCAGCACGTCGAGCAGGGCGGGGCCTTCGTCAGCGTGACGAAGATCGCGGGCGACAAGGCCGTTGCCGACATCGCCGTCGACGTCGTCAACGACGCCAATCGCGCGGCCAAGGCCGGGATCGAGGTCGTCCTGCGCGATCCGGCCGGCAAGGAGGTCGCCCGCGGCGCCGTCCCCGCCGTCGCCATCGATCCGGCTCGAACCGAGACCCTCAAGCTCTCGCTCGACATCGCCTCGCCCAAGCGCTGGGACCTGGCGACCCCCAATCTCTATCGCGCCGAGATCCGCGTGACGGGCGAGGGCGGGCAGGGGCTGGACGCCGAGACCGTGCCCTTCGGCGTGCGCGAGGCCGCCTTCAAGGCCGACAGCGGTTTCTGGCTCAACGGCCGCAACGTGAAGCTCAAGGGCGTGGCCGTGCACATGGACGGCGGGGCTGTGGGCGCGGCCGTACCGATGGACGTCTGGCGTCAGCGCCTGGCGGCCCTGAAGGCCCAGGGCGTCAACGCCATCCGCACCGCCCACAACCCGCCGTCGCCAGGGTTTCTGGATCTCTGCGACCAGATGGGCTTCGTGGTCATGGACGAGCTGTTCGACCAGTGGAACGTGTCCAAGACCCCCGGCGACTACCACCTGTTCTTCAGCGACTGGCACAAGCGCGACGCCCGCGACATGGTCCGCCGCGACCGCAACCATCCCAGCATCGTCGTCTGGAGCGCCGGCAACGAGATCCACGACACCGCCTATCCGGTGCAGGCCAAGGCGGCGCTGACCAGCCTGCTGAACGTCATGCACGCCACCGACCCGACCCGGCCGGTGACCATGGGCCTGTTCCGGCCCAACGTGACCGGCGACTACCAGAACGGTTTCGCCGACATGCTCGACGTGGTCGGCCAGAACTATCGCGAGAACGAGCTGATCGCGGCCCACAAGCAGAACCCGGCGCGGATCATCCTGGGCACGGAGAACAGCAAGACCCGCACCTCGTGGGTCGCCGTGCGCGACTACCCGGCCTACTCGGGCATGTTCCTGTGGACAGGCATCGACTATCTCGGCGAGGCCGACCGCAGCGGTTGGCCCAACATCGACAATCCGGCCGGCATCGTCGACCGCACCGGCGCGCTGAAGATCGTCGGCATGCAGCGGGCGTCCTGGTGGTCCGAGACGCCGGTGCTGCACGTCGTGCGCAACGCCCTGCCGGCCGCGCCGCCGCCATCGTCCGACGGCGCCGGTCCCGCGCCGGCCCTGCCGACCATGGTTGCGGTCGCCACCCCGCCGCCCAAGGTCGCCGTCTTCGACGACTGGACCCCGCAGGATCTGTCCCCGCACGAGGAGACCATCGAGGTCTATTCCAACTGCGCCAGCGTCGACGTTTCGCTGAACGGCCGCTGGCTGGGCGCCAAGGCCCTGCCGGCCGACGCCTCGCCGCGCCAGTGGACCGTCACCTTCGCGCCCGGCGAGGTGAAGGCCGCCTGCCGCGATCCGGGCGTCAAGCTCGAGGACGTGCTGCGCACCGCCGGCAAGCCGGCCCGCATCGAGCTGATCGCCGAGAGCGACAAGGTGGGCACGGGCTTCGACGAGCTGGCCTTCGTCCGCGCCCGGGTGGTCGACGCCAAGGGCGTGGTCGTACCTTCGGCCGACGACGCGATCACCTTCCAGGTTTCGGGGGCGGGCGCCTTCGTGGCCGCCGACAACGCCGCGCCGACCGATCATGCGGCCTTCGCCTCGCCGACCCGCAAGGCCTGGCAGGGCAAGGCCGTGGCGCTCGTGCGCGGGGCGGGCGAGGGGGGATCGCTGACCGTCACCGCCACCGCGCCGGGCCTTGTGGCCGGCAAGGCGTCGCTGAAAGTGGTCAGCGACCGCGCTCGGTGAACATGTTCTGCGACAAAGCGTCACTTTTGTGCGGTTGGGGCTTGAAAACCTAGCTGGTAGCGCTAACTACAGCCCCGTGAGGCGCGAGCGCCTCTGCCCTTCCTGGGCGTTTCCTCCCTAATGAACTAAGCCCGGCGGGTGACCGCCGGGCTTCTTTTTTGCGTTCACTTCTGGGTGGTGAGCCGGAAGACCATCTTGTTCTGGTAGGTCTGGCCCGGATCCAGCCGCACCGGCGCGAACTGCGGCTTGTTGGGCGCGTCGGGGAAGTGCTGCGGCTCCAGCGCGATGCCGTCGCCCTGGCGATAGATCTTGCCGCTCTTGCCGATCGTGGTGCCGTCGATGAAGTTGCCGGCGTAGAACTGGATGCCCGGCTGCTCGGTCAGGATCTCCAGCACGCGGCCGCTCTTGGGATCGGCCAGCCTGGCCCCGAGACGAAGCGCGCCGCCCGACTTGCCCGTCAGCACGTAGTTGTGGTCGTAGCCACGGCCGGCGACGATCTGGGCGTCGCTGGCGTCGCGGATCCGGTCGCCCACGGCCGTGGGCTTGCGGAAGTCGAAGACGGTGCCGGCCACCGGCGTCGTCTCGCCGGTCGGGATCAGCTCGCCGTCGACCGGGCTGTAGCCGTCGGCCGGGATGGTCAGCACGTTGCCCATGGCGCCGTCCGCCGAGCCTTCGCCGGCGACGTTGAACAGGGCGTGGTTGGTGATGTTGACGATGGTCGGCTTGTCGGTGGTGGCGCCGTAGGTCACCGTCAGCTGGTTCTGTTCGTCCAGCGCGTAGGTCGCCGTGGCGGTCAGCGTGCCGGGATAGCCTTCCTCGCCGTCCGGGCTGACGTGCTGGAAGGTCACCGAGGCGACAGGGCCGGCCTTGGCCTCGAGCACCGTCCAGACCACCTTGTCGAAGCCTTTGACGCCGCCGTGCAGCGCGGCCACGCCGTTGTTGTTCAGCGCCAGTTGGTAGGTCTTGCCGTCCAGCGTGAACTTGCCCTTGCCGATGCGGTTGGCGAAGCGGCCCACCGAGCCGCCGAAGTAATTGGCCGCCTTCACGTATTCGGCCGCGTCCTTGTAGCCGAGCACGATGTCGGCCGTCTTGCCGGCGCGGTCGGGCGCGACCAGGGCCTGCAGCGTCGCGCCGTAGGTGATCACGGTGGCGCGCACCCCTTTTGCGTTGGTCAGGGTAATGGCCTCGACGGCCTGGCCGTCCGGCGTCTGGCCGAAGGATTTGCGGCTGATTTCGGCGCTTTGAGCCGCCAGGGGCGCGGCCGCGGCGGCGGCGAACAGGGCAAGGCTCGGCAGGGCGTGGCGCCAGGTCTTCATCGGGTTTCCTCTCAGGCGGGCCGCTCGCGCTCTCTGTCGGCGTTGACGGCCAATAGGTCGCCATATACTCAGACAAAAAACCGCCACGCAACGCCAAGACGTCGCGGGGCTCGACACGGGAGACCCGGGAATGCCCGCACCGATCACCACGTCTGCAGGAGCCGGCGCGGCCAGCGTGGGCGACGCCCGCGCCCAGCGTTCGGCCCTTACCCTGCTGGCCAGCCTCTTCTTCATGTGGGGCTTCATCACGGTCATCAACAACACCCTGCTGCCGCACCTGCGCTCGGTGTTCGACCTCAGCTACACCCAGACGACCCTGATCGAGTCGGTGTGGTTCATCGCCTACTTCTTCGCCTCCATCCCGTCGGCCAAGCTGATCGAGGCGATCGGCTACAAGAAGTCGATGGTCACCGGCCTGCTGATCATGGCGGCCGGGGCGCTGCTGATGATCCCCGCCGCGCGCATTCCGTCCTATGGCGTGGTGCTGACGGCCCTGTTCATCATCGCTTCGGGCATCACCCTGCTGCAGGTCGCCGCCAACCCCTACGTCGCCGTGGTCGGCCCGCCGGAGACGGCGTCCTCGCGCCTCAACCTGGTGCAAGCCTTCAACTCGCTGGGCACAACCCTGGCCCCGCTGTTCGGCGGCTACCTGATCCTCAGCCGCAGCGCCTCCGGCAACGCCGAAGCCGGTCACGTCATGACCCAGGCCGAGCGCCTGGCCGACGCCCAGTCGGTGCAGCTGCCCTACTTCATCGTCGCCGTGGTCCTGGTGCTGCTGGCCGTGGTCATCGGCCGCTACAAGCTGCCGGATCTGGGCGGTTCGAGCCGCCAGGCCGCCGCCGGCGAGCGCAGGAAGCAGTCGCTGTGGAAGCACCGCAACCTGGTGCTCGGCATTCCGGCGATCTTCATCTACCTGATCGCCGAGATCGGGGTCTCCAACCTGTTCATCAACTTCGTGTCCGATCCCAAGATCGGCAACCTGACCCACGCCCAGGCGTCCAACTACCTGTTCCTGCTGTGGGGCGGCATGATGGTGGGCCGGTTCGTCGGCAGCTTCTGGATGCGCAAGGTCGATCCGGGCAAGGTGCTGGCGATCTTCTCCAGCCTGGCCTTCGTGGTCATGGTCGTCACCGTCTTCGCCAGCGGCCCGGCCGCCATGTGGAGCCTGATCGCCGTGGGCCTGTTCCACTCGATCATGTTCCCGACCATCTTCACCCTGGGCATCAAGGGCCTGGGCGCCCTGACCGAGGAAGGCTCGGGCCTGCTGGTCATGGCCATCGCCGGCGGCGCGCTGGTGGTCGTCCAGGGCATCCTGGCCGACAAGTTCGGCCTGCAGATCTCGTTCCTGCTGACCGCCGTCTGCGAACTCTACGTGCTGTTCTATGCCCTGTGGGGCAGCAAGGTGACGGCCGAGGAAGAGCCCGTGGCGCTCGAGGCCCAGTCGGCCCCGGCCGAGTGATCGGGGAGGGGAGCGGTTCGCCGCTTCCCCTTGCTCTGGCTGACAAGCCTCCAGCGCAAAGAGAAGGCCTCGCACCGCAGGGTGCGAGGCCTTCTTGCTTTTGCGGGGCCGAAACCTCGTCCTTCGACGGGCTCGGGACGAGGTTTCTACTATTCCGCTGCGCCTGAAATGATCCTCATCCTGAGCTTCGTCGAAGGACGAGGATCACGCAGGACGTTTCAGAGCGCCTTCACCGCCACGGTCGCTTCGGCCGGCGCCGCGTCCTGGGCCAGCGGGTTGCGCACCGGCAGGGTGAACGGGGCGGCCTCGATCTCGAACACATCGCCCAGTTGCGTCTGGAAGCCTTCCGAGAACGACAGGGTGGCCGTGCCGAAGAAGTGCACGTGCACGTCGCCGGGGCGGCGGAACAGCGCGTACTTGAAGTGGTGGTGCTCCAGGTTGGCGATGGTGTGGGACATGTTGGCCTCGCCCGACAGGAAGGGCTTCTCCCACACGGTCTCGCCACCGCGCACGATGCGGCTGGCGCCGCGCACGTCGGCCGGCAGTTCGCCGCTCAGCAGCTCCGGACCCAGCGCCGCCTGGCGCAGCTTGGAGTGGGCCAGCCACAGATAGTTGCCGCGCTCGATCACGTGGTCGGAAAACTCGTTGGCCAGGCAGAAGCCCAGGCGGTGCGGCGTGCCGTCCGGACCGATCAGGTAGACGCCGGCGATCTCGGGCTCTTCGCCGCCGTCCTTGGCGAACGACGGCGAGGTCAGGGGCTGGCCGGGGCCGACCAGCTGGCCGCCGTCGCCCTTGTAGAACCATTCGGGCTGCACGCCTTCCTGGCCGGCGGCGGGCTTGCCGCCCTCGACGCCCATCAGGAACATGCGCATGGAGTCGGTCAGGTTTTCGCCCGACTGGGCGGCCTTGTGCATCTTGTCGCGGCCCTCGGCCGAGCCCAGGTGGGTCAGGCCGGTGCCGGTCATGATCAGGTGGGCCGGGTCGACGTGGTCGATCGGGGCCAGCACGCGGCCCTCGACTAGGGCGGCGGCGACGTCGATCGCTTCGCCCAGCGGCTGGGCGGCCTCGGCCAGGCTGACGCCCTTGTCGATGGCCAGCTGGCCCAGGGCGTACAGCGTATCGGCGGATCCGACCTTGCGGGCCGCGCCGTCGGCGTCCACCGCCGCCAGGGCGCGGACGCCGTCGGGCGTCTTCAGTTGAACGAACCGCAGGGACATGGGTGGATCCTCTCGTCTGTAATTAGTCAGACAAATAGCGATCGGAACGGGCCTGTCAAACCCGGATCGCGAGGGTTCGCGCCACGCTTGGGACGGGCTCAGACGCGTCTGCTGGAACGCGCTGATCGCGCCTATCGCCTGATTTATCATACTTTAAGCGCAGTCTGAGCGATCCCCGTACGCTCGCCGGACGGTGAATTTCCTTGTCGTCAGACAATTAGTCTCGCTAGAGTCGCTCAGTGAACCGGCGGCGACGCCGTGCGGTGATTTGCGGAGGCGGCGTGGTCAAGGGCAAGGGTATCGGCGCGGACGGCGAGTTCGAGCGCGAAGAGGGCTTTTCCGGCCGCATCCACGGCTCGATCGCCCGCACGCTCGGCATCGCCATCGTTTCGGGCCAGTACGCTCCCGGCGACGTTCTCAACAACGAGATCGACGCCAGCGAACAGTTGAACGTCTCGCGCAGCGCCTATCGCGAGGCCATCCGCATCCTGGCCGCCAAGGGGCTGGTCGAGAGCCGTCCCAAGGCCGGCACCCGCGTCAGCCCGCGTTCGCGCTGGAGCCTGCTGGATCCCGAGGTGCTGGCCTGGTTCTTCGAGGCCGAGCCCAGCGAGGAATTCCTCACCAGCCTTCACGAACTGCGGATGATCGTCGAGCCCTCGGCCGCGGCCCTCGCCGCCGAGCGCCGCAACGACGAGCAGCTCGAGCGCATGCGCGCGGCGCTGATCCAGATGCAGCAGCACACCCTGGCCACGGAGGCCGGCCGCGCCGCCGACCGCGACTTCCACGACACCGTGCTGGAAGCCACCGACAACGAGCCGCTGCGCACCCTCTCCAGCAGCATCGGCGCGGCCGTGCGCTGGACGACGATCTTCAAGCAGCGCGATCGCGAACTGGCCCGCGACCCGATCCCCGACCACTGGAAGGTCTTCGACGCCATCGCCGCCAGCCGCCCCGACCAGGCCCGCCAGGCCATGGAGCGCCTCGTAGGCCTGGCCCAGGACGACACCCGCGCGGCCATCGCGAGGCGAACGGGGTCGGTCTAGAGTTCTCGCGGGGAAGGCGGCTTAGAGATCCTCCCCCTTTGGGGGACCGCTGCAATACGCCTCTGTAGGAGTGCTGGGGACGCGGAGTGGTCGTTCTGAGGCCTCCTTTTGGAGGTCTCAGGTCGATCGGGACGGACGGGTGGCGTGATCAGGCCGTCAGGATGGCGGCGCGGCGCAGGTTGAAGGCCATGGCGGTGAGCAGCACTTGGCCGGCGGCCTTGGCCATCCCCAGATAGCGAACCCGCGTCAGACCCATGCGGCGCTTCCAGGTGGCGAAAGTGGTTTCCACGGCGGCGCGACGACGGGCGATCAGGTCGTTAAGGCGCTTCTGGCGATCGCTCAGGGGATGATAGCGGTTGGGGCGGCGCATCAGTCTGGGCTTCACGCCGGCCTGCTTGAGCCGATCGCGGCGAGCGTGGGTGTCATAGGCCTTGTCGGCGTAGACGGCCGCCTCGTCGCCCCGGATCAGGGCGTCGGCCGGGACGGTGTCGTTGACGTTTGCGGGGGTGGTGATCACCGCCCGCACCAAGCCCGAGCCCTGATCGACATTCACGTGGGCCTTGTAGCCGTAGGTCGAGCCAGACTTGCCCTTGTGCTTGGCGAAGGCCGCGTCGGGGTCCCTGGCCTTCGCCAGGGCATCGGGACCGCCCCGGGGACGTGGCGTGGCCGCCTCGATCAAGGTGGCGTCCAGCATCGCGCCCTGCTTGAGCACCAGGCCCGCGCCTTCCAACTGGCGATCCAGCTCGTCGAACAGCCGCTCGAGCAATCGCTGGCTCACCAACCGGTTACGAAACCGGCACAGCGTCGTGTGATCGGGAACCGCGTCCTCCAGGCTCAGCCCCACAAACCGGCTGAACGAAAGGCTGTCGCCCAGCCGGAACTCCAGCTCAGCGTCCGATAACCCGTACCAGGCCTGCAGCAGGAGCGCCTTGAACAGCAGCAGCGGCCGGTAGCCCGGACGTCCCGGGCCATCCTCGCGAAGACCCGCCAGGGCCTTCTCGAAGCCCGACCAGTCCACCAGCGCCGACACTCGATCCAACGCCGCGCTGCCCGCCCGGCGACCAGCGCCGATCTCTCCAAATCCAAGCTGGCCCGTCGCCTTCACCGACATCGCAATCCTCCCGCTTCAACGCCAAGGAATCACAGCCAGCCAATTTCGCAACAGTCCCCTTTGGGGGAGGTGTCGCCAAAGGCGACGGAGGGGGGGCGTTTTCAGCTTCCAAGGCGTAGGCCAGCTTCCCACCAACTCCCCCACCGATCGCTACGCGATCGCCTCCCCCGCAGGGGGAGGTTCCTGGCTCCTGCCAGCGCCCCCACCCGTAAAATCCCCGCGAAAGCGGGGACCCAGGCTTTTTCCGCCATCCACCATCACCGCCTCCCTCGTCTCTGTGGCGAGGAAGGCGAACCTGGAGATCCTTCCCCTCTGGGGGAGGTGGCCCAGAGGGCCGGAGGGGGTAGCGCCGCGCGCAAATCATCCGACAAGCTAGCCGCCGGCTTTCCCGTCATATGTCTTTGTATTGCTGGCCCAGGCCGTAACCTGCCCTCGATTGACGCTCCTTCCGTGCGAGTATACTCAGACAAATAACAAGGGGCCTCCATCGCGTCGCACGCGCCAGGATGCGCGCCTGTCCGACCAAGGGAGAAACGACGTGAATTCCAAGATGCTGAAGCACGCCCTGATGGGCGGCGTCGCCGCGGCGCTGCTGATGGCCAGCGGCGCGCTCGCCCAGACCAAGGTCAGCGGGACCTTGCGCGCCGACCAGCCCGGCGCCGTGATCCAGCCGGAAGTCTACGGCCAGTTCGCCGAGCACCTGGGCCGGGGCATCTACGAAGGCGTCTGGGTCGGCGAGGACAGCAAGATCCCCAACGTCAAGGGCTACCGCAAGGACGTGGTCGACGCCCTGAAGGCCCTGAAGGTGCCGGTCGTGCGCTGGCCGGGCGGCTGCTTCGCCGACGACTATCACTGGCGCGAGGGGATCGGCCCGCGCGACAAGCGTCCCGTGAAGGTCAACGTCATGTGGGGCGGCGTCGAAGAGCCCAACACCTTCGGCACCCACGAGTTCATGGACTTCGCCGAGCTGATCGGCACCAAGACCTACGTCGCCGGCAATGTCGGCACCGGCACGCCGCAGGAGATGTCGGAGTGGGTCGAGTACCTGACCTCGCCGACTAACTCGTCTATCGCCAACATGCGCCGCGCCAACGGCCGCGACAAACCCTGGAAGGTCGACTACTTCGGCGTCGGCAACGAGAACTGGGGCTGCGGCGGCCAGATGACGGCCGAGCACTACACCAACCTCTATCGCAACTTCGCCGAGTTCGTCCGCGCCCCGCGCGGCAACCGGCCCGTGAAGGTCGCCGCTGGTCCCAACGCCGAGGACTACAACTGGACCGAGGTCCTGATGAAGGGCGCGGCCAAGAACATGAACGCGCTCAGCCTGCACTACTACGTCATCCCGACCGGCAACTGGACCAAGAAGGGTTCGGCCACCGTGTTCGACGAACAGGGCTGGGGCGACACCATGGTCCAGGCCCTGAAGATGGAAGAGCTGGTCACCAGGCACAGCGCGGTGATGGACAAGTACGACCCCGAGAAGAAGGTCGGCCTCTATGTCGACGAATGGGGCGTCTGGTACGACGTCGAGCCGGGCACCGAGCCGGGATTCCTCTATCAGCAGAACACCATGCGCGACGCCGTGGTGGCCGCCGCGACGCTGAACATCTTCCACAAGCACGCCGACCGGGTGCGCCTGGCCGCCATCGCCCAGATGGTCAACGTGCTGCAGGCGATGATCCTGACCGACAAGGAAAAGATGGTCCTGACGCCCACCTACTGGGTGTTCGACCTCTATAAGCCCTTCCAGGGCGCGACCTTCCTGCCGGTCGAGATCGACACCCCGCAGTACGTGGTCGGCAAGTCGTCGGTTCCGGCCGTGACCGCCTCGGCGGCCAAGGGCGTGGACGGCGCGGTGCACGTGGCCCTGGTCAATCTCGACCCCAACAAGCCGGCCACCGTCACCGTCAAGCTGACGGGCTCGACGGCCAAGACCGCCAAGGGCCGCGTCCTGACCGGCCCTGAAATGGCCTCGCGCAACACCTTCGACAAGCCGGACGCGGTCAAGCCCGCCGACTTCAAGGGCGCGACCATCAAGGGCGACACCCTGACGGCTACCCTGCCGGCCAAGTCGGTGGTGGTGCTTGACCTGAACTAGACTTCGGGATCCGAAACGTCGAAGGGCGCCGGCTTCCACCGGCGCCCTTTTCGTTTGGATCTGAAACTTCGTCATCCTGGCCGAAGCGCGCAGCGCGTAGAGCCGGGACCCAGGAGCGGCCGCAATGCGATGGCGAGCCCGGGGGCGTCAGCCTCACGGCTGAGCCCAGTCCCCCTGGGTCCCGGATCGGCCTTCGGCCGTCCGGGATGACGATCTTGTTTACGGCAGGTTCGTCGGACCTCGCGGCTCGGCCGGCTGGGCCGGGGCCGCCGGGACCACTGGAGCGGGAACCACCGGGGCGGGAGCCGTGGGATCTGCCGGGGCTTCGCCCTCGGCAGGTACGGCTTCGGGCGGCAGCGGCAGGCCGTCGGGGCCCAGGATCGGCTCGGCCAGGCTGGCGTCCTCGGCGGCGCTCAGCGCGTCGTCCTGCGGCGGTTTGGGCGCGCCGCCGGTGGCCGACAGGGCGAAGGCCTTCCAGATCTTGGCCGGCAGGCCGCCGCCGACCACGCCGTTCATGGCGCTGTTGTCGTCGTTGCCGACCCAGACGCCGATCACCAGGTCGCCGACATAGCCGACGAAGATCGCGTCGCGATAACCTTGCGTGGTGCCGGTCTTGCCGAAGGCGCCGGGGATGGCGGCCTCGACGCCGGTGCCGCGATGCACGGCCGAGCGCAGCAGGTCGCGCATGCCGGCCAGTTCGGCCTTCGAAAGGGCGCGGGCTTTCTTCGGCGTCTTGAAGTCGGCGAGGCCGTGCGGCGTCACCGGGGTCTCGCCGGCGGCGATGGCCGCATAGGCTCCGGTCAGTTGCACCAGGCTCATCGGGCCGGTGCCGAGCGCCAGGGTCAGGTCGTCGGGGATCGGCTCGGTGACGCCCAGGTCGCGGGCGGTGTCGACGATCGCCTTGCGGCCGACCTGCTGGGCCAGGCGCACGGCCGCCACGTTGGACGAGCCGGCGAAGGCGGTGATCAGCGGCACCTCGCGGCCGGCGTACTTGCCCTCGTGGTTCTTCGGGCTCCAGCCGCGCACGTCGACCGGCGCGTCCAGGATCGGCGAGGTCGGGGTCATGCCCTGGCGGATGGCGGCCAGGTAGACGAACAGCTTGAAGGCGCTGCCCGGCTGGCGACCCGCGTCGGCGCGGTTGAACTGGCTCGTCTTGTAGTCGCGGCCGCCGACCATGGCCACGACGCTGCCGTCGGTGCGCATGGCCACCAGGGCGCCCTGCGTGACGTTCAGCACCTTGCCGTCGCGGGCGATGGCGTCGTTGAGGATCTTCTCGGCCTTGGCCTGCAGCTTGGCGTCCAGCGTCGTCTTGACGATCGTCTCGCCGTAGCGGGCGTCATAGGCGGCCCGGGCCTGCGGGAACACCCAATCGGCGAAGTAAGAGCCCGTCGGCAGCTTGTCGCGCGGCGGGATCGGATGCATGTCGCGCTTGGCCTGGTCGGCCTGGCCCTGCGTGATCACCTCGGTCTCGACCATCGCGCCCAGCACCACGTCCATGCGCTCGCGGGCGCCTTCGAAGTTCTCGGTGGGGGCCAGGCGCGAGGGCGCCTTGACCATGCCGGCCAGCATGGCCGCCTGGCCGACGCTCAGCTTCTCGGGCGTGGTGTCGAAATAGTGCCGGGCCGCCGCCCGCAGGCCGAAGGCGCCTTCACCGAAATAGACCGCCGACAGGTAGCGCGACAGGATCTCCTCCTTGGAGAGCCGCGCTTCCAGCCACAGGGCGATCAGGGCCTCCTGGGCCTTGCGCCGCAGGTTGCGGTCGCTGCTGAGGAAGGCGTTCTTGGCCAGTTGCTGGGTGATGGTGGAGCCGCCTTCGGAGACGCCGCCGGCCTTGGCGTTGGCGCCCAGGGCGCGGGCGATCGCTTTGGGGTCGATCCCCATGTGCGAGTAGAAGCGCCGGTCCTCGATGGCGATGAAGGCGCCCGGAACGTATTTCGGCAGCTTGGCGGCCTCGATGGGGGCTTCCTTGTACGAGCCGCGGCGGGCGATCGGCGAGCCGTCCGAGGCCAGCAGCACCATGGTCGGGTTGTTGGCCGGCTCCAGGGCGCGGCCCAGCGGCAGCGACCACAGCAGCCAGGTCACGACCGCGACAACCGCCAGCACCACGACGCCGGCGCCGATCTGCCAGGGGCGCTGCTTCCAGATCGGGGGGCGCTTCGGCTTGACCTGTTCGTCGGCGACGGCGGGCGGCGCCTGCGCGGTCTCGGCCGCGGCTTCGGGAGCCTTGTCTTCGGCGTCGTCGGGACCGGTTTGCGGAGCGGCGGGATCGGACATGCGCGATGGGACTCGAAAAGGACGCCGAGAGAGACGAGGCGCGTCAATACCACAGGCGAGGCGGCGGCCCAGCCCACAAGCGCCATTTGGGGAAACGCCGGTTCAGGCCTGAGCGCTCCGGCGCTTCTCCATCAGCAGAAGGGTCAGCGCCGCCAGGAATCCGAACGCCAGCAGCAGCGCCGACAGCTGGTGGGCCTTGTCCCATTCCAGGCTCTCGACCAGGCGATAGATCTCGATCGACAGCACCTGGGTCTCGCCGGGGATCCCGCCGCCCAGCATCATCACGACGCCGAACTCGCCGATGGTGTGGGCGAAGGCCAGCAGGGCGGCCACGGCATAGCCGGGCAGGGCCAGCGGCAGGGCGACGCGCGCGAAGACGTCGGCCTTGCCCGCGCCCAGGGTGGCGGCCGCCTCCAGCGGTTCGTCGCCGACGGCCAGGAAGGCGTTGCGCAGCGGCTGCACGGCGAAGGGCAGGGAGTAGATCAGCGAGCCGACCACCAGGCCCTCGAAGGTGAAGGCCAGGGTGCGGATCCCCACCGGCCTCAGCAGCGCCATCAGCGGGCTCTCCGGTCCCAGGGCGATCAGCAGATAGAAGCCCAGCACCGTCGGCGGGAGCACGATGGGCAGCGCGACCAGCGCCCCGACGACCGGCTTCAGCGGCGACCGCCCCCGCGCCAGCCACCAGGCCAGCGGCGTGGCCAGCAGCAGCAGCAGGACGGTGGTCACCGTCGCCAGCTTGAGGGTCAGCCAGACGGCCTCGACCATGGCGGTCAGCGCACCTCGTAGCCGTAGCGGCGGATGATCGCCTTGGCCTCGCGGCCCTTCAGGAAGGTCAGGAACGCCTTGGCCGCCTCGCTGCTCGAGCCGGTATTCAGCAGCACCGCCTGCTGGTCGATCGGCGTGTGGTCGGCCTTGGGGACCACCCAGCGCGAGCCGCCCTTGTCGTCGACCACCTGCGACAGGGCCACGAAGCCCAGTTCGGCCGCGCCGGTCTGGACGTACTGATAGGCCTGGGTGATCGAAGAACCGGTGACGATCTTGGGCTTGAGGCCGTCGTAGAGCTTGAGCTTGGTCAAGGTCTCGACCGCCGCCAGGCCGTACGGCGCCGCCTTCGGGTCGGCGATCGACAGTTTCTGGAACCTGCCCTTGGCCAGCACCGCGCCCTGGCCGTCGACCAGGCCGGGCGTCTTGCTCCAGAGGACGAGGCGGCCGGTGGCGTAGGTGAAGCGCGAGCCGGGAACCGCCAGGCCGTCCGCCTCGGCCTTCTGCGGCCGCTCCACGTCGGCCGACAGGAACACCTCGTAGGGGGCGCCGTTGGCGATCTGGGCGTAGAACTGGCCCGACGAGCCGAAGCTCAGCGTCGCCTTGTGGCCCGTGGCCTTCTCGAAGCGCGCGGCGATGGCCTTGGCCGGCTCGGTGAAGTTGGCGGCCACCGCCACCTTGGTCTCGCCGGCGAAGGCCGCGCCGGCGATCATCGACAGCGCCGTCGCCAGAGCGGCGGCGATCAGGGGGCGGCGGGTGGCGGACATCGGCGGCTCGGACGTGGCGGATATGTAAGGCGAGTACATAACGAGCTTTCGCCCGGTGTCAGGCTGTTTTTTGAGCGCTCGCCGGGCGACAAGCGGTCGAACGGAGTCGGAGGGCATCTCGATGAGCGAAGCGGGCGATCTGAGCGCCAGCCTGATCCTGCGACGCGGGGCCCTGGCCCGGGTCGGCCTGGAGCGCGTCGCCCTGATCGAGGCGGTGGCCGAGCTGGGCTCGATCAGCGCCGCCGCCAAGCGCCTGGAGCTGTCCTACAAGGGCGCCTGGGACGCCGTGCAGGCCCTGAACAACCTGTTCGACGCGCCGTTGATCGCCGCCGGCGCTGGCGGCCGGTCGGGCGGCGGCGCGCAGGTCACCCCGCGCGGTCATGCCGTGGTGCGTGCATTCCGCGACATGGAACGCGAGGTCGGCGCGGCGCTGGCGCGGCTGGAGGCGGGCCTGGCCTCGGAGGTCGGCGAGGACCTGTTCTGGAGCCTTGGCCTGCGCACCAGCGCCCGCAACGCCCTCCGCGGGACTATAGTCGCCCTGACCCCGCGCGGCGTGACGGTCGAGGTGAGGCTGGCTATCGGCGCCGATGTCGAGATCGCGTCGGTCATCACCCGCCGCAGCGCCGACGAACTGGGCCTGGCCGTGGGCCGTCCGGCGGTGGCCCTGATCAAGTCGAGCTTCGTGCGTCTGGCGCCCGAGGCGGCGAACTCGCCCGACGGCAATCTGCTGACGGGCAAGGTGCTGGACCGCGAGGACGGCGAGGCGGCCAGCGAGATCGTCGTCGCCATCGCCGAGGGCAAGACCTTGGTGGCGACGGTTCCCAGCGCGATCGCCGGCGGCCTGGCGCCTGGAGCCGCCGTCCTCGCCATGATCGCGCCCTCCGACGTCATCCTGGCGGTCGACTAGGGACGCCGCCCTTGGTCGCAGAGGCGCGGCCGCCGACCTGCTCTAGCAATATGCAGCGGCGCCTGCTGATTGGGCGGAACCGTGTTCGAGCGTGACCATGGCCGCAAAACGCTCCCCCAGGGCGTCCATGGTCCTTAGGGCGTTGGCCATGCGCGTTCTCGTCATTGATCCGGATCCGGCCCGGGCCGCCCTGGTGGCGGAGGGGCTCGCGGGCGTGCATCCGCTGGAAGTGCGCCGCTCGGCCCGTTTCGACGAGCGGGAGGCCGCCGAGTTCGCGCCCGACGTCGTGGTCATCGCCGCCGAAAGTCCCGATCGCGACACGCTGGAGAGCCTGCGCGAGGCCAGCCAGGCCAATCCGCGTCCCGTGGTGATGTTCGTCGACCGCTCCGAGCCCGGCCTGGCCGAGCAGGCGGTGCGCGCGGGCGTGGCCGCCTACGTGGTCGACGGCCTGGCGCCGGCGCGCGTGCGGCCGATCCTCGACGTGGCCATGAGCCGGTTCGCCCTGACCCAGCAGCTTCGCGGCGATCTGGCCAAGGTGAAGGCCGACCTGGAGGCCCGCAAGACGGTCGAGCGCGCCAAGGGCCTGCTGATGAAGGAGCGGGGCTTGGACGAGGACGGGGCCTACCGGCTGCTGCGCAAGCTGGCCATGGATCGCGGCAAGCCGATCGGGGCCGTGGCCGCCGATCTCCTGGCCTTTGCCGGCGTGCTGAAGGGTGACGCCTCGTGAGCGGTCTGGCCGACCTGAAGCTGGGCTTCATTCCGCTGACCGACTGCGCCCCGCTGGTGGTGGCCAAGTCGCTGGGCTTCTTCGCCGAGGAGGGTCTCGACGTCTCGCTGAGCCGCGAGGCGTCCTGGGCGACCATCCGCGACAAGGTGGCCGTTGGCGCGCTCGACGGCGCCCACATGCTGGCCCCCATGGCCCTGGCCGCCGCGGCGGGCGCCTCGGGCGGCCTGACCCTCGACGTCGGCCCCTCGCTGATCGCCCCCATGGCGCTGAACCGCAACGGCAGCGCCATCACCGTGTCGAAAGCCCTGGCGCAAGCCATGCGCGCGGCCGATCCCGAGGCGATAGGCGAGCAGCCGGCCTCGGCGGCGGCTCTGGCCAAGGTCATCGCCCAGCGGTCGGGGCAGGGGGCGGCGCCGCTGACCTTCGCCGTCGTCTTCCCGTACTCGATGCACAATTACGAGTTGCGCTACTGGCTGGCTCAGGCCGGGATCGATCCCGACAAGGACGTGCGCCTGGTCGTCACGCCGCCGCCGCGCATGGTCGAGCAGATGCGGGCCGGCGAGATAGACGGCTTCTGCGTCGGCGCGCCCTGGAACGCGGTGGCCGAGCGCGAAGGCCTGGGCGAGATCGTCATCGCCGCCTCGGCCTTCTGGCCGGGTGGTCCCGACAAGGTGTTCGGCGTCACCCAGGCCTGGGCCCATCACTATCCGGACGAACTGCGCGCGGCGCTTCGGGCGCTGATCCGCGCGGCGGCCTGGGCCGACGACGCGGCGCACCGCGAGGACTTGATCGCCTTGCTGGCGAGACCCGAGCACGTGGGCGTCGCGCCAGAGGCGCTGGCCCGCGCCCTGAGCGACGAGATCGTCTTCCATCGCGGCGGCGCCGGCGTGCCGAGGCGCGAGCACGCTCTGTGGTTCCTGTCGCAGATGGTGCGCTGGGGCCAGGTCTCGGCGGAGGTCGATCTCGAAGCCGCCGCCGACGCGGTCTATCGCCCGGATATGTTCCGCGCGGCCGCCTTGTCGGCCGGGCCGATGCTCGATCCGAACCAGGTCTTCGCCGACGCCCCAGGCGAACTGGCGCCGCTGTACGCCGGACCGGCCTTCGATTCCCAGCGCGCCGGGCCTTACGCCGCCGCGTTCTCGATCGGCCGCGCGCGGGTCTGAGGGCGCTTCGGCACGCGCCGCGACTTCGCATCTGCACAATTGAAGGGCGCCGCTGGCGCCTTTTTGCTGAGCAACCATGCTGCGCACGCGTTGTGTGGGCCTGCCGCCATACAGCCCGTGACATCCGTCGCCGGACCGATGTTCAGTGAGCTCAAGCCTTCGGACAACGGCGTCCGTGGCTGCCAGAGACGACCGCTCGGATGCGGTCACCCGACGAGGCGACGACGCCTCGCTCTCGCAGACACGCAACACTCCGAGGCGCATCATGATCTCTCGTGACTTCCTCAAGGCCGGCCACACGCCGACCCTGTTCGCCGCGTTCCTCTATTTCGACCTGTCGTTCATGGTCTGGGTGATCCTGGGCCCGCTAGGCGTGGCCATCGCCAAGGACTTCGGTCTCGACCCGGCCCAGAAGGGCCTGATGGTCGCCATCCCCGTCCTGGCCGGCGCTCTGCTGCGGCTCGTCAACGGCGTCCTGGTCGATCGCATCGGTCCCAAGAAGACCGGCATGATCGGCCAGCTCATCGTGCTGGGCGGCCTGGCCCTGGCCTGGACCCTCGGGGTGCACAACTATCACCAGGTCCTGGCGCTGGGCGTGGTGCTGGGCGTGGCTGGCGCTTCCTTCGCCGTCGCCCTGCCGCTGGCCTCGCGCTGGTACCCGCAGGAGCATCAGGGCCTGGCCCTGGGCATCGCCGGCGCCGGCAACTCGGGCACGGCCCTGGCCGCGCTGTTCGCGCCGATGCTGGCCAAGACCTTCGGCTGGCAGAATGTCATCGGCCTGGCCGCCATCCCGCTGGCGCTCGCCTTCGTCGTCTACATGCTGCTGGCCAAGGACGCCCCCGAGCAGCCCGCGCCCAAGAAGCTGGCCGAGTACCTCGACGTGCTGAAGGTGCCCGACGCCTGGTGGCTGATGCTGCTCTACGGCGTCACCTTCGGCGGCTTCGTCGGCCTGGCCTCGTCGCTGACGATCTACTTCAACGCCGAATACGGCCTGGACCCGGTGATCGCCGGCTTCTTCACCGCCGCCTGCGTCTTCGCCGGCTCGTTCATCCGCCCGGTCGGCGGCGCCCTGGCCGACCGTCACGGCGGCGTGCGCACGCTCAGCATCGTCTACGCCCTTGCGGCCCTGGGGCTCGGCGTCGCCAGCTTCAAGCTGCCCTCGCACTGGATCGCCCTGGCGGTGCTCATGTTCTCGATGCTGGCCCTGGGCGCGGGCAACGGCGCGGTGTTCCAGCTGGCGCCCCAGCGCTTCCGCAAGGAGATCGGCGTCATGACCGGCCTGATCGGCATGACCGGCGGCATCGGCGGCTTCTACCTGGCCTCGACCCTGGGCCTCGCCAAGAAACTGACCGGCGACTACCAGGTCGGCTTCCTCGGCTTCGCGGCCCTGGCGCTGTTCGCGCTGCTGGCGCTGCACGGCCTGAAGGCCCGCTGGCGCGCCGTCTGGCCGACCCTTCACGGCGACGCCGCCCCGGTTCGCGTCTGATCCCTCTCACCGCAACGAGCTAGAACCATGACCAAGGAAAAGCTGGTCGTCATCGGCAACGGCATGGCCGGTTGCCGGGCGGTCGAGGAAATCCTCAAGCGCGACCCCGAGCGCTACGAGATCGCCATCTTCGGCGCCGAGCCGCGGGTCAACTACAACCGCATCATGCTCTCGCCGGTGCTGGCCGGAGAGAAGACCTTCGACGACATCGTCATCAACGACGAGGCCTGGTACCGCGACAACGGCATCACCCTGCACGCCGGCCGCTGGGTCACCGGGGTCGACCTCGAAGCCCGCAAGGTGATCGCCGAGGGCGGGCTGGAAGTCGCGTACGACAAGCTGATCCTGGCCACGGGCTCGGATCCGTTCCGCCTGCCGCTGCCCGGCGCCGACCTGTCGGGCGTGGTCACCTTCCGCGATCTCGACGACGTCGACGCCATGATCGCCGCCTCGGCCAAGCCTGGCGCCCGCGCCGTGGTCATCGGCGGCGGCCTGTTGGGCCTGGAAGCCGCCTACGGCCTAGCCCGTCGCGGCATGGCCGCCACCGTCGTCCACCTGATGGACGTCCTGATGGAGCGCCAGCTGGACGAGAGCGCGGGCTACCTGCTGCGCGAGGCGCTGCTGGAGCGCGGCGTCGAGACCGTGCTGGGCGCCCACTCCGAAGCGATCGTCGGCGAGGACGGCCAGGTCACGGGCCTGAAGCTGAAGGACGGCCGGACCCTGCCTTGCGACATCCTGGTGATGGCCGTCGGCATTCGTCCGAACGCCGCTCTGGCCAAGGCTTCGGGCCTGCAGGTCAATCGCGGCGTCATCGTCGACGACGCCATGCGCACCTCCGATCCGGCGGTGTTCTCGGTCGGCGAGTGCGTCGAGCACCGCGGCAACTGCTACGGCCTGGTGGCTCCGATCTGGGACATGTGCCGCGCTCTTGCCGAGGAGCTGACCGATGGGGAGGGCGCATACCAGGGCTCGGTCCTGTCGACCCGCCTCAAGGTGTCGGGCGTCGACGTGTTCTCGGCCGGCAAGTTCGCCGGCGGCGAGGGCTGCGAGGACATCGTGTTCCGCGACGCCGCCCGCGGCGTCTACAAGCGCGTGGTCATCGAGGACGGCCGGGTCGCCGGCGCGGTGCTGTTCGGCGATGCGGCCGACGGCGGCTGGTACTTCGACCTGATGAAGGCCGGAACCGACGTCGCCGAAATCCGCGACACCATCATCTTCGGCCAGGCGATCACGGAGGGGCTGTCCGGCCTGGACCCTAGCGCGGCCGTTGCGGCCATGCCCGACACGCAGGAAATCTGCGGCTGCAACGGCGTCTGCAAGGGTGCGATCACCTCCGCCATCACCGCCCAGGGCCTGACTACCCTGGACGACGTGCGGGCCGTCACCAAGGCCTCGGCCTCGTGCGGCTCGTGCACTCCGCTGGTCGAGCAGGTGATCCGGGCGACGCTCGGCGACGGCTTCAAGGCCCAGACCGGACCCAAGCCGATGTGCAAGTGCACCTCGCATCCGCATGGCGCGGTGCGCGAGGCGATCCTGGCCCAGGACCTGAAGTCCATGCCCGCCGTCATGCAGGCCATGGAGTGGACCACGCCCGACGGCTGCGCCTCGTGCCGCCCGGCCCTGAACTACTACCTGCTGTGCGCCTGGCCCGGCGAGTACGTCGACGACAGCCAGTCGCGCTTCATCAACGAGCGCGTCCACGCCAACATCCAGAAGGATGGCACCTACTCGGTCGTGCCGCGCATGTGGGGCGGCATGACCACGCCCGACGAACTGCGCGCCATCGCCGACGTCGCCGACAAGTACGCCATCCCGGCGGTCAAGGTGACGGGCGGCCAGCGCATCGACCTGCTCGGCGTCCAGAAGGACGACTTGCCGGCGGTGTGGGCCGACCTCAACGCCGCGGGCATGGTCAGCGGCCACGCCTACGCCAAGGGCCTGCGCACGGTGAAGACCTGCGTCGGCTCGGAGTGGTGCCGCTTCGGCACCCAGGACTCCACGGGCCTGGGCATCAAGCTCGAGAAGTTCATGTGGGGCTCGTGGGCGCCGGCCAAGGTCAAGCTGGCGGTGTCGGGCTGTCCCCGCAACTGCGCGGAATCGACCTGCAAGGACATCGGCGTGATCTGCGTCGACAGCGGCTACGAGATCCATGTCGGCGGCGCCGCCGGCCTGCACATCCAAGGCACGCAGCTGCTGACCAAGGTCGCGACCGAGGAAGAGGCGATCCAGCTGATCTCGGCGGTCATGCAGATGTACCGCGAGGGCGGCTGGTACCTGGAACGCATCTACAAGTGGATGGCCCGCATCGGCCTGGAGACCATCCATGCCGCCACCGTCGAGGACCTCGACAACCGCGCGGCGCTCTTCGCCCGTTTCGTGAAGTCGCAGGAGACCGCCCAGGTCGATCCGTGGGCCGAACGCGCCAGCAAGGGCGTCGAGGCCGGTGAATTCAAGCCGATGGCGACGCTTCCGATGGGGATGGCTGCGGAATGACGATCCAGACTTTCGACATCGATCCGGCCTGGCACGACGTCGGCGCCGTCACCGACATCCCCGAGCGCGGCTCGCGCCGCGTGGCGACGGCGCAGGGCGACGTGGCGGTGTTCCGCACCGGCGACGGCCGGGTCTTCGCCCTGGTCGACCGCTGCCCGCACAAGCACGGTCCGCTCAGCCAGGGCATCGTCCACGGCCACGGCGTGACCTGCCCGCTGCACAGCTGGGTCATCGATCTCGCGACCGGCCATCCCACCGGCGCCGACGCCGGCAAGGGCTGCACGCCGGTGGTTCCGGTGCGGGTGCAGGACGGACGCGTCCTGCTGGCCCAGCCGGTGGTGGCGGACTGATCCCATGGCCGACGGCTCCGGCGCGATCACCACGATCCGGACCACCTGCCCCTATTGCGGCGTCGGTTGCGGCGTCGCGGGGGCGGCGGGGGGCGACAGGACGCTGGCTGTGTCCGGCGACGCCGCCCATCCGGCCAACAAGGGCCGGCTGTGCTCCAAGGGCTCGGCCCTCGGCGCCACGGTCGGCCTGCAGGGGCGGCTGCTGGAGCCCACGATCAACGGCAGGGTCGCGACCTGGGGCGAGGCCACCGCGCTGGTGGCCAAGCGCTTTCGCGACACCATCGCCCGTCACGGCCGCGACAGCGTCGCCTTCTACGTCTCGGGCCAGTTGCTGACCGAGGACTACTACGTCGCCAATAAGTTGATGAAGGGCTTCATCGGCTCGGGAAACATCGACACCAATAGCCGCCTTTGCATGGCCTCGGCCGTCGCCGCCCACAAGCAGGCCTTCGGCGCCGACCTGGTGCCCGGCTGCTACGAGGATCTCGACGAGGCCGACCTGGTGGTCTTCGCCGGCCACAACGCCGCCTGGACCCACCCGATCCTGTTCCGCCGTCTGGAGGCGGCTAAGGCTCGCGGCCAGAAGCACGTGGTCATCGATCCGCGCCGCACCGACACCGCCGAGGGCGCGGACCTGCACCTGGCGATCGCCCCGCAGAGCGACGTGCGTCTCTGGAACGGCCTGCTGGCCGAGCTCGACCGCCGGGGCTTGCTCGACCTCGATTACGTCCGCGAGCACGTGAACGGCGTCGAGGCCGTGCGCGAGGCGCTGGCGCAGGACGACCAGTCGCCGGCCGCCGTCGCAGCCGACTGCGGGATCGCGGTTGCGGACCTGCTGGCCTTCTACGACCTGTTCGCCGCCCATCCCAAGACCGTCAGCCTGTTTTCGATGGGCTCCAACCAGTCGGCCCAGGGCGTGGCCAAGGGCCTGGCGATCCTGAACGTCCACCTGGCCACGGGCCGGATCGGCAAGCCGGGCGCCTGCCCGTTCTCGATCACCGGCCAGCCCAACGCCATGGGCGGCCGGGAGACCGGCGGCATGGCCAACACCCTGGCCGGCCACATGGACTTCGCCCCTGAAGACCGCGACCGGGTCGCCCGCTTCTGGGGCGCGCCGCACACCGCCCGCGCCCCGGGCCTCAAGGCCGTCGAGATGTTCGAGGCCGTGCGGACGGGCAAGATCAAGGCGATCTGGGTGATGGCCACCAACCCGGCCGTCAGCCTGCCGAACGCCGGTGCGGTGCGCGAGGCGCTGGAGAAGTGCCCCTTCGTCGTGGTCTCCGACTGCGTCGAGACCGACACGACCGCCTATGCCCACGTGAAGCTGCCCGCCCTGGCCTGGGCCGAGAAGGACGGCACGGTCACCAATTCCGAGCGCCGGATCTCGCGCCAGCGCGCCTTGTTCGCGGCGCCGGGCCAGGCCCGCGCCGACTGGCGGATCATGGCCGACGTGGCCCAGGGCATGGGCTTCGACGGTTTCGGCTGGCCTTCGCAAGCATCGATCTTTCGCGAATGGGCCCGCCTGACGGCCTACGAGAACCAGGGCTCGCGCCTGCTCGACCTGTCGGGCTTGGCCGGTATGACCCCCGACGGCTACGCGGCCATGACACCGATCCAGTGGCCGGTGCGGGCGGCAGGGCAGGGCACGCCGCGCCTGTTCGTCGACGGCCGCTACCAGACCCCCGACGGCCGCGCCCGCATGGTCCCGGTGCGCCCGAAGGGACCGGCCGACGCCGTCAGCGACGCCTTCCCGATGTCGCTGAACACCGGCCGCATTCGTGACCAGTGGCACACCATGACCCGCACGGGCCTGGCGCCGGACCTCTGTCGTCACGCGCCCGAGCCCTTCGTCGAGATCCACCCCCGCGACGCGGAGAGCGCCGGGATCAAGGACGGCGCCCTGACCCGGGTCTCTACCGCGCGCGGCGAGGCCGTCGCCCTGGCCAAGGTCACCGACCGCCAGCGGCCCGGCGGCCTGTTCATGCCGATGCACTGGACCGACGCCTTCGCGCCGTCGGGCAAGTCCAACCACCTGATCGCGCCGAACCTCGACCCCACCTCGGGCCAGCCGGAGTTCAAGCACACTCCGGCCCGGGCGCGCCCCTATCGCGAGACCTGGAAGGGCTTCTTCCTGACCCGCGACATCGTCGCCGCGCCGGCCAATCTGGATCTCGTATGGCGGCGCATCCCGCAGGACGCGGCCCAGCTGCACGAGTTCGCCGGCCGGGGCGACGCCTCCGAGCGCGAGGCCCTGCGCAAGCGGCTGACCAAGGGCCTGGCCGGCGAGACCACGGTGTTCGAGGACGTCGGCGCCGGCTCGCGTCGCGAGGCCTGGATCGAGAACGGCAGGCTGGTCGCCGTACTGTTCCAGACCGCCGCCGGCCGCCTGCCGCCGCGCGACTGGCTGGCCGATCTGTTCGCCCTCGACTTGCTGACCGCCGAGGCGCGCTCGGCCCTCCTGATCGGTCGTCCGCCCGGCGCGCCGGTCGATAGGGGACCGATGGTCTGCGCCTGCCTGAAGGTGGGCGCGAAAGCCGTCGACGCCGCCATCGCCGCGGGAGCCGTCACCGCCGACGCGGTCGGCGCGGCCACGGGCGCCGGAACTAACTGCGGCTCGTGCCGTCCGGAGATCGCCCGGATGATCGCCGCCGCCGCTTCGCTCAAGACCAAGGAGACCGCCGATGTCGCGTGACGCCGCTGCTCTGGGAGACGTCCTGCTGGTCGGCGCCGGTCCTGGCCCGGTCGACCTGATGACCCTGCGCGCGGCCCGCGCGGTGGAGGGCGCGGAGGCGCTGCTCTACGACGCGCTGGTGTCGGACGAGGCCATCGCCCTGGCGCCGCCCGGCTGTGTGCGCATCCTCACCGGCAAGCGCTCGGGCCGCCCCAGCATGAAGCAGGAGGCGATCAACCGCCTGATGCTGCGCCTGGCCCGTCGCGGTCTGCGCGTCGTGCGGCTGAAAGGCGGTGATCCGTCGGTGTTCGGCCGGGTGGGCGAGGAGGCCGAGTTCCTGCGCGCTCACGGCGTGTGCGTCGAGGTCGTGCCCGGCGTCACCGCCGCCAGCGCCGCGGCCGCCCAGTTCAACTTCCCACTGACCCATCGCGGCGAGGCGCGGCGGGTGATCTTCACCACGGCTCGCGTCGGCAGCGGCGACGTCATCGAGGACTGGGCCGCCGCTTCGGATCCCGAGGCCACTGTCGCCGTCTACATGGGCGGTGAGGCAGCCGCCGAACTTGGCCGTCGCCTGATCGCCGCCGGCCGTTCGCCCAGCACGCCCGCCCTGGTCGTGGAACGCGCCGGCGACCCGGCCGCGCTCCTGCGCACCGGACGCCTCGACGACCTGCCGCGCCTGTTGGCCGGCGGCGCCGGCGGCCCGGTGCTGATCGTCATTGGCACCGTGGCGCGCCGCGCCCAGGACCTGCGCTGGACGCCGGAGCTGGCGCGGATCGAGGAGACGGCTCGCCGAGCCTGAGCCGTCAGGCCGTCGCCATGGCCGCAGCGCCGTCTTCGGTCTCGCGCATCCGCAGCTGGGGCCCGGGCGCACGGCCGTAGGCTTCGCGCAGCAGACGCGAGGGCGACAGCTCGCACGGGGCGACCAGCAGGCCGCGCTTGCGCAGCGCCAGCCCCCAGCGGGCGCTGCCGGTCAGCACCGAGGCGGCCGGGGCGACCAGCAGGCCGATGGCGGCCGGCAGGATCCAGACGCCCAGCGACGGCCCCGCCAGCGCCGCGCATGCCAGCAGCAGCAGGCCGGCGACGATTTCGGGCGCGTGGCGCTTCAAGGCTTCGCGCCAGAGCGTGCCTTCGGCTTCGCGACGCTGGGCCGCCCAGCCGGAGTCGCGGCCGGCCAGGATGTCGATCAGGCAGCGGGCGTGGCCGAACAGGATGGCCGGCGCCGTGAGGGTGGAATGCAGCGTCTCCACCGCCACCGAGGCCAGCAGGCGGCCGACCCCGCCGAACCCGGCGGCCTTGCCCTCCTTGCAGGTGAGGATCACGGCCAGCAGCTTGGGCGCGAACAGGAAAATCAGTGACACGGCGAAGGCCGCCGCCGCGCCCTCGACCAGGAACAGCTCGGCCCGCGCGCCGCCCAGGGCCGGGAAGGCGGCCAGCATGGCGCTCAGCACCACCAGCAGCAGCCACACGGGCGCCAGCGCATAGGCCAGGGCGCCCCGCAGCAGGTGCAGGCGGCTGACCGGGTGCAGCCCCTTGACGCCGAGGATGCCCAGGTGCTGCAGGTTGCCCTGGCTCCAGCGGCGGTCGCGCACCAGCATGTCCGAAAGGGTGGGCGGCGCCTCCTCGTGCACGTCCTCCAGCGACGGCGCCATGCGCACCGCCCAGCCGCCGCGCCGCATCAGGGCGGCCTCGACGAAGTCGTGGCTGAGGATCGCGCCGCCGAAGGGGGCCTTGCCGGGCAGGTGCGGCAGGCCGCAGCACTCGGCGAAGGCCTTGGTGCGGATCATGGCGTTGTGGCCGAAATAGTTGGCCTCGGCGCCGCTCCACCAGGCCAGGGCCCAGGTGGCCAGGGGGCCGTAGACCCAGCTGGCGAACTGCTCGGCGCGGCCGAACAGGGTGGTGCGGCCAACGATCGTCGTGCCGGCCTGCAGCACGCCGAGGGTTGCGTCGGTCTCCATCGCCCCGGCCATGCGGCGCAGCGAAGCGGCGCTGATCAGGCTGTCGGCGTCCAGCACCGCCATGCACTCGTAGGCGCCGCCGAACCGGCGCACCCATTCGGCCAGGTTGCCGGTCTTGCGGTCGGTGTTCTGCTCGCGGCGGCGATAGTAGAGGCGGGTGGGCGAGGGCCCCGAGCGGGCGGCGATCACCGCCAGCCGCTCGGCCTCGGCGATCTCGGGATCGCGGGTGTCGCTGAGCACGAAGATGTCGAAGGTCGACGACAGCCGCTCGCGGTCGAGGTCGGCGCGCATGGCCTCGACCCGGGCGAACACGGCGGCGACGTCCTCGTTGTAGATCGGCGCCAGCAGGGCGACCTTCCTGCGCAGGTGCGGCGGCGGGTCGTCGAGGCGGCGCTCCCAGCTGTCGGGATTGAGCGCCAGCTGGAAGCCGCCCAGCGCCGCGGCGCAGGAAAAGCCGGTCCAGGCCAGCAGCACCGCCACCAGCAGCGCGTCGATCCATTCCAGCAGGGTGACGCCGCCGGCCGTGAAGGCGTCGAGCATGGTCGTCAGGCCGAAGGCGAAGGCCAGGATGGTGAAAGCGCCCAGACCCAGTCGCCGACGCTGCCGCGAACGGGCCAGCCGCCGCCAGCCGACGTCGCGCGCCGACAGTTCACGGACGGGCATCTCCATCGTGGACTCGACGGGCAGCCAGGCGGCCGGCGGCGCCTCATCGGGAACGTTGCAAGGCGGAAGCCGGTCGGCGAGGCGTATGTCCATCAAGGGTCCTTTCGCGCGAAGAACCCTCACGGCGACGATCAGTTGCGATGCGAAGGAAATATAACCATGGTCAAGTTTTCAAGACCGTGGCCGCGCGTGTGTACTGCTGAATAACTTCGCATATTCAGCCGTTTGGGCATAATCTGGCCGCGCTTGCGGCGAGGATGTGGCGCTTTGTTGCGGCGCGGAAAAGATCGGTTTTCGGGGCGACGTCGCACCGCCCCGCGCCAGGCCTGGCGTCAGGCCGCGGCCAGGGCCCGGAAGCCGCGCTCCAGGTCGGCGATCAGGTCGATCGGGTCCTCCAGCCCGATATGCAGCCGCAGCAGCGGCCCTTCGAAATCGACTGGCGTCGAGCGGCTCTTCAGCTGCGGATCGCAGTGGATCGCCAGGCTCTCGAACCCGCCCCAGGAGAAGCCGAGGCCAAACAGCGTCAGGGCGTCGAGGAAGGCGTGCACCGAGCGCTGCGTCGTGGGCTTGAGCACCACGCCGAACAGGCCGCAGGCGCCGGAGAAGTCGCGCTTCCAGATCGCGTGGCCGGGATCGTCGGGCAGGGCGGGGTGCAGCACGCGGGCCACTTCCGGCCGCTGCTCCAGCCAGCGCGCCACCGCCAGGCCGTTCTGCTCGTGGCGCGGCATCCGCGTGGCCAGGGTCCGCAGGCCCCGCAGCATGGCGTAGGCGTCGTCGGGCGAGACCGACCAGCCCACGTCCCACATGGCGTTGCCCAGTTCGTCGCCGATCACCGCGTCCATGGTCGTGGCGCTGCCCATGAAGCAGTCCGAATGGCCGCCGACGTACTTGGTCAGGGCCTGGACGCTGATGGTCACCCCGTGCGCCAGCGGCTTGAACAGCAGGCCCGCGCCCCAGGTGTTGTCGATGAGGGTGAGGATGCCTCGAGCGCTGGCCGCGGCGGCGATGGCCGGCACGTCCTGCATATCGAAGGTCAGCGAGCCAGGCGCCTCCAGCAGGATCAGCCGGGTGTTGGGCTGGGCCAGGGCCATCAGGGCGTCGGCGTCGAGGGCCGGGTCGTAGTAGCGGGTCGTGACGCCGAACCGTGTCAGGAAGCGATCGCAGAACCGGCGGGTGGGCTTGTAGGCGCTGTCGACCACCAGCACGTCGTCGCCGGCCTTGAGCACGGCCATCATCGCCCCGGTGATCGCCGCCAGGCCCGACGGGTACAGCGTCACGTCCGGCGAGCCTTCCAGCTCGGCCAGGGCCGACTGCAGGGCGGCGGGCGAGGACAGGCCGGTGATGCCGTAGGTCAGCTGGCCGTCGTCGTACAACGAGGCGGCGTTGGGCATCAGCACGGTCGAGCCGCGCTGGATCGGCGGATTGACGGTCCGCGCCAGAGTCGGGGCCTGCAGGCCCGAGCGGATCAGGCGGGTCTTTTCGTCCATGGCGGCGGGACTCGTAAGCACGGATAGGAACCTGTCGTTTAAGTGCGCCGGCGGCCTTGGTTCAAGGACTGGATCGACGTCGTGGCAAGCGGGGCGGGGAATCTGTCATTCAGCGCGGCGGACGTCGGCGGGGGCCGGCGTCATCGGGGGAACCGCATGAGATATCCAGCCTTGCTCCTGGCCCTTGGGTCGATGCTCGTAGCCAGCGTTGCGTTGGCGGCCGAAGACCCGCCGCCGACGCCGCCTCCGGCCCAGGTGAAGGCCCTGGCCGGCTGCTGGAGCGGCAAGGGGACGGTGATGGGCAAGCCGGTGGCGATCACCCTGGAGGCCGGGCCGGCGGCGGGCGGGGCGATGCTCCTCGTCGAGGCCGGCAGCCACGCCGAGGCCGATCCGGCCGACGTCTACGCAGCCCATCTGCTGTTCGGCGGCCGTGCCGTCAGAGACGGCGAGCCCGCCTCGATCGTCGGCTTCTGGGCCGATAGCTTCGGCGGCGACGGCGCCTCGATGGGGCGGGGCGCTTCGACCGCCGACGGCTTCGAGGTGGCCTATCCCTATGGCGATGCGGCCTTCGTCAATCGCTGGACCGTGGCGCAGGACAAGGTCGCCTGGTCGATCGTCATGCGCGGCGTGTCCGGGAAAGAGCAGGATTTCGCGCGTTATGCGCTGGTCAGGACGGCGTGTAAGTGAGTTGGTTCGAGGGAGGCGCTGGGTTCGGGAAACCTCTCCCGTGGGGGAGGCGGTCGCGTGAGCGATCGGTGGGGGGAGTTTAGGCGCCTCGGAAGCTGAAAACGTCCCCCCTCCGGCCCTCCGGGCCACCTCCCCCAGAGGGGGGAGAATCTATGGGCGCGGTGCGTCCTTCGAGGCCCGCTGCGCGGGCGCCTCAGGATGAGGAGTGCAGTGCGCCGGCATGAGGCGTTTCAGGGCAATCAGTTCCTCATCCTGAGGTGCGAGCCGGAGGCGAGCCTCGAAGGACGCACGGCCTGGCGGCCTCACGCGGAAATCCGCTGAGCTGATGGAGAGGGCGCGGGGCGTCCGGGCTTCGCCCGGATGTGTTTGTTTCAAGTACCGTTTCGACGAAGCTTGAACGCCCCGCGCGATCGTTATTCCTCAGGCCGGGGCGCGCAGGCCTCTTCCGCCTTGTGCCCCTTCCCCACGCAGAGCTCCCCGTTTCTTGACGGCCAGGAGTGCGTGCTAGGCGCGGACCCTTGGGCGGGCGGGAGCCTAGTCAGGCAAGCTCCCGATGGATGGGTTTACGTCCCCCATCCTCATTTAAGCCTTCAGGCCCGGCTCACGCCGCTCCTTCAGCCCCGCTCGATCGCATCCGCGTCGCCGCTTCGGGCCGGATCCTTGCGCCCTCTCCCTGCGACGGGATGCAGTGATTATGCGGGCGGTCTGGATCCGTCTGATCCAGGAGCGTGAGAAAGTTGCAAGTTGCTGATCGGGTTCAGGTCTTTTCGCTGAACGCAGAGGATGGACGGCGCTGGATCCCCGTCGGACCTTCTCACCCCTGTCCCAAGCCCAATCCGATTCTGCCTTCCTCGCCCTCGTGGCGAGGATCCATGGTTCAGCCTGCTCAGATCTTTCGAGGTCCGCGCAGGTCTGAGCAGCGGCCGGCATGGACCCTCGCCACGAGGGCGAGGGAGGCAGTGTTGGGGACTGGTGGCGAGAGGGGCCTCTTGGGGACCGCGGTTGGTCCCGACACGGCGGTGGACCCCATCCCAACCCTTTCCCCCATCGAGGGGGGGGAAAGGGCTTTGGCCGGCATCTCGAAAGCTGAAAACGGCCCCCTCCGTCGCCTACGGCGACAACTCCCCCAGAGGGGGAGGGTCTTTGGGGTCGCCTTCCTTGCTACAGTTCCTCGGCCAGCGCAGGCTTCTCGCGAAGTCCAAGCACGCGCTGGGCCTCCTCGATCAGCGCGCGCCGGCGTTCGGCCGCCGTTGCGTGCTGGCGTTCGACCTCGGCGAGGTCGGCCGCGCAGTGGGGGCAGGTCTCTTCGTGGGGCCAGACGTACTGGTCGCAGGAGCGGCAGACCTTCAGCTTGGGCGGCAGGGCGCCGCCCACGGCGGTGCGCTCGCGCCGCGCCACGTGCACGCTGGCGGGATCGCGGACGGGCAGGGGAACGGTCTGGGTGCCCGGGATCGGCTCGCGCACCAGGGCGAACTCGCCGATGGCGAAGCTGGCGGCCGGGGCGTCCTTGACCTTGGTCACGCGCTCGCGCCAGCCGTGGCGGGCCAAGTCCAGCACCCGGTGGTGGCAGTAGGGATTGTTGCCGCGCTTGCCCAGCAGCGACTCCGAGGTCCAGGTGCAGCCGGCCCGGCAGACGTCGGCGTAGTAGCAGGTGCGGCAGTAGTCGTAGAGCTCCTCGACGTCGCGCACCCGGCCAAAGGCCATCTTTTCGGAATAGCGCCAGATGTCGGCGATGCTCATCTCCCGCACGTTGCCGGCCGCGTAGAGCGAGGTGGCCAGGGACGGGCAGCCCTTGATGGTGCCGTCGGCCTCGATGCCGATGCCGCCCTGGCCGGCGGCGCAGCCGTTCCAGTGGTCGGACTCGTCGCCCAGCCCGCGCCACATGCGCTCGTAGGGGCCGAAATAGCCGACATTGTTGCCGACGATCATCAGCAGGCCCCGTTCCAGCCCCTCGCGATAGAGCCGGGCCAGCAGCGGCATGACGTCCAGCAACTGATACGGCTGCAGCAGCAGGTCGGGGTTGTCGACGGCGTTGCCCATGGCCACGGTCAGCTGGATCTGCCAGTGGGTGGCCCCGGCCTCGATGATCCGTTCCATCAGTTGCGGCAGGTGGGCGGCGGTCTCGGCGCCGATCTGGGTGTTGACCGAGACGGCCAGGCCCCTGGCCTTGGCGCGCCCGAGGGCGCTGATCGCCTGGTCGTAGGAGCCGGGCACGCCGCGCACCCGGTCGTGCAGGTCGGGCAGGCCGTCGATCGACACGCCGATGCCCTGCAGGCCGGCCTCGGCCGCCTCGTCCAGGCGCTTGTCGGTCAGGTTGCGGGCGCCGGTCTGGACCGCGGTGCGGATGCCGTTGGCGCGGCTCCGGCGGATCAGCTCGATCCAGTCGCGGCGCAGATAGGCCTCGCCGCCGATCAGGGTCAGTTCGCGCGTGCCCAGGGCGGCCAGGTGATCGATCAGCTCCAGCGCCTCGGAGGTGTTCAGCTCGTCTGGACGCGGCCGGCCGGCGCGCGAGCCGCAGTGCTGGCACTTGAGATTGCAGGCGAGGGTGACTTCCCAGACCACGTGGACCGGGGTCAGTTCGGCATAGTCGCGCTCGGTGCGGAAGCGGACCGACTTGCCCTCGGGCGTCGCCCGGGCTTCAGGCGGCAGGGTTTCGGACGGCAGGGTGTCGGTCATGCGCGCCTTCCCCAACGCGGCGGCCAGAAGGAAAGGGCGGCGCTTCCTCGCGGAGGCGCCGCCCGGGCGTCAGTAGCTTTTCTTGCCTTCCAGCTTGGCGATCTCGACCTTCAGCAGCGCCAGCAGGGTCGGGATGTCGCCGTACTCGTCCAGGTGGGCCTGGGCGGCGGCTTCGGCTTCCTTGAGGCGCGAGAGGTCGCCCGAGGCGATGGCGTCGGTCACGGCGACGCCGTAGGGCTTGATGTTCATGTGGATCAGCCTCCGAGCTTGGCGATTTCGAGCTTCAGGGCGGCCAGCAGCGTCGCGACGTCGCCGTACTGCTGGACGTGGGCCTCGGCTTCGGCGGCCAGCTTTTTCAGCTGTTCGAGGTCGCCGGAGGCGACGGCGTCGGTGATGGTGGCGGCGTAGAGCGGTCGGAACGACGACATGGCGGTTTCTCCCCACGGGCGCGCCGACGGCTCCGCCGGTCGCGCGGTTGCGTGCTCGGCGCGGGCTGCGCGCCGATGGTCGTTAAGCTGACGGGCACTGGTGGGGAGAGGCGCGCGGCGAAACCGCGCTCCACGGCGGTGCGGGACCGACCCCCAACGCGTCGAGGGTCGGCCACATGGCGCACCTTGTCAATTCAGGATTGTATATCGAAGGTCTGTAATCTTTGGGTGTTTTTACACAGCGGGACTGGTCGCGGGGCCGGTCGCCACCGGCGCGTCGGTGCGGCCGCCCCACTCTGTCCACGAGCCGTCGTAGACCGCCGCCCGCGGCTTGCCCAGGCGATGGAGGGCCAGCGACACCACCGAGGCGGTGATGCCCGAGCCGCAGGTCGTGGCGATCGGCTTTTCGATGTCGACCCCGGCGTCGGCGAAGACCCTCTTCAGCCGCTCGGCCGGCAGCATGGCGCCGTCGGAACCCAGGAGGGCCGACAGCGGGATATTGCGCGAGCCGGGGATGTGGCCGCTGGCAAGGCCAGCGCGCGGCTCGGGAACCTCGCCGTTGAAGCGCGGCGCGGCGCGGGCGTCGATCACCTGCTCGCGTCCGGTCTCGAGGTTCTTCTTCATCTGGTCGAACGAGCGGACGAGGTCGGCTTGCAGGCGCGGGGTGAAGTGGCGCTCCTGCGGGGCGGCGGGGCCGTCCTCCAGCGGGCGGCCCTCGGCGACCCACTTGGGCAGGCCGCCGTCCAGCACCACCACGTCCTCATGGCCCATGACGCGGAAGTTCCACCACACGCGGGCGGCCGGCAGGATGCTCGTGCTGTCGTAGACGACGATGCGCGAGCCGTCGCCGAGGCCCAGCTTGCGCACCCGCGAGGCGAACTTGACGCCGCTGGCCAGCATGTGGGGCAGGGGCGAGGTCTCGTCCGAGATCTCGTCGATGTCGAAGAACACCGCGCCGGGGATGTGGCCGGCCTCGAACTCGGCCTTCGGATCACGCGGCGTGCCGGGCATGAACCACGAGGCGTCGACGATGCGCACGTCCGGGGCGTCGAGGTGGTCGGCCAGCCAGGCTGTAGAGACGAGCGGATCGGCGTGGGTCATGGCTGGGCCTCGCGGGGCTTTACGAACTGAGGGCGGCAACTTCACGTGCGCCGCCCAACGGCGCAAGCCGCGTTAAAGCCAGGGCGGCGTCGGCAGGCCCTTCTCGGCCAGGAAGGCGGGGTTGAAGAGCTTGCTCTGATAGCGCGAGCCGTGGTCGCAGAGGATGGTCACGATGGTGTGGCCGGGGCCCAGGTCGCGCGCCAAGCGCACCGCGCCGGCGACGTTGATGCCAGTCGAGCCGCCCAGGCACAGGCCCTCGTGCTGCACCAGGTCGAAGATCTGCTCCATCATCTCCTCGTCGGAGACGCGGTAGGGGTGGTCGATGGACAGGCCTTCGAGGTTGGCGGTGATCCGGCCCTGGCCGATGCCCTCGCTGATGGAATTGCCCTCGGCCTTCAGCTCGCCGGCCGCATACCAGTTGTAGAGCGAGGCGCCGCCGGGGTCGGCCAGGCCGATCTTCACGCCCGGCTTGCGCTCGCGCAGGGCCTGGGCGACGCCGGCCAGGGTGCCGCCCGAGCCGACGGCGCAGATGAAGCCGTCGACCTTGCCGCCGGTCTGCTCCCAGATCTCCGGGCCGGTGGTGTCGTAGTGGGTCTGCCGGTTGGCGACGTTGTCGAACTGGTTGGCCCAGATCGCGCCGTTTGGCTCGGTCCTAGCCAGCTCCTCGGCCAGGCGGCCGGAGTAGCGGACGTAGTTGTCGGGGTTGGAGTAGGGGACGGCGTCCACCTCCACCAGTTCGGCGCCGAGCAGGCGGATGGCGTCCTTCTTCTCCTGGCTCTGGGTGCGCGGGATGACGATCGTGGTCTTGTAGCCCAGCGCCGAGGCGACCATGGCCAGGCCGATGCCGGTGTTGCCGGCCGTGCCCTCGACCACCCGGCCGCCCGGCCGCAGCAGGCCCTTGGCTTCCGCGTCCCGGATGATGCTGAGCGCGGCGCGGTCCTTCACCGACTGGCCGGGGTTCATGAACTCGGCCTTGCCCAGAATCTCGCAGCCGGTGGCCTGGCTGGCCCGGTTGAGGCGGATCAGCGGGGTGTTGCCGATGGCGTCGAGAACGTTGGCGGTGACGGGCATGGTCGAAATACTGCGGCTTCGCGCGAAGAGGCGCCGTTGGAGGCAACGGTAGATCGCGATGCGGCCGCCCGGATCAATCCAGTTTTCCTGAAAGCGGCGGCCGACCGGTCAGGTTCAATGGGCCGTGGGTTCGGTCTGGATGACGTTCAGCAGCGCCAGGCCGCCGGCCGCGGCGGTGGCCGCGCACCAGGCGCCGCACAGGCCGTCGATGCCTACGAGGCTGTTCTCGACGGCGTCGGCCATGATGCCCTCGGCGACCAGCGACGACGGCTCGCCCAGCAGCTGGTTGTCGTGCAGTTCGCGGCACCAGGCGCCCACGGCCTCGACCGGGCTCGCCGCGTCGAACTGCGAGAGGTAGGTGCCGCCGTGATAGTCGAGGACCAGGGTGAAGAGCGACACGTTCGATGCTCCTCTAGCCGCGGGACAGGCCAAGCTGGACGACGTTGGTGCGCTCGGTGCGGAAACCGGCCTCGCAGTAGCTCAGATAGAAGTGCCACAGCCGGCGGAAGCGCTCGTCGAAGCCCAGGGGGCGGATCTGGTCCCAGGCCGCCTCGAACCTGCGGGCCCATTCGGCCAGGGTGTCGGCGTAGTCCTGGCCGAAGCGCCGCACGCCGTCCCACGACAGGCCGGCCCTGTCGGTCTCCTGGCGTAGCCGGGTCTCGCTGGGCAGCATGCCGCCCGGGAAGATGTAGCGCTGGATGAAGTCGGTGTGCCGGCGGTAGCTGTCGAACAGCTCGTCCTTGATGGTGATGATCTGCAGGCCGGCGCGGCCGCCTGGGGTCAGCACGTCGTGGATCTTGCCGAAATAGGTGGGCCAGTACTCCTCGCCGACGGCCTCGAACATCTCGATCGAGGCCACGCCGTCGAACTGGCCCTGCACGTCGCGATAGTCGATCAGGCGGATGTCGGCCTTCTCGGCCAGGCCCTGGTCGAACAGGCGCTTCCTGGCGAAGTCGTGCTGGGCGGGCGAGATGGTGATGCCGGTGACCCTGGCCCCGACCTCCCTGGCCGCGTACTCGGCGAACCCGCCCCAGCCGCAGCCGATCTCCAGCACGTGCTTGCCGGGCGCAAGGCCGATGGACTGGGCCAGGGCCTCGTACTTGCGGGTCTGGGCCGCGTCCAGCGAGGCGCTGGGGCCCTGGTCGTAGAGGGCCGACGAATAGGTCATCGTCCGGTCCAGCCACTGTGAATAGAAGGCGTTGCCCAGGTCGTAGTGGGCGTGGATGTTGCGCTTGGAGCCGCTGCGGTCGTTGCGGTTCATCCAGTGGAAGATGACGTTGATCAGGTGCATGACGGGATTGCCGCGCACCAGGGCCGCCAGCTTGTCGAAGTTCAGCGCGAAGGCGGTCAGCACGGCCGACAGGTCTGGGGTGTCCCACTCGCCGGCCATGTAGCCCTCGGCGAAGCCGATGTCGCCCGAGGCGAAGGCCCGGCGGATGAAGCGATAGTCGCGCACGCGGACCACCGCGTCGGGCCCGGGGGTCTTGCCGTCGATGCGCAGGGGCTTGCCCGAGGGCAGGACGAAGGTCAGGGATCCGATCGCCCAGTTCTCGACGGCGATGCGTAGCGCCGTGCGGAAGGCCGGCGGCGCGGCCCGGAGATCTTCGTCTCGCCACGAGGCGGGCAAGGTGTCGGTCATCAGCGCTCCCAATCCCTTGAATGGGACAAGTAAGACCCCCGAAAGCCGAACTGTAAATGGGGGCCCGCGCCAACGCTCGCCAGGGGATCAGTCGTCGCCCGCATCTCCGCGAAGCCGCCGATAGGCCTCCAGCGCGGCGGCCCGGGCGCGCGGATGGTCGACGATCGGCTTGCCGTAGACGGCCCTGGCGCCGGCGCTCAGCCGTTCGGGCGCGGTCCAGGGCTGATGGACGACGTCGGCGGGCAGGTTGGCCAGCTCGGGGATCCACCTTTTGACGTAAGTTCCCTTGGGGTCGAACCTTTCGCCCTGGCCGATCGGGTTGAAGATGCGGAAGTAGGGCGAGGCGTCGGCGCCGCTGCCGGCCACCCACTGCCAGTTGCCGACGTTGTTGGCGAGGTCGGCGTCGACCAGCGTATCCCAGAACCAGGCCTCGCCCTCGCGCCAGTCGACCAGCAGGTGCTTGATCAGGAACGAGGCGGTGATCATCCGCACACGGTTGTGCATGAAGCCGGTGGCCCACAGCTCGCGCATGCCGGCGTCGACCAGCGGATAGCCGGTGCGGCCCTCGGTCCAGGCCTCGAAGCCGCGAGGGTTCTCCGACCAGGGAAAGGCGTCGAACTCGGGCCGGAAGTTCTTCTTCGGCAGGTCGGGCCAATTGAACAGGATCGCGTGGTTGAACTCGCGCCAGCCCACCTCGGACAGGAACTTCTCGATCTCGCCGTGCGGGGCGTCGCCCGCCTCGGCGGCGTTGCGGGCGGCGGCCCAGACCTGGCGCGGGCCGATCTCGCCGAAGTGCAGGTGCGGGGACAGGCGCGAGGTGGCCTCCAGCCCAGGCACGTCGCGGCCCTCGCCGTAGCCGTCGACCGGCCCGGACAGGAAATCGTCCAGCCGCGAGAGGGCGCCGGCCTCGCCGGGCGTCCAGATGGAGAAGCCCTTCGACCAGTCAGGCGTCTTCGGGTGCAGGCCCCAGCCGTCCAGGGAGTCGCTGTGCGGCCAGTGCTTGGGCGCCTCCAGGCGCTTGGGCGCTGCTTCGACCTCGACATGGGTGAGATGCGCCCGCGCCGCCCGCCAGTAGGGGGTGAACACCTTGTAGGGCTGCTTGGAGCCGTTCTGTACGGTCCACGGCTCGTTCAGCAGGCCGGCGACGCAGCTTTCGACCACCAGGCCATCGGCCTTCAGCGCCGTCTTGATCTCGGCGTCGCGGGCGATGGCGGCCGGCTCGTACAGGCGGTTCCAGACGACGGCGGCGGCTCCGGCGTGGGCGACCACGTCCTTGAGCACGTCCATGGCCGGTCCGCGCCGCAGGACCAGCTTGGAGCCGATGGCCTTCAGGCTCTCGGCAAGCGTCCGCAACGACTTGTCGAGCCACCACAGCGAGGCCGCGCCCATCGGCCGCACGCCGCTGGTCTCGTCGAGGACATAGAGGGGGATCACCGGCCGGCCCGTGTCGGCGGCGGCCTTCAGGGCGGGATTGTCGGCCAGGCGCAGGTCGTTGCGCAGCCACACGATGACGGGTCCTGGGACGCCTGGATCGATCCGCACTTGCACCTTTCCGCCGTTGGGGCCACCTGTGGGCCAAAATCAGCGTCTAGTTCTAGCCGCCAACCTCTATTTGGAAGTCCTGCCTTGAGTCAGCCCGTCGCTCCTAACGCCGTCGTCGAAGTAAAGACGCCGAACGGCAAGGCCGTCCGCATCGGCAACGCCGAACGCCTGACCTTCATCGCCGGCCCGTGCCAGATGGAAAGCCGCCAGCACGCGCTGGAAACGGCCCACGCCCTCAAGGAGATCGGCGAGCGCCTGGGCGTCGGCCTGATCTACAAGACCAGCTACGACAAGGCCAACCGCACCTCGGCCACGGCCGCGCGCGGCATCGGCCTCTATGACAGCCTGCCGATCTTCCAGGAGATCCGCGAGGTCACCGGCCTGCCGACCCTGACCGACGTGCACGAGATCAGCCACTGCGACCCGGTGGCCGAGGCCGTCGACGTGATCCAGATCCCGGCCTTCCTGTGCCGCCAGACCGACCTCTTGCTGGCCGCCGCCAAGACCGGCCGGGCGATCAACATCAAGAAGGGCCAGTTCCTGGCCCCGTGGGACATGAAGAACGTCATCGCCAAGGTCACCGGCGCGGGCAATCCCAACGTCATGGCCTGCGAACGCGGCGCCTCGTTCGGCTACAACACCCTGGTCTCCGACATGCGCAGCCTGCCGATCATGAAGGAGATCGGCTGCCCGGTGGTGTTCGACGCCACCCACAGCGTGCAGCAGCCGGGCGGGCAGGGCACGTCCTCGGGCGGCCAGCGCGAGTTCGTGCCGGTGCTGGCCCGGGCGGCCGTCTCGATCGGCGTGGCCATGGTGTTCATGGAAACCCACCCCGACCCCGACCACGCCCCGTCGGACGGTCCCAACATGGTGCCGCTGAGCCAGTTCGAGGGCCTTGTGGCCGAACTGCTCGAGTTCGACGCCCTGGCCAAGCGCAAGCTGGCGGCCTGATCCATTGGCTTCTGGGGCTTCGATTTAGCGCCAGAGATCAAATAGGTTCGCTTCCCCCGCCCTTGTGGCGGGGTCCATGCCGGCGACCGCTCAGACCTTGGTCGTGCTGTCGCGGTCTGAGCAGCGGAACCATGGATCCTCGCCACAAGGGCGAGGAAGGCGGGTTCAGGGTGGCCGGGCGTGACGAGGGCAGCCCTCGCTCTTGCCCCTACATCCCCCTGTGCCATAACCCGCCCATGTCCAGACGCATCGTTCTCGTCACCGGCGGCGCCGGGTTCATCGGCTCCAACATCGTCGCCAGACTGTGCGAGGATCCGGCGCTCGACGTCGTGGTCTGCGACTGGCTGGGCGAGGCGGCGCAAGGCAAGTGGCGCAACATCGCCAAGCACCCGATCGCCGATTTCGTCGCCCCCGAGCAGCTGTTCGACTGGCTGGCCATACGCGGCGACGAGGTCGAGCTGGTCATCCACATGGGCGCGATCTCGTCGACGACCGAGCCCGACGCCGACCTGATCGTGCAGTCCAACTTCGTGCTGTCGCGAGACATCTGGCGCTGGTGCGCCAGGAACGGAACCCGCCTGATCTACGCCTCGTCGGCCGCCACCTATGGCGACGGAAGCCAGGGCTTCGACGGCAAGGACGACATCGACACCCTGATGGGCCTGCGTCCGCTGAACGCCTACGGCTGGTCCAAGGCGCTGTTCGACGTTTTCGCCGTGCGCGAGGCCGCTCGCGGCCACGCCCCGCCGCAATGGGTGGGCCTGAAGTTCTTCAACGTCTACGGCCCCAACGAGGACCACAAGGGCGGCATGAAGTCGGTGGTCTGCCAGATCTGGCCGAAGATCCAGGCGGGCGAGGGGGTGCGCCTCTTCAAGTCTCACCACCCCGACTACGAGGACGGCGGGCAGCTGCGCGACTTCGTCTATGTGCGCGACGTCGCCGACGTGATCGCCTGGCTGGCCAAGAGCCCGCACGTCAACGGCGTCTACAACCTGGGCTCGGGCAAGGCCCGCTCGTTCAAGGACCTGGCCGAGGCCACCTTCGCCGCGATCGCCCGCCAGCCCGACATCAGCTATTTCGACATGCCCGAGGTGCTGCAGGGGAAGTACCAGTACTTCACCGAAGCCGACATGAGCCGCCTGCGCGCGGCCGGCTACAACGCGCCGATGACCTCGCTGGAAGACGGGGTGGCCGACTATGTGGCAGGCTTCCTGAACACGGACGACCCCTACCGCTGACGAGGCCCGCCATGCCTGCCGATCCCGCCGTTGTCGACACCGATTGCTGCGTGGTCGGCGGTGGTCCGGCGGGGATGATGGTCGGCCTGCTGCTGGCCAGGGCGGGGGTGAGGGTGGTCGTGCTGGAGAAGCACGGCGACTTCCTGCGGGACTTTCGCGGCGACACCGTCCATCCCTCGACCCTGCAGGCGATGGCCGACCTTGGCCTGCTCGAGGCGTTTCTCGCGCTGCCGCACACGAAGGTCAGCGCCCTGTCGGCGCAGATCGGCGACGAGACCATCCACCTGGCCGACTTCCACGGCCTGAAGACCGCCGCGCCGTTCATCGCCCTGATGCCGCAATGGGACTTCCTCGACTTCCTGGCGGACGCCGCACGGCGCTACCCGACCTTCGACCTGCGCATGAACGCGAGGGCCGAAGCGGTGGTCGAGCATGACGGCCGCGTCGCCGGCGTGCGGGTCGCGACGCCGGACGGGCCGCTGGAGGTTCGCGCGCGGCTGGTGATCGCCGCCGACGGCCGCCGCTCGGTGCTGCGCGACGCCGCCGGCCTGCCGGTCGAGGACCTGGGCGCGCCAATGGACGTGCTGTGGATGCGCCTGTCGCGCAAGCCGACCGACGACCCGGAGGCGCCCTTGGGGCGCGCCAGCGCCGGCCGGATGTTCGTGACCATCCCGCGCGAGGGCTACTACCAGTGCGGCTACGTCGCCGCGAAAGGGACGTTCGACGCCATCAGGAGCGCGGGCATGGAGGCTTTCCGGCACGAGGTCGCCCAGGCCGCTCCCATGCTGGCCGACCGGGTCGAAGAGCTGCGGAGCTTCGACGACGTCCACCTGTTGACCGTCACCGTGGACCGCCTGACGCGGTGGTCGCTGCCGGGTCTGCTGTGCATCGGCGACGCCGCCCACGCCATGTCGCCGGTCGGCGGTGTGGGCATCAACCTGGCCGTCCAGGACGCGGTGGCGGCGGCCAACATCCTGCACGACGCCTTCGGGCTGGACGATGCCGCGCTGGACGAGCGGGCGCGGGCGGTGCAGCGCCGCCGCCTGCCTCCGACCCGCGCCATGCAGTCGTTGCAACTGCTGATCCAGGACCGCCTGGTCGGCGCGGCGCTCAGCGGCCGGGCGCTGAAGGCGCCGGCGGCGATGCGGCTGTTCGAGCGCTTTCCGCGCCTGCGCCGCATCCCGGCCCGCGTGCTGGGCCTCGGCTTCCGGCTGGAGCGCGTGCGCTCGCCCGACGCCTTCTCCGGTTGACCAAGGGGCACGCTTGCCGGCGCCTGCCGCACGCGTAACCTGAACCTCGATAAGTCGCCGGCCCGCGAGCTGGGAGAGAGGCGTCGGTCAGGGAGCAGAACATGGTCGGCATCGCCGCCTGGGGCGCCTATGCGCCGCGTCTTCGCCTCAGCCGCAAGGCGGTCGTCGTCGCCAACGCCTGGATCGCGCCGGGTCTGGCGGGCAAGGCCAAGGGCGAGCGTTCCATGGCCAACTGGGACGAGGACGCCCTGACCATGGCCGTCGAGGCCGCCCGCGACGCCCTGGGCGTCGAGGATGAGGGGCGGGCGGCGATCGAAGGGGCGATCTTCGCCTCGACCACGGCGCCTTTCGCCGATCGCCAGAACGCCGGGATCCTGGCCGCCGCCCTGACGCTGGAGCCCACGATCGCCTCGGCCGACGTCACCGGCTCGCAGCGCTGCGGTCTCACCGCGCTCGGCCAGGCGCTGGACGCCGCCGCCTCGGGCAGGCGCGTGCTGGTCGCCGTCGGCGAGCATCGCCGGGCCCGTGCGGCCTCGCCGCAGGAACTGGACTTCGGCGACGCCGCCGCCGCCTTCGTGGTCTCGCCCGACGGCGCGGCCGCCGAGTTCCTGGGCCGGGGCACGGTCACCGACGACTTCGTCGATCACTTCCGTGGTGCGGACGCGGCATTCGACTACGCCTGGGAGGAGCGCTGGATCCGCGACGAGGGCATCGTCAAGCTGGTCCCGCCGGCCATCCGCGCGGCGCTGGACGCGGCGGGCGTCGACGCCGCCCAGGTCGACCATTTCTGCTTCCCGTCGACCTTTGCCGGCATGGGGGCGACCCTGGCCAAGACCCTCGGCATCCGCCCCGACGCCGTCCGCGACACCCTGGCCGCCCAGCTCGGCGAGGCCGGCGCGGCTCATGGTCCGCTGCTGCTGGCGCACGCGCTGGAAGAGGCCCAGCCTGGCCAGATCGTCCTCGTCGCCCAGTTCGGCCAGGGCGCCGAGGCCTTGGTGTTCCGCGCCGGCGGCGAGATCGGATCGAGCCGCCCCGCGCGAGGCGTCGCCGGCGCGCTGGCCGACCGCCAGGAGGAGACCAACTACCTGAAGTTCCTGGTCTTCAACGACCTCGTGGAATGGGACAGGGGCATGCGGGCCGAGAAGGACAACAAGACGGCCCTGACCACCCTCTATCGCAACCGCGACCAGATCCTGGGCCTGGTGGGCGGGCGCTGCCGCGAGACCGGCGTCGTCCAGTTCCCGCGCACCCGCATCTCGGTCGCGCCCAACAACCCGGCCGTCGACACCCAGGAGCCCTACCGCTTCGCCGAGCGCGCCGCCCAGGTGCTGACCTATTCGGCCGACTACCTTACCTTCTCGATGAGCCCGCCCAACCACTACGGCATGATCGTCTTCGAAGGCGGCGGGCGGATCATGCTCGACATCACCGACGTGACGCCCGGCGAGGTCGAGACCGGCCTGCCGGTGAAGATGGTCTTCCGCATCAAGGACCGCGACGAGAAGCGCGGCTTCGTCCGCTACTTCTGGAAGGCCGCGCCCGATCGCGCCGCGATGGCGGCCGTCACGGCCCAGGCGGCGGAGTAGGGCGGTGTCAGACGGCGCGCTTCACGTCGGTGGCGGCGAAGTCCTCGCCCTTGAACAGCAGCGGCAAGCCCCGCGCCATGGCCAGGGCGTAGGCGAAGCAGTCGCCGAAGTTCAGGCCGTGGCGGCCGGCGCGGTAGGTTTCGAAGGCCTGCCGCGCGATCGCCGACTGCGAGTCATCGAAGGCGACCGAGGTGACTTTCAGCACTTCAAGCAGCCGATCGAGTTCCTCGACGTTGGCGGGGCCCTTGCGGCGCATGCAGACGACCGCGCATTCCAGCAACGTCGCCGTCGAAATCAGCGCCATTTCCGCTTCGGCGATGGCGTTGCGAAAGTCGTCGGCCTCGGGTTCTCGCCACAGGATCGCAAGCACTGCGGAAGTGTCGAGGACGATCACTTCGGCAGGCCGTCTTCATCGTACAGCATGTCGTCCGGATGGCGCGGATCCAGCACCGGCAAGGCCTCCACCCGCGCCTGGATGGCGGCGATTCTGGCGGCGATGGCTTCCCGTTCTTCAGGCGTGAACCTGGAGGGGCGCGACTCCGCGGGCACGGTGCGCTCGAGCTCGGCGCGAAGCAGCTCCTTCAGGACGTCGGGAGCCGCCAGACCCTTACGGTCCGCCAGCTCCTGCGCCATGCGCAGCGTTTCCTCGTCGTGGATCACCATGCCCATGACCTCGACGTTACACCCGAACAATACGCCCGAGAAGGCGAGCTGAAGGAGATCCCTCATGGCCAGCGGCATCCGCGACAAGGTCGCCATTCTTGGCATGGGCTGCAGCAAGTTCGGCGAGCGCTGGGACGCTGGTCCCGACGACCTGATGGTCGAGGCCTATGTCGAGGCCATGGCCGACGCGGGGATCGAGGCCAGCCAGCTCGACGCGGCCTGGTTCTCGACCCACATCGACGAGATCGGCACGGGCAAGGGCGGCACGCCGCTGTCGATCGCGCTGCGCCTGCCCAACATCGCCGTCACCCGGGTGGAGAACTTCTGCGCCTCGGGCTCGGAGGCCTTCCGGGGCGCGGTCTATGCGGTGGCCGCCGGCGCGGCCGACATCGCCCTGGCCGTCGGGGTCGAGAAGCTGAAGGACACCGGCTATGGCGGCCTGCCGTTCGGCGCGCCGGGCACGCTGGCGCCGCAGGTCATGCCCAACGGCTCGGCCCCCGGCAACTTCGCCCAGCTGGCCAGCGCCTACCGCGCCAAGCACGGGGTCTCCAAGGAGGACCTCAAGCGCGCCATCGCCCACGTCTCGGTCAAGAGCCACGCCAACGGCGCCAAGAACCCCAAGGCCCACCTTCGCAAGCCGATCACCGCCGAGCAGGCGCTGAACGCCCCGATCATCGCCGAGCCGCTGGGGCTGTTCGACTGCTGCGGCGTCTCCGACGGCGCGGCCGCCGCCATCGTCACTACGCCCGAGATCGCCCGGGCGCTGGGCAAGCACGACCTCGTCACCGTCAAGGCGCTGCAGCTGTCGGTCTCCAATGGCTACGAGAGCCAGTACAACGGCTGGGACGGCAGTCACTTCCACACCGCCCGCATCGCCGCCGGCAAGGCCTACAAGGAAGCCGGCATCGAGCGCCCGCGCGAGCAGATCTCGATGATGGAGGTGCACGACTGCTTCTCGGTGACCGAGCTGGTCACCATGGAGGACCTGTTCATCTCGGCCGAGGGGCGGGGCTGGCGCGACGTGCTGGACGGCTTCTACGACGCCGACGGCGGGGTGCCGTGCCAGATCGACGGCGGGCTGAAGTGCTTCGGCCATCCGATCGGCGCCTCGGGCCTGCGGATGCTCTACGAGATGTACCTGCAGCTGCAGGGCCGGGCGGGCGAGCGCCAGCTGCGCGACCCGGTCCTGGGCATGACCCACAATCTGGGCGGCGCGCCGGCCAGCAATGTCTGCTCGGTGGCCATCATCGGGCGGGAAGGGGCGTAGTGCGACGCGGCGTCCTGGTGTAGTCGAGAGGCATGTCGGGACGCTTCAAGGGCTTCAAGCGCTGGATCTTCGCGGGATGCGTCCTCTTCCTGGGGATCGTCCTGACGGCGGCGTTCTACTGGCGCTACGACATCCTGCGCACGACGCTGGATCCGAAGGTCCCGTTCCAGACCTACGATCCGCCGCCGGCTCCCAACTACGCCGATCCGGCCGCCTGGGCCCTGCTGCCGCGGGGAGCGACGGGGATGGACCGGGCCGCCGACGTGTTCTTCGTTCACCCGACCACCTTCGACGGCGGGCGCGACTGGAACGCGCCCTACGACCAGCCCAAGGCCAATCGCTATCTGAACCGCGTGGTGCTGCCCAACTACGCCGCACCGTTCTCGCGGGTGGGCCGGATCTTCGCGCCGCACTACCGCCAGGCCAGCCTCTACACCTTCCTGACCCTGCGCGACGACGCCCGCGAGGCGCGCCGCTTCGCCTATGGCGACGTACGCGACGCCTTCCGCGCCTGGCGCGACCGCTACGACAAGGGCCGGCCGCTGGTGCTGGTGGGGGTGGAGCAGGGCGGCAGCCTGCTGGCGCGCCTGGTGGCCGAGGAGATCGCCCCCGACCCGGCGCTGCGCGACCGGCTGGCGGGAGTCTACCTGATCGAGACCGCCGTGCCCGCCGACGAATACGGCCCCGTCGCGCGGATTCCGGCCTGCGCGCGCCGTGAAGAGGCCGGCTGCGTCGTGGCCTGGGCCTCGCTCACCGACGGCGATTTCCAGAAGGCCCAGGAGTGGCTGGGCCGCTCGCTGACCTGGATGGGCGGCGACCAGCTGGAGAACCTGAACGGCCGCAAGCCGCTGTGCGTCAACCCGCTGCTGGGCGCCCAGGGCACCGAGCGCGCGCCGGCGCGCCTGAACCTCGGCTCGGTCAACGCCACGGGCCTGGAGTGGGGGGCCCGCCCGGCTTTCCTCAAGCGCCAGGTCTGGGCGCAGTGCGAGAACGGCCTGCTGCACACCGGCAGGCCGAAGTCGGCCTCTCTGCGCGACACCGGCTCGTGGACCGACCGCCGCAAGGTCGACGGCTACAATCTGTTCTGGGCCGACATCGAGGCGGATGCGGCCGCCCGCGTGGCGGCGCTGGGCAAGCGCGCGCCGCCGGTGATCCGCGCTGCGGGCGCTGAATAGGGCTTGGCCGAGCCCATCTAAGCCGGCCACCTCAGGTGGCCCGGAGGGCCGGAGGGGTCTCATGGCGCAGGTTCCGCGCACGATCCTTCCATGGGACCTGCAGCCAAGCCGCCGATCCTGCCTCGGCCGCGCACCGTCAGGCTTGCTTTCCTGCAGCTCCACCACCACGGCGCGACTTGTCGCCGCTGGAAGGCGAGCGCGCTTGAACCCGGTCGCAAAAGGTCCACATAAATAACGACCATCCGCCCAGTCCCGGGCGGACGGACTGTACGACTCAGGCGCATCGTCTGAAGTGACGGCAGTCCGCATGGCGAGGCGCGGGGTTCACGCGCCGGCCGGGAGTGAAAATATGTCTGAGATCCGTACGCTTCCTGTGTTGCCCCTGCGGGATATCGTTGTGTTCCCGCACATGGTGGTTCCGCTGTTCGTGGGCCGCGACAAGTCCGTTCGCGCCCTCGAGGAAGTGATGCGCGGCGACAAGCAGATCCTGCTCGTCACCCAGAAGAACAGCGCCGACGACGATCCGGCCCCGGCCGACATCTATGATGTCGGCGTGCTGGCCACCGTGCTGCAGCTGCTGAAACTGCCTGACGGCACCGTCAAGGTGCTGGTCGAGGGCAAGGGCCGCGCGGCCGTCGTGCGCTTCACCGACCAGGAGGCCTATTACGAGGCCCAGGTCGGCGAGGTCAGCGAGGACCAGGGCGCGGGCCCCGAGGCCGAGGCGCTGTCGCGCGCGGTCGTCGAGCAGTTCGAGAACTACGTCAAACTCAACAAGAAGGTGCCGCCCGAAGCCCTGGCCGCGATCCCGCAGATCGCCGAGCCGGGCAAGCTGGCCGACAGTATCGCCGCCCACCTGTCGGTGAAGATCGGCGACAAGCAGCACCTGCTGGAAATCTTCGACGTCACCAAGCGCCTGGAGAAGGTCTTCGCCCTCATGGAAGGCGAGATCTCGGTGCTGCAGGTCGAGAAGAAGATCCGCTCGCGCGTGAAGCGCCAGATGGAGAAGACCCAGCGCGAGTACTATCTGAACGAGCAGATGAAGGCGATCCAGCGCGAGCTGGGCGACCCCGACGACTCGCGCGACGAACTGATCGAGCTCGAGAAGCGCATCAAGAAGACCAAGCTTTCGAAGGAAGCCCGGGCCAAGGCCGAGGGCGAGCTGAAGAAGCTGCGCAACATGAGCCCGATGTCCGCCGAGAGCACGGTGGTCCGCAACTATCTGGACTGGCTGCTGTCGATCCCGTGGGGCAAGGCCAAGGGCAAGAAGATCGATCTCAACGAGAGCGAAGAGATCCTCGACGCCGACCACTACGGCCTGGAGAAGGTCAAGGAGCGGATTCTGGAATATCTGGCCGTGCAGGCCCGGACCAATTCGCTCAAAGGCCCGATCCTCTGCCTCGTCGGCCCTCCGGGCGTCGGCAAGACCTCGCTGGGCAAGTCCATCGCCAAGGCGACGGGCCGCGAATTCGTGCGCATGAGCCTCGGCGGCGTGCGTGACGAGGCCGAGATCCGCGGCCACCGCCGCACCTACATCGGCTCGATGCCCGGCAAGGTCATCCAGTCGATGAAGAAGGCCAAGACCACCAACGCCTTCGTCCTGCTGGACGAGATCGACAAGATGGGCAGCGACTACCGCGGTGATCCCGCCTCGGCCCTGCTGGAAGTGCTCGATCCTTCGCAGAACTCGACCTTCGGCGACCACTACCTGGAGGTCGACTACGACCTGTCGCAGGTGATGTTCGTCACCACGGCCAACAGCCTGAACATGCCCCAGCCGCTGCTGGACCGCATGGAGATCATCCGCATCCCCGGCTACACCGAGGACGAGAAGCTGGAGATCGCCAAGCGCCACGTCCTGCCCAAGCTGGCCAAGGATCACGGCCTGAAGGACAGCGAGTTCGTCGTGCCGGACGCGGCCATCCGCGACCTTATCCGCTACTACACCCGGGAAGCCGGCGTGCGGTCGCTGGAGCGGGAACTGGGCAACCTGGCCCGCAAGACGGTGCGTGACCTGGCCCGCGAGAAGCTGACCAGCATCACCATCGACGACGCGCGCCTGGCCAAGTACGCCGGCGTCAAGAAGTACCGCTATGGCGAGACCGACGAAGTCGACCAGGTCGGCATCGTCACCGGTCTGGCCTGGACGGAATTCGGCGGCGACATTCTCACGATCGAAGCCGTGAAGATGCCGGGCAAGGGCCGCATGACGGTCACCGGCAACCTCAAGGAAGTGATGAAGGAGTCGATCTCGGCGGCGAACAGCTACGTCCGTTCGCGGGCGACCTCGTTCGGCATCAAGCCGCCGATCTTCGAGAAGACCGACGTCCACGTGCACGTTCCGGACGGCGCCACGCCCAAGGACGGTCCGTCGGCCGGCATCGCCATGGCCCTGGCCATGGTCTCGGTGCTGACCGGCATCCCGATCCGCAAGGACATCGCCATGACCGGCGAGATCACCCTGCGCGGCCGGGTCACCGCCATCGGCGGCCTGAAGGAGAAGCTGCTGGCGGCCCTCCGCTCGGGCGTGAAGACCGTGCTGATCCCGCAGGAAAACGAGAAGGATCTCGTCGACGTGCCGGAAAGCGTGAAGTCGGGCCTGGAGATCATTCCGGTCTCGACGGTCGACGAAGTGCTCAAGCACGCCCTGATCGGTCCGCTCACGCCGGTGGAGTGGAGCGAATCGGAAGAGCCCCTTTCGGGCCCCGCCAAGGCCGACGACGCCGGGGACGACGCAGTTCTTACGCACTAACAGTAACTTATTGTTGATAAGTAGGGCGGCGCGGGATCTTTCCGCGCCGCCTTCGTTTGACGGGGCTTGCGAAGCCCGCATACTTCCACGCGAGCGAAGCGGCGTAAGCTGTTGCAGCGCCGTCGCTTATTGGCTGGGAGACAAAAATGACCACGAAAGCCGAACTCGTCACGGCGATCGCCGAAAAGGCGGGCATCAACAAGAACCAGGCGAAGGACGCTCTGGAAGCTTTCATCGACACCGTCACCACTTCGCTGAAGTCGGGCTCGGACGTGCGTCTGGTGGGCTTCGGCACCTTCAAGGCCGTGACCCGCGCCGCCGGCACCGCGCGCAACCCGCGCACCGGTGAGACCGTCGAGCGTCCGGCCTCGAAGACCGCCCGCTTCCAGGTCGGCGAAGGCCTGAAGACCACCCTGAACGGCTGATCCCGTTTCGGATTTTGAGGGGCGGGGCGTTCGACGACGGCCCGCCCTTTTCTATGCGCGCTTCCCATGCCGCCCGACTGCGGCTAGAAGGCGCGACCCTGCGAAGGGGCGGTTAGCTCAGCGGTAGAGCGTCTCGTTTACACCGAGAGGGTCGGGGGTTCGATCCCCTCACCGCCCACCAGGGACCATGCTGACACCAGGCTGTCAGCGGGCCTTCGGCAGTCTCCCGGCGTCTGACGCCAAAAGGGAGATCGTCATGTCCGTCAAGGGAAGCTGCCACTGCGGCGCCACTCAGTTCGAGGTCGAGACCGCACCGACCGAGCTGACCGATTGCAACTGCTCGTTCTGCTCCAAGCGGGGCAACCTGGTCGCCTATTACCAGCCTTCCAGCTTCAAGCTGCTGACGTCGCGCGACCGGGTCTCGACCTACCAGTGGGGCGACTACATGGGCTCGCACCATCATTGCGCCATCTGCGGCTGCGGGACCTACAGCCAGTTCCCAGACTTCAGCAGTGGCGAGGCCGACTACGACAATCCGCGCGTCAGCATCAACGTGCGGCTGCTGAACGACTTCGACCTGACGCCGCTGCCGGTGGTTCACCTCAACGGCCGCGACGACTGGTAGGCCGTCAGGCCAGCACCTCGAGCGCCGGGGCCGCATGGCGGGCCTGGGCGTCCTGTGTGATCCGGTCGCCCAGGGTCCTGGCGGCTTGCCGATACGACGGGTCGTCGAGCAGGCGGGTCAGCGCCTCGGCGATCCGTTCAGGCGAGGCGTCCGGGGCCAGGGTGATCGCCGCACCGCGATGGGCGGCGCGCATGGCGTTGTCGTTCTGGTCGCGGCCCATCGGCAGGCACAGCAGCGGAACGCCTTCCATCAGCGGGCGCAGCACCGAACCGTGTCCGGCATGGGTGACCATGACGGCCGCCTCCTTCAGCACCTGGCCGTGCGGTGCGCTGCGCACGATCGCAACGTGGGGCGGCGCGTCGAACTCCGCGGGATCCAGCGTCGGCCCGGTCGTCACCAGCGCCCGGACGGGCAGGGCGGACAGGGCCGCGATCACGTTGCGCAGCGCCGCCTCCTGCGCCTGGTAGAGGCTGGAGAACGATACCAGCACCAGCGGCGCGTCGCCCTCCGGAAGCAGCGCGGGCTCCACCCAGGCCGGATCGGCCAGATAGGGGCCGACATGCGCGAACGGGGCGGGCAGGGGATCGGGCGCGAAGTCGAAGGCGCGGCTGGTCGCCAGCAGGATGGCGTCGGCGGCGTCGAACTGGGCGAAGACGTCGTCCAGCGGCGCGAGGCCATGCTCGGACCGGGCGGCGTTCAGCGCCGGCAGGCCCGACTGGAACAGGCCGCGCGCCATCTGGGCGACCATTGCGTGCATGGCCTGCTCCTGGTCGTCGGCCGCCGGCGCCATGCCGGCCCCGAACGGCGGCGCGCCGGGCAGGTTCGGGAGAGACCAGATGTTGGCCGACAACAGGGCCAGCTTCGTCTCCCGCGCCTGGGCCGCGACCATCGCGCCCAGCAGCAGTTCCTGGCTCACGACCACGTCGGCGGGGAAGGCGTCCAGCGCCTCCAGCACGTCGCGGGCATAGGCGTCGGCGGGACCGGTCATCACGCGTTCGAGCAGGCGCTCGATCACGGCCATCGGATTGTCGGCCTCGAAGTCGCGCAGGCGATCGTCGTCGCGGGTCTTGCCGGTCTGGAACGGCGCGGTCGTCCAGGCGCGGAACGGAACGCCCAGGGCCTTAGCGTCTGCGGCGTTGGCCGGATCGCTGATCGCCAGCACATGGTGGCCGCGCGCCATCATGTCAGCGGCGACCATCAGCAGCGGCTGCACGTGGCCGCCGCCCTCCCAGGTGGTGAACAGAAAACGCGCCATGTCGGATACCCCCGTTTGGCCCCTCCTACGACGGGCGGCGCATTCAATCCAGGCGAACCGAAATATGGTTTTTGCGCCGATGCGCGACGCGACGTAGGGTGGCGTCGCGCGGCTGGACAACGGTCCAGCTTCGGAGGAACCTCCCGGCGCTCGAGCACCTTATCGCTTGGCGGCCGCGTAAGACGGCTCCCTCTGCAGTAGCGAGGTACGGCGTGATCGATCTTCTGCTCACTTCCCCGCCGAGCCCGGAGGCCGGCGCGCCGCAGGACCAGAATCGATCAAACCCAGGGCGGCCCGTCCGTCTCATCGATACGACGATGCTCTACGCCCCGCGCAGCGGCGGCGTGCGGCGCTATCTGAACGCCAAGCGCGCCTGGCTAGCGGAGAATCGCCCCGGCGTGCGCCACACCCTGGTGGTCCCGGGGCCGCGCGACGCTCACGACGGCCACGGCCGAGTGTCGATCTACGCCGCGCCGCTGCCGTTCGGGGACGGCTATCGCTGGCCGATCGGCAAGACCAGCTGGATGGAGCGGCTGATCCGCCAGCGGCCCGACGTCATCGAGGCCGGCGATCCCTACACGCCGGGCCTGGCGGCGCTGAAGGCGGGCGACGCCCTGGGCGTGCCGGTCGTCGGATTCTGCCACACCGACCTGGGCGCCCTGGCGGCGCTGCACATCGGAGAATGGGCGGAAAAGCCGGTCCAGAAGCGCTGGGCGGCGATCTATCGCCAGTTCGACCAGGCCGTGGCGCCCAGCCACTTCATCGCCGGCCGGCTGATCGAGGCGGGCGTTCGGGACGCCATCGGCCTGCCGCTGGGCGTCGACGTCGACACCTTCCACCCGGCGCGCGGCGATCGCGCGGCCCTGCGTCGTCGCCTGGGCCTGACCGACCGCCACCGGATCCTGGTCTTCGCCGGCCGCCCGGCCCGGGAAAAGAAACTCGACGTGCTGGTCGACGCGGTCGAGCGGCTGGGCGAGCCCTATGTGCTGCTGCTGATCGGCGCCGGAGCGGGGGCGCGGGCCAGCGATCGCGTGATCTGCATGGACTATCAGCGCGATCCCGAGGCGCTGGCCGCCGTGCTGGCCGGCTGCGACGCCTTCGTCCACGCCAACGACAACGAACCGTTCGGCCTGATCGTGCTGGAAGCGATGGCCTGCGGCCTGCCGGTGGTCGGCGTCGCCGCCGGCGGGGTCGCCGAAAGCGTCGACGAGCAGGTCGGGGTGCTGGCCCAGGCGTCGGAAGGCGGGGTGTTCGCCGAGGCGATCGAGGCGCTGTTCGCCCGCGACATGGTCGCCCTCGGCCACGCGGCGCGCCTGCGGGCGGAGACCCGCCACGGCTGGACGCCTGTGTTCGAGCGCCTGACCGGAATCTACGGCCGCCTCAGCGGCTCGCGGGCCTTTCTCGGCGAAGCGGCCATGGCGGCCGCCTCGCACTAGAGAAGAAGAGACTCAGGCGGCCTTGCGCAGATCGTCGCGAAGGCCGGCCAGGATCTCGTAGCTGCGCAGCCGCGCGGCATGGTCGTGGATCTGCGAAGCGGCCATCACCTCGTCGGCGCCGGTGGCCTCGATCACCGCCCGCAGCCTGTCGGACACGGTGCGCGGCGAGCCGATCGCCGAATAGCGGAAGGTGTTGTTGACGCCGGCCAGTTCGGCGGGCGAGGCGAGGGCCGTGATGTCGTCGACCGGCGGCGGCAGGAGGCCGGGATTGCCCCGGCGCAGGGCCAGGAACTGCTGCTGGGTCGAGGTGTGCAGGCGCTGGGCCTCCTCGTCGGTGTCGGCCGCGCACACGCCGATGCAGATCATGAAGTAGGGCTTGTCGAGCTGGGCCGAGGGGCGGAAGCCGCGGCGATAGACCTCGACGGCCTGCATGAGCTGTTCGGGCGCGAAGTGGGCGGCGAAGGCGTAGGGCAGGCCCAGCGCCGCGGCCAGCTGCGCGCCGTAGGTGCTGGAGCCCAGCAGCCACAGCGGCACGTCCTGGCCTTCGCCCGGAACCGCCCGCACCGCCTGGTCGGGTTCGGCCGGCTTGAACCAGTGCTGCAGCTCGACGACGTCCTCGGCGAAGCGGTCGACCGAGCCCGCATAGCGGCGCAGGGCGCGCATCGTGGCCTGGTCCGTGCCCGGAGCGCGGCCGAGGCCAAGGTCGATTCTGCCGGGATGCAGGGCCGCGAGCGTGCCGAAGGCCTCGGCGATCATCAGCGGCGCATGGTTGGGCAGCATGATTCCGCCCGAGCCGACTCGGATTTTCGAGGTCCCCGCGGCCACGTGACCAATGACCACGGTTGTGGCGGCGCTGGCGATACCGGGCATGTTGTGGTGCTCGGCCAGCCAATATCTGTGGAAACCTAGCGACTCGGCGTGACGCGCGAGGTCCAAAGTATTGGCGAGCGCTTTACTGACCGTTGTTCCTTGAGGAACCGGCGACAGATCGAGGACGGAAAATGGGAGATCGGCGGACTGGGTCATGTCCGCTACATGGGATGCGACCGGTCGGTAACAACCGCCCGGCGACACAATTTGTCGCAGTCGTCGCCGCGAGCGCGCACGCGAACGGCAGCGCTCGGCGTTTAAACGGGCAATTCGAAAAAGTGGGGGAGGGGGAAAGTGGCGCGAATGACGGGGCTCGAACCCGCGACCTCCGGCGTGACAGGCCGGCGCTCTAACCAACTGAGCTACATCCGCGTCGCGTAAAGGCCGAAACCCTTACGAAGCGCTCGCTTTTACCTCGGATCGCTACCTTCGAGAAGAAGGTGGCGCGAATGACGGGGCTCGAACCCGCGACCTCCGGCGTGACAGGCCGGCGCTCTAACCAACTGAGCTACATCCGCATTTGCTGTCCGCCGAGGCGGAAGTGCGACCCGCCGTGCGGCGAGGGGCGTCTGATATGTCGGGCCGGGACTCGTGTCAACGGCCATGTCGCAGAACCTGTGGATGGCTTGCAGTTGCGATCGTTTCTCAATGTGGCCCGGGCGTTTGAAGCGGGGGAAACACTGGGCTACAACGCGGCCGATTCAAGCCAAGGGCTGTCATGAACGCCTTCCTTCTCCAGTACCTGCCGATCGTGATCTTCCTCGGGATTGCGGCTGTTATCGGCATCGTCTTCATGTTGGCTGCCGCCGTGCTCGCGCCCAAGGCGCCGGACCCGGAAAAGCTGTCCGCATACGAATGCGGCTTCAACGCCTTCGACGACGCGCGCATGAAGTTCGACGTCCGGTTCTATCTGGTGTCGATCCTCTTCATCATCTTCGACCTCGAAGTGGCGTTCCTGTTCCCGTGGGCCGTCACGCTGCTGAAGTTGCCGCCTGACGTGGCTCAATACGCCTTCTGGTCCATGCTGGCCTTCCTGGGCGTTCTGACCGTCGGCTTTATCTACGAATGGAAGAAGGGCGCCCTCGAATGGGAGTGATCGTTCCCGCCAACAGCTCGCCTGTCGTTCCGGCCGGCGCCGCTGGCCGCTCGACCGTGCAGGGCTATGACCCCAAGCTGCACGACGCCTTCTTCGACGGCGTCTCCCAGCAGCTGGCCGACAAGGGCTTCATTACGGCCGCCGCCGACGACCTCATCACCTGGGCCCGCACCGGCTCGCTGATGTGGATGACGTTCGGCCTGGCCTGCTGCGCCGTCGAGATGATGCACTCGGCCATGCCGCGCTACGACCTGGAGCGCTACGGCTTCGCGCCGCGCGCCAGCCCGCGTCAGTCGGACGTGATGATCGTCGCCGGCACGCTGACCAACAAGATGGCCCCGGCTCTGCGCAAGGTCTACGACCAGATGCCCGAGCCCCGCTACGTCATCTCGATGGGCAGCTGCGCCAACGGCGGCGGCTACTACTATTACAGCTACAGCGTCGTTCGCGGCTGCGACCGCGTCGTGCCGATCGACATCTACGTGCCGGGCTGCCCGCCGACGGCCGAAGCGCTGGTCTACGGCGTGCTGCAGCTCCAGAAGAAGATCCGTCGCACGGGGACCATCGAGCGATGAGCCAAGACCTCGAAGCCCTCGGCCAGGCGATCGTCGCCAACTCGGCCGGCGCGATCGCCTCGTACAACGTGGCGTTCGGCGAGCTGAACCTGCTGGGTTCGGCCAACCGCGTGGTCGAGCTGCTGACTTACCTGCGCGACCACCCCGACTACCGCTTCCACCAGCTGGTGGACCTGACGGCGGTCGACTACCCCGAGCGCGCCGCGCGCTTCGACGTGGTCTACCACCTGCTGTCGATGGTGAAGAACGTCCGCGTCCGCGTGAAGGTGCAGACCGACGAAGACACCCCGGTGTCGAGCGCCACGCCCGTGTTCCCGGTCGCCGACTGGTTCGAGCGCGAAGTGTTCGACATGTATGGCGTGTTCTTCGAAGGCCACCCCGACCTGCGCCGCATCCTGACGGACTACGGCTTCCACGGCCATCCGCTGCGGAAAGACTTCCCGATGACGGGCTATGTCGAGGTCCGCTACGACGACGAGCTCAAGCGCGTCGTCTACGAACCCGTGAAGATCACCGAGTACCGCGCATTCGACTTCCTCTCTCCGTGGGAGGGCGCCAAGTACGCCCTGCCGGGCGACGAGAAGGCGGAGAAGGCTTAAGTCATGACTGGCACGAACGCGCCCGCCGCGGCGACCGACTTCTTCCGCGACGAACCGACGGTTCCGGCGATCCCGGAGACCCCGGTCCGCAAGTTCAACATCAACTTCGGCCCCCAGCACCCGGCCGCCCACGGCGTGCTGCGCCTGGTGCTGGAACTCGACGGTGAAATCGTCGAGCGCGTCGATCCGCACATCGGCCTGCTGCACCGCGGCACCGAGAAGCTGATGGAAGCGCGCACCTACCTGCAGAACATCCCGTACTTCGACCGCCTCGACTACGTGGCGCCGATGAACCAGGAACATGCGTTCTGCCTGGCCATCGAGAAGCTGCTGGGCGTGGAAGTGCCCAAGCGCGGCCAGATTGTGCGCGTGTTGTTCTGCGAGATCGGCCGCATCCTGAACCACCTGCTGAATGTGACGACCCAGGCCATGGACGTCGGCGCCCTGACGCCGCCGCTCTGGGGCTTCGAGGAGCGCGAGAAGCTGATGGTGTTCTACGAGCGCGCCTGCGGCGCTCGCCTGCACGCCAACTACTTCCGTCCGGGCGGCGTCCACCAGGACCTGACCCCCAGCCTGATCGACGACATCGAGACCTGGGCGAAGGCTTTCCCCAAGATCTGCGACGACATCGAAGGTCTGATCACCGACAACCGCATCTTCAAGCAGCGCAACGTCGACATTGGCGTCGTGACCAAGGAAGACGCCTGGGCCTGGGGTTTCTCGGGCGTGATGGTGCGCGGTTCGGGCATCGCCTGGGATCTGCGCCGCAACCAGCCGTACGAGAACTACAACGAGTTCGAGTTCGACATCCCGCTCGGCAAGAACGGCGACTGCTACGATCGCTATCTGTGCCGCATGCAGGAAATGCGCGAGAGCACCAAGATCATCCTGCAGGCCGTGGCCATGCTGCGCGCCACGCCGGGCCCCGTGCTCAGCGAGGACAACAAGGTCAGCCCGCCGCGTCGCGCCGAGATGAAGCGCTCGATGGAAGCCCTAATCCACCACTTCAAGCTCTACACCGAGGGCTTCAAGACGCCGGAAGGCGAGGTCTACGCGGCTGTCGAAGCCCCCAAGGGCGAGTTCGGCGTCTACGTCGTCAGCAACGGCACCAACAAGCCGTATCGCTGCAAGATCAAGGCTCCGGGCTTCTCGCACCTGGCCGCCATGGACTGGATGAACCGCGGCCACCAGCTGGCTGACGTTTCGGCCATCCTGGGCTCGCTCGACATCGTGTTCGGCGAGGTCGACCGATGAGCCTCGAGAGCATCGCCCAGGCTCAGCTCGACGCCTACAACGCCCAGGATCTGGACGCTCACTGCGCCCACTTCGCCGACGACGTGGTCGTCGCCGGCCTGAACGGCGACGTGGCGCGCACGGGCATCGAGGCCTACCGCGCCTTCTACGCCAAGACCTTCGCCGAGTTCCCCAAGAACCAGGCGAAGCTGCTGAACCGCATCGTGGTCGGCTCGAACGTGATCGATCACGAGCACGTCGACCGCGGCAACGGCGACGCGCCTTTCCAGGTCGCCGCCATCTACACCTTCAAGGGCGACAAGATCGTCCGCGTGGATTTCGCACGATGAGCGTCCGTCGTCTCGCCAAGGAACAGCCCGCCAGCTTCGCCTTCTCGGCCGAAAGCCAGGCCAAGGCCGACTGGTGGAAAGCCAAGTACCCCGCCGCCCGCAAGCAGTCGGCGGTGATCCCGATGCTGTGGCTGGCCCAGAAGCAGGAAGGCTGGGTGCAGGAGCCCGCGATCCAGGAGATCGCGCGCCAGCTCGAGATGCCGGTCATCCGCGTGCTGGAAGTGGCCACCTTCTACGTGATGTTCCAGCTGGCCCCGGTGGGTAAGACCGCCTTCGTGCAGCTGTGCGGCACCACGCCGTGCCAGCTGCGCGGTGCGCTCGACCTGCGCTCGGTGCTGGAAAAGAAGATCGGCCCGGCCCACAGCGTGTCGGCCGACGGCAAGTTCAGCTGGGAAGAGGTCGAGTGCCTCGGCGCCTGCTGCAACGCCCCGATGGCGGCCATCAACGACTACTACTACGAAGACCTGACGCCGGAGAGCCTGGCCCAGATCCTCGACGACTTCGCCGCGGGCAAGGCCCCGCAGCCGGGCAGCTACGAGGGCCGTAAGTCCTCGGAGCCGAAGGACAAGATCCAGACCCTGACCGATCCCAAGCTGTACGACGGCTCGGCGGCCAAGAAGATCAAGATCCCGAACCTGCCCGAAGCGCCGAAAAAGACCAAGGCGGAGCCCGCCGCCTGATGACCGACGTGGCCGTCCAACAGAAGAAGCGCTTCACGACGATGATCGCCATCGACGTCGTGTGCTTCCTGCTGGCCGGCGCGGCGATCGTCGGCCACGTGGCCTTCGGCGTGTCCTGGCTTCTGCCGGTGTTCGTCCTGGCCATCGTCGCCGGGCTGGGCGCCCAGATCTGGTTCGTGGTCGGGTGGCTGAAGGCCACCAAGCCCGAAGCCGGATCCGAACCGCAGGCGGGGAGGGCGCCATGAGCGACGACCTCGCCGACAAGCGGCGGGCCTACGTGGCCACGATCCGGGGGCTCTACCGCAAGGAAAGAGCCGTGGGCTTCGTGGCCTGCCTGGCCGGGGTGCTGCTGCTGATCTGGGGCCGGGAGGTCCCCGGCGCGCCAGCCTGGGCTACGCCCACAGGTCTTTTGGTGATCGGCGCCGGTTGGCTGCTTTTCGCCTATGTCATCGTCCGGCGGACGCGCTATGTCCGCACCCATCCATTCGATCCGCAAAGCTAGAGTCATGGTCGGTATCCTCGAAGACAAGGATCGCATCTTCACCAACCTTTACGGGCTCCAGGACTGGGGTCTGGAAGGTGCGAAGGCGCGCGGTTGCTGGAACGGCACCAAGGATATTCTGGACGCCGGGCGCGACTGGATCATCGAGAACATGAAGAACTCCGGTCTGCGAGGCCGGGGCGGCGCTGGTTTCTCGACCGGTCTGAAGTGGTCCTTCATGCCCAAGGAAGTGAAGGAAGGCCGTCCGCACTATCTCGTCGTCAACGCCGACGAGTCCGAGCCGGGCACCTGCAAGGACCGGGAGATCATGCGGCATGACCCGCACCTCCTGATCGAAGGCTGCCTGATCGCCTCGCGCGCCATGCTGGCCCACGCCTGCTACATCTACATCCGCGGCGAGTACGTCTTCGAGCGCGAGCGCCTGGAAGCCGCGATCAAGCAGGCCTACGAGGCCAAGCTGGTCGGCAAGGACAACATCCACGGCTGGGACTTCGACATCTACGTCCACCACGGCGCCGGCGCCTATATCTGCGGCGAAGAGACGGCCCTGCTGGAAAGCCTGGAAGGCAAGAAGGGCCAGCCGCGCCTGAAGCCGCCGTTCCCGGCCGGCGCGGGCCTCTACGGCATGCCGACCACGGTCAACAACGTCGAGAGCATCGCCGTCGCCGGCACCATCCTGCGCCGCGGCGCCTCGTGGTTCGCCGGCTTTGGCCGCCAGAACAACGCCGGCACCAAGCTCTTCTGCGTCTCGGGCCACGTGAACCTGCCCTGCAACGTCGAAGAAGCCATGAGCATCCCCTTCCGTCAGCTGATGGAAGACCACTGCGGCGGCATCCGCGGCGGCTGGGGCAATCTCAAGGCCGTCATCCCGGGCGGTTCGTCGGTTCCGATGATCCCGGCCGAGCAGTGCGAAGACCTGCCGATGGACTTCGACGCCCTGCGTAACCTGAAGTCGGGCCTGGGCACCGCCGCCGTCATCGTCATGGACAAGTCCACCGACCTGGTCCGCGCCATCGCTCGCCTGTCGTACTTCTACAAGCACGAGAGCTGCGGCCAATGCACGCCGTGCCGCGAAGGCACCGGCTGGATGTGGCGGGTCATGGAACGCATGGCCAGCGGCGAAGCCGATCCGAAGGAAATCGACACCCTTCTGGACGTCACGACCCAAGTCGAGGGTCACACCATCTGCGCCCTGGGCGACGCGGCCGCCTGGCCGATCCAGGGCCTGTTCCGCCACTTCCGCCACGAGGTCGAAGAGCGGATCGCTTCCTATCGTAGCGGTCGCCTGCACGTGCAGGGCGCCAAGCTGATCGCGGCGGAGTAACGAGAATGGCAATCGCCAAGGTCAACGGCGTCGAGGTCGAGTTCGAACCCGGCATGACGGTTCTGCAGGTGGCGGAACTGGCTGGGGAAGAGATCCCGCGCTTCTGCTATCACGAGCGTCTGAGCATCGCCGGCAACTGCCGCATGTGCCTGGTCGAGGTCAAACCCGGCCCGCCGAAGCCGCAGGCTTCGTGCGCCCTGCCGGCCGCCGAGGGCCAGGAGATCTTCACCAACACCCCGATGGTCAAGAAGGCCCGCGAAGGTGTGATGGAGTTCCTGCTCATCAACCACCCGCTGGACTGCCCGATCTGCGACCAGGGCGGCGAGTGCGACCTGCAGGACCAGGCGGTCGGCTACGGCCGTGACGACAGCCGCTACGACGAGAACAAGCGCGCGGTCGAAGAAAAGGCCATGGGCCCGCTCATCAAGACCGTGATGACGCGCTGCATCCAGTGCACGCGCTGCGTCCGCTTCATCACCGAAGTCGCCGGCTCGCCGGAGATCGGCCTGATCTCGCGCGGCGAAGACGTCGAGATCACGACCTATCTGGGCGCCGCGGTGACCTCGGAACTGTCGGCCAACGTCATCGATTTGTGCCCGGTCGGCGCCCTGACCTCCAAGCCGTACGCCTTCGAAGCCCGTCCGTGGGAACTGAAGAAGACCGAAAGCATCGACGTCATGGATGCGCTCGGCTCGTCGATCCGCGTCGACGGTCGCGCCAACGCCGTGCTGCGCGTGCTGCCGCGCATCAACGAGGACGTCAACGAAGAGTGGATCTCGGACAAGACCCGTTACGCCGTCGACGGCCTGCAGCGCCAGCGCCTGGACCGTCCGTACGTCCGCGTCGACGGCAAGCTGAAGCCGGCCACTTGGGCGGAGGCTTTCGCCGCCGTCTCGGCCAAGATCAAGGCCACCGCGCCTGAGCGCATCGGCGTCATCGCCGGCGACCTGCAGGACGCCGAGAGCCTGAAGGCGACCAAGGACCTCTTCACCGCCCTGGGCGTGAAGAACCTCGACGCCCGCCAGGACGGCGTCGCCCTGGGCGCGGGCCCGCGCGAGAGCTGGCTGTTCAACTCGACCATCGCCGGCATCGAAGACGCCGACGTCGTCCTGTTCGTGGGCACGAACCCGCGCCTCGAGGCTCCGGTCCTCAACGCCCGCTTCCGCAAGCAGTGGATCGCCGGCAAGACCCGCTTCGGCGTCATCGGCGAACAGGCCGACCTGACGTTCGACTACGACTACCTCGGCGCCGGCGCCAAGACGCTGTCGGGCCTGGCCAAGGCCAAGAACGACTTCGTCGCCGCCTTCAAGGCCGCCGAGCGTCCCGCGATCATCATCGGCCAGGGTGCGCTGGCCCGCGCCGACGGCGCGGCGATCCTCAAGGCCGCCGCGGGCCTGGCCAAGACCTTCAAGGTCGTGCGTGAAGGCTGGAACGGCTGGAACGTGCTGCACACCGCCGCCGCCCGCGTGGCCGGCCTCGACCTGGGCTTCGTCCCGGCGCAAGGTGGTCTTTCGGCGACCGACATGCTGAAGCCGGGCGCGCTGGACGTGCTGTTCCTGCTGGGCGCCGACGAGTGCGAAAGCGCCGCCAGCGACGCCTTCAAGATCTACCTCGGCACCCACGGCGACGCCGGCGCCCACAAGGCCGACGTCATCCTGCCGGGCGCCGCCTACACCGAAAAGAACGGCCTGTACGTGAACACCGAGGGCCGGGTGCAGATGGGCAAGCGGGCCGTGTTCCCGAAGGGCGAGGCCAAGGAAGACTGGTCGATCCTGCGGGCGCTGTCGGAAACCCTGGGCCACAAGCTGCCGTACGACAGCCTGGACCAGCTGCGCGCCAAGCTGTTCGCCGATCACCCGACCTTCGGCCAGATCGACTTCGCCCCGGGCTCGGTTCCTGCCGTGTTCGACCTCGCCGCCGTCGGCGGGGAAGGGGAGGCGACCGACGCTCCGTTCGAGAGCCCGGTGAAGGCCTTCCACCTGACCAATCCCATCGCGCGCGCCAGCGTGACCATGGCCGAGTGCGCGGCCAACGTCTCGGCCGCCTCCAAGATCGCCGCGGAGTAAGCCGTGAACGAGATCAATCCGCTTCTCTGGTTCGGCCTCACGCTCGGCGGCATCCTGCTGGTCGTGATCTGGGTTCTGCTGAGCCTGGCCTTCCTTCTGCTGGCCGACCGCAAGATCTGGGCCGGCGTCCAGATGCGCAAGGGCCCCAACGTCGTCGGCCCCTTCGGCCTGCTTCAGTCGTTCGCCGACTTCGGCAAGTTCGTGCTGAAGGAAATCGTCATCCCGGCCGGCGCCGACAAGGCGATCTTCCTGCTGGCCCCGCTGATCAGCCTGATCCTGGGCTTCATCGGCTGGGCCGTGGTGCCGTTCGCGCCGGGCTGGGTCGTCTCCAACCTGAACGTCGGCATCCTCTACCTGCTGGCGATGAGCTCGCTGGGCGTCTACGGCATCATCATGGGCGGCTGGGCTTCGAACTCGAAGTACCCCTTCCTGGGCGCGCTGCGTTCGGCGGCTCAGATGGTGTCGTACGAAGTCTCGATCGGCCTGATCATCATCACGGTGATCCTGCTGGCCGGCTCGATGAACCTGTCGACCATCGTCGAGCACCAGTCGGGCTGGATCTGGAACTGGAACGTCTTCGGCGGCGGCCTCAAGAACATCGTCCTGCTGCCGGTCATGGTGATCGCCATGGGCATGTTCTACATCTCGGCCCTGGCCGAGACGAACCGGCCCCCGTTCGACCTTCCCGAAGCTGAATCCGAACTCGTGGCCGGCTATCAGGTCGAGTATTCCTCGACCCCGTACCTGCTGTTCATGGTCGCCGAGTACTCGAACATCGTCCTGATGTGCGCCATGATCAACGTGCTGTTCTTCGGCGGCTGGAACCCCGGCTTCCCGACGGACTTCATGGCCACCTGGCCGACGTTCGCGGCCAACCTGCTGCTGGCCTTGGTGTTCTACGCCAAGATCTGCTTCTGGTTCTTCATGTTCGCCATGGCCAAGGCCATCGTGCCCCGCTACCGCTACGACCAACTGATGCGCCTGGGCTGGAAGGTGTTCCTGCCGATGTCGCTGGTGCTGGTCGTGCTGGTGGCCGCCTGGCGCGTCTTCTCGCCGGTGGCGGGATGAGGCGTCCGCTCGTCCTGGCCCTGACGGGGCTGGTCCTGATGTCGACGGGCGCCTGCGCGTCCGTCGCCGAGGACCGCTCCTATTCGCTGGGGCGAGGGATCGTGAACTACGACGAGCTGCGTCGGGCCGGCGACAAGTGCCAGGCCGAAGGCGGATCGTTGCAAGCCAAGATGGACGGGGGAGATCCCGCCCAGCTTTCGAACTACACCTGCGTCATTCCGAAGGTTAAGCGGCCATGATGAGTCGTATCACCCAAGCCGTCAAAGGCGTCGCCCTGCTGGACTTCGCGGGCGCCTTCGGCCTGGCCATGAAGTATCTGGTCGCGCCGAAGAAGACCGTGATCTACCCCAACGAGCGCGGCCCGCAGTCGCCGCGCTTCCGGGGCGAGCACGCCCTGCGCCGCTATCCCAACGGGGAAGAGCGCTGCATCGCGTGCAAGCTGTGCGAGGCCATCTGCCCCGCCCAGGCCATCACCATCGAGGCCGAACCGCGCGAGGACGGCAGCCGCCGCACGACCCGGTACGACATCGACATGGTCAAGTGCATCTACTGCGGCCTGTGCCAGGAGGCCTGCCCGGTGGACGCCATCGTCGAGGGCCCGAACATCGAGTTCGCGGTCGAGACGCGCGAAGAGCTCTACTACGACAAGGAAAAGCTGCTCGACAACGGCGACCGTTGGGAGCGGCTGATCGCGAAGAATCTGGAGTTGGACGCTCCGTACCGCTAAACGGTCGGCGCGAATCCGAGTTGGCGGCGTGCGCTTCGCACGTCGTCGTTATTTGAACTTATCAGGGGAGCACCTGGGCCAATGGCCTTGCAGGCGATAGCTTTCTACTTGCTGGCGTTCGTGACCATTGCGGCGGGTCTTCTCGTCGTTTCGGCCAAGAACCCCGTGCACTCGGTGCTCTTCCTGATCACCGCCTTCTTCTCGGCCGCCGGCCTCTTCGTCCTCTTGGGCGCGGAGTTCCTCGCGATGCTGCTGATCGTCGTCTATGTGGGCGCGGTCGCGGTGCTGTTCCTCTTCGTCGTCATGATGCTCGACATCGACTTCGAAGCGCTTCGGGACGGCTTCGCCCAGTACCTGCCGATCGGCGGTCTGGTGGGCGGCATCCTGACGATCGAGATGATCATGGTCGCCGTCAGCGTGGCCACCAACGGCGCGGCCGCCAAGAACGCCGCTCCGCTGGCGTCGCCGGGCGGTGTCAGCAACACCGAGGCCATCGGCCGGGTGCTCTACACCGACTACATCTTCTTCTTCCAGGCGGCGGGCCTGGTGCTGCTGGTCGCGATGATCGGCGCCATCGTCCTGACCCTGCGTCACAAGCCGGGCGTGAAGCGCCAGGACATCGGCAAGCAGGTCGCCCGCACGCCCAAGACCGGAATGGAACTCGTGCAGATCAAGCCGGGCGAGGGGATCAGCGAATGATCGGCCTTCCGCATTACCTCATCGTCGCCGCCATCCTCTTCACGATCGGCGTCTTCGGGATCTTCGTGAACCGCAAGAACATCATCGTCATCCTGATGTCGATCGAGCTGATCCTGCTGGCGGTGAACATCAACCTGGTCGCCTTCTCGGCCTACCTGCACAACGTGGTGGGCCAGATCTTCGCGATGTTCGTGCTGACCGTGGCCGCCGCCGAGGCGGCCGTCGGCCTCGCCATCCTGGTGACCTTCTTCCGGAACCGCGGCGACATCGCGGTCGACGACGCCAGCATGATGAAGGGCTGACCCAGTGCAATCGCTCGTCACCATTCTCGTCTTCGCCCCGCTGGTGGGCGCGATCATCGCCGGCCTGTTCGGCCGGCGGATCGGCAACGTCGCTTCGCAAGCCGTCACCACGGGCCTGCTGATCCTGGCCTGCGCGCTGTCGTGGGTCACGTTCAGCCAGTGGACCTGGGGCCACATGGAGGCCTTCACGGTCTCGCTGCTGCCCTTCATCCACGTGGGCGACTTCGTCGCCAACTGGGCGATCCGCATCGACGCCCTGTCGGCGACCATGCTGATCGTGGTCACGACCGTCTCGGCGCTCGTGCACATCTATTCCTGGGGCTACATGGCCGAGGACGACAGCAAGCCGCGCTTCTTCGCGTACCTGTCGCTCTTCACCTTCGCCATGCTGTCGCTGGTCACCGCCGCCGACTTCATGCAGCTGTTCTTCGGCTGGGAAGGCGTGGGCCTGGCCTCGTACCTGCTGATCGGCTTCTGGTTCAAGAAGCCATCGGCGAGCGCGGCCGCCATCAAGGCCTTCGTCGTCAACCGCGTTGGCGACTTCGGCTTCGCGCTCGGCATCATGACCGTCTACTGGGCGTTCGGCACGATCAACTTCGCCGAGCTGTTCCCGATGATCCAGGCGGGCGCCGCCCGTAGCTGGCAGTTCGCCGGCCACAGCTGGCCGCTGGTCGACATCGCCTGCTTCCTGCTGTTCATCGGCGCGATGGGCAAGTCGGCGCAGTTCTTCCTGCACACCTGGCTTCCGGACGCCATGGAAGGCCCGACCCCGGTTTCGGCGCTGATCCACGCGGCCACCATGGTGACCGCCGGCGTCTACATGCTGTGCCTGCTGTCGCCGATGTTCGAATACGCCCCGGTGGCCAAGAACATCGTCACGGTGATCGGCGCGGTGACGGCCCTGTTCGCCGCCACGGTCGGCCTGACCCAGAACGACATCAAGCGCGTCATCGCCTACTCGACCTGCTCGCAGCTGGGCTACATGTTCTTCGCGGCCGGCGTGGGCGCCTACCAGGCGGCCATGTTCCACCTGTTCACGCACGCCTTCTTCAAGGCTCTGCTGTTCCTGGGCGCCGGTTCGGTGATCCACGGCATGCACCACGAGCAGGACATGCGTCGCTACGGCGCCCTGGCCAAGATGCTGCCGGTGACCTTCATCGCCATGACGATCGGCACGATCGCCATCACGGGCCTCGGCTTCCCGCCGCTGCACCTGGGCTTCGCCGGCTTCTACTCGAAGGACACCATCATCGAAGCCGCGTTCGCCGCGGGCGGTCACAACCAGATCGCCATGTTCGCCTGGGTGATCGGCGTCCTCGTCGCCGGCCTGACCTCGTTCTACTCGTGGCGCCTGGCCTTCTTCACCTTCAACGGCAAGGCCCGCTGGGGTCATGACGACCACGGCCATGACGCTCACGCCGCTCACGGCCACGACGATCACGCGCACGGCGCGCACGACGATCACGGCCACGACGACCATGGCCACGGCCACGATCACAAGCCGCACGAAAGCCCGTGGGTGATGCTGTTCCCGCTGGTGGTGCTGTCGATCGGCGCGGTCGCCGCCGGCTTCGTCTTCACCGGCTACTTCGTGGGTCACCACGAGGCCGAGTTCTGGCGCGGCGCGATCTACAACGCCCCGACCAACCACGTGCTGCACGAAGCGCACAACGTGGCCGACTGGGTGAAGTGGAGCCCGCTGGTCGCCTCGCTGATCGGCCTGGCCATCGCGGTCTACGTCTACCTGATCCGGGGCAACGAGCGGCTGGGCCTCAAGCTCGCCGAGCGCAACGGCCCGCTGTACGTGTTCTTCTACAACAAGTGGTTCTTCGACGAGCTGTACGACGCCACCTTCGTGCGCGCCGCCAGGTTCCTCGGCGACCTGTTCTGGAAGGGCGGGGACCAGAAGATCATCGATCGCCTGGGTCCCGACGGCGTCAGCGCCGTTTCCTACGCCGTCGGCCGCAAGACGGGCAAAGCCCAGACCGGCTACGTCTACCACTACGCTTTCGTCATGCTGCTCGGCGTCGCCGGCCTGCTGACGTTCGCCCTTTACGCATTCCGTTGAGGACGGATCGATGACCGGCCTGCTCAGCCTTACGACCTTCGCTCCGCTCGTCGGCGTGGCCCTGATCCTGGCGGCTCGCGCCGCCAAGGGCCCGGGCGCCGCCACCGACACCCTGTCCAAGTGGATCGCCCTGGCGACCACCCTGGTCACCTTCGCGCTCGCGCTGGTGCTCACCTTCCAGTTCGACTCCAAGAACCCCGGCTTCCAGTTCGTGGAAGACTTCGCCTGGTTCGCCGGCCTGCACTACCGCATGGGCATCGACGGCATCTCGGTGCTGCTGGTCCTGCTGACCGCCTTCCTGCTGCCGATCTGCATCGTGGCCAGCTGGAAGTCGGTCGAGAAGCGCGTCGTCGAGTACCTGATCGCCTTCCTGGTCCTGGAGACCCTGGTGATCGGCGTGTTCTGCGCGCTGGACCTGGTGCTGTTCTACCTCTTCTTCGAAGGGGGCCTGGTGCCGATGTTCCTGATCATCGGCATCTGGGGCGGCAAGCGCCGGATCTATGCGGCCTACAAGTTCTTCCTCTACACGCTGCTCGGCTCGGTGCTGATGCTGGCGGCCATCCTGGCGATGATCTCGATCGCCGGCACCTCGTCGATCCCCGAGCTGATGAGCTACAAGTTCGCGCCCTGGATCCAGACCTGGCTGTGGCTGGCCTTCTTCGCCTCGTTCGCGGTGAAGATGCCGATGTGGCCGGTGCACACCTGGCTGCCCGACGCCCACGTGGAAGCCCCGACGGCGGGTTCGGTCATCCTGGCCGGCATCCTGCTGAAGATGGGCGGCTACGGCTTCATGCGCTTCAGCATCCCGATGTTCCCGAACGCCTCGGAGATGTTCCAGCCGCTGGTGTTCGCCATGTCGGGCATCGCCATCGTCTACACCTCGCTGGTCGCCTTCCGTCAGACCGACATCAAGAAGCTGATCGCCTACTCGTCGGTGGCCCACATGGGCTTCGTGACCATGGGCATCTTCTCGGGCAACGTCGCCGGCGAGCAGGGCGCGCTGTTCCAGATGATCAGCCACGGGGTGATCTCGGGCGCGCTCTTCCTCTGCGTCGGCGTCGTCTACGACCGCATGCACACCCGCGAGATCGCCTTCTACGGCGGCCTGACCAACCGCATGCCGCACTACGCCTTCGTGTTCCTGCTGTTCACGATGGGCAATGTGGGCCTGCCGGGCACCTCGGGCTTCGTCGGTGAAATCCTGACGATGACCGGCGTCTACCAGGCCTCGACCTGGACGGCTATCGTGTCGGCCACCGGCGTGATCCTGTCGGCGGTGTACGCCCTGACGCTGTACCGCCGCGTCATGTACGGCGAGATCGTCAACCCGGAACTGAAGACGATCACCGACCTCGACAAGCGCGAGATCCTGCTCTTCGTGCCGCTGATCATCATGACCCTGGTGCTCGGCATCTATCCTAATCTTGTGTTCAACCTGACCGCGTCGTCCGTCGACGGGCTCGTCGGCGCCTGGCGCGCCGCCGTGGGCGGGTGAGGGATCCCATGACGTTCTCCGCCAACATCTCCCTCGTCCTCCCCGAGCTGGTCCTCGGCGTTTCGGCCCTGGTCCTGCTGGTCTGGGGCGCCTTCTCCAAGAAGACCACGCCGGTCTTCACGGGCGCCTCGGTGCTGGCGCTGCTGGCCGCCGCCGTCCTGGCGGTGATCGGCCCGCACGGCCACGCCTTCAACGGCGTCTATTCGGCCGACGCCGCCGCCAGCTACGCCAAGGTCGCGATCTTCCTGTTCAGCGCCCTGGCGATCGTGCTGGGCGACCGCTGGCTGGCCGCCCGCGGCGACCATAAGTTCGAGTTCCCGGTCCTGGTCGTATTGTCGGCCGTCGGCATGGGCGTCACCGCCTCGGCCGGCGACCTGATCAGCCTCTATATCGGCGTCGAGCTGCAATCGCTGGCCCTGTACGTCCTGGCGGCCTTCCGCCGCGACGACGCCAAGGCCTCGGAAGCGGGCCTGAAGTACTTCGTGCTGGGCGCCCTGTCGTCGGGCATCCTGCTGTACGGTGCCTCGCTGATCTACGGCTTCGCCGGTTCGACCCGCTTCGCCGACATCGCCGTCGCCTCGCACGGCGCCCACGGCCTGGGCCTGCTGTTCGGCCTGATCTTCGTGATCTGCGGCCTGGCGTTCAAGGTTTCGGCCGCGCCGTTCCACATGTGGACCCCGGACGTCTACGAAGGCGCTCCGACCCCGGTCGTCGGCTTCTTCGCCGCCGCGCCGAAGCTGGCCGCCATGATGATGTTCGCCCGCGTGCTGGGCGACGCCTTCCCCGACGCCGTGGGCCAATGGCGCCAGGTGCTGATCATCGCGGCCCTGCTGTCGGTGTTCGTCGGCGCCTTCGCGGGCCTGGCCCAGACCAACCTCAAGCGCCTGTGGGCCTACTCCTCGATCGCCAACGTCGGCTACGCCCTGCTGGGCGTCGCCACCGGCGGCGAGGTCGGCATCCACTCGATGCTGGTGTTCATGGTGCTCTACATGGTGGACGTCACCGGCTTCTTCGCCTGCCTGCAGGCGCTGAACCGCGACGGCAAGCCGATGGAGACCATCGAGGACATGGCCGGCCTGGTGAAGGAACGTCCGGGCGTGGCCCTGGCCCTGACCGCGTTCTCGCTGTCGGCCCTCGGCCTGCCGCCGTTCTCGGGCTTCTGGGCCAAGTTCTACGTCTTCAAGGCCGCCATGGGCTCGGGCGACGTGCCGCTGCAGTGGGCCGCCGTCCTGGGCCTGGTGGGCAGCGTCGTGGCCGCCTTCTACTACCTTCGTCTGATCAAGACGATGTGGTTCGACGCGCCCGTTGGCGCGGTGGACAAGCCGCAACCGACCGCTCGCGCGATCGGCTTCGCCGCGGCCCTGTTCTCGTTCCCCGTCGTCCTTGCCGCCCTGGTCTGGCTCGACCCCGCCGCAAAGGCGGCGGCGGCCGCCTTCGGCCACCTCTGACGTGACGGGCGGCCCCCCGTTCGACAACGGGGCGGGCAAGGGGCCGCCCGTCGTCGTTCTCGACGAGATCGACTCGACCAACGCCGAGGTCCGCCGCCGCGCAGAAGCGGGGCGGACCGAGCCCGTCTGGATCGTCGGCCTGCGCCAGACCGCGGGCCGCGGCCGCCGGGGCCGCGCCTGGGAGACCGGCGACGGAAACCTGGCCGCCACCCTTCTGCTCACCCTCGACAAGCCGCCGGCCGAAGCCGCCCAGGTGTCGTTCGTCGCCGCCCTGGCGGTGGCCGACCTGCTGGCGGCCTATGTTCCCGAACGCCTGGTCAGCCTGAAATGGCCCAACGACCCGATGGTCGGCGGCCTGAAGATCAGCGGCATCCTCATCGAGTCCGGCAAGTCGCCCGACGGGGGCCTGTGGCTGGCCGTTGGGATCGGCGTCAATCTCGCCCGCAAGCCCATCGACAGCGAGCGCCCCACCACGGCGCTGCCGACCTGGCGCGCCGAGCCGCCGCCGTCGCCCGTCGAGGCGATCCAGGTGCTGGCCGCTTCGTTCGACCGCTGGCTCGACGTCTGGACGCGCCTTGGCTTTCCCGCCATCGCCGACGCCTGGACCGCCAAGGCCCACGGCCTGGGCGAACCCTGCGTCGCCCGGCTCGGTAACGAGACGGTCGAGGGCATAGCCGAGGGCCTGGACGGCGATGGGGCCTTGCGCCTGCGCCTGGCTGACGGCCAACTGCGCCGGATCACCGCCGGCGACGTCTTCTTCGGAGCTTCGTGATGCTGCTGGCCATCGAACAGGGCAACACCAACACCATGTTCGCCATCCACGACGGCCAGTCGTGGATCGCCCAGTGGCGCGCGGCCACCGAGAGCACGCGCACCGCCGACGAGTACGTCGTGTGGCTGTCGCAGCTGATGTCGATGCAGGGCCTGGGCTTCCGCTCGCTGGACGCGTGCATCATCTCCAGCGTCGTGCCGCAGTCGCTGTTCAACCTGCGCAACCTGTCGCGGCGCTATCTTAACGTCGAGCCGCTGGTGATCGGCGAGAACGCCAAGCTGGGCGTCGACATCCGCATCGACAAGCCGTCGGAAGCCGGCGCCGACCGCCTGGTCAACGCCGTGGGCGCCAGCATGGTCTACAAGGGCCCGCTGATCGTGATCGACAGCGGCACGGCCACCACCTTCGACATCGTGGCCGCCGACGGCGCCTTCGAGGGCGGCATCATCGCCCCGGGCATCAACCTCTCCATGCAGGCGCTGCACGAAGCGGCCGCCAAGCTGCCCCGCATCGCCATCCAGCGTCCGGCCAGGATCGTGGGCACCGACACGGTCGGCGCCATGCAGTCGGGCGTTTTCTGGGGCTACATCTCACTCATCGAAGGTCTGGTCTCGCGCATCAAGGAAGAGCGCGGCGAGGCCCTGACCGTGGTCGCCACCGGCGGCGTCGCCTCGCTGTTCGAGGGCGCCACCGACAGCATCGACCACTTCGACCCTGATCTGACCATCCGTGGTCTCCTCGAAATTCACCGCCGCAATACCCACCTAGAGATCGAATGAAAAAGCAAACCAACGACGAGCTCGTCTTCCTGCCGCTGGGCGGGTCGAACGAGATCGGCATGAACTTCAACCTGTACGGCTACGGGCCCGCCGACGACCGCAAGTGGATCGTCGTCGACCTCGGCGTCACCTTCGGCGATCAGACGACGCCGGGCGTCGAGATCATCCTGCCCGACCCCGAGTACATCGTGCCCTATGCCGACGACATTCTCGGCATCGTCCTGACCCACGCGCACGAAGACCACCTGGGCGCCGTCGCCTGGCTGTGGCCGCAGCTGAAGGCGCCGGTCTACGCCACGCCCTTCACCGCGTTCCTGCTGCGCGAGAAGCTGCGCGACGCCAACCTGCTGGACGAGGTCGAGATCATCGAGGTCCCGCTGAGCGGCGCCTTCGACCTCGGCCCCTTCCACCTGGAAATGGTCACCCTGACGCACTCGATCCCCGAGCCCAACGGCCTGGCGATCAAGACCCCTCTGGGCACCGTACTGCACACCGGCGACTGGAAGATCGACCCCGATCCCCAGCTGGGCGCGGCCACCGACGTCGACGCGCTGCGCCGCCTGGGCGACGAGGGCGTGCTGGCCATGGTCTGCGACAGCACCAACGTCTTCGTCGAGGGCGAGTCGGGCTCGGAAGCGGACGTCCGCGTCGAGATGAACAAGCTGATCGCCGGCCTGACCGGCAAGATCGCCGTGGCCTGTTTCGCCTCCAACGTGGCGCGGATGGACACCGTGATCCGCGCCGCCCAGGCCGCCGGCCGCAAGGTCTGCCTGGCCGGGCGCTCGATGCATCGCATGGCCGCGGCCGCCCGCTCGGTGGGCCTGCTGGAGGGGCTGGAGCCGTTCGTCACCGACGACCAGGCCAAGCACATGCCCGAGAACGAGATCCTCTATCTCTGCACCGGCAGCCAGGGCGAGGCGAGGGCGGCCCTGGCGCGCATCGCCGAGGGCAACCACCCGCACGTCAAGCTGTCGTCGGGAGACCACGTGGTGTTCAGCTCGCGCGTGATCCCGGGCAACGAGATCCCGATCCGCAACCTGCAGAACAAGCTGGCCGACCGCGGCGTGCGCCTGCACACCGAGCGCGACACCCCCGGCATCCACGTCTCGGGCCACCCGTGCCGCGACGAGCTGAAGCAGATGTACCAGTGGGCCCGGCCGCAGATCGCCGTGCCGACCCACGGCGAGCGCCGCCACCTGCTCGAGCACGCCGCCTTCGCCAAGGACCTGCAGGTCCCGCACGCCGTCAGCCCGCGCAACGGCGACATGGTGCGCCTGGCGCCCGGTCACCCGGAGATCATCGACGAGGTGCCGGCCGGTCGCCTGTACGTGGACGGCGGCGTCGTGACGCCCGAGAACGGCGAGGCCCTGCGCGAGCGTCGCCACGCAGCGTTCAACGGCGTGCTGGCCGTGTCGATCGTGCTGGACGGTCGCAACAAGATCGTCTCGGGCCCGCAGGTCCGGGGCCTGGGCCTGGCCGGCGACGAGGAATACCCCCTCGACGAGGCGCTGGACGATCTGGCTGAAGAGGCCGAAGAGGCCTTCAAGCGCCTGTCGGGCGACGATCGCGAGATCGACGAGACCATCGAGAACGCCATCTCGCGGGCGGTGAAGAAGGCCGCCTTCCGCATCTGGGAACGCAAGCCGGTCGTGGAGACGACCGTCCTGCGTCTCTAGGAGGTCTATGAACGCGCCCGAGGACGAGAACCGTGTCGTTCGGCGGCTGACCGAGGGGCGCAAGCCGCGCGGCGTTCCCTGGCGTCTCAGGCTGGCCATGCTGTTCACCGACGCATGGCCGGTCGGCGCCCTGCTGGGCGTGCTCTGGATCGTGGGTCTGGTCCAGTTCGTCGTCGAGCGCACCATCGGCTGGCAGGCGGTGGCCATCTACGCCTGCGTCTATCCGCCCGCCTTCAAGGCCGGGGTGTGGTGGACGCCGCTGACCCACCAGTTCCTGCACGGCGGCCTGTTCCACATCCTGATGAACTCCAGCGCGCTCGCGGCCCTGGGGCCGGCGCTGAGCTTCCGGTTCGGCGTCGACCTGAAGGGCGCGGTGCTTTTCTGGCTGTTCTTCGTGCTGTCGGGCGTGGCGGGCGGCCTGACCTTCCTGGCGCTGCAGTGGGGCGGGGCCATGCCGATGCTCGGCGCGTCCGGCGCGATCTGCGGCCTGTGGGGCGCGCTGGCGCGCCTGGACCGCGAGGGGGCGATCGTTCCGATCTGGTCGCGCGGCGTGGGCGTCCAGGTGCGCTCGTTCGTGATCATGAACCTGATCCTGGCGGCCTTGGGCTTCGGCCTGGGCATGCTGTCGGGGCAGGGCGGCGTGCTGGTGGCCTGGGAGGCCCATCTGGGCGGCTTCGTCTTCGGACTGCTGGTCGCGCCGCTGCTTCCGGTGCGCTACCCCTGGCGCGACATGGTCCGCGCCCAGCCCGAGCGCCCTTGACTGCCGTGGCCGGAGGCGCGGTTAGTTGGCCGCCAACTCCGCACCAACCGGGACAGGAACCATGATCGGCAGGCTCAATCACGTCGGCGTCGCCACGCCCTCCATCGACGAGTCGGTGAAGATGTATCGCGAGCTGCTCGGCGCCACCTCGGTCACCGAGAAGTGGGCCATGCCCGAGCAGGGCGTCTGGGTCTGCTTCGTCAACCTGCCCAACAGCCAGATCGAGCTGATCGAGCCCTATGGCGAGGCCTCGCCGATCCACGCCTTCCTCGCCAAGAACCCCAAGGGCGGCCAGCACCATGTCTGCTTCGAGGTCGAGAACATCTACGAGGCGCGCGATTCCCTGGTCGCCAAGGGGGCGACCGTGCTAGGCGAGCCCAGGATCGGCGCCCACGGAACGCTGATCGTCTTCGTTCACCCCAAGGACATGGGCGGCATGCTCGTGGAACTGATGGAAAGCCCCAAGGACGCGCATCACTGATGGGACCGATCACCAGCGTCGCGATCTTCCTGACCATCTGGTGGACGGTGCTGTTCGCCGTGCTGCCGCTGGGCGTGCGCAGCTATCACGAGATGGGAATCGAGCCGCCGCCGGGCGCGGATCCCGGCGCGCCGGTGAACCCGAACCTGAAGCGCAAGTTCTTCACCACCACCTGGATCTCGGCGGTGCTGTTCTCGATTCTCTGGCTGGTGGTGAAGTTCCAGCTGGTCAGCCTGCCGGACCTGCCCTCGACCTACTGAAAACTTTTGCAGGCGCGGGCTCGGCGCCCAAGGCTTGTGCGACCCGCGATCTCCTGCCCGTCAAACGCCCATGTCTTGGGCGAAATGCGCGGAGCTTGAACGACGGCGGCAATCGCATGCCCCAACGGGCGTTCGACGGTCGTAGATTGTCATGACGAGGCCGGGTTCGGCCTTGCTCTGTGGCGTCTTCCCCGACGATGAACTTGAACGGCCGCGCGATTGAACCGCGCGGCCTTCTTTTCGTTATGGCTCCGCTGAAGGGGCGATTACCGTCATCTTTTCGCCGCGCGCGTTGCCAAGCTGAACGGCGAGCGGCTATCTCAACGCCTCGAATACTCCCGGAGACGTCTCGTCCATGCGCCTGTCGCGCTACTTCCTGCCCGTCCTGAAAGAAGCTCCCTCCGACGCCCAGATCGCCTCGCACCAGCTGATGCTGCGCGCGGGCATGATCCGCCAGGAGGCCGCCGGCATCTACGCGTGGCTGCCACTGGGCCTGCGGGTGCTGAACAAGATCGAGCAGATCGTCCGCGAGGAAATGGATCGCGCGGGCGCCATCGAGCTCCTGATGCCGACCCTGCAGCTGGCCGACCTGTGGCGCGAGTCGGGCCGCTACGACGCTTACGGCCCGGAGATGCTTCGCATCACCGACCGCCACGAGCGCGAGCTGCTGTACGGGCCCACCAACGAGGAGATGGTCACCGAGATCTTCCGCGCCTCGGTGCGGAGCTACAAGGACCTGCCCAAGAACCTCTACCACGTGCAGTGGAAGTTCCGCGACGAGCGCCGCCCGCGCTTCGGCGTGATGCGCGGCCGCGAGTTCCTGATGAAGGACGCCTACAGCTTCGACCTCGACGCCGAGGGCGCGCGCAAGTCGTACAACCGCATGTTCGTGGCCTATCTGAACCTCTATGCCCGCATGGGCCTGAAGGCCGTGCCGATGCGCGCCGACACCGGCCCGATCGGCGGCGACCTCAGCCACGAGTTCATCGTGCTGGCCGAGACCGGCGAAAGCGCCGTCTTCTGCCACAAGGACCTGGTGGAAATGGACCCGCCGGGTTCGGACGTCGACTGGTACGGCGACCTGCAGCCGCTGGTGGACCAGCGCACGGCGCTCTACGCCGCCACCGAGGAAATGCACGACGAAGCCGCCTTCGACGCGATCCCCGAGGGCGACCGCCTGTCGGCCCGTGGCATCGAGGTCGGTCACATCTTCTCGTTCGGCACGAAGTATTCGGAGCCGATGAAGGCCCTGGTCATGGGCCCGGACGGCAAGGAAGTGCCGGTCCAGATGGGCAGCTACGGCGTCGGCGTCTCGCGCCTGCTGGGCGCGATCATCGAGGCCAGCCACGACGAGGGCGGCATCATCTGGCCGGAAAGCGTCGCGCCGTTCCACGTCGGCATCGTCAACATGCGCCAGGGCGACGCGGCCTGCGACGCGGCCTGCGACAGCGCCTACAAGGCCCTGCAGGCCGCCGGCGTCGACGTGCTCTATGACGACACCGATGCCCGCGGCGGCGCCAAGTTCGCCACCATGGACCTGATCGGCCTGCCCTGGCAGCTGATCGTCGGCCCCAAGGGCATCGCCGACGGCGTGGTCGAACTGAAGAACCGCAAGACCGGCGAGCGCGTCTCCGAGCCGCTCGACGCGGTCGTCGCCCGCCTGACCGGCAAGGCCGCCGCCTGATGGCGTTCGGCGCGGGGCCCTTCGGGATCTGGGAACGGACGGTCGCCTGGCGTTACCTGCGCACCAAGCGCAGGAACGGCGGCGTCGCCCTGATCTCGGTCATCTCGTTCGTCGGGGTGATGCTGGCGGTGTTCGCCCTCATCACCGTGATGAGCGTCATGAACGGCTTCCGCGCCGAGCTTCTCGGCCGGCTGCTCGGCTTCAACGGCCACATCTACGCCCAGGGACCGCTCGTGAACGGCCCTGACCGCGAGGGCGTGATCTCGCGCATCAAGAGCGTGCCCGGGGTCATCCAGGCCGCGCCCCTGGTCGAGGCCCAGGCCATGGTCATCGGTCCCAATCAGGTGACCGGCGCCATCGTCCGCGGCGTCAATCCCGCCGACCTGCGCGGCATGAAGTTGATCTCGAGCAACATCAAGCAGGGCTCGCTCACCGGCTACGGCGAGGGCGAGTACGGCGGCGACATGGTGCTGATCGGCGACCGCATGGCCCGCAACCTGGGCCTCTCGGTCGGCGACCCCATCACCCTGATCTCGCCCTCGGGCCCGGCCACGGCCTTCGGGACCTCGACCCGCGAGAAGGACTATGTCGTCGGCGGGGTGTTCAGCGTCGGCATGAGCCAGTTCGACGAATCCTACGTGATGATGCCGCTGGCCCAGGCGCAGCTGTTCTTCGGGCGCGACACGGCCATCGACTATGTCGAGGTCAAGCTGACCGATCCCGACGACGCCAAGCAGACCAAGGCCGCCATCGAGCAGGCCGTCGGCCCTGGCGCGTTCATCACCGACTGGATGGACAAGAACGCCAGCTACTTCAACGCCCTGCAGGTCGAGCGCAAGGTCATGCGGCTGATCCTGTTCATCCTGGTGGCCATCGCCACGCTGAACATCATCTCCGGCCTGGTCATGCTGGTGAAGAACAAGGGTCGCGACATCGCCATCCTGCGCACCATGGGCGCCAGCCAGTCGTCGATCCTGCGGATCTTCGTCATGGCCGGGGCCTCGATCGGCCTGGCCGGCACCGTGACGGGCCTGCTGCTGGGCGTGCTGTTCTGCGCCAACATCACCGCCATTCAGAACTTCGTGGAGTGGGCGACGGGCACGGCCGTGTTCAGCGCCGACATCTATTTCCTGGCGCACATCCCGGCCAAGATCGACTGGACCGAAGTGGGGGTCATCGTCACCGTTTCCACCCTGATGAGCGTGCTGGCGACCCTGCCGCCGGCGCTGCGGGCCTCGCGCCTCGATCCGGTTGAGGCCCTTCGCTATGAGTAGCCCCGTCCTTTCGCTGCGCGGCGTCGAGCGCACCTACGTCACCGAGGCCGGGAAGCTGACCGTCCTGCGCGGCGCCGATCTCGACGTCTATCCGGGCGAGGTCGTGGGCCTGATCGGCCCCTCCGGCTCGGGCAAGTCGTCGCTGCTGCACGCCGCGGGACTGCTGGAGCGCCCCGACGCCGGCATCGTCGCCGTCGATGGCAAGGACTGCTCCAAGCTCTCCGAGCGCCAGCGCACCAAGGTTCGTCTGTCGACCGTCGGCTTCGTCTACCAGTTCCACCATCTGCTTCCGGAGTTCACGGCGGCCGAGAACGTGGTGCTGCCGCAGATGATCGCCGGACGCCGCCGGCCCGACGCCCGCGAGCGGGCCGTCAGCCTGCTGGGACAGCTTGGCCTGTCGGCGCGCGTCGACCACCAGCCGGGCCAGATGTCGGGCGGCGAGCAGCAGCGCGTGGCCATCGCCCGCGCCCTTGCCAACTCGCCCAAGCTGCTGCTGGCCGACGAGCCGACCGGCAACCTCGATCCGGCGACCTCGGCCGCCACCTTCCAGGCGCTGTACGACCTGGCGCGGGGGCAGGGCGTCGCCGCCCTGATCGCCACCCACAACATGGAGCTGGCCCGCTACATGGACCGGGTCTTCGCCCTGCGCGACGGCCACCTGGAGCCGCAGACGTTCTAGGAAGAAAACGCGCGCCGGCCGGCGGCGCGCCACGCGGCTTCCGCTAGAGCAGCGCCGCGCGCATGGCCGCGAAGAACCCCGCCTGGTCGATCTTCTTGATCACGCGGGCGTTGGGTTCGCGGCGCTTGAGGGCCGGGTCGGCGATCTCGATGTCTGGCAGGATCGAGTGCGACACGCTGAGATAGCCGCGCGTCAGCTCGCCCATGGTCTCCACGTCGACGACGCAGCGCTCGGCGTCCAGCACCAGGGCCTCGTCGAGCATGGCCGCGCAGGTCAGGGCGTCGGGGTGCAGGCTGCCGTCCAGGCCCTCGGTGTCGCGGGCGAAGGCCAGCGAGGCTTCGTTGACCTTGGTGAAGAACTTGGCGCGGGGCGTGCCCAGGGCGTCGAGCTCAGCCAGCTGCGCCGTGGTCAGCAGGCCGTCGCGCAGGGTCTGCGTCCAGGTCACGACATGCAGGTCGAAGCCGGCGTTGACGACGATCTTGGCCGCCTCGGGGTCGACATAGAAATTGTACTCGGCCGCCGGCGTGACGTTGCCGACGCCGTTGTCGGTGCCGCCCATCACCCACAGGGCCTTGACGGCCTGGGCGATCCCCGGCTCGCGCAGCACGGCCAGGGCGATGTTGGTCAGCGGCGCCTGGGCCAGCAGGGTGATCTCGCCGGGCGCTTCCATCACTCGCCGCACGATCTCGTCGGCCGCGTGGCCGGGGGAGGGGCGCTGCGCGGTCGTCGGGAAGGCCGCGTCGCTCATGCCGTCGGCGCCGAACACGTAGGCGGCGTCGAGGGGCGCGCGGCTGAACGGCTTCTGGGCGCCCATATAGACGGGCACGCCGGCCATCTCGCAGGCTTCCAGCGTCACCAGGGCGTTCTCGGCGTGCTGTTCGAAACCGACATTGCCATGGCTGATGGTGATGGCCTCGACTCTGACGCCCGGGCGGCGCAGGGCGAGCATCAGGGAGAAGACGTCGTCTCCGGCGGTGTCGGTGTCGATGATCAGGCGCATGGCGCGGCTTCTGCCGCGTTCCGGCCGCGAAGGCCAGAGCCGCCCGGTTGATCCGCGACGATCGGCCCCGCGCGGCAAAAAAGCTCGCAACCTGCCTGTGGACTATTGCGATGAGAACGAAAGGGGAATATGGAACAAAAGGGCAACTGGCCAACGAGCTGTGGAGGGATGTTATGGTCCGGATCGCGCGTGAGTCTTTGGCGCTTGTATCTGTCGCCGGCTTCGTCTGGATGATGTGTTCGGTCGCCCAGTTGGTGGCCTGAGTCGAATAGCAGCGAGGGTCTTGGTCATGTCGGGTGTGGAAGGTCAGGGTTTCGTCCACCTCCGCGTCCGGTCGGCCTATTCGCTGCTGGAGGGGGCCATCAAGGCCGACAAGATCCCGGGCATGGCCGCCGCCGGCGGCATGCCCGCCGCGGGGATCACCGACCGGGCCAACCTGTTCGGCGCCCTGGAGTTCTCCGTCTACTCCAAGGACAACGGCGTCCAGCCGATCATCGGCTGCGCCCTGCCGGTCAAGGGCATCGGCGCCAAGCCGTCCGAGCGCTGGTCGCGTGAGCCGACGATCACCCTGCTGGTGCAGAACGAGCGGGGCTACCTGAACCTCTCGGAACTGTCGTCGCTGGCCTATCTGGAAAGCGGCGAACTGGCCGAGCCGGTGGTGCCTTGGGCCAAGGTGGTCGAGTATTCCGAAGGCCTGATCCTGCTGTCGGGCGGAACCGACGGTCCGGTGGACAACCTGTTCGCCGCCGGCAAGACGGCCGAGGGCAACGCCGCCCTGGCCGAGATGCAGAAGGTGTTCGGCGATCGCTTCTATGTCGAGCTGCAGCGGCACGGCCTGCCGCAGCAGGCGGCGGCCGAGCCGGGGCTGGTGGACTGGGCCTACGAGCACGACGCGCCGCTGGTCGCCACCAACGACTGCTACTACGCCAAGCCTGAGCTCTACGACGCGCACGACGCGTTGCTGTGCATCGCCGACGGCTCGTTCGTCGGCCAGGACGAGCGCCGCCGGGTGACGCCCGAGCACTGGTTCAAGCCCGCCGCCGACATGCGCAAGCTGTTCGCCGACCTGCCCGAGGCCTGCGACAACACTCTCGACATCGCCCGCCGCTGCGCCTTCATGGTCAAGAAGCGCGACCCGATCCTGCCCAGCTTCCCGACCGGCGACGGCCGCAACGAGGCCGAGGAGCTGGCGCACCAGGCACGCGAGGGTCTGCGCAAGCGCCTCGAGGGCCTGACCCTGGCGATGGACGAGCACGTCTACTGGGAGCGGCTCGACTTTGAACTGGGCATCATCGTCAAGATGGGCTTCCCTGGCTACTTCCTGATCGTTTCCGACTTCATCAAGTGGGGCAAGGATCACGGCATTCCGGTCGGTCCGGGGCGGGGTTCGGGCGCCGGCTCGCTGGTCGCCTGGGTGCTGACCATCACCGACCTGGATCCGCTGCGTTTCGGCCTGCTGTTCGAGCGCTTCCTCAATCCCGAACGGGTCTCCATGCCCGACTTCGACGTCGACTTCTGTCAGGAGCGACGCGAAGAGGTGATCGCCTACGTGCAGGACAAGTACGGCCGCGACCGCGTGGCCCAGATCATCACCTTCGGTTCGTTGCAGGCCCGCGCCGTGCTGCGCGACGTCGGCCGGGTGATGCAGCTGCCGCTGGGTCTCGTCGACCGCCTTTGCAAGATGGTCCCCAACAACCCGGCCGCGCCGGTGACCCTGGCCCAGGCCATCGATATCGAGCCGCGCCTCAAGCAGGCCAAGAACGAGGACGCCAACGTCTCCAACTGCCTGGACGTGGCCCTGCAGCTGGAAGGCCTGTTCCGCAACGCCTCGACCCACGCCGCCGGCGTGGTGATCGGCGACCGGCCGCTGACCCAGCTGACCCCGCTCTACAAGGATCCGCGTTCGGACTTCCCGGCCACCCAGTTCAACATGAAGTGGGTCGAGAGCGCCGGCCTGGTGAAATTCGACTTCCTGGGCCTTAAGACCCTGACCGTGCTCGACCGCGCGGTGAAGCATCTGCGCAAGCGCGGCATGGAGGTGGATCTGGGCCGCCTGCCGTTCGACGACGCCAAGAGCTACGAACTGCTGGCCTCGGGCCAGACGGTCGGCGTGTTCCAGCTGGAAAGCCAGGGCATGCGCGACACCCTGCGCAAGATGCGCTGCGGCTCGATCGAGGAGATCACCGCGCTGATCTCGCTCTATCGACCGGGCCCGATGGACAACATCGACACCTTCGTCGACTGCAAGTTCGGCCGAAAGCCCGTCGACACCCTGCACCCCTCGCTCGAGAACGTGCTGCGCGAGACCTACGGGGTCATCGTGTACCAGGAGCAGGTGATGCAGATCGCCCAGATCCTGGCCGGCTACAGCCTCGGCGAGGCCGACCTGCTGCGTCGCGCCATGGGTAAGAAGAAGAAGGAGGAGATGGATCTCCAGAAGATCCGTTTCGTCTCCGGCGCCAAGGAAAAGGGCGTGCCCGAGGAGCAGTCGGGCTCGATCTTCGAGCTGGTGGCCAAGTTCGCCGGCTACGGGTTCAACAAGAGCCACGCGGCCGCCTACGCCCTGATCGCCTACCAGACGGCCTGGCTGAAGGCCAACACGCCGGTCGAGTTCCTCGCCGCGTCGATGAGCCTCGACATCTCCAACACCGACAAGCTGGCGGTTTTCCACCAGGACGCGCGCCGCTTCAGCATCACCGTGCGGGCGCCGGATGTGAACCGGTCGGGCGCCGACTTCGAGGTCGAGAACGGCGAGGTGCTCTACGCGCTGGGCGCGGTGCGCAACGTCGGCCTGGAAGCCATGAAGCACCTGGTGGCCGTGCGCGACGAGGGCGGGCCGTTCCGCGACATCTTCGATTTCGTCGAGCGCGTCGATCCCAAGCAGGTCAACAAGCGCGCCATCGAGAACCTGGCGCGGGCAGGGGCCTTCGACTCGTTCAATAAGAACCGGGCCCAGGTCTTCGCCAACGCCGACGTGCTGATCGCCCACGGCCAGAGCGTCGCGGCCGACCGCCAGGGCGGCCAGCACGCGCTGTTCGGCGGTGATGCAGCCGCCAGCCGGCCGCGCCTGAAAAAGGTCGAGCCATGGACCCAGGTTGATCTGCTCGACGAGGAGCTTTCGGCCGTCGGCTTCTATCTGACCGGCCACCCGCTTGAGGACATGGTCGGCATGCTGCGCCGTCGGCGCACCGTGATGCTGACCGAGGCCATGGCCCAGGCCGAGGCGGGGGCCGAGGCCCTGCGCATGTGCGGCATCGTCCGCCGCCGCCAGGAACGCGCCTCCCAGAGCGGCGAGCGTTTCGCCTTCGTGTCGCTGTCGGATCCGTCTGGCGAGTACGAGGTGCTGTTCCCGCCGGAATCCCTGCGCAAGTGCCGCGACGTGCTCGAGCCGGGCAAGGGCGTGGTCATCAAGGTCCGCTCCAAGGCCCGCGACGGCGAGGTGCGCTTCTTCGGCGACGACGCCGAGCCGATCGAGAAGGCCATCGAGAACGTCGTGGCCGGCCTGCGCGTGCACCTGTCGCCGGCCGCCACCGAGATCGAGGCCCTCAAGCGGCGCATCGAGCCGGCGGCGACCCAGAAGGGCGGCGAGATCAGCTTCGTCGCGGCCCTGGGCGGGGGGCGAGAGATCGAGCTGAAGCTGCCGGGCCGCTACACGCTCGACGCCTCGCTGCGCGGCGCCCTGAAGACCGCGCCGGGCGTGGCGCTGCTGGAAGACATCTAGGCCGCGGCCTGTCGCGTCGGCGTGCGTCGACGAAATCGTCTCTTTTCTGCCCTTTTCGCGGGGACGAACCGCGGACAGGCGAAGAGCCGGAGCCGGAGCCGGAGCCGGAGCCGGAGCCGGAGCCGGAGCCGGAGCCGGAGCCGGAGCGGGCAGGGCGTAGCGCAGGTTTTGTTCGACCCTTGTGCGGCTGGTCGTCGCCGGAGGCGCTGACTGTCGCTTTGCGGGGCGCTGCGCCGGCTGCCTGCGACGCCCGTTCGTGGAGGGCCGGGCCGTGGTCGGCGAGGACAGCGGCTCCTCGTAGATGCCAGGCCTGGCGGGCGTTCGAAAGCCGCCGCAACGGTCGACTAGAGAGCGGGGGCGACAAGGACGAGGTCGACAAGGACGAGGCACGCGCCTTGGGCGTGCGGTCCGGAGCGTCGACTGTTGGAGTTCGGCCAGCGCGCGCTGGTCGCCAGCCGGCGAACGCGTTGAATTAATAATGCACGTCAGCGCTCGCGCCTGGCGTGCTTCTGGGAGGAAGCGATGAGCAAGCATGTCGGCGGCTGCCAGTGCGGCAGGGTCCGTTTCGAGGTCGAGGCCGATCTGGCGGAGACCATCACCTGCAACTGTTCGCGCTGCGGCAAGCTGGGCTCGGTCCTGGCTTTCGCGCCCATCGAGCAGTTCACGCTGCTGTCGGGCGAGGACGCCCTGACCGAATACCGGTTCAACACCGGCAAGATTCAGCACCTGTTCTGCGCCGACTGCGGCATCGAATCCTTCGCCCGCGGCGAGGCCCCCAACGGCGCGAGGATGGCGGCGATCAATGTCCGCTGCGTCGACGGCGTCGACGTCTTCGCCCTTGAGCCGCAGCAGGTGGACGGCAAGTCGTTCTGACGGCAGGGCGCGGCGGGCCCGGGGCGGCGCTTCGGCGGTCAACGCGTCGCCGGCGACGAGACGCGCCAGTTGGCGGCTACTGCCTACGCCGGTCTTGCGCCGCGCCGCGCGCAGGCTCTCGCTGACGGCGCCCTCGCTGACGCCGGCCTCGACCGCCGCGCTCTTGGCGGTGTGTTCCTGGGCCAGCAGCAGCAAGCCTGACGTTCGGCGTCAGTCATGCGCGTGAGGTCGGGCATGGTGGTCCTGGCGCGATGCGCTGCTGGAGCGCGGATCTGTCGGCCACTCAACCTGTTCGTCTTTGGTTCGGCGATGACCGGGCGAAGGGAGGCGAGACGTGCGCGCGGTCGCGGGATGTTCGGGAAGAACCGCCCTTCAGGCCGGTCCGCGTCGGGAAAGGCTTGCATTCGCCGCGTTTCACGACTATCTGCGCGCCATTCCACACGTGGACGTTCGGCAGCGCCGGGGAGACATCCCGTCGTCGCCGTTCCGGTCCCGCCTCCAGAATGGTCTGGAGCGGGGGTGTCCACGGAGGTTCAACCGGAAAAAGGATAAAGGCCCGATGGCTCTTCCCGAATTCTCCATGCGTCAGCTCCTGGAAGCCGGCGCCCACTTCGGCCACCAGACCCACCGCTGGAACCCGAAGATGGACCGCTACATCTTCGGTTCGCGCTCGAACATCCACATCATCGACCTGTCGCAGACCATCCCGCTGCTGCACCAAGCGCTGGTGAAGGTCCGTGAAGTCGCCGCCGCCGGCGGCCGCGTGCTGTTCGTCGGCACCAAGCGCCAGGCCAGCGACCCGGTCGCCACCGCCGCCAAGCGCTGCGCCCAGTACTACGTGAACCACCGCTGGCTCGGCGGCACCCTGACCAACTGGCGCACCGTCTCGGGCTCGATCGCCCGCCTGCGCGAGCTGGAAGGCATCATGGTCGGCGAAGGCCAAGGCCGTTCCAAGAAGGAACTGCTGCAGCTGACCCGCGAGCGCGACAAGCTGGAGCTGTCGCTGGGCGGCATCAAGGACATGGGCGGCATCCCCGACATCATGTTCGTGATCGACACCAACAAGGAAGCGATCGCGATCCTCGAAGCCCGCAAGCTGAACATCCCGGTCGTCGCCATCCTCGACACCAACTGCGATCCGGACGGCATCACCTATCCGATCCCGGGTAACGACGACGCCGCCCGCGCCCTGCAGCTGTACTGCGACCTGATCGCCGACGCCGTCCTGGACGGCCTGGCCGCCGGTCAAGCCGCCTCGGGCGTCGACCTGGGCGCTTCGGTCGCTCCGATCGAGCCGGCCCTGGCTCGCGAACTGACCCCGGAAGCTGCTCCGGAAGCCGCCGCTCCTGAAGCGGCCGCCGAAGAAGTCGCCGCCCCGGCCGCCGACGAATCGGCCGCCGGCTGATTTCCCTTCGACCGCCCGTCCTCTTGACGGGGGCGGGCGGTCGTCGCGCTACCGACACGCGACCGGGCTATCAAGCCCGGTCGCTAAACGTTTGAATCTGGAGATTTTCCATGGCTGAGATCACGGCTGCGCTGGTCAAGGAACTGCGCGAGAAGTCCGGCGTCGGCATGATGGACTGCAAGAAGGCCCTGGCCGAGAACAACGGCGACATCGAGGCCTCCATCGACTGGCTCCGCGCCAAGGGCCTGTCCAAGGCCGCCAAGAAGGCCGATCGCGCCGCCGCCGAAGGCCTGGTGGCCATCGCCGTGTCGGAAAACGGCGCGGGTGAAACCGCCACCGCCGTCGAAGTGAACGCCGAAACCGACTTCGTGTCGCGCAACGACCTGTTCCAGGTCGCCGCCCGTCAGATCGCCGGCGCCGCCCTGGGCACCGACGGCTCGATCGAAGCCATCACCGGCGCCAAGCTGGCCGGCGGCGAGACCGTGCAGGATCACCTGACCAACCTGATCGCCACGATCGGCGAGAACATGATGGTCCGCCGCGCCGCCAAGCACAGCGTCGAGAACGGCGTCGTCGCCTCGTACGTCCACAACGCCACCGCGCCGGACCTGGGCCGCATCGGCGTGCTGGTCGCCCTCGAGTCGACCGCCGGCGACAAGGCCGCCCTGCGCGAACTGGGCCGCAAGATCGCCATGCACGTGGCCGCGACCGCCCCGCTGTCGCTGTCGCCGGAAGATCTGGATCCGGCCGCCATCGAGCGTGAAAAGGCCGTGTTCACCGAGCAGGCTCTGGAGTCGGGCAAGCCGCCGGCGGTCATCGAGAAGATGATCGACGGCCGCATCCGCAAGTTCCTGGAAGAAGTCGTGCTGCTGAAGCAGGCCTTCGTCATGAACCCGGACCAGACCGTCGAGCAGCTGGTCGCCGAGTCCGGCAAGACCCTCGGCGCGCCGATCACCGTGAAGGGCTTCACCCGTCTCGCCCTGGGCGAAGGCGTGGAAAAGAAGCAGGACGACTTCGCCGCCGAAGTCGCCTCGATGACCGGCCAGGCCTAAGGCCAGCTAAGACAATGAAGGCGGCGGGCCATCGTCCCGCCGTCTCCAAGGTCGACAAAGCAAGGGCGCGGCGCGTTTGACGCGCGCCGCGCCCTTTTTTTGCGCTTGAACGGCGACACGCCCCCACGGCGCAAAACCGATCCCACTTTTGTGTAACGCGCACTATGGTGCGTGCCGACGACTCAGGAAGAGCCCGGTCCATGTCCGATCCCACCCCCGCCAAGCCGTACCGTCGTCTTCTGCTCAAGGTTTCCGGCGAAGTGCTGATGGGCGACACGCCCTACGGGATCGACACCAACACCGTTCAATCCGTCGCCCTGGACATCGCCGAGATCGTAAAGTCGGGCGTCGAGCTGTGCCTGGTGATCGGCGGCGGCAACATCTTCCGCGGCATGGCCGGCGCGGCCAAGGGCATGGAGCGCTCCAGCGCCGACTACATGGGCATGCTGGCCACCGTGATGAACGCCCTGGCCATGCAGGACGCCCTCGAGCGCATCGGCGTGGAGACGCGCGTGCAGTCGGCCATCCCGATGGCCACGGTCTGCGAGCCGTACATCCGCCGCCGCGCCCAGCGTCACCTCGAGAAGGGCCGCGTGGTGATCTTCGCCGCCGGCACCGGCAACCCGTTCTTCACCACCGACACCGCCGCCGCCCTGCGCGCCGCTGAAATGCAGTGCGACGCCCTGTTCAAGGGCACCAGCGTCGACGGCGTCTACACCGCCGATCCCAAGAAGGATCCGACCGCTCAACGCTACGACCGCCTGACCTACATGGACGTGCTGGCCAAGGACCTGCGCGTCATGGACGCCTCGGCGGTCGCGTTGATGCGCGACAGCAACATCCCGATCGTCGTGTTCTCGATCAAGGGGCGGGGCAACCTGCTCAGCGTGCTGCGTGGCGAAGGCACGCACACCGTCGTCGCGAACGCCTGATTTCATTTAGCGAAGAGAGCCCAAGCCATGGCCGCCGCCGAAAAGCCCGTCCTTTCCCGCTACAAAGACCGCATGGACAAGGCCGTGCTCGCCCTGAAGGACGAGTTCGGCTCCCTGCGCACCGGCCGCGCCTCGGCCAGCCTGCTCGACCAGGTGATGGTCGACGCCTACGGTTCCAGCACGCCGCTGAACGCCGTGGCCTCGGTCAGCGTGCCCGAGCCCCGTCAGATCAATGTCAGCGTCTGGGATCGCGGCGTCGTCGTCTCGGTCGAGAAGGCCATCCGCGCCTCGGGCCTGGGCCTGAACCCGGTGGTCGAGGGCCAGAACCTGCGCATTCCGATCCCGCCGCTGACCGAGGAGCGCCGCAAGGATCTCTCGAAGATCGCCGGCAAGTACGCCGAGCAGCAGAAGATCGCCGTCCGTAACGTCCGTCGCGACGCCAACGACGATCTGAAGAAGGCCGAGAAGGACAGCGCCATCAACGAGGATGAGCGCAAGAAGATGGAAACCGAGGTCCAGAAGCTGACCGACGAGGCGATCAAGCGCATCGACGAGGCCTTGAAAACCAAGGAACAAGAGATCATGCAGGTCTGATCGTCCTCTCCGGTGGACGCCTGGGGGACGAGAAGGGAAGGCTAAGAGCGCATGTCGCCGAAGACCGGCCTGCAGACCAAGACCGCGCGCCCCGGGGGCGAGGCCGGCGCGGGACTGCATGCGGCCATCATCATGGACGGCAACGGCCGGTGGGCCAAGCGACGCGGCATGCCGCGCGCGCTGGGTCACCGGGCCGGCGTCAACGCGCTGAAGCGTACGGTCGAGGGCGCGCCCTCGGCCGGCGTCGGCGTGCTGACGGTGTTCGGCTTTTCGACCGAGAACTGGCGTCGTCCGGCCCAGGAGGTCTCCGAACTGATGGGCCTGCTGAAGGCCTATGTCGAATCGGACCTCGAGCGGCTGAGCCGCGAGGGCGTCCGCGTGCGGATCATCGGTCGGCGGACCGGCCTGTCGCCCGACGTGCTCGAGGTGATCGAGCGGGCCGAGCGTCGCACCGCCCATAACGACAGCTTCCTGCTGCAGGTGGCCTTCAACTACGGCGGCCAGGCCGACATCGCCGACGCCGCGCGCCGCTTCGCCGAGCAAGTGGAGCGGGGCGAGGCGAGGGCGGCCGACCTGGACGAGCGGATGTTCGGGAGCTTCCTGTCGACCTCTGCCGCGCCGGCCCCCGACCTGATCGTCCGCACCAGCGGCGAGCACCGGATCTCGAACTTCCTGCTGTGGGAATGCGCCTACGCCGAACTGGTGTTCCAGGACGTGCTGTGGCCCGACTACGGCCCCGAGCACCTGGCCGCCGCCGTCGCGGAGTATCGTAGCCGGGACCGGCGCTATGGAGGCATTGCGGCCGATGACGTCGCCGTCGCCGGCTAAGCGCTTCAACTGGAGCAATCTGGGTACGCGCGTGGCTTCGGCCACGGTGCTCGTGCCCACGGTCGTGGCCGCCGTGTGGTTCGGCCAGGTGTGGTTCCTGCTGCTGCTGGCCGTCTGCACGGCCCTGCTGGCGCGCGAATGGGGCATGATGAGCGCGCCCAAGGCGCCGGTCGGCGTCGCCGTCGCCGTCGGCGTGGCGGTGCTGATCTCGCTCGTCGCGGCCTTCCGCGGCCACTACATCCTGACCTGGCCGCTGGCCGGCGCCGGCGCGGTCGCCGCCGCCCTGCTGGCCCGCGGCGCGGTCGAGCGCCGGGCGGACGCCGCCTACGGCGTGATCTACATCGCGCCGGCCTGCATCACCCTGCTGTGGCTGCGCCTCAGCCCGGCGGGCCTGTCCTGGACCCTGATGCTGTTCGCGGTGACCTGGTTCGCCGATATCTTCGCCTATGTGACGGGCAGCATCCTGAAGGGCCCGAAGCTGTGGCCCCGCTTCTCGCCCAACAAGACATGGTCGGGCTTCTTTGGCGGCCTGCTGGCCGCGGCCCTGGCGGCGGTCGGCGTCGACCTGCTGGCCGAGATCCTCCCGCGCTTGCCCGACACCGACCTGACCTGGCCGGTGGCCGCCGTCATCGGTTTCCTCGGCGGGCTGGCGACCATGACGGGCGACCTGTGGGAATCGATGCTCAAGCGCCGGTTCGGCGTGAAGGATTCCGGCGACCTGATCCCTGGCCACGGCGGCCTGCTGGACCGGGTCGACGGCCTGATGTTCGCCGCCATCGTCGTGGCGGCCGTGCGCCTGTTCGACCAGTGGGGATGGCTGCCTTGACCACGCGTAAGGTGGTGGTGCTCGGTTCGACCGGCTCCATCGGCGTTTCCACCCTCGATCTGTTCGAGCAGTCCAAGGTTCCGGTCGAGATCCTGGCCCTGGCGGCCGGGCGCAACGTCGAGCGCCTGGCGCAGCAGGCGCTGCGCTGGCGGCCCAAGCTGGCGGTGATCGAGGACGAGGCCCTGCTTGGCGAGCTGCGCGAGCGCCTGGCTGGCTCGGGCGTCGAGGCCGCCGCCGGTCCGGCCGCCGTGGCGGAAGCCGCGGCCATGGGCGCCGACTGGGTGATGTCGGCCATCGTCGGCGCGGCGGGCCTGGCGCCCACCCTGGCGGCCGCCCGCACCGGCGCCGTCGTGGCCCTGGCCAACAAGGAAAGCCTGGTCTGCGCCGGTCCCGAACTGCTGCGCATCGCCCGCGAGGCGGGCGGCACGGTGATCCCGGTCGATTCCGAGCATTCGGCGATCTTCCAGGTGCTGCAGCCGGCGTGCCTCGACCGCGTAGCTCGCCTGATCCTCACCGCCTCGGGCGGTCCGTTCCGCACCTGGACCCGCGAGCAGATGGCCTCGGCCACGCCCGAGCAGGCGATCGCCCACCCCAACTGGTCGATGGGCGCGAAGATCTCGGTCGATTCCGCCTCGATGATGAACAAGGGTCTCGAGATGATCGAGGCCTCCTACCTGTTCGACACTCCCGAGGAGCGGATCGGCGTCGTCATCCACCCGCAGTCGGTGATTCACAGCCTGGTGGAATACACCGACGGCTCGACCCTGGCGCAGCTGGGGCCGCCCGACATGCGCAGCCCGATCTCCTACGCCTATTCCTGGCCAGAGCGCCTGTCCTGGCCGGCCAAGCCCCTGGATCTGGGAGCTTACGCCCAGCTGACCTTCGAGGATCCGGACCTGTCGCGCTTCCCGCTGCTGGGCGTCGCGCGCGAGGCCCTGCGCCTGGGCGGCGGGGCTCCGACGGCGATGAACGCGGCGAATGAAGTCGCCGTCGCGGCTTTCCTTGACCGGCAGATCGGCTTTCTCGATATTGCCGCGTCGGTTGAGGGGACGCTTGAACGCATGAACGGGTTGGGGGACCTCGCCGTAACGGCTGGTGACGTTCTTGATACAGCCGTCATGATCGACGGTTCCGCTCGCCGTATTGCGGCCGAGGTTGTCGCTCAAAAGCGGCATTAGGAAGTGACCGGGGAGCTCTGATTCCAAGCCGATGATCGGTCTTCTGATCGCGATCGTGTCCATGGTCATCGTGCTGTCCGTCGTCGTGACGGTGCACGAGCTGGGACACTATTGGGCCGCGCGGGCCTGCGGGGTGGCGATCGATCGCTTCTCCATCGGCTTTGGCGCGCCCCTGGTGTCGTGGCGCGACAAGCGCGGCGTGGAATGGCGGATCGCCTCGATCCCTTTGGGCGGCTACGTGCGCTTCGCCGGCGACGAGAACGCCGCCAGCGTGCCCGACCAGAACGACCTCGACGCCATGAAGCGCGAGATCGCCGATCGCGAGGGCGACGCGGCGCTCAAGCAGTATTTCCACTTCAAGCCGGTCTGGCAGCGGGCGATCATCGCCGCGGCGGGGCCGATCGCCAATTTCATCCTCGCCATCCTGGTGTTCGCCGTGATGCTGGTCACGATCGGCGATCTGAAGACCCAGGTGATCGTCAACCAGGTCGAGCCGGGCAGCGCCGCCGCCGCCGCCGGCTTCCGGCCCGCCGACGTGATCGTCAGGATGGATGGCCGCACGGTCGAGAACTACCGCGAGGTTCAGAGCTACGTGGCCCTGCGGGCCAAGCTGCCGGTGCGCTTCACCGTGCAGCGGGCCCAGCAGACGCTGGACCTGACCGCGACCCCGGTGCTCGTCGAGCAGAAGGACGAGATCGCCGGCCGGGTGAAGGTCGGCCGCCTGGGCGTCGCGCTCACCGGGCGCGGCTATCTCGAGAAGTCCTCGCCCCTGATGGCGATCCCGCACGCCACCGTGCAGGTCTGGGACATGCTCAAGACCATCGGCTTCTATCTGGGCCGCCTGGTCACCGGTCAGCTGCCGGCCGACCAGATCAGCGGCATCATCGGCATCGGCAAGACCGCCGGCGCGGTGACCCAGGCCAGTGTCGAGGGCGCGCCGGACCTGAAGACCATGATCGTCCGCACGGTCGCCAGCCAGGCGATCCTGATCGCCAGCCTGTCGGTCAGCATCGGCTTCATGAACCTGTTGCCGATCCCGGTGCTGGATGGCGGCCATCTGCTGCTCTACGCCTACGAGGCCGTCTTCCGGCGTCCTCTGCGGGCCGACTTCCAGGCCGCCGGTTTCCGCGCGGGCCTTGCCTTGATCCTGTGTTTCATGCTGTTCGCGGCCTGGAACGACCTCAACCGCTACGACGTGTTCAAATTCATCGGCGGCCTGTTCACGTGAACGATCGCCGCCCGTCCATGATTGGTCCCATGAGCAAAATTCGCGCCCATAGCGCCGCGTTCGCCACCGGCGTTGCGCTCCTCTTCGGCTCCACCGCCCTGATCGCGCCCCAGGTCGCCTTCGCCCAGGCCCAGACTTCGGGCGTGGTGCAGCGCATCGTCGTGCAGGGCAACGAGCGGATCGAGGCGGGCACGGTGCTCTCCTACCTGCCTATCCAGCCGGGCGAGACGGTCGATCCGGCGCGCCTCGATCTGGCGCTGAAGACCTTGGCCCGCACCGACCTGTTCGCCGACGTCTCGATCGAGCTGGTGGGCGGCGACCTGGTGGTCAAGGTCGTCGAGAACCCCATCATCAACCAGGTGGTCTTCGAGGGGAATTCGGCCCTCAAGGAAGACAAGCTGAAGGACGAGGTGCAGATCCGTCCGCGCGGCATCTTCACCCGCGCCAAGGTGCAGGCCGACGTCCAGCGCATCATCGAGCTCTACCGTCGTTCGGGCCGCATCTCGGCGACCGTGACGCCCAAGGTGGTCGAGCTGCCGCAGAAGCGCGTCGACCTGGTGTTCGAGATCAACGAAGGCCCCAAGAGCGGCGTGCTGGGCGTCAACTTCCTGGGCAACAAGGAGTTCTCGGACAACGAGCTCTCCGACGTCATCGTCACCAAGGAGTCGCACTGGTACAAGTTCCTGACCAGCAACGACAACTACGACCCTGACCGGATCGAGTACGACCGCGAACAGCTGCGAAAGTACTATCGCAACCGCGGCTTCTTCGACTTCCGCGTCGTGGCCACCACGGCCGAGCTGGCGACCGACAAGAACGGCTTCGCGGTCACCTACACGATCGACGAAGGCCCCAAGTACAAGTTCGGCAAGGTTACCGTCGAAACCGAGCTGAAGAAGCTGGACGGCAACCTGCTGGCCCAGATCCTGCCGATCAAGACCGGCCAGGTCTACGAGGACGAACGCATCGAGCAGGCCACCGACGCCCTGACCTTCGCGGCGGGCGCGGCCGGCTTCGCCTTCGTGGACGTGCGTCCGCGCTACGTGCCCAACCGCGAGACCCAGACGGTCGACGTCGTGTTCTCGGTGCGTGAAGGCCCGCGCGTCTACGTCGACCGCATCGACATCGTCGGCAACACCGCCACGCTCGACTACGTCCTGCGCCGCGAGATGGAAGTCGCCGAAGGCGACGCCTACAACCGCGTGCTGGTCGACCGCTCGCGCAACAACATGCGTCGCCTGGGCTTCTTCAAGGACGTGACCATCGAGGAAGTGCCCGGCGCCGCGCCGGACCGCACCAACCTGCGGGTCAAGGTCGAGGAGCAGCCGACGGGCGAACTGTCGTTCAGCGCCGGCTACAGCTCGGTCGACCAGCTGGTGCTGGACGTCGGCGTCACCCAGCGCAACTTCCGGGGCCGCGGCCAGAACCTGCGCGCCCGCGTGTCGGTGGGTTCGCTGCGGCAACAGGTCGACTTCGCGTTCACCGAGCCGCGCTTCCTGGGCCGCAATTTGGCCGCGGGCGTGAACCTCTATTCGTACCGATATGACCTCAGCGAGTTCGCGGCCTACGACACCAAGTCGTTGGGCGGCGGCTTCACCATGGGCTTCGGTTTGACGCAGAACACCTCGATGAGCTTGCGCTACACCCTGCGCCAGGACGAGGTGGACGTGGCCGACAGCTACTGCATCCCCGGCCAGAACACCGTTTCGACCGTGCTCTGCGCCCAGCGCGGTGCCTACATGACCTCGCTGTTCGGCTACGGCCTGCGCCTGGACAAGCGGAACGATCCGCTGCGCCCGACCCGCGGCTTCTTCGCCGACCTGAACCAGGACCTCGCCGGCTTCGGCGGCGACGTGAACTACCTCAAGACCGAGGTCGACGGCGGCTGGTACTGGGGCTTCAACAAGGACTTCGTGTTCAGCGCCACCGGTTCGGCGGGCTACATCGAAGGCTGGGGCGGCGACAGCGTCCGCATCAACGACCGCTTCTACAAGGGCGGCCAGTCGTTCCGCGGCTTCGAGACGGCCGGTATCGGTCCGCGCGACACCCTGACCGACAACAGCGCCCTGGGCGCCAAGCTGTACGCGATCGGTTCGCTCGAGCTGACCATCCCGACCTTCCTGCCCGAGCAGTACGGCATCAAGGCGGCCCTGTTCTCCGACTTCGGCACCGCCGGCCAGCTGGACGATGTCGACCGTCAGACTTCGCCCGGCGTGTTCAGCACGACGATCAAGGACAACCTTGGTCTGCGCGCCTCGGCGGGCGTCAGCATCGACTGGAAGTCGCCGATGGGACCGATCCGGTTCGACATCAGCCGCATCCTGGCGAAGGAAGACTACGACCGGACGGAAACCTTCCGTTTCTCCACCTCCACCCGTTTCTAATTTCCACAAGGCTTCAGACGACATGTCCTCCAAGTTCTTCGCCGCCGCCGCTTCGGGCCTGGCCGCGTTCGCCGTGGCCTCGGGCGCCTTCGCTCAAGCCGCCGCCCCGCTGGCCAAGGCTCCGGCCGCTCCGGCCGCCCCGGCGATCACCCACGGCGCTCCGATCGCCAGCCTGTGCGTGTTCTCGGCCGGCGCCGTGCGCGGCACCTCGGCCACCGGCAAGGCGCTCGACGCCCGCCTGAAGGCCCTGCAGACCACCGCCGAGTCGCCGCTGGCCGCTCGCGAGAAGGCCCTGCAGACCAAGATCGATGCGTTCAACGCCGCCGCCAAGACCCCGGCCGCCGACATCAACGCCCGTGAAAAGCAGAAGGCCGACCTGGAGCTGGAGCAGAGCGCCCTGCAGCGCGACGCCGCCCACACCCAGATGGAACTGGTCGCCACGGCCGACGCCGCCCAGAACACCTACTCGACCGAGCTGCAGCCGGCCGTGATCTCGGCCTACCAGCAAAAGCAGTGCGGCGTGCTGCTCGAGCGCAGCGCCGTGGCCATCTTCAACCCGGCCATGGACATCACCCCGCAGATCGTCGCGGCCCTGGACGCCCGCGGCAAGGCCGGCTCGTTCCAGGCCCTGGAGCGCACCAAGCTGACCCCGCAGCAAGCCGCCCAGCTGGCCGCCCAGCTGCAGCGCTAAGCATCGAGAGCGCCCGCCTGGCCTTTCCGGCTGGGCGGGCGCTTTCCGTTACGGCATTGACTCGGGGCGGCTTTGGGCCGCCTACACTTCGTCCGTATCGGGCGATTCCCGTGACGGCCGTCGTCGAGAGGTTTGCATGCCGGACCCCCGCTTTTTCGAGACCCTGGGTCCGGTTTCCGTCTCCGCCCTGGCCAAGGCCGGCGGCGCCGAGATGGCGAACGAAGCCCTGGGCGAGCGCCTGATCGCCACCGTCGCGCCGCTGGACGGCGCCGGTCCGGACGCCGTCTCCTTTCTTTCCGATCCGCGCCGGGCCAAGGGCCTGTCGGCCTGCCAGGCCGGCGCGATCTTCATGCGCCCGCAGCATAGAGAGTTCGCGCCCGAAGGCTGCGCCGTGCTGCTGACCCCGCATCCGCAGGCCGCCTGGGCGGCCGCGACCGCGCTTCTCTATACGCCGCGACGCCACGACGCCGGCGCGCCCGCCATCCATCCCTCCGCCGTGCTGGAAGAGGGCGTGCGCCTGTCGCCGGGCGTGGTCATCGGCCAGGACGCCCGCATTGGCCGCGGCACGACGATTAGTCCCGGCGCCGTCATCGGTCCAGGCGTCGCCATCGGTCGCGACTGCTTCATCGGCGCCAACGCGGTCGTCGGCTTCGCCCTGGTCGGCGACCGCGTCAGCCTGCACGCCGGCTCGGTGATCGGCGAGGCGGGCTTCGGCGCCGCCCCCGGCGCCAGGGGCGTGGTCGACCTGCCGCAGCTGGGCCGCGTGGTCCTGCAGGACGGCGTCACGCTGGGCGCCAACAGCTGCATCGATCGCGGCGCCTTCGACGACACCACGGTGGGCGAGAACACCAAGATCGACAATCTGGTCCATGTTGCGCACAACGTGCAACTGGGCCGTAACTGCGTGCTCGCGGCCTATACCGGGCTTTCGGGCACCACCGTCGTCGGCGACGGCGTCGCCTTCGGCGGCAAGGCCGGCGTCGCCGACCACTTGACGATCGGCCCCGGCGCCAGCATCGGGGCGTCCGCCTCGGTGTTCAAGGACGTGCCGGCGGGCGAGACATGGACAGGGTTTCCCGCACGACCGATCAAACGGTGGCTGCGAGAAACCGCATGGCTGTCGCGCAGCGCGCGCAGCCGGGGGATGAAAGACGAGGCATGAGCCAGACCGAAACCGCGGCCCCGCAGACCGACATCGACATCGCCGAGATCCTCGCCCGGATCCCGCACCGCTATCCGTTCCTGCTGGTCGACCGGGCCGAAGCCTACGAGCCCCACAAGTCGATCGTCGGCATCAAGTGCGTGACGGTCAACGAGCCGTTTTTCCAGGGCCACTTCCCGGGCAATCCGGTGATGCCCGGCGTGCTGATCATCGAGGCCCTGGCCCAGACGGGCGCGGTGCTGATGAGCAAGTCACTGGAAGTCGACACCGCCGGCAAGACGATCTTCTTCATGTCGGTCGACAACGCCCGCTTCCGCAACCCCGTGCGCCCGGGCGACGTCCTGCGCATGGAGGTCGAGGTGCTGCGTGCGCGTTCCAGCATCTTCAAGTTCAAGGGCGTGGCCAAGATCGGCGACAAGGTCGCCGCCGAGGTCGAGTTCGCCGCCATGGTCGTGGAGACCCCGACGAAATGACGAAGATCCATCCGACCGCCATCGTCGACGCCGGCGCCAAGCTGGGTGATGACGTCGAAATCGGGCCGTTCTGCATCGTCGGCCCGGACGTGACCTTGCAGGCCCGCGTGCGCCTGCTGTCGCACGTGGTGGTCGATGGCGTCACCACCGTCGGCGAGGACACGGTCGTCCACGCCTTCTCGGCGCTGGGCGGACCGCCCCAGCACCTGGGCTACAAGGGCGAGCGCACGCAGCTGGTCATCGGCCCGCGCAACGTCATCCGCGAGCAGGTGACGATGAACACCGGCACGGCCTCGGGCCGGGGCGTCACCACGATCGGCGCCGACGGCTTCTTCATGGCCGAGGCCCACGTGGCCCACGACTGCATGGTCGGCGACAACGTGGTGCTGGCCAAGGGCGCGACCCTGGGCGGCCATGTCGACGTCGGCAACTTCGTGTTCGTGGGCGGCCTGGCGGCTATCCACCAGTTCTCGCGCGTCGGCCGCTACAGCTTCATCGGCGGCCTGGCCGCCGTGACCAAGGACGTCATTCCCTACGGTTCGGTGTGGGGCAACCACGCCCACCTCGAGGGGCTGAACCTGGTCGGCCTCAAGCGCCGGGGCTTCTCGCGCGAGACGATCAACGCGCTGCGCGCGGCCTATCGCCTGATGTTCGCCGACGAAGGCACGTTCCAGGAGCGCCTGGACGACGTGGTCGAGACCTATTCGGCCACGCCCGAGGTGATGGAGATCGTCGACTTCATCCGCGCCGACGGCAACCGTCCGCTGTGCCTGCCCGAGCGCGAGGTCTGATCTTGCGCAAGCTTGGACTGATCGCCGGCGGCGGCGCCCTGCCGATCGAGCTGGCCGCCCACTGCGAGCGCGCTGGCCGGCCGTTCTTCGTGATGCGGGTCAAGGGCTTCGCCGATGCGTCGCTGGAGCAGTACCCCGGGGCCGAGGTCGGCATCGCCGAGTTCGGCAAGGCCTTCAAGGCGCTGAAGGACGAGGGCTGCGAGGCCGTCTGCTTCGCCGGCGTCGTCGACCGCCCGGACTTCTCGGCCCTGATCCCCGACTTTCGGGGCGTGAAGGTGCTGCCGGGACTGATCAAGGCCGCGCGCGAGGGCGACGACGCCCTGCTGCGCCGCGTCCTGTCCGAGTTCGAGAAGGAAGGCTTCGTCGTCGAGGGCGCCCACGAGGTGCGCGGCGAGATGACCCTGCCGCTCGGACCGCTGGGCCGCTACGCCCCGCGCGAGCAGCACGGCGCCGACATCGATCGGGCCCTGACCGTCGCTCGCGCCATCGGCGGGCTGGACGTGGGGCAGGGGGCTGTCGTCTGCGACGGCCTCGTGTTGGCCGTCGAGGCCCAGGAGGGCACCGACGCCATGCTGCGCCGGGTCGCCGACCTGCCGCAGGCGGTCCGCGGCTGTCCTGAAGCGCCCAAGGGCGTGCTGGCCAAGGCTCCCAAGCCGATCCAGGAGACCAAGGTCGACCTGCCCACTATCGGCGTGGCCACCATCCAGCGCGCCGCGCGCGCGGGCCTGGCCGGCGTGGTCGGCGAGGCCGGCCGCCTGCTGATCGTCGATCGCGACCAGGTCATCGCCTGCGCCGACGACCTGGGCCTCTTCGTCTACGGCGTCGAGCCGCGCTGATGAGCCCGGCCCGGCCGCTGACGGTCATGCTGGTCGCGGCCGAGGCGTCGGGAGACAATCTCGGCGCCGGCCTGGCCAAGGCCCTGCGGAAGCGGCTCGGCGATCAGGTTCGTTTCGTCGGCCTCGGCGGGGCGCGGATGGCGGCCGAGGGGGTGCAAAGCCCCTTCGACATCTCCGAACTGTCGATCCTTGGCCTGTTCGAGGGCCTGAAGGCCTATCCGCGCGTGCTGCGCCGGCTGAAGGACGTCGAGGCCCTGGCGGTGCGCGAGAAGCCCGACGTGGCCGTGCTGATCGATTCCTGGGGCTTCAACATCCGCCTGGCCAGGCGGCTGCGGGCGTTGGACCCTTCGATGGCGCTGATCAAGTACGTGGCCCCTCAGGTCTGGGCCTCGCGACCGGGCCGCGCCAAGACCCTGGCCCAGGCCGTCGACCTGCTGCTGGCCACTCAGCCCATGGACAAGCCGTTCTTCGACGCCGAGGGCCTGCCCAGCGTCTTCGTCGGCAATCCGGCCCTGGCGCGGGACTTCGGCGGCGCCGACGCCGCGCGGGCCCGCGCGGCCATCGGGGCCGGGCCGGACGATCCGGTCCTCGTCGTGCTGCCGGGCAGCCGTCCGTCCGAGATCGAGCGGGTGCTGCCGGCCTTCGAGGACGCCGTGCGGATCCTCAAGGCCGACCGCCCCGGCCTGCATGTCGTCGTGCCCGCCGCTCAGACGGTGGCGGCGGCGGTGAAGGCGCGGGTGGCCGGCTGGCCGTTCCGCGCCCACGTCATCGAGGACGACCAGGCCAAGGACGACGCCATGAAGGCCGCCACCGTGGCCCTGGCCTGCAGCGGCACGGTGACCATCGAGCTGGCCCTGGCGGGCGCGCCGATGGTCGTGGGCTATAAGATCGGTGCGGTCACCTACGCCTTGCTCAAGCGCCTGATGACGCCGCGCTGGGTGACGCTGTTCAACATCGCCGCCGATCGCGAGGTCGCCCCGGAGCTGTTGCAGCACGACTGCACCGGCGAGCGCCTGGCGGCGGCGCTGGCCGAGCGCCTCGACGATCCGGCCCTGCGCCGGCGGCAGGTGGCCGAGCAGTACGCGGCGCTCGAGCGCCTGGGACGCGGCATGCCCGATCCGGCTGAGGCCGCCGCCGACGCCATGCTCGACTTCCTGGAAAAGCGAAGCCCCAAAACGGCTTAAGACCCGCTTCACGCCTGTGGATTAATCTCGCGGCAACCTTGCGCGCATTGCGCCGCCGTGGAGTCCGCCGTGTCGGTCCTGCCGATTGGAGCCGTCGTCCCGAACCTCGCCTCGGTGCAACCGACGGCGACGATCGCGCCCGCCGGTCCCCAGGGCGGCCAGACGGGACAGTCGGGCCTTCCGCCGCCCGCCATGCTGGCCCAGCTGGCGATGGCCGAGGCGACCGAGAGCCTGGGAAAGATCGCCGCCCAGCCGGGCGCTGCGCCCGACGCCCCCGACACGGTCGAGAGCCTGCTGAAGGGCGGGGCGACCGGCCAGGCCCGGGAGATCCTGCTCGCCAGCTCCACCGTCCAGGCCAAGGTGGTGTCCGACATGGTGAGCCGCGCCGCGCCGGCCCAGGGCGGCATGGCGCCGCTGCTGGCCGACCTGGAGCGCGTGTCGACCTCGCCGCAGGCGCCGGCCCTGGTGCGCCAGGCCGCCGCCAACATGCTGGCCCTGCGCTCGCCGATCGACGGCTCGGTCACCGCCGGCGAGATCCGCCAGGCCTTCGGTCGCTCGGGCCTGTTCATGGAAAGCCGCCTGGCCGAGGAGGCGCCCGCGCCGGGCGCCGCGCCCCTGGCCGCCAAGGACCTGAAGGCCGCCATGCTGGTGCTGCGCGCCGCCGTGGCCAGCTGGAGCGCCCAGGCCGGTCCCGCGCCCACGCCAAACCAGGCGCCTGCCGGCTTGCCGACGACCCAGACAATACCGGGCGCGCCGCCCGCGCCCCTCCTTCCGACGCCGGGCGCGCCGGTTCCGCAGGCCCAGGGCCAGGCGATCGCCTCGTCGACGCCAACGTCCTCGCCGACGCCGCCGGCTGCTCGGGCCGCCGTCGAGGCCGGGGAGGCGCCGCCCGCCGCATCGATCTCCACGCTGCCCGACGAGGCCGAGTCGCCCGTCGCCCGCTTCCTGGCCGCCGTCGCGCCGCGTCCGGCCGCGCCTCAGGCGGCCCAGCCCTCCGCCGCCCTGTTCGTGCTGGCCCAGGAGGCCGCCGCCGGCTTCGAGGAGACGCCCGTCGCCCGGCAGGCCATGCCGCCGCTGGCGCCGCCGCCCGGCAAGGGCCCGCCGCCGCCTTTCGCCGGCGGTCCGGTCGTGGCCCAGCCCGCCGCGCCGTCGACCCTGGCGCCGGACGCCCATCCGGCCCTGGTCGCCCAGCAGCTGACCAAGGGAGTCGACGCCGCCCTGGCTCGCCAGGAACTGCTGCAGGCCGCCTCGCTGCCGGACCGCGCGGAAGGCGCCCGCCCGGCCGACGCCCGCGCGATCGAGGACCGGTCGGGCCCGCGCTGGGTGTTCGATGTGCCGTTCGCCACGCCGCAGGGGTCGGCCGTGGCCCAGTTCGAGATCAGCCGCGACGGCGGCGGGGGCGGGGCCGCCGGCGGCGTCGCCGAGGCTCGCACCTGGAAGGTCCGCTTCTCGCTCGACGTCGAGCCGATGGGCCGCATCGACGCCCAGCTGGCCCTGACCGGCGAGCGGGCCCGCGTCTCGCTGTGGGCCGAACGTACCGAGGCGATGGCGCGCCTGCGCGGCGGCGAGGAGATGCTGACCGCCGCCCTGCGGGAAGCCGCCCTGGAGCCGGAAGTGGCCTTCCACGCCGCGGCCCCGCCGCTCGCGCCGCCGGCCGCGCCCGGCCGCTTCCTGGACCAGGCCACATGACCCGCGTTTCCGGCCCCCGCATTGCCGTCGCCCTGCGCTACGACGAGCCCAACGCCCCGCGCGTGGTGGCCAGCGGTCGCGGCTGGGTGGGCGACAAGATCGTCGAGACCGCCCGCGAGCACGGCGTGCCGCTGGAGGAGAACCCGGCCCTGGCCCAGGCTCTGTCGACCATTCCGATGGAGGAGGAGATCCCCGAGGCGCTGTATGTCGCCGTCGCCGAGATCCTGGGCTTCATCCTGCGCTCGGCGCACCGTAACTGACACCAAGAAAGTTACGGTAGGGGGCTGGGCCTTCCTTTCGAGGCGCCTATATCGGCTGGGACCCTTCGAGGAGCTTCCATGACCGACCTCTCGGCCTTCCCGATCGCCAGCCGCTGGCCCGCCGCCCATCCCGACCGCATCCAGCTCTATTCGCTGCCCACGCCCAACGGCGTGAAGGTGTCGATCATGCTGGAGGAGGTGGGCCTGCCGTACGAGCCGCACCTGATCGACATCGGCAAGAACGAGACCTGGACCCCGGAATTCCTCAGCCTCAACCCGAACGGCAAGATCCCGGCGATCATCGATCCCGACGGTCCGGGCGGGAAGCCCTTCGGCCTGTTCGAAAGCGGCGCGATCCTCGTCTATCTGGCCGAGAAGAGCGGCAAGCTGCTGCCGACCGATCCGGCCGCGCGCTACGAGACCCTGCAGTGGGTGTTCTTCCAGATGGCCGCCGTCGGCCCGATGTTCGGCCAGCTGGGCTTCTTCCACAAGTTCGCCGGCCGCGAGTACGAGGACAAGCGCCCGCTGGAGCGCTACCGGGCCGAGAGCCAGCGCCTGCTGGGCGTGCTGGAGACCCGCCTGGAAGGCCGCGACTGGCTGATGGGCGACGGGTACACCATCGCCGACGTCGCCACGCTGGGCTGGGTGCGCAACCTGGTCGGCTTCTACGAGGCCGGCGAACTGGTCGACTTCAAGAGCCTGAAGAACGTTCCGGCCTGGTTGGAGCGCGGCCTGGCTCGTCCGGCCGTGCAGCGCGGCCTCAACATCCCGGCTCGCCCGTAGGCGACGCAAGGCGCGGGCGGCGACAGCCGTCCGCTCCGGCGCCATAAGGCTGGCCATCCTTCAACGGCCGCCGATTCTCGTCATGTCGCTGTTTCCCGAACTGGACGTTCCGCCGTCCGACCGCCTGTTCTTCGGGATCTTTCCGCCGTCGCCGGTCGCCGAGGCCATCGCCGGCCGCGCTCGCGACCTGAAGGGCGGCCTTGGCCTGTCGGGCGCGCCGCTGACGCCCGACCGCTTCCACGTCACCCTGCACCACATCGGCGACTACGCCGGCCTGCCGCGCGGCATCGTCGCCCAGGCGCTGGAGGCGGGTGAAGCCGCGTCGTCGGCCGCGCCGTTCGAGGCGACCTTCGACCAGGCCGCCAGCTTCAACAATCGCGGCAACAATCCGTTCGTGCTGCAGGGCGGGGAGGGGCTTGCTGAACTGCACGCCTTCCAGAAGGCCCTGGGGCTGGCCATGGCTCACGCCGGTCTCGGCAAGCAGGTCGCCAGACAGTTCAATCCGCACGTGACACTGCTTTACGACCGCGCCCTGGCGCCCGAGACGCCGACGGCGCCGGTGTCATGGACCGTTTCGGAGTTCGTGCTGATCCACAGCCTGCTGGGCCAGACCCGGCACGTCGTGCTCGGGCGCTGGCCCCTGAAGGGTTGATCTAGCGGTCCTGCACGTTGCCCGAATGGGACGTGTTCTGGCGCAGGTTCCCGTGCCGGCCCTGTTCGGACAGATTGACGTCGGCGTTGCCCGGATCGGGCGACTGCAGGCCTTCGCGGCTGGCGTGGCCTTCGATGTCGGGCTTCTGGCCCTTGAAGGCGCGCTGCTCCGGCGGGATGGGCGGGGCCTTGGACATGGCTTCCTCCTTCTGGTTGTCGAAGGAAAACCGCCGGCGCGTGCACGCCGTTCCCAGCGTGGCGCTTGGCGTCAGCTCGTCGGCGGGGCCGGGCGCGAGACCACGAAGGCCGCGCAGCCCGCCATGATCACGCCGACCAGCAGGCCAAGCCAAGGCTTGGGGCGCGCCGCGATCAGGAACACCGCCATGCCGCCGGCCATGCCCAGGCAGGCGAAGACCTTGGCCTTGCGCGGGATCGCGCCGTTGGCCCGCCAGGCCCGGACCGAGGGGCCAAAGCGCGGGTGATTCAGAAGCCAGGCCTCGAGCCTCGGCGAGGAGCGCCCGAAGCAGCCGGCGGCCAGGATCAGGAAGATCGTCGTCGGCATCAGCGGCAGGAACGCCCCGATGATCCCGAGCGCCGTCAACGCCAGGCCCGCGATCAGGTAGCCGGTCCGCACGCCGCGTGACGTCGGCAGGGGCGCAGGCGCCGGAGCGTCCAGCTCGATGGCCGGCGGTTCAGCCGAAGGCGGCGTCGACATAGGCCTGCACCCGTGAGAAGGCGGCTTGCGCGCCGGCGAGGGCCCGCGCTTCGCCCGCTTCGTCCAGTCCGGCCGCGTCGAGGGCGGCGGTGAACTGCCGCCAGTGGGCGGCGCGACCGTCCGGATGGCCCGCAAGGTGGCGCGCGCCGAGCGTCTCGTCCAGGCCGAGCTTGGCGGCGGCCTTGAACAGGAAGGCCGCGCCCAGGTTCGAGCCCTCGGCCACGTAGAGCCAGCCCAGCGCCGTGGCCAGGTCGAGGTCGCCGCTCGCGTCGAAGGCCGGCGGCGGAAGCTCGGCGAGGGCGGCAAGGCCAAGGTCGGTCCGATCGGCGGCGATCTGCGCCAGGCGTCTGCGACCGTCCAGGTCGGGCAGTCGCTCGGCCAGTTCGGCCCGCTGGTACAGGCCGTCGATGTCGCGATGGAACCTGTACTGCACGTCGAGGAACCGGCCGTAGCGGGCGCGATCGGCGAACGGCCGGCCGGCCATGATGCTCTTGTCCAGTCGCTCGTGGGTCGCCTCGGTGCCGGCCTTGAGGCGCTTGGCGAGGGACGGGGCCTGGGCGAGGGCGAGATCGGTCATGGGGGCAATGTTGTCATGCCGCGAGTGAGACGCAACTGCTCCAGGTCAAATCCGACCGCGCGCCGGGCGAAAATGCTAATCGGGTGGGGAGGGGCCGACTCGCGGCCGGAAGTTCTGGAGCGCGCCCGGTGACGGTGACGATCTACGGCATCAAGGCCTGCGACACGATGAAGAAGGCCCGCGCCTGGCTCGACGAGCACGGCGTGGCCTACGCCTTCCACGACTACAAGGTCTCGGGCGCCGACCGCGCCGACGTCGAGCGCTGGGTCGCGCAACTGGGCTGGGAAACGGTGCTGAATCGCGCCGGCACGACCTTCCGCAAGCTGCCCGACGCCGACAAGGTCGGCGTCGACGCGGGCAAGGCGGTCGAACTGATGCTGGCCCAGCCCTCGATGATCAAGCGACCGATCCTCGACGTCGACGGCAAGCTGCTGGCGGGCTTCAAACCCGATCAGTATACGGCCATTCTCGCCTGACGAGCGAAACGCCGCTTGCGCGATTGACGCGAGTTGGAGAACTTTGGGGCGACAAGGACCGCGTCCAGCGGCTAAGTCTAGAGGAAACGGCCGGTTCGTCCGGCGGCAGGGCATTGAGTGGGCGTGACTTCGGGGCTTCCCTACGATCTGGCGATCTTTGATTTCGACGGCACGCTGGCCGACAGCGGCGCCGTGGTGCTGAAGCTCGTCAACCCGATGGCCAGGATGTACGGCTTCAAGAGCGTCACCGACGAGGAAGTCGAGATGCTGCGCGGCCGTCCCAATCGCGAGATCATCAAGTACCTGGGCGTCTCGGCCTGGAAGATCCCGATCATCGCCGCCCACGGCAAGAAGCTGATGGCCGCCGAGATCGGCTCGATCGGTCTGTTCCCGGGCGTTCCGGATATGCTCAAGGCCCTCTCGGCCGGCGGTGTGCGCCTGGCCGTGGTCAGCTCCAACAGCGAAGCCACGATCCGCACTGTGCTGGGTCCCGACCTGGCCAAGCTGATCGACCACTATGGCTGCGGCGCCTCGCTGTTCGGCAAGGCCAAGAAGTTCACCAAGGTCATCAAGACCGCCCGGGTGAAGCCGGGCCGGGTGATCTCGATCGGCGACGAGACCCGCGACATCGACGCGGCCAACGCCCTGGGCCTGGCCTCGGGCGCCGTCACCTGGGGTTACGCCACCCGACAGCTGCTGGTCGACCACGCGCCGACCGTGCTGCTGGACGCCGTCGACGACATCGTCGCCAGCCTGGCCCCGCAGCGCGCCGTCGCGGCCGTCGCCACGGCCTGATCTCCCTTACGAAAGTTTCATCTCGGCCGGCGCCTCCAAACGGCGCCGTCGAAGCCTCTTCCCTGTACGAGACGAAAGCGACAGGCTCTCGTCGGACTTTCGAGGGGAACGAGTCATGGAAGACATTCTGGTCCCGCTGGGCTTTTTCGCGATGATCGCCGCCATCGTGCTGGTGCCCACGTGGTTGAAGGCCCGCAACAAGCACGAAATGCAGGCGACGGTCCGCACCGCGATCGAGAAGGGACAGGCTCTGCCGCCCGAACTGGTCGACGCGATGACCAAGGACATCAAGCCGCCGAAGGAATCCACCGCGGTGCGCGATATCCGCGCCGGGGTGATCCTGATCGCCATCGGCGCCGGCCTGGCCGTCATGGGCCTGATTCTGGGTCAGCGCCACGACGAGGCCTTCCACCCGCTGCTCGGCGCGGCCGCCATTCCCGCCCTGATCGGCATCGCCTACGTGGTTCTCAGCTTCTTCAACCCCAACAAGGGTTACCGGCCGGACGCCTGACGCAGGCGCTTGGGGGAAGAGGGGACTTTCATCATGGGCATCGAACGCCCGCCCACCACCGGTCACGATGTCGAGCTGGCGGCCCTGGCCGCCACCGGCGACCGCCGGGCCTACGGGGAGCTCGTGCGACGGCACGGCTCGTCCGTGAGAGGCCTGCTGCGTCGCCTGGGCGCCGATTCGGCCAGCGCCGACGACATCGCCCAGGACGCGTTCCTCGTCGGCTTCGAGCAGATCGCCGACTATCGCGGCGAGGGCGCCTTCGGCGGCTGGATCAAGAAGACCGCCGCGCGGCTCTACCTGCGCAAGGTCAAGCGCGACTCGCGCCTGATCTTCTCGGACGCCGCGCCGGAGGAGCCGCCGCCCGCAGTTTCCGGCGACGCCCCGGGCGACCGGCTGGATCTCGACGAGGCGCTCAAGGCGCTTTCGCATGGCGAGCGGCTTTGCGTTTCGCTCTGCTACGGCGCGGACTGGTCTCATGCGGAGGCCGCCGAGGCCTTGAACATCCCGATCGGCACGGTCAAATCCCATGTCAAACGTGGTCTGGATAAACTCAGGGCGAGGTTGGCGCCCACGGACGTTTCGGCGCGGAGGGAAGGTCATGGTTGATCGCGACTTCGATGCGCAGCTTGCTCGGCTGTTCGCAGAGCCGCCGGCGCTTGCGGACGCGGAGGCCTTTCACCAGCGGGTCGAGCGTCGGCTGGACCGGGGCTGGGCGCTGCGTCGCCTGGCGATCGGCGCGGCCGGCGGCGTCGCCGGTCTGATCGCGGTCGGGCAACTGATCGCCAGCCGTTTCGCCACCGACCTGCGGGCGGCCTCCAGCGAGGGCGTCTCGACCGTCGACCTGGGCGTCGACAGGGTGATGGACCAGGTGAATCAGTTCGTCGCCACGCCGGCCAGCGTAGAAACCCTTTGGCTCGGCGCCGCTCTTGCGGCTATCGCTCTGGCCTTCGCCGTCACCCGACTGGTCGAAGAGTTCTAATCCGGAGGCGGCCCCGCCGCGCTCCGGGCGTCCGCAATAGAGCCGGAGCGAAGCTTGTCCGCCCATCGTCAGGAGACGGTCCGCCGTCTCGCCGCCCCCGATATCGCCGCCCGCAAGGGCGGCGTTCCGATCGTCTGTCTCACCGCCTACACCGCCCCGGTGGCGGCCGCCCTGGACGACGCCTGCGACGTCCTGCTGGTCGGCGACTCGCTGGGCATGGTGGTGCACGGCCTGCCCAACACCGTCGGCGTGACCATGGAGATGATGATCCTGCACGGCCAGGCGGTCATGCGCGGCTCGAAAAAGGCCATGGTCGTGGTCGACATGCCGTTCGGCTCGTACGAGGGCGCGCCCGAGGAGGCCTACGCCAACGCCGTCCGCATCATGAAGGAGACGGGCGCCCAGGCGGTGAAGGTCGAGAGCGGCCCGACCGTGCCCGACACCATTCGCTATCTCGTCGATCGCGGGGTGCCGGTCATGGGCCATGTGGGCCTGCGTCCGCAGGCGGTGCTGGTCGACGGCGGCTTCAAGGCCAAGGGCCGCGACGAGGAAGGCCGCCAGAAGATCCTGGCCGAGGCCCGCGCCACCGCCGAGGCCGGCGCCTTCGCCGTGGTCGTCGAGGGCGTCGCCGAGGCCCTGGCCCGCGAGATCACGCAGGTCATCGCCCCGCCGACCATCGGCATCGGCGCCTCGGCCGGCTGCGACGGCCAGGTGCTGGTCAGCGACGACATGCTGGGCCTGTTCGACTGGACGCCCAAGTTCGTCCGCCGCTACGCCGACCTGAAGGGCGCGATCGAGAAGGCCGCGGCCGACTACGCCCGCGACGTCAAGGACCGCAGCTTCCCGGGACCCGCCGAGACCTACTACGCCAAGAAGGACTGATCGCGGAGCGACCGAGGGGGAGGCGCTGGCGTCGGCCGATCCATTGTCGATAGCCTTTCAAACCCCGGTTCCCCGCCGTTGCGGCGGCGGCGGACACGCTATAGGTTCGCCGCCTGCGTCGCGGCCCGCGCCCCGACTCCTGATGTTTTCAACCTTGCGTCGTCCGGAACCGTCCGGGAGCGGCGCCCCGGCGCCGCCGGCGCCCGTACTGGAGCCTCGTTCGTGGTCGATGTGTTTGACGAGGTCGAAGAGCAGCTTCGCTCCGACCGCTACAAGACCTTCGCGCTGAAGTCGCTGCCCGTCCTGGGCGCGGTCGCCGCGATCGCGGTTCTGGGCGTGGGCGGCTGGTGGGGCTGGACCGCCTACGAGAGCAACCGCGCCAACAAGGCGTCGGAAGCCGTCCAGGCGACCCTCGAGGCCTACGAGAAGGAAGGCCCCGCCAAGGCCTTCACCGAGTTCGAGAAGTTGTCGAAGGAAGGCAACGCCGCGTATCGCGCCCTGGCCTTCATGCAGATGGGCGGCATCCGCCTGGACGAGGGCAAGACCAAGGAAGCCGTCGGTTATTTCGACGAAGCGGCCAAGATTGCTCCCGATCCTGTCATGGGTGACATAGCGCGCCTCAAATCCGCCTTCGCGCTCATGGACACGGCTCCTTATCAGGAGATCGAGTCGAGGCTGACCCCGTTGACCGGCGAGAAGAGCCCTTACCGCGTGCAGGCCAAGGAAGCCCTGGCGTTCGCCAAGCTCCAGGCCGGCAAGACGGCCGAGGCGCGCGGCGACTTCGTCGTCCTCTCGCTGCTCTCGGACGGCTCGGACGACACCCGCCAGCGCGCCCAGGCCGCGATCCAGATGATCGATTCCGGCTCGGCCAAGGCCCTGCCGGCCGCCGTCAAGGCCGCCGCCGCGCTGCCGCCGCCGGTCCAACTCGCGCCCGGCCAGCTGCCGCCGGGCCTGCAACCCCAAGCTCAATGAGCCACCGACCCATGACTCTGAAGCGTTCCCTGCTGCTCGCCGCGATGATGTCGGCCGCGGTGTCGGTGACCGGTTGCTCGACGGTGTCGAAGCTCAACCCCTTCGGCAAGGACGACAAGAACAAGGCCACCGCCAGCCAAGGCCAGCGTATCTCGGTCATCGCCTTCGACCAGAAGGTCGAGGCGGCTGACGGCCTGAAGGGCGTCGACTTCTTCCTGCCCGAACCGCAGCCCCAGGCTGATTGGCGCCTGCCGGGCGGCAGCCCCGAGCAGTCGGTCGAGCACGTCGCCGCCGGCAAGGACTTCGAGATCGCCTGGCGCAAGGGCTTCGGCCAGAAGGCCAACCGCACCTTCCACATCACCGCCAACCCGGTTTCGGCCGAGGGCAAGATCTTCGTGCTCGACGGCGAGGCCAAGGTCTCGGCGCTCGACGCCGTCACGGGCGAGACCCTGTGGCGCAAGGACCTGCGTCCGGCCCGCCAGCCGGGCAAGCGCGGCTTCATGGGCATCGGCGGCCGCAAGGACGACACCCGCGGCTTCGGCGGCGGCGTGGCCTACGCCGACGGCAAGCTCTACGTCTCGTCGGGCTTCCGCTTCGTGGCCCAGCTTGACGCGGCCACCGGCAAGGAAAACTGGCGCCAGGCCACCAGCACGCCGGTCCACGCCGCGCCGACCGTGGCCGACGGCCGCGTCTTCGTGGTCTCGACCGACAACGAACTGCTGACCTACTCGGCCGCCGACGGCGCGCCGGGCTGGACCTATCAGGCCCTGATCGAGCCGGCCCGCATCCTGGGCGGTTCGAGCCCGGCCATCAGCGGCGACACCGTCGTCGCCGGCTTCGCCTCGGGCGAACTGGTGGCGCTGCGCACCGGTAACGGCAACGACCTGTGGAGCGAGGCCCTCAGCCGCGCCAGCCGCACCAACGCCCTGTCGGAAATCCGCGACATCGCCGGCCGCCCGGTGATCTACAAGGGCGACGTCTACGCCGTCAGCCACTCGGGCGTGTTCGCCGCCACCGATCTGCGCACCGGCCAGGCCCGCTGGACCCTGCCGGTCACGGCCATCACCACGCCCTGGCCCGCCGGCGACGTGGTCTACGTGGTCGACAAGGCCGGCCAGGTGATCTGCGCCTCGCGCGATGGCGGCCAGGTCCACTGGATCCGCGACCTCAACGAGACCGACAAGCTTTCCAAGAAGCAGAAGAAGAAGCTGGCCAAGCGTCCGCGCATCTGGTCCAGCCCGATCCTGGCTTCGGGCCGCCTGATCACGGTGTCCAGCTACGGCGAGGCCGTGGCCCTGAACCCCAAGACCGGCGCCACGGAAAAGACCCTGAAGATCGGCGCGCCGGTGCTGCTGGCCCCGATCGCCGTGGGCGACAAGATCTATGTCACCACCGACGACGCCGACCTGATCGCCATCCGCTGATCCGATCCGGTGCTCTTCGGAGCTCCGGCTGAACTCGTAACCTGTCCCGGGCCCGGGCTGGCGAATCGCCAGCCCGGGCTTGTTGCTTTGCCGGGACCCGAAAAATCGACTACTGACCCCTATGCCTTTGAAACTCGCCATCGTCGGCCGCCCCAATGTGGGCAAGTCCACGCTGTTCAACCGCCTCGCCGGCAAGAAGCTGGCCCTGGTCGACGACCAGCCCGGGGTCACGCGTGACCGCCGGTTCGCGCACGGTCGCCTCGGCGACCTCGATCTGGAACTGATCGACACCGCCGGCTTCGAGGACGTCACCGACGAGAGCCTGGAGGCGCGCATGCGCGCCCAGACCGAGCTGGCCATCGACGAGGCCGACGTCGCGCTGTTCGTGTTCGACGCCCGCGAGGGCCTGACGCCGCTCGACAAGATCTTCGCCGAGATGCTGCGCCGCCGGAACAAGCCGGTCGTGGTCGCCGCCAACAAGTCGGAAGGCAAGCAGGCCGAGATCGGCGCCGCCGAGGCTCACCGCCTGGGCCTGGGAGCGCCGATCCCGATCAGCGGCGAGCACGGCGAGGGCATGGCCGACCTCTATGCGGCCCTCCTGGCGGTGACGCCGGAGGAGCTACAGGAAGAGTTCGAGGACTACGACGACGACACCAAGCCGATCAAGATCGCGATCATCGGCCGTCCGAACGCCGGCAAGTCGACCCTGGTCAACCGCCTGATCGGCGAGCAGCGTCTGCTGACCGGCCCGGAAGCCGGCATCACTCGCGATTCGATCTCGGTCGACTGGACCTGGGACGGCCGCAAGATCCGCCTGGTCGACACCGCCGGCCTGCGCAAGAAGGCCAAGGTCAACGAGAAGCTCGAGAAGCTCTCGACCCAGGACACCATCCGCTCGATGACCTTCGCCGAGGTCGTGCTGCTGGTGATGGACGCCACCCATCCGTTCGAGACCCAGGACCTGCAGATCGCCGACCTGGCCGAGCGGGAAGGGCGCTGCGTCGTCTTCGTGCTGGCCAAGTGGGACCTGATCGAGGACCCGGGCCAGATCCTCAAGGAGTTCAACGAGCACGCCGAACGCATGCTGCCGCAGCTGCGCGGCGCGCCGGTGGTGGCCCTGTCGGGGGAAACCGGCAAGGGCGTCGAGCGCCTGATGCCGGCCGTGATCAAGACGCACCGCGACTGGTCGACCAAGGTCAAGACCCGCGACCTGAACGACTGGCTGCAGATGGCCATGCAGCGCCACCCGCCGCCCTCGGTGGGCGGCAAGCGAGTCAAGCCGAAGTACATGGCCCAGACCAAGGCCCGTCCGCCGACGTTCGTGCTGTTCTCCAGTCGCGCCGACCAGATGCCCGACCACTACCGTCGCTATCTGGTCAACAGCCTGCGCGAAAGCTTCGACCTGCCGGGCGTGCCGCTGCGCATCACCATCAAGTCGGGCGCCAACCCCTATGCCGAGCCCGAGCAGGGGCATGTCGTCCGCGGCAAACGAGCCTTCGAAAAGAAGGAAGCCGAGAAGGCGCGCCTGAAGGCCTCGCGCAACACGGTCAAGAAATCGGCCCAGAGGGCGGCGCTGCTGGCCGAAGCGGCGGCTGATACCGCCGCGGACGCCCCTGGCGAGGCCGGCGCGCCCAAGGCCGCTACCAGCAAGGCGGTCGCCGTGAAGGCTGGCGCCCGCAAGGCGGCCCCGGTCAAGGCGAATGCCGGCAAGGTCGAGGCGCCCAAGGCCGACCCCGGCAAGGCGGCGGTCAAGTCGGTGAAGCCGCAGGGGCCCAAGGCCCAGAAGAAGGTCTCGACCACCCCGAGCTACAAGGTCGGGAGCAAGACCGCGGGCGGCAAGGCCGGCGGTCCGCGTCGTCCGGTGGCCGGCTCGCGCGTGGTGCGCGGTAACGCGCCCGGCGGCCGCCCGAAGGGCCGCTAGAGCGCGCGCCAGATCTGGAGCCTGCTGTCAGGCAGGCTCCAGGACGCACCGGGGGAGGGGTCTAGAACTCTTCCCAGTCCTGGCCGACGGCCGTGCCGGGACGGAACGACTGGGCGATGCGGCTCTGGGCGGCGGCGACCGGGTTTTCGGCCGCCGGACGCTGGGCCGGCGCGGGGCGCGTGATCGCCTGGGCCGGCGGGCCGCCGGTCTCGAAGCGCGAGACCAGTTCGGCCAGCGACGAGGCCTCGTTGCGCAGGCAGGCCGCCGCGGCCGTGGCCTCCTCGACCATCGCCGCGTTGCGCTGGGTCACCTGGTCCATCTGGTTGATGGCGGTGTTCACCTGGTTGAGGCCCGTGGCCTGCTCGTGCGCAGACTGGGCGATCTCGGAGATCAGGGTGTCGATCTCGGCGATGCGGCCGACGATGCCGGTCAGCGACTGGCCGGTGTCGCCCACCAGCTTGGCGCCGCGCTCGACCTGGGCGCTGCTGTTGGCGATCAGGCTCTTGATCTCCTTGGCCGCCTCGGCCGAGCGCTGGGCGAGAGCCCGCACTTCCTGGGCGACGACCGCGAAGCCGCGACCGGCCTCGCCGGCGCGCGCGGCCTCGACGCCCGCATTCAGCGCCAGCAGGTTGGTCTGGAAGGCGATCTCGTCGATCACCCCGATGATCTGGCCGATCTTGCCCGAGCTCTGCTCGATCTCGCCCATGGCGGCGATGGCGTCGCGCATGATCTCGCCCGAGCGGGTGACCTCCTGGCGGGTGCTGGAGGCGGCCGTCGAGGCCGCGCGGGCGCCCTCGGCGCTGCGGCGCACCGTGGCGGTGATCTCGTCCAGGGCCGCAGCGGTTTCCTCCAGCGCGGCGGCCTGTTGCTCGGTGCGCTTGGAGAGGTCTTCGGAGGCGCCCGTGATCTCGTTGGAGCCGTTGTGCACGCCCTGGGTCGACGAGCCGATCTCGGTCATGGCCTGGCGTAACGACTGCAGGGCGGCGTTGTAGTCGCTCTTGATCGAGGCGAAGCGGCCCTCGAAGGCGGCGGTGATGTCGGCGGTCAGGTCGCCCCCGGCCAGCCGGCGCAGGTTGTCGGCCAGGGTCAGCACCACGGCGCCCTGTTCGGCCTCGGTGCGGCGCAGGGCCTCGTTGGCCATCCGCTCCTGTTCGGCCTGGGTGATGTCGGTGCAGAACTTGATGACCTTGCAGGGCTTGCCCGCGGCGTCGAACACCGGGTTGTAGGCGCCCTGGATCCAGATCTCGACGCCGCCCTTGCCCTGGCGTTGGAACTTGCCGGCGAAGAACTCACCACGCGAGAGGTTCAGCCAGAACTGCTTGTACTCGTCGCTGCGGGCGAACTCCGGATCGGCGAACATGCTGTGATGCCGGCCGCGGATCTCGTCCAGCGAGTAGCCCACCGTTTTCAGGAAGTTGGTGTTGGCGGTCAGGATGGTGCCGTCGAGCTCGAACTCGATGACGGCTTGAGAGCGATGGATGGCCGCCACGGCGGCCTCCAGCTCGGCGAGACGCTCGTCGGCCGCGGCGCGACCACGCTTGAACGAAAACGGCATTTGTCCAAACCCCGAGGACCGCGCCCTGGCAGCGCTGCATCCTTAGGGTGAGACCGCGAGTCTTATTCCATGCTTAACGAGCGATGGTTTCCGAAAGCGTAATCTGCGTCGGATTGTCGCAGTTATTGATTTTGAGGTCTTGTGTCGTGGGGCCGACCACCAGCTTGACCGCAGATAATCCGTAATATCCGTTAGGTGAGAATATTTCGCGGTTTATCTGTGTTTTGCATGTGGAAACTGGACCTGCGAATGTTTACGCGGTTCAGTTATCAGCCGAGGCTTGCTGACTCTTGACCTCGTTCCTTGAAGCGAACGACGCCCTTGGGCGGCTCGCGGTCCGGGCGAGTCAGGTCCACCACGAAAGGCGCGATCTCGGCCGGATCCTGCACGGTCGACGGGTCCTCGCCCGGGAAGGCGCCGGCCCGCATCTTGGTGCGCATGGCCCCGGGGTCGATGCAGAAGGCGCGGACCTTGGTGTTCTCCATCTCGTCGGCATAGCAGTCGACGATGGTCTCCAGGCCGGCCTTTGAGGCCGCGTAGGCGCCCCAGAACGCCCGGTGGCTCTTGGCGACGCTGCTGGTCAGGAAGACGGCCCGGCCGGCGTCGGAGGCGCGCAGCAGCGGGTCCATGGCCCGGATCAGTCGCCAGTTGGCCGTCAGGTTGGTCGACAGGATCATGTCCCAGCCCTTGGGGTCCAGGTGCCCCACTGGCGTCAGCGCGCCCAGCACGCCGGCCGCGCCGACCAGGATGTCGAGCCGGCCATAGCGCTCGTGCAGGGCCGCGCCCAGCCGATCCAGGCCGTCAGCCTCGCGCAGGTCCAGCGGGACCAGGGTGGCGCGCTGGCCCGTGGCGGCGAGGATCGCGTCGTCCAGGGCTTCGAGCGCGCCCTGGGTGCGGCCCAGGGCGATGACGTGGGCGCCGGCCTTGGCCAGGCCCAGCGCGATGGCGGCGCCGATGCCGCGCGTGGCGCCGGTCACGAGGGCGATGCGGCCGGCGAGCGGCGTGTCGATGGTGGTCATGAGCGTTTCCTGCGCCTCTCGCGGGCGTTTGATTGTCGGGGTGATCAGGCTTCGTCGTCGGCCGGACGCGCGGCGTAGCGCTGCGCCAGGACCGAGCAGGCCATCAGCTGGATCTGGTGGAAGATCATCAGGGGCAGCACCAGCACGCCGGCGGTGGCCCCGGGGAACAGGATGCCGGCCATGGGCACGCCGGTCGCCAGGCTCTTCTTGGAGCCGCAGAACACGATCGCCACCTCGTCGGCCTTGGAGAAGCCCAGCAGGCGCGCGCCCCACATGGTGGCCAGCATGACCAGGGTCAGCAGCACGCCGCAGACCAGCAGCAGCACGACCAGCTCCAGCGGCGAGACCTTGCGCCACAGCCCCTCGACCACGGCGGCGCTGAAGGCCGAATAGACCACCAGCAGGATCGAGCCGCGATCGACGCGGCCGACCAGTGTCTTGTGCTTCTCGATCCACTTGCCGACCAGCGGCCGGGCCAGCTGGCCGGCCACGAACGGCACGAGCAGCTGGACGATGATCGACTTGATCGAGTCCCAGCCGCCGACGTCGCCGTGGGCGTTCATCAGCAGGCCCACCAGCACCGGGGTCAGGAAGATGCCGAACAGGTTCGAGGCCGATGCCGCGCAGACGGCGGCGGCGACGTTGCCGCGCCCGATCGAGGTGAAGGCGATCGACGACTGCACCGTCGAAGGCAGGCAGGCCAGGAACACCATTCCCGCAGCCATGGTCGGCGTCAGGACCCCGACCTTGCTGATCAGCAGGCCCAGGATCGGGAACAGCACGAAGGTGAAGGCCAGGATGGTCAGGTGCAGGCGCCAGTGGGTGACGCCGGCGATCACCGCCTCGCGCGACAGCTTGGCGCCGTGCAGGAAGAACAGCAGGGCGATGGCGATCTTGACCACCCAGCCGGTGACCTCCGCCGCCTGGCCCCGCACGGGCAGGAACGAGGCCAGCACCACCATGCCGAACAGGGCGATGATGTAGGCGTCGATCTTCAGCTTGGAGAGGACGGCGGAGACGGGATTGGCCAAGTGGCGACTCTCAACTGGGTCGTCGCCCGGTCCGTCCGGGCAGTCCGAGCGGCCGAAAGATCAAAGCGAGTTGGCCGTATACCGGGGGTAGCGCAGCTTGGGTCCCTCGAACAAGTCGAAGGACCCTCGAGCATGCGAAAGACTAGGCGCTGACCAGCAGCGACAGCTGCTTTTCGGCCTGGTCGTTGCGGCCTTCGGCGATCTCGCGATCGGTCAGGCGGGTGGGATAGTCGCCGGTGAAGTAGTGGTCGGTGAACTGCGGCGCCACCGGATCGCGGGGGGCGCAGTCGAGGGCCTCGTACAGGCCCTCGACCGACAGGAAGCCGAGCGAGTCCACTTCCAGAAACTTGGCCATTTCCTCGAGCGACTTGGTCGCCGCCAGCAGCTGTTCGCGCTCGGGCATGTCGATGCCGTAGAAGTCGGGCCACTTGATCGGCGGGCTGGCCGAGCGCAGGTGCACTTCCTTGGCGCCGGCCTCGCGGACCATGCGGACGATCTTCAGCGAGGTGGTGCCGCGCACGATCGAGTCGTCGATCAGGATGACGCGCTTGCCTTCCAGCACGGCGCGGTTGGGGCTGTGCTTCATGCGGACGCCCAGTTCGCGCACGCCCTGCGTCGGCTGGATGAAGGTGCGGCCCACATAGTGGTTGCGGATGATGCCCAGGTCGAAGGGCAGGCCGCTCTCGGCCGCGTAGCCGATGGCCGCCGGCACGCCGCTGTCGGGAACCGGCACCACGACGTCGGCCTCGACGCCGGTCTCGATGGCCAGGCGGCGGCCCATGCGCTTGCGCACCTCGTAGACCGAGCGGCCGTTCACGACGCTGTCGGGGCGGGCGAAGTAGACGTATTCGAAGACGCAAGGGCGGGCGGCGGGCGCCGCGAACGGGCGCAGGGATTTGACGCCGGTGTCGCTGATGACGACCATCTCGCCGTGCTCGACGTCGCGCACGAAGCGAGCGCCGATCATGTCGAGGGCGCAGGTCTCCGACGCCAGGACCGGCTTGCCGTCCAGGTCGCCCAGCACCAGCGGGCGGATGCCCAGCGGGTCGCGCACGCCGATCATCTTCTTGTTGGTGATCGCCACCAGGGCGTAGCCGCCTTCGATCTGGCCGATGGCGTCGATGAAGCGGTCGACGATCTTGGCTTTGCGCGAGCGGGCGATCAGGTGGAGGATCACCTCGCTGTCGCTGGTCGACTGGAAGATCGCGCCTTCCTGCACCAGGCGCTCGCGCAGGGTCAGGAAGTTGGTCAGGTTGCCGTTGTGGGCGAGGGCCAGGCCCCCGGTCTCCAGATCGGCGAACATCGGCTGGACGTTGCGGATGAAGCTGCCGCCGGCCGTGGAGTAGCGCGTGTGGCCGATGGCCATGTTGCCCGGCAGGCGCTGGACGAGGTCGGCGCCGGTGAAGGCGTCGCCGACGTGGCCCATGTGGCGCTCGGTGTGGAAGCGGGCGCCGTCGAAGGCGGCGATGCCGCAGGCTTCCTGGCCGCGGTGCTGCAGGGCGTGCAGGCCCAGGGCGGCGATGGCGGCGGCGTCACGGGCGCCGAACACGCCGAACACGCCGCATTCCAGGCGCAGCGTGTCGTCCTCGGGATCGCGCCAGGGCGCGGACGAGAAGCGGTCGGTCGACTGGCCGATAGACGTCATTGCGATTTCTCCACCAGGTCGTCGAGCTTCCGACGCTGGTCCTTATCATAGCCTTCTTCGCCGCGCTCGGCGTCGGACGGTTTGTCGCTGGCCCCGTCGCGGACGGCGTCCTCGATGGCGGGCGCGAGCTTGCCGGCCAAGCCCGCGCCCTTGGGCGCGAACACCTTCAGCACCCGGGCGCTGGCGTTGGACAGCGGATAGAACATCGACTCCGACACCCAGGCCGGCACGCGGTCGCGCGGCGTGGCCATGTGGAAGACGAGGTTGAAGACGCCCAGCACGACCAGCGCGCGCAGCAGGCCAAAGCCCAGTCCGATCAGGCGGTCGAGCAGGCCCAGCGTGCCGTCGGCGTGCAGGGTCCTGGTCAACTGGCCGCCGATCAGGCGCAGGGCGACGAAGGCGATGACGAAGGTGACCAGGATGGCGGCGGCCGTCGCCGCCCAGTCCGGGTCCATGAATTCACGGAAGAGGGGGCCGGTCAGGCGCAGGCCCAGCAGGGCGACGACGGCGGCCAGGATGAACGACAGCGCCGAGGTCAGTTCCCGCGAGGCGCCGCGGAAGAAACCGACGGCGCCGGAAACCAGCAGGATCAGTCCGGCGATGATGTCGAACGGCGTCACGCGTGCGAGCTCCAGATGTCGTTCTCGATTCGGCGGACCGCGTCGGCCAGTCGCGCCGCGCCGGCCACCGGCAGGGCGCCGCCGCCTTCGGGCAGGCCCGACAGCGGTCCCAGCGCGCGGCCGAACCCGAGCTTGGCGGCTTCCTTCAAACGCGACTCCATTCGGCTCACGGGCCGGATCTCGCCGGAGAGGCTGACCTCGCCGAACACCACGCAGTCCTGCGGCAGGGCGACGTCCATGGCCGAGGAGGCCAGAGCGGCCGCCGCCGCGAGGTCGGCGGCGGGTTCGGTGATCCTCAGCCCGCCGGCGACGTTCAGATAGACGTCCTTGTCGCCAAAACCAAGGCCGCAGCGCGATTCCAGCACGGCCAGCACCATGGCCAGGCGTCCGGAATCCCATCCGACCACGGCGCGTCTGGGCGTTCCGTACGCGGAAGGCGCGACCAGGGCCTGGAACTCGACCAGAACGGGCCGCGATCCCTCGATGCCGGCGAACACCGCCGCCCCCGCCGCGCGCTCGCCGCCTTCGTTGAGGAACAGGGCCGAGGGGTTCTTCACCTCGCGCAGGCCCACGTCGCCCATCTCGAACACGCCGATCTCGTCGGTGGCCCCGAAGCGGTTCTTGGCGCCGCGCAGAATGCGGAACGGATAGCCGCGCTCGCCCTCGAAGCTCAGCACGGCGTCCACCAGGTGTTCGACCACGCGCGGGCCGGCGATCTGGCCGTCCTTGGTGACGTGACCGACCAGCAGGATCGCCACGCCCTTCTGCTTGGCCAGCCGCACCAATTCGGTGGCGCAGGCGCGGACCTGGGTGACCGTGCCGGGACCGGCCTCGTGGGCGTCGCTCCACATGGTCTGGATCGAGTCGATGACGACCAGGTCGAACCTGTCGCGCTTCAGTCCGTCGAGGATGTCGCGCAGGCTGCTCTCGGCGGCCAGCTTCACCGGCGCGCCGGCCAGCCCCATGCGGTCGGCCCGGCCGCGGATCTGCTCGACGGCCTCTTCGCCCGAGATGTAGGCGCAGGCCACGCCCCGGCTCGAGGCGTTGGCGCAGACCTGCAGCAGCAGGGTCGACTTGCCCACGCCCGGGTCGCCGCCGATCAGGATCGCCGAGCCGGGCACCACGCCGCCGCCGCAGACCCGGTCGAACTCGTCGACGCCGGTCAGGATGCGGGGCGGGGCGGGGGTGTCGCTCTCCAGGCCGGTGAACTGCAGGCCGCGAGACCGCGTGGCCTTGGTCGTCGACATCGCGCCGGGCGGGCGCACGCCGACCTCTTCGACGAGCGTGTTCCAGCTCTGGCAGGCGGGGCATTGCCCGGCCCACTTGGTCTGAACCGCCCCGCAGGACTGGCAGGCGTAGACGGCGCCGTCGCGGGCCATGAGGTCTCCTGATTCTCGAATGTGTGGAGACTACAGGTTGGCGATCGCCTGCGCCAAAGCCGGACGCAGCCTGGCAAGCCCGTGTCTCCGAACATTGTTCCCGTTTGGAGTGTGTTGGGTGTAGACAAGCACTGGGGGGCGCAGACTCAGGATCTTGCTGGAGGCGCCTAAGATGTCCGTGGTCGAACCCGGAGCCGTTTCTTCCGATCTCGTGGGCCGCGTGAAGCGGATCCTGCTGACGCCGTCGCCCGAGTGGGAGCGGATCGACACCGAGCCGGCCACCGTCAAGGGCCTCTACGTCGGCTATGTCTGCATCCTGGCGGCGATCCCGGCCGTGGCCGGCCTGGTGGGCAGCCTTGTGTTCGGCCATGGCATCCCGGGCCTGGCGACGATCCGGCCCTCGCCCGTCGGAGCGATCATCGGCGCCGTGGTGGGCTATGGCCTGTCGCTGTTGTCGGTGTTCCTGCTCAGCCTGATCATCGACGCCCTGGCCCCGTCGTTCGACGGCCAGAAGAACAGCCTGCAGGCCTTCAAGGTGGCGGCCTATTCCGGCACCGCCGGCTGGGTGGCGGGGATCTTCAGCCTGTTCCCGCCGCTGGCGATCATCGGCGGCCTGCTGGGCCTTTACGGCCTGTACCTGCTCTATACGGGCCTGCCGCGGGTGATGAAGGCGCCCAAGGAGAAGGCGATCGGCTACACGGCCGTCACCGTCATCTGCGCCATCGTGCTCTATGTCGTCGTCGGCATGATCACCGGCGCCGTCGTCGGCGCCGCCGCGATCGGCGGCGGCCTGGCGGCCTCCAAGGTCGTCGGCGCCGACACCGGTTCGGTCACCCTCGGCGGCCAGACCTACGACGTCGGCCAGATGGACGCCGCCGCCAAGAAGATGGAGGCGGCCGCCGCCTCGATCGAGGCCGGCAAGGACGTTCCCGTGACCTCGCCTGACGTGCTCAAGGGCCTGCTGCCGGCTGCCACGTCCGGCTTCAACCGTACCTCGCTGGAGGCCAGCTCCGGCGGCGCCGGCGGCATGGGCATGTCGGTGGCGCGCGGCGACTACGAACGGGACGGCAAGCGCTTCACCCTGGCCGTCACCGACCTGGGCGCGCTGGGCGGCATGACGGCCATGGCCTCGGCGATGAACGCCCAGAGCACTTCGGAGACCGATACCGGCTACGAGAAGACCAGCACGGCCGGCGGCCAGCTGACCACCGAGAAGTGGGATCGCGAGACCAAGTCCGGCGGCTACACCGTCGTGGTCGGCAACCGCTTCTCGATCGAGGCCAATGGCGACGCCGACAGCATCGACGACCTCAAGCGCGCCGTCGCCTCGGTCGACGCGGGCAAGCTGAAGAGCCTGGCGCGCTAAGCCGGACGGGCGGGGCCTCAGGCCTCGCCCAGCACCACCCGGCGGGCGCGACCGGCCAGGCGCACGAGCAGTTCGTAGCTGGTGGTCGCCGCGGCGGCCGCGGCCTCGTCGACCGGCAGGTTCGGGCCGATCAGTTCGACCATCGCGCCCGGGCGGGCGGCGTCGCAGTCGGTGACGTCGATGGCGATCAGGTCCATCGACACCCGGCCCAGAAGACGGCGGCGCGCGCCGTCGAACCATACGTGGCCGGCAGGACTGGAGCCGCGCAGCACGCCGTCGGCATAGCCGCAGGCCAGCACCGCCACGCGGGTTGTCTGGGTCGCGGTGAAGGCCGCGCCATAGCCGATCGACTCGCCGCGCGGCACGACCCGCACCTGCAGGATCGGCGCTTCCAGCGTCGCAACGGCCTTGATCCGGGCGTCGTGCACGTCGCGCGGGCCGCCGCCGTAGAGGGCGATGCCCGGCCGGCACTGGTCGAAATGATAGTCGCCGCCCAGGAACACGCCGGCCGAATTGGCCAGGCTCCTGCGGGCGTTCGGGAAAAGGTCGGCCGCGTCGCGGAAGCGGGTCAGCTGGCGGGCGTTCAGCGGATGCTCCGGCTCGCCGGCGCAGGCCAGGTGGCTGATCACCAGCGAGACGTTCAAATGCTTGAGCCGGTCCATCGAGGCGGTCAGCACGGCGGCTTCCTCGTGGCGCAGGCCCAGGCGGTTCATGCCGGTGTCGACATGGATCGCCGCTTCCAGCGTTCCCTTGCCGGCCTGGCTGTTCCAGGCCTCGACCTGGGGCAGGCTGTTGAGCACCGGGATCAGCCCGGCCTGGACCAGGGTCGGCCCCGAGCCCGGCGTCGCCCCGTCCAGCACGTGGATCTTCGCCTCGCGATCGCCCAGCGCCTTGCGCAGGGCCACGCCTTCGGCGAGCCGCGCCACATAGAAACCGCGCGCGCCCTCGTCCCACAGACGGCGGGCGACGATACCCGCGCCCAGGCCGTAGCCGTCGGCCTTGACCGCCGGCGCCAGCTCGGCGCCGCCGGCCTCCGCCTTAAGCAGGGCGTAGTTGGCCGCGAGGGCGTCGAGGTCGAGGGTCAGGCGGGCGTCGGTCACGGGGCGGCTCTAGCATCCTTGGGGCTCAGGGGAGAAGCCGACGTACGACTGTTTTTGCACGGCCCCGATAGACAGACGCCCGCTTCGGACTACCTTCCGACCGTTACGCAACTGGAGGTGGTTCGTGAAGCTCGTCGTGCTTTCGCTGGGTGCTATGCTGATGTTGGGCGCCGATGCGGCCGTCGCTCAAGAACCGGCCCCACCGCCGCTATGGAGCGGAACCTCGGGACTCGCGCCGACTCTGGTCTCGAAGAAGGTCGGGGTCGTCCAACCCGGCGAGACCTATGAGAAGGCGATCAAGAAGCCCACGCGGACCGCCCGACTGACGGCGGAGCACAGCTTTAGCTACGGTCCCGAGACCTTCACCATACCGGCCGGTACGCCGTTCTATGGGGCGCAGTTCCTGGCTATCCCCCGGGTCGGATCGGGGCCGGCGCCCGTGCGTCGCAAGGACGACATCCATTGGTGCTCGGCCGCCAAGGAAAAGCCGGTGGTCTGTTTTCGATGGACGGCCGGCAAGGTCGAACGCGCTTCGGCCGGAGGCTTCATGATCCTGAGCCGCAGCCCCAGCGGCCAATGGATCGAGGACCGCCCACCCGCCTTGAAGGAGCAGGTCGTCGAGATCGATCCGCCTTACGAACAGAGCCAAACCCTCAAGGCGGTGACCGAAGAGGGGGTCGTGGTCGCCACGCTCATCAAGCAGGGCAGCGGCGACTGGGGCTATGACACCCCGGTCAAATGGGGTGTGAAGGCAGCCCTGGTGTCGGGCGGGTATGTCGTCTTCGAACCCGTTCGAGACGCCGCCGGCGCCCTGACCGCCGCTCGGGTGACGCCAGCCAAGCCCTGACGCCCGCCAGGACTCACCGCGTCGCCAGGAACTGCGTCACCAGGGCTTCGACGCCGCTGGCGACGATCTGCACGCCGATGCACATCAGCAGGAACGCCATCAGCCGCGACATCACCCGCGCGCCGTTGACGCCCAGCAGCGACAGCACCCGGTCGGAAGCGCGGTAGAACACCCAGACCATCAGGGCGATCACCGCGACGGCCAGGCTCGCGCCCATGAAGAACGGGATCACCGAGTGGCCCTCGACCGGCCGCTGGGACGACAGGGCGATGGCCACCGAGATCGCGCCCGGGCCGGTGGTGAACGGCATGGTCAGCGGGAAGAAGGCCATGTCCTCGGCCCGCGCCTTGGCCGGAGAGCTGGCCTGGTCGGCCTTGCGCTCCTCGTGCTCCTCGGGGGCCATCAAGAGCGCCCAGGCGCGGATCGCCACCACCAGGCCGCCAGCCACCCGCAGGGCGCCCAGGCTGACCCCGAAGAAGTTCAGCACGTAGCCGCCCAGCAGCAGCGAGCCCAGCAGGATGAAGAAGGCGTAGAGCGCGATGGTCGGCGCCAGGCGCTTGCGCGTCTCGGCCGGGTGGTCGGCCAGCATCTGGTGGAAGATCAGCGCCGCCCCGACCGGATTGACGATCGAGAACAGGGCCGGGAAAGCCAGCAGAAACGCCCCGACGAAGGTCGAGACGGGCAGGGGGCTGAACTCCATGACGCGCGTCTTCCTCCTGAATCGCGCGCCGAGGGTTGCCCGACGCGCCCATGCAGGTAAAGCGCGAGACGCCTATTCGTCGTCGCCGCTGCGCATCTGGTGGAAATAGTGGTCGCGCGACAGGTTGCCGAAGCGGGTCGTGTCGCTGTTGAACGACAGGCGCACCGTGCCGATGGGACCGTGACGCTGCTTGGCGATGATCACCTCGGCCAGGCCTTGTAGCTTGTCCATTTCCTCTTGCCAGGTCAGGTGCTCGGGCGTGCCTTCGCGCGGCTCGGCGCGGCCGACATAGTAGCTTTCGCGGAACACGAACCAGACCATGTCGGCGTCCTGCTCGATCGAGCCGGATTCACGAAGGTCCGACAGCTGCGGGCGCTTGTCGTCGCGGCTTTCGACCTGACGCGACAGCTGCGACAGGGCGATGACCGGACAGGCCAGTTCCTTGGCCAGGGCCTTGAGGCCCATGGTGATCTGCGAGACTTCCTGCACGCGGCTGGCGTTCGAACCCAGGTCCGAGCCGGTGACCAGCTGCAGGTAGTCGACGACGATGAGGTCCAGGCCCACCTGACGCTTCAGGCGACGGGCCCGGGCGGTCAGCTTGGCGATCGAGATACCGCCGGTGGCGTCGATATAGAGCGGCGCTTCCTGCAGCTCCATGGCCGCGTCGCGCACGCGTCCGAACTCGCTGGCGTCGATCTCGCCCTTGCGGAGCTTGTCACCCGACACGCCCGACGCGTCGGCCAGCATACGCAGGGCCAGCTGTTCGGCGCTCATTTCCAGGGAGTAGAAGGCCACCACGCCGCCGTTGACGGTCTTGCGGCTGCCGTCGGGCTGGGGCTCCCAGGCATACTTCTTGGCGACGTTGAAGGCGATGTTGGTCGCCAGCGCCGTCTTGCCCATCGACGGACGCCCCGCCAGCACGATCAAGTCGGAGGGGTGAAGGCCGCCGATCTTCTGGTCGAGGTCGATCAGGTCCGAGGCCAGGCCCGACATGCCGCCGTCGCGCTGGAAGGCCTCGGCCGTCATCTCGACCGCGCCGCGCAGGGCGTCGCCGAAGCTGACGAAGCCGGAGCTGGCCGTGCCGCTTTCGGCCAGGGTGTAGAGCTGCTGTTCGGCCGCCTCGATCTGGTCGCGGGCGGGGCGCTTCTCGTCGCCGTGGCCGTGAGCGGCCGAGGCGATCTCGCCGCCGATGCGGATCAGGTCGCGGCGCAGGGCCAGGTCGAACACGGCGCGGGCGTAGTCGCCGACATTGGCCGCCGGCGGCGCGCGGTCGACGAGGTCGGCCAGGTAGCGGATGCCGCCCAGCTCCTCGAACGCGGGATCGCGCTTGAATTCGTCGGCCAGCAGGATCGGCTCGGCCAGCTGGCCCTTGCGGATGTGAGTCTCGATCGACTGGAACAGCCGCTGGTGGAAGGGCTCGTAGAAGTGGCGGCCCTGCAGGCTGTCTGTCAGCCGCTCGTAGGCCGAGTTGTCGTACAGCAGCACGCCCAGCAGCGCCTGTTCGGCTTCCAGGTTGTGCGGCGCGACGGCGATAGCGGGGGCGTCCTGCGCCGGCGGGCGCAGATCGAGAGCAGGTACGAGCGACATCGGCATAAGTTAACGCGATCGCCGTCCGGGCGCTCGGAAGAGCATCGTGAACGGCGAAGATGAATGGGGATGTTCTGTGTATATCTCTGTGAACGACAAAAGGGGACGCAGCCTCCGCCGCGTCCCCTTCGGACCTTACCTCAGGTCAGCTTACCAGTTGTAGCTGAGCCGGGTGTAGAGGAACCGGCCGTTGAAGCCGAACGGCGAGTAGTTCGGGAAACCGACCACGCCGCTGGTGCTGTTGACGGCCGCCGGCGTGCGGTTGGGATACTCGTCGAACAGGTTGTTGGCCCCGACCGCCCAGGTCAGCTTGTCGGCGAAGGTGCGGCGCGCCTCCAGGTCGATCACCGCCTTGCGGCCGGTCCAGTAGTCGAGCGAGGCGGTGGCGTTGGGCTGCAGCACGGTGCCGTAGCCTGTCAGCTTCAGCGTCGCGCCCCACGGCCCCTTGCTCCAGTCGCCGCTGGCCACGAACTTCGTGCGCGGGGTGCCGCGTTCGAAGGTCAGGACGTTGACGCGGGCGAACAGGGCCGGCGGGACCGGCAGCGACGACAGGGTGTTGGTCGTCGGCAGGCGGGTGACCTCGGTCTCGTTGTAGTTGCCCGCCAGGGTCAGGTCGAAGCGCCCGGCCTCGGCCGCGTCGAGGCGGTAGCGCACCACCACGTCCACGCCCTTGGTGGTGGTGTCGACACCGTTGATGAAGAACCGCGCCGTGGTCACGCCATAGGGCTGCAACAGGGTGTAGATCGCCTGCTGGGTCGCCGTGCCGGTCGCGCTGCCCTGGATGTTCTCCGAGAGCACGATGCGGTTGTCGATGTCGATCTGGTAGGCGTCGACCGTCACCTCGAACGGGCCGCGGTGATAGACCAGGCCCAGCGAGTAGTTCTTGCTTTCCTCGGGCTCCAGCGCCTTGGCGCCCAGCACGGCGGAGACCGGGCTGGTGGCCGGGAAGGTGCCGACCTCGGTGGCCGTGCCGCTGATGATGTTGGTCGAGGTGGCCGTGAAGTACTGTTGCTGCAGGGCCGGGGCCCGGAAGCCGGTCGACACCGCGCCGCGCACGGCGAAACCGTCGGCGATGTCGTAGCGGGCGGCGATCTTGCCGGTCGTCTTGGTGCCGAAGTCCGAATAGTCCTCGAAGCGCGCGGCCACGTCGACGTCCAGCTTGTCGGTCACCTGGCTGTCGAGGTCGACGTAGAAGCTGTAGTTGTCGCGGCTGACGTCGACGGCGTTGCTGGGACGGAAGCCTGGGAAGCCCTGGGCGCCGGCCGCCAGGCCGTTGTAGCCGCCGTTGGCCCACGAGGCCTGTTCGCCCGCGACGATGTCGTAGCTTTCCTTGCGGTACTCCGCGCCGAAGGCCAGCGTCGAGGGCTGGGCGAAGGCGGCGATGGTCACCGGGCGGGTGACGTCCAGCGAGGCCACCGCCTGGCGGTAGCGCATCGAGCCGGCCTTGAACGAGGTCGGCGAGGTCGGGCCGTACGAGGCGTTCAGGCTGTCCTTGACGCCGTAGTCGATGTCGTTCTGGCCGTAGGTGAAGCTGGCGTCGATCGTGTAGGCGCCGGCCTCGCCCTTGGCGCCGAAGGCGGCGTTGTAGTCGTCGATGTCGGTGACGATCTTGGGCAGGAAGCCGTTCGGATAGATCGACAGGATGTTGGCGGCGTTGTTGGACAGGCGTGGGAAGGCCGCGCTCTCGCCGTCGCGGTGCTGGTAGCCCAGCCAGCCATAGGCCTTCCAGGTCTCGCCGATCGGAACGCCGCCGTTGGCGAACAGCGACTTGCTCTCGATCTCGGCGTCGCCGTAGCGGCCGGTGACGACGCCCGGGCTGAAGGCCGACGAGACGTCGCTGCGGTTGGTCGGGTTGCGCTTGGACCAGTCGGCGGTGACCGTCAGGTAGCCGTCCTCGCCGATGCCGAAGCCCTGCCAGACCGAGGCGGTGTAGGTGACGCCGTCCTTGGCCTTGCGGCCGTCGGTGTCGCGCGCGGTCTTCACCTCGGTGTTGTAGAGGCCGTAGCTGGCCGTGGCGCCGCCGCCGCTGCGGGCTTCGCGCAGGCGCAGGTTGACGACGCCGGCGATGGCGTCCGAGCCGTACTGGGCCGCGGCGCCTTCGCGCAGGATCTCGACGCGGTCGAGGGCGGCGGTCGGGATGGTGTTGAGGTCGAAGGCGGCCGAGCCGCGGCCGACCGAGCCGTTGACGTTGACCAGTGCCGCGGCGTGGCCGCGCTTGCCGTTCAGCAGCACCAGGGTCTGGTCGGGCGCCAGGCCGCGCAGCGTGGCGGGGCGCACCGAGTCGGTGCCGTCCACGGCCGACGGGCGCGGGAAGTTCAGCGACGGCGCCAGGGTCGACAGCGCCTGGGCCAGTTCGGTCGAGCCCTGGCGGGTCAGGGCCTTGCTGTCGACGACGTCGACCGGCGAGACGGTGTCGAGGCGCGAGCGCCCGGCGGTGCGGGTGCCGGTGACGACGACTTCCTCGACGGCGGTCTGGTCATCGGCGGTCTGGGCTTGGGCGACGGAGACGCTCAGCGCCGAAGCCGAGGCGGCGGCGAGCAGCAGCAGTTGAGTACGCATGGTGTAATCCCCTCGAAACGCTGTCGGTCGGGGGCGCTTTCGCGTCTGGTTCTGGCCGACAGGCGGTTAGACACCCTCAACCTGCGCGAACACGGATCGTCCTACAATCTGAGCAATTCTAGGTTTCGGCGCAGAAAAAAACGGCGCGGATTGCTCCGCGCCGTTCTCATTCGTCTGCGAAGGTCCTGACGGATCAGGCTTCGTAGTCGCCTTCTTGGGCGCCGGCGCCGCCTTCCAGGAGGTCCTGGGCGGCTTCGGCGTCGGCCAGACGCTCTTCCTCGAACTGCGAGGCGATGACGTTTTCGCCGCGCGCTTGGCGCTCGGCTTCGTCGGCGCTGCGCGCGATGTTGAGGGTGACCGTGACGGTCACTTCAGCGTGCAGCTTCACCTTCACTTCGTGGACGCCGAGCGTCTTGATCGGCTTGTCCAGCACGATCATCGAGCGGTCGACCTTGCCGCCTTCGGCCTTGATGGCGTCGGCGACGTCGCGGCCCGCGACCGAACCGTACAGCTGGCCGCTTTCGCCAGCCTGACGGATCAGGACGTACTGCGTGCCGTCCAGCGACTCACCGGACTTGCCGGCGGCTTCGCGGTTGCGCAGGTTGCGGGCTTCGATCTCGGCGCGTTGCGCCTCGAAGGCCTTCAGGTTGTTCGAGTTGGCGCGGAGAGCCTTGTTGCGCGGCAGCAGGAAGTTACGGGCGAAGCCGTCCTTCACCGTCACCACGTCGCCCAGGACGCCCTTGCCTTCGACTCGTTCGAGCAGGATCACTTTCATCGTGGCGTCTCCCTTACTTCACGACGTAGGGGAGCAGAGCCAGGAAACGGGCGCGCTTGATGGCCTTGGCCAGTTCGCGTTGCTTCTTGGCCGACACCGCGGTGATGCGCGACGGAACGATCTTGCCGCGCTCGGAAACGTAACGCTGCAGGAGCTTCACGTCCTTGTAGTCGATCTTCGGAGCGTTGGCGCCCGAGAACGGGCAAACCTTGCGGCGACGGAAGAACGGGCGGCGAGCGCCGCCAGCGGCGGCGGCCGGAGCCGCGGCGCCGGTTTCGGGAGCAGTCGTATCGGTCATGATCTATTTCTCCCTTACGCTTGCGGGGCGAAGTCTTCGCGCGGACGCTCGGAACGCTCAGGGCGGTCCGAACGCTCGGGGCGATCGCTGCGCTCACGGTCGCGACGGGCCAGAACCGGCGACAGTTCCAGGTCCAGCTCTTCCACGCGGATGGTCATGAAACGCAGCACGTCTTCGTTGATCGACAGCTGGCGTTCCATTTCCTTCACCGCCGGCGCCGGGGCGTCGATGGCGAGCAGGGAATAGTGGCCCTTGCGGTTCTTCTTGATGCGGTAGGTGAGGTTACGCAGACCCCAGTATTCGATCTTGGCGATGTGACCACCACCTTCTTCGATCAGGGTCTTGATTTGCTCGTTGAGAGCTTCGGCCTGTTGCGGCGAGATGTCCTGCCGCGCGATGACCACGTGTTCGTAGAACGACATGTTTTCCTCTTCCGTTGTGGAAAGCGGCGCGGTCGGCGGCGGAAGTCCGACGACCACGATGGATCCTGTGCGACGAGCGGGAAAATCCCGGCCCAATGAAGGGTTCGCGCAAGACCGCCTTCCGTGAGAGCGCGCGCTATTACAGCAAACGGCGCGGGCAGGCAAGGCTGGCCCGGGCATTCGGCCCTCGCGGCGCCCGCGTTCCAGGCGAATTCCGAAAAAGGCGAGGGCAGGGTCGCTTTCCTGACGGAAGGCAGCTTGCCGTTAATACCTAGGGTGGTTAGGGAAGGGCCATGCGGGGTGCAACCGTGAAAAGCCTGATCCTGGGCGGCGCGTTCGCGCTGTCGATGACGGCTGCCCCGGTGCTGGCCCAGGCGATCAAGAAGCCCGACCTTTCGGTGTCGTCCAACGACGGCCGGTTCACGGGCTATTCGGCCGCCCTGCCGCTCGACCTGTCGTCCGACGCCGAAAGCACCACCTTCGTGGCCAAGGTCGCCGGCAGCATCGAGCAGCCGACCTACGATTTCAATCTGAACATGACGGCCAAGGCCGAAGAGGGCCCCAGCCCGCGCGCCCTGGCGCTGGGCGCGTCGCTGAACAAGCGCGAGGCGGGCGTGCGCTCGTCGCTGTCGCGGCTGTTCGGGTTCGGCGACCTGCCCAAGTCCAACTATGTCAGCCTGGCGGTCGACATGAACGCCACGCGCTCGATGGTCATGCCGGGCTCGATCCCGGTGGCTCGCGCCAACCTCCGCTCGGCGCTGACGCTCGACGGCCGCCAGATCGCCTCGATCGGCGTCGGCGGCGGCACCATGGGCGACGAGGGCGTCGACTTCAGCCTGATCCGTCCGTTCGACATTCCGGCCGAGTTCTCGGTCAGCGTCCGCGCCGAGGACGAGCGCGTCCAGGACGGCCGCTTCATGGTCAAGCTGGTCAAGACCAACTGGTGACCGCCGGCGCAGCCGCGCCGCTTTCCCGACATCCGGCCCTGGGGGCTTCTCGCGTCTGTCCGCCCTGCGGGCGCCGGCGAGGCCGCGTTTGCGCGCCCGCGCGGGTCTTTCCCTGCTGAGCGCTCCACCAGAGGGGGAGCGGATATATGCGCAAGTCGGTTCTATGGGGCGTCTCGGTCGCGGCGGTGCTGGCCGGAGCGGCGCCGGTCCTGGCCCAGGAGGCCCCAGTCGCTGTCGAGGACGTGGTCGTCACCGCCCAGCGGCGCGAGCAGAAGCTGCAGGACGCGCCGGTCGCGGTCAGCGCCTTCGGGGCCAAGGCGCTGGACCAGCTGCAGATCACCCGGGCCGAGACGCTGGGGGCGGCCGTGCCCAGCCTCTACGTCTCGCAGATCAGCGCCTCGCCCTCGACGGTGCAGGTGGCCCTGCGCGGGGCGCTGGACCAGACCGGCGGCATGATCACCTCCGAGCCGCCGGTCGGCATCTATGTCGACGACGTCTACCAGGCCCGCTTGTCGGTCGCGAACCTGGACCTGGCCGACGTCACGCGGGTGGAGGTGCTGCGCGGCCCGCAGGGCACGCTCTACGGCCGCAACTCGATGACGGGCGCGCTGAAGTACGTCACCCGCCAGCCCGACGGGACGCCAGGCGGCTTCGCGGAGGCCTCGTGGGGCGACTATGGGCTGCAACGCTACAGGGCCAGCGTCGGCGGCAGGATCACCGACCATGTCGGGGCCACGGCCTCGGCCCTGTTCTCGGATCGCGACGGCTGGCAGCGGAACACCGCCCTGAACCGCCGGGTCGGCGAGCGCCGCGACGCCGGCGCACGCCTGGCCCTGGGCTTGATCGACACCGGCCCGCTCAGCGCGACGTTCTCGGCCGTCTACGCTCGCACCGACACCGACGGCCAGCACTTCTCGCCGTTGGATCCGGTCACGCTGGCGCCCCAGGCTGGCGGCGGCTTCGGCTCGACCCGCTCGCCGCTGAACACCGACACCAAGACCGAGCAGAAGGGCCTGGCCCTGCACCTGGGCTACGACCTGGGCGGCGTCCAGTTGAAGTCGATCACCGCCTATCAGCGCCTCGACGATCGCTGGACCCTGGACTTCTCGGGCGGGCTCGTCGCCGGTTCCGGCCTCGTCGCCGGCTTCCTGCGCAGCAGCGACACCGGCCAGGAGCAGTCGAGCCAGGAGATCCAGGCCCTGGGCGAGGCCGCGCACGGCCGCCTGCAATGGATCGGCGGCCTGTTCTGGTTCAAGGAGACCGGGACGCAGGTGCTCTCCGACACCATCGGCTCGGGCATCTACGGTCCTTTCCCCGTGCCGCTGCTGCCGACCACGATCCACGCGACTTCCGAAAGCATCGCCGCCTACGGCCAGCTGGAGTGGCGCTTCACCGACCGGCTCAAGGGCTCGGCCGGCCTACGCTGGACGCGGGACGAAAAGACCATCGCCGGCGCGATCCAGGATGGTCTCGCCGCCTATCCGCCCAGCCTGACCAGCCGCTCCAACCAGGGCGAATGGAAGGTCTGGACCCCGAAGTTCAATCTTCAGTACGAGGCCAGCGACGACGTCATGGTCTACGGGACGATCGCCCGGGGCTATCGGGCCGGCGGCTTCGTGGCGTTGTCGATCGCCGAGCCGTCGATCTTCACCAAGGCCTACGACCCCGAATCCGCCTGGTCCTACGAGGCCGGCGCCAAGATCGAGGCCTTCGACCGCCGCGCTCGCCTGAACATGGCCGCCTATGTCCAGCAGCTGAAGGACCTGCAGCAGAACGTCATCAGCAACGGCTCGATCCTGACCCAGAACGCGGCCGAGGCCCGCATCGCCGGCCTCGAGGTCGAGGCCGCCGCCACGCCGATGAAGGGCCTGGATCTGTTCGCTTCGCTGGCCCTGACCGACGCCGAGTACGAGAAGCTGGATCCCGCCACCGCCGCCGCCCAGGCCGGCGCGAAGGCGCTGCCGCTGGTCTCCAAGGTTCAGGCCCAGGTCGGCGGTTCCTGGCGGATCGAGCCGGAGGCGCTGAGGGGAGGGGCGATCATCGTCTCGGCCGACTACAGCCATCGCGGCCCGCGCTATGCCGAGGCGACCAACGCGCAGGCCGGCCGCATCGGTTCGGTCGACCGGGTCAATGCGAGCCTCGCCTGGGAATCGCCGGACGCCCGCTGGCGGGTGTTCGTTCAGGGCCGCAACGTCCTCGACGCCAAGGACTACGTCTCCGGCGCGGTCTTCATCCCGGGCCTGATCGTCTACCGCCTGGCCGACGAGCCGGCGATGTGGAGCGGCGGGTTGAAGGTGAAGTTCTAAAAGGGAAGGACGGTCCTGCGTGACCGACCTTTTGCGCTGTGAAGCGGCTGGATGAGCGTTGCCCTCCGAAGGCAATGCTCATCCAGAAGGTCCGGCAATGAGCCTGGAGCCCTTACTTCTTGCCCTTGTAGGCCTTCACCGCTTCCATGGTCTTGGTCACGTGGCCCTGGAAGTTGAGGTCGCTGTAGGTCAGCAGGATCTTGCCGTCCGGCGCGATGACGTAGGAGGTGCGGTTGGACATGTTGTCCTTCAGCGGCAGCTTGACGTCGTAGCTCTTGATCAGGGCCGGATTGGCGGCGGCGACCGCGAACTTGTCGCGGCAGTGCTCCTTGGAGAAGTCCTTGATGCGGTCGACATTGCCGCCGGTGACGCCGATCACGGTCGCGCCCAGCTTCTCGAACTCGGGCGTGGCCTCGGCGAACTCGTGGGCTTCGGCCGTGCAGCCCGAGGTGTAGGCGGCCGGGAAGAAGTACAGCACCACCGGACCCTTCTTGAGAGCCTTGCTGAGCTTGAACTCGAAGTCCTTGCCGGCCAGGGCGGCGGGGGCGGTGAAGTCGGGGGCCTTGTCGCCGGGCTTCAGGGCCGCCAGGGCGGGCGCGGCGGCCGCCAGGCCGAAGACGGCCAGGGTAGCGGCGAGGGCGAGGCGTTTCATCGTGGCGACTCCGAAGGTCATGCGCTGGCCGTAGATACGGCGTGGCCAGCAATGTGGACGCGCCCCTACGGAAAGCAAGTATCGGCAAAACAGCGGTCCGGCTTGCCCAGTCACCGGCTTTCCCCTAACCCTCCGCGCCCAAGACATTGAATCTTAGAGGAGCGGGCCGTCATGAGCATCGCCTTCATCTTCCCGGGACAGGGCAGCCAATCGGTCGGCATGGGCGTCGAGCTGGCGGAGGCCTTCGCGTCCGCCCGCGAGGTGTTCCAGGAAGTCGACGACGCCCTGGGCCAGAAGCTGTTCCAACTGATGCGCGAAGGTCCCGAGGGCGACCTGACGCTGACCGAGAACGCCCAGCCGGCCCTGATGGCCGTCAGCCTGGCGGTGACCCGCACGCTGGAGAAGGAATTCGGCGTCGGCGTCGACCGCGCCGCCTTCGTGGCCGGTCACAGCCTGGGCGAATACTCGGCCCTGGCCGCCGCCGGCGCCATCAGCCTGGCCGACACCGCGCGCCTGCTGAAGCTGCGCGGCCAGGCCATGCAGCGCGCCGTGCCGGTGGGCGAGGGCGCCATGGCCTCGCTGATCGGTCCCAAGACCGACATCGCCCTGGCCGAGGCCGCCGCCGCCGCCGGCTCGGAAGTCGGCGTCTGCGTCGTGGCCAACGACAACAACAACGGCAACGTCGTGATCTCGGGCGCCAAGGCCGCGGTCGACAAGGCCATCGAGAAGGCCAAGGAACTGGGCGCCCGCGCCATTCCGCTGAACGTCTCGGCGCCGTTCCACTGCCCGCTGATGCAGCCCGCCGCCGACGAGATGGCCGCCGCCCTGGCCAGCGCCACGATCCTGGCCCCGCGCGCCCCGCTGGTCGCCAACGTCACCGCCGCCCCGGTCCACGATCCGGACGTCATCCGCAAGCTGCTGGTCGAGCAGGTCACCGGCCGCGTCCGCTGGCGCGAGAGCATGACCTGGCTGGCCGGCGAGGGCGGCGTCACCCGCTTCGCCGAGGCCGGCGCTGGCAAGGTGCTTTCGGGCATGGCCAAGCGCATCGCCCCGGACGCCGAGGCGACCCCGCTGAACACGCCGGCGGACCTCGAAGCGTTCGCGGCTTCTCTCTAATTCGAAGGAAGGCAGACCATGTTTGATCTGACCGGCAAGACCGCCCTCGTCACCGGCGCCACCGGCGGTATCGGCGGCGCCATCGCCCGCGCCCTGCACGGCCAGGGCGCCCACGTCGTGCTCTCGGGCACTCGCGAATCGGCGCTGACCGAGCTGAAGAACGAGCTGGGCGAGCGCGCCTCGTTCGTCGTGGCGAATCTGTCCGACGCCGAAGCCGTCGACGGCCTGGTGGCCAAGGCCGAGGAAGCCGCCGGCGCCCCGCTCGACATCGTCATCGCCAACGCCGGCATCACCCGCGACGGCCTGATCGTGCGCATGAAGGACGAGGACTGGGACACCGTCATCAAGGTGAACCTGGAAGGCTATTTCCGCCTGGCCCGCGCCGCGGCCAAGGGCATGATGAAGCGCCGTGCCGGCCGCATCATCGGCATCACCTCGATCGTGGGCGTCACCGGCAACCCCGGCCAGACCAACTACGCGGCCTCCAAGGCCGGAATGATCGGGTTTTCCAAGGCCTTGGCCCAGGAACTGGCCAGCCGCGGCGTGACCGTCAACTGCGTCGCCCCCGGCTTCATCGCCAGCCCGATGACCGACGCCCTGAACGACCAGCAGAAGGCCGGCATCCTGTCGACCATTCCGGCCGGAAAGCTGGGCGAAGGGAGCGATATCGCCGCCGCCTGCGTTTACCTGGCTAGCGATCAGGGTGGTTACGTCACCGGTCAGACCTTGCACGTCAACGGCGGCATGGCCATGATCTGAGCGAACGCCGCCTTGGTCCACAATGGCCATGCTTCTTCGCGGCTGACCCGCTGGTCACCCGAAAAGGAACGTGATAGGCGGTGACCCGACATCTCGCGGACGGTGGAACAGATTTCATACCGTCCGTGGGGTAAACAGATTTCAAAACGAGGGACTAACAGAATGTCCGACATTCTCGAGCGCGTGCGTAAGATCGTCATCGAACACCTGGATGCCGATCCCGAGAAGGTCACCGAGAAGGCCAGCTTCATCGACGACCTGGGCGCCGACAGCCTCGACAACGTCGAGCTCGTGATGGCGTTCGAAGAAGAATTCGACATCGAAATTCCGGACGACGCCGCCGAGCACATCCAGACGGTTGGCGACGCCGTGAAGTTCATCACGGAAAAGACCGGCGCCTAAGGGCGTCGGGTTCGTACCCTCACGGGCGAACAGCACTATCAGCCGCCGCGCAGCACGGGCTCTTGCCATCGTGCGCGCGGCGGTTTTCGTATGTGGCCGAGATTCGCGTCGCAACCTGGCCTGAGGCTTTAGTCTTTCGTCCAGGCCGGCGCGTCGGAAGGTTTGGGAGCAATCCATGCGTAGAGTCGTCGTCACCGGGCTGGGCCTGCTGACTCCTCTGGGCCAGGGCGTCGAGGTGTCCTGGAAGAACATTCTGGCCGGCAAGTCCGGCGCCGGCCGCATCACCGCCTTCGATCCGACCGACTATGCCTGCCAGGTCGCCTGCGAAGTGCCGCGGGTCGACGGTCGCGGCGGCGGCGGTCCGGACGTCGAAGGATCGTTCGATCCCGACCAGACCATGAGCCCGCGCGACCAGAAGCGCGTCGACGACTTCATCCTGTACGGCATCGCCGCCGCGGACGAAGCCGTGAAGGACTCGGGCTGGGTTCCGGAAACCGAGGAAGACAAGTGGCGCACCGGCGTCATCCTGGGCTCGGGCATCGGCGGCCTGTCGACCATCGCCGACACCGCCCTGGAGCTGGAAGCCAAGGGCCCGCGCCGCGTCAGCCCGTTCTTCATCTCCTCGGCCCTGATCAACCTGATCTCGGGCCAGGTCTCGATCCGTCACGGCTTCAAGGGCCCCAACCACGCCGTGGTCACGGCCTGCGCCACCGGCGCTCACGCCATCGGCGACGCCGCGCGCCTGATCAAGTACGGCGACGCCGACGTGATGGTCGCCGGCGGCGCGGAAGCGGCCGTCTGCAAGCTGGGCATCGCCGGCTTCATCGCCTGCCGCGCCGTGGCCACCGACTTCAACGACACGCCCGAGAAGGCCTCGCGTCCCTATGACAAGGATCGCGGCGGCTTCGTCATGGGCGAGGGCGCCGGCGTCGTCGTGCTCGAGGAGTACGAGCACGCCAAGGCGCGCGGCGCGAAGATCTACGCCGAAGTGGTCGGCTACGGCCTGTCGGGCGACGCCTATCACATCACCGCCCCGTCGGAAGACGGCGAAGGCGGCGGCCGCGCCCTGGCGGCGGCCGTCAAGGACGCGGGCCTCCAGCCCTCGGACATCGACTACATCAACGCCCACGGCACCTCGACCATGGCCGACGGCCTGGAAGCCGGCGCCGTGGCCCGCTTCCTTGGCGATCACGCCAAGAACGTGGTGATGTCGTCGACCAAGTCGATGACCGGCCACCTGCTGGGCGCGGCCGGCGCGATCGAGTCGATCTTCTCGATCCTGGCCATCCGCGACCAGGTGGCGCCGCCGACCATCAACCTCGACAATCCCGACGTCGACGTGCCGATGAACCTGGCGCCCCACAAGGCCGTGCCGATGAAAATCGACGTGGCCGTGTCCAACAGCTTCGGCTTCGGCGGCACCAACGCCTCCGTCGTGTTCCGTAAAATCTCGTGAGCCGGGCGCCGCGTCCGCAAAAGAAGGCCGCGGCGCCCAAGCGGGCGTCGAAGGCCCGCAAGCGGGAGACCGCCACCCTGGGACGTCGCCTGGCCGCCATGGCCGGCGGCGGCCTCGTGGTCGTCGCGGTCGCGGCCCTCGCCGTCGGCGGCGGGGCCGTCTGGCTCTACGGCGGGCCCGGCCCCAAGGCCAAGAACGGCGAGTACACCTCGGTGGTGCTGCGTCGCGGCGCCAGCGTCTCGGAGATCGCCGGGGCCCTGGAAGCCGGCGGGGCGATCCGCTCGTCGTCGCTGTTCCTGACCGCCGCCCAGATCACCGGCGCGGCGCGTCGGCTGAAGGCCGGCGAATACGAATTCCCCAATCGCGCTTCGCTCTCCACCGTCCTGGCCATGGTCCGCGACGGCAAGGTGGTGCGCCACCAGGTCACCGTGCCCGAGGGCGTGACCTCGGAAATGGTCGTCGAGATCCTGCAGCGCTCGCCGGTGCTGGTCGGCGACGTGCCGACCCCGCCGGAAGGCGCCGTCCTGCCCGAGACCTACCAGGTCGAGCGCGGCGAGGAGCGGGCCGCCGTCTTGCAGCGGATGATGGACGACCGCGACAAGGTGCTGAACGCCCTCTGGGAGCAGCGCCAGCAGGGCCTGCCGTTCCAGACCAAGGACGAGGCCGTCACCCTGGCCTCGATCGTCGAGAAGGAGACGGCGCTGGCCAGCGAGCGTCCGCGCGTGGCGGCCCTGTTCACCAATCGCCTGCGCTTAGGGATGCGCCTGGATACCGACCCGACGGTGATCTACGGCATCACCCGGGGCCGGCCGCTGGGCCGGGGCCTGCGCCGGTCGGAACTGGACGCCTTCACGCCCTACAACACCTACAAGATCACCGGCCTGCCGCCGACGCCGATCGCCAACCCGGGCCGCGAGGCCCTGGCGGCGGTGATGAACCCGCCCAAGACCGACGAGCTCTACTTCGTCGCCGACGGCACCGGCGGCCACGTCTTCGCCAGGACCTACGAAGAGCACGAGCGCAACGTCGCCCAATGGCGGCAGATCGAACGCCAGGCCAAGGCCGCCACGGCCTCGGCAACCGCGGGGAACTGAAGATGGCGCTCTCGGGCATGACCGGTTTCGCGCGCGTCGAGGGCGCTCTGGGCGACTGGAGCTGGGCCGTCGAGGCGCGCAGCGTCAACGGCCGAAACCTCGAGACCCGCTTCCGGGGCCCGCCGGGTCTGGAAAGCCTCGACCGGGCCGCCCGCGACGGCGCGCAGGCCCGCTTCCAGCGCGGCCAGCTGACGCTGGGCGTCCAGGCCCGCAAGGCCGAGGCCGCCGCCGCGCCGCAGGTCAATGTCGAGGTGCTCGAGCGCTACCTGAAGGCCGGTTCGCCCTACGTCGCCACCGGCATGGTCGGCAAGCCCAGCCTGGACGGCCTGCTGGCCCTGCGCGGCGTCATCGAGGTCCGCGAGGACGACGAGGACGCAGAAGCCCGCGCCGCCCTGGAAGCCGCCATCGCCGCCAGCATCCATCAGGCCCTCGACGGCCTGAAGGCCGCGCGGCTGGAGGAGGGCGCCTCGCTCTCGCCGGTGCTCTCGAGCCTGGTCGACCGCATCGAGACCCTCACGGGCCTCGCCGCCGCCGAGGCCGAGGGCCAGCCGGCGATCCTCAAGCAGCGCTTCGAGCGCCGCATGTCCGAACTTCTGGGCGAAAGCGCCTCGCAGGACCGCATCCTGCAGGAAGCCGCCGCCCTGGCCGTCAAGGCCGACGTCCGCGAGGAGCTTGACCGTTTGGCCGGGCACGTGGCCGCCGCGCGCACCCTGCTGTCCAGCGACGGCGCCTCGGGCCGCCGCCTGGACTTCCTCTCGCAGGAGTTCATGCGCGAGGCCAACACCCTCTGCAGCAAGTCGGCGCTCGCCGCGCTGACCGCCCACGGCCTGGAACTCAAGGCCACGATCGAACAGTTTCGCGAACAGGTTCAGAATGTCGAATAACCCGGCCGAGAAGAGCGGGCGCAAGCACCGCGGCCTCCTGCTGATGGTCGTGGCGCCGTCGGGCGTCGGCAAGACCTCGCTGACCCGCCGCCTGGTGGCCGACCACGGCGACCTGCACCTGTCGATCAGCGCCACCACCCGCGAGCCGCGCCCGGGCGAGCACGACGGCCGCGACTACCACTTCGTCTCCAAGGACAAGTTCCAGGAGATGATCGCGCAGGACGCCTTCTACGAGTGGGCCGAGGTCTACGGGAACTATTACGGCAGCCCCAAGGCCCCGATCGTGGCCTCGCTGGAGAACGGCGAGAGCGTGCTGTTCGACATCGACTTCCAGGGCGCCATGAAGGTGCACGCCCAGGCCGGTCCCGACAGCGTGCTGGTCTACATCCTGCCGCCGTCGCTGGCCGAGATGAGCCGCCGCCTGCACGCCCGCAGCCAGGACAGCGAGGAAGTCATCGCCCGGCGCCTGTCGCGCGCCAAGGACGAGGTCGCCGCCTGGGAGAAGTTCGACTACGTCGTGCTCAACGACGACTTCGACAAGGCCTATGCCGACCTCGCCCACATCTACCACGCCGAACGCCAGAAGCGCTCGCGCAACCCCTGGATCGGCGACCTGGTCGGCGACCTGCTGGCGGAAGATATCTGAGGCCCCTTGCGGGCCCCTCAGTAGTGGAAGCTGCCGCTCTCGCGCGGCTGGATCAGCTCCCGGGCCCGCAGCACCAGCTGCACGGGCGTGAACGGCTTCATCATGTAGGTCGTCGCGCCCGCGCTCATGGCCTCGACCACGCGGTCCAGGCGCCGCTCGCCGGTCATGATCACCACCGGCACCTCGCGGCCCCAGTCGCTGACCCGCAGCCGGCGCAGCACCTCGATCCCCGTCTCGCCCGGCATCCGCACGTCGAGGAAGACGATCGCCGGATGACGGTCCTGCACGTCGGCCAGCAGACGCTGGGCGTCCTCCGCCGTCTCGACGTCGAAGCCGCCCTCCTCGAGCGCGGTCGACACGAATTCCAGCATCAGCGTGTCGTCGTCGATCACCAGGGCCAGGGGGCGGGACGTCATCGGGAACTCCACGGACGCGTCACAGCCAGACGCGGGACTGATTCTTGGTCGCCGCCCGCACCCGGGCCAGCAGGTCGTCGGCGGCGAACGGCTTGAGCACGTAGCCGACGGCGCCGGCCTCCATGGCGGCCTTGACGTTCGCCCCGGCCGCCGAGGCGGTTATCATGATCGCCGGGATCGTCTTCAACCGCTTTTCCGTCCGCAGCCGCCGCAGCAGCGTCAGGCCGTTGATCTCCGGCAGGCCGACGTCGAGCAGGAACAGGTGCGGCGGCTTGCGAAGGGCCGACGCCAGGGCGTCCTCGGCGTTGTGGGCGACGTCCACGGCGAAGCCCTCCATCTCCAGCCGCAGCCGGACGAACTCGGTCACCAGCGGGTCGTCGTCGACAACCAGCACGAGATGTTGCTGCTCGGGCGCGGGCTGCATGCGGTCAAGATTCCCTCGCCGGCCGCCGAATGCAAGCCGTGGTGGAGGAGATCAGGCCTTCAGCAGCGCCGCGGCCAAGGCCTGGAAGCCCTCGATCGGGATCGTCTCGGCGCGGGCGTCGGGGTCGATGCCCGCCCCCTCGCACAGCGCGCCGCCGCCGATCGGCTTGAGGCTGGAGCGCAGCATCTTGCGGCGCTGGCCGAACGCCGCGGCCGTCACCCGTTCCAGCGCCGCGACCAGGGCCTTGTCGGGCGCGGGGGCGAGCGGCACGAGGCGCGCCACCGCCGAGGCCACCTTGGGCGGCGGGGTGAAGGCGCGGGCGGGCAGGTCCATGACCACCCTGGCCGTGCAGATCGTCTGGGCCAGCACCGCCAGCCGTCCGTAGGCGTCGTCGCCGTCCTGGGCGGCGATGCGGTCGGCGACCTCCTTCTGGAACATCAGGGTCATCGACAGCGGCCGGAAGGGGCCCGTCAGCCAGTTGATCAGCAACTGGGTGCCGACGTTGTAGGGCAGGTTCGACACCATGTGCGCCGGGCCGCCCTGCGCCAGGGCCGCCATGTCGGCGCGCAGGGCGTCGCCCTCGACCAGGGTCAGGCGACCGTCGGCGGCGTCGGCCAGTTCGCCCAGCAGCGGCAGGAACCGGCTGTCCTTCTCCACCGCCACCACCTTGGCGCCGGTCTCCAGCAGCGCCCGCGTCAGGCCGCCGGGGCCGGGGCCCACCTCGATCACGGTGTCGCCTTCGCCGACCTCGGCCAGGCGCGCGATCTTGCGGGTGATGTTGAGGTCTAGCAGGAAGTGCTGGCCGAAGCTCTTGCGGGCCAGAAGGCCGTGGCGCTCGAGCGCCTCACGCAGCGGCGGCAGGTCGGCGAGGGAAGGGGACGTCATGGCCCCCGTCTAGATCGAAACGCGTCGAAAGCCTAGGCGGCGCGCCGCGCGGCGATGTCGGCGGCCAGCCGGATGGCGGCGATCAGGCTGTCGGGCCGGGCGATCCCGCGTCCGGCGATGTCGAAGCCGGTGCCGTGGTCGGGCGAGGTGCGCACGATCGGCAGGCCCAGGGTCACGTTCACCCCGCCCCAGAAGTCGAGCATCTTCACCGGGATCAGGGCCTGGTCGTGATACATGCACAGCACCGCGTCGTAGGTCGCGCGGGCGTCGGCGTGGAACAGGCTGTCGGCGGGCGCGGGCCCGCGGGCGTCGACGCCGCGGGCGCGCAGGGCCTCGACGGCCGGGACGATCGTCTCGATCTCCTCGCGGCCCAGGGCCCCGCCTTCGCCGGCGTGCGGGTTCAGCGCGGCCACGGCCAGGCGCGGCGCGGCGATCCCGAAGTCGGTCTTCATGGCCTGGGCGGTGACCAGGCCGGCCTCGACGATGCGCTCGACGCTCAGCGAGGCCGGCACCGAGCCCACCGACTGATGGATGGTCACCAGCGTCGCGCGCAGGTCGCCGGCGGTCAGCATCATCACCGGCCCGCGCGCGCCGTCGAAGGGAACGGGCGCGGTCAGTTCGGCGAGAAATTCGGTATGGCCGGGAAACTTGAAGCCGGCCTCGTAGAGCGGGGCCTTGGCGATCGGCGCGGTGACCAGCCCTGCCACGGCGCCCGAAAGCGCCAGGCCCACGCCGGTCTCGATGCAGCGGATGATCTGGGGGGCGTGGGCGCTGGAGGGCTTTCCGGCCACCACTGGCGACTGCAGCGGGATGTCGAGCACCGGAAGCGCGTCTGCGAAGACCTGGGCCGCTTCGACCGGACCGGTCACGGGCCGCACCTTCACCCCGCCGCCGGCGGCGGCCAGGCTCTGCAGGTCGCCGACGGCCATGAACACCGGGCCGCCCTCGCGGAGCGCGGCCCAGGCCTTGGCGATGATTTCGGGCCCGACGCCGGCGGGATCGCCGACGCTCAGGGCCAGGGTGTCTGTCTTCACCGGGTCTCGATGGTGGCGGAGTTGCGCAGGTCTCGCAGGTAACGTTTGGAGATCAGCGCAAGTTGCTGACCCTTAAGGCGATTTTCGATCTGGTCGTGAGACGGCGCGCCGCCGCCCGACTGACGCTTGCCGCAGACGGCGATCAGGTGCAGGCCAGCGTCGGTGCGGATCGGATCCGACACCTGGCCGACGTTCAGGGCGTTGGCCGCCTGCTGGAACGACGGGGCCAGGTCGCCGATCTCGGCTTCGCCCAGGTCGCCGGCGACGACGCCGTCCACCTTGCCGGCCTCGGCTTCCAGGGTCTGGCAGCTGGTCAGCTTGGGCTTCAGGCCGGCCAGCAGCGCGGTGGCGGCCTGGACGTCGGCTTCCGGAGCGTCCTTGGGCAGGGCCACGGCCACCTGCTTGAGGTCGACCAGGGTCGCCTTCGCGCCCGAACGCTTGTCGCGCAGATAGACGATGTAGACGCCGTCCTTGACCGGGATCGGGGCCGACAGCTGGCCGGGACGCAGCTGTTCGAGCGCCGTGTCGACCTCGGCCGGCATTTCGCCCGGGCTGACCCAACCGGCGTCGCCGCCGTTGGCCGCCGTCGCGGCGGCCGAGAACTGGCGGGCCACGGCCGCGAACGGCGCGCCCTGCTGCATCTGGGCCACCAGCTGGCGGGCGCCGTTCAGCGCCACCTCCGGACCGCCGACGCGCACGGCGTCGATGAACACTTCGCTGACCTGGTACTGCGGCTTGCTGGCCGAATCGGCCAGGCGGCGCTCGAAGGCCTTGATCTGGTCTTCGCCGATGCGCAGGCGCGAGCCGTAGCGGCCGCTGATCCAGTTCTGCCAGCTGCTTTCGGCGCGGATCTGGGCGCGCCAGGTGTCGGCGCTGACGCCCTGGGCCGCCAGGCTCGCCAGCAGCTGCTCGCCGGTCATCTTGTTGCCCTGGGCGATGCTGGCGATCTCCTCGTCGACTTCCTTGTCGGTCGAGATGATCGTGATCTTCTGTTCGCGCTCGACGCGACGCAGCTCCTGCATCTGCACGTGCTCGTCGATCAGCGAGCGCAGGGCTTCCTGCTCCAGCTGGGGCAGGTTTTCCTGGGTCGGCTGCAGGCCCGAGGTCACCATCAGCAGGCGCATGCGCTGCATCAGGTCGTAGGACGAGATGATGTCGTCGTTGACCACGGCCGCGACGCTTTCCGACAGCGGGTTGGCGCGCGGCTCGGCGGCGGCCGGCGGGGCGTCGACCTGCGGCACGGCCTGACGGGCCTGGGCGGGAAGGCCCGCCACGGTCAGGGCGAGGATGGACGCGGCGCTGGCCGCAAAAGTCGTCACGCTACGCGCAGACCGCATGGGTAGTGTCGTTCCTCTGGAGCCCGGCTTGGCCGGCCGGCCTCGATTTCAATGTCTTTGACGCGGCGAGCTTCCGGCAGGCCGTCGGCGGTCGCGTCTGGTTGCGTCACGGGGACGCGTGCGGACGCCCGCACGTCCCCCCGGACGTAGGATTGCTTAGTCGCTGTACCCTGTATCACCCAATGTGGCGAGCGTTAGGCGCACGACGATCGAACGGTCAGGCTGGAGCCTGAGACCCGACACCGTCGAGCTATAGCGGTCTTCGTGCTGATAGATGATGTCGATGCGGATGCAATCGTCCGTATAGGCCACGCCCAGGTCGCGACGGCGCCAGGTCTCGGCCACCAGGTCCAGCTGGCCGAAGGCCGTCAGGGCCCACTTCTTGGTCAGCTGCAGCTGGCCGCGGGTTTCGAAGTTCTCCTGGCGCTCGCCGTTGGAGTCGACGTTGTCCTTCAGGTAGCGGAACGAACCCTGGATCCGCGAGGTGTAGGCGTCGGCGCCCGTCTCCAGGCGGTTGATCTTGGTCGTGTCGGAATCCAGCCGCGTGCGGACATAGGCATAGATGCCGTGGATCGGGGTGACCGTGGCCGCGACGATCCAGTCGGACGACTTCTCCTGCAGGCCCGTGCGTTCGGGCAGCAGCGGGTCGAACTCGGTGCGGAAGCTGCGGCCGACCAGCAGGCTGCCGCCGCGACCGTCGGAGGTGTTGTAGGTCGCCCGGCCGCCCACGTTCATCCGCGTGCCGCCTTCGTAGAGGTCGAAGCCCGGCGACTTGTTGGTGCGGAAGAGGTTGGTTTCGTCGAACTCGAACGCCGAGCTGTCCTCGTTGTAGAGGTAGGTGGTGGCGCCGTTGCGGGCGACGACCACGGGCACGCGCGAGCTGTCCGAACCGGTGGCGACCTGCACCAACGGCTCGATGACCACGCTGCCGCCGTCCTTGAGGCCCTTGTAGAGCGGCAGGCTCAGGTCGACGCCGGCGACGCCCATCGTGCGCGAGTAGTTGACCTCGGCGTCGTCGCCAGCGGCCAGGGCCTCGGTCGAAAGGTAGATACCCTTGATCTTGTAGGCGTCGGCGCGGGCCTGGGCGAACGGCTGCACGCGCAGGCCCGCGCCGACCACGGCGCTGGCGCGCCAGTCGGCCTGGAAGCTGCCGCGAACGCTGTCGACGCCGTTCTCGCCGCGATAGGCGGCCAGGCCGTAAGGCGACTCGCCGAACTGAGATTCCGAGCGGCTGAGCAGCACGCTCGACCCCTGCAGGCGCAGGCGGCCGAACAGCACGGGGGATTCAGGCTCCCAGCGGCCCTCGACCATCGGCCCGATCAGCGGGAATGCGCCGCTGTTCTCGAACTTGTTGCCGATCCCTGTGGAGGCGTCGGTGCCGACCACGCGCAGGCCCTGCACCGAGACGGCCGAGACCGAGAACCACGACCGCTCGTCCTGCCGCGACGTGTAGATCTGCGAGGTCAGGCGGTGATCTTCGCTGGTGAACAGGCCGCGCTGCTCGTAGACGTCGTTGATGTCGTACTTGTCGAAGATGAGGGCGTCGGAGGCGCGTTCGGCGCTGAAGCCCCACTTCCACTTGTCGTTGATGTCGAACGCGCCTTTGGCCAGGATGTAGCTCCGCGTCGTGGACTCGCCGAAGCGGTGGCCGCGGTTGTCGAATTCCTTCTCGTAAGTCCCGCCGAACCGCGCCTCGAGCATGCCCGAGTAGAAGCGCTTGCGGTAATTGACGTTCAGGAACGGGTTAACTTTCGTGTTGATCTGGGGGCTTATGATCACGTCTTGAGACGGCGAGATCACTTGCAGGTAGGGCTGCTGGTAGGACAGGCCGCGCTTCTTGGACAGGCCGACCTTCGGCGTCAGGAAGCCCGAGCTGCGCGGGGTCTGCGGATCGGGGTGCCAGAACAGCGGCAGGTACAGCAGCGGCGCGCCCCACAGGCGGATCTTGGCGCCGTGATAGTAGATGATCTTCTTGGTCTTATCCTGCACCACCTTGTCGGCTTCGATCGACCAGGTCGGCGTGGGCTTTTCGGCGCAGACGTCGCAGGGCGTGTAGATCGCCTGGTTGAGCTCGGTGACCTGCTCGTTGCGGCGGATGGCGGTGGCGGCCGCGATCTTGACGTTCTGGTCCATGCGCGTGGAGAAGTTGCGCGCGAAGCCGGCGCGCATGTCCTTGTCCAGCGTCAGGTCGTCGGCGAACTGGGCCGTGCCGTCGGCGTTGATCAGTTGCACCTTGCCGTGGGCGGTGACCACGCCGGTCTTGGTGTCGTAGATCACTTCCTGGGCGCGCAGCGTGCGGCCCTGGTAGCGAACCTCGACCGAGCCGCGCGCCGTCATCGTCTGGGACGCGTCGTCGCGGATCAGCAGGTCGGATTCGAGATAGTAGCCCTCGTCGCCCAGGCCGTCGTCGGCCGCCGCCGGCTTGGCCGGGACTTCCGGAATGGTGGCGAGCGGTTGCTGGGCGTGAGCCGCGCCGCTCGCGACGGCCACGGCCAGCCAGGCGACGCCGGCCATCAGCAGCTTGCGAACCGCCGCGCCCGGCGCTGGGCTTAGATCGATCATCAGGGGCCTCGATGCCGGCGTCACAGACTCAACCATCCTCGGTATAGCAAAGCAGGGTCAGCCCCGCCAAAAGCGCCGCGACCGGAGGAGTCCAGGCGGCCAGGATCGGCCCCAGGACGTCGGCCTTGCCGAGCGCGCCGCACAGTTCGTTGAAGAAGAAGAACCCAAAGCCCAGCGCCACGCCAGAGCCGGCGAGGGCGGCCAGGCCGCCCAGCCGCATCAGGCGCAGAGAGAACGCTGCGGCCAGCACCGACATCGCCGCGAACAGCAGCGGCGTGGCCAGCATCTGCTGCAGGCGCATCTTGAACGGCGTCGCCGAGAAGCCGGCGGCTTCGGTGCGGGCGATGGTCTCGGGCAGGCGCCAGAAGGCCACGGCCTGCGGGTTCTTGAATCGGTCGGCCGCCGTCCGCTCGTCGAGGTCCGACGGCACCGAGGCGCTTTCCGAGCGCAGGGCGCCGGCGCCGGGCGTGGCCTCGCTGACGCCGGTCAGGCGCCAGAAGCCGGGCTCCAGGCGGGCCTCGGCCGCCTCGTAGCGGCGGGTGAAGACCAAGCTGCCGTCCGGCTTGACGTCGTAGACGAAGAACGAGACGCCGCGCAGGCGCACCGCGCCGTCGACGGTGTCGCGCATGCGGGCGCGGATGACGATCTGGCGCTTGTCGTCGCCCTGGCGCAGCCAGGCGCCCTTGGGCGTGTTCTTCAGGTAGCCGGCCAGAAGGGCGTCGCGCTCGGTCTCGAACCGGGCGCTCATCGCCGAGGTCAGCGGATTGAGCAGGGTGACGGTGACCACGCCCATGGCGAACGCCGCGAAGGCCGCCGGCAGGATGAAGCGCCAGGCCGAGACGCCGGCCGCTCGCATGGCGACCAGTTCGCTGCGGCGGTTCAGGCCCACGAAGGCGCCCAGGGTGCCGAACAGAAAGATGAACGGCGTCAGGGTCAGCAGCGTGGCCGGCGCCTGCAGCACGGTCAGGTACAGCAGCTGGCCAAAGCCCGCGTCTTCCGAGCGCGTGCCGACGTTGCGGGTGATGTCGACGAAGGCGATCAGCATCACCAGCGCGCCGAGCACCGCCAGGGCCGCGCCCAGCGAGGCCAGCGTCTTGCGCAGCACGTAGCGTTCGATCATGCCGACGCCGATCACGACAGGCCTCCCAGCGGCTGGGCGCCGCCGATCGGGACGTAGCGCCGGATCTTCTGGCGGAAGACCTGCGCCAGGCCCCACCAGGTGGCGGCGATCGGCACCAGGTACTGCATGACGTTCAGCCAGACCTGGTCGTCGCAGGCCGCCTGGACGCCGAAGCCCATGATCCGCACCACGGCGGCGGCCGCGCCGACGGCGGCGATGCGCTTGCCGTAGCCCATGCGGCTGAACGAGCCGCCGATCACGGCGGCCAGGGCCATGGCCATCATGGCGATGTTGTAGAGCGGGCTGGCCAGGCGCGAATGGCCCTCGGCCAGCATCTTGACCCGGTTATGCTGCTCCCAGTCCTGGGTCATGTCCGGGAAGAACAGCTCGTGCGGATAGCGGTCGGCGATCTTGTAGTGCAGCAGCTCGTCGCTCTGGAACAGGGTCGACAGGTCGAAGACGTACTCCTCGAACGACAGGTAGTTCAGCACGCCCGCGCTCGAGAACTCCTGGTTGGAGCCCTTGCGCATGATCAGCACCGGCAGGTCGTTGCGCTTGGCGATCACGCCCTCGCGCGCCGTGTAGGTGACCGAGCCGCCGTTGGGCTTTTCCTGATGGATGAACAGGTTCTTGATCAGGTTGTCGCGGTCGATCGACTGGGCGTAGACCGTCAGGCCCGGGCCGGGCTCGGTGAACTCGCCCGGCCGCACCAGGGTCGAGGCCAGGTCGGTCTTCATGTCGAAGGCGGTCTCGCGGATCAGCCGCGCCGACCACGGCTGCGCCCACAGGCCCAGCGCCAGCGAGATCAGCGCCGCGAACACCGCCAGCCGCATGGCCGGCGAGATCACCCGCCAGCGACTCATGCCGCCGGCGAAGCAGACGACGATCTCCTGCTCGGTGTGCAGACGGTTCAGCGCCACCAGGGCGGCCACGAACAGCGCCACCGGCATGATGATGTTCAGGAGCTGCGGCAGGGCCAGCAGGATCATCTTGGCGAAGATCAGCGCCGTCTGGCGCTGCTCGACCAGAATGTCGAATTCGGACAGGCTGCGGGCCAGCAGGGCCAGCGCCGCCAGGGCCGCGGTGGCCAGGATGGTCGGCCCGACCAGCTGTCGGAAAAGATAGCGTTCGATCAGGCGCATGCAGGGGGCGGCTTCGGGGGCTTCACGGATTCGCGCGGCGAACCCCGGCGGTGGGCGTGTTCTACACGTCTGGCTCGGCTTGGCACAACCGAAGACATTGTAGGGCAGGGCGTGACGGGGCTGTGAACGGCGACGGTCTTTTCGCGGGAGACGGCATGGACTATGCCGGGCGTTCACGTCCTGTCGCGTCGGATCGCGGCCTTCTCAAGGCCGCGCCGCGATCGGACCTCCCGCTTCCCAGGAGCGCTCAATGCGTATCGAGTTCGTCCCCGCCGACAGCCAGGCCGGCGCCACCGCCGCTCTCGCCGTTCTCGCCTACGAGGCGGCGGCCCTTTCGCCCGAAGCCAAGGCGGTCAACGACGCCGCCGGCGGCGCGATCGTCCGCGCCGCGGCCGGCGGCCGTTTCATCGGCGCCAAGGGCCAGGTGCTCGACATCGTCGCTCCGGCCGGCCTCGACGCCGCCCGCGTGGTGGTGATCGGCGTCGACGGTTCGGGCGTCGTCGAGCCCGAGACGGTCGAGATCGCCGCCGCCCACGCCTACAACGCCGTCAAGACCTCGGGCGTGACCGAGCTGCTGCTCAAGCTCGGCGGCGACGCCGAGACCGCCGCCCGCGTCGCCTTCGGCGTCAAGCTGGCCGCCTACCGCTTCGACAGGTACCGCACCACCGAGAAGGCCGAGAAGAAGCCCTCGGTCGCCACGGTCAAGGTCGCCGCCGCCGATCCCGCCAAGGCCCAGAAGGCCTTCGCCGCCCTCGAGCCTATCGCCGACGCCATCCTGTTTAGCCGCGACCTGGTCTCCGAACCGGCCAACATCCTGCATCCGGAAGAGTTCGCCGCCCGCGTGAAGGGTCTCGAAAGCCTGGGTCTGGAGGTCGAGATCCTCGGCGAGGCCGAGATGGCCAAGCTCGGCATGGGCAGCCTGCTCGGCGTCGGCCAGGGCAGCGTCCGCGAAAGCCAGCTGGTCGTGGCCAAATGGTACGGCGCGGCCGACAAGTCGGCCCAGCCGATCGCCTTCGTCGGCAAGGGCGTCTGCTTCGACACCGGCGGCATCTCGATCAAGCCCGCCGAGGGCATGGAAGACATGAAGTGGGACATGGGCGGCGCGGCCGCCGTGGCCGGCGTCATGCACGCCCTGGCCGGCCGCAAGGCCAAGGTCAACGCCATCGGCGTGCTCGGCCTCGTCGAGAACATGCCCGACGGTAATGCCCAGCGCCCCGGCGACGTGGTCACCTCGATGTCGGGCCAGACCATCGAGGTCATCAACACCGACGCCGAAGGCCGCCTCGTGCTGGCCGACGCCCTCTGGTACACGCAGGACCGCTTCAAGCCGAAGTTCATGGTCGACCTGGCCACCCTGACCGGCGCGATCATCATCTCGCTGGGCAACGACTACGCAGGCCTGTTCAGCAACAACGACGGCCTTTCGGAGAAGCTGCTGGCCGCCGGCGACGCCGAGCGCGAGCCGCTGTGGCGCCTGCCGCTGCCCAAGGCCTACGAGAAGCAGATCGAAAGCCCGATCGCCGACATGAAGAACATCGGCGGCCGCCCGGCCGGCTCGATCACGGCGGGCCTGTTCCTGCAGCGCTTCGTCAACGGCGTGCCGTGGGCCCACCTCGACATCGCCTCGACCGCCTGGCGCAAGGGCTCGTCCGATCCGACCGTGCCGGACGGCGCCGTCGGCTTCGGCGTGCGCCTGCTCAACCGCCTCGTCGCCGACGCCTACGAGGGCTAGTTCGGCGAATGACGGCCGCGCCCTGCGAGATCTGGTTCTACCACCTGGAGCGAAGCAGCGCCGAACAGGTGCTGCCCGAGCTTCTGGAAAAGACCCTGGGGCGCGGCTGGAAGGCCCTGGTCAGGGGCGGGGATCCCGCGCGCATCAACGCGCTGGACGCCCACCTCTGGACCTTTCGCGACGACAGCTTCCTGCCGCACGGCCTGGCCGAGGAGCCGCTGGCCGAGCGTCAGCCGGTGCTGCTGAGCACGGCGCTGGACAACCCGAACGGCGGCGACGCGTTGTTCCTGCTCGACGGCGCCGAGCCGGGGGATCTGAGCGGGTTCGCGCGCTGCATCCTCCTGTTCGACGGTCGCGACGAAGAGGCCCTGCGACTGGCGCGGGGCCGTTGGAAGGCGTTCAAGGGGGCCGGCCATCCGGTCTCCTACTGGCAGCAGGCCGAACGCGGATGGGAGAAGAAGGCATGACGCGGTCCCGGTTCCTGGCGGTTTTCGGCGCGGCCATGCTGCTGGCGGCCTGCTCGACGAGCACGCCCGAGCCCGCGCCGCCGCCGCCGCCCGAAACGCCGGTGGCGCCGCCGGCCATCGCCCTGCCCAAGCCGCCCGAGCCCGAGAAGGACCAGTGCGGTCTCAAGGAGGCTCAGGCCTTCGTCGGCAAGAACCGCACCCAGTTGCCGGCCCCGGTCGATCCTTCGCGCTGGCGCGTGGCCTGCACGACCTGCCCGGTTACCATGGACTATCGCGCCGACCGCCTGAACATCCTGTTCAACCCCGACACCGGCGTCGTGCAGCAGGTGAAGTGCGGGTAGGGGCCGCGCTCTCCTCGAAACATCTAAAGCCCGTTATCCCGGAAAGCGCGCAGCGCCTATCCGGGACCTAGGGAGACCGGGCGCGGCGAACACTTCGGCACCGGAGCGGTAGCCAATGCTCCGCGCCGGCCCCTGGGTCCTGGCTCTCCGCTGCGTTGCGGCCGGGATGACGACGGATGAGGCGCTTCCAGCGCCCCGCAGCATTTACGCCTAACTATTTGTCTTCATGGACAAATACGGCGTCCATCTAGACGGAATCGCCAGTCCCCGGGCCAAGTCTCCGCGCGACGTCGCGGCGCTCCCAACCAGCCGCGCGCGCCTGGGGAGTTGGTGCATGAAGTTCGCCGCCATCCTGGCCGCGGCCGTTCCGCCTGCGCCGCCGCATCAAGACCGACCGCCGCAACCACCCCCAACCCCGGCCCTTCCCCCATTAGGGGGAAAGGGTGAGGAAGCACTTCCCACCCATAAAACCCCCGCGCACGCGGGGGTATGGAATTGGGGGCGGCTGAAGGGGATAGAGCCCCGTCCATCCTCTGCGTTCAGCGAAAACTCTCCAACCAATCCAATCCCTTGCAACTTTATCACGCACCTGGATCAGACGGATGAAATCCCGCCGCATACTCACATGGTCCCCGCCATGGGGAGGGCTCTTGGTACCGGCCCAAGCGTGGCGAGGACCGCATCGAGCGGGGCCGCTTGGTTCGTATCGGGGAAGGCGGGAGAGGGTCTGTCCGTGGATAGATCCGGGGCCCTACGAAGCCTTCCTGGACGAGCCTGCGGGTAGACAGGGTCGGGAACGTTCAAACCGGCCTAACAGGATCAGCCGAGGCCGCGCCGGATTACCGCGGGGCTGTCGATCCTGCCCGTCCGAGGGCTAGCCGGGCCAAGGTTGAAAGAGACCTACGCCCCCGGTCCTTCGAGCCAATGATGCGGCGGAGCGGTCGACGAAGCCGAAACGCTAAACAAAAACACGGTCTCCGGGCTTCGCCCGGCCGCTCCGCGCCTCCCCGCCAGCTTTCGTGGATGTCCACGCGAGTGCGAGAGCCTGTGCCTGCGCTGCCCCCCCCTCCGGCCCTCCGGGCCACCTCCCCAGAGGGGGAGGATCTTGGCGCTCCAGATGCTCCCCCTCTGGGGGAGCTGTCGCGGAGCGACTGAGGGGCCGCCGTCAGGCGGTAACGACCCAACCAACGGAGAAAGCCCATGCCCAAGTCCAAGCCCCCGCGCAGCCGCCTGCGCCGCGCGCCCAACGGCAAGCCGGTGGAGCGCAGCCATCAGCGGACGATCGCGGCCTGCGACGACATCATCGAGCGGTTGCAGAAGATTACGCGCGAGGTCGAGAGCGTCGCGCACGAGGCGCCGGCCGAGGAATTGGCCAATTTTCGCGAGGAGATGGCGGAGGGCGTCCGTTGCTGGACCAGCGTCCGCAATATCCATCTGGAAGCCATGAGTGGGGCGCGCAAGCCGGCCTGGCCAGGCATCGTCAAGGCGATGGAAGCCGCCGAAGCCCGCGCCAAGCGCCTCTAGCGCTTGCCCAGGCCCGGGAACATCGCCGCCTCGCCGTCGAAGACGCCCAGATAGCCCAGCTCGCCGAGCAGCGGCGTCAGGTCTTCCAGCTTGTCGGCCTGGGCGCGGGCGGTCGCCAGTTCGCTGGGGCGGCCGGTCTGGTCGTGCAGGCGATAGACGGTCCACATCCTGCCCTTGGGCGCAGCCGCGCCCGGGGCCAGATAGCGGTGCTCCCAGCCGACCAGGGCCGGAACGCGGCCGATCTCGACGTCGAACGGACGGTCGCGGAAGGCCAGGTCCATCTCCAGCCGCGTGGCCTCGGCCAGGCGCTGGTCCAGCCAGGTCGCGAAGGCTTCCAGCACGCTGGCGGCCGACAGCCCTTCCGGGTTGGCGACGACGTGGTTGCGACTGGCGAGAGCGGCGGTCATGGCCGTATCGATACCCCGCGAGGTCTATCGATACGGCTAAAGCTCTTGGTTTACTGTCGTTTACCGAGAAATCCGCTCAGCCCTCGGCCTCGGCCAGCTGCTCGGCCAGATCCATCCACGCGGCCTCGGCCTCGTCGAGCTTGGCCTTGGCGTTGTCGCGGCGCTTCTCCAGCTCGGGCGCCTTGGCCGGCGTCTTCACGTAGAGCTGCGGGTCGGCCAGTTGGGCGTCCAGCTCGGCCAGGTCGCGGGTCCTGCGGTTCATCACCTGCTCGGCGGCCTCGACCTTGCGGCGCAGCGGCTCGACGGCCACCTTTTTCGCGGCCGGAGCGGCGGCGGTTTCCGCCTTGGCCGGCTCGCGCGCCACCTGGGTGGGCTTCACCGCCTGCTTGGCGCGGTCGAGCACGAACTTGGCGTAGTCGTCCATGTCACCGTCGAACGGCGCGACCTTGCCGTCGGCGGCCAGCCACAGGCGGTCGGCGACCAGTTCCATCAGCGAGCGGTCGTGGGTGATCAGCAGCACCGCGCCCTCGTAGTCGTTCAGGGCGTCGAGCAGGGCCCGGCGGCTGTCGATGTCGAGGTGGTTGGTCGGTTCGTCGAGGATCAGGACGTGCGGCGCATCCATGGCCACCAGGTTCAGCAGCAGGCGCGCGCGCTCGCCGCCCGACAGGTTGGCCACCGTCGTGTCCTGCTTCTCGAAGTTCAGGCCCCACTGCGCCAGGCGCGAGCGTCGCGAGGATTCGCTGGCGTCGGGCATGGCCCTGCGCACGATCTCCAGCGGCGTGTCGTTGGGGTCCATCGCCTCGATCTGGTGCTGGTGGAACCAGCCGACCTTCATCTTCTTGTCGCGGTGCAGCTCGCCGGTCTGGATGTCCAGCGCGCCGGCGATCATCTTGGCGAAGGTCGACTTGCCCGCGCCGTTGACGCCCAGGAGGCCGATGCGGTCGTCCAGGTCCATGCGCAGGTTGAGGTTCTTCAGGATCGCGCGGCCCTGCTCGTAGCCGACATTGGCCTTCTCCAGCCGGATCAGCGGCGGCGCCAGCGGGCGCGGCGGCGAGGGCAGGGTGAAGGGCGCGACGCGCTCCTCGATCGTGGTCGCCACCGGCTCCATCTTGGCCAGGCGCTTCATGCGGGATTGGGCCTGGGCGGCCTTGGAGGCCTTGGCCTTGAAGCGATCGACGAAGGACTGCAGGTGGGCCCGCTCGGCGTCCTGCTTGGCCTTGGCCGACAGTTGCAGGCGGGCCTTCTCGGCGCGCCGCTTCTCGAAGTCGTCGTAGCCGCCGGTGTAGAGCTCCAGCTTGCCGCCGGCCAGGTGCAGCATGTGCGTGCAGCTGTTGTTGAGCAGCTCGCGGTCGTGGCTGACGATCAGGGCGGTGTGCGGGTATTTCTTCAGGCGCGCTTCCAGCCAGAGGGCGCCTTCGAGGTCGAGATAGTTGGTCGGTTCGTCGAGCAGCAGCATGTCGGGCTCGGCGAACAGCGCCGCGGCCAGGGCCACGCGCATCCGCCAGCCGCCCGAGAACTCGCTCATCGGTCGCTGCAGGTCTTCCTGGGAAAAGCCAAGGCCGGCCAGGATTTCCGAGGCCCGCGACGGCGCGGAATCGGAGTCGATCTCGATCAGCCGGCCCCAGATCTCGCCCATCTCTTCGGGATCGGCGGTCTCCAGGCGGGTCAGCAGGGCGTGGCGCTCCTCGTCGGCCTCCAGCACCGTGTCGAGCAGCGAGACGGGCGTGGCCGGGTGCTCCTGGTCCACCGAGCCGACGCGGGCGTTCCTGGGCAGGCTGATCTCGTCGCCGGCGGCGGTCAGGTGGCCCAGGATCAGCTTGAACAGCGTCGACTTGCCCACGCCGTTGCGGCCGATCAGGCCCACCTTGGCTCCCGGCGGCAGGCTGACGGTGGCCTTGTCGAAGAACCGGCGTCCCCAGGCGTCGAAAGTAAGGTCGTTGATCTGCAGCATGTTGGGAACGCGGGGTTGGCGGGGAGGAGGCGCCCGGCTATAAGCCCGCAACCTCCCAATTCACAAACTTTCTCTGTGAGATTTTCGGAATGACCGAACGCACCTTCTCGATCCTGAAGCCCGACGCGACCCGCCGCAACATCACCGGCAAGATCAACGCCGTGATCGAGGAAGCCGGTCTGCGCATCGTCGCCCAGCGCCGCGTCCACCTGACCGAAGCTCAGGCCAAGAAGTTCTACGAAGTCCACGCCGAGCGCCCGTTCTACGGTGAACTCGTCGCCCAGATGACCGCCGAGCCGGTCGTCGTGCAGGTCCTGGAAGCCGAAGGCGCCGTGGCCAAGTACCGCGAAGTCATGGGCGCCACCAACCCGGACAACGCCGCCGAAGGCACCATCCGCAAGCTGTTCGCCCTGTCGATCGGCGAAAACTCGGTCCACGGTTCGGACAGCCTCGAGAACGCCGGCATCGAAATCGCCCAGTTCTTCACCGACGCCGACATCGTCGGCTAAGGCTTCCGGGCTTTAGAACTGCGAAAAGGCCGGCGGGGCGACCCGCCGGCCTTTTTATTTGGGGGCTCAGTCCGGCTCTGCCGGCTCCGCGCTCCCCTTTCTCGCTTTCCTCGCCCTTGTGGCGAGGACCCATGTCGACGCGCTCTCAGACATGGACGTTGAAGCTCGGCGGCCAGTGCTCGCCCTGAAGCATCTGAGCAGGCCAACGCATGGATCCTCGCCACACGGGCGAGGAAGGCAAAGAAGAGGAGCGTGGGCAACGGGGAGGGCGTCTACGCCAACCCCGGATACAGATCATCCCAGAACGGGTTGGTCCGCTCGATTAGGTTGATCTTCCACTGGCGAGGCCATCGCTTCAGCGATTTCTCCTGCTGAAACGCGGTGGCCATATCGTCGTGCGGCTCATACCAGACCAGCCGCTTGAGGCCGTACTTCTTCGTGAAACCTGGGATCAGGCCTTCGCGATGCTCCCAGGCGCGCCGGTTCAGATAGCCCGTCGCGCCGATGTAGAGCGTCTTCAGGCGCTCGTTGGCCATGATGTAGACGGCGATGTAGCGCTCTTCGCTCATGCCGCTAGCGTGAGGCGCTGGTCGGAGAAAGCGCCAGCGGAAAAGCCGGTGTTTTTCAGCTTCCCCAATATCTGCCTTCCTCGCCCTTGCGGCGAGGATCCTGCCGGAGCGCTCTCAGAAGGCTGGTAACTCTAGCCTGGAGGCTGATGCTCATCCTGAACCAATTGAGCAGGCTGATGCATGGGTCCTCGCCACAGGGGCGAGGAAAGCAGGGAGGGAAGGCGAGAGAAAAGGTTGGGCTCAAAGCCCCCGCACGAACGCCGCCAGCACCTGCGGATAGAGCCGGTGCTCTTCCCTCAGCACCCGCGCTGCCAGCGCGTGATCGTCGTCGCCGGGCTCGATCGCCACGCGGGCCTGGCCCAGGATCGGGCCTTCGTCGACGCCGGCGGTGACGAGGTGAACCGTGCAGCCGGCCTCGGCCTCGCCCGCCGCGATGGCGCGGGCGTGGGTGTCCAGGCCCGGATACTTGGGCAGCAAGGACGGGTGGATGTTCAGCATCCGGCCTTCCCAGGCGTCGACCAGGAAGGGCGTCAGGATCCGCATGTAGCCGGCCAGGGCGACGACTTGGATCCCGCGCTCACGCAGGGCCGCGTCGACCGCGCGCTCATGAGCCTCGCGATCCTTGCCGAACGGCTTGCTCGGAACGCACAGCGCCTCGATGCCCGCCGCCTGGGCCGTGGCGAGACCGCCGGCGTCGGCCTTGTTGGCCAGCACCAGGGCGATCTCGAACGGACAGGCCGGGTCCTGGGCGGCGCGGACCAGGGCTTCCATGTTGGAGCCCCGGCCCGAGATCAGGGCGGCGACCTTGGTCCTTGCAGTCATCAGGCCGCGGCCAGTTGGCCGCAGACAAACGCGTCCTCGCCGGCGTTCAGCAGGGCGGCCAGCACCGGCTCGACGTCGCTCTGGGCGACGATCAGGATGAAGCCGACGCCGCAGTTGAAGGTGCGGCGCAGCTCGTGGGCGTCGATCTGACCCACTTCCTGCAGCCACTCGAACACGGGCGGCAGCGGCCAGGCATTCCAGTCGAATTCCGGAACCAGGCCTTCGGCGATGCAGCGCGGCGGGTTCTCGATCAGGCCGCCGCCGGTGATGTGGGCGCCGCCCTTGACCCGGCCCGACTGCAGCAGGGGCAGGATCGACTTCACATAGATGCGGGTCGGGGCCATCAGGGCCTCGGCCAGGGTCTTGCCGTCTTCAAAGGGGCAGGGCGCGTCCCAGGCCAGGCCCGAGCGCTCGACCACGCGGCGCACCAGCGAATAGCCGTTCGAGTGCGGACCCGACGAACCGATGCCGATGATCACGTCGCCGGCCCGCTGCTTGTCCAGCTTGGGCAGCACGCCGTCGCGCTCGACCGCGCCCACCGAGAAGCCGGCCAGGTCATACTCGCCGTCATTGTACATGCCCGGCATTTCGGCGGTCTCGCCGCCCACCAGGGCCGCGCCCGCCAGCTTGCAGCCCTCGGCGATGCCGGCGACGACGCTCTTGGCGGTCTCGACGTCCAGCTTGCCGGTGGCGAAGTAGTCCAGGAACATCAGCGGCTCGGCGCCCTGGGCCAGCAGGTCGTTGACGCACATGGCCACTAGGTCGATGCCGACCGTGGCGTGCATGCCCGCGTCGATGGCGATCCGCAGCTTGGTGCCGACGCCGTCGGTGGTCGTGACCAGCAGGGCGTCCTCGTAGCCGGCGGCCTTGAGGTCGAACAGCGCGCCGAAGCCGCCGAGGCTGGCTTCCGCGCCCGGACGGCGGGTGGCCTTGGCAAGCGGCTTGATGGCGTCGACGAGGGCGTTGCCGGCATCGATGTCCACGCCCGCCTGGGCGTAGGTCAGGCCGCCGGCTTGGTCGGTCTTCGGATCGCTCATCGGGTCGCTCATCTGTGGTTCCAGGCCCTTCGCGGACCCTCTCGGGCGCTTTGGGACAGAAAAGTGGCTGCTCCGCAACGCTTGACGCTTGCAGACTCGGGGGTGCGCGAGGCTATTAGCAGCCGATGACGCCGATCACCACCACCGCCGAACTGGCGGAGTTCTGTAATGGTTTGAAGGGGCAGCCCTTCATCGCCGTGGACACCGAGTTCATGCGCGAGACCACCTATTGGCCCAAGCTCTGCCTGATCCAGGTCGCTTCGCCCGTCTCCGACGCGGTGATCGACCCTCTGGCGGACGGCCTCGACCTTGAGCCGCTGCTCGAGCTGATGCGCGACGAGACCCTCTTGAAGGTGTTCCACGCCGCCCGTCAGGACGTCGAGATCTTCAATAATCTGAAGGCGATGCCCACGCCTCTGTTCGACACCCAGGTGGCCGGCATGGCCGCGGGTTTCGGCGAGCAGATCGCCTATGACGCCCTCGTGCGCCAGATGCTGAAGATCGAGATCGACAAGTCGAGCCGCTTCACCGACTGGGCCCGCCGTCCGCTGACCGACGCCCAGCTGGCCTATGCCCTGGCCGACGTGACGCACCTGGCGCGCCTGTTCCCGGTGCTGCGCGACCGCCTCCAGGAATCAGGCCGCCTTGCCTGGGTCGAGGAGGAGATGAAGGCGCTCAGCGATCCGGCCGCCTACGACGTCGATCCCGAAAAGGCCTGGCGCCGCCTGCGTCCGCGCAAGACGCAAGCCAAGTACCTGGCCGTCTTCAAGTCGGTCTCGGCCTGGCGCGAACGCACCGCCCAGCAGCGCGACCAGCCGCGCGGCCGCATCCTCAAGGACGAGGCTATCGACGAGCTGGCCACCCAGGCCCCGACCTCGCTGGAGGGTCTCAACACCCTGCGCGGCGTGCCCAAGGGCTTCGGCGGCAGCAAGTTCGGTCCCGACCTGATCGCCGCGATCAAGGCCGCCCTGGCCGATCCCGAGGGCTACGCCCCCGTGGTCGACAAGCCCGGCCCGCCGCCGCCGCCGTCGGCCGGCGCCGTGGTCGAGCTGCTGAAGGTGCTGCTCAAGGCCCGCGCCGAGGAAGCCGGCGTCGCCTCCAAGCTGATCGCCACCGTTTCGGACCTCGAGAAGATCGCGGCCGATGACGAGGCCGACACCCCGGCCCTGCAGGGCTGGCGTCGCGAGGCCTTTGGCAGCGACGCCCTGAAGATCAAGCGGGGCGAGCTGGCCCTGGTGCTCGACGGGACCAAGGTCCGCGTCGTGGAAGTCCGCCGGACCCCGCGTCCGGCCTGACCGGGTCTGTCGGCGGCGCGACTCAAAAAGGGTTGCGCCGCCGAGGCTCCGGGCGCGAAGTGCAGGCGCCGTCTTTGTGCAAGACGGCACAGCCGCCTTGTGGCCGACATGTTTTGAAAGACGATTGCTTATCTCCGGGCGCTATAAGGCGTCGCGGGGACTTTGGCTGTGGGGACGGCCGAAAGACTGGGGAATTTGGTCGAGTTGGCGTACGCGGAACAGGAACCGTGGCTGGTCAGGGCCGCGCGCAGTTATGCAAGGCCCGCCAAGGCCCTGCGGCAGCAGATTCCGCTGCGTCTGTTCGTCATCGCGATGGTCTGCGCGGCGATCGGTCTGCAGCCGCGATTTTCCTTCATGCTTCCGTGGGCGGCGGCCTGTCTCGCGACGCAGGGGCTCCAGGCCCTGGCCCTGCGGGCTTTCGAGGGGAACCCGCGCCGCTGGGTCGCCGTCTGCCTGGGCGCCGACTTCCTGTTGGCCGTGGCCTTCGGCTGGCTGGCGGTGCCGCTCTGGCGAACGGGCCTGCCCGCCGGCGCGGCGGGCGGCGCGTTGCTGCTCGCCGGCTCGGTGATGACCGCCCTGATGGGGGCCAAGGGATCGCGGATGGCCTTCGCCGCCACCGCCACGCCGCATCTGGCCTACCTCTTTGCTTCTCCGATTCTGGCCGCCAATCACAACGACGTGGGCGTGAAGGCCTTCCTGATCGGAAGCGGGCTGATGGTCCTGGTCACCTCGCTGGTTTTCGGCTGGTCGCGCCAGACCCTGCTGGCCGAGCGCGAGGCGCGTTCCGCCGCCGAGATCCGCCGCGAGCAGGCCGTGGCCGCCGACGCCGCCAAGAGCGCCTTCGTGGCCATGGTCAGTCACGAACTGCGTACGCCGCTCAGCGCCATCCTGGCCGGGGCCGGCGAGATCGCCCGCGGCGCCGGGGGGCAGGCCAAGGTCAAGGCCGAGCTGATCGCCGACGCCGGCGTGATGATGCGGGCGCTGCTCAACGACCTGCTGGACCTGTCGAAGATCGAGGCCGGCCGCATGACCGTCGAGGCGATCGACTTCGCGCCGCGCACCCTGATCTGCGACACCCTGCGGTTCTGGCGGGCCGAGGCGCGCGACAAGGGGCTGGCCTTGCGCTTCACCGGCGGTCGCCGCCTGCCGCGCTGGATCAAGGGCGACCCGGTGCGCCTGCGCCAGGTGCTCAACAACCTGCTGTCCAACGCCATCAAGTTCACGCCCGAGGGCCTGGTCTGCGTCGAGCTGGAGCTGTCGCCGCGGCCCGAGGGCGGGCTGATGCTGACCCTGGCGGTCACCGACACCGGGCCGGGCCTTGGCCCCGAGCAGCTGGCGCGGCTGTTCACGGCGTATGACCAGCTGGGGGCCGACACCGCTCGCACCTTCGGCGGCACCGGGCTGGGCCTGGCCATCAGCCGCGACCTCTCCCGCCTCATGGGCGGCGACCTGACCGCCACGTCGGCCGAGGGGCGCGGCGCGCGCTTCGTGCTCACCCTGCCGGCGCCGCATGGCGAGGAGCCGCCGACGCCGGAGCCGCTGGACGCGCCCGCCGACGGCTTTTCCGACACGGCGGCGGTGCTGGTGGTCGACGACCACGAGATCAACCGCCGCACCCTGGCCCAGGTGCTGGAGGCGTTCGGCCTGGAGGTCACCCTGGCCGCCGACGGCGAGACCGCGTTGGCGCTGGCGGCCGAGACCCGGTTCGCGGCCATCCTGATGGATGTCAACATGCCGGGCCTCGACGGGCTGGACACCACGCGCCGCCTGCGGGCGGAGGGCCTCAACCGCGCCACGCCGGTGATCGCCGTCACCGGCGCGGTGGCCGAGGGCGATATCGCCGCCTGCCGGGCGGCCGGCATGCAGGATTTCGTCGAGAAGCCGTTCGAGGTGAGCGCGCTCCATACCGTGCTGGTGCGGGTGCTCGGCGGCGAAGAGGCCGCCTAGAGCCTTTTTGCCTCACATGAAATCATGTGAGGCGCCTAAAAATGAGCTAAATCAAATATTTAGAGCGCGTTGGTCGGCGAGCCGCTCACAATTTCGCCTGACGCGCTCTAGCTGGCGACGTGTCCGAAGGTCTCGCAGGCGGCCATGATCAGCGCCGACAGGATCACGCCGTGATAGGCCGCGCCGAGCACGACGGTGCGCCGCACCGACCAGCCGCGCCTGGCCCCGAAGGCCGCGGCGACGTCGCGCTGCAGCTGCCTGGCCGGGCTGTCCAACGGCCTGGCCGATACGCCCGCCAGCCGGGCCGCGTCGGACTTGGGCGGCGCTTGCTGAACGGCGTCGATGGCGTCGTGAACGTCGTAGGCGACCTGCTTCCGCATGTCGGTTTTCTCCCCGTGCTGAGGGGGAGAAGCTTCGGCGTGGCGTGGCTAACAAACCATGCTGGAAGAACGTTGTTCGCCTGCGGCGCGCTGTCGCGGGCTCGTCAGAGCGGCAGGACCTTCAGCTTCAGGCCGAGCACCTGGGCCAGCGTGCCGGCTCGCTTGGCGGTCTGTTCGCCCAGCAGCAGGGCCGCATAGCCCGGTTCAGCCGACAGCTGCACGTCGGCCTTCTCGATCGCCAGCCGCGAGCGCGACAGCAGCGCGGGACTGCGGCCCGACAGGTCGCAGCCCAGGCGGATCGCCGCGCCCAGGGCCCGGGCGCGCTTGAGGCGGGCTGGCGTCAGCAGGCGTTCCAGCACGTCCATCTCGGGCGGATTGAACGGCGTGGAGTGGCGGGCGAAGGCGGCGGCGGCCAGGAAGGCGCGCTCCACGTGGGTCTGGCCGGCGATCGGCGCGCGCAGCACCTGCTCGAAGACGAGGTCGGCGCGATGGTCCGGGTGCAGGCGCGCGCCCAGGTCGGCCAGCCGGCAGGCCGCCGCCGTCAGCACCGCGTCGCGGCCGTCGAATAGGCTTTCCAGCTTGCCGAACGCCGGCTCCAGCCAAGTCTCCAGCGCCACGCCCAGGTCGTCGGCGACGCCCTGGCGGGCCGTCAGCGAGGCGCAGCCCTCGATCAGCGGATCCAGGCCCCGCACGCGCGGCGCCATGGCCTCGAACAGCAGGCCCTCGCGCACACCGAAGGCCGAGATCTCGATGCGCTTGAGGTCTAGGCGCTCGATCAGGCTTTCCAGCACGACGGCGGCGTAGGGCAGGGTCTCGATGCGCTTCTTGGACATGCCCTCGATGCGCTCCAGCGAACTTCTCGACTGGTGCGAGACCAGGCGCGCGGCCTCCAGGGCCTCGCTGCGGCCGATCTCGTACTGGTGAACCACCTGCAGCGGATATCCGGAAAGCCGCATGTGCAGCAGAGCCAGGTTCCGCCAGGCGCCGCCCACGGCGTGGAAGGCGTCGGCCTTGAACACCTCGGCCACCGGGGCCAGGCGCTGGGCGGCCAGGCGGCGCACGCGGTCGGCGTCGAAGCCTTCGGTCAGGCCCAGGCTGAACGGTCCCAGCGGCAGCGTCACGCCCTGGCCGGCGCCGGTCGGTTCCAGCCGCACCAGCTCCAGGCTCGCGCCGCCCAGGTCGCCGACCACGCCCGTGGCGTCCGGCGCGCCGGCCAGCACGCCCAGCGCGGCGTAGCGGGCCTCTTCCTCGCCGGAGAGCACGCGGATGGTCAGGCCGGTCTCATCGGCCACGCGCTTGACGAAGGCGGGGCCGTCGCTGGCCTCGCGCACGGCGGCGGTCGCGGCCACGAAGGTCTCGGCCGGCTGCACGGCCTCGAGCACCGCCTTGAAGCGCGTCAGCGCGGCCAGGGTCTGGGCGACGCCGTCGGGCGCCAGGCGGCCCTTGGAGCCTAGCTCGCGGCCAAGGCCGGCCAGCACCTTCTCGTTGAAGACGGTCCAGATGGCGCGACCTTCCAGCCGGTACACCACCAGGCGGACCGAGTTGGAGCCGATATCGATCACGGCCGCGTCGCGCGGCGCCGAGAGAGGCATGAGGCTGGTTTAACGCATTCGTCGCGCAGGGGAAGCAGCGGCCTTGGACGAAACCGTCACGAAAGCCGTCGCTCCCCAGTTTTTAGGCTAGCGCTTGCGCTTTGGGCCGACGTGGTCGAAGGCGCGCGGCAGGTCCTGCACGTGGTGGCCGCGCCCAGACAGGCTGGGATTGGTCATGAAGTACTCGTGGGCCGAGAACGCGCCCTTGCTCTCCCAGGCCGGATCGCGGGCATAGCGACCCTCGCTGTCGAGGCGCCAGCTCTGGGCCTCGTCATTGAGGTTGGCGACCATGATCTGGCTCAGCACCTGCTGATGCACGGTCGGGTTCTCGATCGGCACCAGGCTTTCCACCCGGCGGTCGAGGTTGCGCGGCATCCAGTCGGCCGAGCTGATGAAGGCCCGGGTCTGGGCGCTGGGCATGTCGGCGCCGTTGGCGAAGGCCACGACGCGGCTGTGCTCGAGGAAGCGGCCGACGATCGACTTGACCCGGATGTTGTCCGACAGGCCTGCGATCCCGGGCCTCAAACAACAAATGCCGCGCACCACCAGGTCGATCTGCACGCCGTCCTGGCTGGCGGCGTAGAGCGCGTCGATGATCTGAGGGTCGACCACCGCGTTCATCTTGGCCCAGATGCCCGCCGGCTTGCCGGCGCGGGCGTTGGCCGCTTCGGCGGCGATCATGGCCAGCAGGTCGGGCTTCAGGGTCTGGGGCGAGAAGGACAGCTTTTCCAGCGCGCCGGGCTGGGCGTAGCCGGTGATGAAGTTGAACAGCTTGCCGCCGTCGCGGCCCATGGCCGGATCGCAGGTGAACAGGGAAAGGTCGGTGTAAACCCTCGCCGTCTGCGGGTGATAGTTGCCGGTGCCGAAGTGGCAGTAGGTGCGCAGGGAGTCGCCCTCGCGGCGGACCACCACCGACAGCTTGGCGTGGGTCTTCCAGTCGACGAAGCCGAACACCACGTGCACGCCGGCCCGTTCGAGGTCGCGCGCCCACTTCAGATTGTTCTCCTCGTCGAACCGCGCCTTGATCTCCACGAGGGCGGTGACGTTCTTGCCGTTGTCGGCCGCCTCGATAAGGGCCGCCACGATCGGGCTGTCCTTCGAGGTGCGATAAAGCGTCTGCTTGATCGCCAGCACGTTGGGGTCGCGGGCTGCCTGGCGGAGGAACTGCACCACCACGTCGAAGCTCTCGAACGGATGGTGGACCAGGATGTCCTTCTCGCGGATCGCCGCGAAGCAGTCGCCGCCGTGGTCGCGCACGCGCTCGGGGAAGCGGGCGTTGTAGGGCTTGAACTTCAGGTCCGGACGGTCGGGCGGGATCAGCTCGCTCATCTGGGCCAGGCCCAGCTTGCCGTCGACCAGCACCACGTCTTCGGGCTGGGCGCGCAGGCCCTCGATGATGAACTCGCGCAGGTCGGCGGGCATGGTGGTCTGGATCTTCACCCGCACCACGCGGCCCAGGCGCCGCTTCTTCAGGCGCGCCTCGAACTCGCGCACCAGGTCCTCGGCCTCTTCCTCGATCTCCAGGTCGCTGTCGCGGATCAGGCGGAACAGGCCCCGGCCCTCGACCTCGTAACCGGGGAACAGGTGGTCGAGGAACAGGATGATGAAGCTTTCCAGCGCCACGATCTTGCGCTCGCGCTTGCGGCCGCGGGCGGTGCTGGCGATCTCCCAGAAGCGCTGCACCTGGTTGGGGATCGGCGCCAGGGCGTACAGGTGCTTGTCGTCGGCGATCCGGCGCAGCTTCAGCGCCAGGCAGAAGCCCAGGTTCGGGATGAACGGGAACGGGTGGGCGGGATCGACGGCCAGCGGCGTCAGCACCGGGAAGATGCGCGACTTGAAGATGTCCTCGGCGCGCTCGCGGTCGGCGCCGACGATGTCCTTGGCGTCCAGCAGCTTCAGGCCCTCGGCCCACAGCTCGGCGCGCACCTCGCGCCAGATCTTCTGCTGCTCGCTCATCAGCTCGAAGGCAGAGGCGTTGATGCGGGTCAACTGCTCGCCCGGCGTCAGGCCGTCCTGGCTGACCACGCGCACGCTCTCGCGCACCTGGCCCTTCAGGCCGGCCACGCGCACCATGTAGAATTCGTCGAGGTTGTTGGCGCTGATCGACAGGAAGCGCAGGCGCTCCAGCAGCGGGTGGCGCGGATTGGCGCTTTCCTCGAGCACGCGCTGGTTGAAGGCCAGCCACGACAGTTCGCGATTGAAGAACCGCTCGGGCGAGGCCAGCAGGTCCTCGTCGAGCGTCAGCCGCGCGCGATCCTCGGGCGCGGTCTCCACCTTGTGAGGGGCGGGCGCGAGGGCGGCGGCGTCTGTCATCGTCTACTCCAGGGCAATGCCCGGCATGGTGGACGAGCCCGATGACAGCCGCAAGACAAACAGGGATTTCTTCAAGAAAAGCCGGGCTTTCGCTCAGTCCCGTTCAGTCCTCGAACGCGTCGTCCTCGCCGAACGCCAGCACTTGCGCCACGAAGGCGCGGGTGATGCCGCGATTGCCCTCGGAGGCCGCCTCGTCCAGCAGCGCCACCAGGGCCACGGCCTCGGGCGCGCTGCGCGGAATGCGGCGCAGCAGATAGGCGTAGACGTCGTCGGCCGGACGGATCAGCCGATCGGCGAAGGCTCGGCGCAGCACCGCTTCCAGCACCACGTCGTCGGGCTCGTCGATCAGGGCGGCGGTCAGCGCATTGAGGCGCGAGCGCAGGTCCGGCACGATCGTCTGCCATTCCAGCGGCGCGGTCTGGGCGGTCAGCAGCAGGCTGCCGCCGTCGACGCCGGCCATGTTCAGCAGGTGAAACAGGTCCTCGTCGGACACCACGCCGCCCAGGGCTCGGCGGTCGGCGTCCTCGACCAGCACGGCGCGGCCGCGCAGGGCGGGCAGGTTGAGCGGCGCCTGGTGAGGATCGGTGGCGTCGACGATCACGGCGCTAGCCTGCGCGGCCCAGGCGCGCGCCAGGTGGGTCTTGCCCGAGCCCGACGGGCCGATCAGGGCCAGACGGCCGTTCGGCCACTCCGGCCACGTATCGACGGCGCGCACGGCGTCCTCGTTCGCCGGCGAGACGGCGAAGTCGGCCCGCTCGAAGGTGGGCAGGCGTTCCAACGGCAATTTCAGCTGGCTCAAGGTCGGGGCGAAGTCACATGGTGAATGGGTAGGCAAGGTATAGGCGGCGGGCCGCTGCGCCGCGAGACGGCGCGCGGGCGGTCTTGGGGATATAGGGGGCGATAGGTGTGGACGCAGAAAGCGGGTGTGGATGCTCGTGTGGACGCCGGTGTGGACGGCCGTGGTCAAATGATCCACCGGCCTGTTGAGCGTTAATCTTCTGGGGACTTCGAGCGTTTCCCCGACTGCGGCATGATCCGGCGGCAAACGCTTCGACGTCGCCGCGATTCACTTTGGAGTTCTCAGCTGGCCCAGACCGCCGCCACCGCCGATCTCGCCGCCTGGCGCGCCGAGATGACCAAGCCGCCGGGCGCCTTGGGCATGGCCGCCCGCGCCGTCCAGCTGAAGGTCAACCAGATCATCCCGGAAAAGGTCCACGCCGCCATCACCGCGGCGATGCAGGGCATGACCCGGGCCATTCTCACCGGTTCGGACTTCGCCACCGGCGCGCCGCTGGTCCAGGCCACGCTGGCCGAGCGGCTGGAGCGCGTGCGGACGGCGATCGCCAACTGGAAGAAGACCGCCGCCGCCGAGGGCGGGATCGCCGGGGCAGGGGGCTTCGTCCTGGCCGCCGCCGACTTCCCGCTGCTGATGAGCTTCAAGATCAAGCTCCTGTTCGAGATCGCCGCGGCCTTCGGTCATGACGGCGCCGAGCTCTCCGAGCGGCTCTACATCCTGCACATCTTCGAGCTGGCGTTCTCGGATTCAGCCCATCGCGCCAGGGTGTTCGAGGCGATGGACGGCTGGGACGCGCGAACCCATCCGAGCGACCTTTCCGGCTTCGACTGGCGCGCCTTCCAGCAGCAGTACCGCGACCACATCGACCTGGCGAAGCTGGCCCAACTGCTGCCGGTCGTCGGCGCGCCGGTGGGGGCCATCGTCAACTGGCGCCTGGTCGAGAAACTCGGCCACACGGCGGTGATGGCCTACCGGATGCGGCTGGAATCTATTCCACCTCTCCCAAAGGGAGAGGGAGGGGCCCATGCGTAGCATGGGAGGGTGAGGGGTTTAGGTCTATCCGGATAGGGCGATGATCAAAGGTGATGGGACCGCCGACAGTGTACGCCCTCACCCTCCCACCGCTTCGCGGCGGGCCCCTCCCTCTCCCCACGGAGAGGCTTTTGAAGAAGCGCCTGCTCGAGCGCCTTCTGCAGGTTCTCGGGGCTCTCGGCGCCGACCACCGCCACCTTGCCGGCGAAGATCGCCACCGGCACGCCCGTGACGCCGCCCTGAACGGCCATGGCGTGCTGCTGGACGATCACGTCCTTGTCGGCGCCGTCGGCCAGCAGCTGCAGCACGGCCACCTCGTCCATGCCAGCCGCCTTGGCGATCTGGCCCAGCACGACGGGATCGCCGATGTCGCGCCCTTCCTCGAAATAGGCCGCGAACAGGCCCTCGACCACTTCGTCCTGCACGGCCGCGCCGCGCGCCCAGCGGATCAGGCGGTGGGCGGCGCTGGTGTTGGGCGACAGGGCGATCTTGTCGAAGGCGAAGCTGATGCCTTCCTCGGCCCCGGCCTCTTGCAGCGCCTTGTGCACGGCCTTCAGCCGGGTCTGGTCCTTGAACTTGCCGGCCATGTAGGCGGCGCGATCGACGCCTTCTTCCGGAAGGGTCGGATCCAGCTGGTACGGACGCCAGATGACGATCGGCTCGAGGTCAGGGCGCGCGGCCAGGGCGCTCTTCACCCGCCGCCAGCCCAGATAGCACCAAGGGCAGACGACGTCGGCGACGACGTCGACGGTGATCGGCTGACCCATGGCCTTACTCCTGAGAACTAGATGGCCTTCTGGAGGGCCTGGGAAGCGGCGCGCTCCAGCGCGTGGATGGCGGTTTCGCCCGGCTCGATCTGGGCGACGCCGATGTCGAATTCGCAGACGAACGGGCTGCGGTCCTCGCCGGCGTCGAAGGCGGTGCAGCCGATGACGGCGGCGATGCGCTCGGCGGCGGCCTTGGCGGCGGCCAGGTTGGTGGCCGGCAGCGCCAGGGCGAAGACCTCCGGCGCCAGGCGCGCGGCGGTGTCCTCGACGCGGACCAGGCGACCGACCATCGAACCGATCTGCGGAATGGCGCGGTCCAGCCAGCCGTTCTGACGCGCCCAGACGACGTCGGCCTTGTCGGCCACGCGCAGCACGCCGATCGACAGCGGACGGCCGCGTTCTCGGGCGGCGCCGGCCAGGCGGGCCAGGTGGGCGGCGAACAGGTCGCGGGTGAACAGGCCCGTGGCCGCGTCCATCAGGCCCGAGCTGCGGGCCTTCTCCAGCGCGCCGCGAATGGCTTCGCCGCGACGGTAGTTGCGGGCTAGCTCGATGACCCGGCGGGCCGTGTCGCCCTCCGGCGTCTGGGGCGAGGCGACGTCCGAGACGCCGCGATGGAACGCCTCCGACATCGTCACGTAGCTCTCGGCGTTCATGTAGAGCAGCGCCGGGATGTGGAAGAGGCGGGTGTTGCGCCGCATGCCGGCGGCGATCGACAGCGCCTCCTGCTGGTTCTCGCCGGCCCACAGCACCACCGCGTCGAAGGCCCGCTCGTGCAGGTAGTCGAAGGCGGTGTAGGCGGTGAAGGCGCCCACCACGTCGGCGCCGCTGCGGGTCAGGGCGTTCGACAGCGCCAGGAACTGCGGCGCCGGCTCGCCGATGGCCAGCACGCGATAGGGGGCGCTGGCGGCTTCCGGCAGGTCCAGCCGCCGGCCGCGATCGCCGAAGGTGGTCAGCCGCAGCTCGAACTCTTCCTCGGCGATGGCCGTGCGGACCAGGGATTCCAGGCGCAGCACCGCCTGCGACGGATGCAACGGCGGCGACAGGGTCAGGTCGAAGGCGCTCTGGCCGGCGTCCGTGCCCGGCTCGCCGATGGCGATCACCGGCAGGCGGCGCGGGGCCACGGCGGCCTTCAGGCGACGGGCGAGGGTCTGGCTGTCGGGACCGGCGGCGTCGAGGTCGACGATCACCGCCTCGATCTGCAGGTCGCCCAGGGCGGCGAGGGCGGCATAGGGCCCGCGCGCGGTGATGGTGCGCCAGCCCAGGCGGTCCAGCCCTTCGGACAGGGGACCGGCCCGCGTGTCGTCACGCGCCACGATCAGGATCCGGGCGTTCACCGCCAAATTCGTTCTCCGCTGGCGCAGGCCTTCGATTCGCGAGCCAACATAGCAGAGGCGAGGGTGCGGCAAAGGGATGCGTGGTCGCAGTCTTTACCTTGTCGACAGGCGATTTCTCCCGGGCTTGCCTGACCGGGCGTCAACCGGTCCCTACTGCCGCCAACGAGATGAAACGGGAGGAGAAGCGATGGGCCAGGGACCGCTGTCTGGGCTGAAGGTGCTGGAATTCGCGGGCATCGGCCCCGGACCGTTCTGCGGCATGCTGCTGTCGGACCTCGGCGCCGACGTCGTGCGCATCGACCGCAAGGGCTCGGGCCGCTCCTCGCCGGCCGACGTCACCGCCCGCGGCCGCCGCTCGGTGGCGCTGGACCTCAAGCAGCCCGCCGCGGTCGAGACCTGCCTGAAGATGATGGAGACCGCCGACGCGGTGTTCGAGGGTTTCCGCCCCGGGGTGATGGAGCGCCTGGGCCTGGGCCCCGACACGGCGCTCGCCCGTAACCCCAGGCTCGTCTACGGCCGCATGACCGGCTGGGGCCAGACCGGTCCCTATGCCAAGGCCGCCGGCCACGACATGAACTACATCGCCATCACCGGCGCGCTGGACGCTATAGGTACAGAGGACAAGCCGATCCCGCCGCTGAACCTGGTGGGCGACTTCGGCGGCGGGGCGCTCTATCTGGCCTTCGGCCTGCTGGCCGGGGTGATCCACGCCCGCGAGACCGGCCAGGGCCAGGTCATCGACTGCGCCATGAGCGACGGCGCAGCCTCGTTGATGGCTATGTTCTACGGCTTCAAGGCCATGGGCATGTGGCGCGAGGGACGGCGCAGCAACCTGCTCGACGGCGGGGCCCACTTCTACGACACCTATCGGTGCGCCGACGGCAAGTGGGTGTCGATCGGCTCGATCGAGCCGCAGTTCTACCTGTTGCTGCTGGAGAAGACCGGCATCACCGACCCGCACTTCCAGGCCCAGATGAGCCGAGAGGACTGGCCGGCCCTGCGCGAGAAGCTGGCCGCCGTCATCGCGACCAGGACCCGCGACGAGTGGTGCCAGATCATGGACGCCACCGACGTCTGCTTCGCGCCGGTGCTGTCGATGGACGAGGCTCCTGGCCACGCCCACAACAAGGCGCGCGAGACCTTCGTCGAGGTGGCCGGCGTCATCCAGCCCGCGCCCGCGCCGCGCTTTTCGGCGACGCCCGGCGTCATTCAGGGACCGCCGCCCAAGATCGGGGCCGACAACGTCTCCGCTCTCGGGGACTGGGGCTTCGACGCCGCCGCCATCGCCGCGCTGGAGGCTTCCGGCGCACTCTGACGCAAGCTGACAACCGCGTTCAGATGCGGTTCAGGCGGCGAATCCTACCTTCGAACTGTGACCGGCCGCCGCGCCAACCCGTCCCTCGATGCGGCGGCCGGTTCAGGCAAGACCTGCGGAGACGCGTCGCTTTCCCTGAGGCGGCGCGTCTTTGACCGTCTGGAGGGGGGCTTTCCGGACAGCGGCGCCGTCAAGGGTTGCTTCACCGGGCCGCCGGAGGCAGTTTCCGCCGGATGCAGCCCCCCAAGGCCCCCATTCGCTGGCGAGACCTCGATCTCGACCCGATCCACTGGGTTCAGGAAATCCTTCGCGTTCTCGGCCTGGCCCTGTCCCGGCTGTGGGGGCGCGACGTCATGCTCTATGTGGGCGGCGTCTCGTTCTTCGCCCTCCTGGCGGTATTTCCGGGCCTGGCCATTCTGATCGGCCTCTACAGCCTGCTGCTGGACCCCAACACCGCCGCCCGCCAGGCCGACGCCCTGGCCTTCATGATGCCGCCCGGCGCGCGGCCGATCTTCCAGAGCGAGATGCAGCGCCTGGCCCACGCGCCGGTCTACACCGTCTCGCTGCAGAGCCTCGTCATCCTGGTCATCGGCGTCTACGCCGCCCATCGCGGCTTCAAGGCCCTGCTGGCCGGCCTGTCGTTCATCCACGACGAGGAGGACCAGCGCGGCTTCTTCGGCTTCAACCTGATGGCGCTGTTCGTGCTGATCGCGGCCTTTGGCCTGCTGTTCCTGATGTCGGGGGTGTTCCTGACCTTCAGGCTGCTCTCCAGCACCCTGAACCTGCGGCCGCTGGAAGGCGTGTCGTGGATCCAGAGCGAGTGGACCTGGGCGACCATGGGCCTGATCGTGGGCATGACCCTGATCTACCGCTACGCCATGTCGCGCCAGCCCGTCGGCTGGCGCGCCTCGCTGACCGGCGGGTTCGCCGCGGGCCTGTTCTGCGTCTTCATGTCGTGGGCCAGCGCCTTCTACGTCGAGAAGGTGGCCCATCTGGGCGCGACCTACGGCTCGATCTCGGCGGTGATCATCTTCCTGATCTGGCTGTCGTGGAGCGTCAACGCGGTGTTCTTCGGCGGCGCCCTGGCCACCGAGGTCGAGATCGCGCTCGACGAGCGGCCCCAGGCCCTGGTCGACGGGCCCAAGGCCATCGCCCTCAAGGCGCCTTCGTCACCCGAAAGCTGATCGCCCCCGAGGGCAGGTCCTCCACGCCTTCCAGCGTCACGCCCAGCTGGCGGGCGAAGTGCGGCACGTCGATGCGCGCCAGGGGATCGTCGGCCAGCAGACGCACCGTCGCCCCGGCCGGCGCGTGCTCCAGCGCCCGCCGCAGCCGGAGCGTCGGCACCGGGCAGCGGTGGCCGCGCGCGTCGACCTCGATGTCGCTCACGAAAACACCTGCTCGGCTTCCTGGGTCGTGAGGATGCGGTGCTTGCCCGGCTCCAGGTCGCCTGGCAGCGTGATCCCGCCGATGCGCTCCCGGTGCAGGGCGACGACGTGGTTGTCCATGGCCGCGAACATCCGGCGCACCTGGTGATAGCGGCCCTCGGTGATGGTCAGGCGCGCGGTCTTCTCGTCGACCACGTCCAGGCTGGCGGGCAGCAGCGGCTTTTCCTCGCCCTCCAGCATCAGCGTGCCGCTGGCGAAGGCCTCGCCTTCCTTGCCTGACAGCGGCCGGTCGAGGCTGGCCAGGTAGGTCTTTTCCACGTGGCGCTTGGGCGAGATCACCCGGTGCAGGAAATCGCCGTCGTCGGTGATCAGCAGCAGGCCCGAGGTGTCCTTGTCCAGCCGGCCCACGCTCGACAGCGCCGGGTCGCGGATCTGCCAGCGGCGCGGCAGCAGGTCGTAGATCTTGGCCCCGTCCTCGCGATGCGAGCACACCACGCCCAGCGGCTTGTTCATCAGCAGCACCAGCGGCGCGGGCGGATCCACCGGGACGCCTCTGATCATCAGGTGCTGGGGCAGGTCTGCGGTCACGGCGATGCGCTTGCCGGCGTCCTTCAGCGGAACGCCGTCGAAGGTCACCTTGCCGGACGCCACCAGGGCCTGGACCTCGCGCCGCGCGCCATAGCCCAGGTTGGCCAGCAGCCGGTCCAGCCGCGCCATCAGCGCCTTGGTCATTTCACGGCCTCGAGCACCTTGAAGCCTTCCTGGTCGACCACCGGGCGCACGCGGGCGAAGTGGTCGGCCAGCACGGCCTCGTAGGGCAGGTGTCGGTTGGCCACCAGCCACAGCACGCCGCCCTTCTTCAGCAGCGCCGCGGCGCCGCGGATGAAGGCCTGGCCCAGCGCCTTGTCCTCGCCGCCGCCCTCGTGGAACGGCGGGTTGGAGACCACGAAGTCCAGGTTCGAAAGTTCGGGCAGGCCCAGGCGGATGTCGGCGTGCGAGAAGCTCACGCGGGCGTCGTCGACATTGCGGCGCGCGGCGTCCAGGGCCCGGCGGTCGATGTCGACCAGCGCGAGGTTCGTCACCTTCGGCGAGGCCAGAACCTGGTGGGCCAGCACGCCGATGCCGCAGCCCAGGTCCGCGCCGGCGCCCGAGAAGGCGGGCAGGGCCTGCATGAGGAGGGCGGTGCCGGTGTCGAGGCGATCCCAGCTGAACACGCCGGGCTGGGTCCACAGACCTTCGCCGTCGATGCGGCGCGGCGCGCCCTCGGCCAGGGCTTCGGTCAGGCCCGCCGGCGTCTCGGGGCGCAGGGTCATGCAGATGCGGTGGTGACGGCGGGCGTCCTCGCCGATCTTGCAGCCGAAACCCGACAGCTCCTTCTTCAGACGCAGGCCGCCGCGATCCTTCGGCGCGGCCACGGTCAGCCGGCCGCCGGGCTTCAGCACCCGCAGGGCCTGGGCCAGCACGTAGCGGCGCTCGACCGCGCCGGCCGGGGCCAGGACCACGAAGGCGTCCATCGAGGCATCGGTCAGGGCCTCCAGCGGCTGCGCGCCCGGAACGGTCGGCGCGGTCTGCATGGCGCCGCGCGGCGTCTCGATCACCTCGCGGGGAGGAAAGCCATAGACGGCGGCGGAGACGGTGTCGGTCATGAGCGGAGGATCTTGGGCCGTGGAACGCGAAGGGCGGGAAAGGGGCGTTGGTTACCTTGGCATGGTCCGCGACGCCAGACTTTCAGGAACCCGGACGGGGAACCCTCGCCGCGCGCGACGAATTGCTGGGGAAGGAGGAACCGGCATGGCCAAGGCGTCCGTCCGGCGACTGAAGGTCTATGAGGCCCGTTTCGGCTTCCACGATTCCGTCGTCGCCGCGCCGAACCAGAAGGCGGCGCTGGACGCCTGGGGCGTGCGCCAGGATCTGTTCGCCGAGGGCGACGCCCGCGTTTCCGAGGACGAGGCCGCGATCGAGGCGGCTCAGGCCCATCCCGGCGCGCCGCTGCGCCGCGCCGCCGGATCAAACGATCCGTACGGTCTGGCGCCGAACCTGCCGGACATCGCCGACGCGCCTCGCAAGCCTAAGCCTAAGGCCCGCGCGACCAAGCCCGCCGAGCCTCCTCCGCCGCCCGACCGCTCCGCCCTCGACAGGGCTGAGGCGGATCTGGCCGAACTGGAGGTCCGCCACCGCGACGAGAAGGCCGAGCTCGATCGCCGCATGGCCGCCCTGGAAAAGGAGATCGACGCCGCCCGCCGCCGCTGGAGATCCGAACGCCGCAAGGCGGAGGCGGTGGTCGACGAGAAGCGGCGCGCCTATCGCACTGCGGGCGGCTAGCGGTTGCGCAACGACAGGCAGCCCATCAAGCTCGCCCCATGAACGCCACGGCCCTCATCATCATCGACCTGCAGCGCGGCATGCTCCCGGAGAACACCGGCCCACGCAACAATCCGCAGGCCGAGGACAACGCCGCCCACCTGCTGCACGCCTGGCGCGTTCGCGGCATGCCGGTGGTCCACGTGCGCCACATGAGCCGCTCGCCCGAGGGCTCGTTCTGGCCCGGCTCGTCCAACTGCGAGTTCCAGCCGCGCTTCGAGCCCCTGCCGTCCGAGCATCGCCTGGAGAAGAACGTCCCCGACGCCTTCGCCGGCAGCGGCCTGGAGCGCTGGCTGCGCCTGCGCGACGTGCATCACCTCGTCGTGGTCGGCGTGGCCACCAACAACTCGGTCGAGGCTGCCGTGCGCGCCGCCGCCTGCCTGGGCTTCGACGTCGCCGTGCCGGGCGACGCCTGCTTCACCTTCGACAAGGCCGATCTCGGAGGCGTCGTCCGCGACGCCGAGGAATGGCACCTGATGAGCCTCTCCAACCTCGACGGGGAGTACGCGGTGGTCACGCGGACGGACGAGATCCTGGCGAGGCTGGGGTAACGCCGAAGCCTGCTCGTTACCCTTCTCGGCCGGAGTTGATGTCCATTCGCTGACGGTGCCCCGCCACTTTCTGTCATTGACTCGCCCCCAGACATTGAACGTCGAGCAGGTCGTTCAAAAGAACGGTGCTGGTGCACAAAAACCGAAGGGGCAACGAGGCGCTTGCTATTGCACAGGTTGTATGCAGAAGCTCAACTTTAGGGAAAACGTTGGGTGTTATGCAATTGAAAATCGTGACTGCAGTGGGTGCGATGGCAACAACTCAGAAGCAGGCCATCGGCAATGGGATATGCTTGCCGGATGTACTGGGGCAGCTGGTGGCTAGCTTCGCGTCCTTTATATCGCCAGTCGGACTGGGTAGTTGGAGTCTTGGTGCATTAATCGGCGGGATCGCGAGCTATTTCATTGTGAGGCAGCATGTATTCACGTTGGGAGCTTTTTCTGCAGTGATTGGCGTTGTCGGTGGCGCCGGCGTACTTCAGCTCCTGAGTGGACTAAACTCCATTCAAGATAGGGGGGTGTGGTGGTATCCGTGCGGGCTATTGTTCGGAGCTGTGATTGTGGCGATCTGGTGGGATCCTGGTCTAAATTCAGCGCAAAAAAAGAGCGGCAAGGAAGAGGATCAGGCTGGCGACGGAGTCGTAAAGGCCGAACATTAAGCGGGGGGGGCGATCAGAGCAGAATCTGCCCCATCATTGGCGATGATCGGCTTCTGCCGTTAGACTTTTCCTTCGGCGCGCTTTTTGAGTGACGCCAATTCATCTCGAAGGGTATCTTTTAGTCTTTCAAAAAGTAGCTCTTGCCACGATTTTGGCGGCGAAGGGCGGGGCGCGAGATCAAATGCAGTGGGCTCGAACAGAACATCGAAAGATAGTCGCTTTCGCTCCTCGGGATGGATGTTGTGAAGTAGCGCATGGAATTCAACCAGCTTCTTAAACTGATCTCGTCCTTCCCCATATAAACAGTTTACACCAATTAATGTTTGCTCTGCATTGGTGAGTTGAGATCGAAGCCAGCGCACGTTTGTGTAATTTTTAGGGTAATCGAAATTCCCATCCGCAAAAACAACAACGTGATAAGTGAAGCGAAAATAATGCCCAAGCGCATTGCGCCATCTGTTGTAGATTGGGGTGTAAGATTGCTCCTCGGATCGTTTGGCGACGGCATCGGCGATGGACGATGCCATATGCTCGATTGCCTGGTGGCCTGAAAGCAACTTCTTCCCCACGGAGATTTCGATTCCCGCGATCAGCTCGTTGCGCAACGTCAACAGCTGAACCAAGGTCGCTTGAGCGTCTCGCTCTTGCTCTGCGCGCTCGCGCTTTCGCGACTCCGAACGCTCGTTTTCCATTGTCGTGAAGGTGAAAACAGCAGCGGCCGTCGCCATCATGGCGCTGACGATCCCGAAAGAGTCTCCGAGGGTGCCAGTCTCGTTAAAATTCCAGGTCCCGGGCGGATTCCAGTGGCCACTCGCCACCAGCAAGATGAGCCCCGCCCACAAACAAAAAATTAGGATCAGAGCAGCGGCGATTACCCAGATGCGCTTCACGTAAGCTCCTATGTAGAAAGCGCGCGTCGGCCCATTTCGCCAATCCACAGATCGTTCGCGTCTAAGCTTAAATGCCAATTCTGCCAAATCTCAGATTGTGAAGTCAAGGTAAAGGCTAGGTGGCGCCAAGCAGCGGCCGTCGAGACATTCTGAGAACCGGAAGATACCTCCGGTGACGGCCCGGATGCCGGCCTTACGCTCGCGTCCGCACACCACTCATGGCTCGCTTCAGCCGTCCTAAGGCTCATGCCGCTCCAGCAGCAGGATCCGCAGATCCTCCTCCGGCCGCCAGTTCTTGCGGCGCACCTCGAACTGCGTCGGGCCGATCTTCTTCACCCCGTCGGCGCAGAAGCTGACCAGGTTCCTAGGCGCGCCCTTGTCGACCACCAGCCGGAAGTCGCCGATCGGCTCGCTCCAGTTTCCGCCGGTGACCAGCACGTAGTCGATCCATTTCTCGACATAGGCGCCGCCGTCGCCGCCCGCGCGCTTCACCGCCGCGACCATGCCCGCGTCGACGCAGTACCTGGCCTGGGTTTCCGCGCCGTACTCGGTCCCGATCGAGGTGGCCACCGTCGCGCCGACCGAGGGCGTATAGGCGTGCTCGACGATGATCGGCCTGCCGGCCGGGAAGGTCTGGCTCCAGTGATAGGTGGTCTTCAGCACCCAGATGGGCCCCTGGTCCTCGTCGTAGAGGCCAAGCGCCCGGGCCTCCTTCAGCTTGGCGGGCGGCAGGGCCTCCAAGGCCTTGGTCGCCGCCTCCTGGTGAACCGCCAGCGGAATCCTGTTGGCGACCAGCCAGCCGGTGCGGTCCTGGCCGCCGCCGAAGGCCTTCTGCTCGATCTGCGCCTTGACCGGCTTGCCGTCGATCTTGGTCGTGAAGCCCAGGATATTGGCCGGATCGTCGATGGGGATCGACACGTCGCTCATAAAAAAGCCGTCGCCGCCGATGTCTGGCATCGGAAAGGCTACCCGCAGCGTCACGTCCTTGCCGCTGGTGTTCTCGAACACGTAGCGGACGCGCACCGCCGTCGGCGAGATGTAGAGGTCTTCCGACCGCATCGCCACGGCGGCGGTCTTGGTCAGCACCAGCCCGCCGGCCGCCAGTTCGGCCGAACTGTCGTTGGCCATGGCGGAGCCCGCGCAGGCGAGGGCGGCGACCAATGCGGCGGAGCGGAGGAGGGAGCGAAGCGTCATGCCGTTTCGATAGCATGGCGACGACGACGAAGAAGTGGCGGACAGGGTGGGATTCGAACCCACGGTAGGCTTCCACCTACGGCGGTTTTCAAGACCGCTGCCTTAAACCACTCGGCCACCTGTCCGGAGCGGGCGGCTATATCAGCGCTCGTGCTTCGGCTCCAGAACGATCTGTCGCAGGCATCCTTAACCAAGCCTAAAAACATCTGAACGAAGCTGAAACCATGATGGGGGACGAACCATCCGGAGTTTTGGCGACGTATGCGGCGCGAACAAAGATCTGAAATCCGAGCGCTGAAGGTCCTGGGCCTCGTGGCGCTGGGCGCCGCGGGCCTGGCGGCCTGCGCCACGCCGTCGCCGCGCCTGCCGATCGCCAAGGGAACGCCCAAGGCCACGCCCGACCGCGAGTATCACGGTCCGCCGCCGCCCGGTTACGGCCAGGGCCTGCGCGGCACCGAGAAGCCCTATCAGATCAAGGGGATCTGGTACTATCCGAAGGCCGATCCGAACTACGACGTGGTCGGAACCGGCTCGTGGTACGGCGAGCAGTTCCACAATCGCCGCACCGCTAACGGCGAGGTCTTCGACATGGACCTGCCGTCGGCCGCCCACAAGACGCTGCCACTGCCGTCGATCGTCGAGGTCACCAATCTCGAGAACGGCCGCAAGATGCGCCTGCGAGTCAACGACCGCGGGCCGTTCGTCGGCGATCGCCTGATCGATCTTTCCAAGGCCGCCGCCGACGAGCTGGGCTATCGCGGCAAGGGCCTGGCCAAGGTCCGCGTCCGCTATATCGGCCCCGCGCCGAAGACCGCCGCCGACCAGCCCCGGCGTTACGCCTCCATCCCCGCTTCGCCGCCGCCGGTCGCGCCCTATCGTCCGCCGGTCGCGCCGCCGCCGCGCGAGCCGGAGATCGTCACCGTCGCCGCCCCGCCGTCGGGCGCCTATCGCGTCCAGGCCGGCAGCTTCGCCAACCGCGACAACGCCGAGCGCGCCGCCGAACGCCTGTCGGGCGCCGGCCGCGTCACCGTCGAGCCGATGGAGCGTTCGGGCGGGACCCTCTATCGCGTGCTGGTCAGCGCCGGCGACGACGAGGGCCTGGCGTGGAGCGTCCGCGATCGCGTCGCTTCGCTGGGCTTTGGCGACGCGACGGTGCTGCGCCCCTAAGCGGGTCTGGACAAGGCGGGCGTTCCGGCCGATTTGAGGCCGATGGCCAGCGGAACGTTCATCAGCTTCGAAGGCGGCGAGGGCGCCGGCAAGTCCACCCAGGTGCGCCTGCTCGCGCAGCGCCTGGAGGAACTCGGCCGCGAGGTCGTGCTGACCCGCGAACCGGGCGGCAGCCCCGGCGGCGAGGCGATCCGCGAGTTGCTCGTGCACGGCGCGGCCGACCGCTGGTCGCCTGTCACCGAGACCCTCCTGATGTACGCCGCCCGCCGCGACCACGTGGAGCGGGTAATCCGGCCGGCCCTGGCGCGCGGGGCGGTGGTCGTCTGCGACCGCTTCGCCGATTCGACCCGCGCCTATCAGGGCGCCGGCGGCGACGCGCCCGCCTCGCTGATCGCCAGCCTGGAAGAGCACGTGCTGGGCGGCACGACCCCGGCCCTGACCCTGGTCTTCGACCTGCCCGCAAGCGTGGGCCTCGAGCGCGCCTCGGCGCGGGGCGGGGCGGCGCGCTTCGAGTCCAAGGGCCTGGATTTCCACGAGCGCCTGCGCGCCGGCTTCCTGGAGATCGCCCGCCGCGAGCCCGGGCGCTGCGCGATCATCGACGCCGCCGCCTCGATCGACGAGGTCTCGACGGCCGTCTGGGGCGCCGTTTCCGAACGGCTGGACCTGGCATGAGCGACGCCCCTCCGCATCCGCGCGACGTCTTCTCGCTGGACGGCCAGGAGAAGGCCGAGCTGTCATTCCTCGACGCCCTGGGCCGCGGGCGCCTGCACCACGCCTGGCTGCTGACCGGCCCCGAGGGCGTGGGCAAGGCCACGCTGGCCTACCGCATGGCCCGCCGCCTGCTGGGGGCGCGCGAGGACCAGTCGTTCGGCGTGCTGGGCTCGGCCCCGTCCGACTTCGTCAGCCGCCAGGTCGCCGCCCGCTCGCATCCCGACCTGATGGTGCTGGAGCGGGCCACCGACGACGGCAAGGCCCGCAAGTCGATCCCCGTCGACGAGGCGCGTCTGCTGCCCGGCTTCTTCGCCAACTCGCCGGCGACCTCGCCCTACCGGGTGGCGATCATTGATGCGGCCGACGATCTCAACGTCAACGCCGCCAACGCCGTGCTCAAGACGCTGGAGGAGCCGCCGCCGCGCGGGGTGATCCTGCTGATCAGCCACTCGCCTGGCAAGCTGCTGCCGACCATCCGCTCGCGCTGCCGCCGCCTGGCCGTGCCCGCGCCCGGCGTCGAGCGCGCCGCCGACATGGTCGAGCACCGCCTGGGTCTGGATCGCCGCCAGGCCGAGCGCCTGGGCCGCATGGCCCACGGCGCGCCGGGCAAGGCCCTGCAACTGGCCGCCGCCAAGGCGCTGGAGGCCGACGACACCGCCGGCGAGATCCTGCGTAAGCTGCCCGAGATCGACGAGGCCGCGCTGCTGGCCCTGGCCGACACCTTCAAGGGCGCCGAGGGCCAGGCCCGCTTCGAGCTGCTTTTCGAGCGCCTGGCCGACCAGATCCACGCCATGGCCGTGGGCATGGCCGGCGAGCGCACGCCGTCTGGCCTAGACCGCTGGGCCGGCGCCTGGGAGCGCCTGGTGCGCTGGCCGATCGAGGCCGAGGCGGTGAACCTCGACCGCGCCGACGTGTTCTGGACGGCGATTGCGGACTTGCGCGCCGCGGCCAAGGCCTCCATCTGACCGCATGCTCATCGACAGCCACGTAAACCTGCACGCGCCCCAGTTCGCCGAGGACCGCGACGCCGTCATCGCCCGCGCCCGCGAGGCCGGCATCGAAATGATGCTGACCATCTGCGACAAGATTCCCAACTTTCCGGCCGTCCACGCCATCGCCATGGCCGAGGCCGACATCTGGTGCACGGTCGGCGCCCATCCGCACGAGGCCAAGGATCACGTCGACCTGACGACCGCCCACCTGGTCGAGCTGGCCGGCAAGCCCAAGGTGGTCGGCATCGGCGAGACGGGCCTGGACTTCCACTACGACCTCTCGCCCCGCGACGTGCAGGCCGCCGTGTTCAGCCAGCATGTCGCCGCCGCCCGCGAGACAGGCCTGCCGCTGGTGGTTCACACCCGCGAGGCCGACGACGTCATGGGCCAGATCCTGGAGGAGGAGCACGCCAGGGGCGCCTTCAAGATCCTGATGCACTGCTACACCAGCGGCGCGGAGCTGGCCCGCCGGGCCGCCGCGCTGGGCGCCTGGTTCTCGGTCTCGGGCATCGCCACCTTCAAGCAGGCCGAGGACGTGCGCGCGGTGATCCGCGACATGCCCGCCGACCGGATCATCGTCGAGACCGACTGCCCGTACCTGGCCCCCGTGCCGATGCGCGGCCGCCGCTGCGAGCCGGCCCATCTGCCGCACATCGTCGACAAGCTGGCCGAGATCCGCGGCTGGACCCGCGCCGACGCCGAAAAGCGCTCGGAAGACGCCTTCTTCGCCCTGTTCGACGCGATACCGCGTCCATGACCGGCGGCCGGCTCGAGTTCACCATCCTCGGCAGCGGCTCCTCGGGCGGGGTGCCGCGCGCCGACGGCAATTGGGGCGACTGCGATCCGGCCGAGCCGAAGAATCACCGCGCGCGCTGCTCGATGCTGGTGCGCCGGCTTTCGGGCGGCGATCCGCGCGGCGACACCACGATTCTCGTCGACACCTCGCCGGACCTGCGCCTGCAGACGGCGCGGGCCGGGGCGGGGCGCATCGACGCGGTGCTGTTCACCCACGACCACGCCGACCAGGCCCACGGTATCGACGACGTGCGGCCGTTCTTCCTCAATCACCGCTTCAAGATCCCGACCTACATGGATCCGGCCACCTATGACGGCCTGCTGGCGCGGTTCGGCTACGTCTTCGAGACCAAGGGCGGCTATCCGGCCATCTGCGAGGCGCGCCACCTGCCGCCGCACGGCCAGGCCTGGAGCGTCGAAGGGCCCAGCGGCGAGATCCCGGTCGCCAGCTTCGACGTCGACCACGGCGAGATCCGCGCCGCCGGCTTCCGATTCGGCGGGGTCGCCTATGCGCCCGACGTGCTGCAGATCCCCGAGGAAAGCTGGCCGCTGCTGAAGGATCTCGACGTGCTGATCGTCGACGCCCTGCGCTGGACGCCCCATCCCACCCACGCCAATGTCGAGCGGGCGCTGGAGTGGATCGAACGCGCCAGGCCCAGGCGCGCGATCCTCACCAACCTTCACATCGACCTCGACTACAACGCCCTGTCCGCCAGGCTGCCGCGGGGCGTCGAGCCGGCCTATGACGGCATGCGCTTCGAGGTCGCCCTCTAGCCCAGGCTCAGTGCAGCGTCGCGGCCTGCGCGGGCGGCGCGTGCTCCACGGGCTCGCCCATGCGAACGGGCAGGGGCGCGCCGTCCAGGGCCAGGGCGTGGTTGAGGGCGCGGGCCAGCACGGCCGTGACGTCGGGCCGGGCCACCATCGACGACAGCAGCCGCGAGCTCAGGCCCGGCGCGGCGGCGGCCAGGCCGCAGGCCGTCACCAGCCGCTGCTCGTCCAGGGCGTAGCCGACGCAATGGGGGCACTGGATCTGCAGCGGGCGCACCAGTTCGCCCTCGATCAGCATCATGGTCTGCAGGAACAGAGAGGCCGTGCGCGGCGAGGCGGCGCGGGCGAAAGCGGCCCTGATCGTGGCGTCGGCCGGCTGGCCCTGCAGGCGCAGCGCGGCCCAGGTGCGCAGGCCCCACAGCAGGAGCCGCTCTCCGCGCGTCAGGCCTTCGGGGCCGGTGTCTTCGAAATCGAGATCAAGTCCGCAGGCGCAACTCATCAAGGGCTCCGGGCGGGAAAAGGCGTCCGGCGGAGGGGAACCCCGCCGGACGCAGTCGATGTGGGTGAGGGGAGGAAACCCGACATCGGATTTGAGAATTGATCGCAACAAGGTCTAGGTCGCTCGTTGTTGCGAGTCAATCGCATAAAATCATATACATCCTATGCGATAGTTTGTGCTTCTATCGCCGCTGTGCGGTCGTGTGTTGGGGGTGGCATGGCTCGGCGATCTATGATGCGCGCCTCGATGGCGTTCGCGGTCCTTCTCGGCGCGGGCGGGCAGGCGCAGGCCGCGGCCTGGACGCGGCCCAAGGGCGACACGGAGGTGATCGTCAGTCTTCACCGCCAGGACAGCACCCATGGCTTCGATCTGGGCGGCGAGGCGATCGACATCGTCGACTATCGCAAGACCGAGCTGCAGGCCTTCGCCGAATATGGCCTGTCCGATCGCCTTACCGTCCGGGCGCAGGGCTCGGTCCGACAACTGCGCACGCGCAACGCCCGCGACACCGAGCCGGGGCACCTGGAGCTGGCGGCGCGCTACAGGATCAAGTCGGGCGACACCTGGGTGCTGTCCAGCGAGAGCGCGGTCCGGCTGCCGGGCGGCGACGGCGATCCTGGCGCGGCCCAGCGCGGCTCGCCCGACGCCGAGTACGACGCGCGCTTCCTGCTTGGAAAGAGCGGCAAGCTGGCCGGCCGGCCGGTCTTCCTCGACCTGCAGGCGGGGATTCGCCGCCGTGAAGGCGACGCGCCGGACGAGCGCCGCCTGGATGTCACCCTAGGCGGCCGGCCGACCCGGCGCCTGATGCTGCTGGCCCAGGCCTTCGACGTATCGTCGTCAGGCGCGGGGCAGGGCGCCTTCGAGGCCTATCGCTATCGCAACCTGCAGCTCACCGCCGTCTACGACCTGCCGGCCGGCTGGTCGGTGCAGGCCGGGGCGATGGGCACCGCCTCGGGCCGCAACGCCCTGCGCGAGCGGGGCGCGGTGCTGGCCGTGTGGCGGCGCTTCTGACGCGTCAGGACGGAATGCGGCGCGCCAGCTCTTCCAGCCGGCGCGCGGGCGCGTCCGAGATCGCCGACCACAGCAGGCGGGCCAGCTCCAGGCGGTAGACGGCGGCGTAGCCGGCCGTGAACGGCGAGGTCGCGCTGCCGGGCGGTTCGGCCGCCTTGGCGTTGGCGAGATCGCGGCGGGTCAGCACCAGGTCGCGCGGAATGGGAACGTCGCCGGCTCCGGTAGCCACCCAGCGGTCGGCTTCCACCGCGGCCAGGGCGGCGGCCTGGACCAGGGCCCGCGCGCCGCGCACGTCGCCGATGGCCCCGGTCATGACCGGGGTTCCGACCGTGGGGTCACGGGTCACCTTGAAGTCTAGACTGGCCACACCGCGCTGGAGCGTGACGGACCACTGGTCGTCGGGTTCGTTCATCGTGAACGCTTTAGCGACCGAGTCGCGTCGCGGGAAGGGAGCGGCGTATCGCCGTTACACATTGCCGCGAGCGTCGGCCGCGATGGGGCGGGCTGACTGCGACCTTTTGGCAGGCGCGCTCGAAATTAGGATCCCGTTAACCATGATTGGCGAGCCTGTGGACGTCTTCTTTTGAAGGCGCCCCACCATCACTCAACTTTTCACAGCCCGGCTTTCTGGCCGGGCTGTTTTTTTGTCAGAAGGCGCTTGCGCCGAGTCAGTGAGGCGGCTATCAACCGCGCCTCGACAGAGAGCGACCTGTTCCGCGGTAGCTCAGTGGTAGAGCAGCCGGCTGTTAACCGGCTGGTCGTAGGTTCGAATCCTACCCGCGGAGCCACTCTTCCTTCGATCATCTCGAAGTTGTCTCCGGCGAGAATTCCTCCACAAGAACATACGCTTTTGTCCGGATGCGGCGTTCGTGCGTCTTGCGCCGAGTCAGTTCGGCGGCTATCAACCGCCTCCTCAACTGAGAGCGACCTGTTCCGCGGTAGCTCAGTGGTAGAGCAGCCGGCTGTTAACCGGCTGGTCGTAGGTTCGAATCCTACCCGCGGAGCCACTCTCCTTCGTTCGTCGAAGGTCTTGTCGCCAGTTACATTCAAGGAAAGCTGAGGCTGTCGCTCCCGGACCCTGGGTGCGGTGCGTCACGTGGCCATCAGCTTCTGCAGTTCCCGGTAGTAGGTCTCGGTATATTGGTGCTGGCGATCCAGCGCCTCCAGCATGCCGGGCCGCGTGAAGACCTCGGCGGGAATCGTCACGCCCTTGCGGCCATGCCGCACGCACAGGCCGTCGGCGATCAGCGCGCCGACGTGGCGACGCACCGTCTCGGCCGGCATGGCCAGCGAGTCTGCCACCTGCACCACGGTGATCGGCCGCCGCTGGGCGTCCTTGGCCAGCTCGTCCTTGGCGTCGAAGCCTACATTGGGCCGGATATGGGCCACGTTCGCCACCCAGATCGTCGTGAAGACGATGGCGCGCACCGGGTCTTCCTGGTGCAGGCTCTTGGCGACGTCCAGCGAGCGCAGGAAATAGCCCGCCGATAGGCGGATCACCGCGCGCCGAACATCCGTACTCATGCCTGCTCCCAACGAAAGCCGCTGGGTGCAGGCTGAGCCCGAGTCGTCTCTGTGAGAAAATTCACCATGTCCCCATTTTGGGGACAGTGTGCTTTTCGAGGAGGCGCCGCGTCGCGATTTGCGCCATACGGGCCGCCGATTCAGGGGACGGCGGACGCGGGGGGCGCGTTGGGGCATGAGTGAAATCGAAGCCAGATTGCGGGAAGCGGCGGCCGCCGTCGGCGTGGCCGAGCGGATCGAGGCGCTGCTCAAGAGCGTCGAGGAGGCCATCGAGGCCTATCCGGACGACGCCGATCCCCGTTACCTGACCCGCCTCATCGACCAGCGCACGGCCTTGCTGGACCCCGATCTGCCGCTGATCGCGCGCATCGCCGTGCAGCTCTGCGAGAACGACGCCTCGCGCGCGGCCGTGCTCGGCCCGCCGCTGGCCACCGCCGCCACCGTCTGTCCGCTGATGAAGCCCGCGGTGAACCAGTTGCGCCGCCTGCTCGGCGAGACGGCCTGAGTCGCGCAAATCCTCGGCGCGATTGGATGCACGGGCCTGATTGCCTTCCGACGAGGCCAAGACCTATAAGCCTCTCGAACTGCTGTCCGAGGAAGTCCATGAGCTCCGATTTCGCGGCTGCCCGCCTGAATATGGTGGAAAGCCAGATCCGCACCGCCGACGTGACCGACCTGCCGTTGCAGGACGCCCTGCGGGTGGTTCCGCGCGAGAACCTCGTTCCCGCCGGCAAGGCCTACCTGGCCTATGCCGACGCCGAGGTCGAATACGCTCCGGGCCGCACGCTGATGCGCCCGCGCGACATCGGCAAGCTGCTGCAGAACCTCAAGCCGCGCGCCGGCGAGAAGGCCTTGGCGATCGCCGCGCCGTACGCCGCCGTGGTGCTCGAGACCATGGGCCTGTCGGTGACCCGTCTCGACGGCGACGACCTGACGGCCGTCGAGGGCGGCGAGTACGACGTGATCGTCTGCGAAGGCGCCGTGCCGAAGGCTCCGGCCTCGTGGACCGGCGCCCTGGCGCTGAACGGCCGCCTTGGCGTCGTCGAGCGCGAGGGCCCCGTCGGCCGCGCGGCGATCTACGCCCGCGCCGAGGACGGCCTGGCCCGTCGCGCCGCCTTCGATTCGACCCCGTCGCTGCTGGCCGGCTTCCCGGTCGAGTCCGGCTTCGCCTTCTAAGGCGTTTTCAACGGGCGCGTCCGGGTGCTGAACCCGCCTGGACGCCGCCTCAAGTCCTTGAAACCCGGGCCTGCTCATCAGGCTTGGGTATTTCATTCGGCCTTGGCCGGCTCTAGGCTGGCGGCATTCGAGGCAAGCGCGCAAACTCCGCGTGAAAAAAGCTTAACTAGCGAGGGTCCACGGTGGGCCTTACAGCGCTTGGGTGTAAAGCGCGGACTTCGCGTGTGTTGGGGAATGAGGGATGTCGAAGAGCCGTCGGGCCAGTCTGCTGGCCGCTGCTTGCTGCATGGGTTTCCTGGCCTCGGCGGCTAGCGCCGAGACCCTGACCGACGCGGTCGCCCTGGCCTATCAGACCAATCCCACCATCCAGCAGCAGCGCGCCGTGCAGCGCGCCGCCGACGAGGGCGTGGTCCAGGCCAAGAGCGGCTTCCGGCCCACGGTCAGCGCTTCGGCCAGCATCAGCGGCTCGCGCACCGACCTGGCTCACCCGACCACCACCGTCGTCGGCGGCCAGGTGGTCCAGGGCGCCGACAACACCAAGGTGGGCGCCAGCAGCGCCACGCTTCAGCTGTCCCAGCCGCTCTACACGGGCGGCCTGGCCAGCGCCAACCTCAGCTCCGCCGAAGCCGACGTGCTGGCCGGTCGCGAAGACCTGCGCAGCGTCGAGCAGGGCGTGCTGGCCAACGTCATCACCGCCTATGTCGACGTCCGTCGCGGCCAGGAAAGTCTGCGCATCGCCCAAGAGAACGTCAGCGTCCTGACCCGTCAGCTCGACGAGTCGAACGCGCGCTTCGAGGTCGGCGAGATCACCCGCACCGACGTCGCCCAGTCGCAGGCCCGCCTGGCCGCCGCCAAGGCCAGCCTGTCGTCGTCCCAGGCCACGCTGGCCGTGGCGCGCGCCAACTACGCCCAGATCGTCGGCCAGAACCCGACCGATCTCGCGCCGGAGCCCTCGCTGGCCGAACTGCTGCCAGCCTCGGTCGAGCAGGCGTTCGACGCCGCCGAGGCCAACAACCCCGCCGTCCTGGCCGCCCGCTTCGGCGAGAAGGCCGCCGCCGCGCGCGTCGCCGCCGCCAAGGCCGCCTACCTGCCCACCGTCTCGGCCGGCGCCAGCCTCGGCTACGACGCCAGCGAGGTGAACGGCAGCGGCAAGCAGTTCGGCGAGTACGATCGCGCCATCAGCGGCTCGATCACCGCCCGCGTGCCGCTGTTCACCGGCGGCCTCAACGCCTCGAACGTCCGCGCCGCCAAGGAGCGCGAGAACGCCGCCCGCATCGCCGTCGAGGGCGCCAAGCGCACCGTCGTCCAGCAGGTCTCGGCCGCCTGGAGCACGCTGCTGGCCGCCCGCGCCAACCTCGTGTCGAACGAGGAGCAGGTGAGGGCGACCAAGATCGCCTTCGAGGGCGTGCGCCAGGAGCAGCAGGTCGGCCTGCGCACCACGCTCGACGTGCTCAACGCCCAGCAGGAGCTTCGCGCCGCCGAGCTGGCCCTGGTCACCGCCCGCCGCGACGAATACGTCGCCAGCGCCGGCGTCCTGCAGGCCATGGGCGCGCTGGACGTGGCCAAGCTGGCCCCCGGCGTCGAGCGCTACGACCCCAAGACCTCGTACGACCGCGTCGTCCACTCCGGTTCGGTGCCGTGGGAGCCGCTGGTGCGGAGCCTCGACAAGGTCGCCTCGCCGGCGATCGCGACCTCGTCCGGCGGCAAGTAATCCCGTCCAACTTCAGGACGAATCAACACGGCGCGAATCCTTGGCTTGCTTAAGCCGTGCAAGTCTGCACCATCGGCGGCACGCGTCTTGCGAGGCGCGCAAGGATTCGTAGCCCTTTCAAGACGGCCCAGCCCATCATGTCCGACCAGAGCTCCCAAGAACCGACGATGGAGGAGATCCTCGCCTCGATCAGGCGGATCATCTCCGAAGACGACGCTCCGGCCGCCGAAGCGCCGCCGCCGCCCGCGCCCGAGCCGGTTTTCGAGCCCGAACCCGAGCCCGCGATCGAGGACGACGTCCTCGAGCTGACCGATCCGATCGAGCCGCCGGCTCCGGTCGAGACGCTCGGCGACCTTGATCTCTACACCCCCGAGCCCGAGCCGGAGCCGGCCTACGCGCCGCCGCCCGCGCCCGCGCCGGAGCCCACCTACACCCCGCCGCCGGTGTTCAACCGCGACGAAGTGGCCGAGACCTTGGTCGGCGACCACGCCGCGGGCCTGGCCGCCAGCGCCTTCGGCAGCCTGAGCTCGGCCCTGCTGATGCCGGCCAACGGCCGCACGCTGGAAGACGTCGTGCGCGAGCTGCTGCGCCCGCTGCTCAAGGAGTGGCTGGACACCAACCTGCCGCGCATCGTCGAGAACAAGGTCGAGGAAGAGGTCCACCGGATCTCGCGCGGCCGCGGCGTATGACATCGGCGTCGGGTCGCCCCTAGGCGGCCTTCGACGCCCGGACTTTGAGAAGGCGGTCGCTCGCGCGGCCGCCTTTTCCCGTTCAAAATCCCCGATAAACCCGCCGCCCGGTTTCCTGGCGCGGCCTCAGATGGCATACCCGCTCCGCCATGCTTGAAAAGACCTTCGATCCCAAAGCCGTCGAACCGCGCCTGTACGAAGCCTGGGAGGCCTCCGGGGCCTTCAAGCCGTCCGAGGATCCGAACGCCGAGCCGTTCGTCATCGTGATCCCGCCGCCGAACGTCACCGGCTCGCTGCACATTGGTCACGCCCTGAACAACACGCTTCAGGACGTGCTGACCCGCTTCCACCGCATGCGCGGCAAGGCCGCCCTGTGGCTGCCGGGCACCGACCACGCCGGCATCGCCACCCAGATGGTGGTCGAGCGCCAGCTGGCCGCCGCCGGCAACATCGGCCGCCGCGACATGGGTCGCGAGGCCTTCGTCGACAAGGTCTGGGAATGGAAGGCCGAGAGCGGCGGGGCGATCACCAACCAGCTGCGCCGCCTGGGCGCCAGCTGCGACTGGTCGCGCGAGCGGTTCACCCTCGACGATGGCCTGTCAGCCGCCGTCCGCAAGGTCTTCGTCCAGCTGCACAAGCAGGGCCTGCTCTATCGCGACAAGCGCCTCGTCAACTGGGACCCGCAGTTCCAGACCGCCATCTCCGACCTCGAGGTCGAGCAGAAGGAGGTCGACGGCGCCTACTGGCACTTCGCCTATCCGCTGGCCGACGGCGTGACCTACCAGCACCCCGTCGCGTTCGACGACGAGGGCAAGCCGACCCAATATGAGACGCGCGACTACATCGTCGTGGCCACCACCCGTCCCGAAACGATGCTGGGCGACACAGGCGTGGCCGTCCATCCGTCGGACGAACGCTACAAGGACTTGGTCGGCCAGCACGTCGTCCTGCCGATCGTCGGTCGCCGCATCCCGATCGTCGCCGACGACTACGCCGACCCGACCAAGGGCTCGGGCGCGGTGAAGATCACCCCGGCCCACGACTTCAACGACTTCCAGGTCGGCAAGCGCGCCGGCCTGCCGTCGATCAACATCCTGACGCCGGAAGCCAAGCTCAACGCCGACGTCCCGGCCGAATACGTCGGCATGGACCGCTTCGCCGCGCGCAAGGCCATCGTCGCCCGCGCCGAGGAAGAGGGCTGGCTGAAGGAGATCGAGAAGACCCGCCACATGGTCCCGCACGGCGACCGTTCGGGCGTGGTCATCGAGCCCTACCTGACCGACCAGTGGTACGTCGACGCCCATACCCTGGCCCAGCCTGCCCTGAAGGCCGTCGAGAACGGCGACACCGTCTTCGAGCCCCGTCACTGGGAGAAGACCTACTTCGAGTGGCTGCGCAACATCGAGCCGTGGTGCGTCTCGCGCCAGCTGTGGTGGGGCCACCGCATCCCCGCGTGGTTCGGTCCGGACGGCTCGATCTTCGTCGAGGAGACGGAAGAAGCCGCCTACGTCGCCGCCCGCGCCCAGTTCGGCGCCGACGTCGTCCTGACCCAGGACGAAGACGTCCTCGATACCTGGTTCAGTTCGGCCCTGTGGCCGTTCTCGACCCTCGGCTGGCCGGAAAAGACCCCGGACGTCGCCCGCTTCTATCCGACCAGCACCCTGGTCACCGGCTTCGACATCATCTTCTTCTGGGTCGCCCGGATGATGATGATGGGCATCCACTTCATGGACGAGGTTCCGTTCAAGCAGGTGTTCATCAACGCCCTCGTCCGTGACGAGAAGGGCGCCAAGATGAGCAAGTCCAAGGGCAACGTCATCGACCCCCTGGCCCTGATCGACGAACTTGGCTGCGACGCCGTGCGCTTCACCCTGACGGCCATGTCGGGCCAGGCGCGCGACATCAAGCTGTCGAAGCAGCGCATTGAAGGCTATCGCAACTTCGGCACCAAGCTGTGGAACGCCACGCGCTTCGCCCAGATGAACGGCTGCGTCCGCGTCGAGGGCTTCGACCCCGCGTCGGTCACCCAGCCGCTCAACAAGTGGATCCGCGGCGAGGTGGTCAAGACGCTGGCCGAAGTCACCAAGGCCTTCGAGGCCCCGGCCTTCGACGAAGGCGCCAGCGCGCTCTACCGCTTCATCTGGAACGTCTTCTGCGACTGGTACCTGGAGCTGGCCAAGCCCGTGCTCAACGGCGAGGACGAGGCCGCCAAGGCCGAGACCCGCGCCATGACCGCCTGGGTGCTCGACCAGATCCTGATCCTGCTGCACCCGGTGATGCCGTTCATCACCGAGGAACTGTGGGACAAGACGGCCGAGGAGGGCGGTCCGGCCCGCCAAGCCATGCTGATCTCGACCCGCTGGCCGGACATGCCGCAAAGCTGGATCGACGCCGAGGCCGCCGCCGAGATCGGCTGGCTGGTCGACACGGTCGGCGAGATCCGCTCGCTGCGCGCCGAGATGAACGTGCCGCCGTCGGCCAAGCCGGCCCTGGCCTTGGTCGGGGCGGGCGAGGGCACGCTGGGCCGCCTGGAGCGCCAGCGCGACCTGCTGGTCAGCCTGGCCCGGCTGGGCGAGGTCACGATCGCCGACGCCGCGCCCGCCGGCACGGCGCCGGTGGTGATGGGTGAAGCGACCGGCGCCCTGGGCGTCGCCGAATTCATCGACGTCGCCGCCGAGAAGGCTCGCCTGACCAAGGAGATCGCCGGCCACGTCGGCGAGATCGAGAAGACCGGCAAGAAGCTCGGCAACTCCGACTTCCTGGCCCGCGCCAAGCCCGAGGTCGTCGAGGAAAACCGCGAACGCCTGGCCGAGGCCGAAGCCGCCAAGGCCAAGCTGGAAGCGGCCCTGGGCCGCCTGGCGGCGATGGGGTGAGGCTTCGGCCTCGCCCATTCCTCCTTGCCTTCCTGGGCCCTGTGCCCAGGATCCATCGCTCAACCTGCTCAGACCTTGGCTTGCCAGCCGAGGTCTGAGCGGTCTTGGGCATAGGCCCTCGCCGCGCGGGCGAGGCAAGCGGGTGTTTCAGGTCGATCTCGTCCGAGCGCTCCGCCCCAACTAAACATTGTTCCCTTATCGTCCAAACGACCGTTTACATCGACGGCGGAGGCGTGCTTACTCGACGGAAACGCGCCGCTCGAACGAGCGCGATCGACACCGGGAGAGTAACGAATGACCCAGGCCGCGCACGCGCCTAACCCCGTTCCATGGCCGGCCATGTCGGTGAAGCAGGCCTACGCCCTGATCACCGCCCCGGGATCGCCCGGCGAGATGGAGGAGGTGGTCATCCGGGGCGTTCCCACGCGCACCTGGAAGAACCTTCCGCCCACCCTTCGCCACACCCTGCAGGTCGGCCGCACGCACGGCGACAAGATCTATCTGGTCCACGAGGACGAGCGGGTCAGCTTCGAGGCCTTCTACCGCGCGGTCACCGTCTTCGCCGCCGAGCTCGAGGCCAAGGGCGTCAGGAAGGGCGACCGGGTCGCCCTGATCATGCGCAACCTGCCCGAATGGCCGGTGGCCTTCTATGCCGGCCTGTCGATCGGCGCGATCATCACCCCGCTGAACGCCTGGTGGACCGGGCCGGAACTTGAGTACGGCCTCGTCGACTCCGGCGCCTCGGTGGCGATCATGGACGTCGAGCGCTTCGAGCGCCTGGCCGAGCACTTCGACAACTGCCCCGACCTCCAGCGCGTCTACGTCTCGCGCAGCAGGGAGGATATCGCTCATCCCTATGTCACGCGCCTGGAAAGCGTGATCGGCTGCCCCAACGACTGGATCAAGCTGGAGGAGCGTCCGCTCTCCACCGTCGAGCTGGGCCCGGAAGACGACGCGACGATCTTCTACACCTCCGGCACCACGGGAAAGCCCAAAGGGGCCCTGGCCACTCACCGGGCGGTCAACAGCAACATCTTCGCCGCCGCCGCCGCTTCCGCGCGGAGTTTCCTGCGCCGCGGCGAGGCCCCGCCCCAGCCCGATCCCAGCCTGCCGCAGAAGGGGGCGCTGATCTCGGTGCCGTTCTTCCACGCCACCGGCTGCTTCGCGGTGATGAACCCCTCGCTGTTCGGCGGCGCCAAGATGGCCATGATCCGCAAGTGGGATCCCGAAAAGGCCATGCAGCTGATCCAGGACGAGAAGCTGACCCAGATGGGCGGCGTGCCGACCATCGCCTGGCAGATCATCGAACATCCTTCGCGCGACAAGTACGACCTCTCGTCACTCGAAGCCGTGGCCTACGGCGGCGCCCCCTCGGCGCCGGAACTGGTCCGCAAGATCAAGGAGATCTGGCCGAAATCCTCGCCCGGCAACGGCTGGGGCATGACCGAGACCTCGGCGACGGCCACCTCCAACTCGGCGGAAGACTACGAGGGCCGCCCCGAAAGCTGCGGCCCGGCCGTGCCGGTCACCGACCTGAAGATCATGACCCTGGAAGCCCCCTACGAGGAGCTGCCGATCGGTTCGGTGGGCGAGCTGTGGTGCAAGGGGCCGCAGGTGGTGAAGGGCTACTGGAACAAGCCCGAGGCCACCGCCCAGACCTTCATCGACGGCTGGGTCCGCACCGGCGACCTGGCCCGTCTCGACGAAGAGGGCTTCTGCTACATCATCGACCGGGCCAAGGACATGCTGATCCGTGGCGGCGAGAACATCTACTGCATCGAGGTCGAGAACGTCCTCTACGATCACCCCGCGGTGATGGACGCCGCCCTGGTCGGCGTCGAGCACAAGACCCTCGGCGAGGAACCCGCCGCCGTCGTCACCCTGAAACCCGGCGCGAGCGCCACCGAAGACGAACTCCGCGCCTTCGTCGCCGACCGCCTGGCCGCCTTCAAGGTGCCCGTGAAGGTGATCTTCTGGCCCGAGACCCTGCCCAGGAACGCCAACGGCAAGATCCTGAAGACCGAACTGAAGAAGGTCTTCGTCACGGGTTAGGGGAAAAGATCCTCCCCCTCTGGGGGAGGTGTCGCCAAAGGCGACGGAGGGGGGCGTTTTCAGCTTCCGAGGCGCTGGCCAGCTTCCCGCCAACTCCCCCCACCGATCGCTACGCGATCGCCTCCCCCACAGGGGGAGGGCCCTGGCTCCGGTCGCACTTTCTCCCGTAAAATCCCCGCGAAAGCGGGGACCCAGGCGTTTTGAGCCATCCACCATCACCGTCTCCCTCGCCCTTGTGGCGAGGGACCATGCGGGCCGCCGCTCAGACAGCGCCAGGCTCGAAGGGCCTGAGCAGGCTGAACCATGGATCCTCGCCACAAGGGCGAGGAAAGCGAACCTGAAGATCCTCCCCCTATGGGGGCCGCCGCCAGGCGGTCCAAATCCACCAACGCCCTCAGAATCCTTGACATAAACGCCCCCGCATGCGCCTTTCCGCGCCTTGCAAATCAACGCGTTTCGAAGCCTTTCATGACCACGATGCACGCCTATCGCACCCATAACTGCGGCGCTCTTCGGGCCAGCGACACCAACGCCAATGTGCGTCTGTCGGGCTGGATCCACCGCAAGCGCGACCACGGCGGCCTGGTCTTCATCGACCTGCGCGACCACTACGGCCTGACCCAGCTGGTCCTGCACCCGGAAACCCCGGGCTTCGCCATCGTCGAGCGCCTGCGCGCCGAGAGCGTGATCCGCGTCGACGGCGTGGTGATCGCCCGTGACGCCGCCGTGGTGAACGCCAACCTGCCGACCGGCGAGATCGAGATCCGCGTCACCGACGTGGAAGTGCTGTCGACCGCCGACGAGCTGCCGCTGCCGGTCTTCGGCGAGCCGGACTATCCTGAAGAGATCCGCCTCAAGCATCGCTATCTCGACCTGCGCCGCGAGACCCTGCACAAGAACATCGTGCTGCGCTCGCGCGTGATCCAGTCGATCCGCAACCGCATGTTCGCGCAGGGCTTCAACGAGTTCCAGACGCCGATCCTGACGGCCAGCTCGCCGGAAGGCGCGCGCGACTTCCTGGTGCCCTCGCGCCTGCACCCCGAGAAGTTCTACGCGCTTCCCCAGGCGCCCCAGCAGTTCAAGCAGCTGCTGATGGTCTCGGGCTTCGACCGCTACTTCCAGATCGCCCCGTGCTTCCGCGACGAAGACCTGCGCGCCGACCGCAGCCTCGAGTTCTACCAGCTCGACGTCGAGATGAGCTTCGTGACGCAGGAAGACGTGTTCGCGGCCATCGAGCCGGTGATGCACGGCGTGTTCGAGGAGTTCTCGAACGGCAAGCCGGTGTCGCCGATCGACGGGACCCACACCTTCACCAACGACTTCGGCGCCACGCTCGAGCACAAGGGCTTCGAGCGCCTGACCTACGCCCAGTCGATGGCCTGGTACGGCAGCGACAAGCCCGACCTGCGCAACCCGATCAAGATGGCCGACGTCTCCGAGCACTTCCGTGACGGCGGTTTCGGCCTGTTCAACAAGATCCTGGCCGCCGACGCCAAGAACGCCATCTGGGCCATCCCGGCCCCGACCGGCGGTTCGCGCGCCTTCTGCGACCGCATGAACAGCTGGGCTCAGGGCGAAGGCCAGCCGGGCCTCGGCTACGTGTTCTGGTCGGAAGACCTGGGCGCGTGGGGCGGTCCGATCGCCAAGAACCTGGGCGAGCCGACCCAGGCCCTGATGGAAAGCCTGGGCCTTGGCCAGGGCGACGCCGCCTTCTTCGTGGCCGGCGATCCGGCCGTGTTCGCCAAGTTCGCGGGCCTGGCCCGCACCCGCGTCGGCACGGAGCTGAAGCTGGTCGCCGAAGAGCAGTTCAAGTTCTGCTGGATCGTCGACTTCCCGATGTTCGAGTGGAACGAGGACGAGAAGCGCGTCGACTTCTCGCACAACCCGTTCTCGATGCCGCAGGGCGGGCTGGAAGCGCTGGAAGGCCAGGATCCCCTGACCATCCGCGCCTACCAGTACGACATCGTCTGCAACGGCTACGAGCTGTGCTCGGGCGCGATCCGGAACCACAAGCCCGAGATCATGCTCAAGGCCTTCGAGATCGCCGGCTACGGCCCGGAAGTGGTTGAGGAGCAGTTCGGGGGCATGCTCAACGCTTTCCGCTTCGGCGCCCCGCCGCACGGCGGTCTGGCCCCCGGCATCGACCGCATCGTCATGCTGCTGGCCGAGCAGGTCGCCATCCGCGAAGTCATCGCCTTCCCGCTGAACCAGCAGGGCCAGGACCTGCTGATGAACGCCCCGGCGGGCGTGCTCGACAAGCAGCTGAAGGAGCTGCACATCCGCACGGCCCCGCCGATCAAGGTCTAGGAACCTTCGGCGCCTGAAATCCAAAGCCCTCCGGATCCGATCCGGAGGGCTTTTTCGTGCTATGGTGCCGCTGTCGGGGGTGCGCCCTGGGAGGGTTCCCGATGTTCAGGACCGCGTTCGCTCTATGCCTTTGCCTGTCGGCCGCGACGGGCGCCTACGCCGCCGATCCGCCGACCGCGGCGGATCAGAAGATCATCGACAGCGCCATGTCGGCCGCGCCGCCCGCTCTGGCCAAGGACGCGGCGATCATGAGCTTCTCCGCCGACGGCTCGATGCGCCACCTTCGCGACGGGACCAACGGCTACACCTGCATGCCCGACATTCCGACCACGCCGGGCGTCGATCCCATGTGCGCCGACGCCAACGCCATGGAATGGGCGAGCGCCATGTTCGCCCGCAAGCCGCCGCCGGAAGGCAAGCCGGGCTTCATCTACATGCTGATGGGCGGCTCGGACCCCAGCAACCTCGACCCCTATGCGACCAAGCCGATGGACGGTCACGACTGGGTCAAGACCGGTCCGCACGTCATGATCGTCGGGGCGCCGGGCATGCTGGCCGGCTATCCGGGCGGCGCGCGTCCGGACACGTCCAAGCCCTACGTCATGTTCCCGGATACGCCTTACGCGCACCTGATGCTGCCGGTGCGCTGAGTCTTCGGATCAGCGGCAGCGGGGGATCGACAGGCCGCGCGGCAGCGTCGTCGACGGATCGCCGCAGGCCCGGTTCAGCTGGGCCTGGGTGAGGCCGCTCGCGCGGTCCATCTCGGCGCCCGAGAAGTTGACGCCCGACAGGTTGGCGCCCGCGAAGCTGGCTCCTTCCAGGTAGGCGCCGACGAAGGTGGCGTTGGTCAGGTCGGCCTTGGCGAAGCTGGCGCCGCCGAACACGCCGCCATAGGCGTTGACGTCGCGCAGGTCGCCGCCGGCGAACCGCGTGCGGCCCATCACGGCCAGCGACAGGTCCGACTGGCGCAGGCGGGCGCCGGCCAGGTTCTTGCCCTTCAGGGTCAGGCCCGACAGATCGGCCTGGAACAGGTTGCAGCGCGGGCAGTCGGCGCCGCGACGGACGCTGGCGATCTGGCCGGCGTTCTGCGCCAGGGCGGGACCGGCCAGGGCCAGGGTCGACAGCGCGGCGGCGGCGAGAAGGGCCAGCGGTTTCATTTCGGCACGCGTCCTTGACGATGGAAGGGGCGACATACGGGACTCGCCGCCCGCGCAGCAAGCCTCGCGCCAGAAACTCATCCCCTGGGCGAGGGGCGCTCGGCCTGGCCGTTGCAGCTTTCGCAGACCACCAGGCCGCCCTTGCGGCTCAGCGCCACGTCGCCGCAGGCCGGGCAGATGTCCGCCTGGTCGGCAAGCGCACTGGCCTTGGCCGCGTCGTCCTTGCGGCGGCCGAAGGCGGCGAACACCAGGTTGTCGGGCGTGGCGCCGCGCGAGAAGCCCTTGGAGATGAACTTCGAGGCCGGCAGCGGCGCGGGCTCCTCGGTCTCGTCCTCTGTCTCTGCGCTCTTGCCCCGGCCCAGCCCGTCGGCGTTGAACTCCTGCGGGTCGCCGTTGGCCAAGTCGTCGCGGCCCAGGTACGAGACCCCCAGTTCGCGGAAGATGTAGTCGAGGATCGAGGTCGCCGACTTGATCGAGTCGTTGCCCGTCACCGGCCCCGCCGGCTCGAACTTGGTGAAGACGTAGGCGTCGACGAACTCGTCCAGCGGCACGCCGTACTGAAGGCCGATCGAGATCGCGATGGCGAAGTTGTTCATCAGGCTGCGGAAGGCGGCGCCTTCCTTGTGCATGTCGATGAAGATCTCGCCGACCTCGCCGTCCTCGTACTCGCCGGTGTGCAGATAGACCTTGTGACCGCCGACGGCCGCCTTCTGGATGTAGCCCTTGCGGCGATCGGGCAGCTTGCGGCGCTCGCGCTGCCGCTCGACGACCTTCTCGACCAAGCGCTCGGTGACGATCGGTTCGGGAGGTCTGGCGCGCGGCGTCTCGATCTGCGCTTCGGGCAGGTCCAGGGCGAAGTCGGCCGGCGCCGGAGCGCGCGACAGTTTCAGGGCCCGCACGCCGGCCCTAGCCGCCGAGGCCTGGAGGCGCAGAAGGTCGGCCGGGCGGGCGTCGAACGGCGCGACCAGCGCCAGCGGCCAGGGCGCGCAGGCGAAGATCTCCACGGCGGCGGTGAAGGCTATGCGGTCGGCGTGGGCCGGCGCCTCGAAGGCGCGCAGCAGTTCCTGGGTCTCGGCAGGCAGGGCCGGGCAGTCGAATAGGCGGCCCGACCCAACGGCGTGCGCCTCGGCGTCCGCGACGGCGTCGGGCGCGAAGCCGGCGAAGGCCAGGGTGTCGAAGGCCGGATCGGCCAGGGCTTCGCGCGTGGCGCCCAGCACGTCGCCGATGAAGTCGGCGCCGACCACGGCGGGGGCGAAGGCCGCGCGCAGGTCGCCGCCGGCGCGGAGGGCGGCCTCGGCTAGGGCGATCTCGTGACCGGTGAAGCCGACGGCGGCCAGGGCGCGGTGATCGACGCCCGGCGCGTCTTCCAGCGATCCGGTTCCCAGGGCGTGAAGGCGCACGGCGTCGAGGTCGACGTCGATCGACCGCAGCGCGGCCTGGGCGGCACCAGAAAACTGCGGGACGGCGTAGCCGTCGAGGGTTTCGGACGCCTGGATCAGGCTCCAGCCGGCGTCGAGGCCCGGCCGCGCGCCAAGGCGCAGGGCGGTCTCGGCGTCTTCGAAGGCGGCGACGAGGCCAGGCCCGCGCAGGCCGTGAGCCTGGACGGCGGCGAGAGCGGTCCGCAGCGCGGCGGCGGCCGGCGCCGCGAGCGGTCCGGTCAGGGCGGCGGCGAGATCCGCACGCTGGGCGAGGCTGGCGATGATCCGGTCCGCCTCGACCGTGAAGGCTTCGCCGGCGCCGAGCGCTTCGGCGACCGACGCGGACGCGGCGAGCGCCTCGCCAGCCGTCAGCGCCCACAGCGCGGCGGCGGCGTTTCGTCCGGCGTCGTCGGCCGGTGACAGGCCTTGGGCCAGCAGCCAGTCACCGACCCCGGCCAGGGTGAGGGCGACGGCGCCGTCGACGGGGCGTTCGAGCTCGAGGGCCACGGTCCAGATCCGCACCGCATGGCTGAAGGCGCGGGTGTCGAAGCCGTCCTCGCCGAGGAAGGCGGCGGCGTTGATGGCGGCGCGGGTGGTCGCGCCCGCGGCCAGGGCCTCGGCGTCGGCGGGCGACAGAGCCAGGACGACGCCGCCGGTCTCCCAGCTGGCGCGCGCGGCGAGGGCGGCGAACTCGTCGCCGGCCGCGACGTCGGCGGGCTCGGCCAAGGCCAGCAGCGGCGTGATGGAGGCAGGCTCGACGCTGGAGGCTGCGAAGGCCGGCGCGGCGGCGCTGGCCACCGCGTCGGCGATGCTGGCGTCGCTGGCGCCGGCGGCGCGGGCCTTCTGCGCGGCGCGCGCCAGGGCAACGTTGCGGGCCGGGTCCGAGCAGGCGCGGGCGTCGCCTTCGCAGCGCAGGACGGCGTCGGCGACGGCCGTCAGGGCCGCTTCCAGCTGGGCGGCGGCCTCGCGAGCCAGGCGGTCGGCGCGGGCCTTGCCGACATGGTCGGCGGCGGCGGTGCGAAACTCGATGGCGGAAACGTGCAGCGGCGCGGGCAGGGCGGGAGCCGAGGGCGCCGGCGCGGCGTAGCCCGCCAGAACGCTGTCGACGAGGTCGGCGGCGAAGGCGCGGGCGTCGGCTTCCGTGGCGAACAGGCCGGCGTCGCGTCCGGCCGCGGTCAGGCGGGCGGCGTGGCGTTCGGGCGCGCCGTCGAGCGCGCTTTCGGCGTCGGCCTCGCCCGGCGCGGCGATCGCGGCCCAGTCCAGCCAAGCCTCGACTCGCGCGTCGGGCCAGCCCTGCGGAGCCAGGGTTTCCACGAAGCGGTCGGGGCGCTCGATCTCGCGCGGGTCGATTTCCGGCGCGCGGCCGGCGAAGAGTCGTTCAAAGCGCATGGGCCGATTCCGCGCCGGGTGCTTCGTCATGGTGTCAACCCTAAACCGGAGGTCGGTAACCATCAATAGATGTTGGGGCTGTGGGTGATGCTGTCCACAACATCTTGAAGCGCCGTTCCGTGACGGCTCTGCTGGACGCTGAGGGCGCGGCGACCTATAGTCCGCCCGCTTCGCGCCGCGCTTTTTCGGTCGCGAAGGCCTTTGCTAGATTGGGTGCCGCGCAGTGCTGAAAGCGATCTTCACGTGGTGGAACGGAGCGACCCTGGGTCAGCGCTTCCACATTTCCCGCCGGGGCGTGTTCGTGGGCAAGGACGAGTACGGCAACCGCTACTTCGAAGCCCGCGACAACAAGGACAGCTACGACGACCGCAAGCGTCGCTGGGTGATCTATGACGGCTACGCCGAGGCCTCCAAGGTTCCGCCGGACTGGAGCGGCTGGCTGCACTACACCTTCGACGAGCCGCCGACCCAGGCGCCGCTGCCGCGTCGCGCGTGGGAGAAGGACCACCTGCCCAACCTGACCGGCACGGTCCACGCCTGGCGTCCGAAGGGCGCCATCGGCCGCGGCGGCGAGCGCGCCGTCGCCACCAGCGACTACCAGTCCTGGTCGCCGGAATAAGATGAGCCTCAAGCGGCGCAGCCTGCAGGGCGCGGCGATTCTGGTCGCCGCGATCCCGTTCGCCGTCGGCGCCGCCTGGGCGTTGCAGGCCGCTCCGCAGCAGGCGCGGCCCGTGCAGCAGCCGCCGGTCGCCGCGACGCCGCCAGCGGCCCAGCCCGCGCCGGTCGCACCGACGCCCAAGCCGGTTCAGCAGCCCGCGCCATCCAATGGCGCGCCGCCGCCGGAGCCGGCCCCGCCGCCCGCGGCCGATCCGGTACCGGCCAAGCCGGTCGCCACGGCTCCTGCCAAGCCCGTCGAGCCCGCCAAGCGCGGTCGATACGGCGTGGCCATCATCCAGGCGCTGGACAAGGTCACGACCGAGACCATGCGGTTCGAGGTCCCGGTGGGGCAGCCGATCCGCTACAAGACGCTGGTGTTCACGGCCCGGGCCTGCGAGGTCACCGCCGCCGACGAGCTGGCGCCCGACCAGATCGCCTATCTGACCATCGACACCCAGCCCAAGGCTCTGCCGGGACGCGCCGCACCGGCGGGCCGCCAGGTGTTCAAGGGGTGGATGTACGCCAGCTCCCCGGGCCTGAACCCGCTGGAGCATCCGGTCTATGACGCCTGGCTGATCGCCTGCAAGACGTCGGCCCCGGTCGCGGCCGGCCCCAGCAAGTAGAAATCGGATTCGGCCGTCAGGGCCTTGGCGAGCCGGCGCTTGTAGTCGGCGCGCGAGATCTCGACCGTGCCGAACTGCGCCAGGTGGTCGGTGATGAACTGGGTGTCGAGCAGCTTGTAGCCGCCGACGTTCAGCCGGCCGACCAGGTGGACCAGCGCCACCTTGCTGGCGTCGCGGGCGGTCGAGAACATGCTTTCACCAAAGAAGGCCGCGCCCAGCGAGACGCCGTAAAGCCCGCCGACCAGTTGCCCGTCCTGCCAGCACTCGACGCTGTGGGCGCGGCCGGCGGCGTAGAGCATGCCGTACATCTTCTGGATGGGGGCGTTGATCCAGGTCTCGAGCCGGCCGGGACGCGACGAGGCGCAGGCCTCGACCACGGCGTCGAAGGCGGTGTCGACGCGAACCTCGAAGGGCTCGGACCGCACGGTGCGAGCCAGGCGCCGGGGAATGTGCATGCCGTCGAGCGGCAGCACGCCGCGCCATTGGGGATCGATGAGGAAGAGGCGTTCGTCATGGCGCGCGTCGGCCATGGGGAAGACGCCGCGTTCGTAGCAGGCGACGAGATCGTCGAGGCCGAAGGCGTCGTCCATGCGCGTCAGTTGGTTCCGATCGTCCCAGTCGGCCCCGGCGATGTCCGGGGCCGACCAGGATAAGGCCTCAGCCTTGCGACTTGATCCAGCGTTCCAGCCAGTGGATGTCGTAGTCGCCGGCCAGGATGTCGGGCTGAACCAGCAGGTCCTGGAACAGCGGGATCGTGGTCTCGACGCCGCCGACGACCATTTCGCCCAGGCAGCGCTTGAGGCGCGCGATGCACTCGGCGCGGTCGCGGCCGTGGACGATCAGCTTGCCGATCAGGCTGTCGTAGTACGGCGGGATCGCGTAGCCGGTGTAGATCGCCGAATCCAGGCGAACGCCCAGACCGCCCGGGGCGTGGAAGTCCGTCACCGTGCCCGGCGAGGGCGTGAAGGTGCGGGCGTTCTCGGCGTTGATGCGGCATTCGATGGCGTGGCCCTCGAACACGACGTCTTCCTGGGTGAACGACAGCGGCAGGCCCGCGGCGATGCGGATCTGTTCGCGCACCAGGTCGATGCCGGTGATGGCTTCGGTGACCGGGTGCTCCACCTGCAGGCGGGTGTTCATCTCGATGAAGAAGAACTCGTCGTTCTCCCACAGGAACTCGATCGTGCCGACGCCGAGGTAGCCGATGGCCTTGACCGCATCGACGACGATCTTGCCGATCTTGGCGCGACCCTCGGCCGACAGGGCGGGCGAGGGGGCTTCTTCCAGCACCTTCTGGTGACGGCGCTGCAGCGAGCAGTCGCGTTCGCCCAGGTGCACGACGTTGCCATGGCTGTCGGCGATGACCTGCAGCTCGATGTGGCGGGGCTTCTGGAGGTAGCGCTCCATGTAGACCGTGTCGTCGCCGAAGGCGGCGCGGGCTTCGGCGCGGGCGGTGGCCACGGCTTCGGCGAGGTCTTCACGGGTCTGGGCGACCTTCATGCCGCGACCGCCGCCGCCGGCGGCGGCCTTGATCAGCACCGGGAAGCCGATCTGGTCGGCGGCCGCGAAGGCCTCTTCCTCGGTCGAGACGCCGCCGTCCGAGCCCGGAACGACCGGAATGCCGGCGTCCTTCACGGCCTGCTTGGCGGTGATCTTGTCGCCCATCATCCGGATGTGCTCGGGCTTGGGACCAATGAAGGTGAAGCCGTGCGCGCCGACGATCTCGGCGAAGCGGGCGTTCTCCGACAGGAAGCCGTAGCCCGGGTGGATGCCCTGCGCGCCCGTGATCTCGGCCGCGGCGATGATCGACGGGATGTTGAGGTAGCTCTTGGCCGCCGGGGCGGGGCCGATGCACACGCTCTCGTCGGCCAGGCGCACCCACATCGAGTTGCGGTCGGCCTCGGAATGGACCGCCACGGTGGCGATGCCCATTTCCTTGCAGGCGCGGTGAACCCGGAGCGCGATCTCGCCCCGGTTCGCGATGAGGATCTTGTCGAACATGGCGCTTACTCGATGACGACGAGCGGCTCGCCGAACTCGACGGGCTGGGCGTCGGCGACCAGGATCTCGACGATCTTGCCGGCCTTGGGGGCGGCGATCGGGTTCATGGTCTTCATGGCCTCGACGATCAGCAGGGTCTGGCCGGCCGAGACGGTGTCGCCGACCTTGATGAAGGCGTCGGCGCCCGGCTGGGGCGAGAGGTAGGCGGTGCCGACCATCGGCGACTTCACGGCGTCGCCGCGGACGGCGGCCGGGGCCGCGGCGGCGGGAGCCTCGGCGGCGGGCGCGGCGGCCGGAGCCGGAGCGGCGACCGGGGCGGCGATGGCGGCCGGAGCGGCCTGGACGTAGGCGGCCGGGGCGACGGTCACTTCACGGGCGACGCGGATCTTCAGGCCGCCGTGCTCGACCTCGATCTCGGTCAGGCCGGTGTCCTTCAGGATATCGGCCAGCTTGCGGACCAGGCGGGCGTCGATCGACGGGGTTTCGGCCGTCTCGGCGGGGGCCTTCGGATTAGACATTGAAGCTTACCTTATCAGTTGGGGCCGGGGCGCGGACGTCAGTCGACGCTGATCAGTCCGGCGGCGGCCTCGATGGCCAGTTCATAGCTCGCGGCGCCGAAGCCGGAGACCAGGCCGGTCGCCGCGAGCGAAACGAAGGTGTGGCGGCGGAACTCCTCCCGCGCCGCAGGGTTCGACAGGTGACACTCGATGACCGGGATATTCAAGGTCTTCAAGGCGTCGAGGAGGGCGATGGAGGTATGTCCATAACCCGCCGGATTGATCACGAGCGCGCTGGCCTCGGTGCGGGCTTCCTGCACCCAGTCGATCAGCACGCCTTCGTGATTGCTCTGCCGGAACACGACGGAAAGCCCCCTGGCCGCGGCCCGCGCTTCGCAGCGCACACGCACGTCATCCAGGGTGTCCTTGCCGTAGATCTCGGGCTCCCGCGTTCCCAACAGGTTGAGATTGGGCCCGCTCAGCACATGGATCGGTTTGACCATTCGGCTCCGCCGTCGATTCCGGAGGTCTTGTATAGCCGGTTCCGCCGCGTCACAAGCAGGGCTCGCTTCGGAGGTGAGATGAGACTTCTACTGAACGGCGAAGACCGCCAATTCGACGGCGTCGCCAGCATCGCGGACCTGGTGGCCGCCCTGGGCCTGGACGCGCGCAAGGTGGCCGTCGAACGCAATCTCGAGATCGCCCCGCGCTCGCTGTACGCCGACACCGCTCTGGCCGACGGCGACCGCATCGAGATCGTGACGTTCATCGGTGGCGGGTGAGGGCTCGTCTTCGGCTCGGCCCCCCTCCGCCCCTCCGGGGGCGCCTCCCCCAGAGGGGGAGGATCTGGAAGCGCCGGCGCCCTTGGAGATGCTCCCCCGCTGGGGGAGCTGTCGCGAAGCGACTGAGGGGGCCGCCGCAGGCGGACACGGCCTGGCGGCCTCACGCGGAAATCCGCTGAGCTGATGGAGAGGGCGCGGGGCGTCCGGGCTTCGCCCGGATGTGTGAGTTTCAATTACCGTTTCGACGAAGCTTAGACGCCCCGCGCGATCGTTATTCCTCAGGCCGGGGCGCGCAGGCCTCTTCCGCCTTGTGCCCCTTCCCCACGCAGAGCTCCCCGTTTCTTGACGGCCAGGAGTGCGTGCTAGGCGCGGACCCTTGGGCGGGCGGGAGCCTAGTCAGGCAAGCTCCCGATGGATGGGTTTACGTCCCCCATCCTCATTTAAGCCTTCAGGCCCGGCTCACGCCGCTCCTTCAGCCCCGCTCGATCGCATCCGCGTCGCACGCTTCGGGCCGGATCCTTGCGCCCTCTCCCTGCGACGGGATGAAGTGATTATGCGGGCGGTCTGGATCCGTCTGATCCAGCACCGTGAGAAAGTTGCAAGAAGTTGAGATCGTTCAGGTCTTTTCGCTGAACGCAGAGGATCGACGGGGCTGGATCCCCGTCGGGTCGTCTTCTCCCTTCCCCCTCGATGTGGGAGGGGCCGGGGTTGGGGGTGGCTGCGGCGGTCGGTCCTGATGCGGCGGTGGAGGCGGAACGGCCGCGTCACCCCCATCCCAACCCTTCCCCCATCGAGGGGGAAGGGCTTGGGCCGGCATCTCGGAAGCTGAAAACGGCCCCCTCCGGCCCTCCGGGCCACCTCCCCCAGAGGGGGACTGTTGCGAAATTCGGAACGTCGAAGAACAGACCAGAATCCGTTCGAGAACAGTTCGGAATCAAAAGGGGAAAGTCGTTCTTGTTTTACCCCATTATGCAACGATCCCCCAGAGGGGGAGGATCTTTGGGTTCTCCTTCCTCGGGCACGAGCCTTCTCGGAGGGGGAGGATCTTCACGCCGGCCTTCCGCGCCTCTACGGATTTGAAACCCAGGCTGCCCAGGCGTAAACCGGCCGCATGAACGCGCACGTTTCCCCCGAATCCGCCGCGCCGGCCGCCCCCGCCGACGAAACCTGGACCGTCGCTGGTCGCACCTTCCGCTCGCGCCTGATCGTGGGCACGGGCAAGTACAAGGACTACGCGACCAACGCCGCCGCCGCCCGCGCGGCCGGCGCCGAGATCGTCACCGTGGCCGTGCGCCGCGTGAACCTGACCGATCCGAGCCAGCCGCTGCTGGTCGACTACATCAAGCCGACCGAGTTCACCTATCTTCCGAACACGGCGGGCTGCTTTACGGGTGAGGACGCCGTGCGCACCCTGCGCCTGGCCCGCGAGGCCGGCGGCTGGGACCTGGTGAAGCTGGAGGTCCTCAGCGACCCCAAGACCCTGTTCCCGGACATGGAAGAGACCCTGCGCTCGCTGAAGCTGCTGGTCTCGGACGGATTCCAGGTGATGGTCTACTGCTCGGACGACCCGGTCTACGCCAAGAAACTTGAAGAGGCCGGCGCGGTGGCGATCATGCCGCTGGGCGCGCCGATCGGCTCGGGCCTGGGCATCCAGAACCGCGTCAACCTGCGGATCATCGTCGAGAACGCCAAGGTTCCCGTGCTGGTCGACGCCGGCGTCGGCACGGCCTCGGACGCGGCCATCGGCATGGAGCTGGGCTGCGACGCCATCCTGATGAACACCGCCATCGCCGAGGCCAAGGACCCGATCCGCATGGCCAAGGCCATGAAGCACGCGGTCATCGCCGGCCGCGAGGCCTATCTGGCCGGCCGGATGCAGAAGCGGCTCTACGCCGATCCCAGCTCGCCGCTGGCGGGGCTGATCTAGAGGCCCAATCTCTTTCCGTCATCCCGGACGGCCGTAGGCCGATCCGGGACCCAGGAGACTGGGCAAGGCGTGCGGGGTTTCTTTCGGGCGGCGGCCGGCGCGTTGCGGTCGCCTCTGGGTCCCGGCTCTCCGCTGCGCTGCGGCCGGGATGACGATGAAGGGGCGGGCAGGGGCTTGGGCCCTGATCCCGGCGGAAGCTGAAAACGCCCCCCTCCGGCCCTTCGGGCCACCTCCCCCAGAGAGGATCTTGGCTTCAGGCCTTGAAGTCGACCAGGACGCCCTTCTTCTCCTCGGCCTGCTGGGTGACCTCGTCCTTGATCATCTGCTTGATCTTGGCCTCGAGCTTTTCGCGTTCCTTGGAATCCATCGCCGCCACATCTTCCTCGGTGAGGCCCAGCTTGCCGAGGATGGCCGCACGCATCTTCTCGGCGGGCGACTTGGCGGCGTAGTCGTAGAGTTCCTGGCGGGCGGACGAACCGCCGACGCCCGTCGAGGCGGGGGTGAAGGCGGACGTCGCGCCGTTGACGCGGTCGGCCGCGCTCGTCGACATCGTCGCCCAGGGATTGGAACCGGAGATAAGCATGTGAACTCCCGCCGCTGATCTGGCGGAAGTTGCAAAGCAAACGCCGTGCAAGCGGGGCTCGCACGGCGGTTTCCAAAGATTTCAAAAGGTTGCGACGTCGTGTCGCGGAGCGCTGGGGCCGGTCGCGGCAAAGCTTGCCGCGCCGTTTCAACCGCCGGGCGATCCTTGCCGCCCGGACGGCCCCCGGCTGCCCGGGCCTCAGCCCTTCTTCTTGGCGGCGATGCGGGCTTCCTCGATGGCCAGCTTGAGGGCCTGCATGTCGGCGCCGGGGATCATCTTGTCGCCAACGACGAAGGCCGGGGTGCCTTCGATGTGCAGGGCCTGGGCCAGGCCGGTGACGTCCTGCAGCTGCTGGGTGACGGCGGCCGAGGCGCCGGCGGCGCGGGCCTTCTCGACGTCGACGCCGGCGGCCTTGGCGATGCGGGCGATGGCGGCTTCGTCCAGGCTCTTCTCGGCCATCATGCCCTTGTAGACCGGCAGGGTCTTGCCCTGGGCCTGGGCGCCGATGGCCATGCGGGCGGCCAGTTCGGACTCGCGACCGAAGATCACGAATTCCTTGAAGACGAAGCGAACGTCGGGGTTCTTCTCGATGATCTCGACCACCTGCGGCGCGGCGATCTTGCAGTAGCCGCACTTGTAGTCGAAGAACTCGGTGACGGTGATCGTGCCGTTCGGATTGGCCACGAAGTCGCGCGGATCACGCTCGATGGCCTGGCGGTGCTTGGCGATCGCGCCCTGCGACTTGGAGGCGGCTTCGGCCAGCTGCTTTTCCTGCAGCTTGGCGCTGACCTCGATCAGCACCTCGGGATTTTCCAGCAGGTAGGCGCGGACCTTCTTGCCGAACGCCTCGTCGCTTTTGGGCTGGCTGCAGGCGGCCATGCCGGTCGTCAGGACGATGGCGGCGGCGGCCAGGGCGAGGGGGCGGCGAAGGGGCATTCGGGTCTCGGTCTTTCGGGGAATCGCAGGTCAGGGATTGGACGCCGTCAGGCCTTCCTTGGCCAGGGCCTTGAGGTCCTGGTCGCTGGGGCGGGAGGCCAGCACGATGTCGGTGGCGCGCCGCCAGTCGGGCGTGTCCTTCTTGAGCAGTTCGCGGGCGCGCATGGCGAACACGCGGGCTTCCTGCACCGCGCCCAGGTTGAAGTACTGCTCGGCGGTGGCCAGGCGGGCCTCGCCGTCCTTGCCCTGCTTGTCGTAGGCCTGGGCCAGCAGGCGCCAGGCGACGGCGTTGTCGCCCTCGTTGACCAGGGCCCGCTTCAGCTCGCCGACGCCTTCCTCGATCTTCTTGGGATCGTCCAGGCCGATCAGGGTCTGGCCCAGATTGATGCGCAGCAGGGCCGCGTCGGGCTTGAGCGCCACGGAGCGGCGCTGGGGCTCCTCGGCCTGGGCCACGCGGTTGAACTCGAACAGGATCTGGCCCTTGAGCTCCCAGAGATAGGGGTTCTTCTCGTTCTCGGCGATCAGGTCGTCGAGGATCTTCAGGGCCCGGTCGGGCTCCTTCATCTGGTAGTAGGCGATCGAGCGGGCGTAGCGCGCGGGGAAGCTGCGATCGGTCTCGCGATACTTGATCAGGGCCGTCTGGGGATTGATGAACCCCTCCAGCTTGGCCTTCATGATCTCGTGCTCGGCCAGTTCGTCGGGCGTGTCGACGGCGTCGTAGTGCGGCAGGCGCTCGACCTTGGCCCGCAGGGCCTCGATGCGGTCGGACGACAGCGGGTGGCTGCGGAAGTAGGCGAAGCGCCGCGACTGGTCGAAGACCTCCTGGTAGCGGAAGTTGTCGAAGAACTCGACGAGGCCGCGGCCCGACTGGCCGGTGGCCTCCAGGAAGTTGGCGCCGGCCTGGTCGGCGCGCGATTCCTGCTCGCGGCTGTAGCCCAGCGCGCCCAAGGTGCCGAAATAGCTGGCGTTGCCCATCAGCACCGCGCCGGCGTCGGGCGCGCCGGCCAGGGCGGCCAGGACGCCCAAGCCCATCGTCAGGATCATCGGCTTGAGGCCGGCCTTCATCATCTCGTCGGAGCGCAGCGGGTGGGCGCCGGCGAGGTGGCCGGTTTCGTGGGCGATGACGCCCTTGAGCTGGTTGGGGGTCTCGGTCTGCAGGATCAGGCCGGTGTTGAGGCCCATCATCAGGCCCTGGGTGGCGAAGGCGTTCAGTTCCTTGTCGCCGACCAGCAGGATGCGCACGGTCTTGGGATCAAGGCCCGCCGCCGCGTAGATCGGGTCGGAATCGCGGTGCAGGATCTCTTCGATCTCGGTGTCGCGGATCAGCGACAGGCCCTGGGCCTGGGCCGCGATGGGGGCCGCCACGGAGGCCAGCAGGGCGAGGGCGGAAAGGCCGGCGCCGAACGTCTTGCCGACGGTCCTCTTGCGGGACGTCATCGATGGTCTCCTGGTCGCGCCCCCGCGCCGTCCGGCAGTCTAGCGCGCAGCGGACGCGGCTGGAAATCGCAAGGGCGAGGCTTGTCTAGGAGGGGATATAGGCGCGAACCGCGGCGACGCCATGGCGCCGCCGCGGTCGTTTGCGGTCGGATCAGCCGCGACGCCACCAGCCGCGCTTGGGCTGGGCGGGCGGAGCGCTGATCTCGTTCGGATCGGGCTCGGCCGGGACCGGCGCGGGCTCGGCTTCGACGACGGCTTCCACCGGCGCCGGAGCGGCTTCGACGACGGGTTCGGGAGCCGGTTCCGGGGCGATCTCGACGTCGGCGGCGACGATCGGCGCGGTCTCGGCGACCACTTCGGCCAGGGCCTCGGCGGGCGCGGCGGCGGCTTCGATCGCTTCGGCCGTCTCGGCCTGGACGGCTTCGACCTCGGTCTCGGCGGCCTTGCGGCTGCGGCTGCGGCTGCGGCGCGGCTTCTTGGCCGGGGCGGCCTCTTCCGGCGTCGGCAGTTCGACCCAGACGTCGGCGGGCGGGCCTTCGATCACCGGCGGCTCGAGCACCAGCGGGGCGACGTCCTCGACCACGACCGGAGCGATCGGGGTCTCGGCGGCCGGCTGGCGGTCACGACCGCCGCGACGGCGCTCGCGGCGCTCCGGACGCTCGGCGCGTTCCGGACGTTCGGCGGCCTCCGGGCGTTCCTGACGTTCGGGACGCTCGGCGCGCTCCGGACGCTCGCCGCGATCGCGACGGCCTTCGCCGCCACGGGCCTCGAGGGCTTCCGGATCGTGCCAGACATACGGGTTGTCGCCGAACGGAACGCGCGGACGGTTCCAGACATAGACGTCGGCGGCGCGATCGCCGTCCTCGCGGCCACCGCGGCGACCGCCGCGACGGCCCCGGCGGCGGCGGCGGCGGCGCGATTCCTCGTCGTCGCCGTCGGCGTCGCCTTCAGCGTCGAACTCGGCGGCTTCGCCGTCTTCCGAGGTCTCTTCGGCGGCTTCCTCGTCGCGACGGCCGCGACGGCGACGCTTGTTGCGGCGACCGCCGCGATCGTCGTCCGAGCGAGCCTTGCGGGGCGCTTCGTCCTCGTCTTCGTCCTCGTCGCCTTCGTCGGAGACGATTTCTTCTTCCTCGTCTTCGTCCTCGTCGTCGAAGACCTCGTCGAACACCGGATCGGGCTCGTAGGCGATCGCCGGCGGCGCGATGCGGTCGCCAAGCTCGGTGCGCTCGATCTCGTGCTCGGCCTGGCGCAGGCCGTCGTCGACCAGCACGGTGACGAACACGCCGTGGTTCAGCTGCAGGCGCTGCAGGTAGGCGCGCTTTTCGTTGAGGATGTAGATGCCGACGGCGCGGCTGACCTTCAGGGTCACGGCGCCGCTGCCCTTCAGGGCCTCGACCTCGACGCCGCGCAGGGCGGCCAGGGCGCTCGATTCGACCGAGCGGACGCGGCCGGTGCCTTCGCAGTGCTCGCAGACGTGGGTGGTGCCTTCCAGCACGCCGGTGCGGCGGCGCTGGCGGCTGATCTCCATCAGGCCGAAGCCGGAGATCTTGCCCATCTGGATGCGGGCGCGGTCGTCCTTGAGGGCGTCCTTGAGGACCTTCTCGACCGTGCGGTTGTTCTTGCCTTCATCCATGTCGATGAAGTCGATGACGATCAGGCCGGCCAGGTCGCGCAGGCGCAGCTGGCGAGCGGCTTCCTCGGCGGCCTCGATGTTGGTCTTGAGGGCCGTGGCCTCGATGTTGCGCTCGCGCGTGGCCTTGCCCGAGTTGACGTCGATGGCGACCAGGGCCTCGGTCTGGTTGATCACCAGATAGCCGCCCGAACGCAGCGGCACGACCGGCGAGTAGATCTGCGCCAGGTGGTCTTCGATGCGGTTCTTGACGAACAGCGGCGTGGGCTCGCGATACGGGAAGACCTTCTTGGCCTGGCTGGGCATCAGCATGCGCATGAAGTCGCGCGCTTCGCGGTAGCCGGCCTCGCCCTCGACCCAGATGCCGTCCAGGTCCTTGTCGTACATGTCGCGGATGGCGCGCTTGACGAGGTCTTCTTCCTCGTAGATCAGCGCCGGCGCCACCGAGTGCAGCGTGTTGTCGCGGATGTTCTCCCACAGACGCAGCAGGTATTCGTAGTCGCGCTTGACCTCGGCCTTGGTGCGCTTGGCGCCGGCCGTGCGGACGATCAGGCCCATGCCCTGCGGCACGTCCAGGCTCTGCACCACGCTCTTGAGACGCTTGCGGTCGGTCACCGCGGTGATCTTGCGGCTGATGCCGCCGCCGCGGGCGGTGTTGGGCATCAGGACGCCGTAGCGGCCGGCCAGCGACAGGTAGGTGGTCAGGGCCGCGCCCTTGTTGCCGCGCTCTTCCTTGACGACCTGGACCAGCATGATCTGCCGGCGGCGGATCACTTCCTGGATCTTGTACTTGCGCATCAGGCGGCGCTTGCGGCGCGCCAGTTCCTCTTCGACGTCGTCTTCCTCGTCGTCGATGGCGTGGTCGTTGGCGTCGTCCTCGTCCTCGCCGCCGGTGGCGCGGCGCGAGACGGGGGTGTCGTCCTCGTCGTCGTGCGAATCATCGCGCATCAGCGCTTCGCGATCGGCGACCGGGATCTGGTAGTAGTCCGGGTGGATCTCGTTGAAGGCGAGGAAACCGTGGCGGTTGCCGCCGTACTCGATGAACGCAGCCTGGAGGCTGGGTTCAACGCGGGTCACCTTGGCGAGATAGATATTTCCACGAAGTTGTTTGCGGGTCTGGCTCTCGAAATCGAATTCTTCAACCCGCGAACCGTCCACGACCACCACACGCGTCTCTTCGGCGTGGGCGGCGTCGATCAACATCTTCTTCGACATACAGGGAATCTCCACGGCGCGCGGCGGGCGCGAAGCCCGGGCGCCGATATGAAAGGAGGGCGCGCGCATCGCAGACCGCGACTTCGCCGGAGCGAAGTTCGAAGGGCGGTTGCCAGAGGCGATCGGGTGCGGCGCAGCCCATGGGGTTTCGTTTGTTTTCCTTTGACGCGCCGGGTGGCGCGGATCGGATGACGCGTCGTGGCCGGGAACGGCCAGGGCCCGACGCGGGCCCTTTTGGGCTTTGGCCGTCGAGACATCCGTCCCGCGCCGACCATCGCCCGCAAACTCCAAAGTCCGGCGGTTCCGGCATGAGGGCGCTATGGACGCGTCCGACAATTGGGAACCACTCACGCAAGGCGCCATCGTCTGGCGACGTCGCTCCGCGCACGGCGCCACTTTAGCAACATCGGAAGACAAATGAAAAGCGCCGTGGAGCAACCGGCGAAATTGATGAAGTCGGTGGTTTCCTTAACGGTTTTTCTACCCGCCCCAGGCGATATCCGTCATTGGTTTCCAAGGTAGCGCCATTGGCTGGGCGGTAATGCGTAAGGTCGTCATCGGAGCAGCGAGAACGGGTTGGGCGAAGGCGGCGCTGATCGTCGGCGCCCTGGCGCTCGCCGGTGTCGCCGTGGCCACCGTGCAGGGGCCCGCGCCCGCCGCCGGCGTCCAGAAGGTCCGCTTCGGCGGCGACCGCGCCGAGACCCGAGTCGTCATCGACCTGGACCGCGCGGCCGTCGGCAAGCTGATCGGCGACGGCGCCGCGGCCAGCCGAGTCGTCGTGGGCCTGCCCAACGTGACGGTTTCCGGCGACCTGCAGGGCGCCGGCCATGGCCTGGTCGACCGCTGGGTCATCGACGAGGCCGCCGGCGGGGCGCGCCTGTCCCTCGATCTTTCCTCCAAGGCCGTGGTCAAGCGCCGCTTCCTGCTGCCGCCGGCCGACGGCGCGACCGCCTTCCGCTACGTGATCGACCTGGCCGCCGCCGATCCGGCTTCGGCCGGGGCCGCCGTCATGCGCCCGACCACCGTTTCGACCCCGGCCAAGCCCGCGACGCTGAAGCTGAAGAAGACGATCGTCATCGACGCCGGCCACGGCGGCAAGGATCCCGGCTCGGCCGGCGCCAACACCAACGAGAAGGACGTCACCCTGGCCGCGGCCAAGGCGCTGAAGAGCAAGCTGGAGAAGTCCGGCCGCTTCAACGTCGTGCTGACCCGCGACACCGACACCTTCATTCCCCTGGAATCGCGCGTGCAGATCGCCCGCCGCGCCGACGCGGACCTGTTCATCTCGCTGCACGCCGACTCGGGTCCCGACGTCGGCACCCGCGGCGCCAGCGTCTACACCCTGTCGGAAAAGGGCGCCGAGCGCGCCGCCCGGGTGCTGGAAAAGGACGACTGGCTGATGAAGGCCAGCCTGCCGGGCCGCGACCGCGCCGTGGGTCAGATCCTGCTGGACCTGTCGCAGCGCGCCACCAAGAACCGTTCGGCCGCCTTCGCCGAGACCCTGCTGGAAAAGGTGGGCGACGAGACCGTGCTGCTGCGCCGCAGCCACCGCGACGCCGGCTTCATCGTGCTGCTGGCCCCCGACGTGCCGGCGGTGCTGCTCGAAATGGGCTTCATGACCAATCTCGAGGACGAGAAGCTGCTGAAGAGCCCGGCCGGCCGCGAGCGGCTGATGAACGCGGTGGCCAGCTCCATTGAAACCTACTTCGCCGCCCAGACACGGATCAGCGCTCGCTGACCCCGTGAAGGGATTGGCGAAGGGGCAGGGGCGTTGGCGCCTCGCCCGATGCGGGTTACAGCCATCCTCTGGATGATTTGAGCGCGCGACGGTCGCGTCGCTCGACGGAGGCCGTGTGGACTTGAAGCCCGCCGAAAGATGGATCGCCATAGCCGGCGTCGCGGTGCTGTCGACGATCGCGGTGGCGGGTTTCGCCATCGCCATCTACGCCGCGTGGCTGTTCCACGACATGCCCGACGCCGGCGAACTGCAGGACTATCGTCCGCCCACGGCCACGCGCGTCTATGCCTGGGACGGCACCTTGATCGGCGAATATTCCAAGGAACGCCGGATCTTCGTGCCCTACGACCAGATCCCGCCGCAGCTGGCCCAGGCCTTCATGGCCGCCGAGGACCGCAACTTCTTCAAGCACGGCGGCGTCGACGTCGGCGGCTTCTCGCGCGCCATGCTCAAGAACGTCGGCAACGCCATGCGCGGCCGTCGCCTGGAAGGCGGCTCGACGATCACCCAGCAGGTGGCCAAGAACGTCCTGCTGACCAGCGACGCCACGGTGGGCCGCAAGTTCAAGGAAGCGATCCTGGCGCGGCGCCTGGAGCAGTCGCTCGACAAGCAGCAGATCCTCGAGCTGTACCTCAACGAAATCTGGCTGGGCTATCGCTCGTTCGGGGTCGGCTCTGCGGCCTACAACTATTTCGGCAAGTCGCTGCCCGAGCTTTCGCTGTCGGAGGCGGCCTATCTGGCGGCCCTGCCCAAGGGGCCGGACAACTACCACCCGATCCGCAACAAGGCCAAGGCGATCGCCCGCCGCAACTGGATCCTCGACCAGATGGCCGACCTGGGCTGGGTCAGCCGCGCGGAAGCCGAAAAGGCCAAGGCCGAGGACCTGGTCGTGCAGCCGGCGCCCAAGCGGGCTGCCTATGCCGACGCCGACTACTTCGTCGAGGAAGTGCGCCAGCGCGGCACCGCCACCCTGGGCGACCGGATCAGCGAGGGCGGCTACTACATGCGCACCACGCTGGATCCGACGCTGCAGACGGCGGCGCGGGCCTCGCTGATGGACGGCCTGGAGAAGTACGACCGCCGCCACGGCTGGCGCGGCGCGTGGGGGCATGTCGAGAGCCTGGAAGGCGACTGGCGGAAGGCCGTCCAGGCCAAGCGTCCGCCGTCGGAACGGCGCGGCTGGCGCGCGGCGGTGATCACCTCGGCCGGCGGCGGCGTGCGCCTGGTCAAGGACGAAGGGCAGGGCAGCCTGACCGGCGAGGATGTCGCCTGGGCCAAGGCCGGCAAGGGCCTGAAGGTCGGCGACCTGGTGTTCGTCGAGCAGGTGGGCGAAACCTCGTCCTACCGCCTCAAGCAGATTCCGGCCGTCAACGGCGCCCTGGTGGCCATCGAGCCCTATACCGGCCGCGTGGTGGCCCTGGTGGGCGGCTATTCCTACTCGCTGTCGAACTTCAACCGGGCGACCCAGGCGATGCGCCAGCCTGGCTCGTCGTTCAAGCCGTTCGTCTACGCCACCGCGCTGGAGAACGGCTACACGCCGGCCAGCGTGATCCTGGACAGCGCCATCACCTTCAAGGGCGCCAACGGCCAGGACTGGAGCCCCGAGAACTACGAGAAGAAGTTCTACGGCGCCCTGCCGCTGCGCAAGGGCCTGGAGCGGTCGGTCAACGCCATGACCGTGCGCCTGGCCCAGGGCGTGGGCATGAAGAAGATCATCGAGATGTCCAAGAAGACCGGCGTGACGCGCGACATGGCGCCCGTGCTGGCCATGGCGCTCGGAGCCGGCGAGACCACGCCGTTCAAGATCACGGCGGCCTACGCCCCGTTCGCCAACGGCGGCCGCCGCATCGAGCCGCACCTGATCGAGCTGGTGCAGGACCGCGAGGGCAAGGTGATCTTCCGCGCCGACAAGCGCGACTGCCCGCGCTGCACCGCCGGCTTCAACGGCGACGAGAGCCCGCGCGTCACCGCGCCGGGCGAGCAGGTGATGGACCCGGTCACGGCCTATCAGATCACCTCGATGCTGCAGGGCGTGGTCCAGCGCGGCACGGCCGCCTCGGTCAGCCAGCTGGGCTATCCGCTGGCGGGCAAGACCGGCACCACCAACGAGTACCGCAGCGCCTGGTTCATCGGCTATTCGCCCGACCTGATCGTCGGCGTGTTCGTCGGCTTCGACGACAACCGCTCGCTGGGCGCGGGCGAGACGGGCTCGCAGGACGCCGTGCCGGTGTTCATCGACTTCATGAAGGTGGCGCTGAAGGACAAGCCGAAGACCGACTTCAAGCCGCCCAAGACCGCCAAGTTCGCCATGGTGCGCGGCATCCGCGAGGCCTTCCGCCCGGGCACCGAGCCCAAGGTCGCCACGCCCGCGCCGACCGGCGGGCCGATCTCGTACGGCGACGCCTGGCCCAACGGCGTGCCGACCGGCCAGCCTTCGCCGTCGGAGCCGCAGCCCAGGCCGCAACCCAAGCAGCCCGACATCAGCGGGCTTTACTAGATCGCCTTTCCTGGGAGCCGGCGCGGTTGCGTCGACCCACCATTATCTTCGTCAGGAGCCGGCGCGGTTGCGCCGACCCACCATTATCTTTCGTCAGGAGTCGGCGCGGTTGCGCCGACTCCGGGCGCGGGCTATGTCCCGCGCCCTTACTTTGTGTCACGGAGCTACGTGATGAGACCGGATGTCGAGGCCGCCGCGGCCGACATCGAGCAGTCCGTTGGACTGCTCAGGAGGCGTCTTTGACTGGGATGTCGCCCTTAGAAAACTCGATGAACTGAACGCGCGGGTCGAAGACCCGACGCTGTGGGACCGTCCGTCCGAGGCCCAGGCCGTGTCGCGCGAGCGCGCCAACCTGGCCGCCAAGGTCGAGGCGGTGCAGAGCATCGAACGCGACGTCAAGGACGCGCTCGAATACGCCGAGCTGGCCGACATGGAGTCCGACGAGGACTCGCTGAACGACGCCCGCGCCCAGCTGAAGGCCATCAAGGAACGCGCCGCCCGCGCGGAACTCGAGGCCCTGCTGTCGGGCGAGGCCGACGGCAACGACGCCTATATCGAAATCAACTCCGGGGCCGGCGGCACCGAGTCGTGCGACTGGGCCGGCATCCTGCTGCGGATGTACACCCGCTGGGCCAACGCCCACGGCATGACGACCGAGTTGGTGGAAGAGACCGACGGCGACCAGGCCGGCATCAAGTCGGCCACGCTGCTGGTCAAGGGCGCCAACGCCTATGGCTGGCTGAAGACCGAGGCCGGGGTGCACCGCCTGGTGCGCATCAGCCCGTACGACAGCAGCGCCCGTCGCCACACCTCGTTCGCCTCGGCCTGGGTCTATCCGGTCATCGACGACACGATCGAGATCGACATCAACCCGTCCGACGTACGCACCGACACCTACCGGGCTTCCGGGGCCGGCGGTCAGCACATCAACAAGACCGACTCGGCCGTGCGTCTGACGCACATCCCGACCGGGATCGTGGTGGCCTGCCAGGCCGGCCGTTCGCAGCACCAGAACCGCGACGAGGCCTGGAAGATGCTGCGCGCCCGGATGTACGAGGCCGAGCTTCAGAAGCGTGAAGCCGCCCAGCAGGCGCTGCACGACCAGAAGACCGACATCGGCTGGGGTCACCAGATCCGCTCGTACGTCCTGCAGCCGTACCAGATGGTCAAGGACCTGCGGACCAACGTCGAGACCTCCGACACGGCCGGCGTGCTGGACGGCGACCTGGACGCCTTCATGGGCGCCTCGCTGGCCCAGCGGGTCGGCGCGACGCGGGACGCTTCCGAAGGCTGAGGCCGGCGGAGCGACCTGAAACGACGAACGCCCCGGAGCGATCCGGGGCGTTTTTTCGTTCAACGGGGCTCGTCTGCGTCCCGATGCGGCTGTTTGAAAAAGCTGTCGGCGGCGACCTCCTCGGGGAGGGGCCGTCCGAAGGTGGGTTCGGAGTCCAGAAGCGGGTCGCTGCGGCGATAGCGCAACCGGCCGAGCCGATGCCGAACCAAAAGCCGTCCGAAAAAGCAAAGCCCAAAAAGGTCGAAGCCCAGGCCGCGCCGGCGACCAAGGCCGTCCAGGCCGCCATGATGGCGACGAGATAGAGCCAGGGCGCGCGTTGCCGCCAACGCTGTCTGGCGGCGACCGTCTTGCGCCAGCCGTCGCGCGGCTTGCCAGGTGGAGGCGACAAGCCGGCTTTAGCCGACAGGCTTGGCCGTCAAGGTCAGGTCGGCGACCGGGGCCGGGGAGACCGCGACCGGAGCGGCCTGGGGCGGGGCCTGGCGCTGGAACTTCAGGCTGCGGCCCTGGAAGAAGGCGCCGGTTTCCATCGCCAGCTGCTCGTGGGTGATGTCGCCGTCGACATAGGCCGTGCCGTAGAGGCGGACCTGCTTGGCGGTGATCGCGCCGACCACGCGGCCGCGGATCTCGACGGCCTCGGCGTAGACGCCGCCCTCGACGTGGCCGGTCTCGCCGACGGTCAGGCGGCCGACGCGGACGTCGCCGCGCACCACGCCGTCGATCTGCAGCTCGCCGTCGCCGCTGACGCCGCCCTCGATGGTGATGTCCGACGAGATCAGCGAGGCCACGCGCGGCGGGGCCTTGCGGGCCTGGTCGACGGGCGCCGCGGCCGGAAGGGGCAGGGGCTCGATCTGGACGGGGGTCTTGGACCCCTTAGCCGGCTTGCTGAACATACTCGCCTGCCTTGAGGAAGCGGTTGGGGTTCTGGGCGCGACCATTGACCCAGACCTCGTAGTGGAGGTGCGGGCCGGTGGAGCGGCCGGTGGAGCCCATGGCGCCGACGCGCTGGCCGATCACCACGCGCTGGCCGACGCGCACGGCGACGCCTTGCAGGTGGGCGTAGCGGGTCTTGAAGCCGCCGCCATGGTCGATCTCGACGGTGTTGCCGTAGCCCGAGCGCACGCCGGTGAACGACACCACGCCCGGGGCGGTGGCCATGATCGGCGTGTAGAACGCGCCGGGGAAGTCCAGGCCCGAATGGAAGGCCGGCCGGTGCGTGAACGGGTCGAAGCGCACGCCGTAGCTGCTCGACAGGGCCGGGTTGGCGGTCGGGCGGTTGAACGGCAGGCGCTGGGCGGCGCTGCTGAGCGACCGCATGTCGGACATGTCGCTGGCGGCGCGGTGGATACGGGCGGCGAACTCCTCGTCGACGTCGAGCACGGCGGCGAGCGCGCGGGGATCCTTGGCCTCGATCAGCGGGCCGCCCAGCGAGGCGCCGCGGCCGGTGAAGCTGCCGGCGTCGAGGCCGGCCATACGCATGGCCAGGCGCAGGCGCTCGGCGCGGCTCTTGGCGAAGCCCTCGGCGGCGTCGATCAGGCGCTCCTGGTCCATGCGGGTGGCCTGGATGCGCTCGACAGGCGAGGCGTCGGCGAGGGTCGGCTTGGCCACGGCCAGCGCCTGGGCGGCGCCGGGCGCGCCCTTGAAGTCGCTGACCAGCATGGCCAGGGCGGCGTGGCGCTTCTCGACCGACAGGGCCAGCTCGTCCAGCGAGCCGCTGGTGGCCGACAGCTGGGCGACGGCGCTGTTCAGGCGCGCCTGGCGGTCGGCGTTGAGGCGCTCGTAATAGGCCTTCTGCTTGAGCACGACCTGGTCGGTCTGGCTGACGGCCAGGGCGTTGACCAGCATGGCGGCGGTGCAGACGCCCATCCACAGCGCCGCTGCGCCGACGCTGGCCGCGCAGGCCAGCTGCTTGTTGGTGGACAGCACGTAGCCGCGCATCTCGCCGCCCGAGCGGACATACAGATGGCGTTCCGGAAACAGACCTTCGAGAGTCTTACGCAGGCGGTGAAAATGCGCGATCGCCATGCCCAGGAAACCCCCCAGTTTTCAAGGTCTGGGGGATATGCAACGAGAAAGCACGAATAGGCAAGACTCTTCGCACCTGCGAAGGCGCGGACGGCCAAGTTTGGACCATGAACCTGCGTCGATTAACCCGACATGAACGGACTGGCTACACGTGACACGGGAGAAGTGGCGGAAAAACGCGACTTTGCGGCGCCGGCGCCACAGTGGCCCTGTTACCGGTCTTCCAGCGTGTGCCAGAGGCGCAGCACGAACACCGTGGTTTCGGTGAGTTCATATCGAAGCTCATAGCCACCGACGATCAGCCGACGAACCTCGCGAGGCGCGAACTCGTCCAGGCGCGCCCTGAGCCTCGGGGTGTCCAGCAACCGTTTGGGCGTCGCCACCAACTCTCGCGCGGTCTGTGCGGCGGCACGTGGGTTCACTTCGGCGAGGAAGGCGTGCAGCCGCGCGAGATCGGACGCGGCCTTGCCGGTCCAGACCAGGCGCATCAGCGCGACGGGGCGTCGGTGTCGAGGCTGTCGGCCCAGGCTTCCATCGTCGCCTGCTCGACCAAGCGGCCGGCATCGACGTCGGCCAGGCCTTCGAGGGTCAGGGCGCGGAAGCGTTCCTCACGATCGGCCCAGGCGGTCAAGGCCTCGCGAACGACGGAGTCCTGCGAGCGATCCTGGCGAACCGCCAACCGGCCGATCTGCTCGGCCAGCGGGGCGGGAACTTCAACGGTCAGCACCTTGGTGCGCACGGGGCGTCTCCGAGCCAGGGTCGCGATCATAACCCGTCGGAGGACGAAGGCTAGGCCTTCAGGCCCTGCGCCGCCTTCAGCACCGCCTTGACGTGGCCGGGGACCTTCACCTTGCGCCAGATCTCGCGGACCACGCCGTCGCGGTCGATCAGGAAGGTCGAGCGGTCGATGCCCATGTACTTGCGGCCGTACATGCTCTTTTCCACCCACGAGCCGTAGGCCTCGACGGTCTCGCCCAGGGTGTCGGAGCCAAGTTCGACGGTCAGGTCGTGCTTCTTGCGGAACTTGCCGTGACTGGCGGCGCTGTCCTTGGACACGCCGATCACCACCGCGCCGGCCTTGGCGAACTCCTCGACCTCGGCCGAGAACTGCAGGGCCTGCGAGGTGCAGCCGGTCGTGTCGTCCTTCGGATAGAAATAGAGCACGACGTTCTTGCCCTTGAGGCCGGCCAGGCTGACGCGGCCGGTGTCGGTGGGCAGGTCGAAGTCGGGAGCCTTGTCGCCGGGGTTCAGCATCGAACTTTCTCCAACATCACGGGCCCAGCGTCACGGGCTTGGAACGCGTCCTCCCGGAGCGGCCGCGACCGCTCCGGGAGGACGATACTTAGTAGCTTCGCCGTCCGGTTAAACCGGCTTGACCAGCACGATCTTCTTCTTGCCCTGGCTCAGCTTGACGACGCCGTCGATCAGGTCGGCGTTTGTCACCAGGCGGTCGCCGTCCTTTTCCTGGGCGTCGTTGAGGCGCAGGCCGCCGCCCTGGGCCAGGCGGCGGGCCTCGCCGCGCGAGGCGGTGAGGCCGATGTCGGTGGCCAGCACGGCCAGGGCCACGCCCTCGGCCAGCACCGAGGCGGCGACCTCGACCGTCGGCAGGTCGGCCGACAGCTGGCCCTGCTCGAAGGCCGTCTCGGCCGTGGCGCGGGCGGTCCTGGCGGCCTCGTCGCCGTGCACCAGGCGGGTGGCCTCGTCGGCCAGCACCTTCTTGGCGTCGTTGATCTGGGCGCCTTGAAGGGCCTCCAGTTCGGCGATCCTGTCCAGCGGCAGGTCGGTGAACAGCTTCAGGAAGCGGCCGACGTCGGCGTCCTCGGTGTTGCGCCAGAACTGCCAGTAGTCGTAGGGCGAAAGAGCGTCGGCGTTGAGCCAGACGGCGCCGGCGGCGGTCTTGCCCATCTTGGCGCCCGAGGCCGTGGTCAGGAGCGGCGTGGTCAGGCCGAAGGCGGCCTTCTGGTCGACACGGCGGGTCAGTTCGACGCCGTTGAGGATGTTGCCCCACTGGTCCGAGCCGCCCATCTGCAGCACGCAGCCGTACTTGCGGTTCAGTTCCAGGAAGTCGGTGGCCTGCATCAGCATGTAGTTGAATTCGAGGAACGTCATCGGCTGCTCACGCTCGAGGCGCAGCTTCACCGAGTCGAAGGTCAGCATGCGGTTGATCGTGAAGTGCACGCCGTAGTCGCGCAGGAACTGCACGTAGCCGAGCTTCGAAAGCCATTCGTCGTTGTCGACCATTACCGCGTCGGTGGGCCCGTCGCCGAAGGTCAGGAAGTTGGAGAACACCTTCTTGATGCCGTCGATGTTCGACTGGATCTGCTCGTCGGTCAGCAGCGGGCGCTGGGTGTCCTTGAAGGTGGGGTCGCCCACGCGGGTGGTGCCGCCGCCCATCAGGACGATCGGCTTGTGGCCGGCCTGCTGCAGGCGGCGCAGCATCATGATCTGGATCAGGTGGCCGACGTGCAGGGACGGGGCGGTGGCGTCGAAGCCGATATAGGCGGTGATCGCGCCGCCGGCGGCGGCCGCGTCCAGTTCGTCCGGGTGGGTGATCTGGTGGATGTAGCCGCGGCTCTGCATGGTCTGCAGGAATTCGGACTTGAAGCTCTGCGGCGCGGACATGGCTCGACTCTCTGTATCGCTGGTCCGCGCGTCTAGCACGGGCGGGGCGTTCTGTGGCGAGGGTTTCATCGATAGTCTCCTTGAAGGCTGTGCGCCGGAGACGTCGTCTTGAAGGGAGAAGGACGCATCGCCGGCCAGGTGGCGGTGCGTCGACATGACCGGTCGTGCGCCCGCTAGATCAGCGGGCGATAATAGGCTCGGGTCTGGAGGGCCTTGGCGGTCATGGGGCCTAGCTACCCGAGGCGGGGCGTGGCAGTCAACGCAACCATGCGCATTCTCGGATTCATGACCGGCACCTCGCTGGACGCGGTCGACATGGCGGTGCTCGACACCGACGGCGAGACGATCCACGGCTTTGGCCCCTCGGGCGAACGCAAGCTGCGCGAGGACACGCGCGCGCTGCTGCTGGAGACCACCCGCCAGGCCCTGGCCTGGAAGCGCGGGCAGGCCGAGCCGGCGATCTTCGAGGACGCGCGCCGCGCCGTGGCCGACGAGCACTTCCACGCCGCCGAGAGCTTCCTGGCCGAGCACGGCCTGTCTTGGAGCGAGTTCGACCTGCTGGGCGTGCACGGCCAGACGGTGCTGCACGAGCGGCCCAGCGCCGAGCGGATCGGTCGGACTGTGCAGTTGCTCGACGCCGAGCGGCTGGCGCGACTGGCGGGCCGGCCGGTGGCGTTCGACTTCCGCACCGCCGACGTGGCGGCCGGCGGGGAGGGCGCGCCCCTGGCCCCGATCTATCACGAGGCCCGCGCCCGCGCCTCGGGCCTGGCCGCGCCGGTCGCGGCGCTGAACATCGGCGGGGTGGCCAACATCACCCTGATCGGCGCGGACGGAACCCTGCTGGCCTTCGACACTGGCCCTGGCAACGGCATGATCGACCTGATGCTGCAGGAGAGGGGCCTGGGCCGTTTCGACGAGGGCGGCCGGCTGGCGGCGGCGGGCACGGTGGACGAGGCGGTGCTGAACGGCCTGCTGGCCAGCGCCTATTTCGCCGCGCCCGCGCCCAAGTCTCTGGACCGCTACGACTTCTCGCTGGACGCGGTGGCGCACCTGTCGGCGCAGGACGCGGCCGCGACCCTGGTGGCGTTCACCGCCGCAGCCGTGGTCAAGGCCTTCGACAAGAACGACGCCCCGCCCAGCGCCCTGATCGTCTGCGGCGGCGGGCGGCGCAATCCGCGGATCATGGCGGCGCTGGCCGAACGGGTTCCGGTGCCGGTGAAGGCGGCCGAGGACTACGGCTGGCGCGGCGACGCCATCGAGGCCGAGGCCTTCGCCTATCTCGCGGCGCGGACGGCGCGTGGGCTGCCGATCAGCTTCCCCGGGACGACGGGGGTGAAGGCGGCGATGACGGGGGGGAGGATCGTGGAGCCTTGATCTTCTGAAAGAGGCTCTTCACCAACCCGTAGAATCCCCGCGAAAGCGGGGGCCCAGGCGTTTTATCGTCGAGCGCCATGGGTTTCAGAAAAAGCCTAGGTCCCCGCTTTCGCGGGGATTTTACGGAGTAGTGGCGGAAGGCCCTTAAGGGCCGCTAATTCCCGATCAATGCAGCTTCAGCCGCCCGGCCACGCGCTGCTGCAGCAGCCGCGCCAGCGCCAGGGTCGCGGTCTTGCCGACGCCCAGTATGGCCTTGTGGTGGGCCAGGTGCAGCGAGACGTAGAACCACTTGGCCACCAGGCCCTCGATGAAGAAGTTGGGGCCGCCAAGACCGCCCATCAGGGCGCCGACGCCCTTGTTCTCGCCCAGCGACACCAGTGAGCCGAAGTCCTTGTAGACGTATGGCTCCTCCACCCGCGCCTGGCGCAGCCGGGCGAGCAGGGCCTTGGCCAGGTAGCTGGCCTGCTGGTGGGCGGCCTGGGCGCGGGCGGGCACCAGCTTGCCGTCCTTCCACGGGCAGCCGGCGCAGTCGCCCAGGGCCCAGATCCCGGGCGCGGAGGTCTCCAGCCGGTCGTTGACCACGAACTGGTTGAGGCGGTTGGTCTCCAGGCCGAGGCCTGTGTTGCTATCGGCGGCCTTCACGCCGGCGGCCCAGACGATCAGGTCGGCGGGGATGTCGCCAAGGCTGGTCTCCAGCCGGTCGGCGTGGACGGCGATGACCTTGGCGCCGGTGCGCACGTGCACGCCCTTGCGCTCCAGCGCCACGGTGGCCTGTGCCGAGGTTTTGTCGGGCAGGCCGCCCAGGATCCGCGGGGCGGCCTCGACGATGGTGATGTCGAGGCGGAAGCGCTGTTCGGCGCCCAGGCTTTCCAGCAGGGCGCGGTGGGCTTCCAGGAGTTCGGCCGACAGCTCCACGCCCGTGGCGCCGCCGCCGACGATGGCTACGCCCATGGTCCGCTCGGGCGCGAACGAGGCCTTCATGAAGGTGGCCAGCAGGCGCGTGTGGAAGGCCTCGGCGTCTTCGGTGCGCTCCAGCAGGTGGGCGGTCTCGGCCCCCGGCGTGCCGAACAGGTTGGAGCCGCTGCCGATGGCCAGCACGCCCCAGGTGAAGGTGATCGAGCGCTCGGGGACCAGCACCGCGCCGTCCTTGGCGGTGATGGCTTTCAGCGTCAGGCGCTTGGCGACGGGATCCAGGGCCGACAGCTCGCCCAGGTGGAAACTGAAGTGGTTGGCGCGGCCGAGGATCGGATAGGACAGGCCTTCCTGGTGCACGTCCAGCGTGCCGGCGGCCACCTCGTGCAGGGTGGGCTTCCAGATGTGGAAGCCGGAGCGGTCGATCAGCAGGATCCGTTCCTTGCCCTCGCGCCGGCCCAGCTTGCGACCCAGTTGCGCGGCGAGCTCCAGTCCGCCCGCGCCGCCGCCGACGATCACGATGTCATAGTGCATGGACCGGCCGTCCTCCGAGTGGGAGCGATACCCCAAGGTCTTAGGCCTTAGCGCGGCGTCTGTCTCGCGGTTGCGAATAGCGGCGTGTTTCCGGAGCGAACTTACTGTCGCGCTTCGGCCCCGATCCCCCAAATCGCTTACCTCGGCCCCGTGTCGAGGACCCATCGTTCCGCCGCTCAGATCGAGCAAGCACATCCGCGATCTGAGCCGCCGCCGGCATGGACCCTAGGCACAAGGCCTAGGGAAGCGATTTGAAGGCGAGCGAAGAGGCGCTAGCGCCCAAACAAAAAGCCCGCCCTCGTCACCGAGGGCGGGCTTTCTGAATTCCGGAGGCTTCCGAACCCTACGGGATCGGGTTGGCTTCGAGGCGCTTGTCGATGTAGCCGCCGACGGTCTGCTCGACGAACGGCAGGTGCTCGGCCCAGAAGTGGGTGGCCTTGTCGACGACTTCGTAGTCGATGACGATGCCCTTCTGGGTGCGCAGCTTGGAGACGACGCGCTCGACTTCCACCGGCGGGACGACGGTGTCGGCGCCGCCGGTCAGGATCAGGCCCGAGGCCGGGCAGGGGGCCAGAAAGCTGAAGTCGTACATGTTGGTCGGCGGCGACACCGAGATGAAGCCGTCGGTTTCCGGGCGGCGCATCAGCAGCTGCATGCCGATATAGGCGCCGAAGCTGTAGCCGGCGACCCAGGTCTGGGCAGCGGCGGGGTTATTGGCCTGCAGCCAGTCGAGGGCGGTGGCCGCGTCGGCCAACTCGCCGATGCCGCTGTCGAATTCGCCCTGGCTGCGGCCGACGCCGCGGAAGTTGAAGCGCAGGGTCGCGAAACCGCGCTTCATGAACAGGTGGTACAGCTGCACCGACACCGGGTGATTCATGTGGCCGCCGGCCTTGGGGTGCGGGTGCAGGATCAGCGCGATCGGCGCATTGTCCGTCTTGCCCGGCGAATAGCGGCCTTCGATACGGCCCGCGGCGCCGGTCAAAATCACGTCAGGCATTCAGTTCCCCGTCACGAGTTGGGGCGTCGAGGGCCGCACCATTCGCCGCGAAGGGCGCATGGAATACTTGACCGCCGCGCTTGGTCTTCCTAAATCCGCATCGCGCGAAGCGCCCTTGCCGGGCGCGGCGCGAAGTCGCGGCTTGTAGCATACGCAAAGGCCGTTGCGCGGGGAATCTGCAAGGGAGAGCGCGCATGCGCCTGAGCACGAAGGGACGTTACGCCGTGATGGCCATGACCGACCTCGCCCGCAAGCAGGACGAGGCGGAAGGTCGCGCTGTGGCCTTGGCCGAGATCGCCGCCCGCCAGCAGATCTCGCTTTCCTATCTCGAACAGCTCTTCGCCCGCCTGCGCCGCAAGGGCCTAGTGGTCAGCGCCCGCGGGCCCGGCGGCGGCTATCGCCTGGCGGCCGACGCCCGCGCCACCCGAATCTCCGACATCGTCATGGCCGTCGACGAGCCCCTGCGCGCCACGCGCTGCGGCGTCGGCAAGTCCGGCCACAAGGGCTGCATGGCCGGCGGCGCCAAGTGCCTGACCCACGACCTGTGGGAGGAGATGGGCCGGCAGATCCATTCCTATCTGGCCTCCGTGACCGTCGCCGACGTGCTGGAAGGCCGCCTGCGGCCGGAGGCGAAGGTCGCGGCGTGACCAGCAAGCCCGCCATCTATCTGGACTACAACGCCACCGCCCCGATCCGCCCCGAGGCGCGTGAGGCGGTGCTGCGCGCCTTCGAGCTGGCGGGAAACCCCAGCTCGGTGCACGCGGCCGGCCGCGCCGCCCGCGACGTGGTCGAGACCGCCCGCAAGCAGGTGGGGCAGCTGGTCGGCGTGGTCGCCGGCTCGGTCACCTTCGTCAGCGGCGGCACCGAAGCCAACGCCCTGGCCATCGACAGCGCCGTCGCCTCGGGCGTGAAGCGCATCGTGGTCAGCGCGATAGAGCATGAGGCCGTCGCCGAGACGGCCGCCATGAGCGGCGTCGCCGTCGAGGTGCTGCCGGTCGGCGCGCATGGCGTCACCGACCTTTCCGGGCTTGCCGAACTGCTGGCGGGCGAGGGGCGGACCCTGGTCTGCCTTATGCTGGCCAACAACGAGACGGGCGTCATCCAGCCGGTCGCCGAGGCCAGCGCGATCGTGCGCGCGGCTGACGGCCTGCTGCATGTCGACGCCGTGCAGGCGGCGGGCAAGATCGCCATCGACTTCTCCGCCCTCGGCGCCGACACCCTGGCGCTGTCTGCCCACAAGATCGGCGGCCCGCAGGGCGTCGGCGCGCTGGTTGCCGGGACGCGCGCCAATGTGGTGCGCCGGCTGCACGGCGGCGGCCAGGAACGTGGTCGACGGGCCGGCACCGAGAACGTCGCGGGCATCGCCGGCTTCGGCGCGGCCGCTTCGGCCGCCCTGCGGGACTTGCCCCAGGCGGCCGATCAGGGCATTTGGCGCGACGCCTTGGCCCAGCGGGTCAAGGACGCTGGCGGCGTGGTGCTCGGGGAGGGCGTTCCGCGCCTGCCTCAGACCCTGTGTCTCGCCGCCGAAGGCTTCGCCTCGCAGGTCCAGGTGATGAACCTGGATCTCGCCGGCGTCATGGCCAGCGCCGGCAGCGCCTGCTCTTCGGGCAAGGTCAAGGCCAGCCGCGTGGTGGAAGCCATGGGCCGTCCCGATCTCGCCCCCTTCGCGCTGCGCGTCAGCGGCGGCTGGGCGAGCACGGAACAGGATTGGATTGTGTGCGGCGACGCCTGGCTCGCCGCCTGGAAGCGTATCGGCGCACGGCGCCGGGAGGTGGCTTGATGGCCGCGGTCAAGGAAACGATCGACACCGTCGCAGCGCTCGAGAAGTACGAGCACGGCTTTACGACCGACATCGACCAGGAGTTCGCCCCCAAGGGGCTCTCCGAGGACATCGTGCGCTTCATCTCGGCCAAGAAGGACGAGCCGGAATGGATGCTGGAATGGCGTCTGGAGGCTTATCGCCGCTGGCTCGAGCTGGAAGAGCCTGACTGGGCCAAGGTCAGCTATCCGAAGATCGACTACCAGGACACCTATTACTACGCCGCGCCGAAGACCAAGGAAGGGCCCAAGAGCCTGGACGAGGTCGATCCAGAGCTGCTGGCCGTCTACGAGAAGCTTGGCATCCCGCTGAAGGAGCAGGCCGTGCTGGCCGGCGTCGAGGGCGCGCCGCGCTACGCCGTGGACGCGGTGTTCGACTCTGTGTCGGTCGTCACGACCTTCAAGAAGGAGCTGGCCCAGGCCGGCGTCATCTTCTGCTCGATGAGCGAGGCGATCCGCGAGCACCCGGAGCTGGTCAGGCAGTACCTGGGCAGCGTGGTGCCGACCTCGGACAACTATTTCGCCTGCCTCAACAGCGCGGTGTTCTCGGACGGCTCGTTCGTCTACGTGCCGCCGGGCGTGCGCTGCCCGATGGAGCTGTCGACCTATTTCCGGATCAACGCCAAGGACAGCGGCCAGTTCGAGCGCACCCTGATCATCGCCGACAAGGGCGCCTACGTCTCGTACCTGGAGGGCTGCACGGCCCCGATGCGCGACGAGAACCAGCTGCACGCGGCCGTGGTCGAGCTCGTTCTGCTGGACGACGCCGAGATCAAGTACTCGACCGTCCAGAACTGGTATCCGGGCGATCCGGAGACCGGCAAGGGCGGCATCTACAACTTCGTGACCAAGCGCGCCGACTGCCGCGGGGATCGTTCGAAGGTGTCGTGGACCCAGGTCGAGACCGGCTCGGCCATCACCTGGAAGTATCCTTCGTGCGTGCTGCGCGGCGAGGGCTCTTCGGGCGAGTTCTACTCGATCGCCGTGACCAACGGCCATCAGCAGGCCGACACCGGCACCAAGATGATCCACCTGGGCGCCAACACCAAGTCGCGGATCGTCGCCAAGGGGATCAGCGCGGGCAAGTCGACCAGCACCTATCGCGGCCTGGTCTCGGCCCATCCCAAGGCCAAGGGCGTACGCAACTTCACCCAGTGCGACAGCTTGCTCATCGGCAAGACCTGCGCGGCGCACACCGTGCCCTATATCGAGGCCCGCAACGGTCAGTCGGTGTTCGAGCACGAGGCGACCACCACCCGCCTGTCGGACGACCAGCTGTTCTACTGCCAGCAGCGCGGGCTTAGCCAGGAAGAGGCCGTGGCCCTGCTGGTCAACGGCTTCGTCCGCGACGTGCTGCAACAACTGCCCATGGAATTCGCCGTCGAGGCCCAGAAGCTCGTGGCGATTTCTCTCGAAGGATCCGTCGGTTAAATGCTTTCGATCAACAACCTCCACGCCCGTGTCGAAGACAAGCCGATCCTGAAGGGCGTCACGCTCGAGGTGCCGGCCGGCGAGGTGCACGCCATCATGGGTCCGAACGGGGCCGGCAAGTCGACGCTGTCGTACGTGCTGAGCGGTCGCGGCGGCTATGAAGTGACCGAAGGTTCGGCGAGCCTGAACGGCGAGGACCTGCTGGAGCTGGAGCCCAACGAGCGGGCCGCGAAGGGCGTGTTCCTGTCGTTCCAGTATCCGCTGGAGATCCCGGGCGTTCCGGCCCTGACCTTCATCCGGACCGCCGTCAACGCCCAGCGCCGCGCGCGCGGCGAGGACGAGATCGCCGCCCCGGCCTTCCTGAAGCTGGCCAAGGAAAAGGCCGCCTCGCTGAAGATCGACTTCGAGATGCTCAAGCGCGGCCTGAACGTCGGCTTCTCGGGCGGCGAGAAGAAGCGGATGGAAATCTTCCAGATGGCGATGCTGTCGCCGAAGTTCCTGATCCTCGACGAGACCGACAGCGGCCTCGACATCGACGCCCTGAAGATCGTCTCGGAAGGCGTCAACGCCCTGCGCAGCCCCGAGCGCGGCATGCTGGTCATCACCCACTACCAGCGCCTGCTCGACTACATCAAACCCGACCGCGTGCACGTGCTGGCCGCCGGCCGCATCGTCGCCTCGGGCGGTCCGGAACTGGCCCTGCAGCTGGAAGCCGAGGGCTACGACAAGTACGTCGGGGCCGCCGCGTGAGCCTTTCCACCGCCCTGAAGACCGGCGACGTCACCGTCCTGCCGTCGCGACGCGACGAGGACTGGCGCTGGACCGACCTGCGCGGCCTGATCCGCGTGCTGCCGGAAGCCGCGCCTAAGTTCGACGGCGAGGTTGCGGCTGGTCCGTTCGCGGGCCTGACCGACGGCGAGATCCTGTTCGTCAACGGCCGCCACCTGGCCACCAGCGGGCAGGGCGAGGTCATGGGCCTGCGCTTCGTCGCGGCGACCGACAAGACCTCGCAGGGCGCGTCCTACGCCGTGGTGGTCGAGCCAGGCTCTAGCCTGACCCTGCTGGAAAGCCATGAGGGGCGCGCGGCCGGCTACGTGTCGGACGTCTCGCTGGACATCTCGGTGGGCGAGGGCGCGAGCCTGACCCGGATCGTGCTGGTCGACGACGAGGCCGAGGCCGTCAACGTCGTCACCGCCAAGGTCGACCTGGCCGCCGGCGCGACCTTCGCCCAGACCGTCCTGACCGGCGGCGCGCGTCGCCAGCGGATCGAGACCCACGTCGCCCATCCCGGCGCCCACGCCAATGTGCGCCTCGACGGAATCTACCTGCTGAACGCCCAGCGCCACGCCGACCAGACCACCGTGGTCACCCACGGCGGCGTCGACGGCGTCACCAGCCAGCTGACCAAGGGCATGGTCGCCGACCAGGCCCGCGGCGTGTTCCAGGGCCGCATCGTCGTGGCCGAGGGCGCCGACCAGACCGACGCGCGGATGGGCCACCACGCCCTGATCCTGTCGGACAAGGCCGAGATCGACGCCAAGCCGGAACTGCTGATCTTCGCCGACGACGTCGCCTGCGCGCACGGCAACACCATCGGCGCTCTGGACGAGGAAGCGGTGTTCTACGCCCGCCAGCGCGGCATTCCCGAGCTGGAAGCCCGGGCGATGCTGACGCAGGCCTTCGTCGGCGAGGTGGTCGAGCGCATCGAGCACGACGGCGCGCGCGAAATCGCCGCGGCCTGGGTCGCCAAGCAGCTGGGACGCGAAGAATGAGCGCCGTCTTCGACGTCGAGGCGATCCGCGCCCAGTTCCCGATCCTGTCGCGCACGGTGCACGGCAAGCCGCTCGTCTATCTGGACAGCGCCGCCAGCGCCCAGAAGCCCGACGTGGTGCTCGACGCCATGACGGGCCTGGCCCGCACGTCCTACGCCAACGTCCATCGCGGCCTGCACACTCTGGCTAACGAAACGACGGAAGCGTATGAAAAAGCACGCGAAACCATCGCGCGCTTCATCAATGCCGAGCTCGGCGAGATCGTCTACACCAAGAGCGCCACCGAAGCGGTGAACCTGGTGGCCGACACCTTCGGCCGTTCGCTGAAGGCCGGCGACGAGATCGTCATCTCGGAGATGGAGCACCACGCCAACATCGTGCCCTGGCACTTCCTGCGCGAGCGCTACGGCGTCGTGCTGAAGTTCATTCCGGTGCTCGACGACGGCCGGCTGGACATGGAGGCCTATGAGGGCCTGCTGTCCGAGAAGACCAAGATGGTCGCCGTCACCCACATGTCGAACGTGCTGGGCACGGTCAACGACGTGGAAAAGATCGTGCGCCTGGCCCACGCGGCCGGGGCGCCGGTGCTGCTCGACGGCTGCCAGGGCGTGGTCCACACAAAGGTGGACGTCAAAGCCCTGGACGTCGATTTCTACGTCTTCAGCGGCCACAAGCTCTACGGCCCCACCGGCATCGGCGTGCTGTACGGCAAGGCCGAGCGCCTGGCGGCGCTTCCGCCTTACCAGGGCGGCGGAGAGATGATCGGTTCGGTCAGCCTGGAGCGCATCACCTACGCCGACCCGCCGCACCGCTTCGAGGCCGGCACGCCGGCGATCCTGGAGGCCGTCGGCCTGGGCGCGGCCATCGAGTGGCTGAACACCATCGACCGCGACGCGGCCCTGGCTCACGAGCACGCCCTCTATGAGCGCGTCGCTCAGCGGCTGGAAGGCGTCAACGGCGTGCGGATCCTCGGCACGGCGCCCGGCAAGGGCGCGGTGATGAGCTTCGTCGTCGAGGGCGCCCACGCCCACGACGTGGCCCAGGTGCTGGACCGCTACGGCGTGGCCGTGCGCGCCGGCACGCACTGCGCCGAGCCGTTGATGAAAAGGTTCGGGGTGACGTCGAGCGCTCGCGCTTCCTTCGCCCTATATAATACGCCTGCCGAGGCCGACGCGTTCGTGGACGCGCTGGACAAGGCCCGTAGCTTCTTCAGTTGAGCGCATGACCGACCAAGCCCCCGCCGCGACGGCCCTGTCCCAGGACGAGCTGAACAGCCTGACCGACCAGCTGATCGAGAAGCTGAAGACGGTGTTCGACCCGGAAATCCCGGTCGACATCTACGAGCTCGGCCTGATCTACAAGGTCGACGTCAGCGACGACAAGGACGTGGCCATCGACATGACTCTGACCGCGCCGGGCTGCCCGGTGGCCGGCGACATGCCCGGCTGGGTCAAGGACGCGGTCATGGAGATCGACGGCATCCGCTCGTGCAACGTCGACCTGACTTTCGATCCGCCTTGGGACCCGTCGCGCATGAGCGACGAGGCCAAGCTGCAGTTGAACATGTTCTAGAGGCATTAGCCGATGGAAACCGCCGTCACGCCCCGTCCGCGCCGCCCCCGGCCCAAGGTCGTCACCCTGACCGACGCGGCCGCCGCGCGGGTCACCGAGATCATGCAACGGGCCGACCAGCCGTATGCCGGTCTGCGCGTGGGCGTGAAGAACGGCGGCTGCGCGGGCCAGGAGTACGTCTTCGAGTACGCCAAGGAGAAGGGCCCCATCGACGAGGTCGTCGAGGACAAGGGCGTCACCATCCTGATCGAGCCGAAGGCCGTGCTGTTCCTGATCGGCACCGAGATCGACTACGAGGTCACCAAGCTGTCGTCGAAGTTCGTGTTCCACAATCCGAACGAGACCGACGCCTGCGGCTGCGGCGAGAGCGTGACGATCCAGCCGGCGCCCGAGGCGTTGGAGGAATAACCTCTCCCACTGGGAGGGTGAGGGGTTGCGCCGCCAACCGGTGTTCCGGCGCGCCGTCTACAGTCCCTAGCCCCTCATCCTCCCACGCCGTTCGGCGCGGGCCCCTCCTTCTCCCTATGGGAGAAGGTAAAATGAGGCGCGGCCCGGCGGGCATAGATCACCATCGTCACCACCGACAGCGCCGCGCTCGCCGCCAGAGCCCACAGGCCAGCCGTCTGAGCCCCGATCGGGGCCAGCAGCAGCGATACGCCCAGGAAGTTCAGCGCGATCTTCGGATGCTCCAGCGGCGGGTAGTCGAAGTCGCGCCCCGGCAGCGACTGCTGTAGCCCAGCGACCAGGAAGTTGCGCGCGATCAGCGTCAGCGGCGCTGCGATCCAGGCGCCCGAAAACGCGCCGGCCGCCATTAGGGCGCCGAGGCTGACCAAGGTCAGCAGCCGGTCGGCCAGCAGGTCGAACATCGCCCCGAAAGCCGAGGTCAGGCCGAAGCGCCGGGCGACCCAGCCGTCGAGCACGTCGGTCAGGCCCGCGCCCAGGAACAGCGTCAGGGCGGTCCAGCCGGCGTCGGCCAGCACGGCCCACACAAGAAAGGGCAGGGCGAGCAGGCGTAGCGCAGTCAGCAGGTTGGGCAGCATGTCGGCTCTCCTGCGGTGCGGTTGAGCGGCAGGGCGGCGGCGAGCCACATCAACGGCGTGGCTCCGGAGCCGCAGAGCATCAGCGCCGCAAGAAGGGCGATGGCGAACGCCGGGGCCGTGACGACAGCCCAGATCACCGTGGCGGCGAGCACCCTGTCCCTGGGCGGATCACGGGGCGGAGCTTGCTCGGGAGGCATGGATCAGGCCGCCGCCTCGGCTTCGCCGGGCGACAGCTTCTTTTTTGGCGGATCGACCAGCACAGACGCCTTCACCGGCTCGCCGCGCGCCTGGGCGATCAGCTCGTTGGTGCGGTTTTCGACCGTGTTCTCCAGCAGCTTCATGAACTCGGCCTTCTGCAGGCCTTGGGGCAGGGCGGGCAGGAACTCGACCGTGGCCTGGCCGGGCGTCTTCTTCGCTTCCTGCTGCTTCCAGAAGCAGCCGAGATTGGTGGCCACCGGCACCACCGGCAGGCCGAAGTCCTGGCTCATGTGGTAGACGCCGGTGCGGTAGCGGAAGCGCTCGCCTGGCGCCGCCAGGTGGCCCTCCGGATAGATCAGGATGCGGCGGCCCTCGGCGGCGACCTGGGCGGCGCTCTTGGACAGGGCCGCTCGGGCCTCGGGGCCGCCGCAGCTGTCGACGACGATGGCGCCGAACTTCTTCAGGATATTGCCCAGCAGCGGAAATTTCTCGAGGTGGTCGCCCGTGACGAAGGACAGGTTGTCAACATTGGCGAACATCACGAAGCCGTCGCCCCAGCTGTGGTGCTTGGCGGCGATGATGAAGGCGCCGGCGGGAAGGTTCTCCTGGCCCTTCAGCTCGACCTTGACGCCGGCGAAGGTGCGCAGCGCCCACAGCATGCGTTTGGAATAGAGGCGCAGGGCGAAGGTCACGGGGCGGCGTCCCGGCAGCAGGGCCGAGAGCGCGGCCGACAGGCCGTAGAAGATCGACAGAACCCAGTAGTAGGCGTTGAACAGCGCGCTGCGCATCGCTTGGTCCTTCGTGGAGGGCTGGTGACGGGTCTTGGAGGTCAGCGGGCCTTGAGCACGGCCAGGACGGCCGCGGTCATCAGCGGAGCATGGGCCGAAAGGGCGTCTTCGCCCAGGCGGCCGTAGGCGCGGTTCTGGGCGGTCTGGGTAATAACCCCGATGGCCATGGCGGCCACCACGCGCGGGTCGCCCGGCGGCAGCTCCATCTTCAGCATGGCGTGCTTGATGATCGTCTCGACCAGGGTGACCGGATCGCGGCCGTCGTCCTGGTAGTAGGGCAGGAAGTGGTGCAGCTGCAGCAGGTGGAACGAGAACAGGGTCCAGTCCTCGTCGGCGGCCGTGCAGTAGGCCTTGACCAGGGCCGCGGCCTTGGCGGCCACGCCATGGACGGCGCCGGCCTCTGTCTCGATCAGGTCGGACAGGCGCTTGTGGGCGGCCATGAACAGGCCGATGGCCAGCTCGTCCTTGCTTTTCCAGTGGCGGTAGATCGCGCCCTCCGAAACCTCGGCGCGGGCGGCGATCAGCTTGGTGGTGGCGCCGTCGACGCCATGGGCGGCGAAGACCTCGAGGGCGGCGCGTTCGATGCGGGGCTTGGCGCTCATGAGACCCAGGTTAGCGCAATTCGCGATGCTTGCAAGTAAATGCTCACATACTCCTCTGGCGATTGACGGACGGTGCGGGCGCGGCCATTCACGGCCATGGTCCAGACGCTTCTGATCTATTCCATGGGCGAGGTGATCGGCGACGGCCTGATCAAGCTGCCCTTCATCGCCGGCCTGCGCGCGGCCTTTCCCGACGCCCGGATCACTTGGTGCGCCGCCAAGGGTACCACGGTCTATGACGGCCCGCTGAAGCGGGTGGTGGCCGGCTATGTCGACGAGATCATCAAGGACGGCGTCACCGGCGCCGCGGCCCTGGACGTTCTGCCGTGGGTCAGGCCGTTGGGCGGCCGGACCTTCGACCTGGTGATCGACACCCAGGAGAACCTGCGCCGCAGCCTGGTGGCCAGGCGCGCGGTCGCCGGGGGCGGGCGGTTCGTCTCGGCCGCCATGCAGGCGCGAAGTCCAGACTGGCCGCCTGCGGTCGTCGACCGCCTGGCGCGTCTGCTGGCCCTGGCCACGGACGGGCAGGGCGCCTTGCGTCCGCTGGCCCTGACCGAAGCCGACGCCGTCTCGGCGGCCAGGGCGCTGCTGCCCGACGGCCCGGTTTATGTGGGCCTGGCGCCCGGCGCTGGCGGTCAGGAGAAGCGCTGGCCGCTGGAGAGCTATCTCGACCTGGCCCGCGCCCAGCAGGCGGTGGGCCGCACGCCCGTGTTCTTCTTCGGGCCGGACGAAGCCGCCGACGCAGCGATCGCGCGCGGCGAGGTCCCGAACGCTCTGTTCCCCGAGGCTGACCGCACTGACGGCTTTGCCGGCGTGAAGGGCCCGATCCTGGCCATCGCCCTGGCCGGCCGGCTGTCGGCCGCCGTCGCCAACGACGCCGGTCCCGGCCATATGCTGGCGGCCGGCGGCGCGCCGCTGCTGTCGCTGCAGCTCAATCGCCGCAAGGCCGTGAAGTTCAAGCCCGCCGCGCAGCGCCTTGAGATGCTGTGCGCCGAGGACTACGGAGAGGGCATGGCCGCCCTGCCGCCGCAGGCGGTGAAGGCCGCCCTCGACACCCTGATCGCCGGAGTTTCCTGATGTCCATCCTCGCCCCCATCTCCGCCGGCGAGCTCGTCGACAAGATCACCATTCTGCGCGTGAAGGCCGAGCGTATCGGCGACTCGGTCAAGGAGGCCAACGTCCGCAAGGAACTGGCCCTGCTGGAGGGGATCGCCGCCAATGCTCTGACGCCCAGCGCCGAGCTGGACGCCCTGACGGTGGAGCTGACCGCGATCAACGCCGCCCTGTGGGACATCGAGGACGGCAAGCGCGCCTGCGAGCGCAGCCAGACCTTCGGTCCCGAGTTCGTCGAGCTGGCCCGGCGCGTCTACATGGACAACGACAAGCGCGCCGCCGTGAAGCGCCAGATCAACGCGCTGACCGGTTCGGACATCGTCGAGGAAAAGAGTTACAAGCCGTACTGATTTCCCTGGTAAGACAGAGTCCTGCATCCAGAATATGATGCAAATAAAAGGGGCGGCGCGCCTGACGCGACCGCCCTTCTTCATGCCCGCTCCGCCGGCGCCGAGGGCAGGAACGGCGGAACGCGCGCCTGCAGCAGCGCTCCCAGGGCGCTGTCCATGAAGTCGTCGTCGGCGGCAATACCCAGGCATACCGCCTTGGCGCGCAGGCGCGGGCGGCGCCTCTTCGGCGGTCAGCGGCCCTTGAAGGCCGCTGGACGCTTTTGCAGGAAGGCGCTGACGCCCTCGATGAAGTCCTCGGTCTTGCCGCAGGCGCGCTGGGCGTGGCGCTCGGCGTGCAGTTGGCCGACCCAGTCGGCGTCCAGGCTGTCCCAGACCAGGCGACGGATGGCGCTCAAAGAGGCGGGCCCCTCGGCGAGCGTGCGGGCCAGGTCCAGGGCCGTCGGCATCAGATCGGCGTCGGGGACGCAGCGGTTGATCAGGCCCCAGTCCAGGGCCGTGGCGGCCGGGATCTTGTCGCCCAGCAGCATCATCTCCATGGCCCGGGCCTTGCCCACCAGGCGCGGCAGCAGATAGGTCGAGCCGCCGTCGGGCACGAGGCCGATGCGGCGGAAGGCCTGCAGGAAGTAGGCGCTGTCGGCGGCCACGACGATGTCGCCGATCAGGGCCAGCGAGCAGCCGATCCCGGCGGCCGGGCCGTTGACGGCGGTGACGATCGGCAGCGGGAAGTCGCGCAGCAGCGTCATCAGCGGATTGTAGACGCTTTCCAGCGCCGCGCCGGCGTCGGGCTTGCCGTCGGGATCCATGGGGCGGCCGGCCGTGGCGCCGGCCGAGAGGTTGGCGCCCGAGCAGAAGCCTCGACCTTCGCCCGTGAGGATCACGGCCCGGGCCTCGACCTGGCCGGCGGCGACCGCGCCGAACGCCTGGGCCAACTCGCGGGCGACCTCGGGGCTGGCGGCGTTCAGGGTGGCCGGATCGGACAGGGTGACGACGGCCACGCCGTCCTGCGGTTCCAGCCGGATCTTCTCGTAAGCCATCACGTCCTCCGGGCGTCTTTTCGGGCCTGGACGCCAGCTAGGCGCGACTGTCCCTGGGGAACGCAAGAGGGCGAGCGGCGCAAAAGAAATGGGCCCGCCGATCCTGGGGATCGACGGGCCCTGACGCGGTTCTCTGGAGAAGAACGCGTGTCTCTTAGGCCGCGTTGGCCGATTCAGCCTGGGTTTCGGCGGCGGTGACGCGATTGCGGCCGCTGCGCTTGGAGGCGTAGAGCGCGGTGTCGGCGCGTTCCATGACCGAGTGGCCGGTCTCGCCCTTGCGGCGCTCGGCGAAGCCCGACGACAGGGTGATGGCGCCCAGGTCCTCGTTGGTCGAGCGGCGCTTGAGCATACGCGAGGAGACCTCGACGCGGATCTCTTCCAGCGTCGCGCCGACGACGGCGGCGGCCTCGCCCGGGAAGATCATCGCGAACTCCTCGCCGCCGTAGCGGGCGGCGAAGCGGGGCAGGGCGGCCACGCGGCCGATGACGCTGGCGACGTAACGGATCACCTGGTCGCCGGTCTGGTGGCCCCAGGTGTCGTTGAAGCCCTTGAAGTGGTCGATGTCGAGCACGGCCAGGCAGATGGCCGTGCCGGCCTCGTCGGCCTCGGCGCAGGCGCGCTCGAGCTCTTCGTCGAAGGCCTTGCGGTTGGCGAGGTTCGTCAGGCCGTCGGTCGTGGCGTCGCGGCGCACCTGTTCCAGGTGTTCGCGCAGGCGGTCGACCTCGGCGGTGGATTCGGCCAGGCGAGTTTCGAGCGCCTTGTTCTCCTTGGCGACGCGACGGGTGGCGTCGGCAAGGCTGGAGACCACGGCCTTGATGCCTTCGACGCCGGTCGGGGCGTCGAGGTCCTTGGAGACCCCGGCCAGGGTCTTGCCGAAGGCGGCGTTGGTCTTCTGGGCGTTCTGGATGGCCTTCGAGACCGACTCCAGCTCCTTGGAGAGCAGGTCGCCGGCGTCGCGGATCTGTTCGTTGAGGCGCGCCTTGGGCAGGTAGGCCGCGGCGAGCTCCTCGCTCAGCATCTCGGTGATGGGCTCGCCCATCGAGATCAGGCGGGTGATCTCGCGCGCCAAAGCGCCGTCGGGATCGGCCACGTAGTGGGTCCAGAGTTCGAAGTTCAGCGCGGTCGGCCAGATCTGGTGGCGTTCCATCAGGTCCAGGGCCCGACGGGCGATCTTGTAGGCTTCCGGCCCGCGCAGAGTGGTCTCGACGTCCGACATCTTTCATTCCCCCGCCGACCCGGGCTTCTCCCAGACCGATCGCTTACGCGGCGAGCATAGGCACGAGAGTTCAAACGAGCGGTTAAGGCTGCGCGGGGGTGCTTGCGCCCGGCACAACTCCAAAGCATTCTGAACGTTGATAAGATGAGCCGAGAGGCCGTTTTCGGGAGAGACGCCGCATGAACGCCCCCGCCAATCTCGGCCAGGAGGCCGCCAAGGCCGGCCTCGAGCTCGTGCTTCAGCGACAGAAGGCCGCGCATCTGCGCGACGGCGTGCCGCCTGTGGAGCGCCGGATCGACTGGCTGAACCGCTGCATCGCGCTGCTGGTCGACCACGAGGCTCAGATCGCCCAGGCGGTCGGCGACGACTTCGGCGTGCGCTCCAAGGACGCCACGGCCCTGACCGACGTGGCCGGGTCGATCGGGCCGCTCAAGCACGCGCGCGACCACGTTCGCAAATGGATGAAGACCGAGAAGCGCCGCACGACGCCGGCCCTGCTGGGACTGTTCGGCGCCAAGGCCGAGGTGCGCTGGCAGCCCAAGGGCGTGGTCGGTGTGATCAGCCCGTGGAACTTCCCGGTCAACCTGACCTTCGCGCCGCTGGCCGGCGTGCTGTCGGCCGGCAACCGCGCGATGATCAAGCCGTCGGAATACACGCCGGCTACCTCGGAGCTGCTGAAGGCCATGTTCGCCAAGGCCTTCGACGAGGACGAGATCGCGGTCGTCACCGGCGGGCCCGAGATCGGCCAGGCCTTCGCTGGCCTGGCCTTCGACCACCTGCTGTTCACCGGCGCGACCTCGGTGGCCAGGCACGTGATGCGGGCGGCCGCCGAAAACCTGGTGCCGGTGACGCTGGAACTGGGCGGCAAGAGCCCGGTGATCCTGTCGCGCGGCGCGGACCTCGACACCGCCGCGGCGCGGGTGATGGCCGGCAAGACCCTGAACGCCGGCCAGATCTGCCTGGCCCCCGACTACGTGCTGGCGCCGGCCGAGGACGTGGACCGCTTCGTCGAGGCCGCCCGCGCCGCCGTGGCCCGCAGCTTCCCGACCCTGAAGGACAATCACGACTACACCGCCCTGGTGGCCCAGCGGCACTACGACCGGGTCAAGGACTATGTCGACGACGCCAAGGCCAAGGGCGGCAAGGTGGTCGAGCTCAATCCGGCCGGAGAGGACTTCTCCCAGCAGCAGCACCGCAAGATCCCGCCGACCCTGATCCTCAAGCCCACCGACGACATGGCGGTGATGCAGGAGGAGATCTTCGGTCCGTTGCTGCCGGTGAAGGCCTACGACCGCATCGAGGACGCCATCGACTACGTCAACGGCCGCGACCGGCCGCTGGCCCTCTACTGGTTTGGAACCGACGAGGCCGAGCGCGAGCGGGTGCTGGCGGCCACGACCAGCGGCGGAGCCACGGTCAACGACGTGATCTTCCATGTGGCGCAGGAAGACCTGCCGTTCGGCGGCGTCGGTCCGGCCGGCATGGGCGCCTATCACGGCCACGACGGCTTCCGCGAGTTCAGCCATCGCAAGGCGGTGTTCCACCAGCTGAAAAAGGACATCGGCCCGATGCTGGCCCTGCGCCCGCCGTACGGCGAAGGCATCCGCAAGTACCTGGCCGGCCAGATCAAGCGATAGACAAGTCGGCTCGATAGTCGGCGAACGAGAATCACTGGCCTTAGGGCTGCATGGCTCCGCTCGCCGCCTTCGATGTCATCGACGAACGCCAGGCCCTACCTGTCAGGGACGTGGCGATGCTTCGCCACGCGTTCCTGCACGGCGGTGTGGAGGGATGGGCGCCCCTGCCGGAGCCAGAAGCGCGCGCCGCTCCTCCGCATCTGGTCCGGGACCTGACCCAGGCTTGGCCGTTCGCGTCCGACACGCCGCCGGAGATCGGCGAGCCGGCCATCTGCCACGTGCGCGACGTGGACTGGTTTCCCGCCTACGGCGTGCTGGCGGGGCCTGAAGGACGCGTCCTGCGATCAGCCGGCGGCGAGGCCCTGCATCGCTGGCCCGACCTGGCGCCCATCGCCGAGCTTATGCGGCGGCGGGCGGGCGTGGCCATCGACCGGGGCGTGGTTTTCATGCCGTGGGGCGGCGGGTTCAACTACGGACACTTCCTGCTCGACGCCATGCCTTCGATGCTGGCCGCGGTCGAGCAGGGGTTCGCGGGCGCCGCGCCGGTGCTCGCGCCGCGCCTCAAGGCCTGGCAGCGAAGCCTCCTGGCCATGGCCTTTCCCGAATGCGAGGTGAGGGAGGTGTCCGGCCAAAGGGTGCGTCTCGACCAGGCGGTCTACGCCACCAGCATGGATCATTTCCTGCACGCGCCGAACGCCCTGGTGCGCCGTGTGGCCGAACGGGTCGTGGCGGCCGTCCCGGAGCCTTCCGGCGCGCGGCGGCGGATCTACCTGTCGCGCAGAAGCCAGTCCATGCGGGTCATGGTCAACGAGGCCGCGCTGGAAGCGGCCTTGGAAAGCAGAGGGTTCACGATCGTGCGTCCCGAGCGGCTGGACGCGAAGGCTCAGGTGGCGCTGATGCGCGAGGCGGAGGTCGTCGTGGGCGCCTCGGGCGCGGCCCTGGCCAACGCCATGTTCCTGCGGCCGGGGGGCAGGGTGGTCGAGATACAGCCGGCCAACTTCACGAGCAGCTGGGTGTGGGCGGCCTGTCGCCAGGTCGACGTCGAATGGCGCGGCTATGTCTGTCCCTCGCCGACCGATCGGCGGGAGGCGCCCTTGCTGGCGCGGGCTCGTCGCGGCTTCCGCTTCGCCTATCGACCGCCGCTCGACGACCTACTGGAGTTCATCGACGCGGCTCTCTGAGGCGGGTCAGCGGCCCTCGGTCCACAGGTCCAGCGGCTGACGCCGTTCGTGACGGATGACGGCGAAGTAGCCGGCCACGCCCAGCACGATCCCGGCGATCGCTCCGCCGACAAAGCCCGCCGGCGTGGCGAACCACAGGGTCAGCACCGCCAGGGCGACGGCGACGCCGACGATCGACCAGCGCACGAAGACGCTGAAGGCGTGATAGGTGCGCTCGTGCACCAGCAGTTCGGGATCCGATTGCGAGGGCGTGAAATCGGCCATGGCGGTTCCTCCGACGGGTTCGGGAAAAACGCGCGGAGCCGCCTGAACGACGCGACTGTCGGCAAAGAAAAGGCCGGCGGCTCCGTGGGAGCACGCCGGCCAATCTACGCCTTTTCGCGGGTGTCGTCAGGTCTGGTCGATCAGTCCTCGACCTTGGCCAGCTTCGGCGGAGCGCGAAGCAGGAAGGCGGGGATGTCGTTGCCGAAGCCGACCACGCGGCGGTCGTCGTCGTCCTCACGGGCGCGCACCGGCTGGACGCCGCGGACCGGCATCGGCGGACGCTCGCGCGAGGGACGGGCGGCCGGGGCGGCTTCCTCGACCGGAGCGGTTTCGACGGTCTGGGCGGCGGCGCGGTCGCGCGAACGCTCGCGGCGCGGCTTGCGTTCACGCTCCGGACGCTCGGCGCGTTCGACGGGAGCCTCGGGCGCGGCCTCGACGGCGACGGTCTCGACGACTTCAGCTTCCGGAGCGGCTTCGGCGCGCTCGCGACGACCACGGCCGCCGCGCTCGCTGCGTTCACCACGCTCGCCGCGTTCACGGCCCGGACGCTCGCCGCGGCCGCGGCGGCGGTCGCCTTCGCGCGGCACGGTGACGGCGTTGGTGTAGTCGACGTCGATCACTTCCTCGTCGGGCGTCGAGCCGATCAGCTTGACGACCTTGTCGAAGCCCTTGTCGTCGGCCGGGGTGACCAGCATGTAGGCCACGCCCGAGCGGCCGGCGCGGCCGGTGCGGCCGATGCGGTGGACGTAGTCGTCGGCGTGGTGCGGGACGTCGTAGTTGAAGACGTGGCTGACGGCCGGGATGTCGAGGCCGCGAGCGGCGACGTCGGAGGCCACCAGGATCTTCAGCGCGCCCGAGCGGAAGTCCGCCAGGGTCTTCATGCGCTGGCTCTGGTCGAGGTCGCCGTGGATGGCGGCGGCGTCGAAGCCGTGCACCTTCAGCGACTTGGCGACGATGTCGACTTCGGTCTTGCGGTTGCAGAAGACGATGCCGGTTTCCGGCGCGGCCTTCTCGACGATGGTGCGCAGGGCCAGGCGCTTGGCCTTGGGGTCGGAGGAGGGGACCTTGACCAGCAGCTGGGTGATGTTGGCGTTGGTGGTGGCCGGCTTGGCCACTTCGATACGGACCGGATCGCGCAGGAACTGCTTGGTCAGGCGCGTGATTTCCGGCGGCATGGTCGCCGAGAAGAACAGCGTCTGCTTCTTGGGCGGGGTCAGCTTGAAGATGCGCTCGATGTCGGGGATGAAGCCCATGTCGAGCATGCGGTCGGCTTCGTCGACGACCAGGAACTGCACGCCGGTCATCAGCAGCTTGCCGCGCTCGAAGTGATCGAGCAGGCGGCCCGGGGTGGCGATCAGCACGTCGACGCCGCGGTCGAGCTTCTTTTCCTGGTCGCCGAACGAGACGCCGCCGATCAGCAGCGCCCACGAGAGCTTGGTGCCCTTGGCGTACTTCTCGAAGCTGGAGGCGACCTGGTCGGCCAGTTCGCGGGTCGGGGCGATGACCAGGGCGCGCGGCATGCGGGCCTTGGCTCGGCCCGAGGCGAGCTTGTCGATCAGGGGCAGGGTGAAGGCGGCGGTCTTGCCGGTGCCGGTCTGGGCGATGCCCAGGACGTCCTGGCCGGCGAGGGCGACGGGGATCGCCTGGGCCTGGATCGGCGTGGCGGTCGTGTAGCCGGTGTCGGCGACCGCTTGAAGGGTCGTGGGCGAAAGCCCGAGGTCAGAAAATTCGGTCATGTCACGCTGGTCTGGACTCGGAGCCGCCCGTGCTTGGGCGAGCGGGCGGCGCGGATTCGCCAGACCTGCTCCGAAGGTGCGGATAAATAGGCGCAATCGCCGCAAAGTCAATCTTCGCGGGGCCAGGGGCTTCGCGGGCGGTGTCCTGCCCGGAAAGGTCAAGGGCGAGCGCCGCCCCGGTCCTTCCCCCGAAGGACCAGACCAGGACACCGGAGCCGTCGGTATCGTCCTGGCGGAGCGGCGCTCGCCTCGGCGCCGCCAAAGGGGAGGAAGACGGCGCTGATAAATTACTACTGGAATGGTATGGATTAGATCGACCCAGATTTTCTGAGGTCGTCGTCAGCTGATCCAGCTAGTGATGCGCATGCTGCTCGGCGTTGCGCTTGCGCGTGGCCGCAGCTTTCCTGGCCGAGGCCGAGCGCTCCGCGGCGCTGCGGCTGGCCGAGGCTTTGCCGCCTTTCTCGCCGCCCTTGTGCGCGGCGGGGTGGCCGGTGTGCTTGCCGCGTCCCGAGCCGCCGGGCTGCTTGCCGCCGCCGTCGTCCTTGTTGACGGTGGCCCAGGCGCGCCGCTCGGCCTCTTTCTCCGGAACGCCGCGCGCCTCGTAGCCCTCGGCGATGTGCTCGGCCTTGCGTTCCTGCTTGTCGGTATACTTGCTCTTGTCGCCGCCGCCGCCGGTCGTCCTGGGCATGGCGTTCTCCTTCCGCTCGACGTGGACAGGAGAAACCCGCGGCGAGGAGGCGGGTTCGAACTTCAGCAGAAGGAAACGGGCCATGCCGACCTCCGAAAGCGCGAAGGGAAGGGGACCTTAGCTACGCTCGACGACGGATTTCAGATTGGACAGGCCCGTCTCGAAATCGCGGCCGATCATCTTGTCCATGTCGAAGATCACGCCCATCAGCCGCGAGACGTAGGGCGCGGGTCCCGACATCGTCCAGGTGACGCGGGTCGAGCCGCCGGCCGGCTCGGCGGTGAAGGCGGCGGTGTTGCTGGCCTTGAAGGGTTTTTCGAAGTCCAGCGCAATGGCGATTTCGCGGCCCGTCGCCGAGACGACGCGCATGCGGCCCGTCCCGGCCTTCCTGCCGGCCCAGGCGTAGGTCGCGCCGACCCCGTGCGGGGCTCCGCCGTAGGTGCGTTGGAGGTCGGAGTCGAGGGTCTCGTAGGGCGACCAGGCGCGCCACGCCTTGAAGTCCGACACATGGGCCAGCACCGCCTCGGGCGGCGCGTTGACCAGAACCGAGCGCTCGACCCGGAAGACGGGCGGGCGAAGGGCGGCGGCGACCAGCAGGCCGGCCACGGCCAGGACGACGACGGCGGCGACGATCTTCAGCATCGGAAAGCTCCCAGGGCGCTGGCCCGTTGTCGGACCGTTCGCTGCAAGGACGTCCGGAGCGTCAGCGTCCCGACAACGCCGCGCGATTTTTCTCGCCGTCGGCCTGCAGCCGGTCGAGATGCTGGCGGATATGGGCGGCCTCCGCGGCGCCGCCGGCCAGGGCTATGGCCTGCTGGAACGCCTCGCGCGCGGCCTCGTCGCGGCCCAGCTGGAGGTTCAGCGCGCCCTTCAGGCCATGAAAGTGGAAGTAGCCGGCCAGCCGCTCCTCCAGCGGCGCGATCATGTCGAGCGCGGCCTGCGGGCCCGCGACCTTCGAGACCGCGACGGCGCGGTTGAGAGTGACGACCGGGGAGGGGGTCATGCGCTCCAGCGCCGCGTAGAGGTGGTCGATCTGGGCCCAGTCGGTGTCTTCGGGGCGCGCGGCCCGGGCGTGCAGGGCGGCGATGGCGGCCTGCGCCTGGTAGGGACCCGGCTGGCGATGGCGCATGGCCTTGTCGATCAGGGTCAGGCCTTCTGCGATCATCGCCTTGTCCCAGAGGCCGCGATCCTGCTCGTCGAGCAGCACGATCAGGCCGTCGGCGTCCAGCCGCGCCGGGGTGCGGGCGTGCTGCAGGAGCATCAGCGCCGTCAGGCCCATGACCTCCGGTTCGGCGGGAAACAGCCGCAGCAGCAGCCGCGAGAGCCTCAGCGCCTCGTGGCACAGCGGACGCCGCGCGTCGGCCTCGACGCCGCCGGCCGAATAGCCCTCGTTGAACACCAGATAGACCATGGCCATCACGGTCAGCAGTCGTTCGGCGCGCTCGGTGGGGCTGGGCGCCTCGAACGGCGTGTCGCCCTTGGCCACGCGGGCCTTGGCGCGGGTGATCCGCTGCTCCATGGCGCTTTCGCCGACCAGGAAGGCGCGGGCGATCTGGCGCACCGAAAGGCCCGAGACGATGCGCAGGGCAAGGGCGATCTGCTGGGTGGCCGGCAGGTCCGGATGGCAGCAGACGAACAACAGCCGCAGGATATCGTCGCGATAGTCGGCGCCGTCCAGGCGCTCGGCCAGAGCGGTCTCGGCGTCGTCCAGACCGGCCGCCATGTCGGTCAGGATCTCGTCGGACGGCAGGGCGGTCTGGCGGCTTTTCCGGCGGCCGGCGTCGACGCCGCTGTTGCGGCCCACCAGGATCAGCCAGGCGGTCGGATCACGCGGCGGGCCTTTCTCGGGCCATGACTTCAGCGCCCGCAGGCAGGCGTCCTGATAGGCTTCCTCGGCCGTGTCGAGGTCACGGAAATAGCGCAGCAGCGCCGCCATGGCCCGCGGGCGCGCTGAAACCAGCGCGGCGTCGATCCAGTCGGGGTCGGTCACGCGCCCGCTCCGTGAACGGCGTTCGATTTCCAGGCGTCGGCGACGGGGCGGATTTCGTAGCAGCCGCCGGGGTTTGCGGCCGCGAGCTCACGCGTGGCCGCGACGACGTCGCCCAGGTCTGTGCAATCGACCAGATAGAATCCCAGCAGCTGTTCCTTGGTCTCGGCGAAGGGCCCGTCGACCAGCAGCGGCGGCTCGCGATCCTTGCGCAGCGTCACGGCCGTCGTGGTCGGCAGAAGTCGCGCCGAAAGGCTCAGGCGGCCTTGACCGGCCAGATCGTCGCGCACCGCGCCAAGTCGCGCCATCACGGCCTCGTCATGCGCCGGGCTCCATGCCCCGACGACGTCTTCCATGTGATAGCAGAGAATGGCGTACAGCATCCGGAAGCTCCAACGGCGCCAGCGCCGCGAACCAAGGACGCCGCCGCCAGCCGCGCGCCGACATCGCTCGCACGAGAAAATGCGCTCCGTGAGGGACTAGGCCGGCTCGAGCATCTCGGCGAGCGCCAGCACCGCCGTCCAGGTACGTCCCGTGATCCGCGTGCCGAGGGTCTTCTCGACCAGACTGGTGGTCAGTCTCGAGCCGCCGACGCCGTCGGGATAGATCGCATAGATCTGGCGGCTTTCGGCCCGAGCCTGCTCGGTTCCGCGGATCGCCGCGCGCAGGGCGCCCATGGCCTTCTTGTCGGGGGTGTCCTTGCAGAACAGCGTCATCAGCCAGCCCGGATCGGCGGCCGCGAAGTCCGGGAACGGGTTGGCCGCGACCAGGGCCCGCCAGGCCTCGGCGGTGCGGACATAGACATCGGTGCGCAGGCCCAGCCGCGCCAGCAGCTCGGTTTCGATCTGGGTCTGAAGTTCCGCGCCGGTGCGCTCGCGGCTCTCGAACACCAGATCACCGACCTTGGGGCCCATGCGGACTTGAGTGTGGCCGAGATCGGCCAGCAGGCCGGTCAGTTCGTCGGCGGTGATCAGACGACCACCGGCGGCGTTTACGCCGCGCAGCAGGGCGATGTGGAGGGACATGGTCGGACCTTTCGAACGAGGCGGCTGTTTAGGCCCTTGGGCGGCCGCCGTCGCGGAGGATTTGAGGCCGGCGCTTCACACGCAAGGTCCGGCTGTCTTGAGGCTGGCTTCGGCGAAGGCCGCGCGTCGGCCGAAGGTGACGACGCGTCCTTCGGCCCTGACCGGACCGGTCTTGTCGGTCAGGGGACGGTGATAGGACACCTTGAGCTCGAGCGTCGTATAGCCCTGGCCCGACTTTAGTTTGGAGTGGACGGCGCATCCGCAGGCCGAGTCTAGCAGGGCGGCGGCATAGCCGCCGTGCACCGTGCCGATCGGATTGTAGGCGTGTCGGCCGGGGAGGCCTTCGAAGAGCGCCCAGCCATCGCCTGCGCCGGTCAGCGAGAAGGCCAGGGTTTCGCCCATCGGCGGGCGTCCGCCGGCGGCGATCATCGCCTTGAGTTGCTCGATGCCGCTCAGGCCGGGGGCGATCTGGTCGGCCAGGGTGATTTGCGTCTGGTTCATCTGGCCTCCGGTGAGGTGCAAAGTTGGCGGGGTAGGGCGACCGGGACCCGATCCTGGCCCCGGTCCGGCTTCAGGCGGCGGTGCTCTTGATCCTGAACCACATGGCGTAGAGGGCCGGCAGGAAGACGAGCGTCAGGATGGTGCCGCCGATCGTGCCGCCGATCAGGGTGTAGGCCATCGACGACCAGAACACCGACAGGGTCAGCGGGATGAAGGCGAACACCGCCGCCAGGGCGGTCAGGATCACGGGCCGGGCGCGCTGGACCGTGGCCTCGACCACGGCGTGCAAGGGGGCGAGGCCTTCGGCCTGGTTGATCTGGATCTGGCCGATCAGGATCAGGCTGTTGCGCATGATGATGCCGGCCAGGGCGATCAGGCCCAGGATCGCGTTGAACCCGAACGGTTGCTGGAAGATCAGCAGGGTGGGGGCCACCCCCACCAGGGCCAGCGGCGCGGTCAGCAGCACCATGAACATCGCCGACAGCGACCGGACCTGGAAAATGATCACCACCATCATCAGGATGAACATCAGCGGGAAGACGACCGCCAGGGCGGCGTTGGCCTTGCCCGCTTCCTCGATGGAGCCGGCCATCTCGATCCTGTAGCCGGTCGGAAGGGTCTTGATGATCGGCTGCAGGTCTTTGTGCACCCGCATCGAGACGTCGGGCGGCTGCAGGCGCTCGTCGATGTCCCCGCGCACCGTGATCGTGGTCAGGCGGTCGCGGCGGCGCAGGATCGGATCCTCCATACGGATCTGGGCCCTGCCGATCTGGTCGAGCGGGATGCGCTCGCCCGCCGCGCCGACCAGGGTGAAGGCGCCGAGCCTGGCCGGATCCAGGCGGTCCTGGCCGCTGGTCCGGGCGACGACTTCCACCGAACGGATGTCCTCGCGCACCTGGGTCACAGGGACGCCGCTGAGCAGGAACTGCAGCTGCTGGGAGGCGTCGGCGGAGCTGAGGCCGAAGGCGCGCAGGCGGTCCTGGTCGAGCACGAAATGGACGGTCGGCACGCGCTCGCCCCAGTCGGTGTTGACCTGGCGCATGGCCTGGTTGGCCAGCATGACGCCCTTGACCTGTTCGGCGATTTCGCGGACGCGGTCGGCGTTCGGCCCCATGACCCGGAAGGCTACTGGGAAGGGCGAGGGCGGGCCAAAGACGATCTGGGTGGCGCGGATCTTGGCGCCGGGGATCGCGCCTTCGGCCGCGAACTGGCGCAGACGCTTCTTGAGCGCGTCGCGCGCCTTCTCGTCAGGCGTCAGCACCACGATCTTGGCGAAGGACGGGTCGGGCAGCTCGGGCGAGATCGCCAGGAAGAAGCGCGGCGCGCCTTGCCCGATGTAGCTGGTGTAGATTTCGGCCTCCGGCTGCCTGGCGAGCCAGGCCTCGACCTTGGCCACGGCCTGGCTGGTCGAGCCGATGCTTTGCCCCTCGGGCATCTGCACCTCGATCAGCGCCTCGGGGCGGTCCGATCCGGGGAAGAATTGCTGCTTGATAGCGCCCATCATCATGACCGCGACAACCATGGCCGCGCCGACGCCGGCCGCCACCTTGAAGCGGTTCTCCACCGTCCAGGTGACCATCGCGCGAAGCCTGCGGTAGCGCGGGGTGTCGTAGATCGCCCCGTGGCCGCCCTCGATCGGCTTGATCTTGGGGATCATCAGGACGCCCAGATAAGGCGTGAAGATCACCGCCACGAACCACGAGGTTATCAGGGCGAAGGCCACCACCCAGAAGATGTTGCCGGCGTACTCTCCGGCCGTGGACTTGGCGAAGCCCACCGGCATCAGGCCGATGATGGTCACCAGGGTGCCGGCCAGCAGCTGGCCGACTTTAATGCCGCGCTCGCGGACTGAGCGCGGACAAGTCCGTGGTCCATGTTCGCTGACTCCGGTCGACGTCGAGACACTCTACAGGAGCGCTTGCGTCAGTCGCCCGGACAGAAACTTTGATGTCGTTGGGACAACAATTCCGCCGTTTTCTGGGACAGCAACCAACGGGGTCATTAATTCTGACCCGTGACAGGCAGTTCGGAAAGCCGATAATTCTTTGACGTTATTTCTGATAATATTACTTAGGCGATGATTATTGATCGGGTCGATGGGGGTGCTCGGCTCCGCCGCAGAGGCAGGGCCGCCCTCCCCGCCGGAATATCCGTGACAGCTGGACCGCGTCGCGCGCCACGGGCCTGCAGTCCGCGCAGCCTGTCGGCCGCTAGAACTGCGTGGTGTGTGGCGCGGGCCTGGCCTTGATGTCGACGACCAGCCGCAGCGGCTGGATCATCTTCGGCGGCGGCGCGGCGAGCGTGCGGCCGGAGACGATCGCCGACAGGTCTGCGTCGGCGGCCGCGTCGCCGAGTGGCGCGAAGTCGACCCGCGAGACCACCCCGTCGGGTGCGATCCACACCTTGAGCTCCAGGGCCACGCCCTGCTCGGCCGCGGCCGGCGCGGCGAGCAGATGGCCACGCAGGCGGACGGCGGGCGGCGTGTCCTCGTCCAGCCAGGCGGCGATGGCTTGGGCGGTCCGTTCGCCGTAGGCGATCCAGGCGGCCGGCGGCGGCGCGGTTCGCGGCTGGGCCTGGGCGTAGCCGCCCAGGCCCAGGGCCGCCGCCAGTCCCGCCGCGGCGGCGCGCCAGTAGGAGGCGGGCTTGGCCATGGCCGGGTCCGCCTAGCGAACGGCCGCGGCGGCGGGCGTCGGCGCGGGGCCCGCCTGCTGCGGCAGTCGCTCGCGGTCGAAGGTGATGGTCGACATCCGCTGGTCCAGCCCCTTGACCACGTCGGCGGTCAGGTCGTTGGCGAAGTTGCCGCCCAGGGCCGAGGCCCGATCGAGCAGCAGGCCGCACTTCCTGGCCGTGTAGGCCTGGGCGACGACCGGCTGGGCCTCGTTGGCGATGCGCTCCATGGCCTTGGCCCGGGTGGCGTCGATCTCGCGGCTGATCACGGCGGCCTTCTGCTGCAGCGGCAGCCAGCGGGCGTTGAGGGCCTCGGCCTTCTGGCGGCGGGCCGGGCCGTCGGGCTGGCCTTCCAGCACCCGCAGTTCGGCTTCGATCGGCGCGCGCTCGGCGTCGACCTCGGCCTGGGCCTTGCGGGCCAGCTCGGTCAGGCGCGCCGAGGCGGCCTTGCCGGCGGCGGCGTTGGCGAACACCGCCTCGCGCGACAGCAGGCAGACGCCGGGGATGGCCGGTCCGCCGAGCGGCTGGGAGGCCGGCTGCTGGGCGAAGGCCGGCGAGGTGAGCGAGACGGCGGCGAGAACGCCACCGGTGACGAGCAGACGGCAGATCATGGAACTCAGGCCTTCTTGGATTTGGTCGCGAGCTTCGCCGCGACTTCGCCCTGCAGGGTCAGCAGCGCGCCGAAGCGTTCGAGCGAGGCGAGGTGATAGTGAACCAGCGCCAGCCAGCCCTTGCGGTGCCAGTCGAGTACGACGGCGTCGTCAAGGTTCGAAAACCGTTCCGTGTCGATCACCTTAAAGCCGTCGAGGCCCAGCTTGCGGCCGTCCGGCAGGGTGGCGTCGGCGCGGCGGTCGATCAGCAGGTCGTGCTCGCGCAGGGCTGCGGTGAAGGCCAGTGTGGCGTTGGCCTCGGCCTGGAAGGCGTTGCAGAAGGCCATCGCGTCGCGGGTCAGCGCCGACGGCTCGCCGTTCTCGAACAGGCTGGCGCCCTCCCCTCCCGACTGGGCCACGCGCTCGGAGGCCGCATCGATCGCTAGAGCGAAGCCCGACGGATTGACCGTGGCGATGAAGCCGAACGGATAGCGGCGAACATAGGCCGGCACGTAGGCGTCCTCGCGCCACTGACCGTCGGCGACGAACAGGTTGCGACGCTCCAGGCCCAGGACGGCCAGCGGCTGTGCGACCTCGCCGGCCGAGAACACGACCGGATAGCTGCGGGCCGCGGCGCTGAGCTCGGCGACGACGATCGGCGCGAACGGCGTGTCGGCGGCGAAGGCCACGTCGCCGTCCTTCAGCCGCCAGTCGGCATGGACGAGCGCGGAGAGCGGCTGCGGCTGCCGATAGAACAGCGGCGCCTCTAGCGTGGGTTGGGAAGCCGGGGCGACCGGGGAAGCGTCGGTCATGATGGGATACTCCAGTCAAAAAGTAAGGTCCGAAGGACGCACGGGCGCCCTTCGATCGTTCGATTACTCGCCGAAGCCGAGGAAGCGGCCGGTGATGATGGCTGGGATGTCGCGCGGTTGCGGGCGGGCCCGCTCGGCGAGGCGCGAGGCCTCGGCGACCACGGCGTTGGCGGCCGAGGAAGCGGCGGTCAGCGCCCCGGTGTTGACGGCGGCGACCATCGGGATGCCGACGGCGTCGCCCTTCACCTGGATGTTGGCGGCGTTGACCACCTGCAGGGCGGCCAGGTTGACGTTGCCCGACACCCGGATGCCCGCCTCGCCGGCGTCGATCGTGCCCAGCGGCGCGATCAGGTCGACGTCGCCCGCCGGGATTTCCGGGATCGGCGCCAGGGTGGCGATGCCGGCCCCCGTGTTCATGGTCGGCGGCGAAAGGGTGACGTTGCCGTAGAGGTCGTAGACCCGGCGCGGCGGCTGGTAGACGGCCGTCGACTTGGAGCCTCGGCCGGCGTTGATGTCGCCCTCCGCCGACCACATCAGCAGGTCGCCGCCGAAGGTGGTGAACACCCGGCTCTGGCCCAGCAGCACCGACTTCAGCGAGTAGAAGTCGATGTCGCCCGAACCCATCGACAGTACGCCCGCCGTGGCCGGCGGCTGGACGCCGCCGACGCCGACCAGCGTCTGGCCACCGGCGACCAACATCTCGACGTTGCCGCCGAACAGGGTGCGCACGGCCGAGCGGCCGAACATCGTGAAGTCGCCGGCATAGGCGTTTGCCTGGCCGTCGGCGCCCTTGGCCGGGAACAGCGCCTCGATGGCGTTGCGGCCGCGCAGGTAGCTGCCGAAACGCGGTCCGACGGCGTCGTTGTACTCGCGCCCGCCAGCCTTCAGTTCGTCGAAATAGACGATGCGGGCGAAGACCTGGCGCTGCAGCGGATCCAGGGCGTCGTAGTAGCCGAGCGCCTCGGTCGCGTTGGCGGCCTTGTAGCCGAACCGGTCGTCGAGCCAGGCGATCAGTTCCTTGTCGTAGGTCTTCACCACCTTGCCCGGCTGATCGGCCAGGGGCCGGCCCGCCTCCGCCAGGTTGGCCGGATCGAGATAGAGCTTGGCGAAGGCGTCGTAGTTCAGCCCGTCGGACACGCCGGTCAGCATCGAGATCGACGCGCCGCCGTTGCGGGTGGCAGGCGAGATGTCGAACAGCGGGCCCACGCTGGTCAGGCGGCCCTTGTCGGCCTGGTAGATGTTGCGACCGGCCTCGACGACCAGATTGCCCGGGCCCGCGACGGTCATGTTGGCGTAGATGATGTCGCGACCGGCCGAGATCAGCGAGATGTCGGCCTTATCGTTGTGAACCACCAGGCCGGTCTGGCTGGCGGCCCCGAACAGATAGGCTTCGCCCGCGCATTCCAGGGCGGCCAGGCCCTGGCAGCCCAGGGCAGGACCCGTGCCGAGGTTCAGGATGTCGCGCGAGGCCCGCACGGCGACCGAACCCGACCCGACATAAAGCTGGTTGCCGCCGTTCTCGAAGGTGATGAAGCCGTAGCCCAGGTTACTGACGTCGCCGTCGGCGGCGTAGAACAGGGCCGGCTTCCTGTAGCCGTCGATCAGCGTGCCGGTGGCGTTGTCCTTCTGGAAGGCCAGCAGCGTGCCGAGGTTGGTGCTGTTGCCGTTCACTGGCAGCACGGGGTTCGGATTGGCCGTGGCGGTGCGCGCGTAGTCGCCCAGCCAGACCGGACGGAACGGGTTGGGCAGCAGGTCCAGCGAATTGGACATGCCCGACATGGCGATCGCCTGGCCGGCGGCGAAGAAGCCCTTGCTGTCGATGGCGCGATAGCCGCCGGCGAGGATGGACCTTCCGGCCAGGAACTCGACCCGGCCCAGTGGCGACGGGGCAAGTTCCAGAGGCGCGATCCCGACCGAGCCGGGGCAGTTGTAGTCGCCGCACGCATCGGCGTTCCAGAAGATGTTCCCCTGCGCCGCGGTGACCCGCAGGATCGGCGGATACCAGTAGCGGCCATCGCGAACCCCGGCGTTCTCCGAGGCGCTGTTGCCCTCGGCGGGGCGAACGATCGGCGTGACGTCGCCGCCGGCGCTGAACAGGCTGATGCTGGTGTCGTCGCTCCACAGCGAGAAGGACGAGCGCATGATCAGGCCGTCGGGCCGCACGTAGTCGCCGTTGGCGTCGACATAGCCGAGCGAGACGCCGGCGGCCGAGGTCCTGACCGAGCCCGGATCGCCGGCGGCGGCCAGGATCAGGTCGCCGCGGGCGTCGAGGCGCGCGTCGCCGTCGCCGATGATCACCGTGACGCCGCCGAACGATTGCTGGAAGGGCGGCCGGGTCGCATCGAACAGGCGCGGGTCAAGGCTGTCGCGCCCGGCGACATAGACCGTGTTGCCCACGCCCGAGGCGAGCAGCGAGATGTCGCCTCGCAGGTTGGTCAGGCTGCCGCCGAGATCCGGGGTCATGCCCGAGCCGGCGCCGGCGTTGAGCGTGCCGCCCAGGCGGATGTCCATGTCGCCGCCGCCGGTCTGCACCACCGTGCCGGCGGTGACGATGCCGTCGGTGCGGACGACCGAGGTCACCCGGCCCGTGGCGGCCACCGCGAAGTTCAGGCCCGAGCTGGCGATGGTCCGGGCGGTGCTGTCGTTGAGCCCCTCCCCCGTAGTCCCCCAGTCCTGGTGGACGCCGGCGTCGCCGCCGGCGCGGACGGTCAGGTTGCCGCCGCCTAGGGTGCCGATGCCCATGAAGCCTTCGAGCAGCGGGGCGTTGAAGTTGAAGAAGTCGTTCAGGCTGCTCGCGTTGTTCGGGACATAGCCGCCGAAGTTGATCCACCAGGCCGAGGGGATGTCCTGGCCCATCTGCGCGGCCAGGCCTTCGCTGACGCCGTAGGCGCCCTGGCGCCACAGCCAGTTGCCGACGCTGCCGCTGCCCACGCGCTGGTAGGCGGCGTCGCGCGCGGTGCTGTAGCCGGTCAGGTCGCCCTGCACGGCCAGCAGCAGGTCACCGCCGTGCTCTGGGTACCAGGCCTGGTAGTCCTGGATCGAGGCGGCGTAGTCGTCGAAGTTCTGGCCGATCCAGGGATTGGCCAGGCCCGCCGAGCCGGCCAGGGTGGCGCGCGGCTGGTTGTAGACGTTATAGCCGTCGGGGGTCTGGCCGCCGATCTGCGCCGACTGCGTGCCGGCCGTGTAGACGCCGTACAGCGACAGCTGGGCGTAGTCGCCGCCCGCCAGCAGGTCGAGCGAGCCCGTGCCCGTGCGGATGACGCTGAAGTTCTGCATCAGCTTCAGGCCGTTCAGCCAGCCGGTGTTGAAACCGTCGTCGAGGGTCGCCTGCGGGTTCACGTAGTGGCGGTCCGACAGGGTCAGGTCGCCCGACTGACCGGCCTGGGCCAGATCGGTCGCCGCTCGCAGGGCGCGGCCGTCGGACGAGGCGATGTCGGCGCCCGCCACTAGGCGCATGGACCAGGACTGCGAGCCCGGCGCCAGCATCGGGGCCACGGCCCAGATGCGGCCCTGGGTCCCGTCGGCCTGGGTCGGACGGGTGGCGGTCGGGCCGCCCGCGCCGAGCAGTTGTAGGTTCACGCCGGTCGGGATCAGCGTCCCGGCGGCGACGGTGACGTTGCTGTTCAACGATACGTCGGCCGTGAAGACGTTCATCGGCGTGCCCGCCGGAACGACCGTGGCCGCGATGCCCCGCGAAGAGCCCAGGGCGGTTGGCAGGACCGCGCCCGCCCCCCAGTAGGCGTTGGCGCGCACGAACTGGCCGTTGTTCATGACGTCGCCCTTGCGGTGGACAGGCGCGGCGCCGGCCTCGAAGGCCGCCTTGCTGGCCCAGATGTCCACCGGGATGGTCCAGGGGCCGTTGCGCGACAGCGTCAGCGCGGTCGTGACGAAGCCGAAGGGGATCAGGACGCCCGTGCGAACCGTGGTGAGGTTGCGCACCTCGATGTCGAAGTCGAGGACCACGGTGGAGTTCGGCCCGCCGGGGATCGTGGTGACCGAACCCGAGGCCCCGCCGATCAGCGTGTACTGCTGGTCAAGAACCACCGGTTCCGTCTGCAGGCCGGCCAGGCCCTTGATGATCAGGTTGGTGTTGCGGGGGATGACGTCGCCGACCTGCAGCTGGGTGGTGCCCGACAGCGTCAGCTTGCCGGGCAGCTTGACGCCCTTGGGCCAGGTCATGGCCTTGAGGGTGACGGGCATCGGCAGCATGGCGCCCTGCCCCAACTGGGTGTCGGCCGGCAGGATCGTGCCAGCCTTGATGATCGACCCTTGCTCGAAGACCGTGCCGTCCGGCAGTCGGATGGCCGAGGTCGCCACCCAGTCCTGCGGCAGGGTGGCCGCGATCGACAGGTTCGAACCGGCCCCGATCAGGGTGTTGGAGTTGACGCGGAAGGCGTCGACCGGGGCGTCGAAGGTAAGGGTGACGCCCTTGTCGAACGAGGTTCCCTGCGCCAGGCGCACCGGCGCCGACAGCTGGTGGTCGGCCGGCCAGGCCATGACGCCGCCGTTCTCGGCGCTGCCGTACAGCACCCAGCCGTTGTCGTCGGGCGTGCGGGCCGGCTCGGCGAAGCCGTCGGTGATGCTGCCGTGGATGTCCAGGTCGTCGGCGGCGCGGATCAGCAGGACCCCCGCCTCGCCCGAGCCGTAGACGTCGGTCTGCTGGCTGCCGGCGTTGAGGCTGGCGTAGCGGTGGCCGGCCAGGTTCAGGTCGCCCGATACCGTCAGGCTACCGCCGGGGGCGCTGGCCAGTTCGACGCCGGGACGCAGGTGGAAGGCGTCCTTGTAGGCGCGCAGGCCGGCCATGCGCTCCAGAAGCGCCTGGTTGGCGATCGCCGCGTCGATGAAGGCCTTGCTGTCGCCGTGAACGTCGTCGAGCAGGTCCTGGTCGATGACGCCGTCGGCGACCTCGTACTTGCGGAAGCCGTTGACCGACAGGCTGTCGACTCCGCGGATCGTCAGGTCGCCGGACGCCTGGATGGCGATGTCGGCGCCACCCAGGCGCGGGGCGTTCAGTTCGACGCGGCCGCGGGCCACGCCGTCGGGCGACGACAGGTCCAGCGTCGCGCCTGAGGCCAGGGTCAGGGTCCCGCCGGCCGAGGTCAGCTCGATGGCGCCGCGGTTCGACGCATCGACCGGCGCGCCGTAGCTGTCGACGACCATCTTGTCGGCGCTGGCGTCCAGCTTGCCCGTCGAGGCGATCGTCAGGTCGTCGCGGGCCGACAGGCGGATCGAGCCCGGGCGGTGGCCGCTGGCGTCGATCGTGCCGACCACGGTCAGGTCGCCGCCGTCGGCGACGATCGTCACCTGGCGGGCCTTGACCTCGTCGCCGATCACCAGGTCGCCGGACTTGACGACGAAGCTGCGGCCGTCGGTGACCTTGGTCTCGTTGAGGCGCTCGTTCAGGCGGACGAAGTCGCTGATGACGTCGGCGCGGATGTCGATCGAGCCGTTGCGCAGCGAACCGTCTGAGGGCTTGCCGCCGTTGCGGGCCTCGCCGTCGATCTTGCCGTCGAGGGTCACGGCCCCTTCCAGCGCGGTGACCTTCAGCGAGCCGGCGTGGTTGTAGTCGGCGCTGAGGTCGATGGTCGAGCCGGCCGCCATCCGCACGTCGCCGTGGGCGCTCGCCAGATCGACGTCGCCACCCCAGCCGTAGCGGGTCTCGTCGAAGAAGTCGGCAGCCTTGCCAGACATGTCGATCCTGGCCTTGTCGCCCAGGACGATGTCGCCGTCGGTCGCGGTCAGCACGAGGCGGCCGCTGGGCAGGGCGATAGCGGTGTCGGCCGTGATCCGGCCGGCCGTCATCCTGACCTCGGCGCCCAGCTGCGGGGCGCTGGCGGCGGGCGCGCTCGCGCCGGCCGGGGCGGCCAGCACGATGGCCTCGCCGGCCTTGTAGTGCATCTTCGAGGCGGCCAGGCCGGTCAGCAGGGGCGTGGTGATGTTCAGCACGCCCCCCTGCCCCGGCTTACCGTACTCGGCCTGCGACTGGTATGCGGCCAGCTCGCCGACGTGGTTGGCCTCGATCTTCTGCGACGCCGTCAGGTTGACGCTGCTGAAACCCAAGGCCAGGCGGTTCAGGGGCGGCTCGGCGCTGATGGCCACGCCGTCCTGGTAACCCAGCACGATCCGCTCGGCGACGAGGTTCAGCTTGCCAAGGCCCGAGCCGGCGCCGCCGGCGATCGGAGCGCCCGGCTGGCCGGTGATCACCGTGCTGGTCCACTGGTCCGCGGCGCTGGCGCCCAGGACGCCGTTCCACACCAGCGTGCCGGTGGTGATCTGCGCCACGTCGTCGGCGCCGCCGCGGCCGTACAGCGCCGGGGTGTTGAGCACCAGTTGCAGGGCCGACTTGCCGGTCGCCGCGTCGCGGGTGTCCAGGCTGATCGAGCCGTAGAAGTTCACCGACTGGTTGGCCGACAGGATCAGCCGCTCTAGCTTCGGCGCGCCCTTGCTCTGGTCGCCGCGCATTAGGCGGTCGAGCACGGCCTGGTTCAGCGCGATGCCCGAGGGCAGGACGCCGTCGGCGCCGGCCTGGGCCAAGGCGGCGGTGTCGCCGATGTTCACATAGGCCGACGAGAAGCCGAGATAGCGAGCGCCGTAGTTGACGTTCTCGCCCAGTTGCACGCCGGCCTGGGTGACGAAGCTCAGCGTGCCGTCCGAGTACAGCGAGGCGCCGTCCTCGACGCGGATGACGCCGATGCTGCCCCCTGTCGCCAGGGTCGAGGTGAACTCCATGACGCCGTTGCCCAGCGCCAGCAGGTTCACGTTGTTGGCCAGCAGGGTGTAGCCCATCGTCGAGTCGAAGCCGGGCTTGCCCTTGCCCAGGGTGTTGATCTGGGCGCCCGCCTCGATGGTGATGTCGGCGTTGCGATCGGTGATCAGCAGCACCTGCGGACCCGACAGCACCGCGCCTTCACGGACGACGATCGCGTCGAAGCCGTTGGGGCTGTAGTTGTTGTTGTAGTGACCGCCGCCGGCGATGATCTTGATGTTCGAGCCCTGCTGGGTGATCTCGCGATAGGCCACGCCGCCGAGGGTCATGATCCGGGCGCCTACCGCGTTTAGATCGGAGGCACGGATCGAGATCATGCCGTCCGTGGCCTTCTGGCCGTCGGCCAGCACCTCGAGGGTGTAGTCGCCGGTGGCGTAGTAGTTGCCGCCGTTCACCGACAGGGCGCCGCCCACCCCGCCCTCGGCGGCGTCGAACAGGCCCGTCCCCTTGAACGAGAAGGCCGCCCGGTCGCTGCCTTCCTTCGGCGGGACCAGGGCCAGCATGAAGATCTTGCCGTCCTGCGGCAGCAGCGCCACCGGGTTGTTGAACAGCGCCGAGGACGGCGCCTTGACGAGGAATTCACCGAAGCTGGTCTCGTTGTACTGCGAGTAGCTGCGCACGACGTCGGCCGGGGTCAGGATGGCCTCGACCTTCAGGGGGCTACGGGCGTCGGTGAAGGCGACCGAGCGGGTGACGCCCAGGTGCGTCGAGCCGTCGGGCAGCACGGTGACGGCGTTGGCGCCGGCCGGGGTGTTCGAGCCCAGCTCGACCCGGAAGGCCCCCTTCATCAGGGCGTACTCGGCCGGCAGCAGGGTGTAGATGCCGGCCGCCAGGCCCTTGACGCCTTCGGGGATGACGATCTGCTGGCCGATCCCCGGCTGGGCATGGCCGTCGATCGCGCTCGGCGCGGCCGAGCCGGCGTAGCCCGGCACGATCGCGTAGACCTTGTTGTCGGCGTTGCTGAGGCCGGCGAAGGCGGGGCTGACATTGGCCAGAGCGGTCTGGAGGATGTCGACCGAACCGCCGCGACCGGTGATGAAGCCGGCGCCCGACGGCGTGCCGCCGCCCGACAGGTCGAGCACCGAACCGGCGTCGGCCCGCAGCGAACCGATCACCGTCACGCCCTGGTGGACCAGGGTCCCCTTCAGCTCGGTTCCGTTCAGCAGCCAGGTCAGACCGTCCAGCGTGCCCCCGTAGGGCACGACCAGATCCTTGGCGCTGGCCGAGGTCAGGCTGCCCGGCAGCAGATTGACCTCGCTGGTGTTGATGCTGACGTTCCAGCTTTGCTGGCCAGGCTTGAGCTGGTCGAAGCCGGGCACGAATTCGTTCGTGCCCAGGCCGAGCATGATGTGGCCCAGCGGCGCGCGAAGCACGCCGCCCTGGTTGATGATGTCGGCGCCGACCTTCAGCGAGCCGTACAGCGACAGCGGCGCGGCGGGCGTCACACCGTCGAGCTTGTGGAAGCTGATCGTGCTGCCGGGAATGATCGTCCGATTGAGGGTCGTATTGCCCGGCATGCGGTAGGTGTAGACGCCGGCGAACAACCCGGCGACGGCCCCCGTGACCGGATAGACCTGCGCCGCGGTGAGCGACAGGTCGCCCATCGTATAGGCCTCGCCGCCGGTCATGCGGATGTCCGAACGGCTGACGATGTCGAGCAGCGCCGGCGCGGCGTAGTCGTACTCCAGCTGACGGCCGCCCGAGAGGCCGACGGAGCCGCTGACGCCGAACTGCATCCCGCCGACGTCGATCAGGCCGCCAGTGATCTTCAGCGTAGCCTCGCCGATCAGCGGAACGCGCGAGACCGCGCCGTAGCCGTTCTCCCACTTCACCAGGTTGTTGCCCCGCAGCGCGCCGCCGCCGGCCAGCTTGACGTAGGCCGCGCTCAGGCTGGCGTCGGCGTCCGGGTTGGCCAGGCCGATCGCCCCGGCATTGATGCTCAGGTTGCGCGCCAGGGTCAGGTTCACCGCGCCGTTCAGCAGGACGAGGTCGTCGGTGACGAGGGAGAGGCTGCCGAAGCCGCCTGCCTTGATCTGGTCGACGCCGATGCGGGCCTGGCCGACCAGGTCGGGCAGGCCTTCGTTGGCGGCGTAGGCTTCGTCGGCGTTCTGGCCCGGGGTCCAGCAGCCGGTGACGCAATCGCCGAACCGGATGTCGGCCGCCAGACCGCTGCCGCCGGTCTCGCCCACGGTGATGGTGCGCAGGCGACGGATGAAGTCGGGCAGGTCGCGCCCGTTCTGATTGCCCAGTTGCTGGTAGTAGGGCGTGTTCAGCGTGATCGACAGCGTGCCGCCAGACGCGCCGGCGCCCCCGGCGCGGGCGCGCATGTCGCCGTCCAGGAAGACGCCGTACTGCGAGGCGAAGCTGATCGAGCCGCCGTCGCTGGCCAGGGTCAGGGACGACTTGCTCGCGCCGTCCAGGGCCGAGTTGCGATAGTCGATCTCGGCCGTCGCGCCCGAGGCGTCCAGCAGCGCGCCGGGACGCATGACCACGTAGGTCGACAGCGCCCCGCCGATCGAGATGTCGCCGCCTTTGGTGACGCGGGCGTAGCGCAGGCCTTGCGCGTCGACCGCGCCGATCGCGCGGCCGGAGACGTCGATGACGCTGTCCTCGCCCAGCCAGAGCGAGCGCGTGGCGTCGTAGACGATGTAGGATGGCGGGTTGTCGAGCCGGACGTTCTCGGCCGGACCGGCCGCCAGGGTCACCTTGCCGCCCCGCGCCTCGATCTTGCCGTCGATGCGGATCGCGTCGCCCGAGACGATGCTGACCGCCTGGCCATCGTCGACGCGGATCGAGGAGCCCTGCGTCAGCGTGAAGCTGCCGAGCGACAACGGATCGGTGACCGTGTTGCCGTAGCCGGTCACCCAGTTGCGCTCGCCCCAGCCATAGGCGCGCAGGGAAAGGCTGGCGCCCTGCCGCTGGACGAACCGGCCCTCGGTCGGGTTCTCCTGGAACTGGTCGGGCAGCCACAGCTCCATGGCCGCCGCCGGATCGACCCCGCTGAGCGCCGAGGCGCTGGCCGCCGTGAAGCGGCGGACCGGTGTCGCGACGTCGAGCGCGCCGCTGACCACCATGTCGCCGCCGGCGGTGATCTCGTACTTTCCGAAGCCCGTCTGGAACAGCGACTTGTCCAGGTGCAGCGGCTTGGCCACCTTCACCTCGGTCGGCAGAACCGTACCGGCCGCGATCGTGCGACCCGCGTTCAGCGTGAGGTCGGCCGAGAGAATGTCGCCCTTCTTGTAGGTGAAGGCCATCGGCGGGATATCGAGGCCGTTGGGCCAGATGACCCCGTCGACGACGCTTCCCTTGGCAAGCATGCCGTAGCCGTAAACCAGCTCTTTCCCGGCAGGCAGGGTCTCGCCGCCGTAATAGACGTTGTAGTCGATGTCGTAGACTTCGAAGCCGTCCGGCACGACCCAGTCGACCGGCAGCGTGAGCGCTTCGAAAAAGGCGCTGACGTCCGTGGGCAGAACGTCGCCGGCGGCGATCTTGCTGACGGTGTAGGCGTAGTCGAACGGCAGGTTGTCGCCGGCCTTCAGCACCAGGTCTTCCAGAAGCTGAAGGTCGATCGGAGCCGCCTCCCCCGCCGCCAGTTCGTCGCCGCCGCCCAGGATCTTGTCGCCGATGGTGATCGCCCGCCCCCCGGCCGAGATGGTCAGCGTGCCGCCGCCCTTGTCGCCCGAGCCGTAGGCCTTGATCACGCCGTCGAGGATCATCTCGTTGGCGTTGGCGCGCGGGAACGATCCGACGGCCAGGCCGACATCGCCGCCCTTGGCGCCGACGGTCGCGCCGTCCTCCAGGATCGCGCCGCCGGCCGAGACGTCGATCAGCGCGCCCTTCTGGAAGTCCAGGCGGCCCTGGCGGCTTTCCAGCATCACCTGGCCGCCGTCGAGATGGGCCAGGTCGCGGGCGTCGCCGCCTTCCTTGACGTTCACCCAGAGGCCGCGGGCGTCGAGGGTCACGCCCTCCGACACCACCAGGTCGGTGATCGTGTCGCAGCCGGTGGAGCACGGCGGCGCGGCCGCCAGCGAGATCGAGCCGCTGCGGGCCGTGATGTCGCCCTCGACCGAGATCTTTGTCGCCTGCATGGCGATCTCGCCGCCATTGGCCACGGTGAGGTCGCCGGCGATCTTGATCTCGCCGCCGTTGACGCGCAGCGCGCCGAGGCCAGCGTTGCTGAGGCTCTCGGCCGACAGCGCGACGGTGTTCTTGAGCTCCGGCGCCAGCGCCGCGCCCGACTGCACGCCGGCGGAGCCGCCGCCCTCGCCGATCGTGACGACGTTGGAGAACGGGACTTCCGGCGTCCGGGTGGTCAGGTACTGCTGCCAGATGCGGTTGCCGACGTAGAAGCCGCCGGCCAGCGGCGCGACGTTCTGGGGCAGGTCATAGCCGTCAAGCCGGTCGGGGAAGGCGCCGTTCAGCATCCCGTCCTTGATCACTGGCGGGGTGGTCGGACGCGCGTTCACCTGGCGGTCGCCGACCACCACGTCGGCGACGATCTGGCTGTCGAACAGCACCGTCGGGGCCGACAGGGTGAGCACGCCGGCGTCCCGGCCGACGGTGTATCCCTCCTCCCAGCGTACGCTGCGGGCCGAGTTGAACAGCGGGTGCGAATAGACCTCCTGGAAGGCCTCGCCCCAGCGGTCGTGCTTGACGACGGTGGCGTCGCCCACGGCGATCAGCTTCACCCCGGCCGGGGCCTGGCCCAGGTCGTAGAGCTTGCCGTCCGAGCCGAGCATGCGGGTCGACTGGATCCAGCCGGCGGCGTAGTCGAGCGAGCCGCCCGAGATGTCGAACACGGCGCTCTTGCCGGCGACGATCTCCTCGCTGCGGACGTTGATCGTGCCGCCGACCGCGGCCCATTCGCCGATGGTGTGGGCGGTGTTGCCCAGGTGGCCGCCGACCTCGATCAGGCCGCCTTGCGTATACCAGCGGTCGCCCTTGTGGCCGCCCGTGCCGTCGGGCAGCAGGACGAGGTCGCGGATGTCGATCCAGATGTCGTTGTTCTTGAGGTTGTCGCCCTCGCGGTTCAGCGGCGAGTCCCGCAGCTCGAATGGCTGCAGATTGATCTTCAGGTTGTAGGAGGCCATGTCCATGGCCACGCCGCGGACGCCCGAGACGTTGAGCTCGGCGCCGTCGGCGACGGTCACGCGCTTGAGGCCGACGACGGCGATCTGGCCGCCCTGGGCGATCGTCTGCGAGCCGCCCAGGAAGTCGACCGTGCCGCCGGTCGTGATCTCGACCCGCGACATGTCCTTGCGGTCGGGCAGCATGTAGGTCAGCCGGCCGACGCCCTGGTTGTTGAGCAGGACCGGGATGGTGGCGGTCGCGGACTCGGCCAGCATGGCGTCGCGCTGGGCGTTCGTCGCGGTGGCCGTGCTGGCCAGCTCCGGCAGGATCAGCGTCAGGCTCTTGCCGGTCAGGGTGACGCTGGCCTTGGTGTCGGCGACGTCGGTCAGCAGGTGGATCGTGCCGCGTGTGTTGACCGTGCTGGTGGCGATGGCCACGCCGTCCTGAACCACCTTGCGGCCGACCAGGGTGATGTCGCCCTCTGCCGCCTCGATGACGCCGCTGTTGATCACCTCGCCGGCCTGGCTGCCGGTATCCAGGGTGATGGCGGATTCCATGCCGCGCGTGGTCGAGCCGGTGTTGGCGTTCGAGCCGTAGCCCGGGCGCAGCACGAAGTTGTCGCCCGCCGCCAGGATCGTCTGGCCGCGACCGGTGACGATCGTGCCGCTGTTCTCGACCCGCGTGCCCAGCAGCGCCACGAAGCCGCCGCCCTCGACCACGGTCGACGGCTTGCTGGTGGTGATGCGCGCGCCCGCCTGGACCACCACCTCGCCGCCGGCGTCGGTGAAGCCCGGCACGGGAACCGACGGATCCCAGGGGTTTGCGCCGGGGATGACGCCGCCGTCGATGCCGCGCTCCAGGAACTGGATGTTGGAGATGTTGGCGGTCGAGGCGATCAGGTTGCGGACGTTGACCTGGCTGGTCCCGCCGAAGATCACGCCGTTGCGGTTGATGACGTAGACCGAGCCGTCGGCCTTGATGGAGCCGAGGATCTTGGTCGGGTCGGCGCTGGCGTCGGTGACGCGGTTGAGCGCCACCCAGTCCGAATGGCCGCCCTGGGAGAAGACAAGGTCGGTCTCGCGGCCGACGTTGAAGCTGTCCCAGGTCAGGATCGCCTTCTGCTCGGTCTGGCCGATGGTGACGACGGTGCGGCCGTCGGAGCCGGTCGCCTGGGTCGGCCCTTTGGCGCCGATCCACAGGTTCGGGTCGAGGGAGACGCCGTTGGCGACCTGCAGGCCGCCCTGGCCAAGGCCGTTGGGCACGTTGCTCTGGGCGGCCGCGGCGGCCGCGCGGGCGGCGGCCTGGGCGGCGGCGGCGGCGTCGCGGGTGGCGGCCGCGCGGGCGAACGAGGCGATGGCCCGCTGACTGGCGCTGGCGTTCTGGGCGGCGCGGGTCGCTTCGGTCTGGGCGCTCTGGGATGCTACGGCCGAGGGATTGACCCCCGCGCCGCGACCGCCGAACGCACGGCCGTTCTGGGCCTCGGCGACGCCGGCCAGCATCATGGAGCCGAGCGAAGCCCCGACCAGCAGGCGGCGGCGCAACGTGGGCGAGTCGAGACGGATCATCGGACGGTCTCCGGAGGAGAGGCGAGGCTCGTCGGGCTCGCCTGGCAATGGAAAGGCCAGGACGGGCGCGGCGCGCCGACGACCTGGAAAGAGCGAAGGGCGGGTCGGGTCATGGCTGACCCGGACGTGTTGGGAGCGGCGGCCGGCTGGGCCGCTGCGGATGGACCGAGACGCCGAAGCTGGAGCCCAGCCGCTGGCGCGTCGCGGTCTGGCTGGCGACGCCGGTCCGGATGTCGGGCGACCTCGCGCCGACCACGGAGACGTCCAGCGGACCTCGGGCCTGGCTCTGGGCCAGGCGAGCGGCTTCCTGCAGCTGGGCGGCGGCGCATTCGACGTCGCCCGCGCGTTCGCCGGCGATGTCGACCTTGACGCAGACCGTCGCCGGCGGCGGGCCGCCGATACGATCCTGGCGCGCCCAGGCCGTGGCGGGCGTCGCCAGGGTCAGGAGCAGCAGCGAAAGAAGGCGGACGGGCCCGCCGGCCGTGCGGGCGCGCCGCTCCGTCCCCCGCCAGGGGGAGGAGCCGTGATCCGCGATGTCGGCGAAACCCGTCCCCATGGATCAGAAGCGGGTCTGCAGGTCGATGAACAGCTTGTCGACCGACAGCGGCGCGTCGGCGATCTCTTCGCCCGACAGCCAGCGGAAGCCGATCGAGGTGCTCTTGCCGAAGGCGTAGGCGCCGCCGGCGGTCCAGCCCTTCGAGTTGGTCCCGCCCATGTGGAAGTCGCTGTCGGTAAAGCCGTCGACGACTGCGTCGGATTCCAGGTAGCGGTAGCCGAACTGCAGGTTCCAGTCGCCGCGGGCGATCAGGTCCAGCTTGCCGACGGTCAGCTTGGTCGCCCAGCCTTCCGAACCGCCTTCCCACGTCCCCGGGACCAGCAGCGTGCCATTGGTGTTGTTCGGGTCGGGGATCGTGCGCGTCGGGCCCAGGTTGTTGACCGCGAGGGCGCGCATGCGACCCTCCTTCAAGCCCAGGTTCTTGATGTACTCGCCGTCGAGGCGGACGCGCGAGCCGCCGCCCAGGGCCATCTCGGCGCTGCCGCGAACGTTGAGCACCTCGAAGTCCGAGACCAGGCCGAAGTACTGGTTCTCGGGGCTGCCGATGGGGTCGAGCGGGTTGGCCACGACATTGCGGATTGGGAACAGGGTGTTGCCGAACTGCTGGAACTGCGGGCGGGTCGGATCGGTGTCGCAGACCACTTCGTAGAACTGGCAGGGCTTGGAGACCTCGCCGCCGACGCCGTCGAAGTTGAAGTAGCCGGCCGCCAGGCGCACGCGCAGCTTTTCCGTCGCCTGCCACTCCAGGCCCAGCTGGCCTGCCAGCAGGTACTTGTCCTTGCTCTCGTACGGACCGCCCTGCCCTTCCGGCGCGTTGCGCGAGCCGAAGTCCAGGCTGGTGTTGAAGATCGGGAAGGCGCCGGCCGTGCCGAACACGGCGAAGCGGTCGCCGAGCTTCTGCTGTCCCGACACCGCGACGCCGTCGAAGTTCAGGTCGTCGTCGAACAGGATCTCGCTGGTCCAGAACGGATTGGCGAAACGGCCGACGTCGATGTTCAGGCCCTTTACCGGCGTCAGGCGCAGCGAGGCGCGGTCGAGCCAGATCTGGTACTTGCCGAACCCTTCGCTGCTCCCCAGCGTCTGGTTGGTCGAGATCGGCGAGGTATCGTTGCCGGTGGCCAGGCGCAGGTCTGCGCTGATCCAGTCATCGATCATGGCGTGCAGGCCCAGACGCGCCCGGATGCGGGCCCGCTGGCGGTTCTCGCGGGTGTTCAGGTAGGGCGGGCCGACATAGCCCGGGGTCTTGTCGTTGATGTTCTGCGGGTCGCCGGCGTTGATGGCGCCGAAGTCCTCGAAGATGTCGGCGTTGCCATCGTCCATGAAGACGCCTTCGCCGCGCACGCGCAGGTCTCCGTACGGCGACAGGCGGCGGGTCCATTCGGGCGTCTCGCCGGGACGCGACCACCCTTCGGCCTGGGCCTGCTGGCCCAGTTCGGCGCGCAGTTCGGCCTTGATCTGGTCACGCACCACGGCCGGCACGTAGGCGATGGTCTGGACGCCGTCGGCGACGCCGGCGGGCGGGACCGGCGGCAGGGCCGGCTTGGCGGCCGGCTGGGCCACGGTGGCCTCGGCGATCAGGGCGTCGGCCTCGGCCTGGCTGACCAGGCCCTTGGCGACCATCAGCTGCAGCAGCTTGGTGGAGTCGACGCTCTGGGCCAGGGCCGGCGAGGCCAGCAGCGAGACGCCGGCCACGCAAGCGAGAAGGATCGGCTTCAAGCCGGTACGAACGGGGCGGTCGAACATGGAGGAGTTTCCCGTAGGAGGATTGGGGGCGGCGTGGCGGGGACCCGACATCGTCAGGCGCCCGACCGGCCGCTGATTTCGATGAGCATCACCGGCAGGCCCGCCGGCGGCGGGGTGCAGGCGTGGCCCGTCAGGACCTGCTCGAGGCGCGCGTTGCGCTTGGGATCGGTGCTCTCCAGGACCTGGACGCTGCTGACCTTGCCGTCGGGCGCCATGGCGACCTTGAGCTGGGCCACGAAGCGGCCGCGGGTCAGCTCCCGGTCGGCCTGGGTCCGGCGGACCAGGCAGCTGGAGGTCGCCGCACCGTAGGCCGCGAAGCTGACCCCGCCGCCCGGCTTGCCGCCGATGCGGCCGCCGGAGCCGTCGCCGCGAGCCAGGCCGTAGTTGGCCGGACCTGCGCCTTCGCGCGCCGTCAGGGCGTTGTCGCCGACCGTCGGCTCGGAGGACTTGGCCTCCGGCGGCGGCGGGGTGTCCTGCGGCTGCTCCATCGGAACGGGCGTCGGAACGGGCTCGGGCGGCTTCTCCTGCACCACCGGTTTGGGCGGCGGCGGAGGTGGCGGCGGCGGCAGGATCACCTGGGTGGTGCGAACCTTGTTGGGACGGTCGGTGACGGTGACGCGGGTGGCCAGCATCCACATCGCCGCCAGGACCAGCACCACCCCGCCCGCCGCAAGCACGCGTCCGACGACCGGCGAGGACCGGCGGCGCGGGCCGTGAGGATCGTCCGGATCGCTCAGCAGGGCGGAGGCCATTACTCGCCTCCGCCGGGCGGCCGGGTCGAGGCCATGCCCAGAGACGGCACGCCCACCTTCGAGCACAGGTCGAGAACCTGCATGACCCGGTCGTACTGGACGGTGCGGTCGCCGCGCAGGACGATCGCCAGGTCAGGCGTGGTGGCGACGCTGGACCGCAGTTCCGCCTCCAGTTCGGCCAGCGACACCGGCACCGCGTCGATCGACAGCGTGCCGTCGTTGCTGACCGCGATGACCCGCGACTTGGGCTCGTTGAGCGTCTGGGCCGAGGAGGCCGACGGAAGGTCGACCTTGATCCCCTGCACGGCCGCGGTCGTCAGCAGGATGAAGATGATCAGCAGCACGAAGGTCAGGTCGACCAGCGGGGTGATGTTGATCTCGTTGTAGGGTTGTCTCTTGCCCTGGATCTGCATGGCTGGGCGCTCCCCTACTCTGCCGCGATGGCGGCGGCGGGAACGTCCTGCCAGGTCTCGGCGATGCGCTTTTCCAGCTCGTCGACGAAGATCTGGTTGTCCGTGGAGACGTCGTCCACACGGCTCAGCAGGTAATTGTACCCGAACAGCGAGGGGATCGCGACGGCGAGGCCCGCGACGGTGGCCAGCAGGGCGGCGGCGATGCCTGGGGCGATAGCGTTGATGTTCACCTCGCCGGCGGCGGCCACCATGGCGAAGGTGATCATGACGCCCAGGACCGTGCCGAGCAGGCCGATGAACGGACCGCCCGAGATGGCGATGGTCAGCAGCACCATGCTGGCGTTGAGCTTGCGGCCTTCGCGGATCTGGCCGGCGTCGAGGGCCGAGCGGATGGCGGCGATCGACTGGGCGGTGACGGCGAAACGCGAGCCCGTGGCGTAGTTTTCCTTCAGGCGTACTTCCAGCTCGCGGCGGCCGATCAGGTAGAGGCGGGCCAGCGAGGAGTCCTGGACGTCGGCGCCGAGCTTGAGGGCCGGCAGGCCGTCATGGTCGCCGCGAGCGCCACGGGCGTAGGCGTCGAGGAAGGACTCGTTGGCGCGCTTGACCCGGCCCAGCAGCAGGCTCTTGGAGATCATCACGCCAATGGCCACGGCGAGCATGACGGCCAGGACGCCGATGACGATCCAGGCGTCGACGGTCAGGGCCTTGAACAGGATGCCGAAGTAGTTGTGGCCGCCGCCCGACTTGGCTTCCTCGGCCGTGTCGGTGGAGACCAGGCGCGCGCCCTGCCCTTCGCTGGCCGCGGCCAGCTGGAACGCCGACTGCGGCAGCGCCGCGCCGGCGACGCGGAACTCGTCGATCTCGCCGGCGAAGCCCTGGCCCAGCAGCGCCGGACCCGAGGCCGCGCCCAGGGCGCCGGAGACTTCACCCGCCGGCTGGCCGCCGACATAGAGGCGCGAGACCTGGCCGTCGTTGACCAGGGCGACGTGCGCCCAGGTCCCGGTCGGCAGCGCCGCGCCGGCCGAGCGGGCGCCGCCCGCCTCGACGAACAGCTTGCCGTCCTGGCTGACCAGCGTCACCGCGCCGGGCAGCGAGAACAGCTGGCCGTCGGCCGACGGCTTGACCCAGAAGCTGACCGACAGCGGACCGCCGCCGAAGGCCTGGGCCGGCGCCTGCACCGGCGCGGCGCCGTCCAGCACCAGGCTGGAGCCGATCAGGCCGCCGGCGTTGCGGGCCTCGCCGCCCTGTCCGCTCAGTTCGTTGCCGGTGGCGTCGGTCGGAGCGCCGGCGTTGTCGAAGTGCCAGACCAGCTTGTATTCCGGCGCGTAGGTGCCGGCGCGGTCCTGGCCGGCGGCGGCCTTGTCGTTGCCGTAGTAGGCGTAGACCGTCGCGGGCTGGCCCGGCTGCAGGTTCTGGACGTCGACCCAGAGCAGCGCCTGCTGCTCCTGCACGTCCCAGCGCTCGAGGTGGAACTTCAGCGGCGTGCGGTCGTCGCCGGCCACGAAGCGCAGGTCCGAGCCATCGGGCTTGGCGTCGGCGAAGTTGAAATTGCCCGAGTGCAGGCGCACCAGAACCGGGGCGCGGGCCACCTCGCCGGTCACGCCGGCGGCGGCCGTGTTGAGATTGATCCGGGTGCGGTACGAGTACTCCGGCTGCCACCAGGCCAGGGCCGGGGTCGCCGCCGCGGTCGTCGCCAGGACGGCCATCACGCCGCCGACGACGCACTTCCTAAAGCGCGTACGCATAGTCATCAGAATTCCCCCCAGATGCGGAAGCTTGTGGTGAACGGGCCGACACGGCGGCCCGGCATGGAGATCAGGGGCGTGCCGACATCGACCGTCCCGTTGAGGTGCTTGAAGAGGCGGGCGTTGACGCCGACGCCGATGCTGCTGAGGCCCTGGTTGTCGTTCTGGCCAGGCAGGCGGTCGTGGATCCAGGCGTAGCCGGCGTCGACGAAGCCGTGGATGCGCAGTTCGTCGACGGCCGACCAGTCTGTCAGCAGCTTGGGCGAGCGCAGCTCCAGCTGGAACGCCAGGCCGTAGTCGCCCATCGCCTCGCTCTCGCGGTAGACGCGGACCGAGTTGACCCCGCCGAGCGAGAACTGCTCGTTGGCGATCAGCGGACGGTCGGTCCACTGGACGGCAAGCCGGCCGGAGGCGATGAAGTCCTTGGGCAGCTCCCGCTCGTAGGAGCCGTCGAACTTGACCACGAAGAAGCTGGGCCGGGCGTTGTAGCGCTTGGCGTCGAACGCATCGCGGTCGTCGCCCAGGCCGCGCACGCCGAACACGCCGGTCAAGGTCGCGTCGGCCCGGCGGTCGTCGCCCATCCAGTCGCCGCGCCAGGCGGCCATCACCGGGAAGTACTCGATCGGGGCGGCGGCGCGATCCGAGCCGAGGATCACGTCTTCCTTGAAGTGCTTCCAGTCGAAGCCCGCGGTCAGCGAGTGGTAGAAGCCGTCCTTGCCGCCCAGCGCCTGGATCAGCCGCAGGCCGACCACGTCGCCCTTGCCGATCACATTGGTGCCGCCGATGACGGCGATGTCGCTGTCGGAGTGCATGGCCGAGGCCAGCAGCTGCGTGCCGGTGCGCAGGCGCGCCATGTAGTTCGCCGAGAAGACGGTGCCGTCCTCGGTGCGGTCGGGCGCGGTCTGGGCCGATAGGGCGAGGCTGTCGCCCCGGCCCCAGAGATTGTCGTGACGCAGAGACAGCGCCGAGCGCAGCTTGCTGGTAGAGGCGCTGTAGTAGTTGTTGAGCTCCAGTGAGCCGTGCCAGGCCGAGGTCTCCTCGACCGTCAGGGCGACGTCCAGCGTGCCCGGCGCGGCGCCGGCCTTAAGCTCGGGCGTGACCTTGCGGGTCGGGTTCTGGTTCATCGCCACGACGTCGCGCTGGAACGCCGGCAGGCTTGGCGTCAGCCCCTCGGCCAGCGACGGCGCCTGGGCGCGCACCGTTTCGGGCTTCTTGGCCCCGGTAACGATCACCTGGCCGATCTTCTGCTCTAGCACCTCCAGCTGGAGGATCCCGGTCTCGACCGACTGCTCGGGGATGTAGACCGCCACGGCGATGTAGCCGCGATCCTCGTAGACCTTCTGGAGGGCCGCGCGCGCCGCCTCGATGTCGTCGGCGGTGCGGCCCGGGCCCATGAAGGGATAGACGGCGCGTTCGACCGTGTCGGCGTCGAGGACGGTGTTGCCCTTGACCTGGAAGGCCCGCACCTCGAAGCGCGCCGGCGCCTGCGCCGCCTCGGGAGGCGTTTCCTGCGCCGCGGCATGGCCCGCGACGGCCAGAGCGGCGGCCGCGACGTGCGCCGCCGTTACGCCTCCGGCAAGGCGTCTTGCTTTTTGATCCAGCATCTATCCCCCGATGACGCTTCCGTCAGGAAGCCGTCAGCGCCTCGAACTTGGTGTCGGGGGAGAGACACGCGCGCCGGGTACAGGCGCAAAGAAATCGCGTGAAGATTTCGCGACACTTCCGGAGGGGCCAAGGCCCCCTCAGGCGACCAGGACGACGCCTCCGGGCAGCGCGGTGGCGCTGACGCCATAGGCCAGCCGCAGCTGGTCCACGACCTGGTCGATGCGGTTGGTCTGGAAGGTGCCGTTGACCCGCCGCTCGCGCAGGCTGGCGCTGGCGATGACGATCCGGCCCTCGCGGTAGCGGTTGATCTCCTCGATCACGTCGCCCAGCCGCTCGTCGCGGAACACCAGTATGCCGCGACGCCAGGCGCCTTCCGCGATCGGATCGATCGGCGCCGGGGCCGCCAGGCTGGCCTGGTCGTAGGTGACGCTGTAGCGCCCGGGCAGGTCGACGATCCGGCCGGCCGAGCGGACGCGGGCCGCACCCTCCAGGCACGACACCCTCACCTCGCCGTCCAGGCAGCGCATCGACAGGCGCGCGCGGCTGGTCGTCGTCTCGCCGTCGCCGGCGAAGATCGACACCGCGGCGTCGTGGTCGATCGAGACCAGAGCCTCGCCGGCCAGCAGTTCGAAGGCCCTAGGCCCGACGTCTTCGCGCCGGGCGATCCGCGTCAGGGTGTTAAGTTCGGCTGAGACGCCCGGGGCCAGCTGGACCATGCGGGTTTCGCCCTTGGCGGTTTCGAAGTCCGCGGCGCGGCCGGCGGGCGCCATGGCCGCGCGGCCGAGCAGGACGGCGCCCCCGGCGACCGAGGCGGCGAGCGCCCCGCCGACCAGGAAGCGACGGCGGCTTTGCGCGACCGGCTCGGGCCGGGCCAGCGCCGTCGTCTCCCGCGCCCGCAGTTCACCTGCGGCCTGACGGGCCAGGCCGTGCAGCCGGGCGGCGTCGCGGAAGGCGGCCTCGTGGCGTTCGTCCGCCCCGCGCCAGGCCGACAGCGCGCGGCCGTCCGCCTGCGTCGCCTGTCCCGACAGCAGCAAACTCACCCATGCCTGGGCCTGACCAGCGACGTCGTCGCTCACATCCCGCTCCCGCCAGCCCTTCTGGAATCCCTCACTACGGATCATGACGCTTCAGGACCGGGTTGGCGCAAGAATACGACCTTGGGCTGGTTCAAAATTCGCTGCAGCTCTTCTGTCGCCAGCTTCAGCTCGTGTTGCACGGTGCGTTGCGCGATCCCCTGGCGCGCGGCGATCTCGGTGGTCGAGCGTCCGTCCAGCCAGGCGGCGGTGCAGATCGCCAGGCGCCTGGCCGACATGCCGGCCATCGCCTCCCTGACCCGGGCCAGGTCCGAGCGGGCCTCGGCGATCGTCTCGGGATCGGGGGTCTCGTCGGGCACCTCCAGCAGGGCCGAGACCTCGTCGAAGGTCAGCAGCCGCCGGTCGCGCCGCCGGGCGTTGGCGGCGATGTTCAGCGCCATGCGATAGAGATAGGCCGTCGGGTGGCGCACTTCCTCGGCCGGCCCGCCGCTGGACAGCTTGACGTAGGCGTCCTGCAGCGCGTCGCGGGCCTGCTCACGCGAGCCCAGCCGCGCGCTGACGCCGGCCAGCAGCGTCTCGTACTTTTCGACCAGATGCCCTCTCAGGCGCAGCGCCGCGTCGGTGACCATGCCGTGTCCAGACGCCGATCAGCCGGCTGCGCGGGCGGCGGCCGCGTAGCGCAGCGGCACCACCAGGTCGATGGAGCCTGGCAGGGTGGCTGGCAGCACCGGCAGCGGCTCGGCCGCGCGCAGCGTCTTCATGGCGGCGTTGTCGAGCATGACGACGCCGGAGCTGGTTTCGATCCAGGCGTCCAGCACGCGGCCATCGCGCTGAACGATCAGGGCGACCCTGACCATGCCGTTGGGCCTCGCGCCCGCGCCGGTGGCGGGATAGCGGTGGAAGCGGGCCAGATGGTTCTCGAGTTCGCGGTAGTAGCTGGACAGCGCGCCAGGGTCAGCCGCGGCGGCCGCCTGCATCGACGATGCGGCGCCGGTCGGCGGGGCGTCGGCGGCGGAGTACGGCCCCACCGCCTCGGGCGTCAGGGTCTTGGCCAGGTCGGTCACGCTGGGAGCCGCTAGCGGCTGGGCCGTCGCCGTCGTCTGGGCCGCGCCCTTCTGCGGCGGCGCGTCGACCAGCTCGACCGAGATCGTGCCGACGTCGCCGTGCTCGACCAGTTGGCCGGGACGCGCGTTCAGGGTGACGAGGAACGCCGCGGCCACGCCGCCATGCAGCAGCGCCGATGCGGCCGTACCGAGAAGCCAGTTCCGCCCCATGGAAACTCAGACCACCTGTTACTCAACAGGCGCCTCAACTAAGGCGCGCAAGCGACAGAACGGTGACGGTCAGCGCTGCTGACGGACCTGGAATTCCATCCGCATCGGTTGCGGCAGGTTCGGCGGCGGAGCGGGAAACAGCATCGCCCCGGCGGTGGCGAGGAACACCTGGTCCCGCTCGACCTGGCCAGAACCCGTAATGATTTCGACGCGTTGCGTCTGGCCGCCCTCGGCCACCCAGACACGTGCGGACAGCATGTAGTCGCCGCTGGCGAGGATCTTTTCCCCCCGTAGTCCCTCGACGATCCGGCGACGCACGACGTCGGCATAGCTGCGCGCGGCCGGGTCGTCGCGCACGCCGCCGATCACCGGCGCGGCCACCGCGGTGATCGGATTGAGCGTGACCGTCGAGCCGGAGTTGGCGTAGACCACTACCGCCCCGCCCTGGGTGAAGCGCGCGCTGAGCCCGGAGCCGGCCAGCAGCAGCACAAGGGCCTCGCGCGGCCGCATCTCGCCCGCCACCGCCGACGACCGCTTTCCCGCCGCCAGACCGCTGTCGTAGAGCATGGGCAGGCCGGTTGCGGCCGAGAACGCGCTCAGCGCCTGGTCCAAAGGCTGGGCCGCGATGTCGAAGCGTCGCGACGCTGCTTCGGCCGCCTGGACGGACGTGACGACCACGCAGGCGCTCAAGGCGCCGATCATTCCGCTCAGTCGACGTCCACGCACCGCCGAAGTCCCTGCCCTTGCCGCAGCCTCTCCTAGCTCGAACCCGGCCGGCTGTCGCGCCCCGGCGGCATCTTCCCGGCGTGGGCGGCTTCCTAGCCGGCCTGCGCGCCCGGGCGCTGGTCCTCGATCACGAACCTCGCCAGGCCTTGCGCGACGCCCCCTGGATCGCTCTGGTCGGCGACCGCGCGCAGGTCGACGTCCAGCCGTGCGGCCGTCGCCTCGATCAGCGTGTAGCCCGAGCGCCGGATATCGGCGAAGCGGACATCGGCGTTGCGCTCCCGGACCCCGCCGTAGCGCGCCTCGGGGGCATGGCTGGCGGCGAGGCAGGTCGTCACCAGTTCAGTCGCCACGGGCGACGTCGAGGGCCCGCCGCTTCGCAGGTCGTTGACCATGAAGGCGTGGATGTCGCCGCTCAGCACGACGGCGTTGCGCACCGAGGGCCGCGTGAGCCCCCGCATCAGGCGCTCGCGGGCGGCGGCATAGCCGTCCCACTGATCGGACATAACGCCCTGCGGCGTCTCGATCGGCGCGACCACCGTCTGCTGGGCCAGGAGGGTCCAGAGTCGGCGCTCGGACGCCAGCGTCCCGTCCAGCCAGGCCTCCTGCGCCGCGCCCAGCATCGTGCGGTCGGGAGCGGTCAGCGCCGGGCAGTCGCGACGCGGGCGATTGCCGCTCTGGCCCGGCGGGTTGCAGGCCTGGGCAGAGCGATACTGGCGACCGTCCAGCACGGGCAGGCTCACCAGATCGCCCCACGCCAGGTGACGATAGAGCCGGGGTCCGTCCGGCCGGGCCCACAGGCTGGGCCGCACCGGCAGGTGTTCGAAATAGGCCTGGTAGGCGGCGGCGCGGCGTCGCGCGAAGACGGTCGGATCCTGCCCCTTCAGATTGGCCAGGTCGGCATAGTCGTTCTCGACCTCGTGGTCGTCCCAGGTGACGATCCACGGCGCCAGGCGATGGGCCTCGCGCAGGTCGGCGTCGGACTTGTAGATCGCGTGCCGGCGACGATAGCCCTCCAGATCCACGGGCTCCGGCCCATCGAAGCGACGGACCTTTGGAAACTGGGCGTAGCTGTTCTCGTAGATGTAGTCGCCCAGCTGCACGATCAGGTCCGGCTGGGCGGCGACCATGTCGCGATAGGCGGCGAACCAGCCGAGCTCGAAGTGCTGGCAGCTGCTGACCGCGATCTTGGCCCGCGCGGCGCGTTCCGGCGCCGTCGCGGTGCGGCCCACGGGGCTGACGGCCCCCAGCGCGTGGAAACGATACCAGTAGGTGCGTCCAGGACGAAGGCCCCGGACCTCCACATGCACGGCATGGCCCAGGGCGGGGCTCGCCGCGCGCCGGCCGCGCCGCACGATGCGGCGGAAGGCCTCGTCCTCGGCGACCTCGTACGCCACCGGTACGGCCGGGGCGTCGAGCGGCGCGCCGCCGGCGCTCAGACGGGTCCACAGCACGAAGCCGTCGGTCCACGGGTCGCCGCTGGCCACGCCCAGGGCGAAGGGCTGGGCGGGCGCGGCGCGACGGATCTCCAACCCCTGCGTCGCCGTCGCACGGGCCAGGAAGAGGCCGGTCGAGGCGACCATCACGGCGCGGCGCGAAAGCAAGGACATGTCGGATCCCGTCAGCGGTGCGAAGGCGACCCGGCCGAGAGGCCGGATCGCCCCGCGGGTCAGAAGTCGAACCGCGCGCCGATCCCGTAGGTGGCCGGCGCGCCGACGAGACGGGCCGCGCCGTTCAGCTCGGGGAAATAGACCTCGTCGGTGATGTTGCGGCCGTAGGCGTAGAGCGTCCAGTTCTTCGGCGTTGCCAGGTCCACCCGGGCGTTGACCAGGGTGTAGGCCTTGGCCGTGTTGCCAGGCGTGGCGTTCAGGCGGTTGGACTCCTCGCCGTGATGGGTGACGCCCAGGCGGCTGCGCAGCGTCCAGCCGTCCTTGAGCGTGACGCTGTGGTTCAGGCTCGCGGTCGCCGAGACGTCCGGCGCGCCCGGCAGCGGGTCGCCCACCGTCTGCAGCACCTCGGCCACGCGGTTGGAGCTGAACGACAGCACCTCGGTGTCCAGCCAGGCGGCGTTGACGTCGAAGGCCAGGCTCTGACGTTCGGTGCGCAACAGCTGGGCGCTGAGCGCGACCTCGATCCCCTTGCTGCGGGCCTTGCCGACATTGGCGCGGCCGTTGGTGTCGTTGGCCAGGCGCGTGGTGGCCTGCAGCTCGCTGAAGCGATAGTCGAAGGCGTCCAGCGACAGGCGCAGGCGCGGCGTGCTCCAGCGCAGACCGGCCTCGTAGGCCCGCACGGTCTCCGACGCGAACGGCTTGGTCTCGGCGACGGTGAAGATCGAGGTGCCGTCGAAGCCGCCGCCGCGATAGCCGGTGCCGGCCGACACGAAGACGTTCAGGGCCTTGGTGACGTCGTACTTCACCGTCAGGCGGCCCGAGACGTTGTCGTCCTCGAACTTCTCGTCCCACGCGAACGGGTTGGTCGTGGCGAAGGTCGTGGTGAAGGTGCTGATGCCCCAGGGGTTGTGGTCGACATTGCGGCCGACATAGTGGGCTTCGTCACGCGTGTAGCGCAGGCCGGCCGACACCTGCAGGCGCTCGACCAGGCGATAGTCGACCTGGCCGAACAGGGCGAGGCTCTTGCGATCCTGGTGGTGCAGGTTGTCGTACTGGGTAAGGGCCGAGTAGCTGGTCCAGGCGGTGTCGAACTTGACGTCGTCGCTGACGTAGAAGGCGCCGGCGATCCAGTCCAGCTTGCCGCCGGTGTCGTCGGCCAGGCGCAGTTCCAGCGACGACTGGCTGAGCTTCTCGTCGGCGTCGAAGTAGGAAGCCGGATAGGGCGAGCCGTCGCCGTTGCCCTGCACCGAGCGCTTGCTGCCCTGCCAGCCGCCGACGGCGGTGAAGTTCAGGTTTTCGCGGACCTTGTGACTGAGTGTCGCCGAGCCGCCGTAGATGTCGATGCGCTGCGCGGGGTAGCCCGCCGAATAGAACTCGTAGGGGTCGTCGTTTTCGCCGGCGTTGGCGACGGTGGCGTCCTGGGCGCGCGAGATGCGGTCGTACTGGCGGGTGTCGCCGCGGTCGCGGCTGCCGAACAGCTTGACCACCAGGTCGCTCTCGGGCGCCAGCTCGAGGTCGAAGGTCGCGCGGCCGGCGACCAGGTCCTTGTCGCCGAAGCCCTCGCGGCGGCCCGGATCGACCAGCGCCGGCACCTGGGTCTGGACGACGCCTCTGACCGAGGGGCGGAAGCCGGCCAGCAGGCCCGCGCCGGCGCCGGTCATGAAGCCGCCGCCGTTCTGGGCCAGCACGGCCAGGCGCACGCCGAGCTTTTCGCTGACCGGGCCGCCGATCGAGGCCTCGGCCTCGGTGTAGCCGTAGCTGCCGCGCTCGAGACGGGCCGAGCCTTCCAGCACGTCGCCGGGCCCGCGGGTGATGGCGTTGATGACGCCGGCGGTGGTGTTGCGGCCATAGAGCGTGCCCTGCGGACCTTTCAGCACCTCGACCCGGTCGAGGTCGAACAGCGGCATGCCGAGATAGGCGTTCGAGGTCTGGTAGACGCCGTCGACGTGCAGGGCGACCGAGGGGTTGCCGTTGGGCTTGTAGTCGTCGGCGCCGCCGATGCCGCGAATGCTGATCAGGCCGTAGTTGGTGCCGCCGAAGGCGTAGTTGACCGACACGCCCGCGATCTGGTCCACGAGGTCGACGACGTTGGTGACGCCGCGCCGCTGGGCGTCGCCGCCTTCGAGCACGGTCACGGCGAGCGGGACGTCCTCGATCCGGGCCGAACGCTTCTGGGCGGTGACGACGACCTCCTCGAGCTCGGCGACGACCGGATTTTCCTGCACCGAGATCAGGAAGGTGCGCGGCCCGGTGGCCGTCGCCTTCAGGCCTGAGCCGGCCAGGAGGGCGCCCAGCGCCTCGGCCGGCGGGCGGGTCCCGACCACGGCGTTGGCCCGCTTGCCCTTCACCAGGTTCGAGGCATAGAGCACCTGCACGTCGGCCTGCTTGGCGAAAGCCGGCAGGGCCAGTTCCAGGGGCTGGGCCTGGAGGGAGAAGGCCGCCGGCGGCGCGCTAGCTTCCTGGGCGCCCATTCCTTGGGCCAAGGCCGGCGCGGCCGCGCCGAGGGCGGCGATGGCGCAGCAGGCCATCAGGCTGCGCCGAAGGCCGGCGGCGTAAGAAACTCGGTTCGTCATCGTGCTGTCCTAGGCAATCGCGGCCCCCGTCGACCGATCACCCTCAGGAACTTCGCCGTGGGCCAAAGCCTCACCCTGTCTTGAAAATTTCATCGACCACGGGCGTGGGAGCGTCAGCCGTCGATCTCCCAGGTCGTCTCGTCCAGCTGGCGCACGCGCACGCCAAAACCCGCCGCCAGGGCCTGGGCGAATTCGCGCGTTCCGTCGTAGCGGAAGGAGCCCGAGATGCGGATGGCGTCGAGGCGGGCGTCGTGCGCCAGCGCCAGGCGATCGCTGGAATAGCGGTTGAAGGCCGCCGCGACCTGCGGCAGCGGCGCGTCGTTGAACACCAGCCGGCCCTCGCGCCAGGCCGTCAGTTCGTCGAGATCGACCGCCGTGACCCTTTTCGCGCCGACTAGGCCGGAGACCATCTGACCGGTCGTGAGCCGCTGGCGCGCGCCGGTGTCGGCGGCGACGTCGAGAACGCCATCCTCGATCAGGATCTGCGCCGTCTCGCCCTGCTTGGTCACCTGGAAGCGACCGCCGCTGCCCTGCGCGCGCTGGTCGCCGACGATCACCTCGAACGGCCGCCCGGGCGCGGAGCGCGCATCGAAATAGGCCTGCCCCTCGACCAGCCGCACGCGGCGGCGGGCCTCGTCGTAGCGGACGCGCACCGTCGACAGCGGCGCCAGGGTCACGCTGGAGCCGTCCGGCAAGGGCGCCGTGAGGCGCTCCCCTGCCCCGGTGCGGATCGTCGCCCCGGCCGCGCCGGCCGCCAGGAACGCCGCCCCGCCGGCGCCCGCCGCCGCGAGCGCGCCGCCCAGACCCAGGATCGCCCGCCGCCGGCTTAAGCCCGAGGCTTCGCGCAGGGCGGCCGCGCGCATCGCCATCAGGCTGTCGGCGCCCTTGGCCGCGCCGAGGGTCGACCAGGCATCGGCGGTCTCCTGGTAGGCGTCGGCGTTGCCGGGCGCCTTCAGCCATTCGAGGAAGGCCTTGCGGTCCTCGCCCGACAACGGCCCCCGGTCGGCCTTGGCGAACCAGCGGGCGGCCTCGTCGTCGCTCGGCTTGCGGTCGGCCATCAGCCCTGCTCCCGCAAGGCGTGGCGCAGCACGGCCATGGCCCGGACCAGATGCTTTTCGACGGCGCTGACCGAGATGTTCAGCCTGGCGGCGATCTGGGCGTGGCTCATGTCCTCGAAGCGGCGAAGGATGACGATGGTGCGCGCCCGGGGCGACAGGGACTTCAGGGCGACCTGGATGCGTTCGAGGCTCTGCCGACCCCCGACGACGTCCTCCGCGCCGGGAAGATCGTCGGCAAGGTCGATCCCATCGATGTCCACCGCGCCTAGCATCGGCCGCGTCCTCTCCCGTTTGGCCTTGTCGCGAAGAAGATTGGCCGCCGCCTCGAACACGTAGCCGTCGATGCTCTCGAGGTTCATCAGGCCGGGGCGACGCAGCAGACGCAGGAACAGGTCCTGGACCAGTTCCTCGCTGTCGGGCTGCGAGCCTGTCCGGCGCGTGAAGTAGCGCAGCAGCGGCATCCGCAGGCGTCGGGTCAGGGCCTCGAAACGTTCCGCGCCCGCGGCGCCGTCCAGTTCGCGCGGCGCGCCGGGTTTGAGGGCAGGCAGGGACATGAGGCGGCCCCATGCCAGCGGCTGACGACAATCGTGTGAACCCGAACCCTTCGCGCCCTCATGAGGGCTTCGATCATCGGGCGCGCGTGCGCTGGCCTCGGAAACCATCGACCGCCAGAGGGGTAGGAAGGGACGCACTGGGATTGGGGGGTGTGCGCCCCTTCCTGATCGCGGCGTCTCGGGGGCGAGGCGTCGCGATCCCCCGCGCCGTCGCGCGGGATCCTGTCGCTACGGCTCGACGCTGGCGGGGCGTCGGGCGGCGCGGGGTGTCGCCGGTTCGGCCTGGAGGGCCGTGGAGGGTCGTTCGCGAGGCTTCAGCCGCTCGGGAATTCGCGCCTCGTCGAGCGTGAACGGACGCGCCAGCGAGACCTCGCTGTCGTCGAGGCGGCGGAACGCCCTGCCCTCGCCGGCGCTCGTCCGCCCCATCTCGAACAGGGCGTTCATCGTCGGCTGGTCGAAGGCCAGCACCGAGGATTCGACGTTGTCGGGAATGGCGGCCAGGTGCATCCGAAGGCCGTTGCGGCGCGAGAACGCCACGATCGCGTTGAGGTGCGTGCGCAGCGAGGCCTTGCTCATGCTGTCGTACGAACGGGCCAGTATGGCGCCGATGTGTCCGGGGGTGACGGCGTCGTTGGGCGCGACCCTGCCGTTGACCAGCACGTAGAGCGCGTGCGTCTGGCTGGCGGCGACCGACGCGGTCTCGTCGGCCATCAGGATCTGCGCCTCCGGAATGGCCAGGAACGGCGTGTTGACGCCGCCGTCGACGTGCATCTCGCTGACCGGCTGTCCGTCGGCGTCGCGCGCGACGATGAGCACGGGCGGAAACACCCCGGGGATGGCGGCCGAGGCCAGCAGCACGTCCTTGAACAGCCGGTGGGCCTGGGGCGTGTCCTGCGAGGCCAGCTTGCCCATGTCCCAGATCACCGTCTGCTGGCTGTCAAGATTGGTGGTCGCCACCAGCAGGCGGCGACCGGCGGCGTGCTCGCGGGCGATCGCCGCCAGCATCTCCGGCGAGACCTGCTCGTCGATCAGCTGGCGCAGGGCCTGGGCGCTGAACAGGCTGGGTCGCACCAGAGCTCCGAAATTGCCCATGCTGAGCAGCCGCGCCGCGCCGGCGCCGGTGTAGGCGTCGCGGAGCCGGGCGTCCCACCCAGGCCCCAGGAAGGCGAATGGCGCGGCCAGGGCGCCGGTGCTGACGCCGGTGACCACGTCGAAGCGCGGCCGGTCTCCGCGCTCGCTCCAGCCAATCAGGACGCCGGCGCCGTAGGCCCCGTTCGCGCCCCCGCCGGACAGGGCCAGCACCGCGACCGGCCCCTCGCCCTCGATGGTCTTGGCCATCTGCTGGTCGAACGCGTGCAGGTCGTCGAGCTTGCCGGCGTCCATGCGGACGTCGGGCGCGATCACCATCTGGGCGCTCGTCGGTCTTGGCGGCGCATTGGGCCGCGCCAGCGAGCCGCAGCCCGTCAGCAGCAGGCCCGCCGCCAGCGCCGCGAACACGCGGCTCATGCCAGGCATGATGGACCCCTTGCCCGACATGTCAGTCCTCGGCGCGGCCGACCGGACCGCCGAGCGCCCGGTAGAGGTTGATCGAGGCGACGGCCTGTTCCTGGCGCAGCTGGATGAGGGTCTGCCTGGCAGCATAGAGGCTGCGCTGGGCGTCGAGCAGCTCGATCCGGTTCTCGACGCCGGCCCGGAAGCGGCGCTGCGAGAGATCGGCCCGACGCTCGGCTGCGGCGACGACGCCGACCTGGGCCCCGATCTGGCCGCCATAGGTGGCGCGGGCGGCCAGGCCGTCGGCCACTTCCCGGAACGCCGTCTGGATCGCCTTCTCGTAGGCCGCGACCGCTTGGCCGCCGCGCGCGTCGGCCACGGCGTGCTGGGCGCGCAGCCGTCCGCCCTGGAACAGCGGCAGCGAGACCTGCGGCGTCCAGGTCCAGGTGCGCGACGCGCCGTCGAACAGTCGGTCGAGATCGCCCGAGGCGAAGCCGTACTGGCCGGTCAGCGACACCGTCGGAAAGAACGCCGCCCTGGCGGCGCGGACGTCGGCCTGGGCGGCCTTCAGGCGCTGTTCGGCCTGGAGGATATCGGGGCGGCGGGCCAGCAGGTCGGACGGCAGCCCGGCGGCGATCTCCACCAGCACCGGCTGCTCGGCCAGGGGCGTCGGCGCGGGCAGGTCGGCCGGCAGCGGCGCGCCGACCACCAGGACCAGGGCGTTCAGGGCTTGCCGATGCCCCCGCTCGGCCGCTTCCAGCTCGGCCTGCGCGGTCCTGGCCTGGCCCTCGGCCTGGGCCAGTTCGACGCTGTCGGCCTGGCCGGCCGCCTTCAGGCGGCGGGTCAGGTCGAGGGACGCCGACCAGTCCCTGACGGTCGCGCGGGTCAGTTGCAGGCGCTCGTCCGCCGCGCGTTCAGCCAGGTAGGCCTCGGCCACGGCCGAGACCAGGGCGATGCGGGCGGCGCGAGCCCCCTCCTCCGCGGCCAGGTAGGTCGCGAAGGCGCCTTGCGACTGGGCCCGCAGACGGCCGAACAGATCGAGCTCGAACGCCGTCAGCGAAACGCCGACCTGGGTCGTCTCGGGCGCCATCCCCTGCATCATCGGCTGGCGCGCGCCCGAGTGCTGGGCAGAGGCCTGGACCTGCGGGAAGAACGAGGCGTCCTGGGCCCGCGACTGGGCCCGCGCCGCCTGGACTTCCAGCAGGGCCGAGCGCAGGTCGCGGCTTTCGACCAGCGACAGCTCGACCAGCCGCCGCAGGCGCTCGTCGCGAACCACCGACGTCCAGTCGAGGTCGGCGACGGCGGTTCCGGCGGTCGGCCCAGCCGGATAGGCCGCCGGCAGGACGCTGAGGTCGGGCTTGCGCTCCGGGTAGGACTGGCAGGCCGCCAGGCTCAGCGCGGCGAGGCTCGCCGCCAGGAGGTGGATGCGGTTCATGCTCAGGCTCCCTTGCCCGATTGGCCGCGCGACCAGCGCGGCAGGCGTACGCCCTTGAGGCGCTCGCTCAGATGGCTCGCCGTGGTCAGCACGAAGACGAAGAAGACCGGGACGAAGAAGATCGCCAGGAAGGTGGCCGTCAGCATGCCGCCGAACACGCCCGTGCCGATCGAGTGCTGGGTGGCGGCGCTGGCGCCGGCGGCGATCATCAGGGGCACCACGCCCAGGGTGAAGGCCAGCGACGTCATGATGATCGGCCGCAGGCGCAGGCGGGCCGCCTCGATGGTCGCCTCGACCAGTCCCTTGCCGCCTTCGCGCAGTTGCTTGGCGAACTCGACGATCAGGATGGCGTTCTTCGCCGACAGGCCGATGATCGTGATCATGCCGACCTTGAAGAACACGTCGTTGGGCAGGCCCCGGATCATGGTGGCGGCCACGGCGCCGATCAGGCCCAGGGGCACGACCAGCATCACCGACACCGGGATGGTCCAGCTTTCGTAGAGGGCGGCCAGCACCAGGAAGACCACCAGCATAGACAGCACCATCAGCATCGGCGCCTCGTTGCCGCTCTGGCGCTCCTGCAGCGACTGGCCGGTCCAGGCCACCGAGAAGCCGGGCGGCAGCTGCTGGGCCAGGCGCTCCATCTCGGCCATGGCCTCGCCGCTCGACACGCCGGGCGCCGCGCTGCCGGAGATGCGCGAGGACAGGTAGCCGTTGTAGCGGACCAGCTGCAGCGGGGTTTCTTCCCACTGCGGGGTGACGAAGGCGCTTAGCGGGACCATGCCGCCCGAGCGGTTCTTCACGTAGAGGCCCAGCACGTCCTGGATCTGCATGCGGGCGGTCGGCTCGGCCTGGACGATCACCTGCTGCATGCGGCCGTTGTTGGGGAAGTCGTTGACGTAGGCCGAGCCCATCGCCGCCGAGAGGGTCTCGCTGATGACGGCGAACGACACGCCCAGGGCCTCGGCCTTCTCGCAGTCGATGGCCAGGTGCAGGCTGGCGCCGTCGGGCAGGCCGTCGGGATAGACCATGGCCAGCTTGGGGCTGGTCGCGGCCAGTTCCAGCAGCTTGGCCTGGGCCGCGCCGAGCGCCGCCGGGCCCTGGCCGCGCACGTCCTGCAGGCGCATGGCGAAGCCGGACGAGGTGCCCAGTTCGGCGATGGCCGGCGGGTTCAGGGCCATCACCGTGCCGTCCTTGACGCCGGCCATGGCTTCCTGGACCGAGGCGATTTCCTCGTTGACGGTCGCGCCCTTGCGCTTGTCCCAATCGGTCATGTTGGTGAAGGCCATGGCCGCGTTCTGGCCCGAGCCGGAGAAGCCGAAGCCGATGATCGAGGTGTTGCCCGCGATCGCCTCGCGCTTGGCCAGGTGGTCCTCGTACTGCTTGATGACCGCCCGGGTGCGCTCTGCGGTGGCGTCGGCCGGCAGGGTGAACATGGTCATGAAGCTTCCCTGGTCCTCGTCGGGCAGGAAGGCGCCGGGCAGGCGCGTGAAGCTGAAGCCCAGCGCAGCGACCAGGGCGACGAAGACCAGCATGGCCCGACCCGTGCGCTTGACCAGCCCGGTCACGCCTTTAGCGTAGCCTTCGGTCATGCGGTCGAAGTGGCGGTTGAACCAGCCGAAGAAGCCCTTCTTCTCATGGTGGCTGGGATCGACCGGCTTGAGGATCGTGGCGCACAGGGCCGGCGTCAGGGTCAGGGCCAGCAGGGCCGAGAACAGGATCGAGGTGGCCATTGCCAGGCTGAACTGGCGATAGATCGCCCCCACCGAGCCCGAGGCGAAGGCCATCGGGATGAACACGGCCGACAGCACCAGGGTGATCCCGACGACCGCGCCGGTGATCTCCTTCATCGCCTTCTGGGTGGCGGCCTTGGGCGACAGGCCCTCGGTGACCATGATCCGCTCGACGTTCTCGACCACGACGATGGCGTCGTCGACGATGATGCCGATCGCCAGCACCATGCCGAACATGGTCAGAACGTTGATCGAGAAGCCGGTCATCAGCATCACCGCCAGCGCGCCCATCAGGGCGATCGGCGCGACGATCGAGGGGATCAGGGTGTAGCGGACGTTCTGCAGGAACAGGAACATCACCAGGAACACCAGCGCCATGGCCTCGATCAGGGTGTGCAGCACCTTCTCGATCGAGACCTTGACGAAGGGCGCGGTGTCGTAGGGCACCAGATATCCCATGCCCGCGGGCATGGACGGGGCGAGCTCGGCCATGCGGGTGCGGACGGCGTCGGCGGTCTTCACCGCGTTGGCGCCGGGGGCCAGCTGGACGGCGGCGATGGCCGAGGGCTTTCGGTTGTCGGTGGTCTCGAAGGCGTAGGTCTGCGAGCCCAGTTCGACCCGGGCCACGTCGCCCAGCGTCAGGCGCGAGCCGTCGGCGTTGGCGCGCAGGGTGATGGCCGAAAACTGCTCGGGGGTCTGAAGTTGGCCCGAGGCCGTCAGCGGCACGCTGACCAGCTGACCGGCGACGACCGGGGTCTCGCCCAGACGGCCGGGCGCCAGCTGCTGGTTCTGGGAGGCGATGGCGGCGGTGACGTCGCCGATCGCCACGTCGTAGGCCACCAGCTTCTGCGGATCGACCCAGACGCGCATGGCGCGTTCGGAGGCGAAGCTCTGCACCTTGCCCACGCCTGGCAGGCGCTGCAGTTCGTTGACCAGGTTGCGGGCCATGTAGTCGCCCAGCTCCTGCGGGCCGAAGGCGCCGTTGTCGGACACCAGCGACACCATCATCAGGAAGCCGGACGAGGCGGAGTCGACCGTCACGCCGGTCTGGCGCACGGCCTGCGGCAGGCGCGCCTCGACCGTCTTCAGGCGGTTCTGGACGTCGACCTGCGCCATCTGCGGGTCGGTGCCCGGACGGAAGGTGACGGTGATCGAGGCCGTGCCGCTCGTGTCGGCCGAGCTCTCGAAATAGAGCAGGTTCTTGACGCTGGAGAGCTCGCGCTCGATCGGGGCGATGACGCTGTCGGTCAGGGCCTGGGTGGTGGCGCCCGGATAGGTCGCCGAGATCGAGACGCTGGGCGGCGCCACCGACGGGAACTGGGCGATCGGCAGGCGCGGGATCGCCAGCAGGCCGGCCAGCACGATGAAGATGGCCAGGACCCATGCGAAGACGGGCCGGTTGATGAAGAACTGGGACATCGGGACGGGCTTTCGGATCAGCGCTGGGCGGCGGGCTGGGACGCCGCGGCGGACTTCCACGCCGTGGCCTTCACCGGCGCGCCGGGCGCCAGGCGGTCGCGGCCTTCGACGATCACCCGCTCGCCGACGTCGAGGCCGCCGAGGATGACGTACTGGTTGTCGATGACCGGGCCGGCCGTCACGGGCCTGGGCTCGGGCGCGCCGGTTCCCTTCAGCACCATCACCTGGGCCTTGCCGCCGGAGAAGAACACGGCCTGCTGGGGCAGCCGCACGGCGCTCTTCAGCCCACCGTCGGGCAGGCGCACGCGGACGAACATGCCCGGCAGCAGGCTGTGGCCGGCGTTGTCGACCAGCACGCGCGCCCGCAGGTCGCCTGTGCCGGGGTCGACCGCCAGTTCGGAGAACAGCAGCTTGCCCCGCAGGCCCGTAGCGCCGCCGTTGGCGTCGAGGATCTCCACGCTCGCGCCGCCGGAACCGCCCGACTTCTGCAGCTCGAGCATGCGGGCGGCAGGCTGGCGCACGTCGACGAACACCTGGTCGATCTGCTGGACGGTCGCCAGGGCCTCGGTCGCGCCCTGGCTGACCAGCGCGCCCTCGGTGACGGCCGACGCGCCGATGCGGCCCGAGATCGGCGCGGTGATGGTGGCGAAGTTCAGGTCCAGGCGCCGGCGCTGGGCCGTGGCCCGGGCCGCGGCGACCTCGGCTTCGGCCTGTTCCTGGGTGGCGACGGCGGTGTCGAAGGTCTGGCGGCTGACGGCGTCGACTTCCGCCAGCGGCCGCAGGCGGTCGACCTGCACGCGGGCCAGGTTGCGGGCGGCCTCGGCTCGGCGCAGCGCGGCGACGGCGCTGTCGAGCTCGGCCTGGAACGGCGCGGCGTTGATCTGGAACAGAGGCGCGCCGGCCTTGACGTCAGCGCCCTCGACGAACAGCCGGCGCTGGATCAGGCCGCCGACCTGGGGCCGGATCTCGGCGATGCGATGGGCCACGACGCGCCCCGGCAGGTCGCTGGTCAGTTGCACGGGCGAGGCGGCGGCGTCGACGAAGGTCACCTCGGCCATGGCCGGCGCCTGTTCGTCGCCCTGCCCGCCTCCACAGCCGGCCAGGCCGAGTGAAAGGGCCGCGGCGCCTCCGATGAGGGCCTTGCGCAGGGAGGGATGCATCGACGTCGTTCTCCGGAGGCGCGGATCCGGGGAGGGCCGCGCGAAGTGAGACGGGCCTTTCCCACGCCTCCGTTTGCGCTGTGTGGAGGGATCGTGGACGAACGATGGACGCGACCTGCCGCGTCTGGCCCGGGACCGGCGTCTATGCCAAGCAGTGACGATGAACCCGCTTGCACTCATCGCCGAGGACGAGGCCGCGATCGCCGAAATCCTCGACCGCTATCTGGTCCGCGAGGGCTTTCGGACCGCGCGCGCCCAGGACGGCCAGGTGGCGTTGGACCTGCACGCCGTGTTGCGGCCCGACATCGTGCTGCTGGACGTGATGATGCCCAAGCTCGACGGCTGGGCGGTGCTGGGCGAGATCCGCCGGCGCGGTGCGACGCCCGTGGTGATGATGACCGCCCTCGACCAGGACATCGACAAGCTGCAGGGCCTGCGGATGGGCGCCGACGACTACGTGGTCAAGCCGTTCAACCCCGTCGAGGTCGTGGCGCGCGTGCAGGCGGTGCTGCGGCGCACGGCCGGCATGTCGCCCGACCGGGTGATCCGGCTGGGTCGGCTGGAGGTCGATCCGACCAGCTACATCGTCGCGGTCCGCTCCGAGGGGGCGCTGAAGCCCCTCGACCTGACCCTGACCGAGTTCCGCATCATCGAGTTCATGGCCCGCCACCCAAGGCGGGTGTTCACGCGCGGCGAGCTGGTCGACGCCTGCCTGCCGGGTGAGGAGGTGCTGGAGCGCACGGTCGACAGCCACATGAGCAAGCTGCGCCACAAACTGAAGACGGCCGGGCTGGGCGACGTGGTCAGCGGCGTGCGCGGCGTCGGCTACCGCCTGGACATGCACTGATGTTCGGCCTGCACGGACTGACCCGCAAGGTCGCGATCTACATGGCCGTGGTGGCGGCCGGCGGGCTGCTGTCGACCACCGTGGGCTGGGGCCTGCTCTACTCGCTGTTCGTCAGCCAGGGCCTGATCGCCGACGACATTCCGATGGAGTTCCAGGCCGTCGACTACCTGTCCCTCGCCCTGTCGCTGGTGCTGGGCCTGGGCACGGCGATCATCGCCGCCCGCAGCCTGACCCGCCGGATCGTCCAGCCGGTGACCCAGATCGCGCAGGCCGCGCGCACCATCACCACCGGCGACCTCACTGCCCGGGCCGCCGCCGGCGACCAGAGCCTGGGCGAGATCGCCGACCTCGCCGCCGACTTCAACCACATGGCCGGCTGGCTGGAGGTGTCCGTCGCCGAGGCCACCCAGTGGAACGCCACGATCGCCCACGAGCTGCGCACGCCCCTCACCGTCCTGAACGGCCTGCTGCAGGGCGCCGCCGACGGGGTGTTCGAGAAGGACGACGCCTGGACGGCCATGCTGCGCACCCAGGTCGACGGCCTGACCCGGCTGGTCGAGGACCTGCGGGTTCTGAGCCTGGAAGAGAGCGGCCACTTCCACCTGCGGTTCGAGGTCGTGAACCTGGCCGCGATCGCCGCGCCGCTGCGGGTGCTCTACGATCCGGTGCTGGCGCAGTCCGGGCTGGTCCCGCGCTGGACCCTGCCCGACGTCGAGGTGGCCGGCGATCCCTCGCGCATTCGCCAGGCGGCCCTGGCGCTGCTGGAGAACGCCCGCATCCACGCCGCGCCCGGCCCGCTTGAGATCTCTATCGAGACGCGCGGCGACCAGGTCGTGTTCAGCGTCGCCGACGCCGGCCCCGGGGTGCCCGAGGAGACGGCCAACAGCATCTTCGCCCCATTCAAGCGCGGCCGGGCCGACGGCAACGGCTCGGGTCTCGGCCTGGCCGTGGTCCGCTCGATCGCCCGCGCGCATGGCGGAGAGGCGATGCTCGCGCCCTCGCCGCTCGGCGGCTCCAGCTTCGCGTTCTGGCTGCCGCTGATCCGCGAGGATGTCGAGCCGGGCGCCTAGCGCCTCGGGCCCTCACTGCTCGCGGAAGCTCCTGAACAGCCGCTGCTGCAGCGGCTCCAGCAGGTACTGCAGCGCCGTGCGCTTGCGCAGCGGCGCCACGACCTCGACCGGCAGGCCGGCCTTCAGGGCGGGCGGTTCGCGGCCCGGCTGCTTGAGCGCCGCCAGTTCCTCCGGCGGCACGGCGACCTCGGCGCGGAAATAGCGCGCACCGGTCTTGTCGTCGGTGAAGCCGTCGGCCGACAGCTTGGTCACCGTGCCCTGCAGCAGCGGCAGATGCCGATCGTGGAACGCGGTCAGCCGCACGTCTGCGGACTGGCCGACATGGACGTCGTCGGCGTCGTTGGGCGAAACCCGGGCCTCGATGACCAATGGGGCGCGCTGCGGCACGATCTCCATCAGCGTGTCGCCGGGCGCGGCGACGCCGCCCACGGTGAACACCTTCAGGCCCACGACCTGGCCCGAGGCCGGGGCGCGCACCATGCCGCGCGACAGCTGGTCGCGCGCGGCGGCCAGCCTGGGCTTGAGGTCGTTGAGCTCGATCTCCGACTGGCGCAGGTCGGCGATCACCTCGTCCATGTGCTCGCGGTCGCCCTGCAGGGCCTGCATGCGGGTCTCGCCGATGCCTTCGCGGGCGCTGGCGGCCTGGGCGCGATAGGCGCCGTCGGCGCCCACGAGGTCGGCCGCGGCCCGTTCCAGCGCCCTCACCCGCGTCAGCGGCGCATAGCCCTGGGCGGCCAGCTTGCGCATGCCTTCCAGCTCCTCGCCGATCAGCCGCTGCTGCTCGCGATTGGCGGCGAGCTGGCGGTTGTAGCCATTGATCTGTTCGGCCAGCTGGCTGGCGCGTTCGCCCAGCACCCCGCGCCTTGAGGCCAGCGCCGCGCGCTGGGCCGCCAGCTGGCGGCGCTCCAGACCCATGGCCTCGTCGGCCAGCGCCTGGTCCTCGGCCGGCAGGTTCGCGAAGGCGACCGGCGTGAGGGGCGTGTCCAGGCCGTCGCGCTCGGCGGCCAGTCGCGCCCGCCGGGCCTCGACCGCGAATACCCGGGCGGCCAGCGCCCTCTCCTGCGCGCGCACCTCCTGGACGTTGATCTCCAGCAGCACCTGGCCCTGGCGGACCTTGTCGCCCTCCTGCACGCGCAGGGCCGAGATCACCCCGCCCTCGCGGTGCTGCACGGCCTGGCGGCTGCCCGAGACAACGACGACGCCCTGCGCATAGGCACCCGCGTCGAGCGGCGCGAAGGCCGCCCAGCCGAGGAAGCCGACGAAGAACGCGCCGGCGGCGGCCAGGCCGACGCGCAGCTCCCAATGGGCGCCGTCGGCCGGTCCCTGGGCCTTGTAGGCCTCGACCGTGGCCAGGGCGCCGGGTTTGTGGACTGCGAGCGAACCGGTCATGACCTCATCCCGAAACCCGAAGATCTGAAGAAGCGTTGGCCGGGCGCGGCAGCCCCGCCACCCTCGCCTCCAGCGCCTGCAGCACCTCGCGGCGCGGACCGTAGAGGTCCATGGCGCCCTCGCGCAGCACCAGCAGCTTGTCGGCCACGCCCAGGATGTTGAGGCGATGGGCGATGACCACCAGGGCCGCTCCCCTCGCCTTCTGGGCCGCGATCGCGTGCTCCAGCGCCGTCTCGCCCTCGAAGTCGAGGTTGGAGTTTGGCTCGTCGAAGACGAACACCTGCGGGGTTCCATACAGCGCCCGGGCCAGGGCCAGGCGCTGGGCCTGGCCGGCCGACACCCCTGCCCCGCCCGGTCCCAGCGGCGTGTCGTAGGCCTGGGGCAGGCGCAGGATCATCTCGTGGGCGCCGGCCGCCGTCGCCGCCGCCACGGCCCGCTCGTCGATCTCGCGCGGGTCGCTCTCGGTGATGCTGGCGAAGCGGGCGATATTCTCCTTCACCGTGCCGGCGAACAGGCCGCAGTTCTGCGGCAGGTAGCCGATGTGAGCGGCCAGGCGCTCGGACTGCCAGTCGGCCAGGTCGGCGCCGTCGATGCGCACGCAACCCAGGTCCGGGGTCAGGGCCCCGACCAGCACCCTGGCCAGGGTGGTCTTGCCCGCGCCGCTGGGTCCGACGACGCCGATGATCTCGCCGGGATTGAGGTCGAAGGACACGCCTCGCAGGATCATGCCTGAGCCGTCGGGCGTGCGGACGCTGGCCTGCTCGGCGCGCAGCCGGCCCTTGGGTTCGGGCAGTCGGGTACGGACCGGCGCGGCCGGGGAGCGTTCGAACAGGTCGACGAGGGTCCGCAGGCCGTCGCGGGCCTGGATCACGCTCTTCCAGGCTCCGACGATCTGTTCGACGGGGGCCAGGCTGCGGCTGAGCAGGATCGAGGCGGCGATGACGCCGCCGGCCGAGATCTCGTGGCGCACCGCCAGCCAGGCGCCGGCTCCCAGCGCCAGCGACTGCAGGGTCAGCCGCAGGAAGCGGATCAGGCCGGTATAGATCCCGCCGGTGAACTGGGCGTCGGCCTGCAGCCCGACGGCGGCGCGTCGCTCGAGCAGCTGGCGCACGATCAGCGGTTCGCGCATGCCCAGCGCCTTGACCAGACCGCCATGGCTGGCGATCGCCTCCTGCGAGGCGTAGGCCTGGGCGGAGGCTTCGTTGAGGGCCTCCAGCTTGGCGCGGGTGGCCTGCTCGTTGAGGATGGCCAGGATCAGCAGGGCGCCCGCCCCGATCACCGAGATCACGCCCAGGATCGGGTGCAGCACGAAGCAGAGGGCCAGATAGATGGGGGTCCAGGGCGCATCGAGCATCGCCGTCGCGGCGGGGCCCGAAACGACGTTCCGGAAGCTGTCGAACTCGCGCATGGCCTGGCGCCGGCGCGGTCCGGCGTCGGGGCCGAGACCGCCGGTCAGCCGGGTCAGCACCTCGGGCGCCAGCAGGCGGTCGAGACGCAGGCCCAGCCGCACCAGGATGCGCTGGCGAAGGCTGTCCAGCACAGCCAGGGTGGCCAGGGCGAGGACGACCGCCATCGTCAGGAAAGCAAGCGACAGGAGCCCGCTTGTCGGCAGGACCCTGTCGTAGATCTGCAGCATGTAGAGGGTCGGCGCCAGGTACAGGATGTTGACCAAGGCGCTGAAGCCGGCGGCGATCAGCAGATGCCGCCGGCAGGTTCCGAAAGCCTCGGCCAGGGGCTCGGGAAGGACGCGCCGTCCCGAGCCTTGGACCCTGCCCGCGCCGCCCCGCCCGCTCATGCGAGGACGTCCTCGTGGTAGCGGGTCAGCATGGAGACGAACAGCTTGTCGTCTCCGTCTCCGGCGAAGGTGAAGCCGCTGATCGTGCCATTGTTGTTGTAGTCGTCGAGCGCGGTGTGCAGCGCCGCGCCAGAGCCTTGCCAGGCGGCGCTGCTCTGCTTCACGGCCGGGCCGTTGAAGTCGGCGATGCCGTCATGGTTGGCGTCGGCGTACTGCTGCAGCCAGTCGATCGCCTGGTTCATCTTGGCCGCGGGACTGTTCGGATCGAGCGGATCGCCCGAACTGTTGCCGGCCTCGAAGTTCAGCCAGGCGGCGATGACGTCGCGACCCAGGACGTAGCGGGCGTCCTGCGAGGGCTTCTGCGAGGCGTCGATCACCTTCAGCGCCAGGGCCAGCGACATCTGCAGGGTGTCTTCGCCGGCGTCGGTGATCCCGTTGCCGTTGTCGTCGCCCAGCAGGATGTAGCGTTCCTCCTTGTTGCTGTTGCCCGGGTCGGGGCCGTCGACGATGCCGTTGTTGTAGGCCAGCAGCTCTCCGTCGGGGAAATCAGGGCCGGACTTGGTCTCGTTGCCCACCGTACCGTCCCAGAAGGTCAGGCCGTTGGGCGAGAGCCAGAAGCCTGGCGTCCGCACGCCGACCGTGTCGATCAGGCCGTAGTAGTAGGCCAGGTCGTGGTCGCTGGCCGTGCCGCCGGAATAGCTGCCCGAAGCGGTGGCGTCGTTGACGTGCTGGCCGGCGGTCCAGGGCGCGGAGATCTGGAATTCGGTGCTCGCGCCGACCGCCAGGGTCCCGACATCACGCGCCGTGCCCGCCGCCGCGCCGTTCAGGTCGAACACCGTGTCGGTGACCGACGCATTGGTCAGGGTCACGTTGCCGGTATTGGCGACCACGAACTTGAACATGATGTTGGCGCCGGAAGTGGCGATCGGCCCCATGGGGTCGTCCGCGTCGTTCCAGGTCGCGCCGCCGTCGATCGAGACGTACTTCTCGATGTCGATGGCGGCCCGTTGCGCGACGGGCACGCTGGCGTCGTCGGTGTCCGGCCCGGTCTGGTTGGAGTCGGCCGTGGCCGTGTTCTCCAGCTGGCCGTCGCCGCCGCCGTTGGAGTCGAGCTCGGCCTGGGTCACGGTGTGCTTGGCCGTGTAGCCCCAGGTCTCGCCCACCTCGAGCAGGCCGTCGTTGTCGCCCACGACGTCAGCGCCGCGAACGATCGAGCCGGCGTCGGCATAGGGGTCCGTCACCGTCACGCCGTCCAGCGTGGTGTTGCCGGTGTTGGCGACGGTGATGACGTAGCTGATCTGTTCGCCGGCCGCGTCGGCCGTGCCTCCGGGGACGGTGGCGTCCTTGGTGATGTTGAGGCTGGGCCGGCGATCGACGGGCACGCTGGCGTCGTCGGTGTCGGGTCCGGTCTGGTTGGAGTCGGCGGTGGCGGTGTTCTCCAGGGCGCCGTCGCCGCCGCCGTTGGAGTCGATCTCGGCCTGGGTCACGGTGTGCTTGGCGGTGTAGCCCCAGGTTTCACCGACCTCGAGCAGGCCGTCATTGTCGCCCACGACGTCAGCGCCACGAACGATCGAGCCGGCGTCGGCATAGGGGTCGGTGACGGTCACGCCGTCCAGCGTGGTGTTGCCGGTGTTGGCGACGGTGATGACGTAGCTGATCTGCTCGCCGGCCGCGTCGGCCGTACCGCCGGGGACGGTGGCGTCCTTGGTGATGTTCAGGCTGGGCCGGCGATCGACCGGGACGCTGGCGTCGTCGGTGTCAGGGCCGGTCTGGTTGGAGTCGGCGGTGGCGGTGTTCTCCAGGGCGCCGTCGCCGCCGCCATTGGAGTCGATCTCGGCCTGGGTCACGGTGTGCTTGGCCGTGTAGCCCCAGGTCTCGCCCACTTCGAGCAGGCCGTCATTGTCGCCCACCACATCGGCGCCGCGAACGATCGAGCCGGCGTCGGCATAGGGGTCCGTCACCGTCACGCCGTCCAGCGTGGTGTTGCCGGTATTGGCGACGGTGATGACGTAGCTGATCTGCTCGCCGGCCGCGTCGGCCGTGCCTCCAGGGACGCTGGCGTCCTTGGTGATGTTGAGGCTGGCCCGTTGCGCGACGGGCACGCTGGCGTCGTCGGTGTCTGGGCCAGTCTGGTTGGAATCGGCCGTGGCGGTGTTCTCCAGCTGGCCGTCGCCGCCGCCGTTGGAGTCGAGCTCGGCCTGGGTGACCGTGTGCTTTGCCGTGTAGCCCCAGGTCTCGCCGACTTCGAGCAGGCCGTCATTGTCGCCCACAACGTCGGCGCCCCGGACAATCGAGCCGGCATCGGCATAGGGGTCCGTCACCGTCACGCCGTCCAGTGTGGTGTTGCCGGTGTTGGCGACGGTGATGACGTAGCTGATCTGTTCGCCGGCCGCGTCGGCCGTACCGCCGGGGACGGTGGCGTCCTTGGTGATGTTGAGGCTGGGCCGGCGATCGACGGGCACGCTGGCGTCGTCGGTGTCGGGTCCGGTCTGGTTGGAGTCGGCGGTGGCGGTGTTCTCCAGGGCGCCGTCGCCGCCGCCGTTGGAGTCGATCTCGGCCTGGGTCACGGTGTGCTTGGCGGTGTAGCCCCAGGTTTCACCCACTTCGAGCAGGCCGTCGTTGTCGCCCACGACGTCAGCGCCGCGAACGATCGAGCCTGCGTCGGCATAGGGGTCGGTGACGGTGACGCCGTCGAGCATCACGTTGCCAGTGTTGGCCACGGTGATCACGTAGCTGATCTGTTCACCCGCGGCGTCTGCCGTGCCTCCAGGGACAGTGGCGTCCTTGGTGATGTTCAGGGCCGGGTTGCGGGTCAGGGTCACGGTCTCGGGATCGCTGTCCGAAACGCTGATGCCGCTGGCCGACGAGCCCGTGGCCGTGCCGGTGTTGGTGTAGCCGCCGGCTTCGATCTCGGCCTGGCTGAACACGTGCAGCAGGCTGCCTGTGGCCGAGGCGCCGACCGCGAGGTCGTCGGCCTGGCCGTCGCCGTCCTGGTCGGTCAGGCCGGCCAGGGTGATCGGAAGGTCGTCGGCTGTGTTCCCCGGCGTGCCGTTGTCATCCATGAGGGTGACGTTCAGCAGCTTGATCGTGCCGGTGTTGGTGACCGTGAAGTTGAAGACCTGGGTGTCGCCCGCGTCGTCGCCGTTGCCATCGCCGTCGGTTCGCGTTCCGGCCGTCTTGACCACGTCGACATGGGGCGGGATCGGCTGGTTGCCGATCTGGACGTTGTAGGTGGTGGGCTCGGCCAGGGTGACGGTCTCGAAGGCGCCCGTGGTCTGGGTCCAGCCTTCCTGCAGCACCTCGTCGACCTGTACCGTGCCCAGCGACAGCGGCAGGCCGCCGATCTGGAACGTGCCGTCGGCCTTGGTCACCGTCGAGCGTTCGCCGGCGTCGAGCACGCCGTTCTTGTTCTCGTCGACGAAGATCGTCCAGCCGCCGAGGCCTTGCTCGCCGGCGTCCTTGACCCCGTCGCCGTCGGCGTCGAGGAACTTGACGCCGCTGATGATGGCGGCCTTCTCGGTGTTGAACTCCTCGAAGCCGTCGTCGGCGCCGTAGGTCGTGCCCGGCCGCCCGAACTCGGCATAGACCGTGATGTAGGCGGTGCTCAGGTCGGCGGCCCCGAACAGCGAGACCGGCACGTAGAAGATGTAGTCGTCATTGCCGCTGCCCGACGAGTGGGCGTCCATCAGCAGCGTCTTGTCGCCCCCGGCGTCCAGATCGAAGACCTTGGTGAAGTCGGCGTCCAGTTCTTGCGTGCCGGAGATGTAGTCCGCGCCCGTGGCGGGGGCCGACGAATAGTAGATCTTCATCGCGTTCAGCGCGGTGAAGGGGTTCTCGTTGGTCTCGTTGAGGTCCAGCCGGAACTCCAGATACTGCACGCCGTTGATCAGCCGGATGGGGATCTGGTTGAACGTCAGGCTGCTGGTCTTGGCGGCGTTGGTGTTGAGCACGCCGCTGGCGTCGGTGTTGAAGCCGTTCTCGTTGCCGTCGTTGTCGCCTATGGCGAGGAACGGATCATAGTTGCCGGTGCCCGAACCGATCGCGTCGCCGCGTGTGATGACCACGCCGTTTACGGTCGTCGAACTGCCTGGTGCGGTGATGTCTATGTCGGCCATGACTTGCTCCCGAGCGCTCCGCGCGCGTGCCCTCCGGGCTCGTCCGCGCGATCCAAACGAAGGCCTCGATCACAACGTCGACGGGGGAGACGGATGCCGGGTCCGAGGTCGGCGTCGGAGGCGTGCGCGCGGATCCGTGACGTTCGCGACCGTCTGCCGGGGTGCGGCTTTCGCCTTCCCGTGATCGGTCGAAGACATTCGTGGAGCACGCGCCGCCTACGCGAAGCGAAACAGCGGCTAGCGATCTGCCGAGTTCAGCTTCACGTCAATAACTCGGCCTTAGCAATGACAAGTCGTCATGCAGGATTGATTAGTTGGAATGTTTCGACGCGTGCCTCGATTTCACGCTACGAAATATCGTTTTTGTATTTACTATGCTTTCGTCAAGGTGGAGCGGCCTGAAAACTCGCCAGGGTCAGAAACGGCCGCGCAGGGTCAGGCGAACCACCCTGCCCGTGGCGTCCTGGTCGTCGCGACCGTAACCGGGCGCGGGGCGGCCGTCGCCCAGTCGGGCCTTGGGTCGCGCATCCAGCAGGTTCTCGATTTCCAGGCCCAGGCGCAGGCCCGAAATGCGTGGAGGCGCAGCCCCGGGCTGGGCGGCCGTGGCGGGTCTGGCCCCAGGCCGGGCGAGCATGTAGCCCAGCTTGAGGTCGATCCGGGTGAAGTCTTCGACCAGCAGGTCGCTTGGCCCGTCGGCGCCGGTGTCGCGACGCGTGCGGTAGGCTTGGCGCCACCGCGCGCTGGCGTTCAGCGTCCATTTGTCGCGGCGGGCGTCCAGCGTCCCGGACACCTCGTTGCGCGGTGAACCGCCGCCGTCGCCGGCCAGGTGGTCCATGACGGGATAACCCGCGCGGATCAGCGTCGACTTCTTCAGCTGCAGCGTGTGGTTCAGCGACGCCCTGAGGCTGGTCGTGCCGGACAAGGGCGTCTTGCCGCCGAACGGGACGGCGAAGGTCAGGCCCGAGGCCAGGGTGTCGGATCGCGACGAGAGCAGGTTTATCGAGCGCTGGTCGATGCCGACCAATCGCCCCTCGGCGTCCCTCTGGAAGCGCTCGGGAAAGGCGGCTTCGACGGCCGGGGTCACGGCCGGCAGGCTGCTGACGCCGTCGCGGGTGTCGGAGGTCCGGTAGTTGACGTTCGCCGCCAGCCGCCACGGCGTGACGGGCCCGGCCGAAAGGCTGAGCGAGAACCGCTCGGCGGTCTGGCCCTTGAGGGCGGGATTGCCGCCATACAGCGGCAGGACCTCGACCGACTGTCCGGTGGCGAAGTCGAACACGACGATCGGGTCGCCGTAGAAGGGCGCGTCGAACAGCTGCTGGTCCGAGGGCGCGTCGTAGGACCGCGCCCACGAGCCGTTCAGCCGCAGCAGCTTGATCGGCGACCAGGACAGTGCGCCGGTCAGGCCCTCCCCTCCGCCCGACCCGCTCTGCCGGCGCAGATTGCCGCTGAGGCTAAGCGAGGCGCTGCCCAGATTGACGGGACCGGCTTCCTCGCCCGGCTGCGGGGCGCGGAGCAGCGGGATCGTCAGTCCGCCGCGCACGTCGGCGTTCTCGGCGCTGCGTTCCGTGGTCGCCCCCTCGACGGTGGTGGACGAGGAGGTGCGCGAGACGCGGCCGCTGAGGTCCATGGTCATCCGGCCGGCGGGCAGCGTCAGCAAGGGCCGGTCGGCCGACAGGTTGAGCGCGATCGTCCGGTTGTCCGACTCGCGGTCGCTCAGCCCCTCCTGGCGGCTGCGCGACAGCTGACCGTCCAGCCCGGCCCGCACCGACCAGCCCTTGATCTGGCCGTTCGCGCCGGCGCTGGCGCTCAGGCCGCGCTGCTGTCCGCGCTGGCGAGCCAGGACGTCGTCCCGGCGGGACACCGACTCGTCGCGCTGGGCCCGGCCGCTGGCGCTGAACGCCGCCTGCCAGTCGCCCAGCCGCCGGTTGACCGACATGTTGGCCGTCACCGACGTGCTCTGCGGCCTGAGCGTGGCGCCCTGGGCCTCGGAGTTGTCGCGCAGGTAGTCGGGACGTTCGTCGGCGCGCAGCGAGGTGTCGTGGGTCAGCCGGCCGCCCATCTGGCTGGTGTTCTCGTTGGCGATCGCCGAGCGGCGGGCGTCGAGCATGGCGGTGGAGCGTCCTCCCGCCGTGGAACCGGCCAGCATCGCCTGGCCGTCGCGACTCTGGAACTCGCGCTTGAGGACGATGTTGACGACCCGGCGGCCGGGGTCGGCGCCGTAAAGTCCCGCGGCCTGTTCGGGCAGCAGCTCGACGCGCGACAGGGCGTCCGGCGGAAAGGTCATGTAGTCGCCGGCGTTCTGCACCCGGCGGCCGTTGATAATCACCACGGGCGGATCGGCCAGGCCGTAGGCCGAGCTGATGCGGTCCAGCGCCTCGCCGATGTCGTAGGCGCCCAGGGCCTCGATCTCTTCGGGGGTGAGCTCGGTCTCCGGCGGGGTCTTGGCCGCGCCCCGGCGGGCCACAACCTCGACCCCGGACAGCCGCACCGTCGCGTCGTCCTCCTCCTCGGCCGCGACCGTCGCCGCGGCGGCGGCCTGCGGCGCGGCCGGAGCCTCGCCCCCGGCGACAGCGGACATGAGAAGCAGCCAGTACATCGGGGCCATCCAGCCGCATCACAGCCGGCAGTTGCAAGGCCTGTTATGTACTTTTTTGTAAATAAAAGCGCTGCCGTGGCGCGCGCCTCAGCTGATCCTGCGCTTCTCCAGCTTCCGGGCCAGGGTGCGGCGATGCATGCCGAGGCGCCGCGCGGTCTCGGAGATGTTGAAGTCGGTCTCGACCAGGGTCTGGTGGATCCGCTCCCATTCCAGGTTCTTGATCGAGGTGGCGCGCTCGCCGATGACCGCCCCGGCGTCGCCCTCGCGCTTGTCGAAGGCGGCCTCGATGTCGTCGGTGTTCGACGGCTTGGCCAGGTAGTGGCAGGCGCCCAGCTTGATCGCCTCAACCGCCGTGGCGATGCTGGCGAAGCCGGTCAGCACCACGATCAACATTTCCGGGTCGCGGGCGATCAGCGCCTGAACGCAGGTCAGGCCCGACTCGCCGGCCAGCTTCAGGTCGACCACGGCATAGCGCGGCGTGAAGGTTTCCAGCGCCGCCAGCGCCTCGTCCAGACCGTGGACGTGCACGACCTGGTAACCCCGCCGCTCGAACGACTTCTTGAGCGTGGCGGCGAACTTCTCGTCGTCCTCGACGATGATCAGCTTGCGCTCAACGGGCATGACGCCTCCCGATCTGTAGCGACGCTAAGGGCAGGCTCAGGACCACGCGCGCGCCGCCCTCGGGACGGTTGGCCGCGGCGACCTCGCCGCCCAGCTTGCGCAGCACGTTGACCACCAGGAAGAGGCCAAGGCCTCCCCCCGCCCTGCCCTTGGTCGAATTGTAGGGCGTGCCGAGGTTCTCCAGGGTCTCGGCGGTGAAGCCGGGTCCCTGGTCCTCGACCGTGACGACGATCCAGCCGTCGGCGACGTGGGCGCTCATCCGCACCGCGTGGGGCGAGGCGTCGCGCGCGTTGTCCAGGACGTTGTGGATCACCTGCTTGAGGGTGGACTCCGCGACGATCGGGACGACGCCCGACAGGTCGGGCGCATAGGTCAGCGCCTCGCCGTCGCGGGTGGCCCGCCACTCGTCGACCACCTCGTCGAGGAAGGCGCGCAGGGTGCTGGCGCGCACCTCGTTGCTGCGGGCCTCGCCGGCCGACAGCAGCACGCCGGTGACGATGTCCTTGCAGCGCTTGACCTCGCCGCGCATGTCCTCGAGCTCCTGGGCCAGCTCCGGATGCTTGGCGAACACCTTCATGCGTCGCCAGTCGCCCAGGATCACGTCCAGCGTGGCCAGCGGCGTGCCCAGTTCGTGCGCGGCGCCGGAGGCCAGCAGGCCCATGCGCACGATGTGGGTCTCTTCCGCCGCCCGCTGGCGCAGCTCGGCCAGGTGGGCGTCGTGGCGGCGCAGGTTGCTGTTGATGCGCGAGACGAAGGTCACCAGCAGCACGGCGTCCAGCACCACGCCCATCATCATGCCCATGATGAACAGGCCGAAGAACGCCTGGTCGCTCAGCCCCGTGGCGATCACCGGACGGTTGGCGGCCACCAGCAGCAGGAAGCAGAAGCTGGTCAGGAACACGATCGCCCAGGTCGCCCAGACCTCGAGCAGCACCACGCCCAGGATTACGTGCAGCAGATAGAGGGTCGTGAACGGATTGGTCGCCCCGCCGCTGAAATAGAGCTGGGCCGTCAGGGCCAGGGAATCGAGCGCCAGCGCCAGGAACAGGTCGTAGGGGCCGATCGGTCTGGCGCTCTTCAGGCGCAGCAGGTTGAACAGGTTCAGCACCACCAGCGCCGCCAGCACCAGCATCATCGCCGCCAGCGGCAGGTGGAAGCCCAGGCTGAAATGCACCGCCAGGATCGTGACCACCTGGCCGACCACGGCGATCCAGCGCAGGTGGATCAGCTGCAGCATGTTCTGGCGGGCGATAGCGTCGGCGGGGCCGGTCGCGTTGTCGGCGGCCCGCGCTCCCGAAAGCCAGCCCGACATGCCGGCGATCAGGATGCGGGCGGTCGGCGTCATGGGGTCTCTTTAACCCGGTTCCCGCGCGCGTCGAGCAGAACATAGACCGCCGCCCCGCCGGCCAGCAGCGCCAGGCCGAACCAGGTCAGCATGTAGACCAGGTGGCTGTTGGGGAACTTCACGACCGTGAGGCCGCCGATCGGCCAGCCGCCGGGATTGGCCGCAGCGTCGGCGTCGACGAAATAGGGCGCCAGGTTCGAAAGCCCCCTCGCCTGCCCGATGGCGGCGACGTCGCGCGAGTACCAGCGGTTCTCGGCCGGGGCGTTGGTTCGCAGGAAGCCGCCGCGCGGCTCGGTCAGGCGCAGCAGGCCGACCACGGAGACCGGGCCCTCGGCCTGGGCGGCCAGGCGCGCGCCGGGCGCGCGGCGCTCGGCCGAGACGAAGCCGCGGTTGACGAGGACGGTGAAGCCCTGGTCGGTGCTGAAGGGGGTCATGACCCAGAAACCGGGGCCTTCGGTCGTCACGGCCTGGACCAGGGTCTCGCGGTCGTGGAGGAAGCGTCCCGTCAGGCGCAGCCGGCGATAGCCGTCGCTGGCCTGCGAGATCCCCGCCCAGCGGCCTGGACCAGGCGGCGGGGCGGGTTCTGCGTGGATGCGCTGCTCGACCCGGGCGATCAGGTCGAGCTTCTGGGCCCTGCGCTGGACCTGCCAGCCGCCGAGCGCCAGGAAGATCGCCGTGAAGGCCAGGCAGAGCCCGACCAGGGCGATCGTCCGGGCGGCTCGGCCGCCGGACTTCGTCACGGAACTTCCCGCATGTCGTGCGGCATCGGCGCCATCATGTGGGTGTCGAGGTTGTGCATCACCCACAGCGAACCGGCCAGGGTGATGACCACCACGATGAGGGTGAACACCAGGGCCAGCATGGTCCAGCCGCCTTCCGAACGCGAGTTCATGTGAAGGAAGTAGATCATGTGGACGATGACCTGGATCGCGGCCAGGCCCATGACCGCCACGGCGGTCATCTGGTGGGTCGGCAGCACGTCGGCCATGACCAGCCAGAACGGGATGGCGGTGAGGATCACCGCCAGCACGAAGCCGATCACGTAGTCCTTCAGCGTGCCGTGGGCGCCGCCATCTTCGTGGCCGTGCCCATGGTCGTCATGCGCGTGGTGCGCGTCGTGGCTGGCCGCGCTCATTTCAGGACTCCGAGCAGGTAGACGAACGAGAAGACGCCGATCCAGATGACGTCGAGGAAGTGCCAGAACATCGACAGGCACATCAGGCGACGCTTCATCTCGACGCCCAGGCCGCGCTTGGCGACCTGGACCATGAGCGTGACGAGCCAGATGGTGCCGAAGGTCACGTGCAGCCCGTGGGTGCCGACGAGCACGAAGAACGACGACAGGAAGGCGCTGCGCTGCGGACCGGCGCCCTCATGGATGAGGTGGTTGAACTCGTACAGTTCCAGCGACAGGAAGCCGAGGCCGAGAAGCCCCGTGACCGCCAGCCAGGCCAGGGTCGGCTTCACCTTCTTGGCCTGGGCCGAGATCATGGCGAAGCCGTAGGTGATCGACGAGAACAGCAGCAGCGCGGTGTTGACCGCCACGATGGGCAGATCGAACAGATCCGCCCCCGAGGGGCCGGCCGCGTAGTTGCGGCCGAGCACGGCGTAGCAGGCGAAGAGGACCGCGAAGATCAGGCAGTCGCTCATCAGGTAGATCCAGAACCCCAGCAGGGTCCCGTTCTCCGGATGGTGGTCCTCGGTGAGGTAGAAGCGGTCCTTGTCCGCTTCGTTCAGGGCTTGGGCGTGGGCCATGGGTTACGCGAGGCTCCGCAGGGCTTCGGTGCGGGCGTCCTCGATGCGGACGACCTCCTCGGCCGGAATGTAGTAGTCACGCTTGAAGTTGAAGGTGTGGATGATCGCCGAGGCCACGAGGGCCACGAACGAGATCACCGCCAGCCACCAGATCTGCCAGATCATCGCGAAGCCGACGACCACCGAGATCCCGGCCAGGACGACGCCCGCGCCGGTGTTCTTCGGCATGTGGATCGGGATGAACCCGGTCGTCGGACGCACGTAGCCGCGCTGCTTCATGTCATGCCAGGCGTCGATCTCGTGTATGACCGGCGTGAACGCGAAGTTGTAGGCCGGCGGCGGCGACGAGGTCGACCACTCCAGCGTACGGCCGCCCCAGGGGTCGCCCGTCTTGTCGGCGTACTGCTCGCGCTTCATGAAGCCGACGACCATCTGCATGATGAACGAGATGATGCCGATCAGGATCAGCACGGCGCCGAAGGCCGAGATCACGAACCAGATCTGCAGGCTGTGATCCTCGAAGTGGCTGACGCGACGCGTCACCCCCATCAGGCCCAGCACGTAGAGCGGCATGAAGGCGAAGAAGAAGCCGATCTGCCAGAACCAGAACGACATCTTGCCCCAGAACGGATCCAGCTTGAAGCCGAAGGCTTTCGGGAACCAGTACACGATGCCGGCGAACATGCCGAACACCACGCCGCCGATGATGACGTTGTGGAAGTGGGCGATCAGGAACAGCGAGTTGTGCAGGACGAAGTCGGCGGGCGGGACGGCCAGCAGGACGCCGGTCATGCCGCCGATCACGAAGGTGACCATGAAGCCCACGGTCCACAGCATCGGCACTTCGAAGCGGATGCGGCCGCGGTACATCGTGAACAGCCAGTTGAAGATCTTCGCCCCTGTCGGGATCGAGATGATCATCGTCGTGATCCCGAAGAACGAGTTCACGCTGGCGCCCGAGCCCATGGTGAAGAAGTGGTGCAGCCACACCAGGTACGACAGGATGGTGATGACGACGGTCGCGTAGACCATCGAGCTGTAGCCGAACAGGCGCTTGCTGGAGAAGGTGGAGACGACTTCCGAGAACACGCCGAAGGCCGGCAGCACCAGGATGTAGACCTCGGGGTGACCCCAGATCCAGATGAGGTTCACGTACATCATCGGGTTGCCGCCGAAGTCGTTCGTGAAGAAGTTGGTGCCAAGGTAGCGGTCGGAGGACAGCAGGGCCAGGACGGCGGTCAGGATCGGGAAGCTGGCGACGATCAGGACGTTGCTGCACAGCGAGGTCCAGGTGAACACCGGCATCTTCATCAGGCTCATGCCCGGGGCGCGCATCTTCACGATCGTGACGATCAGGTTGATGCCCGACAGCGTGGTGCCGACGCCCGCGATCTGCAGTGACCAGATGTAGTAGTCGACCCCTACGTCTGGACTGTACGCCAATCCCGACAGCGGCGGATAGGCCAGCCAGCCGGTGCGGGCGAACTCGCCGACGAACAGCGACAGCATCACCGTCACCGCGCCGCCAACCGTCATCCAGAAGCTGAAGTTGTTCAGGAACGGGAAGGCCACGTCGCGGGCGCCGATCTGCAGCGGCACGACGAGGTTCATCAGGCCGGTGATCAGCGGCATCGCCACGAAGAAGATCATGATCACGCCGTGGGCGGTGAAGACCTGGTCGTAGTGGTGCGGCGGCAGGTAGCCGGCGGCGTCGCCGAAGGCGATGGCCTGCTGGGCCCGCATCATCAGGGCGTCGGCGAAGCCGCGCAGAAGCATCACGATGGCCAGGATGATGTACATCACCCCGATCTTCTTGTGGTCGACGCTGGTCAGCCACTCACGCCACAGGTAGCCCCAGACCTTGAAGTAGGTCAGCAGCGCCAGCATCGTGATCCCGCCCAGCGCGACGACCGAGAAGGTGCCGAGCAGGATGGGTTCGTGAAGGGGAATGGCGTCCCATGTGAGACGGCCGAAGATCGTTTTTACGAGGTCCGGGGACATGAATGATCTCTAGGCTTGATCAGCGCGCTTCGGCGGGCGCGGACTTGGGGGCGCAGAGCGCGGCGATGAACGAGCGGATGCCGCCCTCCCCGCGCCGGGTCCGCTTGTCGTATTCGAGCGTGGTGACGTTGTAGACGCCGGCCATGCCCAGGCCGCCCGACTTGTCGATGGCCATCATGTCGTGCTGGCACATCTTGCCCGGCTCGACGCAGCGGTTGACGGCCTTGTCGAACAGGCCGGCCTCGACCGAGGCGAAGCGCTGGGGCGGAACCTTCTCGCTCGGCTTCTCGAGCACCAGGTAGCGCGGGCCGTCGAGACGGTCGGCGCCCTTGCGCACGTCGGTCGCCCACTTGTCGAAGTCCGCGCGGCTCATGCCGTGGAACTTGAAGCGCATGTGCGAGAAGCCCTCGCCGCTGTAGTTGGCCGAGAAGCCGTCGTAGACGCCGGGCTTGTTGATCACGGCGTGAAGCTTCGTGCGCATGCCGGGCATAGCGTAGATCTGGCCGGCCAGGGCCGGGACGTAGAACGAGTTCATCACCGACGACGCGGTCAGGTCGAAGTCGATCGGGGTGTCGACCGGCGCGGCCAGTTCGTTGACCGTGGCGATGCCCAGTTCGGGGTAGATGAACATCCACTTCCAGTCGAGCGCGACGACCTGCACCTTCAGCGGCTTGACGCCTTCGGCGCTGCGGCCCGGCGCGATCCGGTCCAGCGGGCGGTACGGGTCCAGCAGGTGGGTGCTGGTCCAGGTCACCGCGCCCAGGATCATGATGATCACCAGCGGGGCGGCCCAGATCACGATCTCGAGCTTGGTCGAGTGGTGCCAGTCCGGATCGTACTTGGCCGCCTTGTTCGACTGCCGGTACTTCCAGGCGAAGAACAGGGTGAGGATGATGACCGGCACGATGATGATCAGCATCAGCACGGTCGACAGGATGATCAGGTCGCGCTGCTGCGCGGCGATATCACCCGACGGATTCATCACCACCCAGTCGCAGCCGCTCAGCAGGAGCAGCACGGGCAACAGGGCGAGCTTCTTCAAGGAACTCGGTGTCATGAGGGACCTGGACTACGGACGTTGGCGGCGCCGTTAAGCCAGTCCGCCAGTGCGTGACATTGGACCATTTGTCCTAGGGGCAGCCTTAGCACACGAAGCCGTGTTCTCCGAGCGGAGCCGAAGAGGCCTCAAGACGTTTGCCAGAAAGGGGCAGTTGGTCCCATGCTCGGACTCAAGACCGTCGAAAAGGCGGCTTGAAAAGAGTTTGGGACGAAAACAACAGGAACAAGGCGCGTAGCTGCATGAACCAGGATTTCGCAATTCCGACGTCATCGGGCCTAGAGCGTGACGCACGGCGATTGCATGCCGATCACAAGGGGGTGCGCCCCAGCGAGATCGCCATCGGCGTGATCATCGGGCGGACCTCGGAATTCTTCGACTTTTTCGTCTACGCCATCGCTTCGGTGCTGGTGTTCCCGCAGCTCTTCTTCCCGTTCGTCGACCGGCTCACGGGCGTGCTGTGCTCGTTCGCCATCTTCTCGCTGGCCTTCGTGGCGCGCCCGATTGGCTCGGCGATCTTCGGGGCCATCGACCGCAACTACGGTCGCGGCGTGAAGCTGACCATCGCCCTCTTCCTGCTGGGCGGATCGACCGCGGCCATCAGCTTCCTGCCGGGCTACGCCACGGCGGGCGTGCTCTCGATCTGGGCGCTGGCGGCCTTCCGCATCGGCCAGGGCCTGGCGCTGGCCGGCGCCTGGGACGGCATGGCCTCGCTGCTGGCGCTGAACGCGCCCGAGAAGAAGCGCGGCTGGTACGCCATGATCCCGCAGCTGGGCGCGCCGTTCGGCTTCATGCTGGCCAGCGGCCTCTTCGCCTACTTCGTCGCCAGCCTGGGCTCGGCCGACTTCCTCGACTGGGGCTGGCGCTATCCGTTCTTCGCGGCCTTCGCCATCAACGTCGTGGCCCTGTTCGCCCGCCTACGCATCGTCGCCACCGAGGAGTTCGGCAAGCTGTTCGAGAAGGGCCAGCTCAGCCCCGTGCCGATCACCAGCCTGCTGAAGGCCCAGGGCGGCAACGTGCTGATCGGCGCCTTCGCGCCGCTGGCCACCTTCGCCATGTTCCACCTCGTCACCGTCTTCCCGCTGTCGTGGGTCAGCCTGCACGACGACGGCGGCGAGGCGCTGAACTTCCTGCGCATCGAACTGGCCGGCGCCCTGGTCGGCGTGGTTGGGATCATGGCCTCGGGCTGGATCGCCGACCGCATCAGCCGCCAGAACCAGCTGGCCCTGTCGGCCGTGCTGATCGGCGTGTTCAGCCTGGCCGCGCCCTGGCTGCTCGATGCGGGCAGCGTCGGCCAGACGGTCTACGTCGTCGCCGGCTTCGCGATCCTGGGCCTGTCGTTCGGCCAGGCCTCGGGCGCGGTCAGCTCAGGCTTCCTGCGCAAGTACCGCTACACCGGCTCGGCCGTGGTGTCCGACCTGTCCTGGCTGGTCGGCGCGGGCTTCGCGCCGCTGGCCGCCCTGGCGCTGGCCAGCTTCTGGGGGCTGCCGGCCATCGGCCTCTACCTGGCCTCGGGCGCGGTGGCGACCCTGATCGCGCTCAGCCTAGATCGCCGTCGCCGCATCCACGCCAAGGCCAAGACCGGCGCCTGATACGAAAACGGCCTGCCCGCGTCGCCGTCAGGCGACGCGGGTCCAGACCTGGGTCTTGCAGAGGAAGTTGCCCAGCACGCAGCCCTTGGCCCGCAGCTTGCCGGCGTCCAGCACAAGCACCCGGCCCGAGAACGTCATGTTGACGTCCGGCGCGAAGACCTTGCCGCGCCACTCGCCCTTGTCGCCGGGCGTGAAGTCCCTCAGCAGCTGACGTCCCAGCAGTTCCCCGCCCGACCCCTTGCGAGCGTCGGTGCGCGCCTCGTCGTTGGCCCAGACCACGTAGCCGCAGACCTCCGGTCCGCACGGCTTGATCTCGACGTGGACGCTGTCCTTGGGATTGCGCCAGACGCCGTAGATGCCGTCCGTGGCGGGCGGCGCCTGGGCCCCGGCCAGGCCGGGAACGACCGTCGCCGCCGCCAGGGCCAGTCCGGCGCAAACGCGAGGCCACGCCCCTGCCCCTCTTCGCTCTGAAAACGACATCACCCGCCTCCCCGACAGCGACCCTGGCGACGACGGTCGCCATGTGGTGGGCCGGAAGGTCCGCCGCCGCCAGGGCCGCGTCAAGTCGGGCGAGCGTGTCAGAAGTTCAGCGTGCCCCAGAAGGTGCAGGCGTTGGGCGTGCCGGGCAGCGTGGCCGGAGCGGTCGACGGGATCACCAGCGAGGACGAGGTCAGGCCGTTCGAGGTGAAGCTGCCCGAGCAGGATCCGAGGATCGTGGTCGCTGACACGCCGGAGACGTTGATGGTCCCCGGACCCGTGATGGTGGCGTTCCAAGGAAAGCCGGATGGCGTCACCAGCCATCCGCACTGCCAGTTACCGGCGGAGAACGAGCCGCCGGTGACCACCGCCGTGGCCCCGCTGGGCGCGACGATCGCGTAGAGCGTGACGCTGCAGGCGACGTCGGTCGTCTGGCGCATGTGCAGCGTGCCGGTGACCACCACCTGGGCGTCGGCGCGGTCGGGGACGGCGGCGACGCCGGCAAGGGCCAGTACGGTTAACGCCAGGCCATGTTTCAGCATGATGAGCCTCCAAGGAAGGCCGCCACAGCCGATGGCCGAAAGCGGCCTGTTCCGGAAAAAGAAACGCCGGGGGCCCGAAGGCCCCCGGCGAGACGAGGGGAAAGGATTGGATCCAGTCCCGCGGCTCTTACGAGACCGTCAGCGAGGGGCTGCTGGTCAGGGTGCCGGTGATCGAGCAGGTGCCCGGCGAGCCCGGGATGGTGGCGCCCGAGAAGGTCACGCCGCCGCTCCAGTTGGTGGTGATCGAGCCCGCGCAGTTGCCCAGGATCGAGTTGGCGCCGATGCCGCTGATGGTGATCGACGAACCGCCGTTGAGCGTGACGCTCCAGGGGAAGCTGCTGGGGGTGACCAGCCAGCCGCACTGCCAGTCGCCAGCGGCGAACGAACCGCCGGTGATCGAGGCGCTGGAGCCGTCCGAAGCGGTCGTGCCGGTCAGGGTCACGGCGCATTCGACGGTGGTCGACTGGCTCATGGTCAGGTCGCCGCTGAGGGTGAAGCCCGTGCCGGCCGGGGTGATCGTGGCGGCCGAGGCGGAGCCAGCGGCGGCGAGACCGGCGGCGGCCAGGATGGCGGCGGCGAGAACGGAAGTGCTCTTCAACATGACGTCTCCTCCTACGTTTTTTTCTTCAACCCCTCATCGAGGTCGAGCCACATGCAACTATCAATCGTGTAAGGAGTCAAACAGAAAAATGCATAAAATTCAGACACTTAACGCGCATAAACGACAGCGATCGGCGCCGCCTCCCGGCAGCGTCGAAAAGGTCGCCGCCCCGGTTTCCCGAGGCGGCGAGTCACCGAGGGCGCGCTAGAAGCGCTTGGAAACGCTGACCGCGACGAGGCGCGGATCGAGCGTGAAGACGTTGGCGGTCAGGCCCGTGTCGTCGCTGTTGGTGAAGGAGTCGGTAATCGGCGTCTTGTCGAACAGGTTCTTGACGTAGGCCTGGATGACGAGGCCGTCGGCCGGGCGTTCGAGCGTCGCCGAGATGTTGAAGTTGTCCCACGACTTCAGGCGGTCGTAGGTGGTGTTGTAGACGCGGGCGTAGCTGGAGCCCTGATAGTAGTAGTCGCCGCGCAGGGTCAGCGCCCAGTCGTCCTTGTGGAAGGTGTATTGGGCGCCGATGTTGGCGGTCCAGTTCGGGGCGTTTGGCAGCTCGTTGCCGCTCAGGTCGGCCTCGAAACCGCGCCCGCCGTTGGGCGCCTCGGTCAGCGGGTTGTAGGTGAACCCGAAGAACTGGGGCAGGTACAGCGGCAGCTGCGAGGGGAACTGCGGATTGAACGAGCCTGTCCGCAGCGAGCCGCCGCAGAGCGCCTGCAGGCCCAGCATCGTCTGTTCCTGAGGCTTGCCGGCGGCGAGGATCCTCTCCACGTAGCGCGTCGGCGCGATACAGTTCGACGGCACCTGCAGCCAGGGCCGCAGAACGGTCCACTCCGCGTTGCCCTGGGTGCGGTCCATCACGTCGATGGACTTCTCGCCCTTGCCGATCTTGGTGTTGAGATAGCCGAGATTGGCGTCGACGCGGAACTCGCGGGTCGGCTTGAACACCGCCTCGAACTCCAGGCCCCAGGTGCGGGAGTCGAAGTTCTCGTTCAGCGAGATGCGGTCGACGATCTGCGAGACCTGGTAGTCGGTGTAGTCGTAGTAGAACCCGGTGGCGTTCAGGCGCAGCTTGCCGCCCGCCAGGGTGTTCTTGGCCCCGATCTCGAAGGCGTTGACGTATTCGGGCGCGAAGGTCTCGGCCAGCGGCTGGTACTGGATGACCGCCGGGTTGATGTCGACCCTCGGCGGGTTGGCGCCGCCGCCCTTGTAGCCGCGCGAGAACGAGGCGTAGACCATCGTCTCGTCGGTGAAGCTGACGGTCGGCTTCCAGTCGACCACCAGGCGGCCCGTGAGGGCGTCCCACTGCTGGTCGATGTCCGGCAGCGCCGGATAGCCCCGGCTGACATAGCCGCCCGACGACGGACCCGGATTGCCCCGGTCGGCGCCCAGCAGCAGCTGGCTCGGATAGGGCGTGCTGACCTTGCGGTCGTCGGTGTAGCGCAGGCCCGCGGTCACGCGCCAGGTGGGCGAAAGGTCGTAATAGGCCTCGCCGAACACGCCCCACGAGCGGGTGTGGATCACGTTCTTGCTGCGGAAGTAGTTGTGGCCGTCGCCCGCCAGCTGATCCAGCGGCGTGGGGTCGACGTAGATGCATTCCTTGGTGGTCTGGGGCGTGCAGAGCTGAGTACGCCGCCCCATGTTCGTCACGCCCGGCACGGTCAGGTCGTTGTAGTAGTACTCGGCCAGGAACGTGAACAGGTTGTTGAAGACGAAGTAGTCGTCGTTCGACTTGAAGTCGATGTAGTTGCCGCCGAGGCTGAAGTTGAACCGACCCTCGTAGCTCGACTGCAGGCGAAGCTCCTGCGTCCACTGACGGTTGTCGGAGCGCGACAGGTCGGCCGAGACCATCCGGTTGGAACGGCCCAGCTGCGGATCGGTGTAGTAGCCGCCGGGCGTGGGTGTGTTCGGATTGATGATCGGCTGGTTCAGGGCGTTGAACAGGCCGTCCGAGTTGCTGAAGATCGGGTTCGAGACGAAGCGGTTGTAGTCCTGCGACGAGTAATAGTCGTCCTTGGCGTAGGCCGTCTGCGAGATGAGCTTCAGGTTGTCGTTCAGGTCGAATTCCATGTTGAACTGGAAGACGTCGTTCTTCACCCGGAAGATCGGATCGTAGCTGGTGGCGATCTCGCGCAGGTCCCGCGACTGGGTCAGGCCCGCATAGGGGTCGGTGCCCAGCGGCACGGCGTTCACCGTCTGGCCCGCGGCGTTGCGGCCGTAGGACAGCGACGCCAGGAAGACGTGGGCGAAGGCCCCGCCGTTGGGCACGCCGTAGGCGGCATCGTCATAGAGCGACCCGGGCAGGCAGCCCTGGCTAAGGCGATTGCGGACCAGTTGCGAGGTGATGTTCACGTTGCCGATCTTGGTGGGGCCAGGATCGTTGGTGCACAGCTGCTTGCCGGTGCGCGAGCGCTGGTCGTCCTCCTCGAAGTGCTCCCAGATGAAATTGGTGCGGAAGCGGCTGGTCGGCTCCCAAGCCGCCGACAGGCGCGTCGACCACAGGTCGCGGTTGTTGACCTTGGTCTCGTTGAAGGTGTTGTAGTCGAAGCCGTCGCGCTGGGTGGCCGAGCCGGCCAGGCGCAGGGCGAAGGTCTCGCCGACGGGCACGTTGATCACGGCCTGCATGCGACGGCTGTCGTAGTTGCCGACCTCGCCCTTGACGAAGCCCTCGAAATCCCGGCCCGGCAGGTTCGGGATCATGTTGACGACGCCGCCGGTGGCGTTGCGGCCATAGAGCGTGCCCTGCGGCCCGCGCAGCACCTCCACGCGCTGTACGTCCAGGTACTCCTGCTCGAACAGGCGGTTGCGGATCAGCGGCGTGGAGTTGAAGCTGACAGCCACGGCGGGGTCGCTGCTGGCCGAGATCGCCTTGGTCCCGACCCCGCGGATCGAGAAGTTGTACATGCTGAAGTTGGCCTTCGAGAACGACACGTTGGGCACCGCCCGCATCAGTTCCGAACCGCCCTCGATCTTCAGCTCGTTCAGGCTTTCCGACGACAGCGCCGACACGGCGATCGGCACGTCCTGGATCGATTCCGAACGCTTCTGGGCCGTGACGATGATGTCCTCGACCTGCGTCACTTCCTGCGCGAAAGCCTGGCCCGCCCCGGCGGCGAGCGCGAAAATCGACGCGGTTACAGCCAGACGCGCGCGAACGCGGGCCGATGAAGCCATGCCCTATCCTCCCCTACCTCGACCCAGCTCTCCGTCCAGGCCGAAAAAACGTTTCCCCCGCCCCAATCAATCTCCGACGGCATTGGCGGCTCGGCCGACGGTTGGGTTGTACGATCTACCTATTCACTAGCATGTCAATACATTACTTACACCGATGTTCAGTTCCCTGACGTAAGCTCCGTACGGCTACCTAGGGCCGCTCCGTGACGTCGAATTAATATTTACATCGCTGTAAAAACGGCCAATGTCCGCGCAACACGGGAGGGCAAGGAATGGACGCTGACGTCATCGTCGTCGGAGGCGGGCTGGCCGGGCTGGTGGCAGCCAACGAGCTGGTCCAGGCCGGCAAGCGGGTGGCGCTGGTCGACCAGGAGAACGCCGCCAATCTGGGCGGCCAGGCCTTCTGGTCGTTCGGCGGGCTGTTCCTGGTCAATTCGCCCGAGCAGCGGCGCCTTGGCATTCGCGACAGCCTCGACCTGGCCTGGCGCGACTGGCTGGGCAGCGCCGACTGGGACCGCCTGGACGGTCCCCTCCCGCAGGACGAATGGGCGATCCGCTGGGGGCGGGCCTATGTCGAGTTCGCGGCCGGCGCCAAGCGCGACTGGCTGCGCAGGCATGGGATCACGCTGACGCCCATGGTCGGCTGGGCCGAGCGCGGCGCGGGCCAGGCCCTGGGACACGGCAATTCGGTTCCCCGCTTCCACGTAGCCTGGGGCACCGGCACCGGCGTTTCGGAGCCGTTCGCCGAGCGGGCCCGCCAGGCCGCCGCCCGGGGACGGCTGACCTTCCATCACCGCCGTCGCGTCGACGCGCTGGTCGTCGAGGGCGGCCGCGTGACCGGCGTGTCGGGCAGCGTGCTGGCGGCCGACGACGCGCCGCGCGGGGCGCCGTCCAGCCGCCAGGTCGTCGGCGACTTCACCCTGACGGCCGGCGCCGTCGTGCTGGCCACCGGCGGCATCGGCGGCAATCACGAGCTGGTCCGCCGCTACTGGCCCGAGCGCCTGGGCGCGCCGCCCACGAACATGATCACCGGGGTGCCGGAGTATGTGGACGGGCGGATGCTCGACATCGCCGCCGACGCCGGTGCTCGCCTCGTGAACCGCGACCGCATGTGGCACTACGTCGAGGGCGTGCGGAACTGGAACCCGATCTGGCCCCGGCACGCGATCCGCATCCTGCCGGGCCCGTCGTCGATGTGGTTCGACGCCCTGGGGCGGCGACTGCCCTTCCCTGCCCTGCCCGGCTACGACACCGTCGCCACGCTGCGCCATCTGCGCACGACGCCGGACCTGGCCGGGCACGACCACTCCTGGTTCGTCGTCAGCCAGAAGATCCTGGAGAAGGAGTTCGCCCTCTCCGGTTCCGAGCAGAACGGCGACATCACCAATCGCCGCCGCCTGTCGCTGCTGAAGTCGCGTCTGGGCAAGGGCGCGCCGCCCGAGGTCGACGCCTTCAAGCGCAACGGCGCCGACTTCGTGGTCTCGGCCAACCTCGAGGAACTGGTCGGCAAGATGAACGCCCTGACCGACCGGCCGCTGCTTGATCCCGCCCTGATCCGCCGCCAGATCGAGGACCGCGACGCCCAGATGGACAATCCCTTCGCCAAGGACCTGCAGGTGATGGGCATCCACAACAGCCGGCGCTCCCTCGGCGACAGGCTCGCGCGGACGGCCAAGCCGCACCGGATCCTCGATCCGGCGGCCGGACCGCTGATCGGGGTCAAGCTGCACGTCCTGACCCGCAAGTCGCTGGGCGGCCTGCAGACTGATCTGGCGGGCCGCGTGCTGACGCCGGACGGCCAGGTGCTGGAAGGTCTCTACGCGGCCGGTGAGGCCTCGGGCTTCGGCGGCGGCGGGCTGCACGGCTACAACGCCCTGGAAGGCACCTTCCTGGGCGGCTGCATCTTCTCGGGGCTGGCCGCCGGCCGCGCCCTGGCCGAGGCCGTCTGAGCCGATGGCCGCCGACGCTCTCGCCTCGCCGCTGACCACGGTGGCCCTGCCGGCCGCCCTGGGCCTGATCATGTTCGGCCTGGGTCTCAGCCTGACGCCCGCCGACTTCGCCCGGGTCGGCCGGCGGCCGCGCGCCGCCGTCGTGGCCCTGGCCTGCCAGCTGCTGGTGCTGCCGGTGATGGGCCTTGGCCTGGCGTTGCTGTTTCGACTGCCGCCCGAGACGGCGGTGGGCCTGATGCTGCTGGCGGCCTCGCCCGGCGGCACGGCGGCCAATCTCTACAGCCACCTCTTCCGCGGCGACGTGGCCCTGAACATCAGCCTGACGGCGATCAACTCGATCCTGGCCGTCGTCACCCTGCCGATCGTGGTCAACCTGTCGGTGGCCTGGTTCCAGCCGGGCGAGCTGAGCGTGGGCCTGCGGTTTTCCAAGACGGTCGAGGTGTTTCTCGTCGTGCTGGGGCCGGTGGCCCTGGGGATGCTGGTGCGCCGCCTGCGCCCGGCCTTCGCCGACGCCATGGACCGACCCGTGCGGGTGGTGTCGGTGGCGTTCCTCACCCTGCTGATCGGCGCGGCCGTCGCCGCCAACATCGCGACCTTGAAGGACGAGGTGCTGGCCCTGGCCGGCGTCACCGTCGCCTTCTGCCTGCTCAGCCTGACGGTCGGCTTCGTCGTGCCGCGTCTCTTCAGCGTGGCCCGCGACCAGGCGATCGCCAGCGCCTTCGAGGTGGGGCTGCACAACGCCGCCCTGGCCATCGTCGTGGCCCAGTCGGTCCTGCAGCGGCCGGAGATGAGCCTGCCGGCCGCCGTCTACGGCGTGCTGATGTTCCCGCTGGCGGCGATGTTCGGATGGGTGCTGAGCCGTACGGCGCGGCGCGAGGCCGCTGCGCTCACCTGAGCTCGCGCCGCAGAACCTTGCCCACCGGGGTCTTCGGCAGCGGCTCGGCTCGGAACTCGACGATCCTGGGCACCTTGTAGGCCGTCAGCCGCTCGCGGCAGTGAGCGACCAGGGCCTCGGAGGTCAGCTCGGCCGAGCGGCGCACCACCACGATCTTGATCCGCTCGCCCTGCACCGGGTCGGGCACGCCGATCGCGGCGACCTCCTCGACCAGCGGGTGGGCGGCGACCACGTCCTCGATCTCGCTGGGATAGACGTTGAAGCCCGAGACCAGGATCATCTCCTTCAGCCGGTCCAGCAGCTTCACGCGGCCGTCGGCCTGCATTACCCCGATGTCGCCGCTGGCCAGCCAGCCGTCGGCCGAAAGCACCTTGGCCGTCTCGTCGGGATGGCCCCAATAGCCCTTCATCACCTGCGGACCACGCACGCACAGCTCGCCCGGCTCGTCGACGCCGCACCAGGAGCCGTCGTCGCGGCGCATCCGCACCTCGGTCGAGGGCACCGGCAGGCCGACGGTGCCGTCAAAGCCCATGGTCTGCGGATTGTCGATGTCGACATAGCCGATGCAGACCACCGGCGAGCACTCGGTCAGGCCGTAGCCCTCGATCACCGGCGCGCCGGTGACGTCCTGCCACTCCTCGGCGACGGCGCGCTGGGTGGCCATGCCGCCGGCGATGGTCAGGCGCAGGTCCGAGAAGTCGCGGCTGCGGAACGCCTCGTTGTTCAGCAGGCTGGTGAACAGCGTGTTGAGGCCCGTCAGGCCGGTGAAGCGCTCGTTGCGCAGTACCCACTCCACCCGTTTGGCGTCGCGCGGGTTGGCGATCAGGATGTTGCGCCCGCCCACGCCGACGAACATCAGCAGGTTCGCCGTCAGCGAGAACACGTGATAGAGTGGCAGCATCGTGACGTTGCCGACAGCCTGATCCTGCGGGATCTGGGTCATGATCCAGGCCCGGCCCTGGAGCACGTTGGCGATGATGTTGCGATGGGTCAGCATGGCCCCCTTCGCCACCCCCGTCGTGCCGCCGGTGTACTGCAGGAAGGCCAGGTCCTCGGGGCGGATATCCACCGGGGCGAGCTTCTGGCGGCGCGCCTTGCGCATCATCGCCGGCCAGCGCAGGGCGCCGGGCAGGCGCCACTTGGGAACCAGCTTCTCGACGTGGCGCATCATGGCGTTGACGGCCGCGCCCTTGGCCGGGCCCATCATGTCGCCCATGGCCGTCACCACGACATGGCGGATCGCGGTGCCCTCGATGGCCTGCTCCAGCGTATGGGCGAACATCTCCATGGCCACGATCGCCACCGCACCGCTGTCGGCCAGCTGATGATGCAGCTCGCGCGGCGTGTAGAGCGGGTTGACGTTGACCACCACGGCGCCGGCCATCAGCGTACCGAACAGGGTCACCGGGTACTGCAGGCAGTTGGGCATCATCAGCGCGACCCGCTCGCCCTGCCGCACGCCGACCGCCTGCAGCCAGGCGGCGAAGGCCTTGGCCTCGGCCAGCGCCCGGCCGTAGCTGACGCCCGTGCCCAGGCTGACGAAGCCGGTACGGTCGGCGTAGCGGCTCGCGTCGGCCTCGAACAGTTCGCCCACCGAACGCCACAGGGCCAGCTCGTCGTCGATCGTGGCCGGCACGTCGGCGCGGTACGACTGGGTCCAGAAGCGCTCGGCCCACAGGCGGTCGGCGTCGGCGGCGGGGGTCTGGGCGCCGGTCATTTCTCAAGCACCGCCACCACGCCCTGACCGCCGGCGGCGCAGATCGAGATCAGGCCCCGGCCGCTTCCCTTGCGGTCCAGCATGGTCGCCAGGTGCGCCAGGATCCGTCCGCCGGTGGCGGCGAACGGGTGGCCCGCGGCCAGCGAACTGCCATGCACGTTCAGCTTCTCGCGGTCGATCGCGCCTGGCGCGCGGTCGAGGCCCAGCCGCGTGCGGGCGTAGTCGTCGTCCTCCCACGCCTTCAGCGTGCACAGCACCTGGGCGGAGAAGGCCTCGTGGATCTCGTAGTAGTCGAAGTCCTGCAAGCTGAGGCCCAGCTTGCCCAGCATGCGGGGCACGGCGTAGGCCGGGGCCATCAGCAGACCCTCGTCGCCCTTGACGAAGTCCACCGCCGCCGTCTCGCCGGCTCGCAGCCAGGCCAGCACCGGCAGGCCGCGCGCCCTGGCCCACTCCTCGCTGGCCAGCAGCACCACCGAGGCGCCGTCGGTCAGCGGCGTGGAGTTGGCGGCGGTCAGCGTGCCGTGCTCGCGGTCGAACACCGGCTTCATCGTGGCGATCTTGGCCGGGTCGATGTCGGGCCGCAGGTTGTTGTCGCGCTTCAAGCCCTTGAACGGTACGACGAGGTCGTCGAACAGGCCGTCGGCATAGGCCTTGGCCATGCGCTGGTGGCTGCGCACGGCCAGGGCGTCCTGCTCGGCGCGCGGGATATTCCAGCGCTTGGCCATCACCTCGCAGCTTTCGCCCATGGAGAGGCCGGTGCGCGGCTCGGCGTTGCGCGGCGGTTCGGGGCGGAACGGCGCGGTCAGCCCCGCGCCTAGCAGGGCCTTGATCCTGCCGCCGTTGGTCTTCTCGCGATTGGCCGCCAGCAGCGCCTTGCGGAAGCCCTCATTCAGGGCGATCGGCGCGTCCGAGGTGGTGTCGACCCCGCCGGCCACGCCGACGTCGATCTGGCCCAGCGCGATCTTGTTGGCCACCAGTATGGCGGCTTCCAGACCGGTGCCGCAGGCCTGGGCGACGTCGTAGGTCGGAGTGTCGTGGCCGATGGTCGTCGACAGCAGGGCCTCGCGGGTCAGGGCGATGTCGCGCGAGTGCTTGAGCACCGCGCCGGCCGCCACCTCGCCCAGGCGCAGGCCGTGCAGCGAGAACCGGTCGGCCAGGCCCTGCAGGGCGGCGGTCAGCATCTCCTGGTTGGAAGCCAGGGCATAGGCGGTGTTGGAGCGCGCGAACGGAATGCGGCTGCCGCCGAGGATGGCGACGCGTCGGGGCGCTGGCAGGGTCAGCATGAGGGGTCCCGTGGTTCGAGGCCCAGGCGGCCGCGCAGATGGGTGCGCGCGCCCTGGGCGTCCTTGATTTCGAATTGGCGCTCGCCGCCTTGCGGACCGGCGAGCAGAGCGATCTCGCCGGGCAGGAACACCGGCGCGCGGAAGGCGACCTCGACCTCGGCTGAGCCGACCGGCCGCCCGTCGGTCAAGGCGGCCACGGCGCGAGCCTTGACCCACATGCCGTGGGCGATGGCGCGCTTGAAGCCCAGCAGCCTGGCGCCCAAGGCCGAGGTATGGATGGGGTTGGCGTCGCCCGACACCCTGGCGTAGCGACGGCCAAGATCGGCGGGCAGCGGCCAGGTCTCGATCGGCGTCCGCGCCGGCCCGTCTTCGACGGTCGGGGCCGGATCGCCACGCCCCGACCGGCCGCGACGCAGATAGACGCTCGTTCCTTCCCACACGACCTGGCCGTCGCGGCGGGCCGTGGTCTCCAGCGAGAAGGCCTGGCCCTTGTCGTGGGCCAGGAGGCGGCCCGTCCGCACGGTGATCGCCAGCCGCTCGCCCGCCGTCAGCGGCGCGTGCTGGCGGATGCGGTTGGACAGGTGCACCAGCCCCATCACCGGGTACGGAAAGTCGCCGGCCAGCATCAGCCGCATCTGTAGCGGAAAGGCCAGGATGTGCGGGAAGGTCAGCGGAACCCCGGCCTCGGGCCCGAAGCCGCAGGCCTGGGCGTAGGCGGCGATCGCCTCGCGCCGCAGCCAGGCGCCCGCCTCAAGCGTCGCGTCGGGAAAGGCCCCTTCGCCGCCCCGGCGCAGCAGTCCTCGCAAGGCCCCGCCGGCGAGGGCCAGGGTCGAGACCGGCTCGGCCATGTCGGTCATGGTGGTCAGGCCCCGAGCAGGCTCTGGCCGCAGACGCGGACCACCTGGCCGTTGACCCCGCCGCTGGCGGGATGGGCCAGCCAGGCGATGGTCTCGGCCACGTCGACCGGACTGCCGCCCTGCCCCATGCTGTTCATCCGTCGTCCGGCCTCGCGGATGGCGAAGGGGATGGCGGCGGTCATACGGGTCTCGATGAAGCCCGGCGCCACGGCGTTGATGGTCACGCCCTCGCCCAGGCCGTCCTTGGCCAGGCGATGCACCGCGCCGATCCACCCTGCCTTGGACAGGGCGTAGTTGGTCTGGCCCATGTTGCCCGCCACGCCGCTGAGCGACGACACCGCCACGATCCGGCCATTGCGGCGGATCGCGCCCGCCTCTTGCAGCGCGCGGGTCAGGGCCAGCGGCGCGCCAAGGTTGACGGCCATGACGCTGTCCCACTCGCGGGCGTCCATCCGCGCCAGGGTGCGGTCGCGGGTGATGCCGGCGTTGTGCACCACCACGTCGAAGCCGCCGGCCGCCCGGGCCGCCGTCACCAGGGCCTGTCCGGCCTCCGGCGCGGTGATGTCCAGCCCCAGGGGGCGCACGCCCAGCTCGCCGGCCAGCTTCTCCAGGTCTTCGCGCGCGGCTGGCACGTCCAGCGCCGTGACCTGCGCGCCCTCGGCCGCGAACAGCCGCACGATGGCCTCGCCGATGCCGCGTGAGGCGCCGGTGACCAGCACGTGCCGACCGGCATGGCCCAGCCTCTGATCGCCGGCCACCTGCGGCGCGGATACCCGCACCACCTGGCCCGACACGTAGGCCGAGCGTGGCGACAGCAGGAAGTCGAGCGTGCTGGCGGCGGCCTCCTCGTCGCCAAGCGCGACGTACAGCAGTTGCACCCCGATGCCGCGCCGCGCCTCCTTGGCCAGCGAGCGGACGAAGCCCTCCAGCCCCCGCTGGATCGCCTCGGCCTCGGCGGTTGCCGCCTGCTCCGGCGGTGTGCCGATCACCACGATACGGCCGTGCTCGGCCACCGAGCGCACCGCCTGGTGGAAGAAGGCGTAGAGCGCCCTGGCCGAGGCCACGTCGATGCAGTCCGAGGCGTCGAAGACCAAGCCGCCGTAGCGCTCGTCGGCCGACCAGCGCCGGCGCAGCGGCGCGCCCGACGCCGCGGCGACCCGCTCCAGCACCGGACCCATCCGGCCGCCGCCGGCCGAGTCCAGCAGCAGGGGCTGCAGGGCGGCGGCCCCAGCCTCGGCGCGCCGTTGCAGCGGCGCGGGCTTGGGCAGCCCCAGGGCCCCGACCATCCAGCCGCCCAGGCCGCTGTTGGCGAATTCCAGGTAGCGGTCGGTCATTGGGCCACCTTCTCGCGCTTGGCGGCGCGCTTGCCGCCCCGGCGCGCCAGGCCGAAGTCCTGCGGGAAGTCGTCGACCTGGATGGCCATGTCGGCCAGCACCGCGAAGCGGGCGAAGAGGTCGCGTTCGGCGCCTGAGATCAGGCCCCTGGCCTCGACCTCGCCGGCCCAGGCGTCGAGCAGGGTCAGGTTCTGCGGCGCGCGGGCGATGCGGCCGGCGGCGATCTCGGGCTTGAGCCGGCGCTCGATGGCCTCGACCTGCGGATGGAGATCGAAGGCCACGGCGGTGGCGGCGATCGGGTCGACCTCGATGCGCGGCGTCCACGATCCGGCCAGCAGGCGGTCGCGCGCCGGGCCGTGGCGCTGGACCAGGGCCGCGACCTCGGCCGAGACCCGGTCGTCGGGCGCGGCGCGACCCACGCCCGCGCCGACCACGCCCAGCACGAAGGCGACGACGCGGCTGGGATGGTTGGCCAGCAGCGAGCGCCAGGCCTCGCTGGCGCGGGCCAGGGCGTCCTGCGCGGCCCAGTGGACCAGCGGCAGGTCTTCGGCCGGGCGGCCCTCGTCCTCGAAGCGCTTGAGCGCGCTCGACAGGATCAGCAGCTGCGAGAGCATGTCGCCCAGCCGCCCGGTCAGCGCGCCCTTGCGCTTCAGCGCGCCGCCGACGGTGGCCATCGACAGGTCCGAAGCCAGGGCCAGCAGCGTCGAGAAGCGGGTGGCGGCGCGGTAGTAGCGGCCCAGCTGCGGCGCGGACCCCGCCGGCGCGCCGATCAGCAGCCCGCCGGTGAGGGCGAAGGCGGCGGCGCGCGCCAGGTTGCGGAACAGGAAGCCGGCATAGCCGAACAGGGCCCCGTCGAAGTCCTTGAGGTTCTGCGCCTGCGCCGTCCGCATCAGGGTCAGGACGTAGGGATGGCAGCGGATCGCGCCCTGGCCGTAGATGATCAGGGTGCGGGTCATGATGTTGGCGCCCTCGACCGTGATGGCGATCGGGATCTGCTGGTAGGCGCGGGCCAGGAAGTTGCCCGGGCCCATGCAGACGCCCTTGCCGCCGACCACGTCCATGGCGTCGTTGACGACGATCCGGGCGCGCTCGGTCACGTGGTACTTGGCGATGGCCGAGACCACCGACGGCTTCTCGCCCTGGTCCAGGGCTGCGGCCGCCAGGCGGCGCAGGCTGTCGGAGGCGTAGAGGTGGCCGGCCATGCGGGCCAGCGGCTCCTGCACGCCCTCGAAGGCGCCGATCGGCATGTTGAACTGCCGGCGGATGGCGACATAGGCCCCGACCATGCCGACGGCCAGCTTGGACATGCCCACGTTGGACGACGGCAGCGAGATCGCGCGGCCGGCCGCCAGGCATTCCATCAGCATCCGCCAGCCGTTGCCCACCTGGGCCTGGCCGCCGATGACCATCTCCATCGGCACGAACACGTCGTCGCCGGTGATCGGGCCGTTCTGGAAGACCGCGTTCAGCGGCCAGTGGCGGCGGCCGATGTTCACCCCTGGATGGTCGCGCGGCAGCAGCACGCAGGTGATGCCCGGCTCGGCGCCCTGGCCCAGCAGGCCGTCGGGATCGACCGCGCGGAAGGCCAGGCCGATCACCGTCGCGATCGGCGCCAGGGTGATGTAGCGCTTGCGCCAGCTTACCCGGAAACCCAGCGTCTCGCGGCCATTCCAGGTCCCGCGGCAGACCACGCCCGTGTCGGTGATCGAGGCGGCGTCCGAGCCGGCATAGGGATTGGTCAGGGCAAAGCACGGGATCTCGTCGCCGCGCGCCAGGCGCGGCAGGTAGTGGTCCTTCTGGGCGTCGGTGCCGTAGTGCAGCAGCAGTTCGGCCGGACCCAGCGAGTTGGGCACCATCACCGACACGGCCGCGGCCGAGCAGCGGGTCGACAGCTTCTGCACCACCTGGCTGTGGGCGTAGGCCGAGAAGCCCAGGCCGCCGTAGCGCTTGGGAATGATCATCCCCAGGAAGCCCTTGTCGCGGGCGTATTCCCAGGCGGCCGGCGGCAGGTCCTGCCAGACCGAAGTGCTCTCCCAGTCGTTGGACAGGTCGCACAGGTGTTCGGCCTCGATGTCGAGGAAGCGCTGCTCCTCGGCCGACAGCTTCGGCGCGGGCGTGGTCAGAAGGCGCTTCCAGTCGGGCTTGCCGGCGAACAGCTCGGCGTCCCACCAGACGTTGCCGGCCTCGACGGCGGCCTGCTCGGTGGGGCTCATGCGCGGCATGATGCCGGCGAAGGCCTTCATGGCCGGCGCCGACAGCACGGCGGCGCGCAGCGGGCGGAAGGTGGTCAGCACCGCGATCGGCGCGGCCACGGCGGCCAGCACCAGCGTCGCGGTCGAGCCGATCACCCCGGCGGCGAAGCCCGCGCCTATCCATATGGCCGTGGCTGCCGCCCATAGGGCGGCCCTGGCCTGCACGAAGGTCAGCACGAAGGCGACGAGCGCGGCGGCGCCAATCCAGATCAGCATGGTCGCAATCCCCCGACCGGCGGGGCGGCCCCCGTCGGCTGATGTCAAAAGTCGGTTACTCGGAACGCGGCGGACAGCTGGCGGGCCGCCCTGTTACTCATCTTGAGCGGTGCTCAGCGCACGCGCTTCCAGGTCTGGGTGCGGCACAGCAGCGGGGCGATGCAGCCCTTCACCGCCAGGGTGTCGTCATCCAGGAGGGTAAGCGTGCCCGTCGAAGCGCCCTGCCCCGTCTCCGGGTCGTAGAGCGGCCCGCCGGACCAGGATCGTGGTCCACCGGAGAAGTTGGTCAGCACCGTCAGGTCCTTGAGACGACGGGTGCGCAGCTCGGCGTTGCGGTTGCGCACGTCCCGCTGGTCGGGATCGGCGCGCAGAGGCGCGGCGTCCTTCAGGCGGCCGCAATAGACCTCGCCGCAGCGTTCGATGGAGACCACGCCGTTCTCGGCCGAGGTGCGCCAGCGACCGGCAAGGCCGGCCTCCTGGGCCAGGGCGGGCGCGGCGCTCGCCGAGACCGCCAGCAGCGCCAGGGCCGCGAGCATCCGGATCATCCCTGGCCTCCCAGATAGGCGTTGCGCGTCTCCGGCGGCACCCGCTCGTAGAGCGTCGGGCGCGGGATCCGCAGGCGGGCGCGGGCGGCTTCCAGCGGTTCGGCCAGCAGCGCCTCGTAGTCCTCGCCCGGCAGCCACGCGGCCTTGCGGCCGTTGCGCCAGGCCTGCAGCACCGCCTTGCCGCACGGATGGCCCGTACGCGCCCGCATGAACTGCACCGCCGCCCCGGCGGCGATCAGGCCAAAGCCCGTGCTGCGGGTCTGCGGCAGCGAGAACGCCACCACGCAGGCCTCGCCCAGGGCGTCAGTCTGGTAGCCGGTCAGCACGTGCCAGATGTCGTGCACGTCGCGGATGCGGCGGGCGTACCAGGCGCGCGGGTGGGCCGCCTCGATCTCGGTGTCGGCGACCTTGTTGCTCTCCGCCGCCAGGCCGTAGGCCGACAGGTTGCGGCTGTCGACGAACGCCAGATAGGCGGCGCCGACGGTGCCTTCGGCGAATGTCGCCAGCCAGTCGCGGTCCTGCAGGCGGTCGGACAACTCGACCTGCTGATAGGCCTGGATGCCGCCCTGCGGCGTGTCCATCAGGCGCTGGTAGCCCCATTCGATCGAACGGCCCGCCAGGGCGTTCATGATCTCGAAGACCTGCGCGGTGTCCTCCTTGTCGGCCACCAGCCGGCTGAAGGCGCGCACCGCGCGGACCGGCTGGATGCGGCGAGGCGCCGCATGGGAAGGCGCGCGATTCTGGCCGTGAACTGGGCGCAGCGCGGGCGCGGTAGGCGCAGCTTGCACTTGCGGTTCCCCTTGTTGGAGCCTAATGAAAAAGCCTTATCTACATGAATGTCATTTACATCGATGTCAATTGAGAAAAGCGCAACTCGCCGTCGACGCCGCGTGCCCGAAGAAGCGCGCCGCGAAGCGATCGCCTCCGCGCGCGCTCTGCTGCTCTCGGGCGGACCCGATGCCGTGACATTGTCGGCGGTCGCCGGCGAGATCGGCGTGACCCACGCCAACCTCATCCATCACTTCGGTTCCGCGGCCGGCCTGCAGTCGGCGCTGATGGGCTCGATGGTCTCCGACCTGACCCAGGCCCTGGACGAAGCCATCGCCCGCCTGAAGACCGACGAAGGCGCGCCGCTGGAGCTGGTCAACGCGGTTTTCGACGCATTTGACACCGGTGGCGCGGGGCGACTGGCCGCCTGGATCACCCTGTCGGGGGATCTGTCGCATCTCGAGCCCGTCCGCGCGGCCGTGCAGAACCTGGTCGAGGCCATCGCCGACAAGATGGGCGCGCAGGACGCCCAGGCTCGCGAGGGCGTTGGCGCGGCGGTGATGTTCATCGCGCTCAGCGCCTTCGGCGAGGCCCTGATCGGCCCGCCGCTGCGCGACATGCTGAACCTGCCCGACGGCGCGGGCCGTCGCGTGGTCGCCAGCCTGCTGCCGCGCTTCCTGATCCCCAAGGCTTCGTCCACGAGCGCCTCGGCTACGTAAGGCGGCCGCCCCTCTTGCGAACGGCTCGCGCTGGGGCGACATTGGACGCGACCATGGGAAGCAAGGGGCTTTGGTGACGTCTGCCTTGGGCGATTGGACGGGACGGTTGATGACGGCTTTGGCCGCCATGCTCGTCGCCGTGTTCGTCGTGCAGGGACCGATGACCAGCCTCGACCGCGCCCTGCACGGTCCGCCCGGCGCCGTCGCCGCCCTCGACGAAGATCACGATCACGTCTTCCAGGGCCGCCTGACCTCGATCGACGTCCACTTCGACGCCTCGATCATCGAGGCCGACGATCCTGTCGCCCCGCATCATCACCATCACCACCACGACACCCCCTCGGTGTTCGGATCGCTCGAAGACCTGCCGCGCCCCGCCGCGCGCCATGTCGACGAGCGTCTGTGGGCGCTGGCCCAGCAGCGGCTGACCGGCATCGGCGGCCCCCAGCAGGAACGCCCGCCCAAGGAAGCCCTCGCACACGTCGCCTGAAGCCGCGCGGCCGCCGCCGCGCTTTCCGACCTGTTTCGAGGACCTTTCATGCATTCCGTCATCCACGGCCGCCGCGCGCGGTCCTGGCTGCTCGCCACGGCGCTCGCCCTGGCGACGCCCCTGGCCGCGCAGGCCAGCCCCCTGACCCTGGCCGAGGCGCTGGGGCGCACGGCCGCCGCCGATCCCGCCCGCCCCGCCGTCGCCGCCAGGCTGTCGGCCGCCGAAGCCGGCGTGCGCCAGGCCGGCGTCCGGCCCAATCCCGTCGTCGGCGTCGACGTCGAGGACCTGGCCGGCTCGGGCCCCTACTCCCTGATCGATCGCGCCCAGGCCACGCTCTACTACGAGCAGACCCGCGAGCGCGGCGGCAAGCGCGCCGCCCGCGTGGCCCTGGCCCGGGGCGACATCGCGCTGTCGCGCCTGCGCGACGACGTGCGCGTGCTCGACCTGCTGCACGAGGCCGACCTAGCCTGGGTCGAGGCCGTCTATGCCGAAGCCGAGGCCGCCCTCGCCGCCGACCGCCTGGCCCTGGCCGAACGCGCCCGTGGCGAGGTCTCGCGCCGGGTGAAGGCCGCCCGTGACCCGCTGTTCGCCGGCGCCCGCGCCGACGCCCAGGTCGCCGAGGCTCGCATCGCTCTCGCCCAGGCCCAGACCCGCGCCGCCGACGCCCGCCGGGCGCTGGCCGCCTACTGGGGCGGCGGAGAGATCGAGATCGACGCCGCGGTGCTGGAGGACCTGTCGGTCGCCGGCCGCGCCGCGGGTCCGGCCTCGCCGGCGGACCTGGCCTTGCTCGACGCCCAGCGCGACCTGGCCTCGGCTCGCGTCCGGGTCGAAGAAAGCAAGGCCGTGCAGGATCCGACCTGGCGCGCCGGCCTGCGCTATCTCAACGACGAAGGGGCCGTGGCCGCCGTGGTCGGCGGCTCGATCCCGCTGGGCCGCTACGATACCAATCGCGGCGCCATCGACCAGGCCCGGGCCGAGCGCCAGGCCGCGGACCTCGATCTGGCCGGCGCGCGCAGCGTGCTGGAGCGCAGGATCGCCGCGACCCAGGCGTCCCTGGCCCAGAAGGCCGCCGAGGCCCGCCGCATCCAGGCCGAGGTCGTGCCGGCCAACGCCCGGACGGTCGACCTCGTCCGCGACGGCTTCAATCGGGGCGGCTTTTCCTATCTCGACGTGCTGGAGGCCCAGAAGGCCCTGATCGAGGCCAGGAGCCGGCGCCTGGCCGTGCTGAAGGCCTTCCAGGTCGACCGCGCCCAGCTAGACCGTCTGACCGGCGCCCACGCGCGCCTGATCCCCGCTTCCCCGGAGTCTGTCCGATGACCCGCCGCTTCATGCGCGTTTCCGCGCCCCTGGCCCTGGCGATCGCCGGCGCCCTGACCCTCGCCGCCTGCGGCGACGCCCCGGCCAAGCCCGAAAGCCACGCCGAAGAGACCGAAAAGCGCGGTCCTCACGGCGGCCGTATGCTCTACGACGGCGACCTCTCGCTCGAGATCACCATCTTCGAGGACGGGATCGAGCCCGAGTTCCGCGTCTACGCCTATCGCAAGGACAAGGCGTTGGCGCCTGGCGAGGTCCAGCTGTCGATGACGCTGACCCGCCTCGACGGCGAGGTGAACCGCTTCGCCTTCAAGCCCCAGGACGACTACCTGCGCGGCCAGGGCGTGGTGGCCGAGCCGCATTCGTTCGACGTCGCGGTCACCGCCGTCGTCGGCGGCAAGACCAGCAACTGGCGCTACGAGTCCTACGAGGGGCGCACGACCATTTCCGCCCAGGCCGCCAAGGCCGGCGGCGTGCACACCGAGGTCGCCGGTCCCGCCCCGATCGCGCAGCTGGTCGACATGGCTGGCCGGGTCGAGATCACCCCCGAAGGCAAGGGCGAGGTCCGCGCCTGGTATCCGGGCCGGATCATGAGCCTTTCCGGCCAGCTGGGCGCGAGCGTCCGCAAGGGCCAGGTCCTGGCTCGCGTGGAATCCAGCGAGAGCCTGCAGACCTATTCGATCCCCGCCCCGATCAGCGGCGTCATCGTCGAGAAGAACCTCAATGTCGGCGACGTGGCCATGGAACGGCCGATCTTCGTGATCGCCGATCCCACCAAGCTGCACGCCGAGTTCTTCGTCTATCCGCGCGACGCCGAGAAGGTGCGCGTCGGCCAGCCGGTCGAGGTGCGCAGCCTGTCGGGCGACACCCGCCTGACCGCGCAGGTCGAGGCGGTGCTGCCGACCGCCGATCTGGTCAGCCAGACGCTTCTGGCCCACGTCCACCTGCCCGGCGGCGCCGACAGCGCCTTCAGGCCTGGCATGGGCGTCGAAGGCTCGTTCCAGGTCGGCGCCCAGACCGCGCCGCTGGCGGTGCGGACCAAGGCGATCCAGCGCTTCCGCGACATGCCCGTCGTCTTCGTCAAGGTGCGCGACACCTATGAGGTCCGGATGCTGGAGATCGGCCGCCAGACCCCCGAGTGGACGCAGGTGCTCTCGGGCCTCAAGCCTGGCGCCGAGTACGTCGTCGACGGCGCCTTCCTGATCCGCGCGGACATCGAGAAGTCCGGCGCGAGCCACGACCACTGAAGGAGGCGAAAATGCTCGAACGCATCGTCGCCGCCGCGATCCGGCTGCGCTGGGTCGTGCTGGCGCTCGTCGCCGTGGCCGTTGCCGTGGGGGTCTGGAGCTTCCAGCGCCTGCCGATCGACGCCACGCCCGACATCACCAACGTCCAGGTGCAGATCAATACCGAGGCGCCCGGCTTCTCGCCGCTGGAGGCCGAGCAGAGGGTCACCTTCCCGGTCGAGACGGCCATCGCCGGCCTGCCGGGGCTGCAATATACCCGCTCGATCTCGCGTTACGGCCTCAGCCAGGTCACCGTCGTCTTCAAGGACGGGACCGACATCTACTTCGCCCGCCAGTTGGTGGGGGAGCGGCTGCAAAGCGCGCGCGGCCAGCTGCCGCCTGGCCTGACGCCGGAGCTCGGCCCCATCTCCACGGGCCTGGGCGAGATCTTCATGTACACCGTCGAGGCGAGGCCCGGCGCCCGACGTCCCGACGGCAAGGCCTGGGGGCCCGAGGACCTGCGCACCCTGCAGGACTGGGTGATCCGGCCCCAGCTGCGCAACACGCCTGGGGTGACCGAGGTCAACACCATCGGCGGCTTCGAGCGGCAGTTCCACGTCACGCCCGTCCCCGCCCGCCTGTCGGCCTACGGCCTGACCATGGGCGACGTAGTCGCGGCGCTGGAACGCAATAACGCCAATGTCGGGGCCGGCTACCTGGAGCGCTACGGCGAGCAGGTGCTGGTGCGCGTGCCCGGCCAGGCCGCGGGGATCGCCGACCTGTCGGCGGTCATCGTCGCCAGCCGCAACGGCGCGCCGATCCGCGTCGCCGACGTCGCCGACATCGGCCTGGGCCAGGAGCTGCGCACCGGCGCGGCCACCGAGAACGGCCAGGAGGTGGTGCTGGGCACCGTGTTCATGCTGGTGGGCGAGAACAGCCGCACCGTGGCCCGCGCCGCCGCCGCCCGCCTGGAAGAGGCCGCCAAGGCGCTGCCGCCGGGCGTCACGGCCAAGCCGATCTACGACCGCACCGACCTGGTCGACCGGGCCATCGCCACCGTCGAGAAGAACCTGCTGGAAGGCGCCCTACTGGTCATCGTCGTGCTGTTCCTGCTGCTGGGCAACATCCGCGCTGCCCTGATCACGGCGGCGGTCATCCCGCTGTCGATGCTGCTGACTATCACCGGCATGGTCCAGGCCGGCGTGTCGGGCAACCTGATGAGCCTGGGCGCGCTCGACTTCGGCCTGATCGTCGACGGGGCGGTGATCATCGTCGAGAACTGCCTGCGACGCCTGGGTGAGGCCCAGCATCGCCACGGCCGCCTGCTGACCCGCGACGAGCGTTTCGCGCTGGTCGCCTCGGCCGCCGGCGAGGTGATCCGCCCCTCGCTGTTCGGGATCCTGATCATCACCCTGGTCTATGTACCGATCTTCGCCCTCACCGGCGTCGAGGGAAAGATGTTCCACCCGATGGCGATCACCGTGGTCATCGCCCTGACGGCGGCGCTGGTGCTGTCGTTGACCTTCGTTCCCGCCGCCGTGGCCATGTTCGTCACCGGCAAGGTGCAGGAGAAGGAAAGCCGCATCATGACCGGCGCCCGGCGGCTCTACGAGCCGGCCCTGGAGACGGCCCTGCGCCTGCGCGTTCCGTTCGTCGCCGGCGCAGCGGTGCTGGTGGTCCTGGCGGCCCTCGCCGCCTCGCGCATGGGCTCGGAGTTCGCGCCCAGCCTCGACGAGGGCGACATCGCCATGCACGCCATGCGCATCCCGGGCACGAGCCTCTCCCAGGCCGTGACCATGCAGGCGGCGCTGGAGAAGCGGATCGCCCGCTTCCCCGAGGTCGAGCGGGTGGTGGCCAAGATCGGCACCGCCGAGGTCGCCACCGACCCGATGCCGCCTTCGGTGGCCGACACCTTCATCCTCCTGAAGGACCGCAAGGACTGGCCCGATCCGCGCAAGCCGCGCGCCAGGCTGGTGGCCGAGCTGGAGGCGGCCGTCGGCGAGGTTCCCGGCAGCAATTACGAGTTCACCCAGCCGATCCAGATGCGGTTCAACGAACTGCTGTCGGGCGTGAGGGCCGACGTGGCCGTCAAGGTCCACGGCGACGATCTCGAGCAGCTGCTGGCGGTCGGCGAGAAGATCGGCGCCGTGGTCGAGGGGGTCTCCGGCGCCCAGGACGTCGGGGTCGAGCAGGTCACCGGCCTGCCCGTCCTGCAGATCACGCCGGACCGCGCCGCCCTCGCCCGCCTCGGTCTCAATGTCGACGACGTGCAGTCGGTGGTGGCCACGGCCATCGGCGGCACGGTCACCGGCCAGGTGTTCGAGGGCGACCGGCGGTTCGACGTGGTCGTGCGGCTGCCCGAGAGCGAGCGCGGCAAGGTCGACGACGTCGGCCGGCTGCGTATCCCTTTGCCGGGAAGCCCCGACCAGCCGCGCGGCTTCGTGCCCTTGCAGGACGTCGCGCGGATCGAGACGGTGATCGGTCCCAACCAGATCAGCCGCGAGGACGGCAAGCGCCGCGTGGTGGTCACGGCCAATGTCCGCGGCCGCGACCTGGGTTCGTTCGTCGACGAGGTGCGCGACAAGGTCGGGGCCGAGGTCGAGCTGCCGGCGGGCTACTGGGTCACCTACGGCGGCGCCTTCGAGCAGCTGATCTCGGCGGCCAAGCGGCTGCAGCTGGTGGTTCCGGCCGCCCTGCTGCTGATCTTCGGCCTGCTCTACGCCCTGTTCCGTTCGGCCAAGGATGCGGGCATCGTCTTTTCCGGCGTGCCCCTGGCGCTGACCGGGGGCGTCGCGGCCCTGCTGCTTCGCGGCCTGCCGCTGTCGATCTCGGCCGGCGTCGGCTTCATCGCGCTCTCGGGCGTTGCGGTGCTGAACGGCGTGGTGATGCTGAGCTTCATCCGCTCGCTGCGGCAGGACGGCACGGACCTCGACCAGGCGATCCGCGAGGGCGCCCTGGCGCGGCTGCGGCCGGTGCTGATGACGGCCCTGGTGGCCAGTCTCGGCTTCGTGCCTATGGCCTTCAACGTCGGGGCCGGGGCCGAGGTGCAGCGGCCGCTGGCCACCGTGGTCATCGGCGGGATCGTCTCGTCCACCCTGCTGACCCTGCTGGTGCTGCCGGCCCTCTATCGGCTGGCTCATCAGGTCCGACTGCGGCCTTAAGCCGCTGTTCAGGCGCGATTAATCCTGAAGCGCCGATCGTGGGGTCGTGCCCGCCCCGGATCCCGGTTCGCCAGCCAAGGCGCAGCCGGGGTCCGGGCCTCAGCTTTCGGATTTCACGCCATGCTTGCCCGCAAACAACCCAAGACGCCCTTTCCCGTGGCGGACGGCGACACCGTCGAACTCGTCCTGCGCTGCGGCCACCGCGCCCGCGCCTCGGTGCTCGGTTCCGCCGGCGGCCTGATCGAACTGGCCTACCGCAAGGCCGACGACCGCTGCGGCCACGCCTATGTCGACGCCGCCACGTTGCAGCCCGGCCAGAACGCCCGCTGGGCCTTCACGGCCCGCCCGCCGGCTTAGGCCACCGGCCAGATCAGCGTCGTCCGGCCGCCGCTTTCGTCGCCCACACGATCACCGCAGTCGACAGCAACACCCCGCTCAGCAGCGCCCCGACCGCCAGTATGCCGGCCGGCGTGACGCGAACCTCCGCGCGATAGCGCAGAGGTCCGGCCTCGAATTCGGCCACGGCCGTCTCCGGGGCGTGATCGGCGATCAGATCGTAGGGCATGGCGGTCCAGCGGCTGGAGGCGGCAAGGCCCTGCGACCTTAACGCGATCGACCGCCGCCGTCGCGTTCCCGATCAGAACCGCCAGCTCAGCGCCGCACCCCATGTACGCGGCTTGCCCGGGAAGCGCACCACGGTGTTGGCGTTGCTGCTGACGGCGGTCCAGTAGTATTCGTCGGTCAGATTGCGCCCCCACAGCGACAGCTCCCAGCCCTTGTCGGGCGAAGATATCCCGATGCTGCCGTTCAGCAGGCCGTAGCTGTCGATGACGAACAGTGGATTGCCCTCCAGGTCGGCGCTCGACTTGGCCTGCCAGCGGCCGTTCAGCGCCGCCTGCAGCTTCAGGCCATTGGCCAGGTCGTGGTCGAACAGGGCGGTCAGGCCGCCCTGGAACTTCGGGCTGTATAAAAAAGGCCGTCCGTCGAAGTCCTGGGGCTGACCGGCGCCGTTGATGCCGGTGTAGCCCTGGACCTCGGTGTGCAGCCAGGTCGCCGAGGCGAGGAGGGTGAGAGACTTGGTCGCGCGCCAGGTGATGTCGCCGTCCAGGCCCCGGGCCATGCCTTCCGGCACGTTGGCCAGGCGCGACAGGGCCGTATAGATCGGGTCGGCGAACGACACGCTGAGCTGCTTGTCGGTATAGTCGTAGTAGAAGACGCCCAGGTTGGCCTGCACGCGCCGCTCGAACAGCGCCGCCTTCACGCCCAGCTCGTAGGCGGTCAGCAGTTCCTGCCGCGCCGGGGCGTTCTGGGTCGAGATGTTGGCCGCGTTGATCGGCGTCGCGCCGGCCTTGGCCCCGCGCGAGATCGAGCCGTAGACCAGCACGTCGTCCGAAGCCTGCCAGTCCAGCGCCGCGCGCCAGGCGAAGTTGTCCTCGTCCAGCGTCGAGCGCACGAAGCCGAAGCTGGCGGTGGCCGGATCGAAGGTGTTGCACGACCCTTGCGTGATCGGCGCCACCAGGCCGTAGACGCTGAAGAACAGCGCCCGGTTCACGACGTTGACGTTGGGCAGCATGTTGCCGTTGAAGTCGCGCGAGCAGCCCACATAGTCCTGCTTGTCCTGGCTGTAGCGCAGGCCGACCGTCAGTTTCAGAGTTTCGGTCAACTGCCTGTCAGCGTTGGCGAAAACGCTCCAGGTGTCGGTCGCGATGTTGCCGACGTCCTCGTAGGTGCGGAACGCCTGGCTCATCTGCAGGGCGGTGTAGCCGCCGCTGTTGAAGGGCGTGGCCAGCAGGGTCGAGCCGTAGAACCGGATCAGGCCCACATTGGCGTTCTGGCCCAGGATCGTGCGGTTCATGTCGAGGATCTCGTCGTGGGCGATATAGCCCCCGACCAGCCACGAGCCCTTTTCCGTGCGCCCTTCCAGCCGCAGTTCCTCGGCCGTGGACTCGATGTCGCCGTGCGCCTTCTGCACCAGGATTTCGTAGGGCGCGCCGCTCCAGTCGAACACCGCGTCGCGCCGCAGCTTGTTGTAGCTGGTCAGCGAGATCAGGCTGACGTCGTCGGAAAGGTGCCAGGCCAGCCGCAGCTTGGCCGCGTCGAACCGGTCGTCCTCCTCGGCCGGATCGCCGATGCCCAGGCCCGTGCCGACGTCGGCGCCGCGCACCGACAGCGGGGCCCAGTCGGCCTGGGTGGCCGAGGTCGGCTTGTTGGCCGCGACGTAGCTCACCAGGCCCGCGGCGTTGAACGGGCTGGCCGCCGTCGCGGGCGTGAAGCCGATCGCCTGGGCGGCCACGGTGTCGGACCGGTTGCGCCAGCCGGCGTAGGAGAAGTCGATGTCGACCTTGTCGCTGGGCTGAGCGGCCAGCGACAGGCGCCAGCCCTGCCGGCGGACCTCGCCCAGGCGCTCGTCGCGGCTGTTGCTGACCTGCCAGCCCTCGCCGCTGTATTCGGTGCGGAAGGCCAGGCGCGCCTGGACCTTCTCGCCCAGCGGACCGCTGAAATAGCCCTCCAGGTTGCGCGTCTGGTAGTTGCCGGCCTCGGCCGTCAGCCCGGCCTCGAACGCCTCGGTCGGTTTGTTGGTCACGAAGTCGACCAGGCCCGCCGTGGTGTTGCGGCCGTACAGCGTGCCCTGCGGGCCCTTCAGCACCTCGACCCGCTCCAGGTCGAACATCGGGCCGGTGTTCATGAACGGATAGGCGTAGGCGACCTCGTCGACATAGGTGCCGACGGTCGAGGTGGCCGACAGGTTGATGGTGTTGAAGCCGATGCCGCGCAGCGTATACGTCGGCACGCCCTGGTAGCTCTGGCTGACCGTGAAGCTGGGCGCCACCGTCGACAGGTCCTTGGGGTCGGTGACCCGCAGCTGCTGCAGGGTCTGGCCGCTGAAGGCCTGGATCGGCATGCCGATGTCGTTGGCCGCCTCCTCGCGGCGCTGGGCCGTGACGACGACCGTCTCGATGGCCAGGCTGTCCTTTTCGTCCTGGACGGGCTTGGCGGCCGGGCCTTGGGCCCAGACGGGCGCCGCCATCGACAGGGCCATGGCCGACGCCCCCAGCGTCAGCGCGAGACGCAACGATCCTTGCATGCGAAACCTCCCTCGGCCGCGTCTTCGTTGGACGCTGGCTCTATCGGAGCGTGCGGTGGCCTGGGGCCTCTAACAAGCTATCGGAACTGATAGGGTCCCACCCCTGCCTCACAGCCCCAGCACCAGCTTGGCGATGATGTCGCGCTGGATCTCGTTGGAGCCGCCGTAGATCGAGGCGGCGCGATTGTTCAGGTAGCGGGCCATCGTGGCGCGCCCGTGCTCGGGTCCGACCAGCGCCTCGTTCGAGCCCGCCCCGTGGGCGGCGGGCTGGCGCACGGCCGCCCACGCGCCCAGGTGGGCCACGGCCAGCTCGTCCTGCCGCTGCAGGGCCTCGGAGCCCTGCGCCTTGAGGATCGACGAGGCCGGCCCCGGATTGGCGCCGCCGGCCAGGGCGCTGAGCACCCGCCGCTCGGTGACGTCGATGGCCAGGGCGGCGATCTCCGCTTCGGCCAGGCGTCGACGCTGATCCGGATCCTCGGCCGCGCCGGCCTCGCGCAGCCTGGACAGGCCCGCTTCCAGACCCGCCGCATAGCCCCCGCCCCGCTCGAACTCCAGCAGGTGCTTGGCCACCGTCCAGCCCTGGTTCTCCTCGCCCAGCCGGTCGGCCTTGGGCGTGCGGACGTCGTCGAAGAACACCTGGTTGACCTCGTGTTCGCCCGCCAGGGTGACGATCGGATCGACGCGGATCCCCGGCCGGTCCATCTCGACCAGCAGGAAGGTGATGCCGGCCTGCGGCTTGCCCTGGGTACTGGTGCGGACCAGGCAGAACATGTGCGTGGCCCAGTGGGCGTGGGTGGTCCAGATCTTCGAGCCGTTCAGGACGTAGTCGTCGCCGTCGGGCGTCGCCTTCATCCTCAGCGAGGCCAGGTCCGACCCCGCCCCCGGCTCCGAATAGCCCTGGCACCAGTAGTCCTCGCCCGAGAGGATCCTGGGCAGGTAGCAGGCCTTCTGCGCGGGCGTCCCGAACCGCATGATCGCCGGCGCCACCATGCGCAGGCCCATCGGCGCCAGGCTCGGCGCGCCGGCCCGCGCGCACTCGGCCTGGAAGACGTGGCGCTGGATCTCGCTCCAGCCGGGCCCGCCGTGCTCGACCGGCCAGCTCGGCGCGACCCAGCCCTTGGCGTGCAGGATCCTCTGCCAGGCCAGGCTGTGGTCCTTATCGCAGAACACGCTGGTCATCCGCCGGCCCGCCTCGCGCAGCGCCGGCGTCAGCTCGGCGTCGAGAAAGGCCCGCACCTCGTCGCGAAAGGCCAGGTCTTCGGGCGACAGCTCCAGGTCCACGCGCATGCTCCGTCCAACGTCGGGGAAACTTGCGAAAGCCGGGGCCGGGTGCGCAAGCTATCGGAACCGATAGGGAAAGAGCGCCCGCATGACGGCGACTACGGGGGAGGATCGCGAGCGCCTGGCGCGGGTCATGGACCTGGCGCTGCGGGTGCGCGAGCTCGGCGCCGAGCTTGGCCTGCCCTACGTCGCCGCCAGCGCCGACATATCGAGCCCCGAACCGATGCTCGGCCCGGACGGGCTGCCGCTGGCCGAGACCACCTTCCAGTGGCTGGACGCGGGCCTGCGCTACTGGCGCGACCGGTCCTTCGCGCTGCGGGCTCCGTTCATCCTCGCCGCGCGCTACGCGGCCGAGCCGTTCTTCTATCACCAGGGCCGCTTTTCCAGCTGGCGGCCGCTGCCCAGGCTCGAGGCCATCCCGGTCGCCGAGGCCGCCGAGGATTTCGGCGTCGCCGCCGCCGTCATCGCGCCGGCCTACCTGACCGGCGGGGTGATCGGGGCCGTGGTCTGGGCTTCGGCCGAGCCGGTCGCCGACCTGCCCGCGCTGTACGCCGCCCACGCCGACCGCCTGCACGGCGCGGCCCTGCGCCTGGTGTCGGCCTATCGCGACGGCCTGACCGACGACGGCCCGCTGGCCCGCTTGACCAAGCGCGAGATCCAGTGCCTGAAATGGGCGGCCGCCGGAAAGACCGACGCCGACATCGGCCAGATCATCGGCATCTCCGGTCCCACGGTCCGCTTCCACGTCCAGAACGCCGCCCTGAAGCTGCGGGTGGCCGGACGGGCCCAGGCGATCCATCGGGCCACGGGCCTGGGCTATCTCGGATCCGCCGCATTCTGAGGCGCCGGCGCCCCAGATGATGCGTGGCAATGCTTTGTCACAAACAAGATGCAGAGCCGAAAGGCGGCCTCTCCACCTTAAGACCTGTCAGAAGCGCCCGCCGAACGAGGGATCGGCCCGCGCTTCGCAGGAGAAGACCATGACCAAGACCCGCAATCGCCTGCTGGCCCTGACCGTCCTCGGCGGCCTGGCCATCGGCGGCGCGGCCGTCGCCGAGACCGTGAAGCTGCCCGCCAGGCAGGTCGCCCTCGGCGTCGATCACTTCCAGGCCAAGACCCAGGTCATCGACGATCAGCTCGACGTCGAGACCGTGGTCAGCACCCAGGCTGGTTTCCAGACCGGCAAGGGCCTGTTCCGCAATCCGTCGAACGACAACTACCTGCGCGCCGTCGTCGACAAGCGCACCGGCGCGACCCGCTACGAGGTCCGCCAGACCCTGATGTACCAGGGCTCGATGCGCGAGTACGACACCGTGGCCTACGAGACCGCCGCCTGGCCGGTCCAGACCCAGGCGATCAAGATCCGCGACAACGCCGGCCGCTGCTTCCTGTTCGAGGCGCCGGAACTGTGCACGGAAGAAGTCGCCTTCTCGGTCAGCGAGGACGAACTGCGCAAGGTCGCCGCCAAGCCGGCCGCCTGGGGCTTCAAGTTCAAGTCGCCCAAGGGTTACGAGCACCGCACGGCCATCACCCAGGCCGAGATCGTCGGCCTGCTGAACAGCGTCGACGCCTATCGCGCCACCCTCCCCGCCGTCCAGGCCCAGGCCGACACCGCCGCTGGCGGCTGAACCGTCGCGTCCCCGTATCCGGAGTAGTTCCGTACCATGAAGTTTGTCGCCCTCATCGGCGTGGCCGCCAGCCTCGTCGCCTTCCCCGCCATGGCCGGTCCGGCCGGCCACGGCCTGACCTTCACCGAAGAAGTCGCCAAGAAGAACCTTCAGAAGCGCACCGTGAAGATCGCCGCGGCCTCCTCCTGCGCCGCCCCGGCCGCCGTCGCGCTCGCCAAGCGTGACGACGTCGCCACGGCCAAGGCCAAGGAAGGCGTGGTCCGCGTGGTGTTCCACTCGGCCGACGCCGCCGCGGCCCAGGAAGGCGCCGTCCGCGCCGCCGTCTCCGACATCTGCCGCGCCGCTTAAGGGGCCCGGCTACAAGACGGCCGTTTCGGCGGCCGGCCCTCGCGCGAGTCCTCTTCCCCCGAAGTGCGCGCGAGGGCATCCCTTTTTCAGAGAACGACGCAATCTGTTCCGGCAACGGGTTGAAATCGGTGGAAAACCGCCGCTTTCTACCTTGCTCGCAGCCACTTCGTTCCTAGATAGCCCAGTCGTATGGATTCCTCAGGCTCAGGTATGAACGCCCTGCAGCGGGAGCTGGCGACAGCGCCCGTGGCCCCGACCGTGCTCATCGTCGAGGACGATCCCGCGCTGCGCACCCTGCTGATGCGCCTGCTGCGCGAAGAGGGCTTCCAGCCGCTCAGCGCCGCGCACGGCGGCGAGATGGCCCGCGTGCTGGAGACCAACACGGTCGACATCATCCTGCTCGACGTGATGATGCCGGGCAGCAACGGCTTCCAGCTGTGCCGCAGCCTGCGCAAGGAAAGCGACGTGCCGATCGTCATGCTCAGCGCGCGCGATGACGAGAGCGACCGCCTGATCGGCCTGGAGCTCGGCGCCGACGACTACATCGGCAAGCCCTTCAGCAAGAAGGAACTGATCGCCCGCATCCGCGCCATCCTGCGCCGCACGCAGGGCGGGGCCCAGGCCAGCCAGCCGCGCGGCGCCCAGCAGATGGTGTTCGCCGGCTGGCAGCTGGATCCGGGCCGTCGCGAGCTGCTGTCGCCGGACGGCGCCTTCGTCGACCTCTCGGGCGCCGAGTTCGACCTCCTGTTGGCCTTCCTGTCCTCGCCCCAGCGGGTGATCGGCCGCGAGCGCCTGCTTGAGATGTCGCGTGCCCGCATCTCCGACGCCTCGGACCGCAGCATCGACGTGCTGGTCAGCCGCCTTCGCCGCAAGCTTGCCGTCAGCGGCCAGGCCGAGTCGCTGCTGCGCACCGTGCGCGGCATCGGCTACATCTTCACCGCCCAGGTGGAGCGGCGATGAAGCCTCTGCGGCTATGGCCGCAGCGTCTGGTCGGCCAGGTTACCCTGGTCCTGATGCTGGCCGTCGCCCTCGAGTTCATCGGCAGCTCGATCCTGTTCGAGAACAGCCGGATCTACCCCAACCGCAACAACCAGGTTCAGCGCGCCGCCGAACAGCTGGTGACCGCCGAAGCCATCCTCGAGACCCGTCCCGAGAACGAGCGCATCGCCCGCGCCGCGGGCCTGTCCAGCCGCTCCAGCCAGCTGGAATGGACGCCCCTGCCCCACCTGGTCGATCGCGAGCGCTCGGCCGAGCGCAAGCTCAAGGACCAGTTCCGCGCCGCCGAGCCCAGTCTGGCCCGGCGCGAGCTGCGGATGAACGCCGAGATCGACCGCACCCTGCCGCGCGACACCCACCTGAAGGTGGCGCTGAAGATGCGCGACGGCACCTGGCTGACCATGAAGACCAAGATCCGGGCCGCCCCCTGGGCGGTGCTGCTCAGCAGCGTCGGTTCGGCCTTCATCCTGGGCCTGGGGGTGATCACCGCCGCGGCCCTGGTGCTGCGCAATCTCAGCCGTCCGCTGCGGGCGCTGGCCGAGGCCGCCGACAAGGTCGGCCAGGGGGCGCGGGTGCGGGTGGCCGAGACCGGCGCCGGCGACCTCAAGATGGTCGCCCAGGCCTTCAACGCCATGCAGGATCGCATCGCCGGCCTGCTGCAGGCCCGTACCGAGGCCCTGGCCGCCGTCGGCCATGATCTGCGCACGCCCCTGGCCCGCCTGCGCCTGCGCGCCGGCTTCGTCTCCGAGACCTCGGCCCGCGAGGCGCTCGAGGCCGACGTCGACGAGATGACCGGCATGCTCGACTCTCTGCTGGCCTATCTGGGCGGCCAGGAGGACCCCGAGCCGCCGCGCCGCACCGACATCGCCGCCATCGCCATGACCCTGGTCGACGACGCCACCGACTCCGAGCGCGTGGCCAGCTATGACGGTCCCGAGCACCTGCCGGTGCGGGCCCGTCCCCTGTCGCTGAAGCGCGCGATCAGCAACATCGTCGAGAACGCCCTGCACTACGGCGGCGAGGCCGTCCTGACCCTGGGCCGCGAAGGCCGGATGGTCGTGCTGGCCGTCGAGGACAACGGTCCCGGCATCCCGGAAAGCGAACTGGCCCACGTGCTGGAGCCCTTCCACCGCCTCGACAGCGCCCGCGCCCGCAACACCGGCGGCCTGGGTCTGGGGCTGACCATCGTCCAGCAGATCCTCAAGCGCGAGGACGGCGAACTGATCCTGCGCAACCGCCCGCAAGGCGGCCTGCGCGCCGAGATCCGCCTGCCCGCGCTCTGAGATCCTCCCCCTCTGGGGGAGGCAGCGCCAAAGGCGACGGAGGGGGCCGTTTTCAGATTCCGAGGCGCCGCCGGATCACCGCGGGGCTATTGATCCTGCCCGCCCGGGGGAAAGGCTGGCCCTTGGGTTGAAATAGCACCCGCGCCTCTGGCCCCTTCGAGACAAATGATGCGGCGGAGCGGTCGCCGAAGCCGAAACGCTAAAACAAATCACGGTCTCCGGGCTCCGCCCGGCCGCTCCGCGCCTCCCCATCAGCTTTCGTGGATTTCCACGGGAGTGCGAAGGCCCGTGCCTGCGCTACCCCCCTCCGGCCCTCTGAGCCACCTCCCCCAGAGGGGGGAGGATCTAGCCGAGCAGATGCTCCCCCTCTGGGGGAGCTGTCGCGGAGCGACTGAGGGGGCCGCCGAAGGCGGCTGCGATCACCATCAGAAAGCCCCGTCTCGGAAACCCTTTGTCACAAAACCCGCTGCGTCGCAGCAAAGACGGAAACCCACCTTCCATGTTGCGTGGCGGTTCAGGCCGCGCGCGCCGCGGCGTCCGTTACCCCTTTCCCCGGACGCCGCGGCCATCGCATGGAGGTTCCTCTTGGAACAGTTTCTCGAACGCGCCGCCCTCTTCCGCGGCCAAGTCTTTCCGGCTCAAAGCGCGCTGTACGAGCGCCTGGCCAGCCACGGCCAGAGCCCCTCGGCCCTGATGATCTCGTGCGCCGACTCGCGCGTCGTGCCCGAGCTCATCACCCAGGCCAATCCCGGCGACCTGTTCGTCTGCCGCAACGCCGGCAACATCGTGCCGCCGTTCAGCCAGGCCAACGGCGGCGTCTCGTCGGCCGTCGAATACGCCGTCATGGCGCTGGGCGTCCGTGACATCGTCGTCTGCGGCCACTCCGACTGCGGCGCCATGAAGGCGTTCTCGAACCCCGCCGCTCTCGAAAAGATGCCCAACGTGGCCGCCTGGCTGCGCCACGCCCACGCCGCCCACAGCGTCGTCTGCAACGCCTATCACGGCCTCGACGAGCACGGCACGACCCGCGCCCTGTCGCTGGAGAACGTGGTCGTGCAGATCAATCATCTGCGCACGCACCCGTCGGTGGCCTCGGCCATCGCCCAGGGCAAGCTGACCCTGCACGGCTGGTTCTTCGAGATCGAGACCGGTCAGATCCAGGCCTACAACGGCGACAGCGGCCAGTTCGAACTGGTTCGTGAAGGCTCGCCCCTGCCCGTCGCCCAACGTCCGGCCAAGCGCATGGTCGCCGCCGACCATCTGGGCATCGCCGCCGAATGAGCAACGCCGCCGTTTCCTCCCCGAACGGCGCGAAGCTAGGGTTCGGCGCGATCTTCTCGCGTGACCTGACGGCTTCGATCGTCGTCTTCCTCGTGGCGATGCCCCTCTGCATGGGCATCGCCGTCGCCTCGGGCGTTCCGGCCGAGCGCGGCCTGATCACCGGCATCATCGGCGGCATCGTCGTCGGCGCCCTGGCCGGCTCGCCCCTGCAGGTCAGCGGCCCCGCCGCCGGCCTCGCCGTCATCGTGTTCGAGATCGTGGCCAAGCACGGCCTGTCGACCCTCGGCCCGATCCTGGTGCTGGCCGGTCTGGTCCAGCTGGCCGCCGGCGCTCTGCGCATGGGCCAGTGGTTCCGCGCCATCTCGCCGGCCGTCGTGCACGGCATGCTCGCCGGCATCGGCGTGCTGATCGTCGCGGGCCAGTTCCACGTGCTGTTCGGCGACAAGCCGCGCGCCAACGGCCTGGAGAACCTGCTGGCCATCCCCGGCGCGATCACCGGCCTGTCGGTCTCGACCTTCGGCGCCGCCGAAGCCGCCCTGCTGGTCGGCGTGGTCACCATCGGTTCGATCCTGCTCTGGGAGAAGATCCGTCCGGCCAAGCTGAAGCTGGTTCCCGGCGCCCTGCTGGGCGTGCTGGCCGGCACCTTCGTGGCCATGGGCTTCGGCCTCGACGTCCAGAAGATCGCCGTTCCGGAATCGATCGCCGGCGCCATCGCGATCCCGGGCATGGCCGACTTCGCCAAGCTCGCCGATCCGATGATCATCCTCACCGCCGTGGCGGTGGCGTTCATCGCCTCGGCCGAGACCCTGCTGTCGGCGGCCGCCGTTGATCGCATGCACGATGGTCCGCGCACCAAGTACAACAAGGAGCTTGGCGCCCAGGGCGTCGGCAACCTGCTGTGCGGCCTGGTCGGCGCCCTGCCGATGACCGGCGTGATCGTGCGCAGCTCGGCCAACGTGCAAGCCGGCGCCGTCACCCGCGCCTCGGCCATCCTGCACGGCGTGTGGATCCTGGCCTTCGTCGCCCTGCTGCCCTTCGTCCTGCGTCAGGTCCCCAGCGCCGCCCTCGCCGGCGTGCTGGTGGTCACCGGCTGGAAGCTGGTCAGCCTGGACCACGTCCGTCACCTGTTCGCCCGCTACGGCCTGCTGCCGGCGCTGATTTGGGCCGCGACCTTCGTCATGGTCGTCGCCACCGACCTGCTGACCGGCGTGCTGGTGGGCCTGGCCCTGACCGTTGTCGAGCTGCTGCCGAACCTGAAGCGCATGCGCCTCAAGATCGCCCAGCAGGACGTCGGCGAGAAGGAACAGGAAATCCGCCTCGAGGGCGCGGCGACCTTCGTGCAGCTGCCGAAGATCACCAAGGCCCTGGACGCGGCTCCCGACGGCGGCGTCGTCCGCCTCGACACCCGCGCCCTGACCGTCCTCGACCACACCACGACCGAGGTGCTGAGCGAGTGGGTCAAGAGCAAGGAGCGCACCGGCTCCAAGGTCGAGCTGCCCAACGCCTGCGTGTTCGGCGAACGCCTGCGCGCCGCAGGCGCCCACTGACCTCACCCAGCCGCCCCGGGGCCGAGTCCGCTCGGTCCCGGGGTTCTTTTTCGTTTGAAGACCGCCAGAGACTTTCGATGAACAAGGCCCAGGAACGCGCCGCCGACATGGCCGCCCAAGTGCTTTGCGCCTACCTGCAGAACAACGTCGTCTCGGCCGACGAACTGCCCGACCTGGCCGCCCGCACCTATGCGGCGCTGGAGGCGGTGTTCTCGACCCCGGCCGCCGAGCCGGTCGAACGCCCCAACGCCGACGAGATCGCCGCCAGCATCACCCAGGACGCCATCGTCAGCTTCGAGAACGGCCGCCGCTATCGCTCGCTGAAGCGCCACCTCAACAGCCTGGGTCTCACCGAGGAGGAGTATCGCTCCAAGTGGGGATTGCCGGACGACTACCCCACGGTCGCCGCCAGCTTCTCGGACCTTCGGTCGAACGTGGCCCGCGCCAACCATTTCGGCACGCGCCGCTGAGCCCAAGGAAAAAGGCCCGCCGATCCGGCGGGCCTTTCGCGTTCTTACCAGGCGCCGGTGTTGGGCATCGAGACCCACGGCTCGGCCGGCTCCAGGTGACCGTCCTGCAGCAGCTCCACCGAGATGCCGTCGGGCGAGCGGACGAAGGCCATGTGGCCGTCACGCGGCGGGCGGTTGATGGTCACGCCCAGGTCAGCCAGGCGCTGGCAGGCCGCGTAGATGTCGTCGACCTGATAGGCCAGGTGGCCGAAATTGCGGCCGCCCTGATAGTCCTCCGGGTCCCAGTTGAAGGTCAGCTCGACCAGCGGGGCCTTGCGTTCCCTGGCCTTGTCGGCGTCGCCCGGGGCGGCGAGGAAGACCAGGGTGAAGCGGCCCTTCTCGTTCTCCATCCGGTACATCTCCTGCAGGCCCAGGCCCTCGCAGTAGAAGCGCAGCGAAGCGTCGAGATCCTTCACGCGGACCATGGTGTGCAGATAGCGCAAGGCGGCCTCCAGATGTTGCGAAGCGCCGATATAGCCGATCGCCTACTGCGCCGCGACCTTGCCGCGTGTCTGGCGCCGCCAGAGCGCGGCGTACTCGCCGTCGGCCGCCAGCAGCGCCGCGTGCGGACCATGCTCGACCACCTTGCCCCGGCGCAGAACCAGGATCTCGTCGGCGTCGGCGATGGTCGACAACCGGTGGGCCACCACCAGGGTCGTGCGCCCTTCCCGGGCCTTGCGCAGCGTCGCCTGGATCGCCGCCTCGGTGCGGCTGTCCAGCGCGCTGGTGGCCTCGTCCAGGATCAGCACGCGCGGATCGGCCAGCAGCGCCCGGGCGATGCCCACCCGCTGACGCTCGCCGCCGGACAGCTTCAGGCCGCGCTCACCGACCTTGGTCTCCATGCCCTCGGGCAGGCCGCCGATGAAATCGCCCAACTCCGCCGCCCGCGCCGCGCCCCAGATTTCTTCCTCGGAGGCGTCCGGCCTGCCGAACGCGATGTTGGCCGCGATCGTGTCGTTGAACAGCGCCACGTCCTGCGGCACCAGCGCCACGGCGCGGCGAAGCGAGCCCTGCTTCAGGGCGCGCAGGTCGTGACCGTCCAGCGTGACCCTTCCGCCTTGCGGGTCGATCATCCGCAGCGCCAGCCGCACCAGCGTCGTCTTGCCGGCGCCCGACGGACCGACGATGGCCACGGTCTGGCCCGGCGCGGCCGTGAAGCTGACCTCGGAGAGGCCGTCCGATCGCGCGCCATGGCGGAACGACACGCCTTCGAAGGCCACCGCGCCGCCGCGCCGATCGCCCGCCGGCGGCAGGTCGACGGCGTCCGGCGCGTCGGCGACGTCCGCGCCCTGCCGGCGCAGCTCCATCATCGCCTCCATGTCGATGAACGACTGGCGGATCTCGCGGTAGGCGAAGCCGAGGAAGTTCAGCGGCTGGTACAGGTTCACCAGGATCAGCACGACGGCGGTGATGTCGCCCGGGCCGATGCGGCCGTGCGCGGCCTCCGAGCCCGCCAGCACGGCCATCACGGCCAGGCCCAGGCTCATGATCAGCGACTGCACCACATTGAGCAGCGACAGCGAATTGGTCGCCTTGATCTGCGCCGCGCCATAGGTCGAAAGCGCTCCCTCGTAGGCCCCGACCGCCCGGTCCTCGGCGCCGAAGGTCTTGACCGTCTCGTAGTTCAGCAGCGCGTCCACCGCCCGGCCCGCGGCCTCGGCGTCGGCCTCGTTCAGTTCGCGCCGGTGGGAGATCCGCCAATTGGAGATCGAGAAGGTCAGGACGCCGTAGATCACCACGGTGACGATGGCCGTCGCGGCGAACCGCCAGTCATAGGCCCGCGCCAGCACGGCGGCGGCCAGGACCAGTTCGACCAGGGTCGGGGCGATGTTGAACACCAGGCCCCTGATCAGGAAGTCCATGGCTCGCGCGCCGCGGTCGATGGTTCGCGACAGCGCCCCAGTGCGCTTGGTCTGGTGGAAGTCGATCGACAGCGACAGGGCGTGAGCGAAGGTCTCGGTCGCCGCGCGGTTCTGGGCGGCCTGGGCCACCGGCGTGAACACCGCGTCCCGGGCCTGGGGGGCGGCCGCCGAAATGAACCTCACGCCCGCCCAGCCCAGCGCCAGGGCGGCGAAGGACAGCGTCACCTGCGTCGCCGCGCCCTGCCCGGCCGTCAGCCGGTTGACGGCCGCGCCGAGCAGCAGGGGCGCAGCCACGCCCAGCGCCTTGCCCGCGAAGGTCAGGGTCAGGGCCGCAGTCAGCCGCCAGGCCAGGCCCGGCGCCCGCGACCTCAGGACCAGCCGCAGCAGTTCGGCCAGCGCGGCCCACCCGGAAACGGGCCTGGTCGCGTCCGGCGCGGTCCGGGCGCTGTCGCGACCGGCCGAGGCGAAGCCCCTCACCGCGTCTCTCCGGGCGCGTACAGCACGGTCGTCTGGACGCCGCCTCCGGGGGTCATCCAGTCGGCCCGCCAGCCGTCGTCCAGGCGCTCGGCGCGCAAGGGACCGGCGGTCAGCGGACCGGGCGCGGAGACGGCGATGCGCACCAGGTCCTCGCCGCCTTCGCCAGCCACCTGCACGGCGTGCTCGCCATGAGACAGCGGACGGGTCAGAGAAAAGCTGAAGCGCCCCTGGGCGTCGACCTTGGCCTCGGCCTGGGTGACGCGGTCGACGCGCACGCCGAAGCCCGCGCCGGGACGTCCCACGCCCGAGATGACCGCCCCGCCCTCCTGGTCGAAGTCGATCGCCAGGATCCGCAGGGAATCGGAAGGACCAGCCAGCGGCTCGGAGCCGCCGCCGGCCTTCAGCAGCGCCACGGCGCCCTCGGGCGTGACCAGCACGTAGCCTTCGGCCTGCACGGTCCGCCCTTCGCGGGTCATGGACAGGCCGAACAGCCGGGGCTCGAGCGCGCCGGGCAGGACCGCGCGCCAGAGCCCCGAGGCGTCGGCCTCCGCGCTGATCGCCTCGCCCGTGGGCGAGCCAAGCCTGACCGAGGCGCCGGCCGCGGCCGACCCGGACAGCGCCACGCCGCCGCCCTGGACCGCCGCGGTGACGACCTTGGGCGGCGCCAGATAGGCCGCTTCGGGGTCTCGGACCGGTTGCGCGGCGGGCGCGGCGCGTCCCCAGTCGCGTCGCCCCTCCTCGCCGCAGGCCCCAAGGGTCGCGACGAGGACCAAGGCCAGCGGCCACGACTTGAAAGCGGCCTTGCGAATCCCGATCATGCGCCTTCCAGATCCTGGGGCGGTCGCTACGACCGCAGCCCTAAACGCCATGGCGCGCCCTTCCCGACGGGAGCCGCGCCTTTTCTTTTGTTGGAGTGGACGACGATGCCCGACCTGTCTAGCCGCCTGGGGTCGGTCTGCGTCTACTGCGGCTCTTCGAACACGGCCGATCCGGCCTATCTGGAGGCCGCCCACCAGATCGGCGGCGACTTCGCACGCGCCGGCCTCAAGCTGGTCTACGGCGGCGGCGGCGTCGGCCTGATGGGCCAGGCCGCGCGCGGCGCGCACGAGGCCGGCGGCAAGGTGCTGGGGATCATCCCGGAATTCCTGCGCGGCCGCGAAAAGCCGTTCGACGACGTCGAGACGGTGATCGTCACCTCGATGCACGAACGCAAGATGCTGATGTTCGAGCGATCCGACGCCTTCGTGGTGCTGCCCGGCGGCATCGGCACGCTCGAGGAGATCATCGAACTGCTGTCCTGGCGGCGCCTCGACCTGCACCGCAAGCCGATCGTGTTCCACAATCCCGACGGCTTCTGGGACCCGCTTTTCGCGCTTCTCAAGCACACGATCGACCGGGGCCTGACGCCGCCCGCCCTGGCGACGGCCTGGGTTTCCGTCGAGGCGGCCCAGGATGTCACTCCGGCCTTGCTGGCATGGGGTTTGGACGTTGATCGCGATCGCGAGATCGACGTTCGGCGATTGACTTAGTTTTCAATAACAACGAACAATGTGATCAGCGTCCACTTATAAATAGGACGCGGGGATAGGAGATGTCCATGCGTATGCTTCTGCTCGGCGGTCTCGCCGCAGCTTCCCTCGTCGGCGCGGCCCAGGCCGCGACTTCGGAAGGCGCCATGCTCGTTCTGAAGGCGCCGCCGGCCAAGGCCGAACTGATCCAGGACGGCGCGATGTGGCGCTGCACGGGAACGGTCTGCAAGGCTCCGGCCGTGAAGGCCCTGCCCGCCGCGCGCAGCTGCCGCAAGGTAGTCGCCGAACTGGGCGCCGTCTCGGCCTTTACCTGGCGAGGCGAAGCGCTCGACGCCGCCGGCGTCGAAGAGTGCAACGCGGCCGCCAAGCCGTAAGCCTCCTCGAAATCACGAAATTCAGCGCCATCCCGGCCAGGCCGGGATGGCATTTTCTTTGACGCTACTTCCGGTCCGAGGTCTTTGGCGTCCGCGGGGGCCGCTTGGAAGCTCCCGGACGGGGTCCGACCAGCATCCCGCCCATCAGGGCGAAGGACAGCATGGCGTGGTTCATCTTCGTCACGTTCATGGCGGCGTCTCCTTGACCAGCCCGGAGCGTCGCACGAGGCTCCACGTGTTACGGGACCGGCTCCGCGACCGGCCCAGCCAGAAAGAGACGCGCGCGGCTTACAGGGGCTCGCACCCTCCTAGTCGTCAGCGCGTCGAGGCAAGGATGCGCCAGCTTTGCCGCGAGACAAGTGAAATATTCCGAACCCGGATGATATCCGCGCACTGACGATCGACTTGAAGAGCGCCTGGAACGATCTTGGCGATACTTTCCGTTCACGTATGGGGTCAGTGCAGCGTCGCGCCTTCGCGCTCATGCTGATCGAGCGTCGGCACCACATCGCCGGCGCCTGGCCTGCCGGCCGAGGCGATGATGTTGGCGGCGGCGCGCAGCATCACGGGCTCGATGCGTTCGGCCTCGCAGCCGACCAGTTCGGCGGCCAGTTCGGGCAAGTCGGCGCACAGGCGCAACTGGCCGGCGATCCGTTGCAGGGCGAAGCTTTCCTCCAGCGCCGGATCATTGGCCACGACGCCCACCAGCAGCGAAAGCACGGTCTCCAGCTTGTCGGCCCTGGCCTTGGCCTCACGCGCCTGGTCGAGCAGCAGCCGGGCGCTGGAATCCATCGCTTCCAACGTGTCGGCGAGTTTTTCCGGAGAGAGGCCCATGAGCATTTCGGGGCGGAGCATCGTGTTCACCGTGCGGTCCATCGGGTGGTCTGCTGCGTTGAACGGTCGCACTCGTCCCGGCGGGGCGGGCAAAATGTCGGGCGCACGAAAAAGGCCGCCCGCGTCGGCGTGACGCAGGCGGCCTTGGCTCCCGAGGCTGGGTGCTCAGTACGCGGCTCAGGCCGCCGCGCCGAACGACAGCCCCTCGTAGCGGCGCAGATGATGATCGACCGAGCCGAACAGGCCTTCGATTATCGTGCCGCGCTTGAAGTAGTGACCGATGGCCAGCTCGTCGGTCATGCCCATGCCGCCGTGGATCTGGATGGCGTTCTGGCCGACGAACTTGAGCGCCCGGCCGATCCGTACCTTGGCGGCCGAAACGGCCTTGGCGCGCTCGGCGTCGCTCTCGTCGAGCTTGATGGTGGCCATGTAGGTCATCGAGACCGACTGCTCGAGTTCGATGAACATGTCGACCATCCGGTGCTGCAGCACCTGGAAGTCGGCGATGGCGCGGCCGAACTGCTTGCGTTGCTTGGCGTAGTCCAGCGTGCCCTCGTGCAGCTTGCGCAGCACGCCCACGCCTTCGGCCAGGCTAGCGGCGGTGGCCTCGTCGATCACCTTGTCGACCAGCGGCAGGCCCGCGCCCTCCTGACCGACCAGGGCGTCGCCCGGCAGCGAGACGTTCTCGAAATAGACTTCAGAGGCGCGACCGCCGTCGACGGTGGGGTAGTCGCGGGTGACGACGCCAGGCAGGTTCTTGTCGACCAGGAACACCGACACGCCGGACGTCTCGCGCTGGCTGCCGCCGGTGCGGGCGGTGACGACGAAGTGGCTGGCGAACGGCGCGCCGACCACTACGGCCTTGTGGCCGTTCAGGGTCCAGCCAGCGCCGTCCTTCCTGGCCGTCGTCTTCAGGTCGCTCCATGTATAGCGGCCTTGCGGCTCGGCGTAGGCGAAGGCGATCGTCGTGGTCCCGGCGACGATGCCCTCGATCACGGCGGCGGCGTTCGCATAGCCCGAGTGCTTCATGAAACCGCCGCCGATGACCACCGTGCCCAGATAGGGCTCGATCACCAGGGCTTTGCCGAATTCTTCCATGATGATCATGTTGTCGATCGCGCCGCCGCCCAGGCCGCCCAGCTCCTCGCTGAACGAGGCGCCCAGGATGCCGAGCTCCTCGGCGAACGCCTTCCAATAGTCGGCGCGCCAGCCGCTGTCCGACGCGACGATCTTGCGGCGGGTCTCGAAGTCGTACTTGTCCTGCAGGAAGCTCGCGACGGTGTCGCGGACCATCGACTGCTCTTCGGTGAAGTTGAAGTCCATCCCTTAGGTCCTTGTTCTTGCTGGCCCCGAGGCGGCGTTCCGCTCGGCCTGCTAGGGGCGTGATCGAATGGTTGGCGAAGCTCCCTCCCCCGCTGGGGAGAGGGAGTTTCGAGCTAAATCAGAGGCCCAGCACCATCTTGGCGATGATGTTGCGCTGGATCTCGTTGGAGCCGCCGTAGATCGACGTCTTGCGGACGTTGAAATAGGTCGGCGCGGCGCGGTGGGCGAAGTCCGGACCGATCGGATGGGCGTTGTCGCCGTCCTTGGGGAAGCCGCGGAAGTAAGGCGCGCCGTAGTGGCCGGCGGCTTCGAGGGCCAGTTCGGTGATCCGTTGCTGGATCTCGGTGCCCTTGATCTTCAGGACGCTCGACTCGGGTCCAGGCCCCTTGCCCGCGGCCTCGCCGGCCAGGGTGCGCAGTTCGGTGTACTCCAGGGCCGCCAGGTCGATCTCGAGTTCGGCGATCTTGCGCTTGAACATCGGGTCGCGGATCAGGGCGTCACCCTCGTCCGACAGTTCGGTCCGGGCGATCTGGCGGATGCGCTCGATGCCGCGCTTGGAGCGGGCGACGCCAGCGATGCCGGAGCGCTCGTGGGCCAGCAGGAACTTGGCGCAGGTCCAGCCCTTGTTCTCGTCGAAGATGCGGTTCTCGACCGGCACCTTGACGTTCTCGAGCCAGACCTCGTTGACCTCGTGCTCGCCGCCCAGGGTGATGATCGGGCGGACGGTCACGCCGGACGACTTCATGTCGATCAGCAGGAACGAGATGCCTTCCTGGATCTTCGCGTTCGGGTCGGTGCGGACCAGGCAGAAGATCCAGTCGCCGTGCTGGGCCAGGGTGGTCCAGGTCTTCTGGCCGTTGACCAGGTAGTAGTCCTTGCCGTCGTCGCCGGTGAAGCGCTCGGCCTTGGTCTTGAGGCTGGCCAGGTCCGAACCGGCGCCTGGCTCGCTATAGCCCTGTGACCACCAGATCTCGCCCGACAGGGTCGGCGGCAGGAAGCGTTCCTTCTGCTCGGGCGTGCCGAAGGTGTAGATCACCGGACCGACCATGTTGATGCCGAACGGCAGGATCGGCACGCAGTCGGCGCGGGCGGTCTCTTCCGACCAGATGTAGCGCTGCACCGAGGTCCAGCCCGGGCCGCCGTACTTTTCCGGCCAGGCCGGGGCCACCCAGCCCTTCTGCGCCAAGGTGCGGTGCCAGGAGAGGAAGTCCTCCTTGGACATCTCCTCGCCCTCTTCCTGGCGCTCGCGCAGGCCTTCCGGATAGTTCTGCGCGATGAAGGCGCGAACCTCGTCGCGGAAGGCCAGGTCTTCGGGCGAAAAATCGAGGTTCATTGCGCGCTCCCGAACAGGCCGGCTGAGCCGGCGTCTTGTTGTTTCGGAGCGATGATAGGGGTCGAACGAGCGTTTGGAAAGATGACGCGAAGGTCAACGTAAACGTCGTTCACCCATCGTGGTCAGCGAACCTCGCAGGCGAGGCGCACGAGGGCCAGCGCCGACACGCCGCCGACGCCTTCCTCGTCCTCGATCTCCAGCGAGACCAGCGGCGACTTGCCCAGCTTGGCCAGCAGGCGGGCGTGGCCTGCTCCGCCGACATGGGCGGCCACCGCGTGGGCGATCAGGTCGGGATCGACGGCGTGCAGTACGGCGGCGGCGGCGGCGGCGGCATAGCCGTCGAGCAGGACGGGAATCTTCTGCACGCGGGCGGCGAGGATGGCGCCGGCCACGGCGGCTGTCTCGCGGCCGCCGAGCTGGCGCAGCGCCTCGAGCGGATCGGAAAGGTCGCTTTCGGCGCGCGCGCGTTCGACGGCGGCGGCCACGTCGGCGGCGACTTCGCCAATCGCCCAGTCCGAGGCCTCGCCGCCGAACAGGGCCAGGGCGATGGCGGCGGCGTCACGATGGGCTTCGGCGGCGATGACGCCCGGAATCAGCAGGTCCGGCTGCTTGGCGAGCGCCTCCATGCCGAAGGCCATGGTCGCGGCGCACTCCTTCTCGCTCATCGAGGCCTTCTGGCGCGCGTCGGGCGTGGGGCGATCGATGGCGAGGTCGAAGGCCTCCAGGCCCGCGCCCTGCGAACCGGCCATGCGGCTGACCGTGGCTCCGCCGGCGGCGATGGTTTCGAGGCGATCGCGGGCATAGCCGCGCGGACCCACGCCTTGTCGCGCGCCGGCGTACAGCGCCACCACGGGCCGGTTCACCGACGGCGGCGTGCGGCCGGTCCAGGCGGTGAGCCAGGTCGAGATCTCGGCGAGACGGCCGCCGTCGGCCGGCGGTACGAAAACGCCAGGCGCCGGAAGATCGGCGGCCAGGCGGCGGATGTCGGCGAAGGGCGAAGCGGCGGCGGGAGCGTTCATGGTCGCCGACTTAAGCCAGTCCGCGCCCTATGCAAGCGCATAGGACGCGGAAAGTGGTCGAAGAAGAACTCGGATCAGCTGGCGGTCAGCTCCTTGCACGCCCCATCGAGCTCCTGGATCAGGCTGGCCTTGGTGGCTTCGTCGGCCTTGGCGGCGGCGCGCTTGGCGTCGGAGCGGGCGGTGTCGGCGCGGTCCGAGGTGAAGACGTGACGGCCGGGGCGCTGGACCTTGATGAACTGCTTCAGGGCGGCCGCATCGGCCTCGCCGAGCGTCTTGGCCTCGGTCAGGCCCAGGCAGCGATTGGCCTGGATGAACTGGGCGTCGGTGACGCGCTCGGCGGCCAGCGCCGGAGCGGCGACGGCGGCGATCGAAGCGGCGGCGAGCAGGATGGTGGCGATACGCATGATGGTTCCCTCTGGATTGAAAATCTGGGCGCGGAGCCGCATCGCGTCCGGCGACTTGCGCCCGACGCCGCGGATGGCGACATTCGGTCATGACTTCAGAAAACCGCCCGCCCCGCCCCATCGTCACGCCCTGCATCAAGGTGTGCGCCGTGGATGGTGCGTCCGGCTTCTGTCTCGGTTGTCGGCGAACCCTGCAGGAAATCGCCGGCTGGTCGCGCTACAGCGACGAGGAGCGTGCGGAGATCATGGCCTCCCTGCCCCTGCGCCCCGATCCGATGGAGAGCCTGATGGCCGCCCAGTCGGCTGCGCGTAACTGATTGAACTTCAGGTTCTCGAGAGCATCTCTTGGATCTTCATCTAAGTTTTCCCCGAAGCGTCCGTTTGGCGAAGATGAAGATGACGATCCCGCTTCGAGCTTTGAAGTTAAATCCAGTCCATGAACTTTATTACATGTTCGCCTGACAATGTTACGGCGAGTTAATTGGCGCCAAGCGCAGCAACTTGTTAACCAAATAAATTCGCACTCCGATTCACCGCTTGCAAACGTCTTTCCGGCTAAGGTCCCGGTCAAAGGTCGTAGAAACGACCGAAAAGCCTGCAAGGCAGGGGTGTCTTCGATGTTCAAGTTCACGGCGATCGCGATTGTCGGTGCGCTGTCGGCGGTAGGTGCGGCCAAGGCCGTGACCACGCTGGACAGCACGCTCCGCAAATCCCCCCAGACCGTCCCCGCCACGGCCGCCGCCGCGACTCTCGGCGACGCCGGCGCCGCGCAGCTGACCAAGGGGCCTGACGGCCATTTCTGGGCCGAGGCCAAGGTCGACGGCCGCGCCGTGCGGTTCCTCGTCGACACCGGCGCGACGGCCGTCTCGCTCAGCAAGGCCGACGCCCAGCGCCTGGGCATCGACGTGACCAAGCTCAACTACGAATACGACGTCGTCACGGCCGACGGCCGCACCCGCGCCGCCTCGGTCAAGCTGGGCAGCGTGGCCATCGCCGGCGCCAAGGTCGCCAATGTCGACGCCCTGGTCATCGAGAGCGGCCTGGAGACCTCGCTGCTGGGCATGAGCTATCTGGGCCGGCTTTCCCGCTTCGAAGCCACGCCGCGCTCGCTGATCCTTCACCCCTGAGGCCGCCGGGCGCATGATCGCCCGGAATTCTTGCACGATCCTGCGAGAGCAGCCGCGCACGCATGGGCGCCGGCGCGGGTTTGCGCTAGTCTGCGACCATGCTCAACACTTCAGCGCCGGCCCAGGCCGGCTGCCCTCGCCATCCCGCTCTGGCCGAGGCGATTGAACGATCCGTCTCGACCGACGGCGTTCATCCGACCGCGATCGCGGGCATGTGGCTGGCCCGCATGTCGGAGCCCAGCCCGCCCGTGCATGGCGTCCACGAGGCCGCTGTCTGCATCATCGCCCAGGGGCGCAAGCAGGTGATGCTGGGCGAAGAGGTCTATGTCTACGACCACGCCCGCTTCCTTGTCGTGTCGGTGGACGTGCCCGTCGTCGGCCAGGTCATCGAGGCCAGCGCCGACGCGCCCTATCTGTGCGTGCGGCTCGACATCGATCCGCGGCGACTGAACGAGCTGATCCTGGAGATCGATCCGGGGCCGGTCCGCAATGCGCCCGCGCCCAGCCTGGCGCTCAGCCCGACCACGCCCGAACTGTTCGACGCCGTTGTGCGGCTGGTGCGACTGCTGGAGAACCCCGCCGACATCCCCGTCCTGGCGCCGCTGATCCAGCGGGAGATCCTCTACCGGCTGCTGCGCACCGACCAGGGGCCGCGCCTGCGCGAGATCGCCGCCTGCGAAAGCCGGCTGGGCCAGGTCTCGCGGGCGATCCTGTGGCTGAAGACCAACTATCAGCGCCCGTTCCGCATGGACACCCTGGCGGCCGAGGCGCGGATGAGCCCCTCGGCCCTGCACCAGCACTTCAAGGCGATCACCGCCATGAGCCCGCTGCAGTACCAGAAGCAGTTGCGACTGCAGGAGGCCCGGCGGTTGATCCTGGCCCAGGGGCTGGACGCCGCCACGGCGGGGCACAACGTCGGCTACGACAGTCCTTCGCAGTTCAGCCGCGAGTACAGCCGCCTGTTCGGAGCGCCGCCGCTTCGCGACGCCACGCGGCTGCGCTCGCGCCCCGAACTCGTCAGGACTGCGTGACCGCGCCCACGTCTTGGGAAACCGCCGGCGCGACGCCGGCGGCGGCGTCATAGGCCGCCTGGTCGAGAATGCCTTCCTGCTTGGCTACCAGCGTGGGCACCAGGGCCTGGCCGGCGACGTTCACGGCGGTGCGGCCCATGTCGAGGATCGGATCGATGGCCAGCAGCAGGCCCGCCCCTTCGAGCGGCAGGCCCAAGGTCGACAGGGTCAGGGTCAGCATGACCGTGGCGCCGGTCAGGCCGGCGGTCGCGGCCGAGCCCAGCACCGAGACGGCGACGATCAGGGCGTAGTCGGTCAGGCCCAGCGGCAGGTGGTAGAACTGGGCGATGAAGATCGCTGACAGAGCTGGATAGATGGCCGCGCAGCCGTCCATCTTGGTGGTCGCGCCCAGCGGCACGGCGAAGGCGGCGTAGGCGCGCGGCACGCCAAGGCCCGCCTCGGTGACGGTTTCGGTCAGCGGCAGGGTGCCGATCGACGAGCGCGACACGAAGGCCAGCTGGATCGCCGGCCAGGCGCTGGCGAAGAACTTCAGCGGGTTCAGGCCGTGCGCCGTCAGCAGGATCGGATAGACGACGAACAGCACGAGCCCGAGACCCAGATAGATCGCGCCGGTGAAGGCCCCGAGCTGTCCGAGCGTGGTCCAGCCGTACTGAGCCACGGCGTTGCCGAGCAGACCGACCGTGCCGATCGGCGTCAGGCGGATCACCCAGCTCAGCACCTTGCGCACCACGGCCAGCGCCGAGGCGTTGAACGCCAGGAAGCCCTCGCCGGCCGGGCCGACCCGCAGCGCGGCGATGCCGGCCGCCAGGGCGATGACCAGGATCTGCAGCACGTTGAACGACAGCGAGGTGCTGGCGCCGGTCTCGCCGACCTTGGTCGAGGCGTTGAGGCCCAGGATGTTGGACGGCACCAGGCTGGTCAGGAAATCGAGCCAGGAGCCGTTGGTGCGGGGCGCGGCGGCGGTCGCCGCGTCCAGCGCGGCGTGGGCGCCCGGCTGCAGCACGACGCCCAGGGTGATCCCGATGGCCACGGCGATCAGCGCGGTGACGGCGAACCAGAGCAGGGTCTTCCAGACCAGCCGCGCGGCGTTCTGCAGTTCGCGCAGGTTGGCGATGCTGGCGACGATGGCGGTGAAGACCAGCGGCGGCACCAGCACGCGCAGCAGCTGGATGAAGATCGAGCCAACCTGGTGCAGGGTCTCGGCTAGGGCATGACCGGCCTGCCCCTCGTCGACGCCCAGGCGACGGGCCAGGAGGCCCAGCGCCAGGCCCGCGACCATGCCGACGAGGACCTGCACGCCGAAGCCGCTGATGAAGCGGCTGGAAGGGGCTGTCGCCTGGGCCATGGGTCGTTCCTGCTCACATTCGGCGGTGATCAGTCGCCGTTCAACTAACGAAACACCGAAACCCCGGCGATGACGCGCATCACCGAGCTTCGAAACTGGAATTTCCTGCTCGCGCATAAGAGCGCGGCGGTCGAACCAGTTTTTGTGCGATCCGGCGCCAGCCAAACTGAAAGCTCCACTACTCCGGTCGGAATTAGGGGCGGCGGCGTGTCACATGGTAAACGCGCGGCCCGCTCCCTAGAGTGGCCGCGCCCCCTTCCCCGTTTCGAGTTTCCGGAGCCGCCATGAGCCTCTCCTTCCTCTTCGGCGCGATCATCGGATCCGGCCTGTTCATCCTGCTCGGCCGCGGTCCGGTCGAAAAGCTGCTGGCGGTGATCCAGGAGCGCGTCGGCAAGCGCTGAGAAGTTCCAAGCGACACCGGCTGATATTGGACGCCGATACACGCGATCGTGTCGGAACGAAGTCTTGGGAAGCGCCTTTCTTCTGCATCGGACGCGCCAAGGCGCGCCAGTAATGTTCAGGAGGCGCTCATGTCCATTCTCGCCTGGATCGTTCTGGGTCTCGTGGCCGGTTTCATCGCCAGCAAGCTGGTCAGCCGCAGCGGCGGCAGCCTGCTCGTCGATCTGGTGCTCGGCATCGTCGGCGCTCTGGTCGGCGGTTTCGTGTTCAACCAGTTCGGCGCCTCGGGCGTATCGGGCTTCAACCTCTACAGCCTGCTGGTGGCCACTGTCGGCGCGGTGATCGTGCTGGCCATCTATCACCTGCTGGCCGGCCGCCGCGCTCTATAGCGACGACCAGATCCCGACAGCAAAGGCGCCTTCGGCTTCGGCCGGAGGCGCTTTTCTTTTGCCGGCGATCGGGAAGCAAGGACAGGCACCCGACCGTGATCGGGCGCCTGCGGTTTGTCGTCAGTGGGCCTTGGGACTGCCCATCTCGGCCATCAGTTCGGCCTTGCGGGCTTCCAGCCGCTCGCCCATGGCCTCGAGATCCTCGTCGCTCTTCTTGGCCTGGGCGAACAGGCCGCCCGGCTGCTCCTCTTCCTTGACGTGGTGCTTGATGTACTCGCCCAGCACCTTGACCTTGGCGTCGTAGAATTCCTCGCCGGGCTCCATCGCCTCGATCTCGGCGATCAGCTTCTTGGCGCCGTCGTGCTCGACATAGGCCTCGTCCAGCAGGTCGTCCTCGACCTCGCCGCGGCTCTCCGGATAGAGGATCTCCTCCTCGATCTGGGTGTGGACCTTCAGAGCCAGGGCGATCTTGTTGAACAGGGCCAGCTTTTCGCCGTCCTTCTCCAGTTGCTCGTATTCGTCGAACATCTGCTCGACCTCCCGGTGATCGGCCTTCAGCAGGCGGATGGCCAGCGGATCGCGACGACCGGTGCGGCGCGTGCGACGCGCCGAGGCGGACTTGGACTTGGCCTTCGAGGTGGACTTGGCGGCGGCGGCCATGACTTGGCTCCCTGAATGTTGCTGCGTCCCCCGACCGGCCAAACAACCCGCGCGCGGATACAGCTGTTCCGTGCGAACAACTCTCAAGAACTCTTCGTCGGATAGTCGACACGGATCGCGCTGGCGCATTGTCCACCGGTGTCATATGCCTAGCGACAAAGATGTCGGGAGGAGACACGCCATGCACACCCCCAGCTTCGCCAGGCGACTGGCCCTGGCCGCCACCGCACTCACCGCGCTGGTCGGGGCGGCGCCGCTGCGGCTGACCGTGGCCGCCGACGCCAAGGCCGATCACCGCACCCTGCAGGCGGCCATCGACGCCCTGCCCGACACCGGCGGCGAGATCGCCATCGCGCCGGGGACCTACCGCGAGAAACTGGCCATTCCGCGCAACGGCGTGCGGCTGGTCGGCAAGGGCAAGCGGCCCCAGGACGTGGTGCTGGTCTACGGCGACGCCTCGGCGACCGTCGGCGGCACGCTGAAATCCGCCTCGGTGACGGTGTCGGGCGACGACTTCCAGGCCCGCAACCTGACCATCCAGAACGACTATCATCTCAAGAACGCCCAGCCCTCGCAGGCCGTGGCGCTGGCGCTGATGGGCGACCGGGCCCAGCTCCACAAGGTGCGCCTCCTGGGCGCGCAGGACACGCTCTACGCCGCCAGCCGCAAGGGCAGGCCGCCCAGCCGGCAGTACTTCCGCGACTGCTACGTCGAAGGTCACGTCGACTTCATCTTCGGCGACAGCAAGGCCGTTTTCGACCGCTGCACCATCCACGGCATCGCCGGCGCGACGGTGATGATCACCGCCCAGAGCAAGAACGCGCCCGAGCAGGACAGCGGCTACGTCTTCGATCGTTGCACGATCACCGCCGACCCGAAGGCGGGCGAAGTGTGGTTCGGGCGCGCCTGGCGGCCCTACGCCACCGTGGTGTTCCTGCGCACTCGGATCGACGCCGACCTGCAGCCCAAGGGGTGGCGGGAATGGACGCCGGGCAAGACCGACACCTTCAGGACGGCCTACTACGCCGAATACGCCTCGACAGGACCTGGGGCCAACCCCGCCGCGCGCGAGCCCAGCGCCCATGCCCTGGACGCGAAGACGGCGGAGCGCTGGGCGCCCCGCCGCTTTCTCGCGGGTCCGGACGGGTGGAAGCCCGACCGGCTCTAGAACGCCCCTGGCCTACTCGGCCGGAGCCGGCGCCAGTTCGTCCTGGGCGAACAGCGCCGGCGCCGGCTTGCGGGCCGACCAGCCGAAGGCGGCGATGACCAGGTAGCAGACGGCCGGCAGCAGGAAGGCCAGTCCCAGGCCGAAGTGGTCGCCCAGGAAGCCGGTGGCCGGCGGGATGATGGCGCCGCCGACGATGGCCATGCACAGCAGGCCCGAGGCCTGGGGCGTGCGATGACCCATCCCCTCGATGCCGAGGGTGAAGATGGTCGGGAACATGATCGAATTGAAGAAGCCGATGGCGATCAGCGCGTAGCCCGCCTGCGGGCCGACGCTGAAGGCCGAGACCAGGATCAGCACGATCGCGGCCAGCGAAGCCACGGTCAGCACCTTGCCCGGCGACACCTTGGCCAGGATGAACGAGCCGAAGAACCGGCCGATGGTGGCGCCGCCCCAGTACCACGCGACCATGCTGCCGGCCTTGGCCAGCGTCAGGCCCAGGGTGCTCGGCTGGCTGAGATAGGTGGTCATGTAAGTGCCGATCGCCACCTCGGCGCCGACATAGACGAAGATGCACAGCACGGCGAAGGCCAGGCGCGGATACTTCAGCATGCCCAGCATCTCGCCGACGCCGACAGCCTTCTCGGCGCGCGGGGCGGCCGGGTTCTTGCGCAGCAGCCAGAACAGCACGGCGAGAGCCAGCAGCACGCCGGCGATGATCAGATAGGGCGTCTGCACGGCCTGGGCCTGGGTGTGGCGCACGACCGCCAGCTGGGCGGCGGTCAGGGTGGCCGGATCGGGCGCCTTTTCGATGTGGCTGAGGATCAGGGCCGCGCCGACGAACGGAGCCAGGAACGTGCCGACCGAGTTCAGGAACTGGGCGAAGGTCAGGCGGGCCGAGGCGGTCTCGCTCTTGCCCAGGATGGCGACCAGCGGGTTGGCGGCCACCTGCAGGATGGTGATGCCCGAGGCCAGCACGAACAGCGCGGCCAGGAAACCCTCGTAGACGCCGGCATTGGCGGCCGGGGCGAACATCAGGCAGCCGACCATCATGATCAGCAGGCCGACGACCACGGTGCGCAGGTAGCCGACCTTGGCCAGCAGGAAGCTCGCGGGAAGCGAAACGACGGCATAGCCGATGAAGAAGGCGAACTGGGTCAGGCCGGTCTCGAAGTTGCTCAGCGAGAACAGCGACTTGAGCGCCGGCGCCACGAGGTCGACCAGGCAGGTCGAGAAGCCCCAGGCGAAGAAAAGAAGAATCACGAAGGGCAGAAGCGCCTGCCCTTTTCCGCTCGCGCCGCTTGCCGGCGCTGCGCCGCCCATGGCTGCCATCTCTGTCTCACTCCCCTGTCCGTCTTTCGCGGTAGGGCGTAGTCGCACCGAACGTGACAACGTTGTCAACCTCTAAGCCGGACGGACGGGTGTTGTGACCGGTATCAGTGAAGTGGCGTAGCCGCCTTCGGCGCCCCCTCCGGCCCTCCGGGCCACCTCCCCCAGAGGGGACTGTTGCGAAATTCGGAACGTCGAAGAACAGACCAGAATCCGTTCGAGAACAGTTCGGAATCAAAAGGGGAAAGTCGTTCTCGTTTTACCCCATTATGCAACGATCCCCCAGAGGGGGAGCTGTCGCGGAGCGACTGAGGGGGTCAGCGCAGGCACGGGCTCTCGCACTCGCGTGGACATCCACGAAAGCTGGCGGGGAGGCGCGGAGCGGCCGGGCGGAGCCCGGAGACCGTGTTTTTGTTTAGCGTTTCGGCTTCGTCGACCGCTCCGCCGCATCATTGGCTCGAAGGACCGGGGGCGTAGGTCTCTTTCAACCTTGGCCCGGCTAGCCCTCGGACGGGCAGGATCGACAGCCCCGCGGTAATCCGGCGCGGCCTCGGCTGATCCTGTTAGGCCGGTTTGAACGTTCCCGACCCTGTCTACCCGCAGGCTCGTCCAGGAAGGCTTCGTAGGGCCCCGGATCTATCCACGGACAGACCCTCTCCCGCCTTCCCCGATACGAACCAAGCGGCCCCGCTCGATGCGGTCCTCGCCACGCTTGGGCCGGTACCAAGAGCCCTCCCCATGGCGGGGACCATGTGAGTATGCGGCGGGATTTGATCCGTCTGATCCAGGCGCGTGAGAAAGTTGCAAGGGATTGGATTGGTTGGAGAGTTTTCGCTGAACGCAGAGGATGGACGGGGCTCTATCCCCTTCAACCGCCCCCAATTCCGTACCCCCCGCGTGCGCGGGGGTTTTAAGGGTGGGAAGTGCTTCCTCACCCTTTCCCCCTGATGGGGGAAGGGCTTTTGGGGAAAGCTGAGAACGCCCCCTCCGTCGCCTTTGGTGACACCTCCGCCAAAGGGGGAGGATCTACTGACGCCCAGTGCTACGCCGCGATCCTGCTGGGCGCGACGACGCGGCTGAGGACGGCGGCGGCGGCGGAGAGGCCGGTGCGGATGGACTGGTCTTCGGCGCTGTCGCCGTGAGCGCCGGCCCGGCCGGCCAGGTGCAGGCCGGCGAAGTGCAGGCGCAGGTCCAGGCCGATCATCTTCAGGTGCTCGTCGCAGGCCTCGTCATGGATCGGGTGGACCTTGCGCTGGCGCACGACCTGGGCGTCGCGGACCAATCCGGGGGCGACGAGACCCAGGCGCTGGGCTTCGCCGGCGGCCTGGGCGATCAGCGCCTGGTCGTCGGCGGTCCAGAGGACGTCGCCCTCGAAGCAGTAGTAGTCGAGCGCCAGGGCGTCGGCATCGAGCGCGCGGACGCGGGCGGCCTTGATCGCGGCGCCGTGGATCTCGGCCAGGGCCGGCGCGCGGCGACGGCCGGGCGTGGCGTTGAAGGCCACTGTCACCTGGTCGCGATACATCAGTTCGCAGGCGTGGAAGAGGCTGATCGGGGTGGGCGTCAGGGCGCCCATCAGCTCCCGCAGCGGCATGGTGGAGATCACCTGGTCGGCGGTGAAGACTTCCTCGGCGCCGTCGGGCGCCAGGGTCGACACGGTCCAGACGCCGCTGGCCCGGTCGCGCCGCAGGCTCGCGACCTTGCGTTCAAGGCGGATCTCGCCGCCGGCCTGGGCGATCGCCTCGGCGCAGGCCTTCCACAGCTGTCCCGTACCCTGGCGCGGCCTGACGCCGGCCTCGGAGCGGAAGCTCGGGCAGGCCGGCTGGGCGGGAGTGTCCTCGGGACGCAGGGCCCAGAGCTTCTCGGCATAGGCGCTGAGGCGGCGGGCGACGCGTCGGCCAAAGCGCCGGGTCAGCCACTCGCCGAGGGTCTTGGAGCTGGCGATGGGACGCAGCTTGGCGCTGATCAGCGCGCCCAGCGCCGCGCCGGGCTGGCCGCGCGCCGCGGCCCCCTCGCCTTCCAGGCGCATGGCGCCGGGAGCGATTTCCAGGTCGTCGGGCAGCAGCGCCGTCCAGAAGGCGCGGATGGCCGGATCGGCGGACGACAGGCGACGTCCCGACACGTCGAGCCGGAAGCCGTCGAACGACAGCGTGCGCGCCGCGCCGCCGACGCCGCCCTGGGCTTCGAGCACGGTCACGGTGCGTCCGGCGCGCGCCAGCACGTGGGCGGCCGAAAGCCCGGCGGGCCCGGCCCCGATCACCAGCGTCTCGACGTGTTCGCCCATGTTCCCGCTCCCCGAATTCAGGCTTCGAGGATCGGCCGACAAGGTTAAGAACATCGTTCAGAAACACCCTGCCCAAGGCCAAAGCGAGGCCTTGGGACGCTATGTCGCGGGCGGGGTTCTCAGGCCAGCTGATCCCCGACCGGCAGGCTGCGGATGCGCTTGCCGGTGGCGGCGAAGATGGCGTTGCACAGGGCCGCCGGCGCGGGCGGCAGAACCGGTTCGCCCAGACCCGTGGGACGGTTGTCGCTGAGCAGGTAGTGGACCTCGATCGGCGGGGTCTGGCTCATCCGCAGCAGCGGGAAGTCGCCAAAGTTGCTCTCCACCGCCGCGCCGTTCTCGAAGGTGATCTTCTGATGCAGCGTGCTGCCGATGGCGTCGAGGATCGAGCCCTGCACCTGATGGTCGGCGCCGCTGGGATTGATGATCTGGCGACCGACGTCGGCGGCGACCCAGACCTTCTCGACCTTGACCTTGCCCTTCGCGACCGAGACCTCCATGACCACGGCCACATAGCCCAGGTGGCTGAAGTGGCAGGCGACGCCCAGCCCCCTCCCCTTGGTCGGCTTGCGGCCCCAGCCTGACTTCTCGGCGACTAGGTCGAGCACGCCGCGCATGCGGCCGGTGTGGAAGCTGTCGTTCTGGCCTTCCGGGCCGATCAGGCGCGGCTCGCCCAAGAGCTTGCGACGAAACTCCACCGGGTCGGCCTTGGCGGCCAGGGCCACCTCGTCGGTGAACGACTGGATGACGAAGCCGAAGGCGTTGTTGCCCGGCGCGCGCAGCGGGCCGGTCGGGACGCCCAGCGGCATCACCGAGACGTCGTGCTGGTAGTTGGCCACCGCGCCGGCCGGGAACTGGGTGGAGTTCATGCCGCCCGAGCGCACGAAGGTCTCGCCCTCGCCAAAGCTGACGAAGTGGTCGCGCCAGGCGACGAGGTCGCCCTTGGCGTCGAGGCCGGCGGTGAAGTTGTGCCAGCCGCCGGGGCGATAGAAGTCGTGCTGGATGTCGTCCTCGCGGGTCCAGATCAGCTGGACCGGAGCGTCGACCTTGCTGGCGATGAAGGCGGCCTCGACCATGTAGTCGTTGATCAGCCGCCGGCCGAAGCCGCCGCCGCAGCGGACCAGGTGGATCGTGACGTTCTCGGGCGGGACGTTCAGCGTCCTGGCGACCAGGGCGCGGCCAGGCTCGGGGTTCTGGGTCGGGGCCCAGATCTCGACCTTGCCGTCCTTGACCCGGGCCGTGCAGTTCTGCGGCTCCAGCGGCGCGTGGGCGATGAAGGGATAGTCGTAGGCGGCCTCGACGACCTTGGCCGCGCCCTTCAGGGCGGCGGCGACGTCGCCGTCGGCGCGGGCCACGCGCTGGGGCGGCCCCTTGGCGAGCTCGGCGGCCCTGGCGGCCAACGAGGCGGTGCTCTGGGCGCTGGTCGGATGGTCGGCCCAGGCGGCGTCGAGCGCGTTGCGGCCCCGGCGGGCGGCCCACCAGCTGCTCGCCACGACCGCGACGCCGGGCAGCAGGCCGTCCAGCGCCGTCCCGCCCTCGACCACGAAGGCGTCGCGCACGCCCTTGACCGCCTTGGCGGCGGCCAGGTCGGCCGAGGCGACCTTGGCCCCGTAGGTCGGGGCCTTGAGGTAGGTGGCGTAGACCATGCCCGGCAGCCGCACGTCGACGCCGAACAGCGGCTTGCCGGTGACGATGGCGTCGGTGTCGGTCTGGACGTGGCTCTTGCCGATGATGCGGAAGGTCTTGGGATCCTTCAGGACCAGGGTCTTGAGATCGGGCGGAGCGACGGCGGCGGCCGCCTGCGCCAACTCGCCATAGCCCAGCTTGCGGCCACTGGCGGCGTGGACGACGCGGCCAGGCTCGGTGGAGAGCTCTGAGGCCGGAACGTTCAGCCTGGCGGAGGCGGCCTGGATCAGCATCCAGCGGCCGGCGGCGCCGACGCGGCGCATGCCGTCCCATTCCAGCGTGGTGGCCATCGAGCCGCCGGCCACTTGGCGGCCATAGATCTTGGTGTCGGCCAGGGCCTGCTCGACGATCACGTCTTCCCAGGCGACGTCCAGCTCCTCGGCGATGATCATCGGCAGGGCCGTGCGCATGCCCTGCCCCACTTCCGGGATCTTGGAGGCGATCGTCGCCTTACCGTCCGGCGACAGCTTCAGATAGGCGCCGAGCGTGGCCGGGCCGGCGGCGCGGGCTTGGCTCTCCAGGCCGAACGACAGCAGCAGTCCGCCGCCGGCGGCGCTCGAGGCGGCTAGGAACAGGCGGCGCGACAGGACGGGAGCATTCATGGTGTTCACGCCTCCGCCTGGCCGGAGGCCGACTTGATGGCCTTGCGGATCCGCGGATAGGTGGCGCAGCGGCAGAGGTTGCCGTCCATGGCCGCGTCGATCTGCGCGTCCGTCGGCTTGGGCGTGGCGGCCAGCAGCGCCGCGGCCGACATGATCTGGCCGGCCTGGCAGTAGCCGCACTGGGGCACGTCGAGGGTCTTCCAGGCTTCCTGGACCCTGGCGCCGACCGGGTTGGCGGCGATCCCCTCGATGGTGGTCACCGCCCTGGCGCCGACGCGCGAGACCGGCGTCACGCAGGCCCGCACCGGAACGCCGTCGAGATGGACCGTGCAGGCGCCGCATTGGGCCACGCCGCAGCCGTACTTGGTTCCCACCAGGTCCAGCAGGTCGCGCAGCACCCACAGCAACGGCGTGCTGGGCTCGGTATCGACCGTATGGGCGGATCCGTTGACCGTCAGGGTGTAGGCCATGCGCGCGACTCCGAGGGTTGCGGAGTCATCTTGCCGCAACCCGCCCGGCCTGCCGAGCGCCATGCGGCGGAGCCTGGTTTTGTCACAAAAGTTTCACGAAGGGCTTGAACGGCCGCCGCTTCCGTGGTTCCGGTCCGGCCAATGCGCGGATGCTCCCGATACGGACGTCCGCGTTTTTCGTTCCGCCGCTTCGAACAGAGGATGAAGCGACATGCTGGGTTTGTTCCGGGCGATCATGCCCAAGGAAGACCGGTTCTTCGACCTTTTCTCCCAGCACGCCGCGACGCTTGTGGCCGGCTCCAAGGCGCTCAGCGACCTGATGAGCGGCGCCGACAGCATCGAGTCGGCCACCCAACGGGTGAACCAGCACGAGGAAGAGGCCGACGAGGTCACCCGCCAGGTGATGCAGGCCGTCCGCCGCAGCTTCATCACGCCCTTCGACCGTAGCGACATCCAGGACCTGACGACGTCGCTGGACGACGCCATCGACCAGATGCGCAAGACGGCCAAGGTGGTCAGCCTGTTCGAGGTGACGACCTTCGAGCCGCAGATGAAGGCCATGGCGCAGATCATCGTCCAGGCCGCCGACCTGACGGCCGAGGCCGTGTCGCTGCTGCCGAAGATGCGCCACAACGCCCAGCGCCTTTCCGACCTGGCCGTGAAGATCACCCAGATCGAGGAACAGGCCGACCAGATGTACGACATCGGCCGCAAGGAGCTGTTCCTGGCCCACCGCGAGAAGGACCCGATGGCCTTCATCGTCGGCATCGACATCTACAGCCACCTGGAAAAGGTCGTCGACCGCTTCGAGGACGTGGCCAACCGCATCAGCGGCATCGTGGTCGAGCAGGTCTAAGGGGCCCGCGCCGTGGATCCCACCTTCCTCATCCTGGTGTTCCTGGTGGTCGTCGCCCTGGCGTTCGACTTCCTGAACGGCCTGCACGACGCGGCCAACTCGATCGCCACCATCGTCTCGACCCGCGTGCTGTCGGCGCGCTGGGCGGTGATCTGGGCGGCCTTCTTCAACTTCATCGCCTTCCTGTTCTTCGGCCTGCACGTGGCCAAGATGGTCGGTTCGGGCATCGTCGACCCGCACATCATCAGCGACCGCCTGATCTTCGCCGCCCTGATGGGCGCGATCAGCTGGAACCTGCTGACCTGGTGGTTGGGCATCCCGTCCTCGAGCTCGCACGCCCTGATCGGCGGGCTGGTCGGCGCGGCCATCGCCAAGGTCGGCGGCCTCTCCGCCATCCAGTGGGCAGGCCTGGGCAAGACCACGGCCGGCATCGTGGTGTCGCCCACGGTCGGTTTCGTGCTGGCGCTGGTGCTGGTGCTGGTCGTGTCCTGGACCTTCCTGAAGAGCTCGCCGTTCTTCGCCGACCGGGTGTTCCGCAAGCTGCAGTTCGTCTCGGCGGCGCTCTATAGCCTGGGCCACGGCGGCAACGACGCCCAGAAGACCATGGGCATCATCGCCGCCCTGCTGTTCGCACACGGCGCCACCAACGAGCCGGGCCACATCCCGTTTTGGGTGGTGATCGCCTGTCAGGCGGCCATGGGCTTCGGCACCCTGTTCGGCGGCTGGCGGATCGTGCACACCATGGGCAGCAAGATCACCCGCCTGACCCCGATGCAGGGCTTCTGCGCGGAAACCGGCGGGGCGATCACCTTGTTCCTGGCGACGCATATCGGCGTTCCGGTATCGACGACTCACACGATCACTGGCGCTATTGTCGGCGTCGGGGCTTCGCGTCGGGTCTCGGCGGTGCGCTGGGGCGTGGCCAAGAACATCGTCGTCGCCTGGGTGATCACCCTCCCGGCGGCGGCGCTGACCGCGGCGGTGTTCTACTATCTCGGGTTCTGGATGCGGTGACGAACGGGACGGTCAAGCAGACCGGCGGGGCCAAGGGCGGCGGCAAGCGTCGCCAGGTCGCCGCCCTGCCCTGGCGCGGCGAAGGGGCCGACCAGCAGATCCTGCTCGTCTCGTCGCGCGAGACGCGTCGCTGGGTGATCCCCAAGGGCTGGCCGATGAAGGACAGGCTGGATCACCAGGCCGCCGCCCAGGAGGCCTACGAGGAGGCCGGTCTCGACGGCGAGATCGTCGAGACGGCCTTCGGCGAGTACGAGTACCTCAAGCGCCTGAAGAGCGGCGCCGGCCGGCTGGTCAAGGTCGACGTCTTTCCGATGAAGGTGACCGGCGAGCACGCCGCCTGGCCGGAGAAGGGCCAGCGGACCCTAAAGTGGATGACGCCGGTCGAGGCGGCCCTGGCGGTTCAGGAGCCGCAGCTGCGCGACCTGATCGCCCGCTTCGCGGGCGTGGGCCTGCCGCAGGAGGAGCGTCCGGAGACCGCGCCGGCCCCCACCCCCGTACGGGTCGCCCTGCAACGCCTGCGCCGTCGCGTCACGGCGCTCTGGGGGCGCGCCCGCCGCCGGGGCTGATCCCTCTCGACAACCGCTCGCCCGGAACGTAATGTTCTCATTATGTTCACTTGAGGCGAGCGCATGCAGCTGTCCCTCCACCTCGCCCGATCGCCGCTGGAGGACGCGCGCGACGTGCTGCTGGCCGCTTTCGGCCCCCAGCGCCCCAAGGCGCGGATGGACCCGGTCTCGCAGCTGGTGAAGTCGTCGATCAGCCATCGCACGCTGGACGCGGTGTCCTGGGCGGCGTTCCTTCGCCTGCAGGGGGAGTTCCGCACCTGGGAGGACCTGGCCGGGGCCGAACCAGCCCAGGTGCTGGCGCTGATCGCCGACGTCACCCACGCCGAGGACAAGGCCCGCCGGCTGCCGATGGCGCTGCGGATGATCCAGGAGCGCATCGGCTGGCTGTCGCTGAGCCACCTGCGCAACCTCACCGTCGAACAGGCGCGGCACGAACTGCGCGCCCTGCCCGGCGTCGGCCAGAAAGTGGCCGCCAGCGTGCTCAACTTCAGCTCCCTGGCCATGCGCGACCTGGTGGTCGACAGCCACGTGCATCGCACCGCCCAGCGTCTGGGCCTGGTCGGTCCGGGCGATCCGACCCACAGCTATCACGCGCTGATGGCCCTGGCGCCCGACGCGTGGACCGCCGACGACCTCTTCGAGCTGCATTGCCTGATGAAGCACGGCCTGGGGCAGCTGGTCTGCAGTCACGACGCGCCAAAGTGCGGGGCTTGCCCGATGAAGGCCCAATGCCGCCGCGTCGGCGTCGAAGGCGCGACGGTGCTTGCCTGGCGGCCGCGCGCCAGCTGAAGCCAGCGAACTGAACCGAACGCGGCGCCGCGCGCTGGCGAAGGATGGATGTTCGCATCGGCACGGCCGGCTGGAGCTTTCCGCGGGCGCTGGAGATGTTTCCGGCCGAAGGAACCGGGCTGGAGCGCTACGCGGCCGTGTTCGACTGCGTGGAGATCAACTCGTCCTTCTACCGGCCGCACCAGCGCAAGACCTACGAGCGCTGGGCCGCCAGCACGCCCGAAAACTTCCGGTTCGCGGTGAAGGCGCCCAGGACGATCACCCACGAGCGGCGGCTGGCGGAGACCGGCGACCTGATGGCGCGCTTTCTGGACGAGACTAGCGGCCTGGGCGCCAAGCGAGGGCCGCTGTTGATCCAGCTGCCGTCCAGTCTCGGGTTTGAAACCGGCGTCGTCGAGCGGTTCCTGGCGGACTGGCGCCGTCGCACCCAAGCGGCCACGATGCTGGAACCGCGTCATTCCACGTGGTTCGCGCCGGAGGCCGAGGCGCTGCTGGCGTCGTTCGACGTGGCGCGTGTCGCGGCTGATCCCGCGATCGCGCCGCAGGCCGCCGAGCCGGGCGGCTCGCCCAGCCTCGTCTATCGGCGCTGGCACGGCTCGCCCGTGATCTACGAAAGTCCCTACCCGCCGAAGGTGCTGGACGGCCTGGCGGCGCGGCTGGCGGTCGAGGCTGGGACGGCCGACACCTGGTGCGTCTTCGACAATACCAAGTTCGGCATGGCGACGAGCGACGCCCTCGGCCTGCTCGAGCGGCTTGGCCGCCGTCCGGGATGACAGGCGCGGTGTTTCGAGGCAGTCAGAAGGGACCCGCTCGCCCATCGCCAGCCGAGAGCTTCCCATGACCCAGCAAGCCGCCGCATCGACGCCCGACGCCGCCATGATGGCCGCTCCCGAGGCTCTGGCGCGCTTTCTGGAGACCCTCGACGCGCGCCTGCTGGACGGCGTGTTCTCGGCCGGCGAGGTGACGATCCTGGAGAACTTCGCGCCGCACGTGTTCCTGGGGCAGGAAGGGCTGGCCCGATGGCGGGGGATCATGACCGGCCATGTCGGCGCGATCGGCGAACTGCGGCACGAATTCGGCGCGCCGCAGGACTTCGCGCTGACCGACGAGATCGTGTACTTCACCCTGCCGACGCACTGGACCGGGGTCCGCGATGGGCGACGGTTCGAGGAACTGGGCGGCTGGAGCTTCGTGCAGGCGCGCGAGGACGGCGGCTGGCGGGTCCGGTCCTACGGCTGGGCGGTCGTCAGCTTCGACTGGCTGGACTGAGCGGCCTGACGGCCCTAGACCCGCCCCGCCAGCTGCGTGAAGGTCTTCACGCCGATCGGATAGCGTCGCCAGGCGCCGAAGTCGAAATGCCACCACTCCTCGGGATAGACCTCGAAGCCCTGGGCGACCATGGCGTCGCGCAGCATGCCCCGCAGCGCGCGCTGCCTGGCCGTCCCGCCGGCGAAGTCGGCGTAGGAGCGTGTGGACATCTCGTCGTAGCGGCTGGGCATCTCGACGACCGCGCCGGTCGCAAGGTCGTGCAGCGTCAGGTCGACCGCGCAGCCTCGGTTGTGGCGCGAGCCCTTGGCCGGATCGGCGACGACGACGCGGCTGGCGGGCGGCGTCGCTTCCCAGAACATCCAGGTGACGAACCAGGGGCGATAGGCGTCGTGGATGGTCAGGCCGTAGCCCTGCCCGGCGAGCGCCTTGGCCGCGCGGCCCAGCGCCTCGGCGGCCGGGCGCTGCAGCCAGGCGGCCGGTCGTTCGTAGAGCTTCAGGCCCATGAAGTTGTCGCGGCCGGCATAGCGGATGTCGAACCGGAAGCCGGGCCCGACCGTCGCCAGGTTGACGAGATCGGCGGGCAGGAAATCGCCCGTCTCCGTCGGCGGCGTCGCGGCCAGGGCGCGCTCGCGCAGGATCCTGGAATCGGCGCGGACGGCGCGGCGGATGCCGGCCTGCACCTCGGCGCCGAAATCGCGGCGCGGCAGGACGGCGCCGTCCAGCCGGACGCCCCGCGCCGTGACCAGGAGCTCGCCGCCGCCCTCGACGGCGTAGCGGCTCGCGGCGAGGGGAGAGAGCCGACGCGGCGGCCGGCCGTAGGCGAAGACGGCCAGCTGGCCGTCGCCGGTCTCGAAGACCGTCAGCGGAGCCTCTGGCGCGCCGTACTGGGCGACGAGCGACAGGTCCGCGGCCGCCAGGGCCGCGCCGGGCGCGAGGCCGGAGGCCAGAACGCCGGCGGCGACGGTTCGACGGGTCTGCCGCATCGTCGCCGCCCTGCCCCTACTTCATCGTCGGGATGACGAAGGCGCTGTCCTCGACGTCGCCTTCTGGCCAGCGGGCCGTAACCGTCTTGACCTTGGTGTAGAACTTCACGCCCTCGACGCCGTGCTGGTTGGTGTCGCCGAACGCGCTGCGCTTCCAGCCGCCGAAGGTGTGATACGCCACTGGCACCGGGATCGGCACGTTGATGCCGACCATGCCGACGTTCACCCGGGCGGCGAATTCGCGGGCGGCGCGGCCGTTGCGGGTGAAAATGGCGACGCCGTTGCCGTACTGGTGCTCGGACGGCAAGCTGATCGCCTCCTCGAAGCTCTCGGCGCGGACCATCTGCAGGACCGGGCCGAAGATCTCTTCCTGATAGGTCTTCATGCCCTTCTCGACGCCGTCGAACAGCGACGGGCCGATGAAGAAGCCCTTCTCGAAGCCCTGCAGGTGGAAGTCGCGGCCATCGACCACCAGTTCGGCGCCTTCGTCGACGCCGATCTGGATGTAGTCGGCGATCTTGGCGCGGTGCTGGGCGCTGACCACCGGGCCGTAGTGGGCGGCCGCGTCGGTGGAGATGCCGACCTTCAGGGTGTCGATCTCGGCGACCAGGCGCTCGCGCAGCTCGTCGCCGGTCTTCCTGCCCACGGGAACCACGACCGGCAGGGCCATGCAACGCTCGCCGGCCGAGCCGAAGGCCGCGCCCGACAGGTCCTTGACCACCTGGTCGAGATCCGCGTCGGGCAGGACGATGCCATGGTTCTTGGCGCCGCCCATGGCCTGGACGCGCTTACCGTGCGCCGTGCCGGTCTGGTAGACGTAGTGGGCGATGTCGGAGCTGCCCACGAAGCTGACCGCGCGGATCAGCGGGTGGGTCAGGATGGCGTCGACGGCGCCCTTGTCGCCGTGGATCACGTTGAGCACGCCCTCGGGGGCGCCGGCCTCCATCATCAGTTCGGCCAGCTTCACCGGAACCGTGGGATCCTTCTCCGACGGCTTGAGGATGAAGCTGTTGCCGACCGCGATGGCGATGCCGAACATCCACATCGGGATCATGGCCGGGAAGTTGAACGGGGTGATGCCCGCGCAGACGCCCAGGGGCTGACGCATCGAATAGACGTCGATGCCGGGGCCCGCGCCTTCCGTGTATTCGCCCTTCAGGATGTGCGGGATGCCGCAAGCAAATTCAATGACTTCCAGGCCGCGCTGAATGTCACCCTTGCTGTCGGCGATGACCTTGCCGTGCTCGGACGACAGGATCTCGGCCAGGCCGTTCATGTCGCGCTCGATCAGGCGCTTGAACTCGAACATCACCCGGGCGCGGCGCTGCGGGTTGGTGGCGGCCCAGCCGATCTGCGCCTTCGCGGCGGCCTGCACGGCGGCGTCGATCTCGCCATCGGTGGCGAACTGGACGCGGGCCTGGACCTCGCCGGTGTTGGGATTGAAGACGTCGCCGAAGCGCCCCGAGGCGCCATTGAAGGCTTGGCCGTTCACGAAATGGGCGATGTCTCGCATGATGCGCTCCCTAACGCTGTTTTTCGGCGTCATTAGCATCCGAGAAACGGCGCGTATCGTGGAAAATCTATCCCCGCCCTACTCGGCGTCCACATGCACCCGGCGGAACCGGCCCTGCAGATAGACCAGCGGCTCGTGGTCGGGATCGTAGCGCAGCTTGACCACCCGCCCGACATAGACCCGGTGGTCGCCGGCATCGAAGACGTGGTGGGTCTCGCATTCGAAATTGGCCATGCAGCCGGGCAGGATCGGCACGCCGGTGCGCCACGTCTCGGTCTCGACGCCGGCGAAGCGGTCGGTGTCCTTCTGGACGAACTGACGGGCCAGGGCCTGGTGGTCGGCGTGCAGCACGTTGACGGCGAAGCGTCCCGCCGCGTCCAGCGCCGGCAGGCTGGACGACTTCAGATCGACGCAGACCAGGGCCAGCGGCGGATCCAGCGACACCGAGGTGAAGGAATTGGCCGTCAGACCGACGCGGCGGTCGTCCTCGCCCAGCGTCGTGACGACGGTGACCCCCGTGGTGAAGCACCCGAAAGCGTTGCGCAGGGCGCGGGCGTCGTGCGCGCCGCCCTCCCCCAGTTCGATCGTGACCGCCTGACTCATCGTGACCAAGCTGTGGGGCAAACCGGCCGCCTGGGCAAGGCGCGATCAGGTGCGGCGGACTTCGGGGCCCGCGCGTGGGCGTACAATGAAGTTTTTGCTTACTTGCTGATCAGTCGCGCCCGCTCGCGACCTGGGCGATCAGGCGCCCCTGACGCCGTCGTTCGCCGGCGAGACCGGGCGGGCGTGCGGGGCCCCAGACTCAAGCCCGCTCGACCAGCACCCCCGGCCGCGCGGCGTCCAGGCCGAAGGTCACCGGCAGGTGGCGCACGTGCGGGGTCTGCAAATTCAGGGCCTTGGCGCCGCGGGCGATGGCCAGCTTGCCCAGGGCCGTGGGGCCGAAACCGGCCTGGACCTTGGGATTGGCGCCCAGGCGGCGGCGCAGCACGCCGTTGGCGTAGATGACGTTGGCGCGCATCAGGGCCGGCGGGGTCATGAATTCGATCGAGATCGAGACGTTGAGCATCGGGCCGTTCTCGATCCGGTGCGGGGCGTTCTGCTTCCAGGTGACCATGCTCCCGGGCGTCAGCTCGACGGCCTGGGCGCCGGCGTCCCAGGCCGGCTCGAAGGCGAACTGTTCGGCCGTCTCGCGCAGCACGATCTTCTCCAGCGCCAGGTCGCCCACGTAAGGGTCGGCCACCGGATAGACCCACACCTTCTTGACGCCGCGGATCTGCCACAGGGACACCAGCGGCACGTCGAGATGGTAGAACACCTGGGCGTTGGCGCTGCTGATCAGCATGCCAAGGTCGCGCTTGAAGGTCTTCAGGCCCGGTACCTGGGCTTCCTTCTCGGCGAAGATCTCGTCGCAGAGGGCGGCGTATTCGGGCACGTGGTCGTTGGTGTGGCGCAGGTTCAGCCAGATGCGGCCCGCCTTGGCGGCCTCCAGCAGCTGGTCGCCCGACAGGTTTCCGGCCGAGCCCTTGCGCCAGGTGGTCCAGGCCTTGGGATCCTCGCCCATGGTGAAGACGCCCAGGAGCTCGCGCGGATAGCGGTCGAGCAGCCGGGCCAGGCCTTCGTCGTCGAACATCGGCCGCTCGTGCAGGCCGTGCTTGAACACCAGGTTCTCGCGGCCGAAGGCCTTGGCCTTCTCGGGTGTCCAGTCGTGGATGATGCTCATGACGCCAGCCTCACGCCGAGTGTCCGTAGAAACGGATCTTGAAGGGACCCCACCACAGGGTCTTGCCCAGCCCCCGGGCGGCGCGGTCGAGCCATTCGGCCCGGTCGCCGGCGCGGATCAGCCACTTGAAGCCGGCCACGGCCCCGAAAAGGGCGGCCTGGACGACGCCGACGGCCATCCAGCGGGCCACGCCTGCGCGGTCGGGCGGCACGGCGGCGGCGCAGTGGGCCGAAGGGCCCTGGCCGTAGGCGAAGGCGCGGCGGATCGTGTAGTCGAGGGTCAGGCGGTCGGGCACGGGGTCTTCCCACACCCAGGCGGCCGGCTCCCAGGCGAACACCGCGCCGGCGGCGCGCATGTGGCCGAACAGCATGTCGTCCTCGCCGCCAATGTGGTTGCGCTCGGCGGCGAAGGGCGCGACCGGGTCGGGCAGGCTCGAGCGCCTCAGCAAGCTGTCGCCGCAGCCGTAGTAGTGGTCGATGACGCCGGCCTCCGCCGGGCCGATGCGCGAGAAGAACCGCTCCAGATAGTCGCGGTGCTCGGTGACGGCGTCGGGCGCGCGGGCGCGGACCGGGCCGAACACCACGTCGGCGGCGTAGCGCTCCTGAGCGGCGAGCAAGGCGGCCAGCCAGCCCGCCGGAGCTTCCTCGTCGTCGTCGAGGAAGGCGACGAATTCGCCGCAGGCCTTGGCCATGCCGGCGTTGCGGGCGTTGGCGACCCCGGCGCGGGGCTCGTGCACGTAGTGGATGGAGAACGGCGCCTCGGCCGCCAGGGCCCGGGCCACGCCTTCGGCCGATGGCACCTGGTCGTTGTCGACGATCACGAGTTCCAGCCCGGAATGATCCACGCCAGCTTGGGCCAGCACCGAGCGGGCGGCGACAGCCAGGCCGCCGAGCCGACGCTGGGTCGGGATCATGATCGTCACGCGAGCCATCAGACCTCCATCGTCGCGTTTCGGCGCCTGCCCTGGGCGGCGACGGCGTCGACCAGCCCCTTCACCCGCCCGCCCATGGTGAGCTCGGTGCTGGCGATGATGTCCATCCGGCGGCGCAGGCGGGCGACCGGACCCGCACCGTTGGCGCCGGCAAGGGCCCAGACGCCCTCGACCGAGCCCGCGACCCGGCCCGCCATGCTGGCGGCGGTGGCCGCGCCGTCGGCGATCAGGATCTGGGTCAGGCCGTACGAGTGCTTGTAGTGGTCCGCGCCCGGTCCCAGGTCGTAGCGGGTCAGGCCCAGTTGCGGCATGGCGGCGATGGCGCGCAGGAAGAAGATCTGGCCGGGCGACCAGGCGGCGAAGGCCGTGTTGGTCGAGGCGATCCACGGATGATAGATCGCGCCCTGGCGCACCCCGAAATGGCCGGCCACCAGCTGGTCGCCAGCGTAGAGATTGATCATCAGGCCGCGGAAGTCGCCGTCGCGGCGCTCGAACAGCGCCTGGAAGAGGTCGCGGGTCCACTGCGGACGCAGGAAGTCGTGGACGCCGGTACGCTCGATCTGCTCGCGCTTCCAGGCGATCAGCTGGTCGAAGGCGTCCTGGCTGTCGTCGGCGGCCTTCAGCGTCACCTGCCCCATCTCGCGACCGAGCTTGTTGTCGAGACGGCGGTAGTTCTTGATCTTCTTGGGACTGCCCGACCGGACGGCCTCCAGATAGGCCTCGGCGTCGCCCTCGGTGTCGATGACATAGGCGGCCGTGGACGGCTCGGCCTGGAAGGCGCCGGCGGGATCGACGAGGCCGGTGTAGCGGAACACCGCCAGGTCGGCGGCGCGCAGGACCTGGGCCGCGTCGATCTCGACGCCGGGCTTGGCGACGAGGCCGTGATAGTCCGACAGCGGCGCGCCGATGGGGCGGGCGACTCCGCCCGGACGGCGATGGTGAGCCAGGAAGCCGATCGTCTCGCCGTCGCGGCGAATCACCGCGACCCGGGCGTCCTCGCGCACCTTGCCGACCGCCAGGGCGAAGTCCGGACCCAGCAGCGGACCGGCCAGCGCGGGCTGGGCCTGCGCGAAGGCCCGCCAGAGGGCGACGTCCGCGGGGGCGAGGTCGACGGGGTGAAGGGTCTCGACGTCCAACATGTCCACCTCTGTCCTAAACCGGCTCGGTTAGGGAATGATGGAAATGTCACTGCAATCGAGGGGCCACGCTCAGGCGCGGAATGTCGCACCCAGGATACGCTCCAGCCAGGCCTGGTCGGTCTCGTCGAACGCGGCCGGCTGGTCGGAATCGACGTCGAACACCGCCAGCAGACGGCCCTCCCCGTCGAACACCGGCACCACGACCTCGCTGGCCGAGCGGCTGTCGCAGGCGATGTGGCCCGGGAAGGCGTGCACATCTGGCACAAGCTGGGTCTGGCCGGTGGCGGCGGCCGCGCCGCAGACGCCGCGCCCGAACGGGATGCGCAGGCAGCCCAGCGTGCCCTGGTACGGGCCCACGACCAGCTCGCGCTCCTTGGCGGGATCGACGACGTAGAAGCCGGTCCAGAAATAGTGGTCGAAGCTGTTGGCCAGCATCGAGGCGACGGTGGCCATGCGGGCCGTCAGGTTGGCCTCGCCCTCGAGGACGGAGGCGATCTCCTCGGCGACCTCGGCATAGCGGGCGGCCTTGTCGGCGGAGAGGGTCTTGTCGTTGAAAGCTTCGGCCATGGGCGCGGATATAGCGCGCCCATGGCCGATTGGTAGGGGCCGAATGCGAGCCTAGAACTCTTCCCAGTCGCCGGGACGCGACTGCGGGGCGATCTTCAGGGCGTTGCTCCCCTGGACGTAGCGCTCGCGAAAGGCCTCGCGCCGGGGCGCGGCCGGCTGGCGCTGGGCCTGGCGGGGATGCAGGTCGCGGACCTCGGCGCCGACCTGGAAGCGGCCGATCAGGCGTTCCAGTTCGCTGGCTTCGGTCGAAAGAGCGTGGGCGGCGGCGGTCGACTGCTCGACCATGGCCGCGTTCTGCTGGGTCACCTGGTCCATCTGGTTGACGGCGGTGTTGACCTCGGCGAGGCCGACCGACTGCTCCTTGGCCGAGGACGCGATCTCGCCGACCAGGGCGTTGATCTCGGAGACCTGCTCCATGATCTGCTGCAGGGTCTCGCCGGTCTCGCCGACCAGGCGCACGCCCTTGCCCACCTCGTCGGTGGAGGCGCGGATCAGGCCCTTGATCTCCTTGGCGGCGTCGGCGCTGCGCTGGGCCAGGGCCCGGACTTCCTGGGCGACGACGGCGAAGCCCCTGCCCGCCTCGCCGGCCCGGGCAGCCTCGACGCCGGCGTTCAGCGCCAGGAGGTTGGTCTGGAAGGCGATCTCGTCGATGACGCCGATGATCTGGGTGATCGACTGCGACGACTTCTCGATGCCGCCCATGGCCTGGACGGCCTCGGTGACCACCTTGCCGCTCTTCTCGGCGTTGGCCTTGGCGCTCTCGGTCAGCTGGCGGGCGCGCTCGGCGCCTTCCGAGCTCTTCTTCACCGTGGCGGTGATCTGGTCGAGGGCGGCGGCGGTCTGCTCCAGGCCCGCGGCCTGGCGCTCGGTGCGCTGGGCCAGGTCGTCGGAGGCGTGGCTGATCTCGGCGCAGCCGGCGCGGATGCTCTGGGCAGCCGACAGGATGCCGGCCATGGTCTGCTGCAGGCTCTCGACCGCGGCGTTGAAGTCGCGCGGCATCTTGCGGGCCTCGCCGGCGAACCCGTCCTCGCGCATGCGCCAGATCAGGTCGCCGTCGGCCAGCTTTTCCATGCCCTGGCCAAGCGTGGCGACGGCGGCGGCCTGGGCCTTGGCGAAGGCCTCCGCCTCCTCGGCGTGGCGTTGGCGGTCGGCCTCGGCGGCGGCGCGTTCGGCCTCCTGCTCGGCGCGGCGGCGCTGGCCGTCGGCCAGGTCGTGGCGGAAGCCGTCGAGGGCGCGGGCGATGGCGCCGATCTCGTCGCCGCCGGTCACGCCGGGCACCGGCTGGTCGTAGCGGCCGGCGCTGAGCGCGTCGACCGACTGGGTCAGGCCCGAGAGCGGACGGCGGACCAGGCTGGCGCTGGCCAGGAACAGGGCCAGCAGCACCGCGCCGGTGATCACCATGCCGCCGACGAACAGGATCATGGCCAGGCGATCGGCCGGACCGGTGATGGCCGAGCGCGGCACGTCCATGACCAGCGCCCAGGTGGTGTTGAGCTCAGGCATGGCGATGGGACGGATCATCCGCTCCATCTCCTCGTCGCCGACCTTCACGCCTTCGAAGATGGCGGGCTCGCCGCCGGCCAGCACGGCCTTGACCTTGTCGGCGCCGGCGTCGGCATAGGCCGTGGTGCGCAGGTCGGCGTTGGGGTGGGCCACCCACTTGCCGGTCGAGGACAGCAGCATCACGCGACCGCCGCCCAGGGGGCGCATCTTCTCCAGGCGCTGCGAGACGCCGTCCAGCGACAGGTCGACGCCCTCGGCGCCGAGGAACACGCCGCCGGTCATCACCGGATAGACCACCGAGGTCATCAGCTGGGTCTTGCCGGCGACGGTGTAGGGATAGGGCTCGAGGATCGCCGCCTTATGGGTGTCGCGCGGGACCGTGTAGTAGGGCTGGCTGTACTCGTTGCCCTCGCTGAGCGGCTCGAAGATCACCTTGCCGTCGTTGTGCACCCAGTAAGGGGTGAAGTTGCCCTGGGCGGTCGAGCCCATGGCGGTCTGGCCGGCGAACTCGGCGTCCTTGCCGTCCAGCGCGTTCGGGGCGGCCATGAACCAGGCGCCCATGACGATCGGGGTGGCGTCGACCTGCGGGCGCAGCATCTCGATATAGGCGCGGCGGTCGCGGACGCCGGCGGTGTGGGCCGCGGCGATCGAGCCGGCGGTGGCGCGCGAGGTGGCCTCGACCCTGCCGATCTCGGTGCGGATCTGCTCGATGGCGTCGTCAGCCACCGCGTCCGCATAGCGGTGGGTCAGGCCCGCGACGATGCCCGAGGTGTGCATCGACACCGCCACGGCGGCGGCGATCAGCAGAAGGCCGATGGCCAGACCCGCCACCGTCACCAGCTTCCACGCGATGGTCAGCCGACCGAACGCCTTCATCGAGAATCTCCGCAACCCGAGCCGTTAACCTCGTTGTGGCGGTCGATTCCTAATTGGCTGTTAACTGAGGTTAAGCTGCGACAATCTGGCGCTTCAGCGCCGACGGCGCAGCCCCCTCCGGCCCTCCGGGTCACCTCCCCCAGCGGAGGAGGATCTTGGATGCTCCCCCGCTGGGGGCTGTCGCGAGCCGACTGAGGGGTCAGCCCTTCGCCAGCTTGACCAGCTGGACCAGTATCTTCTCCGCGGCGTCGAGGCGCTGGGCGGGCGTGTCCCACTCGCCCTTGACCACCACCTTCTGGTCGGGGCGGGCCTTCCAGATCAGGCTGTTCTTGCCGATGAACTGCATCAGCGGCAGCGGGTTGGCGAACTCGTCGTTGCGGAAGCTGAGCACCGCGCCCTTGGGGCCGACGTCGATCTTGGCGACATTGGCCTCGCGGCACATGCCCTTGATGCCGACGACTTTCAGCAAGGAGTCGGTTTCGGGCGGCAGCGGGCCGAAGCGATCGATCATCTCGGCGGCCAGGGCCTCGCGGTCGGCGGCCTTCTCGGCTTCCGACAGGCGGCGGTAGAGCGACAGGCGCACGTTGAGGTCGGGCACGTAGTCGTCGGGGATCATCACGGCCGCGCCGGTGTTGATCTGCGGCGACCAGGCGCGGTCTTCCAGCAGGGCTTCGGCGCCCTGGCGCTCACGCAGGGTCGCCACGGCGTCTTCCAGCATCTGCTGGTAGAGCTCGACGCCGATCTCCTTGATGTGGCCGCTCTGCTCGTCGCCCAGCAGGTTGCCGCCGCCTCGGATGTCGAGGTCGTGGCTGGCCAGCTGGAAGCCGGCGCCTAGGCTGTCGAGCGACTGCAGCACCTTCAGGCGCTTCTCGGCCGACAGGGTGATCTGCTTCTCGGCGGGCGTGGTCAGGTAGGCGTAGGCGCGGGCCTTGGAGCGGCCGACGCGTCCCCGGATCTGGTAGAGTTGGGCCAGGCCGAACATGTCGGCCCGGTGCACCACCAGGGTGTTGGCCGATGGGATATCCAGCCCACTCTCGACAATGGTCGTAGCAAGAAGCACGTCGTACTGGCCCTCGTAGAAGGCGGTCATCACCTCCTCGAGCTGGGTGGCGCTCATCTGGCCGTGGCCGACGACGTACTTGATCTCCGGCACCTGGGTGCGGAGGAACTTCTCGATGTCCTCCAGGTCCTTCAGGCGCGGCACGACATAGTAGGCCTGGCCCCCGCGATACTTCTCGCGCAGCAGGGCCTCGCGCACGGTGACGGCGTCGAAGGGCGTGATGTAGGTGCGCACCGCCAGGCGATCGACCGGCGGGGTGGCGATGATCGACATCTCCCGGATGCCCGACAGCGCCATCTGGAGCGTACGCGGAATGGGCGTGGCGGTCAGGGTCAGCATGTGCACGTCGGCGCGAAGCTCCTTCAGCTTCTCCTTGTGCTTGACCCCGAAGTGCTGCTCCTCGTCGACGATGACCAGGCCCAGGTCCTTGAAGGCGACCTGCTTGGACAGCACCGCATGGGTGCCGACCACGATCTCCAGCTGGCCGTTGGCCAGGCCCTCGCGGGTGTCGGCGGCTTCCTTGCCGGTGACCAGGCGCGACAGGCGCGTCACCTTGATCGGCCAGCCTTGGAAGCGTTCCTTGAAGGTCTTGTAGTGCTGGCGGGCCAGCAGGGTGGTCGGGCAGACGATGGCCACCTGCTTGCCGCTCATGGCCACGACGAAGGCGGCGCGCAGGGCCACTTCGGTCTTGCCGAAGCCGACGTCGCCGCAGATCAGCCGGTCCATCGGCTTGCCCGACGACAGGTCTTCCAAGACGTCGTGGATGGCGTTGAGCTGGTCTTCCGTCTCTTCGTAAGGAAAGCGGGCGCAGAACTCGTCGAACACGCCCGACGGCGGATCGGTCTCTTCCACCGACTTCAGCGAGCGGGCGGCGGCGATCTGGATCAGGCCCTCGGCCATGACCCGCAGGCGTTCTTTCGCCTTGGCCTTGCGGCCCTGCCAGGCCGCGCCGCCCAGCTTGTCGAGCTGGACGTTCTCGCCGTCGGCGCCGTAACGGGTCAGCAGGTCGATGTTCTCGACCGGCAGGTACAGCTTGGCCTCGCCGCCATACATCAGGTCGAGGCAGTCGTGCGGCGCGCCCTGGACGTCGAGGGTCTTGAGGCCCTCGTAGCGGCCGATGCCGTGGTCGATGTGGACGACGAGATCACCCGGGGTGAGCGCGCTGGCCTCGGCCAGGAAGTTGGCGGCGCGGCGCTTCTTGCGCGGACGGGCGAGGCGGTCGCCAAGGATGTCAGTCTCTGAGATGACCGCGAGGCTGTCGGTCTCGAAGCCCGCGTCGAGCGGCAGGACGACGCGCTGGGGAACCTTGGGATCATTGGCCTTGGCCGCCTGCCAGTATCCGGCGAACGGAACCTTCTTCAGGCCGTGGTCCGACAGCATGGTCCCGAGACGCTCGGACGAGCCCTCCGACCACGAGGCGAAGAGGACGCGTTTTCCCTCCCCGGCCAGCTTCTTGGCGTGGTCGGCGGTGGCCTCGAACAGGTTGACGCTGTCCTGGGCGCGTTCGGCGGCGAAGGTGCGGCCAAGCTTCGCGCCGAGGTCGACGACGTCGAGGCCCTGCGGCTGGAACGGCGTGAACTGGCGGTGCGGGCGATCGGAAAGCGCCTCGTCCCATTCCTTGGCGGTCAGGTAGAGGGCGTGCGGCTCCAGCGGGCGGTAGGCCGACTTGCGGTCGGCGGCGGCGCGGGCGTCGTAGGCGTCGGCGATCATCGACAGCCGCTCGTCGCGGGCCTCGGCGGCCTGGTGGTCGACGCCGACCAGCGATCCGGCCGGCAGGTAGTCGAAGATCGTCGCCATCCGCTCGTAGAACAGCGGCAGCCAGTGCTCCATGCCGGCGCGGCGGCCGCCGTCGCTGACCGCGGCGTAGAGCGCGTCGTCGCCCGGCGCGCCGAACAGGCGCACGTACGAGCCGCGGAAGCGCGAGACGGCGTCGGCGTCGAGCAGGGCCTCGCTGACGGGCAGCAGCTCGATCGACTTCAGCTGCTTGGTCGAGCGCTGGGTCTCCGGATCGAAGGCGCGGATGCTCTCGAGGGTGTCGCCGAACAGATCCAGGCGCACGGGCTCTTCAGACGCCGGCGGATAGACGTCGATGACCCCGCCGCGGATCGCGAACTCGCCGCGTTCGGAAACGGTAGAGGCACGGACGTAGCCGTTGACGGCGAAGTAGCGTTCCAGGTCCTTGATGTCGACCGACTGGCCGACCTTGGCGCCGTAGCTGGCGCGGAGAAGGACCTCCTTCGTGGGCACCCGCTGCAACAGGGCCGGCGCGGCGACGACCAGCATGGCCGGCTTGGTCTGACCCAGGCCGTTCGCCAGCCTGTGCAGGGTGCACATGCGCGTCGCCGCGACCCCGGCCGAGGGCCCGATCCTGTCGTAGGGCAGGCAGTCCCACGAGGGCAGCAGCACCGCCTCGATCTCGGGGGCGAAGAACTTCAGGGCGTCGATGAAGGCGCTGGCCCGGGCGGTGTCGCGGGCCATGAAGGCGGTGAGGCCGCCTCGGGCGCGGGCGACGTCGGCCATCACCAGGGCGTCGAAGCCCTCGGGCGCGCCGGCCAGGGTCAGGCCGCCGGCGGCCTTGGCGATCTGTTTGGCGTCGTAGGCCATGCTGCTCTTCAACTGTTGGCGGACAGAAGCCCGCCGGAATGCAAAGGGGTCAGGCGCCGTCGCCGGGCGGCCGCGAGGCGTGGGCCTCGAAGCGGAACTTGCGGATCATCGCCATGATCTCGGTCTCGAACGCCTCGGGCGTCGGCTCCTGGCCGACGATCCAGGCGTAGATCTCGCGATCGGACTGTTCCAGCAGGGTTTCCAGCACGTCGAGCTGGGCGGGGGTCAGGCTCGGCCCATGGGTCTCCGCGAACGGCCCCAGAATGAGGTCCGCTTCACGAAAGCCGCGGTGCCAGGCCCGAAACTTCAGCCGCCGGAGGCGGGCGTCGTGATCGATGGTCATGCGGCCGCCGATATAGAGCGCGCCGCCGCCGGGCGCCAGCGTCGCCGCGCGATTGACCCCGCCTGCTGACAGCTTTAGGCGCGAGGACATGGCTTCCTTGATGATCCAGGGCTGCGGCTCCGACGTCGGCAAATCGACCCTGGTGGCGGGGCTGTGCCGGCTGTTCGCCAATCGCGGACTGGTGGTGAGACCCTTCAAGCCGCAGAACATGTCCAATAACGCGGCCGTCACCGCCGACGGCGGCGAGATCGGCCGGGCCCAGGCGCTGCAGGCCGTGGCGTGCCGCACGCCGGCCAGCGTGCACATGAACCCGGTGCTCCTGAAGCCGCAGAGCGACGTCGGCGCGCAGGTGGTGGTGCAGGGCCGCGTGGTCGGGAACTACAAGGCCCGGGCGTTCCAGGGGCTGAAGCCCGACCTGCTGGCCACGACGCTGGACAGCTATCGCCGCCTGGCCGCCGAAGCCGACCTCGTGCTGGTCGAGGGCGCGGGCAGTCCGGCCGAGACCAACCTGCGCGCCGGCGACATCGCCAACATGGGCTTCGCCCACGCCGCCGACGTGCCGGTGGCCCTGGTCGGCGACATCGACCGGGGGCACGTGATCGCCGCCCTGGCCGGGGCGCATCTGGTGCTCGACGAAGCCGACCGGACGCGTATCAAGGGCTTCATCGTCAACAAGTTCCGGGGCGATCCGGCGCTGTTCGACGACGGCCGGTCCGAGGTCGTCCGGCGGACGGGCTGGAGCGATCTGGGCATGGTCCCGTGGCTGCCGCCGGTGCGTTTCCTGCCCGCCGAGGACGCCGTCGTGCTGGAGCGGCCGGCGGCCGCTTCGGAAGGCAGGCGCGCCAAGGTGGTCGTGCCGATGCTGTCGCGGATCGCCAATTTCGACGACTTCGATCCGTTGCGGAACGATCCCGCGATCGATCTTCGGTTCCTGTCGCCCGGCGGCGTGTTGCCCGCAGACGCCGACCTGGTGATCCTGCCGGGAACCAAGGCGACCCTGGCGGACCTGGCCTTCCTGCGCGCGCAAGGCTGGGACGTAGACATCCTGGCGCACGCCCGGCGCGGCGGGCGGGTGCTGGGCGTCTGCGGCGGCTACCAGATGCTGGGCCGGACGGTCAGCGATCCGGGCGGCGTCGAGGGCGCGCCGGGTTCGGCGGCGGGGCTTGGCCTGCTCGACGTCGAGACGGTGCTGGCGGGCGACAAGACGGTGCGCCCGGTCACGGGGCGGCTGGCCGGCGGCGCGGCCTTCGAGGGCTACGAGATCCATGTCGGCCGGACCAGCGGCGCCGGGACCGGCCGGCCGCTGCTGGACATCGACGGCCACGGGCCCGATGGCGCGGTCTCGGCCGACGGCAGGATCGCCGGCGCCTACGTCCACGGCCTGTTCGACAAGGCGAGCGCGCGGACCGCCCTCCTCGCCCCGCTCGGCGTCGCCGCCGACGGTCAGGACCAGTCGACCCGCGTGGACGCCGCGCTCGACGAGATCGCCGAAATCCTGGAGCGCTCGCTCGACATCGCCGCCATCAGTCACATCGCAGGGGTGCCCTAGTCCGGTTTTCCTGGCCCGCCGCCTCGCCAGCGGCCAAAATCGCCCCCTGACGAATCCGAGTTGGGAGCCCACATGCCGGCACGCGCCGTATCCGCCCTGCGCGATTTCCTGCGCAGCGAGTCCGCCGGCGGCGTGCTGCTGATGATCGCCGCCGCCGCCGCGCTGCTGACGGCCAACTCGCCGCTGGGCGCAGCCTATTTCCACGCGCTGCACGCCTATCTCGGCCCGCTGTCGGTCGAGCACTGGATCAACGACGGCCTGATGGCGGTGTTCTTCCTGCTGGTGGGGCTGGAGATCAAGCGCGAGGTCGTGGGCGGCGAGCTGTCGACCTGGCCGCGCCGCGCCCTGCCCGGCTTTGCGGCCCTGGGCGGCATGATCGCGCCGGCGCTGATCTATCTGCTGGTCGCCCGCGAGGCGCCGGACGTCAGGGCCGGCTGGGCCATTCCGGCCGCCACCGACATCGCCTTCGCGCTGGGCGTGCTGTCATTGCTGGGTCCGCGCGTGCCGGGCGCGCTGAAGATCTTCCTGGCGGCCCTGGCGATCATCGACGACCTGGGCGCGATCCTGATCATCGCCTTCTTCTACACCGACCACCTGACGCTGTGGGCGCTGGGCGCGGCCGGCGCGGTGCTGGCGGGGCTGATCGGGCTGAACCGCCTGAAGGTCGCCGCTCTGTGGCCCTATCTGCTGCTGGGCGCCTTGCTGTGGTTCCTGTTCCTGAAGTCGGGGGTGCACGCGACCCTGGCCGGGGTGCTGCTGGCTATGACCATCCCGCTGACCTCGACGCGCGGCGAGCATTCGCCGCTGCACCGGCTGGAGCACGGGCTAAATCCCTGGGTCGCCTACCTGATCGTGCCGGTGTTCGGCTTCGCCAACGCCGGCGTGGCCCTGGGCGGCCTCACCGCCTCCGTCCTGACCGCGCCCGCCACGCTGGGCGCGGCGCTGGGCCTGTTTCTGGGCAAGCAGGCGGGCGTCATGGCGTTCAGCGCGGCGGCCATCGCCCTGGGCCTGGCGCGCCGCCCCACCGGCGTGACCTGGAGCCAGCTCTACGGCGTGGCCGTGCTGTGCGGCGTCGGCTTCACCATGAGCCTGTTCATCAACAACCTGGCTTTTCAGGACGCCCTGCTGCGCGAGGAGACCAAGATCGGCGTCCTGGCCGGGTCGGTGGCGTCGGCGTTGCTGGCCTGGCTGATCTTCGCCCTGCCCCGTCGCCGCACTGGCGCGACGACCGATGGAGGTTCAAACTAGCCCAACGGTTCAAAGTGGAGCGCCGGCCATGCTGCGTTTCGTCCTTCTCGCCGCCGCCGCGGCGTCTCTCCTGCCGGCTGGCGCGGCGCTGGCCGACACCCCGGCCGTCTCGCAGGTCGAGGTGGTCATCGGTCCCGATCTGGCCGCCAAGGCCGACAAGCTGGGCCAGCGCGAGTTCGACTACCTGGCGCGCGACCTCAAGCGCGCCGTCGAGCGCCGCCTGGACCGCGCCGGCGGGCTGAACGCCTCGGGCGGCCGCCTGCGGCTGGTGATCGACGACGCCGTGCCCAACCGCCCCACGCCGCTGCAACTGATCAGCAAGCCCGGCCTGTCGATGGAAAGCTTCGGCAACGGCGGGGCGCGGATCTCGGGCGAGTACGTCTCGGTCGACGGCGTCAGCACGCCAGTCCGCTATCGCTGGTACGAGACCGACGTCTGGCAGTCCCAGTACGCGGCCACCTGGAGCGACGCCAGCATCGCCTTCGACCGCCTGGCGCGCCGGATCGAGGACGGCGAGTTCGTGAAGGACTGAGACGGCGGTCGCTTGCCAGATCCCTCGACGCAGAGTCTGATCGCCGTTCAGTAAAAGGGGCGGCCGACGCTCCTGGGGAGGAAGCATGACCGCCGAGCCGCGACGATCCAACGCCGTTCTGGCCGCCTACGCCTCGCCGACCCTGCCGCTGGCGGGTCTGGGGCTGCCGCTCGTGGTCTACCTGCCCGAGTACTATGTCAGCGAGCTTGGACTGTCGCTGTCGGTGGTGGGCATGGCCTTCCTGCTGGTGCGCCTGGCCGACATCGTCCTGGACCCGATCCTCGGCGGCCTGATGGACCGAACCCGCAGCAAGTGGGGTCGTTTCCGCCCCTGGCTGGCGGCTAGCGTGCCGCTGCTGATGGCCGCCTCCTACGCCCTGTTCATGGCCAAGCCGGGCATCGGGCCGGTCTTCCTCTGGGCATGGCTGATCGTCGTCTACATCGGCTTCTCGATGGCCGTGCTGGCGCAGACCGCCTGGGGTGCGGTCCTGTCGCCCGACTATCAGCAGCGCTCGCGCATCTACGGCTTCTGGAGCGCCGGCAACGTGGTCGGCATGATCCTGGTGCTGCTGCTGCCGCCCCTGGTGGCCTTCGCCTTCAAGGGCGACCACGCCGCCGGCGTGCGGGCCATGGGCTGGTTCATCATCGTGCTGATGCCGCTGACGGCCCTGCTGGCCGGCGTCGTCGTGGGCGAGCCGCCCGCGCCGGCCCAGCGCCACGAGGCAGGCCTGAAACAGTATCTGGGCCTGCTCAAGAGCTCGACCGTGCAGAAGCTGCTGGTCGCCGACCTGCTGATGGGCCTGGCGCCGGGCATCGGCGGCGCGCTGTTCTTCTTCTTCTTCGAGCGCATCAAGGGCATCCCCAAGGATCAGGCCGGGATCCTGCTGCTGGTCTATTTCGTCGCCGCCCTGGCCGGCGCGCCGCTGTGGCCCTGGATCGCCAAGACCATGGGCAAGCACACCTCGCTGGCGATCGCCGGGGTCATGTACGCCGTGTTCCAGGTCGCCGCGGTGATCACGCCCAGCGGGATCAACCTGTTCGGCGTGGCTGTGCTCGTCCTGGCCGGCCTGCCCTACTCGGCCGCGCCTCTGCTGGTGCGCTCGATGATGGCCGACATCGGCGACGAGGAGCGGCTGAACACCGGCGTCGACCGCACCGGCCTGCTCTACGCCATCGTCAACGGCACGGTGAAACTGGGCTTTGCCTTGGCCATCGGCGTGTTCCTGGTGCTGGAGAAGCTGGGCTTCGACCCCAAGATTCCCAGCGCCCAGGGCGATACCGCCCTGATCGTGCTCTACACGGTGGTTCCGGCGGCGCTGGGCGTGCTGGTCTCGGTCATCATCGTGCGCTATCCGCTGGACGCCAAGCGCCACGCCGAGATCCGCGCCAAACTGGACGCGCGCGACGCAGCGCAAGCCCACGCCGAAGCGAGCCCGCATGACCGCCTCTCCGACACCAGCACCGCGCCCTCCGCAGCCCAGTGAGGAGCATCCGCTCTTCACGCTGGTCGAGATCATGGCCCGCCTGCGCGACCCGCAGAACGGCTGCCCGTGGGACATCGAGCAGACCTTCGGCACGATCGCGCCCTACACGATCGAGGAGGCCTACGAGGTCGCCGACGCCATCGAGCGCGGCGACCTGTCCGACCTGAAAGAGGAACTGGGCGACCTCCTGCTGCAGGTGGTGTTCCATTCCCGCATGGCCGAGGAGCAAGGCGTGTTCGACCTGGAGGACGTGGCCCGGTCGATCTCGGACAAGATGATCCGCCGGCACCCGCACGTGTTCGGCGACCATGCCTATGACGACCTGGCCGACCAGAAGGCCGGGTGGGAAGAGCTGAAGGCGCAGGAGCGCAAGGCCAAGAAGAAGGGCGGCGTGCTCGACGACGTGCCGGCCGGCCTGCCCGCCCTGACCCGGGCGGTGAAGCTGACCAAGCGCGCGGCGCGCGTCGGCTTCGACTGGCCCTCGACCGACGAAGTGCTGGCCAAGCTGGCCGAGGAAGTCGCCGAGCTCCAGGTCGAGATCGAGGCCGGCGACCAGGCCAAGGCGCGCGAGGAGTTGGGCGACATCCTGTTCGTCTGCGCCAACCTGGCCCGCAAGCTGGATGTCGAACCCGAAGACGCCCTGCGCGCCACCAACGCCAAGTTCGCCCGCCGCTTCGCCTTCATCGAGGCGCAGTTGGCCAAGGACGGCCGCACGCCCGACCAGTCGGACCTGGCGGAGATGGACGCGCTGTGGGACGCGGCGAAGGCGGCGGAGAAGGCTGGCAAATAGCCCCCAGAAAGATCGTCATCCCGGCCAGAGCGAAGCGCAGAGCCGGGACCCAGGAGCAGCCGCAACGCGCCGCCTCTGGGTCCCAGATAAGCCCTGCGGGCTTTCCGGGATGACGAACTTTAGGAGGGCCAAGGAGAGTGAAATCACTCCCCGATCGGCATCACCCACACGGTCGGGAACTGCCGTTCGAAGCGACCCAGGGCCTGCGGGTCCATGCGGGCCACCAGGCAGATTTCTCCATCCTCGGTGTCCTCGCGCTCGACCACCCGGCCGTTGCGATAGATCCAGGCCAGGGCTTCGCCGTCGGCGGGGCTAAGGCGAAGGGCCATCGGCGGGGTGTCGTCGATCAGCCCGCCGACCCGCTTGAGCAGCTCGGCGCAGCCTTCGCCGGTGACCGCGGAGACCGGCGAGGCGTCGACCCGCTTTGCGCGGCCTTCGAGGATCTCGCGCTCCTCGCCCTCGACCAGGTCGATCTTGTTCCACACCTCGACGACGGTCTTGCCGTCGTCGGCCGTGACCTTCAGCTCGGCCAGCACCGCCTGGACGTCGCGCGCCTGGGCGTCGGTGTCCGGGTTGGCGACGTCACGGACGTGCAGCACCACGTCGGCTTCCTGCACCTCCTCGAGGGTGGCGCGGAAGGCCTCGACCAGCTCGTGCGGCAGGTCGGAAATGAAGCCCACGGTGTCGGACAGGATGGCCGGGCGGCCGTCGGGCAGCTTCACCGTCCGCAAGGTCGGGTCGAGCGTGGCGAACAGCATGTCCTGGGCCACGACCTCGGCGTTGGTCAGGCGGTTGAACAGCGTCGACTTGCCGGCGTTGGTGTAACCCACCAGCGCCACCGTCGGGTACGGGACCTTCTTGCGGGCGCTGCGGTGCAGGGTGCGGGTGCGCCGCACCTCCTCCAGCTCGCGCTTGAGCTTGCCGATCGTGCCGGCGATCAGGCGCCGGTCGAGTTCGATCTGGGTTTCGCCGGGGCCGCCGGTCGAGCCGGTGCCGCCGCGCTGGCGCTCAAGGTGGGTCCAGGTGCGCACGAGGCGCGAGCGCTCGTAGTCGAGCCTGGCCAGTTCGACCTGCAGCTTGCCTTCGCGGGTGCGGGCGCGGCGGGCGAAGATCTCGAGGATCAGGCCCGTGCGGTCGACCACCTTGACGCCCAGGCCGCGCTCGAGATTGCGCTGCTGGACGGGGGTGAGCTGGTCGTCGAACACGGCGACGTCGATGTGCTCGACCTCGCAGATCGCCTTGAACTCGGCGATCTTGCCGCTGCCGAACAGGGTGGCGGGCGTGACGGCGCGAAGCGGCGCGATGGCCGTTTCGACGACGTCGAGATCGAGGGCGACGGCGAGGCCGACGGCCTCTTCGAGGCGCGCCTTGGGGTCGCGCGCCTCCAGAGCGGCCTGCCCGCGAGCAGGCCGCACCGGATGGATCACGAAGGCCCGAAGGATCGGGTCGGCGTGATCGATAAGTCCATCGGGGGACTTAGAAGTAGATTTTGACAAAAGAGCCTTGGACTTAGTCGTCTTGATCGGCGCTCGGCTCGTACAGCTGAACGGGCTGAGCCGGCATGATCGTCGAGATGGCGTGCTTGTAGACCAGTTGCGACTGGCCGTCGCGGCGCAGCAGGACGCAGAAGTTGTCGAACCAGCTGACCACGCCCTGCAGCTTGACGCCGTTGACCAGGAAGATGGTGAGCGGCGTCTTGGACTTGCGCACGCTGTTCAGGAAGGTGTCCTGAAGATTCTGTTTCTTGTCGGCGGACATGGGGATTCCCCTCTCGTTGAAATCGGAAGGCAGAACGCCCTCCACACAAACAAGCTCATGCTAGAGCATTTTTCGCCGTTTGATATGACTTTCCGGCGAGAAAATGCACGCAGGGCGGTGAACGATCCTAGATCGCTCCCGCGCGCGCCCGCTCGATATAGAGAGCCCGCAGGCGGCTCGCCACCGGTCCCACCGTTCCGTCGCCGATCTTGACGCCGTCGACGCTGGTGATGGGCGTCACGAGGCTGCCCGCGCCCGTGATGAAGGCTTCGCGGGCCGACTTGGCCTCCTCCACCGTGAAAGGCTGCTCGGCGACCGGCAGGCCGGCCTGCGCGATGACGTCGAGCAAGGTCAGCCGGGTGACCCCGCGCAGGATGTTGGCCTGGGTGTCGCGCGTGCGCAGGCGCCCTTCGGCGTCGACGATCCAGGCGTTGGACGAGGCGCCTTCGGTGACCAGGCCCAGGTCGTCGACGAACCAGGCCTCGATCGCGCCGCGCTCGCGGGCGGCCTGCTTGGCCAGGGCGTTGGGCAAGAGGCCGATGGTCTTGATGTCGCAGCGGCCCCAGCGGTTCTCAGGCACGGTGATCACGGCCGAGCCCTTGGCGGCCTTGGCCTCGATGGCGGCGCGGTCGACCGAGCGGGCGGTGATGACGACCGCCGGCGGCACGGCCGGGCTCGGAAAGGCGTGGTCGCGCTTGGCGACGCCCCGGCTGACCTGCAGATAGACGAGGCCCTCGCGCACGTGGTTGCGGCGGATGGCTTCGCGCAGCACCACGATCAGAGACGCCTCGCTCATCGGATGGGCGATGCGCAGTTCGTCGAGGCTGCGCCACAGGCGAGCGAAATGGCCTTCGGCGTCGGCCAGCTTGCCGTCGAACACGGCCCAGACCTCGTAGACCCCGTCGGCCAGCTGGTAGCCGCGGTCCTCGATGTGCACGGCGGCCTGGCCGTGACGGACGAAGCGGCCGTTGACGTAAGCGAAACGCGACATCGGAGTCCTACTCTTCTTCCTCGCCGCGGCCGCCGGCCACGCCCAGGGACTTCAGCTTGCGGTGCAGCGCCGAGCGCTCCATGCCGATGAAGTTGGCCGTGCGCGAGATGTTGCCGCCGAACCGCAGGATCTGGGCGTTGAGGTACTCGCGCTCGAACAGTTCGCGGGCCTCGCGCAGCGGCAGGGCGATGATCCGCTCGGCGCCGATCGCGCCCGAGCCGCCGCTGGACGGCTGCTCGGAGGCGTTCAGCATCTCGGCGGTGATCAGGTCGCCTGGCTCGCCGGCGGCCAGGATCAGCATGCGTTCGACGTTGTTGCGCAGCTGGCGCACGTTGCCGGGCCAGGCCTGGACCTGCAGGGTCGCCAGGGCGTCCTCGCCCAGGCGGCGGCGCTGCATGCCGGTGGCCTCGCTGATCCGCTCGATGAAATAGGCGATCAGCTCGGGGATGTCCTCGCGGCGCTCGGCCAGGCCCGGCACGCGCACCGGCACCACGTTGAGGCGATGGAAAAGATCCTCGCGGAAGCGCCCGGCGGCGATCTCCTCGCGCAGATCGCGCGAGGTGGACGAGATCACCCGCACGTCGACCTGCACGTCGCTGTCGCCGCCGACGCGACGGAAGCGCTGCTCGACCAGCACCCGCAGGATGCGGCTCTGGGTCTCGCGCGGCATGTCGGCCACTTCGTCGAGATAGAGCGTGCCGCCGTGGGCGCGCTCGAACACGCCGATCTTGCGCGGGCGGCCGCCCTCGCCTTCCTCGCCGAACAGCTCGACGTCCAGGCGCTCGGGGCCATGCCGGCCGCGCTGACCGCCACGAACTCGGCCCGGGTGCGCGCGCTGGCGCCGTGGATCAGGCGGGCGACCAGTTCCTTGCCCGACCCCGGCGGACCGGCGACGAGCACGCGGCTGTTGGCCGGGGCGACCTTGGCGATCATCTGACGCAGGGCCTGGGCGGCCTGCGACTTGCCCATCAGGCCGTCGGAGGCGAAGCTCTGGGCTCGCAAGCGGCGGTTCTCGCGCTTGAGATTGGCCGCCTCCAGGGCCCGCTCGACCACCAGCAGCAGCCGGTCGGACTTGAATGGCTTCTCCAGGAACTCGTAGGCGCCGCGCTTGATGGCGCTGACGGCCGTCTCGATGTTGCCGTGGCCCGAGATCATGATCACCGGGAGGTCGGCGTCGAGCGTCTTGACCATGTCGAGCAGCTCCAGCCCGTCCATGCCCCCGCCCTGCATCCAGATGTCGAGGACCAGCAGGGCCGGCTTGCGGGCGCGCAGCGCGGCCAGGGCCTGGTCGGCGTCGGCGGCCGTACGCACGGCGTAGCCTTCGTCCTCCAGGATGCCCGCCACCAGATCGCGGATGTCGACCTCGTCGTCGACCACCAGCACGTCGGCGCTCATGTCATCTCCTCTACGCCGTTGGCAGTCGGCGCCGCGGCGAGCCGCGCCGACACCGGAAACTTCAGGACGACGCGCGCGCCGGCATGGCCGTGCGCGTCGGTGAGGACCAGCTCGCCGCCGTGGTCCTCCATGATCCGCTTGACGATGGCCAGGCCCAGGCCCGTCCCCTTCTCGCGGGTGGTCACATAGGGTTCGGCCAGCCGGTCGCGATCCTTCGCGGGCAGGCCGACGCCGTTGTCCTCGACGATGATGCACAGGGCTTCGTCGTCGGCGACCAGGGTCGCGTCGATCTGGCCGCGCGGCTCGGGCGTGACGTGGCGCCGCGCGCCGACCGCCTCGCCGGCGTTCTTCAGGATGTTGGTCAGGGCCTGGCCGACCATCCGCGCGTCGCAATTGACCCAGACCGCGCCGCCCGGCTCGTCGATGACGACATCGGTGTCGGCGTCGACGACGCGCTGGGCGAAGACGCCTGCGCGCAGCAGTTCGGCCAGGTCGGCCGGCGCGAAGCGGGGCGCGGGCATGCGGGCGAAGGCCGAGAACTCGTCGACCATCCGCCCGATGTCGCCGACCTGGCGGATGATGGTGTCGGTGCAGCGGTCGAAGGTCTCGAGATCGCCGGTGATGTCCTTGCGGTACTTGCGGCGGATGCGCTCGGCCGACAGCTGGATCGGCGTCAGCGGGTTCTTGATCTCGTGGGCGATGCGGCGGGCGACGTCCTTCCAGGCCGCGTTGCGCTGGGCCGCCATCAGGCGGGTGACGTCGTCGAAGGTCAGCACCTGGCCCTCGGCGGCGTGGCCGGCGGCGCGGACGCGCAGGCGCAGGGTCTCGCCGCCCCGCACCACGTCGATCTCGACCTCGGCGTCGGGGCGTCCCTGGCCGATCTCCTCCAGCACCTGGGCGAACTCTGGCGCGGCCTCGACCAGGTCCTGGCCCTCGGCGGCCTCGTCCAGCGCCAGGAGCTCGCTGGCGCGGCGATTGAGCGCCGAGATGCGACCCACGCCGTCCAGGCTGATCACCCCGGCGCTGACGCCAGACAGCACGGTCTCGATGAACTGGCGGCGCAGCTCAGCCTCGAGGCTGGCGTCCTTGAGGGCCGCCTGCTGGGTCTGAAGATCCGCCGTCATCATGTTGAAGGCGTTGGACAAGGCGCGGATTTCCTCCGGCCCGGCCTCGGCGTCGACGCGCGCATCCAGGTCGCCGGCCGACACCCGGCCTGCGGCCTGGACGAGGCCCGAGACCGGCGCCGCGATCGAGTTGGCGGCGGCGATGCCGACCCAGACGGCGGCGACCAGCACCAGCAGCGCTGTCTCCACGTAGCTGAGGCCGAAGATCGCCTGGATGCGGGCCCGGTTCACGGCGGCGTCGCGATAGGAGATCAGCGACTCTTCCGACTCGATCAGGTGGGCCAGGATGCCCTTGTCGATCGGCCGGGCGATGTAGAGGTAGCCGTCCGGAAAGCCCTTCAGCTTGTAGAGCGCCCGGAACAGGTCCTCGGACACGAAGCGCTGGGATGTGATCTCGCCGGTGTCGGTCCAGCGGAAGCTGGACGGCGGCGGGGCCAGGAACGGCGGGGCGTCGGCCAGCTCGGCGCGCGCCAGGATCCGGCCGTCGCGGTCGAGGATGTAGGCCGAGGAGAAGCCATTGTCCTCGGCCAGGGTGCGCAGGAAGTGGCCGAACGCTACGGGGGATTCGGCCATGGCCGGGGCGGCGCTGTTCAGCGTCGCGGCCATCGGCCCCATGTGCTGGCTGATGTAGCTGGTCTGCTCGGAAACGTAGGAACGCGCCACGGTCGCCGAGTTCTCGACCACCGTCGTCACCCGCTTGCTGAACCAGCCGTCGACGCCGCGATTGACCAACAGCCCAAAGAACAGCGCCACGATCACCGCCGGCGCCACGGCCGCGACCGAGAACAGGCCCACGAACCGCAGGTGCAGGCGGGCGCCGGCGTCGCTGGAGCGGGCGTCGATCAAGTCGAGCAGGCGCCAGCCGACGATGGCGGCGACGCAGAGGATCAGGGCGAGGTTAAAGCCCAGCACCACGAGGATGGCGGTGCTGGCCGGCCCGATGGGGCCGGTGGTCGGCGGCGAAGAGGCCAGGCCGACGCCAGTGGCCGTCAGGATCGCCGCCAGCACGTAGCCACCGCCCAGGACGTAGCGTGATCTCAAGAGCTCACGCCACCAGGACCGGCTGAAACGGCGCGGGCGGTCTTCCGATTCCGAAACTGACGGGACGGAACTCATCGATGCGAGTTTAGGGCGGGGTGTGCCCTAAACTCAACACCGATGTGCTGAAAAAGCGTCAGCGCCGGTTCTAGCGTCGTCCGCGGCTCATCTCGACGCCCAGATCCTGGATCTTCTTGCGCAGCGTGTTGCGGTTCAGGCCCAGGATTTCCGCCGCCCGCACCTGGTTGCCGCGAGTGGCCGACAGGGTCAGCTGGATCAGCGGACGCTCGACCTCCTGCAGCACGCGGTCGTACAGGCCGGCGGCCGGCACGCCGTCTGGCTGTTCGGCGAAGTGCGAGGCCAGGTGGCGCTCGACCAGGGCCGCCAGGGTGACCGGCCCTTCGTCGGCGCGCGGCGCGGGCGCGTGGTCCTGCAGTTCGCGATCGACGATGCGGGCGGTGATCAACTCCTCGGCGTAGAGGGCGCACATCCGCCGGATCAGGTTTTCCAGCTCGCGCACGTTGCCGGGCCAGGAGTGGCTCTTCATCCGGTCGAGCGCGCTCTGGTCGATGGTCTTGGCGGGCAGGCCTTCGCGGTTGGCGCGCAGCAGGAAGGTGCGCGCCAGGTCCGGGATATCCTCGGCGCGGTCGCGCAGCGGCGGCAGGCGCACGGGGGCGACGTTGAGACGGAAGAACAGATCCTCGCGGAACAGGCCCTGCTGGATCAGGCCGCGCAGGTCGCGATTGGTCGCGGCGATGATCCGCACGTTCGGGCGACGGCCGGTCTTGGGATTGATCACCGGCTCGGTGCCGTCGATCACGCGCAGCAGGCGGGTCTGGGCGTCGAGCGGCATGTCGCCGATCTCGTCCAGGAACAGCGTGCCGCCGTCGGCTTCGACGAGACGGCCGTTGTCGCCCTCCCCGCGTCCGAACAGCTCGGCCTCGACGCGCTCGCGCGGCACGGCGGCCAGGTTGATGACCACGAACTTGCCGTCGCGGCGGCGACCCAGGTCGTGCAGCGCGCGGGCGACCAGCTCCTTGCCGGTGCCGCTCTCGCCCAGGATCAGGACGGTGAGGTCGGCGCCGACCAGGCGGGCGATGGTGCGATACACCTCCTGCATCGGCGCCGAGCGGCCGATCAGCGGCAGGCGTTCGTCGCGCATGGCCCGGGCCTGGGCCTTGGAGGCCTCGGCGTCGGCCGGACGCGAGAGGGCGCGGCGGGCGGCAGCGGTCACGTCATCAAGGTCGAAGGGCTTGGAGACGTACTCGAAGGCCCCGGCGTCGGCGGCGTTGACGGCCGTCAGCAGGGTGTTCTGCGCGCTCATCACGATGATCGGCAGCTTCGGACGCTCCTTGCGGATGCGCGGCAGCACGTCGAACACGTTCTCGTCGGGCATCATCACGTCGGTGACGACCAGGTCGCCCTCGCCGTCGCTGACCCACTTGAGCAGGGTCGTGGCGTTGCCGGTGGCCCTGACCTGGTATCCGAGACGGGTGAAGGCCTGGCTGAGCACCAGACGGACCGAGGAGTCGTCGTCGGCGATCAGAATCTTCTTGTTTGCGGCGTTCATGTACTCACGCGTCTCCCAAGGAAGGCTCAGGCGCCACGGGCAGCAACACGCGGAACACGGTGCGGCCGGGCTCGGATTCGAAATCGATCAGGCCCCCGTGGGCCGTCACGAGCTTGGTGACCAGGGCCAGGCCAAGGCCGGTGCCGTTGGCCTTGGTGGTCACGAAGGGCTGGAACAGGTGCTCGCGCAGGCTCTGCGGAACGCCAGGGCCGTTGTCCTGCACCCGGATCTCGATCGGGGCGCTGGACGCCGACTTGCCGTCGGCGCCGCGCACCCGGACGCCCGGGCGCCAGGCGGTGTGGATGGTCAGCTCGCCCTGTCCGTCGCCGCGCATGTGGGCGGCCTCGGAGGCGTTCTTCACAAGGTTCAGGAAGATCTGGATCAGCTGGTCCTCGTCGCCCCAGACCGGCGGCAGCGAGGGATCGTAGTGGTCGCGCAGATACAGGCCGTCGGCGACGCCGTTGGCGACCAGGGCGCGCACGCGGTCCAGCACCTGGTGGATGTTGACCGCCTCGCGCGGGGTCGGCGCCTGCTCGGAGAACGCCTCCATGCGATCGACGAGGCGACGGATGCGGTCGGTCTCGTCGACGATCAGCTGGGCCAGCGGCTGATCGGCGGCGCTGGCGCCGGTCTTCAGCAACTGGGCCGCGCCGCGGATGCCGGCCAGCGGGTTCTTGATCTCGTGGGCCAGCATGCGGCCAAGGCCGACCACCGAGCGCAGGCCGGCCTGGTCGGCGCCGCGCTCGACGCCCAGCGCGCCCTTGACGTGCAGGGTCAGCAGCACCGAGCCGTCGCCAAGGGGCACGGCCGCGCCGTCGGCCTCGAACGGCGGCTGGCCGAACAGATTGACCTCTACGCCGTGCTCGCGGACCAGCGCGCCTTCGAACACGGCTCGGTCCATCAGCGAGACGAGCACCGAGCCCGGCGGCAGGGCCGCGCGGAAGCGGCCGCGCGCCAGCAGCGACAGGCCGTGCCCAAACAATGCCTCGGCCGACTCGTTGACGGCCACCAGGCCGCCCTCGCGGTCGACCACCAGGGCAGGTTCGGGGCTGAGCTCGAAGGCGGAGGCCTTGAGGGCGTCCAACGCGGAGCCAGAGAGGATGCGGGCGCGGTCGGTCATGCGGCGATCCTCCCGCCAGCGAGCCACAGATCGGCCAGGGCGATTTCCAGGGCGGCCGGATCGTCGATCCGGCACAGGGCGGCGCGCGCGGCGCGGCGCGCCTCGGCGGTCTCGGGCCAGGGCGCGGCCTCGATGTACGAAGCCAGGTGCTTGCGGAACATCTTCAGCCCCTGGCGCTCGCCGTAGAACGACAAGCTGCGGCGGAAATGGGTGAGCGCGATGGCCAGGCGCTCCTCGGCCTGCGGCTCGACGAAGTCACGACCGTCCAGCGCGGCTTCGATGGCCTGGGCGATCCAGGGACGGCCATAGACGCCCCGTCCGATCATGACGCCGTCGGCGCCGGATTGCTCCAGCGCCCTGCGAGCGCTGTCGGCGTCGACGATGTCGCCATTGACCAGCACCGGCACCGAGACGGCCCGCTTGACCGGCGCGACGGCGGCCCAGTCGGCCTCGCCCTTGTAGAACTGGCAGCGGGTGCGGCCGTGGACCGTGATGGCGCGGGCTCCGGCGGCTTCGGCGCGAGCGGCGATCTCGGGCGCATTGCGGCTGGCGTCGTCCCAGCCCAGGCGCATCTTGACCGTGACGGGCACGTCGACGGCCTGGACGGCGGCGGCGACCAGGGCCTCGGCCAGGTCGGGCTCGCGCATCAGGGCAGACCCCGAAGCGGCGCCGGCGGTGACTTCCTTGGCGGGGCAGCCGAAGTTGAGGTCGATGATCTCGGCCCCGGCCTCGGCCGCCAGGCGGGCGCCCTGCGCCATGAACGCCGGATCGCGGCCGACGAGCTGTACGACCATAAGCGGCAGGCCTTCGCCGACGGCCGCGCGGCGGACGACGTCGGGCCGACCCTTCGCGAATTCCGCGCAGGCGACCATTTCGGTGGCCACGTATGATGCGCCGAGGCGCGTGGCCGTTTCTCTGAACGGGAGGTCGGACACGCCTGTCATCGGCGCAATCCATACCCGCCCGGGCACCGTGACGGCGCCGACTGCGAGCTGCTTGCTCATTTTATGATCATCCCCACCGCTGTGTTTTTAGGCACATTGTGCAGCGCAGTAAAGCCCTCCGTTGGCTGGACATGTCCGACGACAACGTTAGACACGGGCCATGACCTTCTCAGCCGTCATCGTCGCCGCGGGCAGCGGCACCAGGGCCGGACCCGGCCAGGCCAAGCAGTGGCGGGATCTGGCGGGGAAACCCGTGCTGCGCTGGTCGGTCGAGGTCCTGCTGGCGTCCGGGGCCGCTGATCTCGCAATCGTGACCGACCCGAGCATGCAGGACATGCTGGGCGAAACCTTGGCCGGCCTCGACGGCTGGCGCTTCGCCCCGGGCGGCGCCACCCGCGCGCTGTCGGTTCGGTCGGGCCTGGCCGCCCTCGCCCATCGCCCGTCGGACGAGCCGGTGCTGGTGCACGACGCCGCCCGCCCCTTCCTGACCAAGGCCGTTGTGGATGGCGTGCTGGCCGCGCTGGACGGCGCCGACGGCGTTGTCCCTGCCCTGCCCGTGGCCGACACCCTCAAGCGCGGCGGCGAGTCGGGGGCGACCACGACCTCTCGCGACGGCCTCTGGCGCGCCCAGACCCCGCAGGCCTTCCGTCGCGATCGCCTGCTGGCCGCCTACGCCGCCTGGAGCGGCGACAGCGAGCCGACCGACGACGCCCAGGTGGTCGAGGCCGACGGCGGCAAGGTCGCCATTTCGGCTGGAGACCCGCTGCTGACCAAACTGACCTATCCGGAGGACTTCGCCATGGCCGAACGGCTGGCGGGCGGCGCCCGCATCACCCGCATCGGCCAGGGCTTCGACGCCCACCGCTGGGGGCCGGGCGAGTCGGTCTGGCTGTGCGGCGTCGAGATCGCCCACGACGAGACCCTGATCGGCCATTCGGACGCCGACGCCGGCCTCCATGCCCTGACCGACGCGGTGCTGGGGGCCATCGGCGACGGCGACATTGGCGACCACTTCCCGCCGACCGACCCGCAGTGGAAGGGCGCGGCCTCGGACAAGTTCCTGATCCACGCCGTCGATCTGGTGCGCAAGCGCGGCGGCCGGCTGATCAACGTGGACGTCACGCTGATCTGCGAACGCCCCAAGATCAAGCCGCACCGCGAGGCCATGCGCCAGCGCCTGGCCGAGATCCTCGACCTGCCGCTCGACCGCGTCAGCGTGAAGGCGACCACGACCGAGAAGATGGGTTTCACCGGCCGCGGCGAAGGCCTGGCCGCCCAGGCGGTGGCGACGGTGGAGACGCCGCTCTAGTCTGAAGTCAAAGGAGTCGCGGCATGTTTCCCATCGAGATCGAAACCCTGGCCCGGCTGCTGATCGACGAGGCGCGCGAAAAGAAGCTGCGCCTGGCGACGGTGGAAAGCTGCACTGGCGGCCTCGTGGCCGGCTCGATCTGCGCGATCTCCGGCGCTTCCGACGTGTTCGAGCGCGGCTTCGTCACCTACACCAACCGCGCCAAGAGCGAGATGGTCGGCGTGCCGGGCGACCTGATCGCCGACAACGGCGCGGTGTCCGAGCCGGTGGCGCGGATGATGGCCGAGGGCGGCGTCGCCAACAGCAACGCCCATGTGGCCGTGGCCATCACGGGCATCGCCGGCCCCGGCGGCGGCACGCCGATGAAGCCGGTGGGCACGGTCCACTTCGCCGTGGCGCGCGCCAACCGCTCGGTCGCCCATCGGCACGAACATTTCGAAGGCCTGCCGCGCGAGGCGGTGCAACTGGCGGCGATCCGCACGGCGCTGGAGATGCTGCGCGAGGCGGTGGCCGACTGATGCCCGACAGCGCGCCTTCCGACTGGCGGCGGTTCGTCGGCGCGGGCTTCTCGCGCTCGGCCCTGGCCGCGGCCGCGCGGCGCCAGAGCGAACTGCGGCACGCCGTGCGGGTCTCGGCGGCGGTCGTGGCGGCCTACGCCCTGGCGACCCTTCTACGGCTGCCGCAGGGCTACTGGGCGGTGTTCACGGCGGTGATCGTCGTGCAGTCGAGCCTGGGCGCGACGATCACCGCCTCGATCGAGCGTTTCATGGGCACGGTGGTCGGCGCCGCGGTCGGGGCCGGCGCGGCCTGGCTGCATACGCGACATCCCGAATGGGGCGGCCTGATCCTGGCGGCCTGCGCGGCCTCGCTGGCGTTCCTGGCGGCGGTGCGGCCGGCGTTCAAGGTGGCGCCGGTGACGGCGGTGATCATGCTGATCGGCACCACGACGCACATGGACCCGCTGACGGCCGCGTTCCTGCGGGTGGCCGAGATCACCGTCGGCAGCCTGGTCGGCGTCGCCGCCACCCTGCTGATCTTCCCGGCCCGGGCGCACGAATCGGTGGTGGAGAGCAGCCAGAAGGCGGCTGGCCTGCTGGCCGACCTGCTGTCGCACTACGCCGCCAAGCTGGAGGCCAAGCCCAGCGAGTTGGATCCCCGCGGCCACTACGACGACACGCTCAAGGCCCTGGCCAAGCTGCAGACGGCGATGACCGAGGCCGACCGCGAGACCGCCAGCAAGCTTTCCGACCGCTCGGTGTCGGACGCCCTGCCCCGCACGTTGTGGAGACTGCGCAACGACTGCGTGATGATCGGCCGGGCCCTGCGCGAGCCCCTGCCCGCCCCGGACCTGGCTCCCCCGACGGCGGCGATGCTGGCGGCCTCGTCGGCCTATCTGCGCGCGGCGGCGCAAAGCCTCTCGGGCGGCGCCAAGCCAGACCGGCTGGCCTTCGCCGAGGGCCACAAGGCCTTCCAGGACGCCATCGAGGGCATGCGCGACGTCGGCGCGACGCGGGAACTGGCCTTCGACGACGCGGCGCGGACCTTCGGCCTGGTGTTCGCGGTCGAGAACCTGTTCGCCAACCTCGGAGACTTCGCCGATCGCGTCGAGGAAGCCGCCAGCAAGCGCGATTAGGCCTTGGCTCCGTAAAGCTGCGCCGCGCGGGCTTCGAAGCAGGCGATCAGCTTGTCGACCGCCCGGTTCATGTTGGCGGCCAGCATCGCGTCGAGCACCTTGGACTTGAAGGCGAAGTCGATGACGAACTCGATGGCCGTCCCGTCGGGATGGGCCGAGAACCGCCACTGGTTCGACAGCCGCTTGAACGGGCCGTAGAGCAGGCTGACGGTCACGCTCAGGTCCGAGCGATCCCGGCGAACGCGGGTGGCGAACTTCTCGAGCAGGAACGAGAAGCCGACCTGGGCCTCGGCGTCGAGGCTGCTGACCTCGCCGCTCTCGTGGGCGTTCCAGGTCCGCATGCCCGTGATCCACGGCACGAAGGAAGGATAGGCCTCGACGTCGCCGACGAGCGCGAAGAGCTGCTCGGGCGCGTAGGGCAGCACCCGGGTGACGACGTGGCGGTGCAAGGGATCAGCCGGCTTTGGCGTCCAGCGCCCGGCGGGCCGCCTGCAGCTTGGCGAAGTCCTCGCCCGCATGGTGCGACGAGCGGGTCAGCGGGCTGGACGAAACCATCAGGAAGCCCTTGGCTCGGGCGATCGCCTCGTAGGCCTTGAACTCCTCCGGCGTCACGAACCGGTCGATGGCCGCATGCTTGCGGGTCGGCTGCAGGTACTGGCCGATGGTGATGAAGTCGACGCCGGCCGAGCGCATGTCGTCCATGACCTGCATGACCTCTTCCTTGGTTTCGCCCAGGCCGACCATCAGGCCGGACTTGGTGAACTGGGAAGGATCGCGCTCTTTGACCCGCTCGAGCAGGCGCAGGGAGTTGTAGTATCGGGCGCCGGGGCGGATCTTCAGATAGAGCCGCGGCACGGTCTCGAGGTTGTGGTTGAAGACGTCCGGGCGGGCGTCGATGACCACGTTCTCGGCCCGGTCCTTGCGCAGGAAGTCGGGCGTCAGGATCTCGATGGTGGTCTTGGGCGCCGCCGCGCGGATGGCCGTGACCACCTCGGCGAAGTGGCGCGCGCCGCCGTCGATCAGGTCGTCGCGGTCCACCGAGGTGATGACCACGTGGTTGAGGCCCATCTTGGCGACGGCCTCGGCCACGCGGCGCGGCTCGTCGGGATCGAGCTGAGTCGGCAGGCCCGTGGTGACGTTGCAGAAGGCGCAGGCGCGGGTGCAGATCTCGCCCATGATCATCATGGTCGCGTGCTTCTGGCTCCAGCACTCGCCGATATTGGGGCAGGCGGCCTCTTCGCAGACCGTGGTCAGCTTGTGCTCGCGCACGATGCCCTTGGTCTCGTTGTACTGGCCCGAGCCCGGGGCGCGAACGCGCAGCCAATCGGGTTTGCGCAGGACCGGGGTGTCCGGGCGATTCTGCTTTTCGGGGTGGCGGACGGCGCGTTCCTCGGGACCGCGGGCCTTCAGCGTGTCGATCAACGTGACCATGTGGGCCTAGATCGGCCTTCTTGGCCTCCGGATCAAGCTCTCGATCTTGCATGCGGCGCAAAGGCGCGAAATGAGTGGCGCATATGCGTCGCTTCGCTCTCGTTCTGCTGCTCGCCCTGCCCCTATTCGCCTGCGGCGAGCAGGGATCGCGCGCGCCGTTCGCCGACAGCCGCGCGCCGCCCGGACTGGAGCGGCGCTTCCTGCCGCCCGCCGGCTGGGCCTGGGGCTATGTCCAGGTCGGCGAGGACGCGGTGCAGCGCTACGGCGTCTCGGCCCCGCACGGGGCGGCGACCGGCCAGGTGCTGATCCTGACCGACTACGGCGAGAGCGCCGAGACCTGGTTCGAGACGGCGCGCGACCTCAACGCCAAGGGCGTGGTCGTCTGGATCCTGGAACGCCAGGCCCAGGGCGGCTCCGAACGCCTGACCGCCAGGCGCGATCGCGGCCATGTCGAAAGCTACGCCCCCGACGTCACGGCGACCAAGGCCATGGTCAGGGTCGTGATCCGCCCGGACGGACGGCTGCCGCTGACCGTGCTGGGCCAGGGCCAGGGCGGCCTGGTGGCGCTGCGGGCCGTCGAGGAAGGCCTGATGGTCGACACGCTGGTGCTGTCGGCCCCGGTCTTCGAGCTGTCCGCCCTGCCCCGTCCCAAGGGTCAGCTGATCGAGGCGGCCCAATGGGCGCGACGGCTGCGGCTGTCGTCGCGGGCCTGGCCAGGCGCGACCGACTGGCGGCGCGACGGACCGGACGACAGGGCGCTTGGGCTGACAGGCGACGCGACGCGCGGCGCGGTCAATCACGCCTGGCAGACGGCCAATCCCGACCTGCGGATGGGCGCGCCGAGCCTGGGGCTCTACGCGGCCTTCTACGAGGTGCTGGACGTCACGGCCCGCGACCTTTCCCGGGTGAAGACGCCCGTCGTCCTGCTGGCGGGCGAAGCCGACGCCGTCACGCCCCCCTTCGCCCAGGAGAGCGTCTGCAAGGCCTTGGCCGATTGCCGCCAGGTCCGCCTGGCGGGCGGCCGGCACGCCTTGCACCTGGAACGGGATTCGGTGCGGACGCTCTGGCTGGAAGCCGTGCTCGGCGCCATCCGGGCGGCGGGTCGCCCAGCGCCCGCCACGCCTTGAGCCGCAAGGGCTGGCGCACCACGTGGAGAACGCGGTTCGCTCACGAAACGTGACCGATCTTTGCAAACTCCCTCGGGGCCGCTAGGGTCCCGTCTCAATCGAACGAGGGCGGAACTACCGTCTTTGTGGGAGGTTTCGCCGGCATGCCGGTTGTTTACAAAGCGGAAGACGGCCAGAAGGCGCTCTTCGACGCCCTTATCGACGCCAAGGACAAGTTCGGGCCCAAGAAGCCGATCCTGGAGGACCAGGACCGCAACCCGCTGACCTATACCGACCTGATCCGGGCCAGCTTCGCGCTGGGCCGCAAGATCGCGGCGATGACCAAGCCCGGCGAGCACGTCGGCGTGCTGCTGCCTTCGGGCGTCGGCGCGGTCGTGGTGTTCTTCGCCCTGCACGCCTTCGGCCGCGTGCCGACCATGCTGAACTTCACGGCGGGCCTGCGGAACATCAAGGCCGCGGTGAAGCTGGCCAACGTCAAGCACGTGCTGACCGCCCACAAGTTCATCGAGCTGGGCAAGCTGCACGACGTGGTCGACGCGATCGACGACCTGGCCAAGGTCGTCTACCTGGAGGACGTGCGAAAGACGATCGGCCTGACCGACAAGCTGTTCGCCGCCGCCGCCGGGGCCTTCCCGCGCCAGTTCCGCGCCCCCGCCAAGCCGTCCGACAAGGGCGTGGTGCTGTTCACCTCGGGCAGCTTCGGCGCGCCGCGCGGCGTGGTGCTGAGCCAGGCCAACCTCGTGTCCAACGCCGCCCAGATCGCCGCGCACATCCCGCTCGATCCGAACTGGGTGATGTTCAACCCGCTGCCGGTGTTCCATTGCTTCGGCCTGACCGGCGGCGTGATCCTACCGCTGCTGCAGGGCATGAAGGCGTTCGAGTACCCTTCGCCGCTGCACACCAAGCAGATCCCGCCGCTGATCAAGGACGCCAAGGCCTCGCTGCTCCTGGCCACCGACACCTTCGTCAACCAGTACGCCCGCGCCTCCGAGACCGACGAGCTGGGCGGCCTGCAGTTCATCGTCTGCGGCGCCGAAAAGGTGCGCGACGAGACCCACGCCCTGATCAAGGAGCGGTTCGGCGACGTGCCGGTGCTGGAAGGCTACGGCGCCACCGAGGCCTCGCCGGTCATCGCGGTCAACAAGCCCACCGACAACCGCCCTGGCACCGTGGGCGGCCTGCTGCCGGGCATGGAGACCCGCATCGAGCCGGTCGAAGGCATTCCCGAGGGCGGCCGCTTCTTCGTGCGCGGCCCGAACATCATGGCCGGCTACCTGCGCGAGGACGGCGGCGTCGACGCCCCTGAGGGCGGCTGGCACGACACCGGCGACGTGGTCACCATGACCGACGACCAGTGGATCACCATCAAGGGACGCGTGAAGCGCTTCGCCAAGATCGGCGGCGAGATGGTGTCGCTGACCGCGGCCGAGGACCTGGCCGTGGCCGTGTGGCCCAGCGCTCGCCACGCCGTGATCTCGATGCCCGACAAGAAGAAGGGCGAACGCCTGGTGCTGGTCACCGACTGCCAGTCCGCCGACGCCGCGCCGCTCGTGGCCCACGCCCAGGCGATCGGCGCGCCGGAACTGGCGGTGCCGCGCAAGATCCTCAAGATCACCCAGGTGCCGGTGCTGGGCAGCGGCAAGACCGACTACGTCGCCATCCAGCGCATGGTGGAAGCCGCCGGCTGACGAACTTCCGCCCAAGCGCCGCGTTTCAGTAGAGCTTACGGCCGTCGCCTTGGAGGCGGCGGCCGACCATCAATCTCCGCGAACGGGAGACGCGCTTGGAACGACTTTACGTATGGACGCCGCGGGTGCTGAGCCTGTTGCGGGTGATCGCCGCCCTGCTCTTCATGGAGCACGGGCTGATGAAGCTGTTCCACTTTCCTGCTCCTCAACACGGCGCGCCCGATCCCCTGCCGCCTATGCTGCTGGCGGCCGCCTGGCTCGAGGTGGTCGGCGGCGGCCTGCTCGTGCTGGGCCTGTTCACCCGCCCGGTGGCCTTCGTCCTGTCGGGCCAGATGGCCGTGGCCTACTTCATCGCCCACGCCAGCCAGGGTTTCTGGCCGGCGCTGAACGGCGGCGAGGCGGCGATCCTGTTCTGCTTCGTCTTTCTCTATCTGGTGTTCGCCGGGCCGGGAGAATGGAGCGTGGATGCTCAGGTGCGGAAACGGCCTTAGGTCAAAGGAACCTCCCCCTCTGGGGGAGGTCCCTAAACTAGAAATCCAGTTCCATCCGGGCGCCGGTCACGTGCACGCCGTAGTCGCGGTCGCCGTCGGCCAGGGGCGCAGCGTCCTGGTACAGCAGGTAGGCGTAGTTGACGTTGAAGCGCAGGAACTCGACCGGCTGCCAGATCAGAGCGGCGATCCAGGCGTCCTGCCGACCGCCGACGATCGCGCCGTCGTTGAGGTCGAGATAGTCGTAGCGGGCGTTGACCTGCACCGCACCCAGGCCGCCGCCGCCCAGCGGCGTCTTCGGCTTGGCGCGATCGAAGATGCCGGACTTGTAGCCGCGGGTGTCGTCGGTCAGGAACCAGCCGAGCTCGGCATAGCCGCCGAAGAATTCCGCGTCGGGACCGGCGGCGAGATCGCTCCGCAGCCAGTGGGTCTCGGCCGCGCCGTGCAGCCGGCCGCGCACGAAGGCGGCTTCCAGGCCGTAGTGGGCCTCGTCCCTGACGTCGAGGGTCGAGGTCCCGATCAGGCGGGTGTTGCTGGTATGCACGAACGGACGCTGGCGATAGCGCGTGCCGGCGTCGCCGACGCGCTTGAGGTCGCGCCAGTGGGCCGAGCCGCCGAAATGCAGCTGTGCACCGCCGAGCTTGGGCGCGTAGACGACGCGACCGTCGAGGCCGTAGCTGTTGTTCTCGTCGCCGCCCGTCTCGCCGTCGCTGTCGTTGGAGAGCGCGGTGATGTCGTCGGCGAACAGGCCGGCCTGCAGCAGCCAGGCGGCCTTTTCGTACTGGGCGGCTATCCCCAGCCGACGCTCGAAGTTGAAGGCGTCGGTGAAGGCCGCGCGCTCCATGACCGAGCCGGCGGTGTCGCCGGTCAGTTCGTCCAGCGACTGGAACTGGTTCTGATTGCCGACCGCGAACTGCCAGGGACCGGTCTTGTAGGTGACGAAGGTGTCGACCAGGTCGACGCCGTTGTCGGACAGTTCCAGCTCGAGCTTGTAACCGATGCCGGCGCCCAGACCGCCCTCCCCGCCAAGGCGGATACGGCGCATCTCGGCGGCGTAGCCCAGGCCTCGGTCCGACGAGCCGTCGGGACGACCGACATAGCCGACGTCGGTCTGGATGCGGCCCTTGGCCTTGAAGCTGCGTCCGCCGCTGGCGGTGAACTGAGGCGAGCCCTTCCAGGCGATTTCGGTCGTCGAAGAGGATTTTGGCGGCGCTGACGCGGCCATCGTCGTGGGCTGCGGCGCGACCGGAACAGCCGGGGCGGCGGTGCGCTGGGGCGCGCCCGTGGCGGCGTCCAGCTTCTGTTCCATCAACTGGATCTGGGCCTTGAGGGCCAAGATCTGGGCGCGCATGGCTGCGGCTTCGTCGGCGCTGATACCGGCGTCCTGTGCGAATGCCGGCGATGCGAGAGCAAGAGCGCTGGTGGCGAGCAGGGGCAGGACGGATCGGCGCACGGCGTTGCTCCGGACATGAAAAGGCCCGTCCGGAGGGTGATCCGAACGGGCCTTCCTAATGCGACAGTTGAACGACAGTTTCGCGACAGTCGCCGCGAAAATCGTTCGACGACGGATTAAATGTGCAGGACGCGGCCGTAGGCGTCGAGCGAGGCTTCGTGCATGGCTTCCGACATGGTCGGGTGCGCGTAGACGATGCCGTGCAGGTCTTCTTCGGTCGCTTCCAGCGTGATGGCGGTGACGAAGCCCTGGATCATCTCGGTCACTTCGTGGCCGATCATGTGGGCGCCGATCAGAGCGCCGGTCTTGCCGTCGAACACGGTCTTCACGAAGCCTTCGGTCTCGCCCGCGGCCACGGCCTTGCCGTTGACCTTGAACGGGAAACGGCCAGCCTTGGCGTCGATGCCGGCGGCTTTGGCGGCGGCTTCGGTGTAGCCCACCGAGGCGACCTGCGGGTTGGCGTAGGTGCAGCCCGGGATCGGCGAGTGGACGTTCGGGGTCTTGTAGCCGGCGATGTGTTCGGCGGCGTGGATGCCCTCGTGGCTGGCCTTGTGGGCGAGCCAGGGAGCGCCGGCGACGTCGCCGATGGCGTAGAGGCCGGGCACGTTGGTCTTGCAGTGCTTGTCGGTGACCACGTGGCCGCGGTCGAGCGTCAGGCCCACCGACTCGACGCCTTCCGTGTTCGGAACGATGCCGATGGCGACGATGCACTTCTCGGCGGTCAGTTGCTCGGCCTTGCCGCCGACCTCGACCGAGACCGACACGCCCGTGGCGGTCTTGTCGATCTTGGTGACCTTGGCGCCGATGCGGAACTTGATGCCGCGCTTCTCGAAGGCCTTCTGGGCGGCCTTGGACACTTCGGCGTCCTCGACCGGCATGATGCGGTCGACGGCCTCGACGACGGTCACTTCGGCGCCGAGGGCGCGGTAGAAGCTGGCGAACTCGATGCCGATCGCGCCCGAGCCGATGACGACCAGCGACTTGGGCATCGACTTCGGCGCCAGGGCGTCGCGGTAGGTCCAGACCTTGTCGCCGTCCGAGACGGCGCCGATGGCCGGGATGTTGCGCGCGCGGGCGCCGCTGGCCAGGATCACGTTCTTGGCCTGGACAGTGCGGCTGCCGCCGGCCTTCAGCGCGATCACGACCTTCGGAGCGGGGCTGCCCTTCTCGAGCTTGGCCTCGCCCTCGATGACCTCGATCTTGTGCTTCTTCATCAGGAAGGCGATGCCGCCCGACATGGTCTTGGCGACGCCGCGCGAGCGCTCGATGATCTTGGCGAAGTCGAACGAGGGCTTCTCGACGGCCAGACCGTAGCTGTCGAGGTGCGACAGCTGTTCGAAGATCTCGCCGGACTTCAGCAGCGCCTTGGTGGGGATGCAGCCCCAGTTCAGGCAGATGCCGCCCAGGTTCTCACGCTCGACGATCGCCGTCTTCAGGCCCAGCTGGCTGGCGCGGATGGCGGCGACGTAGCCGCCCGGACCGGCGCCGATGACGACGACATCGAATTCCGTGGACATAGTGTCTTACCCTAGCTTGGACGCGCGCCGGGGGAGCGGCGGCGTCGAACGACCGGCGCGAGCCGGCCTGGGAAATTCTATAACAGCGCCTCGACGGCCGCCTGGAGGTCCTCAGGCTTGGTGGTCGGGGCGAAACGCTCGACGACCTGGCCGTCGCGGTCGATCAGGAACTTGGTGAAGTTCCACTTGATCCCCTCGGTGCCCAGCACGCCCTTCTGCTGCTTCTTCAGATAGGCGTAGAGCGGATGGGCCGTGGGGCCGTTGACGTCGATCTTGGCCATCATCGGAAAGGTCACGTCGTAGGTCAGCGAGCAGAACCCGCCGATCTCTTCCGCCGTCCCCGGCTCCTGTGCGCCGAACTGGTTGCAGGGGAAGCCCAGGATGGTCAGGCCCCGTTCCTTGTGCGCCTTGTAGAGCGCCTCCAGACCTTCGTACTGCGGGGTCAGGCCGCACTTGCTGGCCGTGTTGACGATCAGCAGCACCTGGCCGCGATAGTCAGCCAGGCTGACGTCCTTGCCTTGCAGCGTCTTGGCCGAGAAATCGTAGACCGACATCGCTTGTTCTCCTCGGGGCCGTCCCCGTCCTGAAAGATCCAGGATGGGGCCTTGCCGAACCGCTTTCGAAATCCCCGCCCGCGGTTTGGCCGCAGGGCGAGGATCCCGGGATAGAGGCGGCCCTTAGACGATCAGGGTCAGCGGCTCCTCGATCAGCGGCTTGAAGGCCGCCAGGAACTTGGCGCCGACCGCGCCGTCGACCACGCGGTGATCGCAGGTCAGGGTCACGGTCATGACCGTGGCCACGGCCAGCTGGCCGTTCTTGACCACCGGACGCTGCTCGCCGGCGCCGACGCTCATGATCGCGCCCTGCGGCTCGTTGATGATCGACGAGAACGCCTTGATGCCGAACATGCCGAGGTTGCTGACCGAGAAGGTGCCGCCCTGGAATTCCTCGGGCTTCAGCTTCTTGGCCTTGGCGCGGGCGGCCAGGTCCTTCATCTCGGCCGAGATCTGGGCCAGGCCCTTGGTCTCGGCGGCGCGGATGATCGGGGTGATCAGGCCGCCGTCGATGGCCACGGCCACGGCGATGTCGGCGTGCTTGTGCATGGCGATGCCTTCGGGCGTGTAGGAGGCGTTGGCCTCAGGCACGCGCTTCAGCGCCACGGCGGCGGCCTTGATGACGATGTCGTTGACCGACACCTTCACGCCCTGGCCTTCCAGCAGGCTGTTGATCTTGGCGCGGGCGGCCAGCAGGCCGTCGAGTTCGATGTCGATCGTCAGCGGGAAGTGCGGAACGTCGCGGAAGCTTTCCGTCAGGCGGCGCGCGATGGTCTTGCGCATGCCGTCCAGCGGCACGAGGTCGTAGGAGCCGGCGGGGATGCCCATCTGCTCCAGCGACTGCACCTTGCGCGGCTCGGCGGCGGGAGCCGAAGCAGCGGCGGCCGGAGCCGGCGCGGCCTTGGCGGCCGGGGCGCCGCCGCTCTTGGCCGCTTCCACGTCCGACTTGACGACGCGACCGTGCGGGCCCGAGCCCTTGATGGACTTCAGGTCGAGATTGGCGGCCGAAGCCAGGCGGCGGGCCAGCGGCGAGGCGAAGACGCGCGAACCGTCGGCGGCGACCGGAGCAGCCGGGGCCGGGGCGGCGGCAGCAGCGGCGGCGGGCGACGGAGCGGCGGCCTTGGGGGCCTCGGCGACAGCGGCGGCGGGCGCGGCGACCGGAGCCGGCGCGGGGCTCTCGCCCTCGCCCGCCAGCTTGGCGATCAGCGCGTTGACCTTGACGTTCTCGGTGCCGGCGTCGACCAGGATGGCTTCGATCACGCCCTCATCGACGGCTTCGACTTCCATGGTGGCCTTGTCGGTCTCGATCTCGGCGATGACGTCGCCGGCCTTGACGGTGTCGCCAACCTTGACGTGCCACTTGGCGAGGGTGCCCTCTTCCATGGTGGGCGACAGGGCGGGCATCAGGATGTCGATCGACATTTGAGCTTTTTCCTCAATCGTACGGGACGGTGTCGGGCGCCTTGGCGCCGGGGCCGCCGTCCACGATACCCCGCCCTGGGGGCGGGAAGAATTCGTTGGCCAAGACGATGCGGCCCCCGCCCATCGGGAGCGGGGGCCGCGCCGGTCTTAGCGGTAGCAGACCGCCTTGGCCGCCTTGACGATCTTGTCGACCGACGGCAGCGACAGGGCTTCCAGGTTGGCCGCATAGGGCAGCGGCACGTCTTCCTGGTGCACCCGCAGCGGCGGGGCGTCCAGGTAGTCGAAGCCGAACTCCGTGATGCGGGCGACGATCTCGGAACCGATGCCCATCGGGCCCCAGCCTTCCTCGACCGTGACCAGCCGGTTGGTCTTCTTGACGCTTTCCAGGATCGTGGCGTGGTCCATCGGGCGGATGGTCCGCAGGTCGACGACCTCGGCCGAGATGCCTTCGGCGGCCAGCGCCTCGGCGGCCTGCAGGGCGAAGCCCACCATGCGGCTGTAGGCGACCAGGGTCACGTCCGTGCCCTGACGGCGAACCTTGGCCTTGCCGATCGGCACGACGTAGTCCTCGACGTCCGGGATGTCGAACTCGTGCCCGTACATCATCTCGTGCTCGAGGAAGACGATCGGGTTCGGGTCGCGGATGGCGGCCTTCAGCAGGCCCTTGGCGTCGGCCGCGTCGTACGGCGCGATGACCTTCAGGCCTGGGATGTTGCCGTACCAGGCCGCGTAGTCCTGGCTGTGCTGTGCGCCGACGCGCGAAGCCGCGCCGTTCGGACCGCGGAACACGATCGACGACTTGATCTGGCCGCCCGACATGTAGAGTGTCTTGGCGGCCGAGTTGATGATGTGGTCGATCGCCTGCATGGCGAAGTTCCAGGTCATGAACTCGACGATCGGCTTCAGGCCGGCCATCGCCGCGCCGACGCCCATGCCGGCGAAGCCGTGCTCGGTGATCGGGGTGTCGATGACGCGCTTGTCGCCGAACTCCTGCAGGAGCTCGCGGCTGACCTTGTAGGCGCCCTGGTACTGGGCGACTTCCTCGCCCATCAGGAACACGCGGTCGTCGCGACGCATCTCTTCGGCCATGGCGTCGCGCAGGGCGTCACGGACGGTGATCTTCTTGGTCGGCGTGCCTTCCGGCAGCTCCGGGTCCGCGAAGTTCGAGGCGGCGGCGATCGGAGCCGGAGCCGCGGCGACCGGGGCCGCCGGAGCGGCTTCGGCGACGACCGGAGCGGCGGCCGGAGCCGACGCCGAGGCGCCGTCTTCACCGGCCAGCTTGGCGATGATCGTGTTGACCTTGACGTTCTCCGAGCCGGCGGCGACGAGGATGGCCTCGATCACGCCCTCGTCGACGGCTTCGACTTCCATCGTCGCCTTGTCGGTCTCGATTTCGGCGATCACGTCGCCGGCCTTGATGGTGTCGCCTTCCTTGACCAGCCACTTGGCCAGGGTGCCTTCCTCCATGGTGGGGGAAAGCGCGGGCATCAGGATGTCCGTCACTCGGCGGCCTCCAGGTATACGTCGGTGTAGAGTTCGGAGGGATCCGGCTCGGGGCTGGTGCGGGCGAATTCGGCCGCTTCGGCCACGATACGCTTCACTTCGGCGTCGACCGTCTTCAGATCGTCCTCGGTGACGCCGGCCGCGGCCAGGCGTTCCTTGATGTGGTCGATCGGATCGCGGGTCGTCTTGACCTCGTCGACTTCTTCCTTGGTGCGGTACTTGGCCGGGTCGGACATCGAGTGGCCGCGATAGCGGTAGGTCTTCATCTCGAGGATGTAGGGACCCTGGCCGCTGCGGGCGTGCTCGCTGGCGCGGGCGCCGGCTTCACGCACGGCCACCACGTCCATGCCGTCGACTTCCTCGCCCGGGATCCGGAACGAGACGCCGCGCTTGTGGAAGGCGGTTTCCGACGCCGAACGCTCGACGCTGGTGCCCATGGCGTACTGGTTGTTCTCGATCACGTACACGACCGGCAGCTTCCACAGCTGGGCCATGTTGAAGCTCTCGTAGACCTGGCCCTGGTTGGCAGCGCCGTCGCCGAAATAGGCGTACGAGACGTTGCCGTTGCCCTTGTAGTGATTGGCCAGCGCCAGGCCGGTGCCGAGCGCCACCTGGGCGCCGACGATGCCGTGGCCGCCGTAGAAGCCGGTGGCGATGTCGAACATGTGCATCGAGCCGCCCTTGCCGCGCGACGAACCGCCAGCGCGACCGGTGAGCTCGGCCATGACTTCCTTGGGGTCCATGCCGGCGGCCAGCATGTGGCCGTGGTCACGGTAACCGGTGATGATCTGGTCGCCCTTGTGCGAGATCGACTGCATGCCGACCGCGATGGCTTCCTGACCGATGTAGAGGTGGCAGAACCCGCCGATCAGGCCCATGCCGTAAAGCTGGCCGGCACGCTCCTCGAAGCGGCGGATCAGCAGCATGTCCTGATAGAATTTGAGAAGCTCTTCCTTGCCGACGAAGGCATTGACACCGGTGTCGGTAGCCTTCTCCGCCGGGGCTTCACCCTTGCGCGTTCGCGCCATTAAACTCTCCCTGGCCAATCGTCATAACGGCCTTCATCTCAGAGGCTTCCCTTGCCCGCCGCGGTGCGGCTTTTGGCGCAGGAACGCGCTCGTGTTGACGCCTAGACCGCCCCTCGAGCTGCAACTCGAAGCGTGGTCTACAAGGCAGCTTAGGACCGGCGGGAGCCGCCCCAGCTCAGCGCCTGGTGCGGATCACGTAGTCCTTGGGATCGGCGTATCCAAGGAGTGAACGCGCGCGTTCCTCCAGGAGATCGGCCGACAAGCTGCCGCTGCGTAATAGACGAGCCCGGGCCTCCAGGTCCATCCTCTCAGCGCGGATCTTCTTAAGTTCCATCGTCTTGGCGGCCAAGTCCGCGTTGCGTTGAGACGAGGAAAGCAGGCCTCTCTCGCCCGTCAGAGCGTGAAAGACGAAGTACGTGATCAGGAGAAGGAGCGCCGCGGTCGGCAGGTAGGGTTGCAGTCGAGCGAACATCGGCGAATCCCGGACAGGGAGCTTCAGGCTGCCAGAACGTGCTTAACACGGTCTAAATCCCCAACGACGCAAAGGGCTTGCAAGTCCCCGGCACCGGCTGCGAAAATACTTTCAAGTGAGACCGTTTCAAGGGCATCGAGATACCGCATCGCGGCATTTCCTTCGCACCCGCGAGAGCATTCAAAACCTCCGTTTTTCTAAGTGTGGCCACGCTTATAGAAAAAATGTGGTCCAACTTTTTTGATCGAAGACCGGCCAAGCCTGTTTTGCGGGCGCCCGCGCCTCAGAATCGCCGCTGTCGAGGTCATGAAATGATCCGCAAGGGTTGATCGCAACGCGACATGCAATCTTCGCATGCCGAATAACGGCGCGCCTCGGGGGAGGAATACATGCTTCGACGACAGATCCTGGTCGGGTTGACGGGCGCCGCCCTCGCCTCTTCCGCCGCCGCGCGCCAGCGTAGCGAGGACGGGATCGTCAAAGGCCGCCGAGGCGGTCCAAACATGATCAAGGGAGACCCGCCGAAGCTCGACTTCGGCGGCGGGCTGCTGATTCCGATGAACGCCTCGATCTTCCGCACGCTGTGGGAAGGCGAGGATCGCTGGGTGACCTACGGCCGGGCCGTCTCGCGCCTGGAGGTGAAGGCCATGCAGCAGGCCGAGATCGCCGCTTCGGGCACGATGAAGCTGATGCTTCTCACCCAGGCCTTCGCGCCGGAGCGCCTGGTTCGGTTCGAGACCTGCGGCTGGCGCAATCGCACAAACGACGCCAACGACCTGGTGCTGGGCGAGATCGCTCTGCCCGGCAAACCCGTGATGCCGACCACAGACCGCGTCACCGGCTCGGTGACCGACGGCGACACCGGCGGCGTCGGCGAGGACGGCTGGCATGCCGTGACTGGCTACATGGTCATGAAGAAGGACGTCACCCTGGCCGACGTGAAGGCCCGGGCTCAGCTGCTGAAGACCGACCGTTAGCTCCAGCGTGGGGAAGAGCGCGAGATGCGATCGCACTGGAACAGACGACGTCTGCTGGCCGCCGGCGGAAGTCTGGCGCTGGCCGGCCCGGCATCGGCGCGGGCCGACGCCGGGCCGGAGATTCTCGACCTGTGGCCCAACGGCGCTCCGGGCGGAGAGCGGGTCACCGCCGTCGAGCGTCGCGTGGCCTACAACTGGCCCGACGGGCGGGTCGACTACGCCGTCGAGGGCGTCACGCGTCCGACCCTGACGCTCTATCCGCCGACCTCGGGCGCGCCCGCCAAGGCGGCGGTGCTGGTCGTGCCGGGCGGCGGCTTCAGCAAGGTGGTGATCGACAAGGAAGGCCACGACGTCGCCTGCTGGCTGGCGGCCAACGGCGTCCATGCGGGCGTCCTGCTCTACCGCCTGCCGCGCGACGGCTGGACCGCCGGCGCCGACGCCCCTCTGCAGGACGCCCAGCGGGCCTTGCGACTGCTGCGAGCCAAGGCCGGGGTCGAGAGGACCGGCGCCCTGGGCTTCTCGGCCGGCGGCACGATCGCGGCCGCCCTGGCCTCGCGCGGCGCGGCGGCGCTCTATCCGCACGCGGACGCGCTGGACGCCAGCCCTTCCCTGCCCGACTTCGTCGGCCTGGGTTATCCCTGGCTGAGCTGGCCGCAGGCGCCCAAGCGGGCGACGCCTTTCCACGGGTTCACCGCGCCGACCAGGGCCTTTCTGTTCCACGCGGAGGACGACCCCAAGGTCGACGCCCGCAACAGCCGCGACGCCGCGCAGGACATCGTCGCGGCGGGAGGCCAGGCCGAGCTGCGGATCTTCCCGACCGGCGGTCACGGCTTCGCCCTGCGCTCGCGGCCGCCGGCGCCCGAAGCCGCCTGGGCCGAGGACTTCCTGCGCTGGCTAGGCCGCCTGGACGGCTGAGGCGCAAAGAAAAAGCGCGCCGGGCGAACCCGGCGCGCTCCTGACATCCATCCGAGGATGGAAGCCGCTTAGCGGCCCTTGAGGGCGGCGCGGCCGGCGTAGACGCCTTGATCTTCCAGCTGCTGCTCGATGCGCAGGAGCTGGTTGTACTTGGCCAGCCGGTCCGAACGGGCCAGCGAGCCGGTCTTGATCTGACCGCAGTTCAGGGCCACGGCCAGGTCGGCGATGGTGCTGTCCTCGGTCTCGCCCGAGCGGTGGCTCATGACGCTGGTGTAGCCGTGACGGTGGGCCAGTTCGACCGCGTCGATGGTTTCCGACAGCGTGCCGATCTGGTTGACCTTCACCAGGATCGAGTTGGCCAGGCCCTGGTCGAGGCCGATCTGCAGGCGCTTGGGATTGGTGACGAACAGGTCGTCGCCGACCAGCTGGACCTTCTTGCCCAGGGTGTCGGTCAGCAGCTTCCAGCCGTCGAAGTCGTCTTCGGCCATGCCGTCCTCGATCGAGGCGATCGGGAACTTGGAAACCAGGCCGGCCAGGTAGTCGACCATCTGGGCCGGGTCGAGCGACTTGCCCTCGCCTTCCAGCTCGTACTTGCCGTTCTTGAAGAACTCGGTCGAGGCGACGTCCAGGCCCAGCAGGAAGTCGTCGCCGGCCTTGTAGCCAGCGGCTTCACCGGCCTTGACGATGAAGTCCAGCGCGGCTTCGGCCGAGGCCAGGTTGGGAGCGAAGCCGCCCTCGTCGCCGACGTTGGTGTTGTGGCCGGCATCCTTCAGGGCCTTCTTCAGGCCGTGGAAGATCTCGGCGCCCATGCGCACGGCTTCGGAGAAGCTGGCCGCGCCGGTCGGCAGGATCATGAATTCCTGGATGTCGATCGGATTGTCGGCGTGGGCGCCGCCGTTGATGATGTTCATCATCGGGGTCGGCAGGATGCGGGCGTTCACGCCGCCGATGTAGCGGTGCAGCGGCAGGCCGGCCGACTCGGCGGCGGCCTTGGCCACGGCCAGCGACACGCCGAGGATGGCGTTGGCGCCCAGGCGCGACTTGTTCTGCGTGCCGTCCAGACCGATCAGCAGGCTGTCGATGCGACGCTGGTCTTCGGCGTCGACGCCCGACAGCGCGTCGAAGATCTCGCCGTTGACGGCGTCGACGGCCTGGCGGACGCCCTTGCCCAGGTAGCGCGACTTGTCGCCGTCACGCTTTTCGACGGCCTCGTGGGCGCCGGTCGAGGCGCCCGACGGCACCGCGGCGCGACCAAAGGCGCCGTCCTCGAGGACGACGTCGACCTCGACCGTCGGATTGCCGCGGCTGTCGAGGATTTCGCGGGCGATGATGTCGACGATCTCGGTCATGGGAGCTCCCGAAAGAAAAGGCGCTTCCCCTTAGCCGCGACGCCGCGTCGCCGCAACCGCGACCAACGTTCGTCCAGCCCGAAGTTCCCCTAGCGTCAGGCCTGCAGCCTGGGCTGCTGGGCGCCCAGCCGGAACAGCAGCTGCTCGGCGCCGAAGTCCAGCTCCACCCGGGCGAACAGCCTGAGCACGTCGACGCCCAGAAGGATCGCGGGTTTGTCGTTGAGCTTCCAGTGATCGAAGATGTGCAGGTCGGCGAAGACCACGGCCAGGTTGGTCATCCGCAGTTCGCCCATGTTCATCGACTTGACGATCCGGTACTCGCCGATGGTCTCGCCGCCCGCGACGCCCTGCAGTCGTACGGCCAGGGCCGGATCGGCTCCTTTCCGCTGGCGAGCCTGGATGGCGCGCGACAGGGCCATGTTGCCGATCGACGAGCCGGCGCCCGAGTCGATGAAGGCCAGGGTGCGGATGTTGTTGATCCGGCAGTTGACGATGGTCAGCCGGCCGAACTTCTGGTCGGCGACGACCTGGACCTCCTGCGTGCGGCGGAAGAAACGGTACTCGGGCGTGCTGTGGCGGACCTCGAGGCGCTTGCGCTTGAAGTCCATGACCACCGAGCGGTCCTGCAGGATGTCGACGCCCAGCAGGCCGTCGCCGCCGACGCGGCCGGGCGGCAGGATCGGCAGTTCGACGCCGGCCAGGCGCGCGTCGCCGGAAACCAGCTGGTCGATATGGGCGGTCGGGGTGACGGCCGAGCCGCCGATGCCGTGGACCATCACGTCCCGTCCGCGCGGCAGGGCCAGACTGGCGGCCAGGGTGTCGGAGACGACGGAACGGTCGGCGCCCGAATCGACGACGAAGCGGTAAGGCCCGCGCCCGTTGATCATGGTCTCGACGGTCATCCGCTCGGAATCGTCGATGGCCGCGTCGATGATGTAGAGCGGGGCCGTCGGCGGCGGCGCGACGGGCGTGGCCGCGGGAACCTGGCCGGGCGAGAAGGCGTGGGCCGAGAACGGCGCGGCGCCGAGGGCCAGGGAAGCGCCCAGGCCGGACGCAAGCGCGCGACGCGTGAACATGGCGAACCTCCCAGTCCGCCGAAGCTGAGCCGCGCCTTGTGGGCGCTGACCGCGCTCCTGGCTTTTTGGGGTCGTCCCAATGGCGACCCGGACACCATCGTAGCACCGCTTTGGTCCGCACACGACGAAAAGCGCCGCCCAGGCGAGCTGGGCGGCGCTTTCGAAGCGTCAGACGCGAAATCCTGGCGAGCCCTTGGAGGGCCCCGCCCGGAGGAAAGACCTTAGTCTTCCTTCGGGGTCAGGATCTGCTTGCCGTTGTACAGGCCGGTCTTCAGGTCGACGTGGTGCGGACGACGCAGCTCGCCCGAGTCCTTGTCCTCGACGAACGAGTTGGCGCCCAGGGCGTGGTGCGACCGGCGCATGTTCCGGCGAGAAGGCGAAGTTTTTCTTTTAGGAACGGCCATCGGAGTGACTCTGCTCGCTGAGCGTGAAAATCGAAAGCGGCGACTCGGGTTCGACCCTAGCCGCCGCGTGAGGGCGCGCTTATGCCTGAATCTCTCCAGACATGCAACTCGCCAGTTCAGACCAGTCGTCCGTGCTCCTTGGCCGCCGCGATGAAGCTGGCGAACAGGGGGTGCGGAGCGAACGGACGGCTCTTCAGTTCCGGGTGGAACTGAACGCCGATGAACCACGGATGATCGTCGCGCTCGACGATCTCGGGCAGCACGCCGTCCGGAGAGCGGCCGGTCAGCTTGAGACCCGCCTCCTCCATCTTGTGGCTGTAGCCGATGTTGACTTCGTAGCGGTGGCGGTGGCGCTCGACGATCTCGGCGCCGCCATAGATCTCGGCCACTTTGGAACCCGGTTGAAGCACCGCTTCGTAGGCGCCCAGGCGCATGGTGCCGCCCAGGTCGTCGCCGGCCTTGCGGGACACCATCTCGTTGCCCTTGATCCACTCGGTCATCAGGCCGACGACCGGACGGTCGGTGGGGCCGAACTCGCTGGACGACGCATCGGTGATTCCCGCGACGTTGCGCAGGGTCTCGATGACGGCCATCTGCATGCCGAAGCAGATGCCGAAGTACGGCACCTTGCGCTCGCGCGCGAACTGGGCCGCCCGGATCTTGCCTTCCGCGCCGCGCTCGCCGAAGCCGCCCGGCACCATGATGGCGTGGGCGTTCTCGAGACGGGCCGCGGCCGCGCCCTCGTCGCCCTCGAAGGTCTCGCTCTCGACCCAGTCCAGGTTGACCTTGACCTTGTTGGCCAGGCCGCCGTGGTGCAGGGCCTCGATGAGGGACTTATAGGCGTCCTTCAGCACGGTGTACTTGCCGACGACCGCGATCGTGACCTCGCCGTCCGGATGCTGGACGGTGTTGTCGATGGCTTCCCAGCGCGACAGGTCGGGCTTGGGCGCGTCGCTCATGCCGAAGACGTCGAGCACTTCGGCGTCGAGGCCTTCCTTGTGATAGTCGATCGGCACGGCGTAGATCGAGGAACTGTCCATCGCCTGGATCACGGCGCTCGGGCGCACGTTGCAGAACTGGGCGATCTTGCGTTTTTCCTCGACCGGAATCTCCTGCTCGCAACGGCAGAGCAGGATGTCCGGCTGGATGCCGATGGAGCGCAGCTCCTTGACCGAGTGCTGGGTCGGCTTGGTCTTCATCTCGCCGGCCGTCTTGATGAACGGCAGCAAGGTGAGGTGCACGTAGCAGCTCTGGCCGCGCGGCAAGTCCTGGCGCAGCTGGCGGATGGCCTCGAAGAACGGCAGGCCCTCGATGTCGCCGACGGTGCCGCCGATCTCGACCAGCACGAAGTCGACCGGCTTCTGGCCCGTCTCGTCCATGGCGGGCGAGAGGACGAAGTCCTTGATCTCGTTGGTGACGTGCGGGATCACCTGGACGGTCGCGCCCAGATAGTCGCCGCGGCGCTCCTTCTCGATGATCGTCTTGTAGATCTGGCCGGTGGTGATGTTGTCGGCCTTCTTGGCCGACACGCCGGTGAAGCGCTCGTAGTGCCCCAGGTCCAGGTCGGTCTCGGCCCCGTCGTCGGTGACGAACACCTCGCCGTGCTGATACGGGCTCATGGTGCCCGGATCGACGTTGAGATAGGGGTCGAGCTTACGCAGGCGAACCGTGTAGCCACGAGCCTGCAGGAGAGCGCCCAGCGCTGCGGAGGCGAGGCCTTTTCCAAGGGAGGAAACCACGCCGCCGGTGATGAAAATGTACCGCGTCATGGGCGCTCAGATTACCCGCGATTCGGCGATCGCGGCGAAAAGACCGACGTTCATAAACAAGTTTCGCTCTCCCGCCCTTACTGGGCGGGAGTCTGCGCCGGGGCGGCCGGAGCCGGAGCGGCCGGCGCGGGAACGCTGAGCTGCGGAGCCGGAACGGCGCTGGGAGCGGCCGCGCCGGGCGCGGGAACCGCCGAGCCCGGGGCCGGCACGGTCGGAGCGACCGGGGCGTTCAGGGTCTTGGTGTCGAGGCTGTCGATCTTCAGCTTGTCGACCACCGAGTCGGCGCCGCCGATGCGGCCAGTCAGGACGGTCAGGACCAGGCTGATGACCAGGAACACCGAGAACAGGATCCAGGTCATGCGGGTCATGAAGTCGCCCGCGCCGCGCGCGGTCATGAAACTGCCGGCGCCGCCGCCGCCCATGCCGAGGGCGCCGCCCTCCGACCGCTGGAGCAGCACGAAGCCGATCAGCGCGATGCAGACGATGATGTTGATGGCCAGCAGGATGCCGATGAGCATGACGAAACAGTTCTCGATCCGGGCAGCCGGCGAACCGACTGTGAAAAACGAAGCGGCCCCTCTACCACTACCGGCGCGCGCACGCCATAGGTGGGGCGACGGCCGGCCAACTCAAGTTTCCCCAATCCAGGTTTTAGGGCGCGCATGATTCTCGAGACCGAACGCCTGACGCTGAAGCCGCTGGTCGCCGAGGACGCTCCGCTCATCTATCCGTTCCTCAGCGATCCGGAACTGATGGCCCACTGGGACCGCGCGCCGCTGGAGGACCCCGACGAGGTCGCCGCCTGCGTCGTCGGCCAGGTCGAGGACATGCAGGCCGGAACGGCGCTGTACTGGACCGTCCGGCTGTCGGCGAACGGCGAGTTCGTCGGCGCCTGCGAGTTCGTCGAGATCGACGAGCGCCGCCACCGCGCCGAGCTGCGCTTCGTCGTGGCGCGCGAGAGCTGGGGCCAGGGCTACGCCCAGGAGGCGGTGACCGCCCTCCTCGCCCACGCCGCCGCCAGCGACCTCAAGCACGTCATCGCCCGCACCCAGGTGGGCGACGCGCGCGCCGAGAAGCTGCTGGAACGCCTGGGCTTCAAGGGCGCGGCCTATCTGAAGGGCCAGGTCGACCGCGACGGCGAGCGCCGGGACGGACGGCTGTTCGACCTGGAGCTTTGAGGCGCCCCTTCGAGAGAAGATCCCGGGCGGCGCGGTGCGTCCTTCGAGGCCCGCTGCGCGGGCGCCTCAGGATGAGGAGTACGGTGCGCCGGCATGAGGCGTTTCAGGGCAATGAGTTGAGGTGCGAGCCGGAGGCGAGCCTCGAAGGACGCACGGCTTTCCCGCCTCACGCGGAAATCCGCTGAGCTGATGGAGAGGGCGCGGGGCGTCCGGGCCTCGCCCGGATGTGTGAGTTTCAATTACCGTTTCGACGAAGCATAGACGCCCCGCGCGATCGTTATTCCTCAGGCCGGGGCGCGCAGGCCTCTTCCGCCTTGTGCCCCTTCCCCACGCAGAGCTCCCCGTTTCTTGACGGCCAGGAGTGCGTGCTAGGCGCGGACCCTTGGGCGGGCGGGAAGCCATAGGTCGGCAGCTTCCCGATAGATGGGTTTACGTCCCCCATCCTCATTTAAGCCTTCAGGCCCGGCTCTCGCCGCTCCTTCAGCCCCGCTCGATCGCATCCGCGTCGCACGCTTCGGGCCGGATCCTTGCGCCCTCTCCCTGCGACGGGATGCAGTGATTATGCGGGCGGTCTGGATCCGTCTGATCCAGCAGCGTGAGAAAGTTACAAGTTGCTGATCGGGTTCAGGAGTTTTCGCTGAACGCAGAGGATGGACGGGGCTGGATCCCCGTCGGGTCGTCTTCTCCCTCCCCCCTCGATGGGGGAAGGGCCGGGGTTGGGGGTGGCTGCGGCGGTCGGTCCTGATGCGGCGGTGGAGGCGGAACGGTCGCGTCACCCCCCATCCCAACCCTTCCCCATCAAGGGGGAAGGGCTTTTTCGGCCACCGCCTCGAAAGCTGAAAACGGCCCCCTCCGTCGCCTTTGGCGACACCTCCCCCAGAGGGGGGAGGATCTTTAAGCCCTCGCATGCGGCGGCGATCAGGCCGCCGCGATGATCGCCAGGAAGTCCTTGGCCTTCAGCGAGGCGCCGCCGACCAGGGCGCCGCCCACCTCGGGGAGCGCCAGGATCTCGGCGGCGTTCTCGGGCTTCACCGAGCCGCCGTAGAGAATCGGGATGGCGCGGCCGTGGTCGCCGAAGCGCTCGACCAGCACGGCGCGGATGGCCGCGTGGATGGCGGCGATGTCGGCCGGCGTCGGCGTCAGGCCGGTGCCGATGGCCCAGACCGGCTCGTAGGCGACGGCGAAGGCCTGGCCCGCCAGTTCGTCGGGCAACGAGTTGCGCGCCTGGCCGGTGACGATCGGCTCGGCCTGGCCGGCCTCGCGCTCGGCCAGGGTCTCGCCCAGGCAGATCACCGGCTCGAGCCCGGCGGCCAGCGCGGCCAGCACCTTGGCCGACACCTCCTCGCAGGTCTCGTCGTAGCTGCCGCGGCGCTCGGAGTGGCCGAGAATCACCAGCGTCGCGCCAGCGTCGGCCAGCATGGGCGCGGCGATGTCGCCGGTGTAGGCCCCCTGCGGCGCGGCGTGGCAGTCCTGGCCGCCGACGATCACCGACTCGCCCGAGAGCGCCTCGGACATGCGGTGCAGCAGGGTGGCGGGCGGGCAGATGGCGACTCGCGCCGCGGGCGGGGATTGCGCCACCGCGGCGGCCACGGCTCTGGCTTCGTCGAGCGAGGCCTCAAGGCCGAACATCTTCCAGTTCCCGGCGATCAACGGCCGGGGCGTCGTAAGAGAAACGGTCATGAGGAGGCTTTGGGGACGCGCTCCCTTGGTAAGTCAAGTCCGCTTCGGCTTGCTCACGCACCTTGGCCTCTACTATACCCGCTTGCTCGCATCGGATGCGTCGCCCCCGGGCGGTCGCCCACGCGCACGCAATTGGGCGGAATCGAAGAAGGTAGTTCAAAACGTCATGCTCGCCGGCTTTCGCTCTTTCGCCAAATCGCCCTTCGCGATCGTCCTCTTCGCGCTGCTGATCGTCAGCTTCGCGATCTTCGGGATCAGCGACGTCTTCCGCCAGCCGAGCAGCAGCAAGGTGATCGTGGTCGGCTCGCGTTCGGTCACGCCCGAAGACTTCAAGGCGCGCTTCGACAACTACCGCAACCAGCTGCAGCAGCAGGGCCAGACCCTGACGCCGGACGAAGCCGTCCAGCGCGGCGTCGACCGCGGCATGCTCCAGGAGCTGGCGCTGCAGGAATCGATGGCCGAGCTGATCAAGAAGATGGGCGTGCGCCCGTCCGAAGCCCTGGTCGGCGAGGTGCTGCACAAGCAGCTGAGCCAGCTGCCGGCCAACACGCGTCCGTTCGATCCGGTGACCGGCAAGTTCGACAAGCAGATGTACCAGCGCCTGCTGGCCGACAACGGCATGACCCCGGCCGGCTACGAGGCCTCGCTGCGCGACGAGATCGCCCGCTCGCAGTTCTACGCCAGCGTCGCCAACGGCCTGCGCACCCCGCGCATCTATTCGGCCCTGCAGGCCGTCTACGGCCTCGAGAGCCGCGAGCTTTCGGCCTTCGCCATCAACCCGACCAGCGTCGCCCAGCCCACTCCGCCGACCGACGCCCAGCTGCAGGCGTTCATGACCGAGAACGCCGCCCGCCTGACCCTGCCCGAGACCCGCGTCCTGTCGGTCGTGCGTTTCAGCGCCAAGGCCCTGGAGCCGTCGGTGACCGTCGATCCGGCCGAGGTGCAGAAGACCTTCGACTTCCGCAAGGACACCCTGGCCCAGCCGGAAACCCGCTCGCTGGTGCAGATCGTCGCCCCGGACGCCAAGGCGGCCGCCGCCATCGCCGAGCGCCTGCGCAAGGGCGAGGCCCCGGCCGCCGTGGCCCAGGCCTACGGCAAGCAGCCGGTGATGATCCTCGACAAGCCCAAGACCGCCCTGCCCGACCGCAAGGTGGCCGACGCCGCCTTCGCCCTCGGCGAAGGCCAGGTCAGCGCGCCGATCGCCGGCGAACTGGGCCAGTCGGTCGTCAAGGTGCTGAAGATCAACGCCGCCAAGGCCGCCTCGCTGGAAGCCGCCCGCCCGCAGATCGAAGCCGACCTGCGCGTCCAGGCCGCCCAGTCCAAGGCCTATGACCAGACCCAGGCCTTCCAGGACGCCCGCGACGGCGGCGCCAGCGTCGTCGACGCCGCCGGCAAGGCCGGCGCCCTGGTGGTCACGACCGCCCCGCTCACCGCCCAGGGCACGGACCTCGGCGGCCAGCCGGCCGCGGGCCTGACCCCGGACGTGCTGAAGGCCGCCTTCGCCCTGCCGGCCGGCGGTGAAAGCGACCTGATCGAAGCCGGCAAGGGCGAGTACTTCGCCGTCCGCGTCGAGAAGGTGAACAAGGCCGCCCTGCCCCCGCTGGCCGAGGTCAGGCAGCCGCTGGCCCAGCAGTGGATGTTCAACGAGCTGGTCAAGCGCCTGAAGGCCAAGGCTGACGAGCTGGCCGCCCGCGTGCGCAAGGGCGAGTCGATGGAGACCGTCGCCGCCTCGGCCAACGCCAAGATCATCAAGATCTCGGGCCTGTCGCGCGAGACCGCCCAGCAGCACCAGGCCCTTGGCCGCGACCTGCTGATCGCCTCGTTCAACGCCAAGCCGGGCGAGGTCTTCACGGCCAGCGCCCCGCAGGCCGGCTACGTTGTCGGCCGCCTCGACACGGTCCGCGCCGGCGACGCCGCCGAGATCGCCCGGGCCACCGAGTCGATGCGTCCGCAGACCAGCATGGCCTACATGAACGACATCGGTCAGGCCGGCCGCACGGCCGCCCGCGACAGGCTGGAGCCGAAGCTGAACCTGACCCTGGCCCGCCAGGCGATCGGCGTCGACACCGAGGCCCTGGCCAAGACCGAGAAGGACGGCGCGGCCAAGGGCGGCGCCAAGAAGGCCGCGGCTCAATGAGCCTCGAGCCCGGCTTCGACGCCTTTTCGGCCGGTTACGACGCCGGCCTTCCGCAGCTGGTCTGGACGCGGCTGATCGACGACCTGGAGACGCCGGTCTCGGCCTATCTGAAGATCGGTCACGGCCGGCCCTACGCCTTCCTGTTCGAGAGCGTCGAGGGCGGCGCCTGGCGCGGCCGCTATTCGATCGTGGCCATGAAGCCCGACGTCGTCTGGCGCTGCCGCGGCGACCAGGCCGAGATCGCCCGCGGCGACGACATCGCCGCCGGCAAGTTCGCCCCGCTGGAAGGCGGCGCGCTGGACAGCCTGCGCGACCTGATCGCCCAGTCGAAGATGGACCTGCCGGCCGGCCTGCCGCCGATGGCGGCGGGCGTCTTCGGCGCGCTGGGCTACGACACCGTGCGCCTGGTCGAGAAGCTGCCGGACATCAACCCGGACGCCCTGGGCCTGCCCGACGGCATCATGACCCGCCCGTCGATCGTGGCGGTGTTCGACGCCATCGCCCAGGAGATAATCCTGACGACGACGGCCCGGCCCGAGCCCGGCGTGTCGGCCAAGGAGGCTTATGCGGCCGCCCGCGAGCGCATCGAGACGGTGATGGCCGACCTGCGCCGTCCGCTGGCCCACGACGCCCCGCGCGCGCCCCAGGGCCCGATGGAGTTCACCACCCCGGTCAGCCGCGAGGACTACCGGGAGGTCGTCGAGAAGGCCAAGGAGTACATCCGGGCCGGCGACATCTTCCAGGTGGTGCCCAGCCACAGGTTCCGCAGCCCCTTCGGCCTGGACGCGTTCGCGCTGTACCGCTCGCTGCGCCGGACCAACCCGTCGCCGTTCCTGTTCTTCCTGGACCTGGACGGCTTCAACCTGGTGGGTTCCAGCCCCGAGATCCTGGTGCGCCTGCGCGACGGCAAGATCACCATCCGCCCGATCGCCGGCACCCGTCCGCGCGGCGCCACGCCGGAAGAAGACCTGGCGCTGGAGAAGGAGCTGCTGGCCGACCCCAAGGAGCGGTCCGAGCACCTGATGCTGCTGGACCTGGGCCGCAACGACGTGGGCCGGGTGGCCATGCTGGGCCAGTCGGGCAAGAACGAGGCGCCCAAGGCCGGCAAGCACGCCAACGTGCGCGTCACTGACAGCTTCACGATCGAGCGCTACAGCCACGTGATGCACATCGTCTCGAACGTCGAGGGCGACGCGCCCACCAACGTCGATCCGGTCGACGTGCTGATGGCCGCCCTGCCCGCCGGCACGCTGTCGGGCGCGCCCAAGGTGCGGGCGATGGAGATCATCGACGAGCTGGAAGTCGAGAAGCGCGGCATCGGCTACGCCGGCGCGGTGGGCTACATCGGCGCCGACGGCTCGGTGGACACCTGCATCGTGCTGCGCACGGCCCTGGTCAAGGACGGCATGATGTACGTCCAGGCCGGCGGCGGCGTGGTGGCCGACAGCGACCCGGACGCCGAGTACGACGAGACCCTGCACAAGTCCCGCGCCCTCAAGCGCGCCGCCGAGGAAGCCTGGCGCTTCGCCTGAGGCGGTTGACGGACGATAGAAAGAAGAAGGGGCGGCCGATGGGCCGCCCCTTCCGCGTTTCAGTGCCCGGTGTGAGGCCGGGCCGCGCCCTCCGGCCCGGCCGTATCGGTCAGGCCGTGGCCCAGGGCCATCGGCTTGCCGTCGGGGCCACGGTCGGCGATCCGCACCATCTCCATCATCCCGACGTCCTCGTGGTTGAGGATGTGGCAGTGCAGGACGAAGTCGCCGATGTAGCGCTCGTAGTGGCTGCGGGCCGTCACCTCGACGTTCGGCTCGACGAACAGGGTGTCCTTGAAGACGCCCTTCATGCCGAAATACTCCGAGGTCGGATCCTGCGTCAGGTCGACGCCGCCCTTCATCACCGCCTCGATCTCGAACGGATTGACGTGGATGTGGAAGGGGTGGCCGATCACGGGCTTGGTGTTGTCGACCTTCAGCACCCACTGGTCGGTGTCGCCCAGCACCAGGGTGCGCTCGAAGTCGTTGGCGTTGAAGCGGCGGATGGTGTCGGGGGTGCGGCCGACGCCCGCGCCGACCGGCGGACCCAGCTTGCCGTCGGGCAGGCGGTCGCGGCCGGCCGTCAGCGAGAACAGCAGCGGCTGGACGTTGTCGATCCTGGCCGCCAGCAGGCTGTCGTGCGGCTTGAACTCGCTGAGCACGCCGTTCCTGAGATTGACGCTGAGACGCTCGTCGAGCGCGGGGTCGAGCTGCAGGTTTCCGGCGCCCTTCAGCAGCTGGTTGATCACCGCCTGGCGCGGCGCGATCTTCGGCCCGGCCGCGACCTCGACGATGAACAGCAGCTGGCGACGGTCGACGCTGCCTTCCACCCCTTGCTGGGCCACGTTGATGGACTCGTCGATGACGCAGTAGGAGCCCGCCTCGGGGAAGCTGACCAGGATGTCGCTGCGATAGCCCGGCTGCATGATCGTGGTGGCGCGCTCCAGCATCTTGTCGCGCGTCAGGCCGTCGGCCGCGATTTCGAACTGGGGCACGGCCTGGTTGCTGGGGGCGCACTGCTTGTCGATCAGCGCGTCCTGGCCCTCGGCGCCGACCTTGGCCAGCTCGGCCAGCGAGGCCTTGCCGATCTGCTTGCGGATCGAGACCTTCACCGTGTCGGCGACGCCGCCATGGATCAGGCGCCAGCGCTCGGGCGCACCGGCCACGGCCTTCTGCTCGATCAGCTTGACCGAGGCGCCGTTGATCGTGGTGAACCGCCCCGACGGGCCCCAGCGCGGGCCGCCGATCAGGTCGTAGTCGTCGAGCACGCCCGTCTCGCCGGGCTCGCAGTACCACTGCTTGGGCGTTTCGCTCTCGGTCTGGGCCGGAACGCGGGCCCGGGGCTTGTTCCAGTTGGCGGGATTGCGGCAGGCGTACTGGATCTGCTGCAGGACGAAGATGTGGTCGGGCGCGTCCCGCAGGAGCAGGTCGATATCGCCCGGCTTGACCCGACTATGCTGCTCGTCCGCCCAGGTCGGCTGGCGATCGCCCTTGATGACCAGCGCACCGGCCAGGCCGCTGGAGACCTGGATCGCCGTCGAGCCGTGGACGTGCGGGTGGTACCAGAAGGTGCCCGCCGGGTGGTCGCCAGGGATGTTGTATTCGTACTCGTAGGTGAAGTCGGGATTGGGCGGCAGCTGGCGCAGCACGTTGTCGCTGATCCCGGCCGGGCTGATCCAGAGCCCGTGCGAGTGCAGGTTTGTGGTGTTGTAGCAGTGCGGCTTGTTGATGTCGGCCGGATGCCCGGGGCAGCCCGGATCGGCCGGCAGCAGGTTGCGGATCTTGACGCGCACCGTCTGGCCCGGACGCGAGACCAGGGCCGGCGCCACATAGGGCTTGTCGGGCTCGGCAGGATGCAGGCGGTCCTGGTAGGCGCGCAGTTCGACCGTGTCGAAGGCGCCGCTGTAGAGACCCTCGCCGAGCTTCGTGCCGCCATAGGGGTTCCAGATCTTCGACTTCAGCAGCACGACGTCGAGGTTGGCCACCACCTCGTCGCCTTTGGGCGGCGGCGCTGGCACGGGCCCGAACAGCTTCAGCGGCGCGGCGGGCGGCGCCTCGCCGGGCGCGACCGTGGTCAGGACCGGCGGATCCGTCGCCTGCCGCGCCCAGGCCGCGCCCGCGACCAGGCTCAAGGCGAGCGTCGCCCCGCCCAAAAGTTGCAATTTTCGCATGAAGCACCCCCTGCGTCCGAAATCGCCGGAGGGTGAAAGCGCCGCAAGAGTCGTTCAAGTCGAAATTACAACCTTAGGAACTCATTTTGGGCGACGCGCCGATCAGTCGCCCAGTCGTTCCTTCGGCAGGTGCTGGGTGGTCAGCGGCGGGGCCAGGACCATCACCGTCGCGAAACTGACGGCGGCCACGGCGGCGAAGGCGGCGGCCAGCAGCACCGGCAGCATCTTCTGGCGCCGGCGCGGCGTACGCAGCAGGGCCCGCGCATAGGCGATGGCGGCGGTGTCGATGGCGGAATCAGCGACGGACATGCGGGAAATTTCGCCTCTGCGCGCCCTGGTGGCAACCGATCGGCGGCGCGGCGCTTCGCCGCTGGGCCCTTTGGCAGAAAAACTCTTTCCGTAAAGGGATGACGCGCCGCCCTCCGCCGGACTAGAAGCGGAGCTCGAAAGGCGGCGTCATGATCCTGGTCATCGATAACTACGACAGCTTCACCTACAACCTCGTCCATTACCTGAACGAGCTGGGGGCCGAGACGGTCGTCCATCGCAACGACGACCTGACGGTGCAGGAGGCCCTGGGCCTGAAGCCGCAGGCCGTGCTGCTGTCGCCAGGCCCCAAGGCGCCCGACCAGGCCGGCATCTGCCTGCCGCTGCTGCGCGGCGCGCCCGACGACCTGGCCATCCTGGGCGTTTGCCTGGGCCACCAGGCCATCGGCCAGGCCTATGGCGGCGAGGTGATCCGGGCCAAGGAGGTCATGCACGGCAAGACCAGCCCGATCCGCCACGCCAACAAAGGCATCTTCAAGGACCTGCCCGACCCCTTCACCGCCACGCGCTATCACAGCCTGGCGGTGCGCCGCGAGAACCTGCCGGCCGAGCTGGAGGTCACCGCCTGGACCGCCGACGGCGAGATCATGGGCGTGCAGCACAAGACGCGGCCCGTGCACGGCGTGCAGTTCCACCCCGAATCCATCGCCACCGAGGGCGGCCACCAGCTGCTGGCCAACTTCCTCGACCTGGCCGGCGTGCGCCGCGACGCCCAGATCTGGGTCTAGGGCGGGGCCAAGACCATGTCCGACGCTTTCAAGCCCCTGCTGGCCAAGCTGGCCGACGGCCAGACCCTTTCGGAAGACGACGCCGAAGTCTTCTTCAGCGCCTGCCTGCGCGGCGAGCCGACCCCGGCCCAGGTGGCCGCGGCGGTCACCGCCATGCGCCTGCGCGGCGAGACCGTGGGCGAGATCGCCGCCTGCGCCCGCGCCATGCGCCGCGCGGCCGTGCATCTGGAGCACCCGTATGACGTGGTCGACGTCTGCGGCACCGGCGGCGACGGCCTGCACACCCTGAACATCTCCACGGCCGTGGGCTTCGTCGCCGCCGGCGGGGGCTTGAAGGTGGCCAAGCACGGCAACCGCGCCGTGACCTCCAAGTCGGGCACCGCCGACGTGCTGGCGGCCCTAGGCGTCAATATCGACGCGACCCTGATCCAGCAGCGCGCCGCCCTGGACAGCGCCGGCATCTGCTTCCTGTTCGCCCAGTCGCACCACGGGGCGATGAAGCACGTGGCGCCGATCCGTCAGCAGTTGGGTTTCCGCACCATCTTCAACCTGCTCGGCCCGCTGACCAATCCGGCCGGCGCCAGACGCCAGGTGGTCGGCGTCTCGGCGCCCCGCTTCGTCGAGCCGATCGCCCGCGCGCTCGGAGCGCTGGGGGCGGAGCGCGCCTGGTCGGTGCACGGCGGCGGCATGGACGAACTGACCATCACCGGCGAGACCGAGGTGGCCGAATGGCGCGAGGGGGCGATCCGCCTCTTCACCATCACGCCCGAGGCCGTGGGCCTGCAACGCGCCTCGCTGGCCGAGATCACCGGCGGCGATCCCGCCTTCAACGCCGCCGCCCTGACCCGCCTGCTCGACGGCGAAACCGGCGCCTATCGCGACATCGTGCTACTCAACGCGGCCGCCGCCTTCCTGGTGGCCGACAAGGTCGAGACCCTGCGCGAAGGCGTGGAACTGGCTAGCGCCGTGCTCGACGACGGCCGCGCCAAGGCCGCCCTCGCCGGCCTCGTGGCCGCCACCAACGCCCAAGCCGTGACCGCATGACCGACATTCTCGCCAAGATCGCCGACTACAAGCGCCAGGACGTCGCCGCCCGCAAGGCCGCCCGTTCGCAGGCCGACGTGGACGCCGCCTCCAGCGCCGCCAGCGCCCCGCGCGGCTTCAAGGCGGCGCTGGAGGCCAAGCACGCCCCGGGCAAGCTCTCCTTGATCGCCGAGATCAAGAAGGCCTCGCCGTCCAAGGGCCTAATCCGCGCCGACTTCGATCCGCCGGCGCTCGCGAAAGCTTATGAGGACGGCGGCGCGGCCTGTCTTTCCGTACTGACCGACGGGCCCAGCTTCCAAGGGGCAGACGAGTATCTCGTGGCCGCCCGCGCGGCGACCGCCCTGCCCTGCATTCGCAAGGATTTCCTGGTCGATCCCTGGCAGGTGGCCGAAAGCCGCGCCCTGGGCGCCGACGCCATCCTGGTGATCCTGGCGATGATCGACGACCATCTCGCCGCCGAGCTGATGGCCGAAGCCGCGCGCCTTGGGATGGACGCCCTGGTCGAGGTGCACGACGAGGCCGAGACCGAGCGCGCCGGCAAGCTGGGCGCGACGCTGTTCGGGGTGAACAACCGCGATCTCAAGAGCTTCGTGGTCGACCTGGCCGTGACCGAGCGCCTGGCCAAGCTGGCGCCGCAGGGCTCGCTGCTGGTCACCGAAAGCGGCCTCTTCACCCATGCCGACGTGGTGCGGATGGAGGCCTGCGGGGCCACGGCCATGCTGGTGGGCGAAAGCCTGATGCGGCAGGCCGACGTCACGGCCGCGACGCGCGGCCTGATCGGATAACGGCGCTCGGCCACGTTTCGGCCAAGCTCGCGCGTCTCAATGCCCCTTGGTGTTCGCCATCGAGGGGCTTTTGACATGACCGCCGGCAAGACGTCGTTTCGCGCGGGCCTGGGCGACTGGGCCAAGACCCTGGCGGTGACGGCGGCCATCGTGCTCGTGCCGCGCACGGTGCTGTGCCAGCCGTTCACGATCCCGTCCGCCTCGATGGAGCCGACCCTGCTGATCGGCGACTACATCCTGGTCAACAAGTTCGCCTACGGCTGGAGCCGGCATTCGGCGCCGCTGAGCCCGGCGATCGGCCACGGTCGCCTGATGGGCCGCGAGCCGGCGCGCGGCGACGTGGTGGTGTTCAAGAAGCCCGGCGACGGGCGCACCGACGTGATCAAGCGCCTCGTGGGCCTGCCCGGCGACGAACTGCAGGTGGTCGATGGCGTGCTGCGCATCAACGGCGCGCCGGTGGCGCAGAAGCCGCTAGGCACGCGGATCGAGGACACGCCGTTCGGCACGCTGCCCGCCGAGCGGTTCTCCGAGACCCTGCCGGGCGGCAAGACCCACCTGATCAACAGCTACGGTCCGCGCACGGCGGCGGGCAACACGGCGGCCTATCGCGTGCCCGAGGGCTGCTACTTCGTGATGGGCGACAATCGCGACAATTCGCTCGACAGCCGCTTCGATCCGGGCCCGATCCCGGACGGCGAGGCCCGCTGCGCCTGGAACCCGGCGGTGGACGCCAAGCTGCCGGCGCAGCAGGGCATGGGCTTCGTGCCGTTCGAGAACCTGGTCGGCCGCGCCGAGATGGTGCTGTTCTCGTGGAACGCCGGCGCCGGCCCGCGATGGAATCGGTCGTTCCGGCGGCTCTGAGTCGCTTTTCGCGGTCGGGAATCGGCGTCTCGGTTCGTGGATTTCCGCCGTGCGACCCGACGCCCGTTCCAGCCGTTCACGGAAAATCACGGCTCGCCCGCCCCTGGCGCCCCGTCGCCTCCGCTTGAGGACGGCGCGCTCTCTCGACGTGAAATCAAGCACTTAGCGACAGAGTGCTGACACGCGTCGCGCCAGGCATTTCACAGAACGCCGTTCGCCGCAATTCACTTGACCTTAACCAAGAACACCTAGAGAACATTCGCAAGGTTTGCGGTTTGTTCCGCGACGACTTGCGAGGCCGCCATGCTCACCCGCAAGCAGCACGAGCTGCTGATGTTCATCCACGAACGGATCAAGGAGACCGGCGTCTCCCCCTCCTTCGACGAGATGAAGGAGGCGCTGGACCTGGCGTCGAAATCGGGCATCCACCGTCTGATCACGGCCCTCGAGGAACGCGGCTTCATCCGCCGCCTGGCGCACCGGGCTCGGGCGCTGGAGGTGGTGAAGCTGCCGCAGCAGGCCACGACGGCCGCCCCGCCCAAGGGCCGTGGCGCATTCCGTCCGCAGGTGCTGGAAGGCGGCGGCCCGGCCCCGTCGGCCCCCGCCCCGCTTCCGCCCCTGCCCGACAGCAGCCGCGAGCTGCCGATCCTGGGCCGCATCGCCGCCGGTACGCCGATCGACGCTATCCAGCACGAGCGCGACCGCCTGCCGGTGCCCGAGACCATGCTGGGCGGCGGCGAGCACTACGTCCTCGAGGTGCAGGGCGACTCGATGATCGAGGCCGGCATCCTGGACGGCGACTACGTCATCATCCGCAAGGGCGACACGGCCAACAGCGGCGAGATCGTCGTGGCCCTGGTCGGCGAGGAAGCCACGCTCAAGCGCCTGCGCAAGAAGGGCGGCTCGATCGCCCTGGAAGCGGCCAACCCCAAGTACGAGACCCGCATCTTCGGTCCCGACCAGGTCGAGGTGCAGGGCAAGCTGGTGGGCCTGATCCGCCGCTATCACTGACGGCGGCGGATTTCCGGACAAAGCGCGCGAGGCGCCGGCGTCGAGGGCGCTCGCGCCTTGCTTGCGTCTGGAGAGGCGTTCTAAGGAGCGGATGTCGAGCGTTCGGGGGACGATGGGATGATGATGCTTCTGGCCTTGCCGGCCCTGGCCGCCGTGCAGGCTCCGGCCGAGCAGCCCGCCCTGACGCTGTCCGACGTCGCCCTGCACAAGGGCCGCTGGCCGTTCACCGGCTACTATCCCGACAGCGCGCAACGCGCCGGCATGTCGGGCCAGACGACCGTCCTCTGCCGCGTGGCCGCCGCCGGCGTCCTGGCCGACTGCCGCATCGAGGCGCTCGAACCGCAGGGCTACGGCTTCGACGGGGCGACGCTGAAGTTGCTGGCGGGCGCCCGCACCGACGAGACCACGCGCGCCGGGGCCCCGACCGAAGGCCGCCTGCTGCGTGTGTCGATCAGCTTCAAGGTTCGCCGAAGCGGCGAGACCAAGGTGACACCGCACTGATACGCTCAATTGTCTGAGTTAATTTGAGGTGGTACGTCCTCCGAAAGGGCCATGAGGCCCGCCGGAGGAAGCCCATGTCTCACGCCCCTGTCGCGGCCCTCGGCCTGGCGCTGTCTCTCGCCCTTGGATCGGGGGCCATGGCCCAGCCGATCACCCAGCGGTTCAGCGCCGATCCCTCGCCGCACGTGTTCGGCGACAAGGTCTATGTCTACGCCACCGACGACGCCTCGAACTCGGGCAAGTACTGGGACTCGACCTCCTGGCGACTCTACAGCTCGGTCGACCTGAAGACCTGGAGCGACGACGGCGCGTTCCTGGACGTGACGGTGTTCAAGTGGGCCAGGCCCGACGCCAAGGCCTGGGCGCCGGAAGCCGCGGCGCACAACGGCAAGTACTACTTCTACGCGCCCGTGGGCGGCGACAAGATCGGCGTGGCCGTGGCCGACCGGCCCGAGGGTCCGTTCCGCGACGCCATCGGCGCGCCCCTGGTCGACAAGGCCCGCGACGCAAACGCCGGCGACGAGCCCATCGACCCGCAAGTGCTGATCGACGACGACGGCCAGGCCTACATGCTGTTCGGCACCCGGGTTCCCAAGATCGTCAGGCTGGGCGCCGACATGGCCTCGCTGGCCGGTCCGATCGAGAACCTCGTGGTCACCGGCTATCCCGCCGACGACCCGAAGAAGAAGTACGGCGAGGCGCCGTTCCTGCACAAGCGCGGCGGCCTCTACTACTTCAGCTTCTCGACGGGATGGCCCGGCCAGATCGTCTACGCGACCTCGAGGACGCCGATGGGGCCTTATGCCTATCGCGGCGTGATCCTCGACTACCTGCCGATCTCGACCAACCACCAGGCCATCATCGAACGCGACGGCCGGTGGTGGCTGTTCTATCACGACAAGCTGCTGCCGGGCGGCGGCGACCATCGCCGCTCTATCACGCTGGCGCCCTTAAGCTACGGCCCGGACGGCGCGATCCTGCCGATCGAGCGGCCGCCGGTTCGCTAGGGGGCGTACTCGTTGCGAGAACAATTCTGCACGTCATCCAGGCCGAAGGGCCGCGTAGCGGACCACGGAGCCGGGACCCTGGGGCCACCTGCATTGCGCCGGCCCCTGGGTCCCGGATAAGCGCTTCGCGCTTTCCGGGACGACGAACGATAAATGATTGAAATCCTCAGATCCGACACCCCGCTCAATTGGGTCCGTTCCTAGAGCAAGAGATCCCTGGCCGCGGCCTCGAAGCCGCTCCAGGCGGCCGCCGCCAGGGCCGCGCCGGTGCTGGCGCGGCGCACGCCCAGGCCCGGCAGGTCGGCGACCTTCATGTCCGGTCCCCACAGCAGCACGTTGACCGGCTTGGGCGCCACGGCGGCGACGATGGCGGCGATGTCGTCGTACCTGGTCACGCCCGGCGCGTAGAGGCAGTCGGCGCCGGCCTCCGAATAGGCCTTCAGGCGCTCGATGGTCGGGGCCAGATCGTCGCGGCCGATCAGGAAACCCTCGGTGCGGCCCACCAGCATGACGTCCTGGCCCGAGCCGTCGATGGCCGCGCGGGCGGCGGCGATGCGCGCGATGGCGGTGTCCAGATCGTAGAGATCCTTGCCGACGCGGTCCTCGATCGACAGGCCCGCCACGCCGGTCTCGACCGCGCGGGCGACATTGGCCGCCACGCCCTCGGCTATCTCGGAGAAGCCCGCCTCGAAATCGGCGTTGACCGGGAGGTCGCTGGCGGCGACCAGTTGGCGCAGGTGCTCGATCACCTCGTCGACGCCGACCTCGCCGTCGGCGCGGCCCCAGGACCAGGCCATGCCGGCGCTGGTCGAGGCCAGGGCCTTGAAGCCGAGCTTCTCGAGGCGGACCGCGCCGCCGGCGTCCCACGGGTTCGGCAGCACGAAGAAGCCGTCCTGGTGCAGGGCCCGGAAGGCGGCGCGGCGGGCGGCGAAGGGCGTGGCGTCGGTCATCGATAGGCTCTCCAAACGAGTCGTCGCCGGGGCTTAGCAGCGGCGGCGCGGCATCATCCGCCCGGTTCTTGCTCATTCGTGTCAGCAGCCGACGTCCATGGACGAAAGCCCCGACCGGGCGTCGTCCAGACGATCCACCAGCCGTCGGGGCGACGCCAGAGCTCGGCCGCGCCGCCGGCCGCGAAATCCTCGCCCGCCAGCACGACGGCGTCGCGGCAGGCGGCCGGCAGGGCGGCGGGCCTGGGGCCACGCAGCACGACGACCTCGGCGCCGGCGCACAGGCCCTGCAGGACTTCGAAGGCCGGCGCGCGGCGGGTCCAGGACAGGCTGACGGCGACGGGGGCGGACGGCTTGGGCCGGCAGGAGACGCGATCACAGGCGAAATCCTTGCTGTCGACGGGTTCGAGGCCCCGGCGACGGACCCAGAGCTCGGCTCCGAAGCGGCGAGCGTCGGGGCGCAGCAGCACCGCCTGCCCGCTCCGGCGCGCCACGGCCGTCGTGCCGTCGGCGGCGATCCAGAGGTCGGGCGGGGTCGGGCGCGGCCAAAGGCTGACGGCCAGGAACAGCGGCGCGCCCAGCCAGCGCAGCCGGCCTTTCCAGAGGCACGCGAGCATGATCCCGAGGAACGACAACACCAGGGTGAAGCCCGGCGCGCTGGCCACCGTCTGCTGCGCGCCGTGGGCGCCGGCGAACCAGCGGGCGACGGCGGTCATCGCGTCGATGCCCCAGCCGGCCACGGCCAGGAACGGTCCGCCCAGTCCCAGCGGCTCCAGCGCCGCCCCGACCGCCAGGAACGGCATGATCACGAAGGACGACAGCGGCGAGACCACCAGGTTGGCCGGCAGGCCCCAGATGGCCACGCGGTTGAAGTGCTGCATGGCGAAGGGCCCCGTCGCCAGGCCCGCCACGAAGCTGGCGCCCACGCTGATGGCCAGCCAGGCCATGGCGGCCTGGGTGAAGCGGATCGGCCAGGGCACCGAAATCTCGCGCGGCTGGCGCGGCCAGGCTTCCGCCAGAGCGACGAGGGCGGCGGTGGCGGCGAACGACATCTGGAAGCCGGCCGCCGAGGCCTGCTCGGGCTGGGCGATCAGGATGATCAGGGCCGCCAGCGCCAGGCCGTGCAGGCTGACGGCCTGCCGGTCGGCGAGGATGGCCAGGAACGCCACGCCCGCCGTGATCGCCGCGCGCAGGGCCGGCGGCGGCGCGCCCGAGACGATCAGATAGGCGCCCACGGCCGCCAGGCCGGCCACGGCGGCGATCTTCTTGCCCGGAAAGCGCAGGGCCGCCCAAGGCCAGGCGGCGACCAGCAGCCGCACCGCGGCGAACACGAAGCCGCCGACGATGGCCATGTGCAGGCCGGAGATCGAAAGGATGTGGGCCAGGCCCGAGGCGCGCATGGCCTCGGTCTGCTCGGCCGTCACCCAGGCCTCATGGCCGGTGACCATGGCCGCGGCGATGCCGCCGCTGTCGGGGCCCAGCCGCTCGACTATGCGCGAAGCGAGGTCCCAGCGCATGGCGTTGACCGCCATCGCCAGCCGCAGCCGCCAGGGCGGCCGGTCGAGGACGGCGTCTTCGATCTCGCCGACCGTGAAGCCGACCCCGCCAATCCCGTTGAACCAGGCGTCGCGGGCGAAGTCGTGGGATCGCGGCGCGGCGGGCGGCGGCGGGGCCGACAGCATGGCCTTCAGACGCAGGGCCGAGCCCGGCGGCGGCGCGGTCGATCCTTCCGGCAGGCTGACGCGGATGCGGGTCGGCGTGGCGGCGGGCGCCAGACGCGAGACCGACACCGGCGCGACCAGCAGGCGCGGCCCAGCCGTGCCCGGCGAGACCACGTCGACGACGAATCCGTCGACCACGCGCACCCCGCGCTCCACCGGCATGACAGGGGCTGCGACGCGGTCGCAGCGGATCTTGCCGGCCGACGCCCCGCAGGCCGCGAACGCCGCCAGCGTCAGCGGAACGGCCAGGCCGCTCCAGCGCCGCCAGCCCCGGCTCCACACCGCCAGAACGCCCAGCGCGAGGGCGATCAGAGCCAGCAGGGACAGGCTGGGCTCGGCCTTGAGTTCAAGGTAGCCGGCCGCGCCCAGGGCGAAGGCAACCGGGCTCCACAACATCCATCGGGCGGCATTGAGCCGCGTCTCGTCGATCAGTTGTGTGACAAAGGTCGCGGGACTAGGACACCTTCGAACGGCCGTGCTAAGACGCGCCGCCCAACGGCCGGCGCGCGCGTCGCGCGCCGTCGGGCCTCCCGCCGCGCCCGCGGCCTCCAGACCGTCAGCTTCGAAGCCTATGTCCAGTTCCTCCCCCGCCCCCAGCGGCGTCGTCACCCGCTTCGCCCCGTCGCCGACCGGCTTCCTGCATATCGGCGGCGCCCGCACGGCGCTGTTCAACTGGTTATATGCACGCCATACGGGAGGGAAGTTCCTTATTCGCGTCGAGGACACCGATCGCGAGCGCTCGACCGACGCCGCCGTGGCCGCGATCTTCGAAGGCCTCGACTGGCTGGGCCTGAAGTCGGACGAAGAGCCGATCTTCCAGTACAGCCGCGCCGACCGCCACCGTGAGGTGGTGCAGGAGCTGCTGGCCAAGGGCCGCGCCTATCGCTGCTGGATGACCGTGGAAGAGCTGGAAGCCGCCCGCGAGAAGGCCCGCGCCGAAGGCCGCGCCATCCGCTCGCCGTGGCGCGACGCGCCGCCGCCGGCCGATCCGTCCGCGCCGCACGTGATCCGCTTCAAGGGCCCGCTGGACGGCGAGACCCTGGTCGACGACATGGTCAAGGGCCCGGTGACCTTCCGCAACATCGAGCTCGACGACCTGGTGCTGCTGCGCAATGACGGCGCGCCGACCTACAACCTGGCCGTGGTGGTCGACGACCACGACATGGGCGTGACCCACGTCATCCGCGGCGACGACCACCTGAACAACGCCGCCCGCCAGAGCCTGATCTACAAGGCGATGGAATGGGACGTGCCGGCCTTTGCCCACATCCCGCTGATTCACGGTCCGGACGGCGCCAAGCTGAGCAAGCGTCACGGGGCGCAAGCCGTCGGCGAGTTCGCCGACATGGGCTACATCCCCGAGGGCCTGCGCAACTACCTGGCCCGCCTGGGCTGGGGCCACGGCGACGACGAGGTGTTCAACGACGCCCAGGCCATCGAGTGGTTCGACGTCAAGGACGTGGTCAAGGCCCCTGCCCGCCTGGACTGGGCCAAGCTGAACTTCATCAACAGCCAGCACCTGCGGCAGGCCGACGACGCGCGCCTGACCGCGCTGACGCTGAAGGCCCTGACCGCCGCCGGAACCGACCTGCCGGCCGACGCCGAGGCCCGCATCGCCTCGACCGTCCCGCAGGTCAAGGAAGGCGCCAAGACCATCCTGGAGTTGGGCGAGCACGTGGCCTTCGCGCTGAAGGTGCGCCCGCTGACGCTCGAGGAAAAAACCGCCAAGCAGCTTTCCGAGGAAACGGTCGCGCGCCTCGCACGACTTCGTGAACATCTCGCGGCCGCTCCGGTGTGGGGCGTCGCGGAACTCGAGGCGCTGTTGAAATCGTTTGCTGAATCCGAGGCCGTAGGCTTTGGAAAGTTCGGCCCGCCGCTGCGTGGGATCCTCACCGGCGGGGCCCAGGCGCCCGACCTGAACAAGATCATGGCGGCCCTGGGACGGGACGAGTCTCTCGGCCGGCTTGACGATGCGCTGGCGTCGCGCGCATGAGGCGCTATAACGCACCCGCGAAATGCAAAACTGGACTGATCGTACCACTATTGAAAGGGTCTCTCGCATGACCGACAAAGCCACGCTGACGATCGGCGACAAGAGCTACGACCTGCCGATCCTCAAGGGCAGCACGGGTCCGGACGTTCTGGACATCCGCAAGGTCTACGGCGAAAGCGACCATTTCACCTTCGACCCGGGCTTCACCTCGACCGCCTCGTGCGAGAGCAAGATCACCTATATCGACGGTGACGCCGGCGTTTTGCTGCACCGCGGCTATCCGATCGACCAACTGGCCGAGAAGTCGTCGTTCCTCGAAGTCTGCCACCTGCTGCTGAACGGCGAACTGCCGACGGCCGCCGAGATGGCCAAGTTCGAGAACAACATCACCTACCACACGATGCTGCACGCGCAGTTCGACCGGTTCTTCGAAGGCTTCCGTCGCGACGCCCACCCGATGGCCGTCATGACCGGCGCCGTGGGCGCCCTGTCGGCCTTCTACGCCGACAGCATGAACGTCGACGACGCCCGCGAGCGTGAGATCAGCGCCCACCGCCTGATCGCCAAGATGCCGACGATCGCCGCCCGCGCCTACAAGTACACGATCGGCCAGCCGTTCGTGTCGCCGCGCAACGACCTGTCGTACTCGGAAAACTTCCTGCGCATGTGCTTCTCGGTTCCGGCCGAGGACTGGAAGCCGAACCCGGTCCTGACCCGCGCCATGGACCGCATCTTCATCCTGCACGCCGACCACGAGCAGAACGCCTCGACCTCGACCGTCCGTCTGGCCGGTTCGTCGGGCGCTCACCCGTTCGCCTGCATCGCCGCCGGCATCGCCTGCCTGTGGGGCCCCTCGCACGGCGGCGCCAACCAGGAAGCCCTGGAGATGCTCGAGCAGATCGGCACGGTCGACAAGATCCCCGAGTTCATCGAGGGCGTAAAGGCGCGCAAGCACAAGCTGATGGGCTTCGGCCACCGCGTGTACAAGAACTTCGACCCGCGCGCGAAGGTCATGCAGAAGACCTGCCACGAGGTCCTCGGCCAGCTGGGCATCAACGACCCGCTGCTCGAAGTGGCCATGGAACTGGAAAAGATCGCGCTGAGCGATCCGTTCTTCATCGAGCGCAAGCTGTACCCGAACATCGACTTCTACTCGGGCATCACGCTGCGCGCGATGGGCTTCCCGACCAACATGTTCACCGTGCTGTTCGCCCTGGCCCGCACCGTCGGCTGGATCAGCCAGTGGAAGGAAATGTTCGAGGATCCGACCCGCAAGATCGGTCGTCCGCGTCAACTCTACACGGGCTCGACCCAGCGCGACTACATCGACGTCGAAAAGCGCGGCTAAGCGCTTTTCCGGCTTCGGAAATGAAAAGGCCCCGGGAAACCGGGGCCTTTTTGTTTTGGCTACTAGCTTCTCCCCGAGAAACGGGAGAGGTGGCGTGGCGCGGATACGCGGCGTGACGGAGGGGGCGACGGCCGGCAATGAGCCCAGTCTCGCCCCCTCCACCACTTCGTGGTCCCCCTCCCCCGCTGCACGGGGGAGGAGCGGAGATAGCCCCTAGAACCGCAGGCCCACGATCAGGCCGGCATAGGTCTGGTCGTCGGCCATGCCCGTCTGCTTGAGGAACGTGCCCGAGGTCGTGTGGTTGACGATGCCGGTGACGGTGACGAAGGGCGAGACGGCGTAGCTGGCGAAGGCCGCCTGGCGCCAGCCGACATAGTGAGCCGTGCCCTCCAGGCCGCCGCGCAGCACCTGGCCGCCCAGGCCGTAGAGGCCGTCCTCGTCGCTCTGGCGCCAGAGGCCCGCCACCTGCAGGCCGGCGGTCAGCTTGGGCGCGGGCTTGAAGGTCAGCTGCGGCTGGATGGCCACCAGGTTGGTGATGCCGAAGTCTGTGCGCAGCGAGATCGGCTGCGGGAACATCTGGGCGTAGGAGTTCAACTTGCCGTCGTTGCGATCCTTGTCGCCGGAGGCGGCCTCCAGGCGCAGGCCCAGGCGCGGCGACCACGGGGCCTTGAAGGTGTAGCCGCCCATGGCCGAGACGTACCAGGCAGAGACGTCGAGGTCGCGGTACGCGCCGTCCTGGTAGACGCCTTCCAGATCGTAGTCCCAGGCGGCGTAGCGGCCGGCCAGGCGCGCCGAGTAGGAGCCGCGACGGTCGCGGCCGCCGGTGACGCTGTCATAGACCGCACCGCGCTTGTCGCTGTTGACGTAGAGCAGTTCCAGCTTGGGCGCGGTCGGCCCCTGCCCCAGCGTGCGCGAGGCGGTGACGCCGGCCAGGCGGTAGTCGAAGTTGGTGGCGTCGTCCCACGAGGTCTTGGCCTCGCGCAGGGCGTAGCCGTAGAAGGCGCCGCCGCTCCATCCGCCCTTCCGGTCGACCAGCACGCGGGCCATGTCGAACGAGGTGCGGCTGTTGGCGCCCTCGCGCATGTCGAAGACGCGATAGGCGCCCAGGCCCAGCTCCTGGCGACCGACGCGCAGGCGAACCTTGGCGTCGCCGACCTGGGCGTTGGTTTCGAGGAAGGCCTGGTGCAGATCCCAGCGGCTCACCTCGATCGGCGGCTCGCCGCTGTCCAGATCGATGCTGCGGGCGTCCTGCACGTCGACGAAGGCGCGCAGGCGAGATCCCAGGTGCAGGTCGCCCCAAAGGCGGGTTCGGGTCTGGATGTTGCCGTCCTCGTCCTGCAGGCCGCGGCCGAAGCGCTCGTTGCCGCGGTCTTCCAGGCGCAGGCGGAACTCGCCGCCCAGGCTGAGATAGCTGGTCTCGCCGACGGGGATGTACTTCAGCTTCGACCAGGGGGTCGTACGCCTGGCCGGATCGGCCAGGTAGCTCCAGTCCTCGTCGTGATTGATGAGCTTGAAGGCCGGCGCCTCGGTCGCCGCCGGCGGCGGCACGTTGCCGGGCGACGGGGCGTTCTGGGCGGGAATGGGCACGACGCGATCTTGCGCCTGGGTGGCGATCGGAGCGTCGGATACGGGCGCGAGCAAGGCGGCCGCGGCCATGGTGGTCAGCAGCATGGGTTTCCTCCAAGGGGGCGCGGTTGGCTCCGCGCTCTTTGGTTCTTGGCTTTAGGGGATGGGTTTATTCGGCGTCGGGTTGGGCCGACGGCACGGCGGACTTGAAGGCGTCAAGCTCCAGGCAGGCGGCCTCGATATCGGTCAGGCGGTTCCAGCGCAGGTCGACGCCGAAGCGGCGGGCGTTGCCCAGCTGGGGCACGAGCGCCAGGTCGGCCAGGCCCGGCGCATCGCCGAAGGCGAAGCGTCCCGAGTGGCCGGCCAGCAGCTTGTCGACCGCGCCGAGGCCTTCCTCGATCACGCCGGCAGCCCAGCCCTGGACGGCGGGCTCGTCGAGACCGAGATCACGCAGGCGGGCCAGGATCTTGAGGTTCTGCACCGGGTGGATGTCGCAGGCGATGGCCTGGGCCACGGCGCGGACCTGGGCCCGCTCGAACGGGTCGGCGGGCAGCAGCGGCGGCTCGGGATGGGTCTCGTCGAGGTACTCGACGATGGCCAGGGACTGGGTCAGCACGCGGCCGTCGCCGAGGGCCAGGGCCGGCAGCAGGCCCTGCGGGTTGATCGCCAGGTAGTCCGGCGCCCGCTGCTCGCCGCGACGCAGGTGGTGGAACACCTGGTCGGCGGCAAGGCCCTTGAGGCCCAGGGCGATCCGCACGCGCCACGACGCGGTCGAACGAAAATAGCCGTGCAGGATCATGGCGGTATCAGACTCCGGACTTCTTGCGCACGCCGCCGAGGACGAAGACGGCGAGCGAGGCGATGAGCGCGGGAACCACGGCCGTCAGGATGATCGAGCCGGGCGCCCACTTGTTGGCGAGGAGAGCGCCGCCGACCAGCGGGCCGACGATAGCGCCGATGCGGCCGACGCCCAGGGCCCAGCCCACGCCGGTGGCGCGGATGGCGGTGGGATAGACCGAGGCGGCCAGGGCGTTGCAGCCGATCTGGGCCCCGACGACACCGAAGCCCGACAGGGCCGCCCCCACCAGCAGGGTGGTCAGGTGCGTGCCGCCCAGGGCGATCACGGCGATGAAGACGCCAGAGGCGGCGTAGGCCGCGCCGAGCACGAGGTAGGGGCTGAAGCGGTCGATCAGCCGGCCCAGGGCGATGGCGCCGACGACGCCGCCGAGGTTCAGGGTGGCGGTCGACAGGATGGCCATCGACAGCGGCAGGCCCGCGCCCTTCAGCAGGGTCGGCAGCCAGTTCACCAGGAAGTACATGACGAGCAGGTTCATGAAGAACGCCACCCACAGCAGGCCCGTGACCGGAGCGCGGCCTTGCGTGAACAGCTGGGCGACCGAGAAGCCCTTGGGGGCCTGCGCCTGCTCGCCGCGCAGGTGGGCGACGAACTCGGCGGTCGAGGCGTTGGCGTCGATGCGCCGCACGATCGGGGCGATCTTGTTCTCGGGCGCGCCCTTGGCGACCAGAAAGCGCACCGACTCCGGCAGGAAGACCATCAGCACCGGAACCAGCAGCAGCGGCAGCACGCCGCCGAGCACGAACACCGAGTGCCAGCCGAACTGGGCGATCAGGCCGGTGGAGACCAGGCCGCCCAGGGTCGAGCCCAGCGGGAAGCCGCAGAACATCACCGTCACCAGCGTCGCGCGCAGGCGCTCGGGGGCGTACTCGCTGGTCAGGGCGATGATGTTGGGCATGGCCGCGCCCAGGCCGATGCCGGTGAGAAAGCGGTAGATCAGGAGCTCGTTCATCGTGCCCGAGGTCGCCGTCAGCAGGGCGAACAGGCCGAAGATCACGGTCGAGATCAGGATGATGGTCTTGCGGCCGAACTTGTCGGCGGCGGGGCTGAGCAGGAAGGCGCCGACGGTGAGACCCAGCAGGCCCACGGCGAAGATCGGGCCGAAGGCGGCCGGGGTCAGGCCCCAGTCTTCGGCGATGCGCGGCGCGACATAGGCGATGGCCTGGGTATCGAACCCGTCGAGCATGGCGATGACGGCGCAAAGCGCGGTGACGCCCAGCTGCAGCGGGCCGAACCTCGCCCGGTCGACAACGGCGTTGCCCGCCGTCGCTTCAAGAGTAGCCATTGTCGTTTCCTCTAAGAGGGGGCGGCTCTGCTGGCCGCTCCCCTCGTCCCTAGTCTTGATGGATGCGGATCAGGCCGCGGGCGGTCCGACGGTGATGTTCAGCGGGGCCAGGCCGTCGATCGTGACGAGCATGGCGTCGCCCTCGACCACGGCGCCGACGCCGGCCGGGGTGCCCGTGTAGATCAGGTCGCCAGGCTCGATGCGGTACAGGCCTGACAGGTAGGCGACGATGTCGGCCACCGGCCAGATCAGGTCGGCCAGGTCGGCCTGCTGCTTGGTCTGGCCGTTCACCGTCAGCTTGATCTCGCCCTTGGTCGGGTCGAAGCCTTTGCCGGCCCTCTGGATCACGCCCAGCGGCGAGGACTGCTCGACGTTCTTTCCGGTGTCCCACGGACGGCCCTGGGCGCGGGCTTCCAGCTGCAGGTCGCGGCGGGTCATGTCGAGGCCGACGGCGTAGCCCCAGACGTGGTCCAGCGCATCTTCCACGGCGATGTCGCGGCCGGTCTTGCCGATGGCGACGACCAGTTCGGCCTCGTAGTGGAAGTCCTTGGTCTTCTGCGGATAGGCGATCGTCGCGCCGTCCGGCACGACCGTCTCGGCCCAGGCGGTGAAGAAGAACGGCGGCTCGCGGTCGGGATCGCGGCCCATCTCGCGGGCGTGGGCGGCGTAGTTGCGGCCGACGCAGAAGATGCGGCGGACCGGGAAGTCGTCGCCGGTGGAGGTGGCGGCCAGGACCGGCGCCTGGGGTTCGAAGATCAGGCTCACAGGTTTTCTTCCTTGTAGAGGTTCAGCTTTTCCTGGCAGGCCTTGTCGGAGTAGCCGAACAGGACGAGCTGGCTTTGGGCCTTGAAACGGACCGTCTTCCACGACGGGACGACGAGGATCTCGCGGGGCGTAAGAGCGATGGTCTCGCCCTCGACGACCGCTTCGCCCTGCCCTTCCACGACCACGAAGATCGTGCCGTCGGTGGCGCGGCGGTCGCGGGTTTCGAAACCGGCCGGCATCAGCCGCACATGCGCCGAGATGGTCGACATGATCGGCCCGCCGTTGACGGGGTTGAGGAACTCCAGCGCGTGGCCCAGGTGCGGATCGATCTCCGCGCCCCTGGCCATGGCGTCCAGCGCCGGCCGCCACTCCGCGTAGGGGTAGTGGAACAGCGGCTGGTGGGCCGGGCGGCGGTCGGCGACGTGGCCCTTCAGCGGACGCATGTTGCGGCCGTAGCGGTTGAGGCTGTCGCCGGCGGGAACCTGCTGCGGGAACTGGTCCTCGCTGTAGCCCTCGGCGAAGCTGGCGTCGAAGTGGCGGACGGTAGGGATGTCCAGCCCGTCGAGCCAGATCATCGGCTTGGACGTCGGATTGCCGTGGTCGTGCCATTGGCCGCCGGGCGTCAAAACGAGGTCGAAGGGCCGCATCACGGCCTTCTCGCCGTCCACCGAGGTGTAAGCGTCCTCGCCTTCCAGCACGAAGCGCAGCGCGCACTGGGCGTGGCGGTGGGCCGGGGCGATCTCGCCCGGCAGGATCAGCTGCAGGCCGGCGTACAGGCTCGGCGTGATGCTCGACAATCCGCCGAGACCCGGGTTTTCCAGGATCAGCACACGCCTCTCGGCCTGCTTGGCGCTGATCAGGTCGCCGGCCCGCATCAGGTAGTCCCGGGCGCTGTCATAGGACCACTTGTGGACCTTGGCCGGCGAGTCCGGCTGGGGCAGCACCAGGGCGCTCAGTTTTTCCCAGAGCGGATAGAGGCCTTCCGGCTCCATCTGCTCGTACAGCGCCTCGAGCTGGCTGCGCTGGTCGTTGCGAAGCACTTCCATCAGGCGGCTCCCGGCAGGCCGACGTGCAGCAGGCCGCCTTCCAGCTTCACCGGGAAGGTGCGCACGGCCACCGAGCACGGAGCGCCGACGGCGGCCCCGGTCTTCACGTTGAACGTGCCCTGGTGGAGCGGGCACTCGATCAGCTCGCCGTCGAGGAAGCCGTCTGCGAGGCTGGCCGCGCCGTGGGTGCAGAGGTCGGCGGTGGCGTAGTATTCGCCGTCGACGGCGTAGAGAGCCACCTTCAGGCCGCCGACCGTGGCGGCGGCGACGCCGAACTCTTCGAGGTCGGACGGCGGAACGGCGGGCGCCCAGGTCAGCGCCGCGTTTTCGATGACGTCGGTCATACGGGGTACACCAAGCTGTTGGGGAGCATTTCGGAGTCGAAGACCACCACGCGCTCGGCAAAGCGCAGGCGGCCCTCGTCGGCCACGATCAGGTCGTGGCAGACCGCCGAGAGGACGATCTCCGAGGGCTTGTCGATCAGGGTCTGGACGAGCAGCAGGTTGTGGCGCGTTCGCACCCCGCCGTTCTCCTCGCCGACAATGCGCGGAGCGGTCGGGAAGCGGCGATAGTAGCGCGGCGCGTACATCTGGGTGCGGGTCAGGCCCGTCACCCGGTCCTTCAGCATGCCGCGGCTTTCGGCCTGCATGGTGCTGAGGGTGTAGCCGGCCTCGAAGTTCTCTCGCGGGATCACCCGATAGAGGCAGTCCTGCATGAAGAACTCTGGCCAGTCGTGCAGGCGCACCTCGTCCAGGGCTCCGTAGTAGTCGTCGTAGAGGTCGCGGATCGCATCGCGCGTGATCGCGGCCGGACGGTCGGTCAGGGTCGTGCTCACAGGCCCATCACCTTTCGCCAGTAGCGGTACATGCCTCGGACCGCGGTCTCGGTGACCTGGTGGTCGGTGCTCTCGATGGCCCGCCCGCCCATCTGCAGGATCATGTGCGCGTCGGGAGACGGCGTTGCGCCCTGCTGGGTCATCTCCAGCACTTCGCCGTCGTCGGCCGAGACGAAGCCGGCCGGACCGAAGAGGTTGGCCTGGCGCGTGCGGCGCAGACGCATCTCCGGCGTGTCGTCGGCGTAGCACCAGTGGGTCCAGTGGAAGTCGAAGCCGTCGGGGCCCTTGGGCACGATCTGGCGGGTGGTCAGCGAGTTGACCTGCTGCTGCAGGATCACGCTGGGGAAGATGGTGATCATCCCCACGGTCTCTTCGCCGGGGAACTCCTGCACCACGTCCATGACGCGCGGATCCTCAAGCACCAGGTCGCCCTGGAAGTTGCGGATGTCGGCCATGGCCTCGGTCTTTTCCTGCTCGCCCTTGCGGGAGATCAGGATGCCGTGGCGGCCCTCGTCGTCGATATCGACGGCCGACTTCTGGTCGGCGCGGAACAGGCCGAAGGTGGCGAAGAACACGTGCAGCAGGCCCGCGTGGTACGGGTCCTTGATGTTCTCCTGCATCTGCTTCCAGTTGGCCGGAATGTGCTGGCGGTTGTAGCCCAGCACTTCCAGCTTCCGGCCGTCATAGACGCGCGTGTAGTGCTTCCAGAACTTCTCGCCGAGATAGTCGCGGAAGGCCGGGGTCTCTTCGGAGAAGGTGGCCCAGACGACGCCGTTGACTTCCTCGACGCGCAGCTTGGTCAGGCCGTTCTGCTTCAGGTCGAAGTCGGCCGGCATGCCGCCCTGGCGCTTGACGCCCCGGCGGAACGGCACGCCCTGCAGGTCGCCGTTCAGCGCGTAGGACCACTGGTGATATGGGCAGATCAGTTCTTCTGAGTGGCCAAAGCGCGCCTGGCAGAACTTCACGCCCTTGTGGGCGCAGCGGTTCTCGACGACCGAGATCTCGTTCTGCGCGCTGCGCACCATGACGACCGGACGCTCGCCGAGGGTGGCGGTCTTCCAGTCGCCGACATTGGGGATCTCGCACTCCAGGCCGACGTACAGCCAGTGCGGGCCGTACCAGATCTTGCGCAGTTCCTCGGCGTAGATCTCGGGGTCGGAATAGACCCAGTACGGAACGGCGGCGTCCGCATCGACGGGCCATAGGCGGCCTTCGGGGGGACGAACGGGGATGGTCATGGGCAGCTCCCAGACGGTGATCGAAGCGGCGATCTCACGTCGCCATTGACCCTCACCCTGTCGTGGGTTTTGATCCATGTCAAATGCATTGCATAATATGCAACGCGAGAGGAAGCACACGCCATGGAACAACGCATCGTCGTAATCGGCGCCGGACATGCCGGCGGCGCGGCCGCCATCACCTTGAGGGAATTGGGGTTTTCGGGATCGATCACGCTGGTCGGCGAGGAGGCCGAGCCGCCGTACGAACGCCCGAGCCTGTCGAAGGAGTACCTGTCGGGCAAGGACGCGGCGCCCGTCTATCTCGCCGAGGAATCCCGCTGGGCCGAGCTCGGCGTCGACCTGCGCCTAGGAGTCGCGGCGGCCGCCATCGACCGCCAGGGGCGCTCTGTGTCGCTCTCCGACGGGACCGCCCTGCCCTATGACAGGCTTATCCTGGCCACTGGCGGCGCGCCTCGGGAACTGCCCTTCCCGGCTCATCCCAGGATCTTCCCGCTGCGCACGACGGGCGACGCCAAGGCCATCGCCACGGCCGCCAGGCCGGGCGGCAAGGCGGTGGTGATCGGCGGCGGGGTGATCGGGCTGGAGACGGCCTCGACCCTGCACGAGCTGGGCCTGACCGCCGTGGTCGTCGAGGCGGGGCAGCGCCTGCTGGGCCGCAACGTGCCGGGCGACGCCGCCGGCTGGCTGGCCGCCGCCCACGCCCGGGTCGGGGTGGAGATTCGCCTGGGCCGCTCGGTCGCCGCCATCGAGGCCGGCGACGAGACGCTGACCCTGACGCTCGACGACGGCGCGGCGCTGGATGCCGACCTGGTGGTCGTGGGCATCGGCATCGTGCCGCGCGCGGGACTGGCCGAAGCCGCCGGCCTGCCGGTGGGCGCCGGGGTGCTGGTCGACGAAAACTACCGCTCGATCGGCGACGAAGCCGTCTACGCCATCGGCGACCTGGCCTTGCGCCGGTTCGGCGACGCGACCGCCCCGCAGAGGATGGAGACCTGGGCCCACGCCCAGAGCTCGGCCCGCGCCGCGGCCCTGGCGATCCTTGGCCAGCCGGCCGAACCCGAGCCCGCCCCGTGGTTCTGGACCGCCCAGTGCGGCCACAACCTGCAGATCCTGGGCGATCCGGCGGCCGGCGACACGGTCGTGGCGCGCGGCGAGGCCGTGCGGCTCTACCTGCGCGACGGGATCCTGGTGGGCGCGGCGTGCCTGGATCAGCCCCGCGACTTCGCCTCGGCCCGCCGCCTGATCGGCAAGCCGCTGAAGGCGGAACTGGCCGGCGATCCCGGGACGGATCTGCGCAAGGCGGCCGCTTGACGGCTCACGCCGCCGGGCGACGGCCGCCGATGGTGGTGGTCACCTGGTCGCAGACGGCGGCCAGGGCCTGCCGGACCTCGTCGTCCCGCTCGGGCACGAAGGCGTCGGTGGCCAGCACCGTGGCCGTCACCACGGCCTCGCCCTGCAGGTCGAAGATCGGCAGGGCCGTGGCCCGCAGGCCCGGGATCAGCGAACCGCTGATGGCCGAGTAGCCGGTCTTGCGAACCCTCTGACGCAAGGCCTCGACGTCGACCGGCGCCAGGCCCCGCTCGGCCTGCGTCTCGCGCTCGACCATGTGGCGGGTGTGGCTGTCGGGCCGGAAGGCCAGGAACACGTGGCCCGTGGCCGAGCGCAGCAGCGGCAGCGACGAGCCGACCATCAGCGAGGTCGCCACCGGCGGCGAGCCCATGGCCCAGCGCACGACGATCGGGCCGCTGGGGCCGAGCGCGGCGATCTGCACCGTGCGGCCGGTCTCGCGCGAGAAGGCGGTGATGGCCTCGTCGGCCTCGCGGAAGGCATCGACCCGCGCCAGGGCGCCGAGCCCCAGGCGCAGGGCGCCGGGGCCAAGGTCGTAGCGGCCCGTCGCCGGATCCTGCTTGGCCATGCCCGAGGCGACCAGACTGGCCAGATAGCGGTGGGCCTGCGAGGCGGACAGGTCCGAGGCCTGGGCGATCACGCCCAGCGCGGCAGGCCCGTCGAGCGTCGCCAAGACGTCCAGCACCCGCAGGCCGATGCCGACCGACTGGATGCCCGAACGCTGCTTGGAATCCGACTCGGTCACTGGTTTGGCCCCGCGCTGAAAAGCGATAACGGCCGATGATGAAACGCCAGAGCCCCGACTCGCAAGGCGTCGGGGCGCCTTAGGTGTCCACAGTTGCGAATAGCTCGCAGAATACTGAGCGCTATTTCGCCAGCGGAACCCGCATGGCCAGGACTTCGCGGCTGCGGCGGGTGATGCCGTAGAGCATGCCCTTGTCGCTTTCGTCCCAGTCGACAGCCTGGCCCTCGGCCTCCATGCCGATGGTGTCGAGGTGGTCGAGCACCCCGCCGCCCATCGGCAGTTGCATGACGTAGAGTTCGGGCAGGTCGTGGCCGCTGAGATAGAGCCGCCCGTCGGGACCCCAGCCGCCGCCGGAGATGCTCATCGGCTTGATCCGTTCCAGCACGCTGGCCGGCAACGCCCAGGCCTCGAGGCGCCGCCACTGGTCGTCGAACTTGACCAGGGTGGTGTGGCGGTGGTCGCGCGGGGCCTCGCCGCCCTTGGCGTCGTAGTTGGCGAACATCGCCCACCAGGCGCCGTCGTGACGGTCGACCCAGGTGATCGAGCCCGTGCCCAGGCCCAGCGAGACGCTGCGCTTGTGGGCCAGGGTCATGGGGTCGAAGACCTCGACGGTGCTGACCTGCGGCACGGCCGGGAAGTTGGAGCTGGCGCAGACCAGCTCCCTGGCGATCACCGCGCACGAGTTGATGTGCGGGAATCGGGCCTTGTCGCCGGTCCATTCCGCGCGCTTCTCGCCGGTCTTCTTGTCGAAGCGGACGATGCGCCAGTTGCTGACCGAATAGACGTCGCTGGGTCCGGCAGCCGCGCCCTGGCTGGCCCCGGCGTCGTAGCGGCGGACGGTCTGCGCCTTGCGGGCCGGTTCCGCGGCGGCCGAGGCCGCGGGGGCCTCGGCCTGCAGCGATAGGGCCGCGATGAGTTCCAGGATCATGATCGCTCTCCCTGCCCTCTATCCTAGAAGCTTACCGCCGCGCCGACCCAGTAGGTGCGGCCGTAGTTGGCCCATTCCTGCAGGTAGCCGCGGCCCGGACCGGTGACTTCCTGGCGGCCGGTGTTGGACAGGTTCTGGCCCTCGACGAACACCGTGTAGTGGTCGGCGAAACGCCAGGACAGGCTGGCGTCGAACACGTGGCGGCCCTTCCAGTACTGGTCGGAATTGGGGTTGGCGTCGTTGATCGTCTCCAGCTGGCCGCCGATGTAGTTGTGCGACACCCGGGCCTCGAACGGACCGCGCTGGTAGTAGATCGACTCGTTGGTGGTGATCTCCGGCTGCTGGAACAGGCCGGTGACGCGCGGACCGGCCGAGGTCAGGAACGTGAACTCGGTGTCCAGCCAGGTGACGTTGCCGTTGAAGCCGAAGCCGTCGAACGGCGCGGGCAGGAAGGTGAAGGCCTGCTGCACGGCGAACTCGACGCCGTTGATCTTGGCCGTCTCGGCGTTGCGCGGGGTCGAAACCAGCACGGTCTCGGGACCTCGGCCGACGTCGAGCGTCTCGGTCGAGCTCAGCGTGAAGATCTCGTTCTTGATGTCCTTGCTGAACACCGCCAGCGAGACCATGCCGTCGGTCGGGTAGAACTCGACCGACAGGTCCAGGCCCTTGCTCTCGCGGGCCTTCAGGCCCGGATTGCCGCGCGACAGGGTCGGCTGGCTGCCGTCGAAGTTCAGGGTCTCGGTGGCGGCCAGCGAACCGTAGTCCGGACGGCCGATGGTGTTGGTCCAGGCGGCGCGGACGATCCAGTTCTCCGCCGGCTTCCACTGCACGTGCACGCTGGGCAGCCAGTTGTCGTAGGAGCCCTCGTTGCTGGTGGCAGTCAGCACGCCGCCGGTGTTGCGAATGGCGTCGGACGACACCTTGGTGTGCTCGTAGCGCAGGCCGCCCAGCACGGTGACGTCGCCGAACGTGTAGCTGGCCTGGCCGTAGCCGGCGTAGATGTCTTCGTCGACGCCGTAGTTGCCGGTCGGGGCGGTAACGGTGGTGGTGAAGCGGTCGCGGTTGGCCTTGAAGAAGGCCATCGCCTCGGCGGCCCCGATGCGCGGGGTCAGGCGGTAGCGGCCGGCGATCAGCTGGTCGGGACCGGCGACGTCGACCTCGTCGAGCGTGTAGGTGAAGCCCGTCCCGGCGCGGTAGTTGACCTGGCTGCTGGTGAAGTCGCGCTTGGTCGAGCGCAGCACGCCGCCGACCTTGGCCTTCCAGGCGCCGTCGTCGTCGAAGGCCAGGTTGAAGCGGGCCTGGCTGGTCTTCTCGTCGGTCTTGGTCAGGGCGTCGCGGTGCTGCTGCAGCACGTAGTTGAGCGGATTGCGCATCGCCGCCTCGTTCACCGGCGTGAAGATCGGAAACAGCGGGTTGGTGGTGTCGTAGGTGAAGCCGTAGTTGGCGCCCTGGGCGTCGACGGTGCGGAACTCCACCGAGTGGTTGGGCACCTCGAGCCCGGCCTGCGAGTAGACGAGGTCGCCGTCCAGCTTCCACTGCGAGGCTAAATTCCAGGCGAAACCCGTACGGGCCATGCCGATCTCGCGCTTGGTGATCGGCTGGTTCAGCTGGATGATGCCGCGGCCGCGGGCGAAGCTGCCGCTGGTCTGGGTCTGGTTGGCCACGTTGCCGAGCGGCTCGATGCGGTACTCGATGCGCTCCTCGTCGTCCTCCATGCGCGAGAACAGGGCCGAGGCCTCCCAGCGGAAGTCGTCGGTGGGCCGGTACTCGACCTTGCCGTTCACGCCGCTGCGCTGCTTGGTGTTGTTGTACCAGAACAGGCGCACCTGGGTCGGCACCTGAATGCCGTTGCCGTTGGCCGCGCCCGACAGCACCGGAGCCCCGGCGGCGGTGTATTCGCGCACGCTGGGATCGGCGGCCTCGACCTGCGGGATGTCATAGTCGAGCTGCTCGTGCGAGGCGCCGATGACGACGCCCCACTGGTCTTCCGAACCGAAGGTGCGGCCGGCGGCGAAGGCCAGGCGGTAGGACGGCTTGTCGTTGCGCACGTCGCCGTGGCGCTCGTAGCTGCCGTACGAGGCCATGCCGTTGAAGAACGGCCGGCCGGCGTCGAAGGCGCTGCGGGTGGTGACGTTGATGACGCCGCCGATGGCGTTGCCGTCGTTCTCGGGCGTGACGGTCTTGATGACTTCCAGACGGCCGGCCATCACCGAGGGGACGATATCCATCGGCACGGTGCGGCCGCTCTCGTCCACCGAGGCCACCAGGGCGCCGTCGATGGTGGTGCGGTTGTAGGTCGAGCGCAGGCCGCGGATGACCGGGAAGCGCGGCTCGCCCTGGTCTTCCATGACCGAGATGCCGGGGATGCGGCGCAGGGCGGCGGCGGTGTTGTGGTCGGGCAGCTTGCCGATGTCGTCGGCCGAGACGACGTCGGACACCACGAAGGCGTCGCGCTTGACGGCGATGGCGGCGCGCTGGGCCTCGCGCTGGCCGGTGACGATCACCTCCTCGACGGCGTTGGGCGCCTCGTCCTCGGCGGCATGGGCGAGCAGCGGCGCCGACAGGGCGCTGGTGGCGAGCAGGCCGGCGATCAGGCGGCTGGCGGCGAACGGCTTGGACATCGGAACCCCTCTTGCAAACGCGAGGGGCGCTTAGGGCGACGCCGTGACACCGGCGCTACATTTGGATGTCAGATGGAAACACGAAACACGACAGCACGGTGACGACGCACGCTCTGGTCGCCAGGAAACCGCTTTCCGTAAGGGTCACGCGGCAGCGGGAAAGGCCGCGTCCGGCCGATCGCCGCCTCAGCCCATTTTTTGCGCCGACCGGGTCCGGGCTGGCCGAGTCCACAACCTGGTCACGCATTGGGCCCGATAGCGCCCGTGGGATGCGCTCCGGGGAATCGCCGCCGAACGGCGGCGAGGGCCGGCCGAGACCAGCCCTCGCCGGCGACCTACCAGCTGTAGCGCAGGGTCGCCGTCACGGTGCGCGCGGCGCCGAAGTAGCAGCTGTTGTTGAACGGACAGGCCGAGACGTGGCGCTTGTCGAACAGGTTGGCGGCGTTGAGCGCCGCCTCCCAGCCCTTCAGCTCGGCCGAGGCCGCGCCCAGGTCGTAGCCCACGAGGGCGTCGACCAGGATGAAGCCGTCGGTGTGGAAGCGCTGGAAGGTGGTGACGTTGTTGATCACCGCATAGGTGGTCGTGCCGTCCGAACCGCCGACATAGCGCAGGCCGCCGCCCAGGCGCAGGCCCGCCGCCGGGCCGCTGGCCCTGCCCGCGCGACCAAGGTCGTACGAGACGAAGGTCGAGGCGCCCCACTTAGGCACGCCCAGCTGGCGGGTGCCGGTGGTGGTCGGCGTGCCGCTGTTGGTGGCGGTGGCCGCCACGGCCGGCGCGCCCTGGGTGATGATGGCGTCGGTGTAGCTGAGCGCGCCCACCACGTTCAGGCCGCGCGAGATCTCGCCGCGCCCTTCCAGCTCGACGCCGCGCACCCGCACCTCGCCGATCTGGATCTGCGAGGTGGCCGGAATGCCGTTCGAGCCGGCCTGCGGATCGGCGACCGGCACCTTGCGACGCTCCAACTGGTAGGCGGAGAGCGTGAACAGCGCGGACGTGCCCTTGGGCTGGTACTTCAGGCCGCCCTCGAGCTGGCGCCCGGTGACGGGCACGAAGGCATCGCCCTGCCAGGTCGTGCCGGCCTGGGGCTCGAAGGATTCCGAATAGCTGACATAGGGCGCGAGGCCCGCGCCCAGATCGTAGAGGCCGCCCAGGCGCATGGTGAAGGCGTTCTGCTCCAGCGTGCTGGAGGTGTTGTTCTTCTTGTTGTCGGTGACCTGCTCGTACCAGTCGTAGCGGCCGCTGGCGATCAGCTGCAGCCGGCCGATGGTCATCTGGTCCTGGGCGTAGAGGCCCTTCTGCTCGCGCCGGCTGTAGGTGTTGACATAGGCCGACGACAGAACCGTCAGGTCGAAGCTGGGCAGGGTTCCGCCATAGGTCGGCGCGAAAAGCGACAGGTTGGGGATGCTGGTCAGCGGATTGCTGGTCTGGCCGGTGTTGAACTGCTGGAAGTTCTCGCCGGTGATCTTCTGGTAGTCGAAGCCGGCCAGCACCTGGTGCCGGACCGCGCCGGTCTCGAAGCGGGCGCTGATCTGGTTGTCCAGGGTCAGGGTGTCGAAGTCCTCGTCGGCCCCGCCGCCGCCGCGAATGATCGTCGAATAGTCGGTGTTGCGCGCCGCGCCCACGCCCGTGGTGGCGAAGCCGCCCACGTAGAGCTGACGGTAGGACAGCTTGTTGTTCTGGAAGCGGGCGTTCGAGCGGAAAGTCAGGCGCTCGTTGAAGTCGTGGCGGAAGAAGGCCGCGACCGAACCGGCCTTGTGGTCGTAGCGCTCGTAGCCCGGATCGCCGGTGTTGATCTCGCGCGGCAGCTTGCCCAGCGGATTGGGCAGCACCGAGCCATAGGCCGGAACGCCCGAATAGCCGCCGCCGCTAGGCGAGCGCTGGTAGGCCGCCACCAGGGTCAGGCTGGTGTCGGCGGTCGGCTCGAAGGTCACCATCGGACTGACGTGATAGCGCTCGCTGAAGGTGTGGTCGGTCATGCCGTCGCCCTTCTGCCAGCCGGCCAGCAGGCGGCCGAGCCACTTGCCCTGGCCGTCGAGCGGAGCGTTGACGTCGACCGCCGCGCGGCGGGTGTCGAAGTTGCCGAGCTGGCCCTCGACGCGGCCGAAGCTCCCCTCCTCCGGCAGCTTGCTGGCAAGGTTGACCAGGCCGCCCGGCGTGGAGTTGCCGTACAGCACCGAGGCGGGCCCCTTGACGATGTCGATGTGGTCGATGCGATTGAAGTCGATCTGCGGCGTCGAATAGGGACCGGCGATCAGGCGCATGCCGTCCAGGAACACGCCCGGCGCGAAGCCGCGCACGACCAGCTGGTCGTAGCGGGTGACCATGCCGCCACGCTGGTTGGGCGAGACGCCGGCGACGAAGCCGAGCGCCTGGTTGATCGACTGCACGTTGCGGCGCGAAAGTTCGTCGCCGTCGATGACGGTGATGCTCTGCGGCGTCTCGATCAGCGCGGTTTCCGTCTTGGTGCCGGCGGCCGCGCGACGCGCCTTGAGGCCAGTCACCTCGACCCGTTCGACGGTGTTGGAATCGGTGTCGGCGTCATCGGCCCAGGCCGCGGTCGCGCCCAGTCCCTGCAGCGCCGCCGCAGCGGCGACGGTCACGGCCAGTCCTCGCCAGGCCCCGGCGTTGGCGTTCGCGCCACGCGCGGTTTTTGAACGGATGACCATGAAGACCCTCGCCAGGATTGCCGATAGTATTGATAATGAGTTGCAACTATCGAAACGAGTTGTTAGGCGCAAGCCAACTTTCGGAGGGTGCGTGAACAACGATCGATCAGCGAAACAGGCGGCCGCCTGGCCCGGCGTGGCGCGGATGACGGCTCGCGCCCTCACCGCCCTGCTGGGCGGCTACGCCGCCGCCTCGGCGCTGGCTTCGCTGCTGGCGCGCCTGCTGCCGGGACCGCCGGTGGAGGCCTCGGCCTGGGGCATGATCCTGTCGTTCCTGATCTTCGCGTGCCTGGCGCTCTGGGCTTTCCACGAGCGGCGGCTGGCCCTCGTGGCCGGCGTGCTGTGGGGCTCAGCTCTGCTGGCCGGCGGCGCGGTGCTGCTTCTGGGAGCGCGGGCATGAACGTGCGGCCGACCTTCCCCGCCCCGCCGCCGCCCGCCCGCGCCCTGCGCCAGTCGATGGCCTGGATTCACGCGTGGCTAGGCCTGCTGGCCGGCTGGATCCTGTTCGCGATGTTCCTGACGGGCACGGCCAGCTACTTCCGCCCCGAGATCACCCAGTGGATGCAGCCGGAGCTGCGCTCGGCATCGGTACCCGCAGAGCAGGCGGCCCAAGCCGCCATCGGCCATCTGCAGGCGACCTCGCCCGACGACCAGCAGTGGTTCATCTACCTGCCCGACGACCGCACGGCGGTGACGCGGGTATTCGCGCGCGCCAAGCCCAACCCGGAAAAGCCGCCGGCGCGCCGTCCTGAGCTGAAGCTGGATCCGGCGACCGGTCATCCGCTGGAGGCCCGCGACACGCGCGGCGGCGAGCACTTCTACCGCTTCCACTTCCAGCTCCAGCTGCCGCATCCGTGGGGACGCTGGCTGGCCGGGGTCTGCGCGATGTTCATGCTGGCGGCGATCGTCTCGGGCGTGATCACCCACAAGCGGATCTTCGTGGACTTCTTCACCCTGCGCTGGAGCAAGGGCCAGCGCAGCTGGCTCGACGCCCACAACGCCTCGGCGGTGCTGGCCCTGCCCTTCCACGCCATGATCACCTACACCGGCCTGATCACGCTGGTGGCGATGTACATGCCCTGGCCGGTGAAGGCCAATTTCGACAAGCCCGACGCCTTCACGGCCGCCGCCTACGGCGCGCCGGCCGAGGCCAAGGCCTCGGGGCGGGCCGCGCCGCTGCTGCCGGTCGGCCCGATGATGCAGAGCGCCGCCCGCGCCTGGAGCGGCGACGCCCCGCGCACGGTCGTCATCCGCAACTCGGGCGACGCGGCCTCGACCGTCACCCTGCTGCGCGCCACAGCCGGGCGGCTGAACGCACGGCCGGACTCGATCACCTTCTCGGGCGCGACGGGCCAGGAACTGTCGCGCTCGCCCTCGCCCGGCCCGGCGATCGCCACGGCCGGCGTGATGCTGGGCCTGCACCTGGGCCATTTCGCCAGTCCCGCCCTGCGCTGGGTGTACTTCTTCCTCGGCCTGACCGGGGCGGCAATGGTCGGGACGGGCCTCGTCCTCTGGGTGGTCAAGCGCCGCAAGCCGAACGCCGCGCCGTTCTTCGGCCTGCAGCTGGTGGAGCGGCTGAACATCGGCGCCGTCGCCTGCCTGCCGTCGGGCATGGCCGCCTACCTGCTGGCCAACCGACTGATCCCCGCCGACATGGCCGGCCGGGCCGAGCTGGAGGTCAAGGCGATGTTCTGGACCTGGTTCGGCCTGGCCGCCGTGTCGCTGCTGCGGCCGGCCCGGCGGGCCTGGATCGAGACCCTGGGCCTGGCGACCCTGGCCTTCGCCGCCCTGCCCGTGGTCAACGCCGTCACGACCGAGCGGGGACTGGCGGCCAGCCTGCGGACCGGCGACTGGCTGTTCGCCGGCTTCGACCTGGCCATGCTGGCCATCGCCGCCCTGTGCGGGTTCGCCGCCTTCAAGGCTTCGCGCAGGCAGGAGCCGCCCGAGCGGGCCAAGCCCGTCCGCGCGCCCTCGGCCGCCAGCCCCCAACCGGCCCCGGCCAGGGAGAGCGTCGATGCCCTATGAGACCGGCCTGATCAGCTTCGCGGCGTTCACCTGCCTGGCCCTGGCCATGAAGAAGCATCGCTCGGGCCTGGAGCCCCTGGTCCTGCCGTCGCAGGGCGTGCTGCGCGTGCTGGGCTGGGGACTTCTGGCGCTTTCCGCCGCCGTGGCCGTCGCCCGGATGGGACCGGCCCTGGGCGTGACGGCCTGGATCGGCCAGATGTGCGCAGCCGCCGCGCTGCTGGTGCTTCTGCTGTCGTGGCGTCCGAAGGCCGCGACGGCGCTGGCCGGCGTCGGCCTGATCTGCGCCCCGTTCCTGGCCTTCCTCTAGGCGGCGGTCAGCTCACGCCGGCGCGACGAAGGGGCCGCGCGAACGCCCCTTCCCTTGCGCCGACGGACGGGCTTGCGGCTGAGCGGCCTCAGAGCCCGCCCGGCTTGCATTCGTTCTGGAAGAACTTCTCGATCTCCACCAGTTGGGTCTCCATCATGGCGGGGGTCATGGTCACGTAGCCGTGGCCCATGTCCTTGATCTCCAGCCACTTGTACGGCTTGTTCGCCGCCTTCAGCCCCGCGATGAAGCGGCGCGAGTCCTTGATGTCGACGTTGGTGTCGCGGTCGCCGTGATACAGGAAGACCGGGATCTTGGCCTCGCCGGCCTTCTGTATGGCGTCCAGGCCGCCGACGAAGGGACGCTGGTACTCGCGGCCCAGCCGGCTTTCGGCGGTGACCTTCTTCATGTCGGCCAGGCTGCCGCCCGCGCCCGAGACCGCGCACTGATAGAGGCCGTTGGGACGGATCGCAGCCGCCAGGGCCGAATAGCCGCCATAGGAATAGCCGAACATCACCGTCCGGTTCGGATCGGCGATCTTCTGGTCCATCAGCCACCTGGCGCCGTCGTCCTTGTCGTCCTGCATCTTCTGGCCCCACTCGTTGTCGCCGGCGGTCCAGAGCTTGCGGCCCCAGCCTTCGGAGCCGCGGAACTGGGGCTGCAGCACGGCGTATCCGCGCGAGGCGAAGTACTGGACCCAGCCGGCGACGTCCCAGCCGAGATGGTCCCGCGCCCAGGGGCCTCCGTGGGGCATGACGATGGTCGGGAACGGACCCTTGCCGAACACGGCCGGCGGCGTGGTGAGGAAGGCCGGGATCATCAGGCCGTCGCGGGCGGCGTACTGGACCAGGCGGGTGTCGCCCAGGGTCTCGGCCTTGATCCACGGACGGGCCTTGCCCAGCAGGCTGAGCTTTCCGTCCTTGGTGAGCAGGTAGTACTCGCCCGGATCCTTGGGACCGGACTTCATGACCACGGCGTAGTCGCGGTTCTGGGACCAGGCCTCCACGGCGACGTCCGAGCCGTCGGCGACGTTGATCTTGACCTTCTGGCCCGTGCCCGGGTCGATCCAGTCCATCGGCGCCAGCTTGACGTTCAGCGCACCGCGCAGGCCCTTGGTCATCCCCGCCAGCTGCGGATCGGTCCAGTAGATGCTGCCGGCGGCGTCGTTGTAGCGAAAGCCCAGCAGGGCGCCGTCGCTGTCCTCGATGACGCCGGCGGAGTCGAACACCTTGTGCTCGAAGGCCGGCTCCAGGAACGCCTTGGAGCGGATGTCGTACTCGTAGATGCCGGCCTTGTCGCCGCCCCGCACGCCCTGCACGTAGACGATGTTGGGATCGGGCGAGAAGCCGGCGATCGTGAAGATGTTGCGGTCCTTCAGGAACGAGCGGAAGTGCTGCTCGAACTGCCCGGTGGCCGGGTTCTTGATCCATTGGGCGTAGAAGGCCTTGCCGTCCTCGAAATCGATCTCGGACTTGGCCCGGATCTCGCCCTTGGCGTCGGTCTGCAGGTCGCCGAACCGCTCGGAGCCGCGCTCGATCCGCTCGGCCGTGCCGCTGTAGACGTCGGCGCGATAGACGTCGCCGTTGTCGTCGACCACCAGGATCCTGCGCGGATCATGCGGCAGGCTGTCGAGGATCTGCGGGTTGTTCGTCGCCTTCTCGAAGTCCTCGGCCTCGGAGCGCGAGCGGCTTTCCGGCAGCGCGGGGATCCACTTCTCGCCCTTCAGGTCGGTGATGAACAGCTTGCCCAGGTGCCCCTTGTGGTTGCCCACCGTGTAGAGCTGCTGGACCACCACGGCCAGGCGGTCGTTCTTGATGAACGACACGCTCTTGAAGACCATGTGCTTGGAGCTGAGCAGGTTTGGCGGACGATCGATGTGGTCGGTCTCCCACACACCGATGAGCTGCTCGTCGCCGTCGGCCGAGATCAGCGCGGCGATCCGCTTGCCGTCCGGCGAGATCACGACGTCGCTCAGACCCGGCAGCCGGGTCAGCTCGCGGGCTGACGGCGCGCCCGGATTGCTCGCCCTGGCCTCGGCCCCGCCGACCACCATGCACATGCCCAGGACGGCCGCCGCGGCCGACAGGGCGACACTGCTCTTCGACTTCACTCAGACACCCCACTCTGGCACGCGACTCGCCTCTAGCGAGCAGCGCATGCGCGATGCTTTCGGTAAAGCGTCAGGCGGTGAAACGCGCGATACGGGCGCGGATCACCCCAAAACACCGTTGCCGAAGCATCAACATGACCGAAGTGTGTTCATGCTGTAACGGTTTTCGCAAGAATGCGCATCATTTCAGCAACCAGCGTTGCGCGGACGGTCTCCCCGAGCCTTACTCTAGGTGGCGCCGCAGAGGGCTTTGACGATGCGGGCCGTTTTCCGAGTCAGGGGCTCGAGGGGAGTAGAAATGTTGCAACGTAAGTTCCTGCTGGGAACGAGCATGATCGTCGGCCTGATGGCCGCGGCGGCCGCGCCCGGCTTTGCATTCGCTCAATCGACCAATACGCCGGCCGAAGGCACCGAGGTGGACGAGCTGATCGTCACCGGTTCGCGCATCAAGCGCACCGAGTACAACAGCGTCTCGCCGGTGCAGGTGATCACCAGCGAAAGCTCGTCGCTGGCCGGCATGATCAACCCCACCGAAGTGCTGCAGAGCGCCTCGGTCGCCGCGGGCTCCACCCAGATCAACAACCAGTTCACCGGCTTCGTCGTGAACGGCGGCGGCGGCGTGAACACCATCTCGATTCGCGGCCTGGGCGACCAGCGCACCCTCGTCATGCTGAACGGCCGCCGCCTGCCGCCGGCCGGCACCCAGGGCGCCGTCGCGGCCGTCGACCTGAACATCCTGCCCGACGCCATCGTCGAGCGGTACGAGATCCTGAAGGACGGCGCCTCGTCGATCTACGGTTCGGACGCCGTGGCCGGGGTGGTCAACGTCATCACCCGCACCAATCTCGACGGCGGGCGCCTGGAAGCCTCGGGCCGCTTCGGCGGCGGCGGCGACGGCGGCAACGAGTACACCTTCAGCGGCGCCTACGGCAAAGTGCTCGATCGCGGCCGCTTCCTGATCAGCGGCCAGTACTACGAGCAGAAGGCCCTGAAGTTCGGCGACCGCAAGGATCTGAACTGCCAGGAGCAGTACACGTTCGACCCGACGACCGGCCAGCGCAACGACTGGATCGACGTCGACACCGGCACGTTCAAGTGCTTCGGCGCTTCGGGCGCGCTGTTCAACTACATCCCGGTGACGCTGGCCAACGGCGCCTTCTACGGCAGCCGCGCGCGCATCTCGACGGACGGCCCGGCCTATGCCGCCAACCAGCCCTACTGGGCCGCGGCGGCCGCCGACCCGAACCTGCCGGGCTACCGCTTCGCGCCGCTGAACGACCGCGACTCGGTCAACGCCCTCGACGCGGCGTCGGACTTCATCTCGCCGGTGAAGCGCTACACCGTCTACGCCGAAGGCCAGTACGACCTGAACTTCGGCGAACTCTACGGCGAGTTCCTGGGCCACCAGCGCAAGTCGTCGCAGACCAACGTGCAGCAGCTGTTCCCCTACATCTGGGAAACCGCCCCCTGCTCGGTTAACCCCTTCAACTGCGGCGGCGGCATCCCCGCCAACACCTTCGTCCCGCAGTCCCTGGTCCTGACGCCCTACGTCTTCAAGCAGGACGTCCAGGTGTTCCGCGGCCTGGCGGGCCTGCGCGGCAAGTTCGGCCAGGGCCTCGGCTTCCTGACCGGCTGGGACTGGGACGCCTATGTCAGCTACTCGAAGAACCGCGGCAAGTACTCGCTGACGGGCATCAACAGCGAGCTGTTCCTGGCCTCGATCGGCGGCGACTGGGCCAACACCTTCACCTTCGACGGCATCTGCCCGCCCGGTTCGCCGGCCGGCTGCCGCCCGGTGAACCTGTTCTCCGACCAGGTGCTGCGCACCGGCAACCTGACGCCGGAAGACTACGCCTATCTCAAGCTGACCGAGAACGGCGTCACCAACTACACCCAGACCATCGTCGAAGGTCAGATCTCGGGCGACATCTTCAGCCTGCCGGCCGGCAAGCTGGCCGGCGCGTTCGGCGTGTCCTACCGTCGTGACGAGCTGGACGACAAGCCGGGCGAGAACCTGGCCAATCAGAACTTCTACAACCTGGCCACCGCCAACCGCACCAAGGGCGACGACAGCGTCGTCGAGGCCTACGGCGAACTGGAGGCCCCGCTGCTCAAGGGCCTGCCGGCGTTCGAAGCCCTGACCCTGAACCTGTCGGGCCGCTATTCGGACTACGACTCCTACGGTTCGAACTCGACCTACAAGACCGGCCTGAACTGGCAGATCACCAACGAGTATCGCCTGCGCACCAGCTACGGCACCTCGTTCCGCGCCCCGGCGCTGTTCGAACGCTTCCTGGGCAACCAGGGCGGCTATCTGAGCCAGGCCTCGGTCGACCCCTGCATCCGCTGGGCGGGCGACGGCACCTCGGTGGTCAACCCCGTCGTCGCGGCCAACTGCCAGGCCGCCGGCATTCCCGGCAACTACAGCGGCGCCAATCCGTCGGCCTTCATCATCACGGGCGGCGGCCAGGACCTGAAGCCCGAGAAGTCCAAGGCCTTCAGCGCCGGCTTCGTCTGGACGCCGGAATTCGCCGACCTCAGCGTGGCGATCGACTACTACGAGATCGAGGTCAACGATCAGGTCACCAGCAACGGCGCGGCCGTCGTCGGTCAGTGCTACGCCGCCGCCGACTTCCCCAACAACCCGTTCTGCGACCTGTTCACCCGCGACACCGATCCGACCTCCCAGACCTATCTGGGCATCACCGAGATCGACGGCAGCTTCCGGAACATCGTCAGCCAGACCAGCCGCGGCATCGACCTGACCACGCGCTACTCGCGTGACCTCGGGCCGGGCAAGTTCACGCTGGAAACCCAGTTCAGCTGGACCCTGGAAGACACCCAGGAGCTGTTCCCGGGCAACACCGACGACTTCAACGGCCTGATCGGCGAGCCGGCCGTGGTCGGCAACACCCAGGCCCGCTACCGCTGGAACGACCTGACCTTCACCTGGTCGACCGAGTTCGTCGGCCGCCAGTCGAACTACGAGTACCAGTTCGGCACCGACCTCTCGACGCCGTCGAACTACACGACGCCGCAGGGTGCGATCTACCGGGCCAAGAACCACGCCGAGGCCATGTGGTACCACCACCTGTCGGTCCGCTATCAGACCGACACCTGGGAAGGCATCGTGGGCGTCAGCAACGTCTTCAACGAAGACCCGCCCAAGGTCTCGCCCGGCCTGGCAGACAAGGGCAACTACAGCTACGGCCGCGTCGGCAGCTACGCCTTCGCGACCCAGTACGACTACATCGGTCGCCAGGTGTTCGTGAACCTGACCCGTCGCTTCTGAGACGGCCCAGACCTCGAATGCGAAGGGGCGGCGCTTGCGCCGCCCCTTTTTTCGTGGGCCCGCCGTCCGGATCGGACCACGCCGGTCAACGGCGTCGCGGCCTTTCCCGCCGACGCTCATCGCGAAGGAGCCGATGCGCCCCGCCAGTCGTTAACACGCGGCCGCGAAAAGGCACACGACGCACAACTGTGCTTACGCACAGTGAAGCAATCTTGCCGCGCGCATATAATAAAATTGGCCCATATTGGCGTTAAAATCCCCCACAACTCCAGTCAAAAAAAGTTCGCAACAAACATACTTCCAGAAACGACGTCAAAAATACTTACTGCCGACCAGATCAGATGAAATCCGATCCAGTCAGCAATACGCATCAAGGCGACGGTCCATGGACGCCCAACCCGGCACATTGCTGGAACTGATCGTCGACCGCGGCCTGATCGGCATGGAGACGTTGTCCCGCGCCATGGCCGTTCAGGCCGAGAGCGGCGAGCGGCTCGACGCGGTGCTGACGCGCCTTGGCCTGGTGTCGGAAGCGGCGCTGACCGAAACGATCGCCGCGGGCGCGGGCCTGCGGATCGCCGGCGCGGAAACACTGGCGAACGCCCGGCCCTTCGCCGGGGTCGCGCCGCGCTTCCTGCGCGAGGCTCACGCCCTGCCGCTTGGCGAGCGCGACGAGGGCGTCGAAGTCGCCTTCGCCGACCCTCTGGATCCCTACCCCAGGCAGGCGCTCGCCTTCGCGCTGGGGCGGCCGGTGATCGCGCTGGCGGCGCGGGCGGGGGACATCGAGACCGCCCTCGACCGGCTGTTCGGCATGGAGGCCAAGCCCGAGACCCCCGACGAGGAGATCGCGGACGAAGCCGATCTCGAGCGGCTCAAGGATATGGCCAGCGACGCGCCCGTGATCCGCGCCGTGAACGGCCTGATCGCGCGGGCCGCCGAGCAGCGCGCCTCGGACATCCATGTCGAGCCGACCGAGGACGCCCTGACGGTGCGCTTCCGCATCGACGGGGCCCTGGTCGAGCAGGACATCCTGCCCAACGCCATCAAGGCCGCCTTCGTCTCCCGGATCAAGGTGCTGGCCAATCTCAACATCGCCGAGCGGCGCCTGCCCCAGGACGGCCGCATGCGGCTGGCCGTGCGAGGCCACGAGATCGACCTGCGGGTCGCCACGGCGCCGACCATCCACGGCGAGAGCGTGGTGATGCGCCTGCTCGATCGCTCGCACCTCTCGCTGGACTTCGCCGCGCTGGGCTTCGACGACGCCATACTGCCGCGGATGCACGAGCTGCTGTCGCGGCCGCACGGCGTGGTGCTGGTGACGGGCCCCACCGGCAGCGGCAAGACCACCACGCTGTATGCGGCGCTGTCTTCGCTGAACACGGCCGACCGCAAGATCCTCACCGTCGAGGACCCTATCGAGTATCGCCTGGGACGGATCGGACAGACCCAGGTCTCGCCGCAGATCGGCCTGACCTTCGCCGCCGCCCTGCGCTCGTTCCTGCGCCAGGATCCGGACGTCATCATGGTCGGCGAGATCCGCGACCTGGAGACCGCCCAGGTCGCGGTCCAGGCGGCCCTGACCGGCCACACCATCCTGTCGACGCTGCACACCAACAGCGCCGCCACCGCGGTCACCCGCCTGATCGACATGGGGGTGGAGCCGTTCCTGATCACCTCCACCCTGAACGGCGTGCTGGGTCAGCGGCTGGTGCGCAAGCTGTGCCAGCACTGCCGGGAGCCCTACGACGCCACGGCCCGGGAGGCGCGCTCGGTGGGCCTGGAGCCGCCGCTGCGCCTGTGGCGCCCCACCGGCTGCCAGACGTGCGGCGGGTCGGGTTTCCAGGGCCGTCTGGCGATCCTGGAACTGCTGCCGATGACGGACGAGATCGCCGGCATGGTGATGAGCCGGGCCGAGGCGCGGGATATCGAACGCGCCGCGACGGCGGCGGGCATGCGCACCATCCTGCGAGACGGCGTGGCCAAGGCGCTGGCCGGGCTGACGACGCTGGACGAGGTCCTGCGCGTGACCAGGGAAAGCTAGGCCATGCCCAGCTTCGCCTATCGCGCCGCCACCGTGGGCGGCCAGCTGCGCAGCGGCGTCATGCAGGGCGCCACGCGCGAGGAGGCACTGGCACGCCTGCGCCAGCAGGGGCTGATGCCGATCGACGCGCAGCTCCAGGGCGGCGGCGAGCGAGGCCCCGCCAGGCTGGGCGGCCAGGCGCGATCGGCCCTGATCAACGCCGTAGGGGAACTGGCCGTGCTTCTGGGCGCGGGACTGTCCCTCGACCGCGCCCTGGCCGTCTGCGTCGAGAACGCCCCGGACCCCACGCTCAGGGCGGCGCTCGCAGACTTGCTCAAGCGCGTCAAGGAAGGCGCCCCCCTCTCGCGGTCCATGGCCGAGGCCAAGGGGCTGTTCTCGCCGATGGCGGTGGCGATGGCGGAATCCGGCGAGGCCAACGGCCGGCTCGACGAGGCCCTGGCGCGCCTGGCCCAGACCATGGAACGGACCGAGGCCCTGCGCCGCACAGTGACCTCGGCCATGGTCTATCCGGCCATGCTGGCGGTGGTGGCCGGCGCGGTCATCTTGATGATGCTGCTGTTCGTCGTGCCGCAGTTCCAGGGCCTGTTCGACAGCGCCGACAACCTCCCCCCGGCCACGCGCTTGGTGCTCGGCGCCAGCGAAGGCCTGCGCCACTACGGCCTGCACGGCCTCGCGGCGCTGATCGCCATTGGCGTGCTGGCCTGGCGTCAGGCCCGCCAGCCTTCGACGCGCCGCGCGCTGGACAAGGCCCTGCTGAGCGCGCCGCGCCTCGGCAACCTGATCAAGGCGGCCGAGACCGCGCGGCTGGCCCGGGTTCTAGGAAGCCTGGCGGCCGGCGGCGTCCCCCTGCCCGCGGCCCTCGAGATCGCCCAGCGGTCGCTGACCAACAGCCACATGGCCGCCGCCATCGCCAAGGTCGCCAACGGTCTGAAGGAAGGCGCAGGCCTATCCCGCCCGCTCGCCGCGACCGGCGTTCTGCCCCCGCTCGCCGTCAGCTTCCTTCGCACCGGCGAGGAGACCGCCCGCCTGCCGCTGATGCTCGAACGCCTGGCCGACGTCCTCGATCGCGACGTCCGCATCGCGCTGGAACGCCTTCTGGCCCTTCTCACCCCCCTGATCACAATCGTTCTGGGGACCGCCGTCGCCGGCATCATCGCCTCGGTGATGTCCGCCATCCTCGGTTTCAACGATCTGGCGCTTTCACAATGACCCCCACCCTCGCCCGCCCCCGCGCCGACGACGACGGCTTCACCCTGCTCGAACTGCTGGTGGTCCTGGCCATACTGGGTCTGCTGGCGGCGATCGTCGCGCCTCAGGCGCTCAAGTACCTGGGCAGCTCGCGGTCCCAGACCGCCAAGGTGCAGATCCAGAACATCTCAGCGGCGCTGGACCTGTACCGCGTGGACCTTGGTCGGCTGCCGACCCAGGAGGAAGGCCTGAAGAGCCTGATGACCGCCCCCGTCTCCGCGGTCGGCTGGAACGGCCCCTACCTGCAGAAGGCGGCGGGCCTCAACGACCCCTGGGGCGAGCCCTACGTCTACAAGGTTCCTGGCGAACACGGCCCCGCCGACGTCTACAGCCTGGGCGCCGACAAGGCCGAGGGCGGCGCCGGGGAGAACGCCGATGTCGGCAACTGGTGACCGGCAAGGCGGCGCCACCCTGATCGAGACCCTGGTCCTGATGTCCGTCGTCGCCCTGATCGGCACGATCGCCTTTCCCAACCTCGACGCGGCGGTCTCGCGCTCGCTGTTCGAGCAGGCCAGGGCCGGCGTGAAGGCCGACCTGCGGATGGCCCGGGCTCAGGCGCTGCGCACCGGTCGCCCCGTGACCCTGACCGCGGCCGACAACGCCGCCGGCTACGGCTGGACCGAAGGGCCGCGGCGCGCCCTGCTGGCCGGCCTGCGCCTGAAGATCGTTCCGGAGACGGTCCGCTTCCTTCCCGACGGCTCGACGACCGGCGGCGTGGTGAGCCTGGCCGACGAGCGGCGTCGCTCGACCTTTCTGGTCGATGCGGCCGGCGGCGTTTCGCAGGTCGCGCCATGACGGCCGCCCGCTCCGCTCGCGAAGACGGCTCGGTGCTGATCGAGTCGCTGATCGCCGCCAGCCTGGTGGCGGCGATCCTGCTGGCGGCCTTCCAGGTGCTGTCGGACAGCGTCCATCGGCGCGAGAAGGTGCAGGACCAGCGTCAGGCCGTCGCCATCGCGCGCTCGCGCCTGGCGGCCGTGGGCAGCGCCCTGCCGGCGACGCCGGGACGCATCGAGGGCGTGGAGGCCGGCTACCTGTGGGCCGTCGCCGTCGAGGCCTGTCCGGACGAGCAACGCAGCGACGCGGGCCTCCTGCGCTGCGTGTCGGTGACGGTGCGCCGCGCGGCGGGCGCCCCGCCCCTGGCCCGACTGACCTCCCGCAAGCTGGTGAGGCCAGACGCCGATGCGCGATGACGGCTTCACGCTGATCGAGGCTCTGGTCAGCCTGGCGGTGCTGGCCTTGCTGAGCTTGACCCTGATCGGGGGCCTGGCCGCGCCGCGAGCGGTGTGGTCGCGACAGGACGCCGGCCTCGACCGGACCGAAGCCGTCGAGACGGCGCAAGGCGTGCTTCGCGAGCGCCTGCAGCGGGCGGTTCCGATCACGATGTACGATCGTCGCCCGCCGGGCCCCGACTTCGACGGCCTGGCCGGCCAGACGCTGTTCATCGCCCCGCCCCCGCAGGCCCAGGCGGGCGACGGTCTGCGCCGCTATCGGCTGAGCCTCGACGCCCAGTCGCGGCTGGTGCTGGAATCGCGCAACCGCATGGCCCTGGACCAGGCGGCCTGGCCCGAGCGGCAAGTGCTCCTGACCGGCGTGCAGGCGATCGACCTGGCCTATTTCGGGTCCGCCCAGCCGGACATAACCCCGCGATGGCGGGCGCGCTGGAGCCAGCAGGAAACGCGCCCCGAGCTCGTCCGCATCCGCGTGTTCTTCCCGCCGGGCGACGCGCGCGTCTGGCCCGAGCTGCTGGTTCAGCCGATCGCCGACATCGACACCGAATGCGATCTGGATCGCGCCTCCAAGCGGTGCAAAGGCCGATGACCCCACAACAGGTTCTGAACGCCGATCTCGGCACGATCGGCCGCTGGCTGGCCGACGGCCTGCGCTGGTGGGGCGAGGAGCTGGCCGCGATGGCCCCGAGCCTGGGCGCGCGCGCGGCCAAGGACCGCTTGGCGGCCGAGATCGACCTGACCGCCGATCCGCCCATCGCGCGCCTGTGGCGGGGGGAGCAGATGATCGACCGGTTCGACGCCCCGCCGTCCAAGCCGCGCCGGGTCGATCTGCGGCTGACGGCGGATCAGGCCCTGGTCCACGACCTGCCGACGCCGGCCCTCGCGTCGGGCGACCTGCGCCGCCTGCTGGCGCTCAATCTCGACCGATATACGCCCTTCGCGCCCGACCAGGTGCACTTCGGCTTCGTCATGCTGGACGCCGCGCCGGACGCGACGATGCGCCGGGCGCGGCTGGCCCTGACGCGGCGGGAGACCGCCGCCGCCCTGCTCGACGCCGCCGAGCGCCTGAAGCTGGAAGTCGGGCGCATGGTCCCCGCGACGGCCGACGGCGGACCCGCGCCGGATCTGGGGCCCGCGGCCCGCGAGGAACGGCAGGGCGGCGCCGGCCGCCGCCGCCTGACCGTGTGGTGGACCGTCTGCGGGGTGCTGGTCGCCGCCAATCTCGCCGCGCTGATCGCCCGCGACATGGCCGAGACCCGTCGCCTTTCGCAGGCGCTCGAGATGCAGCGGCCGACCGTGGCCCTGGTCAACCGGCTCAAGGTCAGCATCGACGGCGAGCGCGCCCAGCGAGAGCGGCTCCTGGCCCGCCGCACCGCCAACGACCCGCTGCGGATCATCGACGCGACGACCCGCGCCATCCCGTCAGGGCAATGGGTGCAGCGCCTGGAATGGAACGGACGCTCGCTGCGGCTGGTCGGCTTCAAGCAATCCGACTTCGACCTCGTGGAGGCGCTGCGGCGCGAGCCGGGCCTGAGCAACCCCCGCTCCCTGTTGTCGGACATGCCCACCCGCGCGCCGAACGGCAAGGAAGCCTTCGACGTCATGGCCGACGCGGGGAAACGGCCATGAAGCCGCTGAGCCCGCGCGAGCGGAAGATCCTCGCCCTGGGACTGCTGGCCGGAGCCGTGGGCCTGGCCTGGCTGCTGATCGCGGCGCCGATCCTGAGCGGGTTCGAGGCCCGCCGTCAGACACGCGAGGTCATGCTCGCCAACTGGAAGCGGAACGAACGGCTGATCGCCTCCGTCCCGGCGATGCGCGACGCCGCGCTGGAGCAGCGCCGGACCAGCCGGCTCTATCACATCACCGCTCCCAGCCAGACCGCCGCGGCCGAGGCTCTCAAGCAAAGACTGGCCGCCGCCCTCACCGAAAGCGGCGGCGTCGTCACCGCCGTGCAGGAGGTGAAGACCAACCTGCCTCCCGGCGCGGTCGGCGCCGGCGCCGACGCCCGCATCACCCTGACCCAACTCGACCAGAGCCTGAGGCGACTGCAAGATGAGCCCCCATACGTCGTCGCCGAGTACGCAATGGTCGGAGCCGACCGCGCCTTCCAGTCCGGGCGCTCGGAGCCGCTGGACGTTCGGATCGAGATTTCGGCTCTCGTCCGCGTTGCCCCGTCGCGGTAACGGCGAGATGCTTCCGGCCCTCGCCTGCGTCGCGCTGGTCCTGGCCCTGATCCACCAGGCCCTGGGACCGGCAGCCTCCCCGCTGGAAGCCGATCCCGGCGGGCTCGCGCCACGCCGGAGCAAGCCGCTCGCGGTCGCCCCCACCCCGCCCTACGCGGCGATCCTGGCCGCCCCGATCTTCGCGCCCAACAGGATCAACGGCGATGCCGGGCTCTCTGCGAACGCGGGCGCCGGCACGGCCGCGCCGGCCGGCAGCCTGTCACTGGTCGGCGTGGCCATAGGGCCGCGTTCGGCCAGCGCCGTGCTTCGGGGAACCGACGGCTCCACCCGCGTCGTGCGGCGCGGCGAGCGGATCGGCGGCTGGCGCGTGGTCGCCGTCAACTCGGCCAGCGTTCGGCTGTCCGGCGCCGAAGGCCCCCTCACCCTTCCCCTGGTCCCCAACGACAAGAGCGTCCAGCCGTGATCGCCAGATCCTCCCTCGCAGCGGGCCTCTGCCTGACGAGTCTGCTCCCCGGCCAGGTTCTGGCCCAGCCCGCCGCCCCGCCTCCCGCCGTGCGCGCCACCGTTCTGCCCGGCCAGGGCGGCTATCCCGCGGCGCCCAGCGTCAGCCGCCCGCCGCCCCGTCCCGGCCCGGTCTCGCTGAACCTTCCCGGGGTCGAGGTGCAGGACTTCGCCAAGGCCGCGCTCGGCGACGCCCTGGGGCTGCGCTACGCCGTCGCCCCGTCCGCCCGAGGCAGGGTGTCGCTGGTCACGCCGCGCGCCGTGGCCGCCGCCGACGCCCTGGGGCTGATCGAGGAAGCCCTGCGCAACGCAGGGCTAGCCCTCGTCCTGTCCGGCGGCGTCTACACCGTCACGCCCCTGGCCGAGGCGCGCGGCCAGTCGGCCGCCTTGGACGCCTCGCAGCCCGGCTACGGCTCGGAGGTCATCGCCCTGAGCTTCGCCAACGCCGAGGAGCTGCGCAAGCTGCTGGAACCGATCGCGCCGGGCGTGATCGTGGCCGCCGACGCCCCCGGCAGGACGCTGACCATCGCCGGCTCCACCGGCCAGCGAAGGACGGTTCGCGACCTCGTCCAGCAGTTCGACGTCGATTGGCTGCGCGGCATGAGCTTCGCGCTCTACGTGCCGCAGAACACCGACGCCCGGCTGATCGCGCCCGAACTAGAGAAGCTGATCAACGCCCCCGGCGCGCCCACGGCCGGCATGGTGCGGTTGCTGGCGATGGAGCGCCTGAACGGCATAATCGCCATTTCGGCCCAAAGGCAGTACCTCGACGACGTCAAGCGCTGGATCGAGGTGCTCGACCACGAGGGCCGCTCGAACGAACGCCGGCTCTATGTCTACCGGGTGCAGAACGGTCGCGCGGCGGACCTGGCCAAGGTCCTGGCGGCCGCATTCGGCGGCGAGGCGGCCGGCGCCGCCGAAGGGGCCACGATCGCGGGCGACCAGCGCTCGGGCGGCCTCATCGCCCAGATGCAGAACGCGCAGAGCGCTTCGGCGAGCGGGCAGACCCTGCCAGGCCAGGCTCCGACGCCAGCGGCCCAGTCGATGCGCATGGGCGGACTGGACGCCCAGCTGACGATCACCAGCGACGAAACCAACAACGCGATCGTCGCCTTCGCCACGCCGCGCGAATACGCCATCCTGGAAGACGCCCTGCGCAAGCTGGACGTGGTGCCCATGCAGGTGATGATCGAGGTGGCGATCACCGAGGTCACCCTGAACGACGCGCTGCGCTACGGCAGCCAGTGGTTCTTCAAGGTCAACGGCAACCAGTACGGCCTGAGCCAGGGCGAGACCGCCACGCCCGCCCCGACCTTCCCCGGCTTCACCTACGGGCTGCGCACCGGCTCGGTGACGGCGGCGATCAGCGCTCTCTCGAACGTCACTCACGTGGAGGTGCTGTCCGCGCCCAACCTGCTGGTCATCAACAACCAGACCGCGTCGCTCGAGGTCGGCGACCAGGTGCCGATCTCGACGGGCTCGGCGGTGAACAACGTCTCGCTGGTCAGCGGCATCGACTATCGCGACACCGGGGTGCTGATGAAGGTGACGCCGCGGGTCAACAGCGGCGGGCTGGTGCTGCTGGACATCGCTCAGGAGGTCAGCGACGTGTCGCCGACCGCCAGCTCCAAGATCGACTCGCCGACCATCTCGGTCCGCAAGGTGGCCACCTCCATCGCCGTGCAGGACGGCCAGACGATCGCCCTGGGCGGCCTGATCCGCGACAACGCTAACAAGGCCCGAAGCGGCGTGCCGATCCTGGGCGCGGCGCCGATCGTGGGCGCCTTGTTCGGCTCGCGCGACAACAAGCGGCTGCGGACGGAGCTGCTGGTGCTGCTGACACCGCACGTCATCCGCAACACCGCCGAGGCCGACGACGTCGCCGAGGAACTGCGGCGCAAGATCCGCGCGATCTCGCCCAAGCCCCCCAAGTTCGAGCCGTGAAGCCCGCCAGGAACGACGACGGCTTCGCCCTGGTGGCGGCGCTGGGCGCGCTGATGCTGTTCGCATACCTGTCCTACACCGTCCTCGCCGCGGACCGGGCGGCGATCGCCGGACTGGACGCCAGCCTCGTGCGGGCGCGGCTGGAGGCGGCCGCCGACGCGGGCGTGGCCACCGCAGTCCACGGCATGGGCGCGCGAGACGACGATCGGCGCTGGCCGTTGAACGTGGCGCCGCGCGATCTGGCGGTCGGCGACGACATGGTGACGATCACCCTCGAGGACGAGCTGGCCAAGGCGCCGCTGAACGCGCTTTCGGAGGGCAGCGTGCGCAGGATGTTCGCGGCGGCCGGCGCCGGCGGCCCGGAGCTGGATCGGGCGGTCGCCGGTTTCGTCGCCTGGCGCGGCGGGGTCGTCCGGCCCGAGGCGCCCCGCCCCCTCGACTACGCCGCACGCGGTCTGCGCCCGATCTTCGGCCGCTTCGTCGCGATCGACGAACTCGCTCTCATCCCCGGCGTCCGCCAGGCATGGGTGGAACGGCTGCGTCCGGCCGTGACGGTCTACGGCAACGGCCGCGATTTCGAGGCCCGCTCGGCTTCGCCGCTGACCTTGCGGATCATGCGGGAGAGCGGCGATCTGTCTCCCGACGCCATCAAGCAGGGCTGGGCGGCCGCGGGGCAGCGTCCCAGGACGGAAATCGCGCCGCGCCAGGACTATGTCGGCCGGCCCGTCATGGTGAGAGCCATGGCCCGCAACGCGCGCGGCGACCGTTTCGAACGCGCCGTGATCGTCGAGTTCACCGGCGACGAGCGCCGTCCGTACTGGATCCGCGCTCTTGGCGCCCCCTAGACCCGTCCTGCCAGACGCAGGGACCAGACGATCCAGAAGCCCAGCCCCAAGGCTGGTCCGAACGCCAGGGGTCGCGACAGGCTCGCCGCGCCGCGCCCGACGACGCGGACCCCGATCAGGGCCAAGGCCAGGGCGCAGGACGTCAGCACGACCAGCGGCAGCGGCTCCCAGCCCAACCACGCGCCGGCGGCGGCCAGCAGCTTGGCGTCGCCAAGACCGATCCCCTTGCGCCGCCGCAGCCGCCGATAGGCGCCCGCCAGCGCGGCGATGACCAGATAGCCGACCGCCGCACCGACCAGCCGAGGCCCGATCGGCGCGCCCGCCTCCAGCGCCCAGACGATACCGGCCGCCGCCAGCGGGAGGGTCACGACATCCGGAAGCCGGAAATCCGCGATGTCGACGAGGCTCAGGGTCAGCAGCGCCGCCAGGAGTCCGATCGAGGCGGCGACGGCCATGGGATCGGGCGCGACCGACAGGGTCCATGGCAGGAGGACGGCGCCGGCGAGCATCGACGCCCACGTCGGGGCCGTCGCCTGCGAGAACGTCAGGCGCCTGGCGACGCGATCGGCGACCAGACCCGCCAGGCCGCCGACCAGGCAACCGCCCGCGACCACAAGCATCGGCGCCCCCACGACATGATCGCCCACTAATCTGTTAGACAACCGATGCATCGTTCGCATGACATCCGCTCGCTCCAGGAACAGGCCGCCCCTTCCGCATGTCAGTTCGCCTCCAGACATACCGCCCTCCGAAACACGGAACGGCGGCCTGCCTGTTTCTCTGCCTGCTGACCGCGCCCCACGCTCCTCACGCCGCCACGCCGGGCCGCGCGGCGGCGAACCGTTCAGAAGCGCGCGTGCGCTACGACATTCCACCGCAGCCGCTGAGCACGGCGGTCGAGGCCTATGCCGCGGCGAGCGGATTGCAGGTGCTGTACGATCGGCCGCCGGACCGGTCGGCGCGCTCGACCGGGGTAAAGGGCCTGCTGACCCGGCGGGAAGCCCTGGAACGGCTGCTGGCCGGATCCGGAATGAAGGGGCGCTTCTCGGCGGACGGCGACGTGCTGCTGGCGCCGATCGGAACGGCGGCCGCCGCTCCCGTCGAACGTCCGCGCGCGGAGGCGCCCCTGCTGGAACTGGACACCTTGCAGGTCGAGGCCCCGTTGCTGCCGGCGCACGTCAGTCCGCCCGCGACCTGGCCGCTCTACGGCAGCGTGATCCAGCAGACGGTGCAGAGGGCGCTGCGGGCCGACCGGCGGACCGCCCTTGGCGACTACTCGTCAGTTCTGCGCCTGTGGGTGACGCCGGCCGGGCGCATCGCCCAGGTCGCCCCGGCCGTTTCCAGCGGCGACCCCGCCCGCGACACCCTGCTATCGGAAGTGCTGGCGGGCCTGATGCTGCCTTCACCGCCGCCCCAGGGCATGCCGCAGCCGATTACGATCCGTGTCCGATCCTCGTCCGGACGTTGAAATTTGCGCCATGAGCGTCACACGAGCGTCGCAGGCGGTATGATATCGCTGTGCGGTGACGGCTTTCCACGCCCATGATCCGGCGCTTTCCCCATCGCCCCCCGCGATGGAGGGGCCACGACGCGCGCGTTCGCGCCGCGTGTCGCCCAAGACCCTGGCCATCGGCTGTTCGGTCTGCGTTCACGTGCTGTCGCTGCTTTCGCTGATCAGGACGCCCCCTGGCGACAACCTGCCGATGTCGCCGGCGCAGGAGGCGACGGCCGTCGAGCTCAGCCTGGTCGAGCCCTCCCAGCTGGACGCCTCGCCGCCGTCGGCCTCGATCGCGCCACGTCCCCGGACCGCCTCGGTCGACGCGCCGCCGCCTCCCGAGATCTTCGTCGCCGAAACCGCCCCGCCCGGCGCGCCCAGAGGCGAGGCCGCGCAGAACCGCGAAGCCGTCGAGGCGACCGGCGCCGCCAGGACCGGCGCGGCCGAAGCGCATGATCCGGGCCAGCAGGACGCCAGTCGCGAGTATTGCCGCCAACTGCTGGCGCACATCCGCCTCTACCGACGCTATCCCGACGCCGCCAGCCAGGAGCGGACCGGCGGCGCGGTGCAACTGCTCTTCGGCCTCAGCCGCGACGGCGCGGTCACCGACGTGCGCATCGTGCGCACTTCAGGCGTCTCCGCCCTCGACGACGCGGCCGTGGCCACCGTGCTGCGCGCCCAGCCCCTGCCCCCCATTCCCGCGACCCTGCCGGATCGCCTGACGGTCCAGCTTCCGGTCTCCTTCATGCCCGCTTGATCGACCGCATTGACGCCACGAGTTGATAAGATCTAAACCCACCATCTTAAGTCGTATCCCGCTGGCCATGCCGAGTAGCCGAGCACCCGATGTCCGACACATGGGCCACACTGCGTAGAAGACTGCTTTCCCGATACGACGAATTCGTCCGAAGACTGACGAAGCGTTTCGGATCCGCCGACCTCGCCCGCGAGGTCGTGCACGAGACCTACATGCGATTTGAGCGCGTCGGCGGCGACATGCCGATCCACAATCCCGACGGCTACATCTTCCGGACGGCGATCAACATCGCCAAGAACAAAGGCGTCGTCGAAAGGCGCTACCTGAACTTCGATGAAATCGAGACCCTGGCCGGCCTGCCCGACGATGCTCCCGACCCCGCCCGCGTGGCCGAGGCCCGTTCGGAAATGGCGCTCATGCAGCGGGCTCTCGCCCAGTTGCCCTCCCGGCGCCGCGAGATCTTCGAAGCCTCCTGGGTGGACGAGGTGCCGCACGCGGACCTGGCCGCGCGATACGGCGTGCACCTGCGCACCATCCAGCGGGAGCTCGAGCAGGCCACCTCGTTCGTCCGCACGTTCTGCAAGGAAAATGCCCCTGCGGAACGTCGCATTTCGCCCGCTCGATTGTCTTCCTCCTAGAGCTGTTATGAATTGCGAGCTTTGACCCGCCGGCGACGCCGGCGTCGAGAGACCATGCGGACACGATGAGCGCTCCCATTACCGACTCAGCAGCGCTCGATCCGATCGAGGCTCGCGGCCTGGAGTGGATCAACCGAGCGCTCTCCGGGCAGATGACGCCGGAGGAGGTCGACGAGCTCGCCCGCTGGCGCGCGGAAAAGCCCGACCACGAGGCCGCCTTCGTCGAGGCCGTGCGTTTTCGCCGAGCGGTGCGCGACGCCGTGCTGGAAGCCCGCGCCCAACCGTGCGCCCCCAGCACGGCTTCCGAGACCGCGCTCCGCCCGCCCCGCGCCGCACGCAAGGCGACGATGTCGCGTCGCGCCATGATCGGTGGAAGCATCGCCGCCTCGGTGGTCGGCGGCTACGCCGTGCTAAGGTCGTCCGACGACATCTGGTCGGCCGCGACGGGCGACCGGCCTGACTATCGCGTCGACAAGGGCCAGCGCCGCAGCATCGCCGTGGCCAGCGGCGTGTCGGCCGAGTTCAACACCCAGACCCGCGCGTCGGTCGACCAGACCGCGCGAGGCGCCGAGATCAAGCTGATTTCCGGCGAGGCCGCCGTGGCCGCCCGCACGCCCGTGGTGATCAAGGCCGGGCTCGGCGAAACCTCCACCCGCGACGGCCGCGTCAACGTGCGCCAGGACGGCGCGACCGTATGCGTCACCTGCATCGCTGGCGAGGCGCGGGTCGCGCGTGGCGGCCAGGCCGTGACGCTGACCAGCGGCAGCCAGGTCGTCTACGATCGCAAGGGCCTCGGAGGCGTCCACAGCGTGGACCCCGGCGTCGCCGTCAGCTGGCTGAGCGGCCTTCTGGTCTTCCGCGACGCGCCGCTGCAGCAGGTGGTCGACGAGATCAACCGCTACCGCCGCGGACGGATCGTGCTCGTCGACCCGGCGCTTGGCCGTCGACCGGTCTATGGCGTCTTCCAGATCAGCCGGATCGACGGCGCCGCCGAACAGGTGCGCCGCCTGACCGGCGCCAAGATCACCCGGTTGCCGGGCGGACTGGTGCTGGTCAGCTAGACTGACGCAAAAAGTTCACGACAAATCCTGTCGCCCCTCCCGCCGTTCCTTGTCTTCTTCCATGACGGAAGATGAGAACAGCCCATCAGGCGGCCAACCTGGTGACTAGGATCGTTGCGGAAATATCCGCACGGATCCGCACAGCTATACTCGTCTAATCCGAAAATCGAATTGCATACAGCGCCACTTCAGCGGGCGCTTACTTGCGCGTTCATCCGCGCAGGAGATCGAGTATTGAAAGCCGGCGCGCTTTGCCGGCTTTCCGTCGGGGGATGAGTTTAGGTGCGCAAGCTTCCAGGGGCAGTATCGGCCAGTCGATGGCGCATGTCGTCTCGGGCGAAGGCGCGGCATGCCTGGCTGGCGGTCGCGGGAAGCCTGGCCGCGCTCTCGGCCGCCGGGGCCAACGCCCAGGAAAACGCTCCGGACCCGTCCGAACCGCGCTTCGACATCAACGCCATCGACGTCGAGGGCGCGAGCCTGCTCGACCAGGCAAGCCTGGAACTGGCGATCTATCCTCACCTCGGCCCCGGGCGCACGCGCGCCGACGTGGCGGCCGCCCAGCAGGCGCTCGAAGCGGCCTATCACGCCAAGGGCTATCAGTCGGTCGTGGTCGAGGTGCCGCGCCAGACCGTGGCCGAGGGCGTGGTGCGGCTGAAGGTGGTCGAGACCCCGATCGGCCGCGTCCGCGTCACCGGCTCGAAATACTCGGCCCTGGACGAGGTGCGCAAAGCCATACCCTCGCTGTCCGAGGGCAAGGTGGCCGACTTCAACCAGGCCCAGGCCGAGATCACCGAGGCCAACCGGCTGCCCGGCCGCCAGGTGACCCCCCTCGTCCGCCCAGGCGCTGCCCCCGGCACGCTGGACGTCGACCTTCAGGTCACCGACCAGTCCCCCTTGCACGGCTCGCTCGAGGTGAACAACGACCGCAGCGCCTCGACCAAGTCCCTGCGCCTGAACACCAACCTGCGCTACGAGAACCTCTGGCAGAAGGGACACACCCTCTCGCTGACCTATCTCGTCGCGCCCGAGCGGCCCGACGACTCCCAGGTCTATGCCGCCTCCTACGTCGCTCCGATCTGGAACACGCCGTGGAGCGTGCTGGCTTACGCCTTCAAGTCGGACAGCGACGTGGCCACGATCGGCGGCGTCAACGTGCTCGGCCAGGGCGCGACGGTGGGCCTGCGCGGCATCTACCAGTTCGCGAGCTTTCACGACATCAGCCAGAGCCTCTCGGTCGGCGTCGACTACAAGCACTTCTACGACCTGGCGCGACTGGCCGACGAGAAGGTCAGCCCCGGCCGGGTCGACTACTGGCCGCTGACGGCGACCTACACCCTGCGCCGGCAGGCCAAGTCGGTCACGACGGCCAGCCTCTCGGTCACGGCCAACATGCGCGGCCTCGGCGACGACGACGACGGGTTCCAGACCAAGCGCCTCGACGCCCGGGCCAACTTCGTCCACGTCAACGTCGAGCTGGAGCAGTTGCAACCCCTGCCTCTGGGCCTGCAGCTCAACAGCCGGTTCTCGGGCCAGATCTCCGACAGTCCGCTGGTCTCCAGCGAGCAGTTCTCGGCCGGCGGCGCCTCCAGCGTCCGCGGCTTCCTGGCGGCCGAGACCCTGGGCGACAACGGCGTGAACCTGTCGTTCGAGCTGCGCAGCCCGGCGCTTCTGGACAGCCATCCCAAGCTGCTGCGCGACTGGCGGGCCTACGGCTTCGTCGACGCCGCCAGCCTCTGGGTGCTCGCCCCCGACGTCGACCAGAAGCAGGACATGCTGATCTACAGCGCCGGCCTGGGAACACGCTTCCAGCTGCTCGAGCGCCTGAACGGCGACATCGTCGCCGCCTTCCCCCTCAAGAACGGGCCCACCCGCCGCGGCGGCGGAGACCGGGCCTACGTCAACTTCAGCCTGAAAGCGGAGTTCTAGAATGCGTCCCTCGGCGAGCGCCCCCCGCAGGGCCGCGCGACTCCTCATGGCGGCCCTCGGCCTCGTGGCGGCCATGGCCGCCGCCACCGTCCCCACCAGCGCCCTGGCCTGGTGGAAGAAGGAATGGCCCTATCGCATCCGCCTCGACCTCGACACCACGCCCAAGGGCCTGGAACTGAAGGGCGACGCGGGCCGCTCGCCCGTGCTGGTGCGGCTGCACAGCGGCAACTTCAACTTCGCCGACGCCGCCCCGAACGGATCCGACATCCGCATCATCTCGGGCGACGACAAGACGCCCCTGGCCTTCCACGTCGAGAGCTTCGACCCGCTGCTGGGCGTGGGCCTGGTGTGGATCGACGCCCCCCAGGTGAAGGCGGGCGCCAATCAGTCGATCTGGCTGTACTACGGCGCCAAGGACGCCGCCGCCGGCGGCGACGCCAAGGGCACGTTCGATCCGGACTACACCGCCGTCTATCACTTCGACGGCGCCCGCGACGCGCCGCCCAAGGACGTCACGGCCTACAACAACATCGCCCAGACCGCCCCGGCGACGATCGAGGACGCCTCGGCGATCGGCGCCGGCGCGCAGTTCATCGGCGCCGGTCCGATGATCGTGGCCGGCTCGCCCTCGCTGGCGACCAAGGCCGGCGGCCCGTTCACCTTCAGCGCCTGGGTCCGCCCTGACGAGCTGCAGCCGCGCGCGGCGGTGCTCGCCCGTCGCGACGGCGCCGGCGCCCTGGCCGTGGGCCTGGACAACGGCGTGCCCTTCGTCGAAGTCGGCGGCCAGACGATCAACGCCGCCGCCCCCCTGACCCAGGGCCGCTGGAGCCACCTGGCGGTCGTCGCCGACGGCGCGACCGTCAGCCTCTATGTCGACGGCAAGCCGGCGGGCCAGGCTTCGGCCGCCCTGCCCGCCTTGTCGGGCCCTATCGCCCTCGGCGGCGACCTGCCGGAAGGCGGCCTCCAGCCGCTGAAGGCCGGCATGGACGAGGTGCGGTTCTCGCGCGTGGCGCGCTCCGCCGCCCAGATCCAGCTCGACGCCGCCTCGCAGGGGCCGGACGCCCGGCTGATCGCCTTCGTCGTCGACGAGAAGCAGTCCGGCATGGGCTTTGGCCACTTCGGCGTGATCATCAAGTCGGTCACCGTCGACGCCTGGGTCGTCATCGCCATCCTCAGCATCATGGCCGCGGCGTCGTGGTGGGTGATGTGGAGCAAGACCCGCTTCGTCAACGCGTCGGACCGCGCCAACGAGCGCTTCCTGAGCCAGTTCCGCGACCATGGCGAGGACATGCTGGCCATGACCCGCCTCGACCCGGCCGAAGCCCGCAAGTTGCGCGAGTCCTCGGTGCTGCGGCTCTACCAGGCCGGAGCCGACGAGATCGTGCGCCGCTCGCGCGGCCCGGGACGCCTGGTGCTGCGCGCCGAGGCCGTCCAGGTGATCCGCGCCTTGATGGACGCGGCCTATGTCCGCGAGACCCAGAAGCTGGCCAAGGCCATGGTGCTGCTGACGATCTCGATCTCGGGCGGCCCGTTCCTTGGGCTGCTGGGCACGGTGGTCGGGGTGATGATCACCTTCGCGGCCATCGCCGAAGCCGGCGACGTCAACGTCAACGCCATCGCGCCCGGCATCTCGGCCGCCCTGCTGGCCACCGTGGCCGGCCTTGGCGTCGCGATCCCGGCGCTGTTCGGATACAACTACATCCTCACGCGCAACAAGGCCGTGCAGGCGAACATGCAAGTGTTCGTCGACGAGTTCATCACCCGCATCTCCGAGCAATACAGCGACCAGGGCTACGCCCAGGCCGCCGAATAGCTGGCGCGTCCAAGGAGATACGGCCATGCAGGTCCAAGACGAAGACAAGCCCTACGACGACATCAACATCACCCCGATGCTCGACCTGGCCTACGTGCTGCTGGTGATCTTCATCATCATGACGACGGCCTCGGTGCAAGGCATCAAGGTCGACCTGCCCAAGGCGAGCACCTCGGCGAGCCTGGCCAAGCCCAAGACCAAGGCCATCACCGTCAACAACAACGGCGACGTGTTCCTGGACGCCTACCCGGTGACGATGGCGGACCTGGAGGAGCGGCTGCGGACAGCCAAGGCCGCCGAGCCCGATTTCCCGGTCGTGGTCAAGGGCGACGCCGCCGTCCAGTACCAGAAGGTGATGGACGTGCTGGACCTGCTGCGCCGGCTGGAGCTCAACCAGGTCGGCCTGGTCACCGGCCGCGCCGAGAAGGGCTGAGGTCGTGCCGCCCATCGAGCCTGCCCGGACCAGCTGGCCGGAGCGCCTGCGCGGCGTCGCCCGCGTGGCCGTGCCCGTGGCGGTCGTCGCGGTCATCGCGATCGGCGTCTGGCGACTGGCGACAGACACGTCGGGCGCGCGGCGCGAGACCGCCCCGCCCCCGCTCGTGGCGCTGACCCCGCCGCCTCCGCCGCCTCCGCCGCCGCCCAAGGAGCGGCCGCCCGAGCCGGAGAAGACGGTCGTGGAGACGTCCGTTCCGTCGCCCACGCCCAAGCCCGAGCCCGCACCCAAGTCCGACGCGCCCAAGCAGCTGACCATCAACGGTCCGCCCCAGGCCGGAGCCGACGCGTTCGGCGTGGCCGCGGGCCGTGGCGGCGGCGTGGCCGTAGGCGGCGATCCGAACGGGTCGGACAAGCCCGGCGGCGCGGGCGGCGGCTTCGCCGAAGCCGGCTACGCCCGCTACCTGGACGGCGTGCTGCAACGCGCCGTTCAGGCCGACAACCGCATCAACCGCCTGGCCTTCACCGCCCAGGTGCAGATCTGGATCCGACCCGACGGCGCGATCGCCCGCGTCGAGATTCTCCGCTCCAGCGGCGACGAGCGCACCGACAAGACGCTGATCGCCGCCATCCAGTCCGTCGGCCGCGTCGATCAGGCGCCGCCGCCGCAAATCAGGTTCCCGGCCCGCGTGGTCCTTCGAGGTCGCAAGACATGACCTCGCCCGCCATCCGCAAGCCGACAATTCGGGGGATATGCATGACTTTCGCGACCAACGGGCGTCGCCGCCGTCTTCTGGGCGGCGTGGGGCTGGCCGGCGCCTTGGCGCTCGGCGCGGCCGTCGCGCCGGCCCAGGCCGAGACCGCCCCCTCCGACCAACTCAGCGTCAACCTGCTGCGCCTGCTGGTGAAGCAGGGCGTCGTCAGCCAGAGCTCGGCCGACGAACTGCTGGCCGAGGCCGAGCGCCAGACCGCCGCCGGCCGGGCGGCCGCTCCCATGGCCACTGCCCCGCCGGTCGCGCCGGGCGTCACCCGCATTCCGTACGTGCCCGAAGTGGTGAAGAACCAGATCCGCGACGAGATCCGCCAGGAAGTGATGGCCCAGGCCCGGAGCGAGAACTGGGCTCAGCCCGAACAGATCCCCGAATGGACCCGCCGCGTCTCGATCAGCGGCGATCTGCGCATGCGCGACCAGTTCGAGGTCTACTCTAAATCCAACATCGGTCCGTCGATCAGCCAGCCCGGCGAAGGCCTGATCGACTTCGCGGCGCTGAACGCCAACGGCCCCACCGACATCAACTACATCACCAATCCCGGCGGCCTGCCGTTCATCAACACCCGCAAGGACCGCTACAATCAGCTGTCGCTGCGCGCACGCCTGGCCGTCCAGGCCGAGGTGTCCGACCAGATCACCGCCAAGCTCCGCATCGCCACGGGCCAGAACAACACCCCCGTCTCGACCTCGCAGATCATGGGCGGCGGACTGACCAAGAAGCAGCTGTGGCTGGACCAGGCCTATGTCGAGGTGCGGCCCCAACCGTGGATCGGCGGGGCCGTGGGCCGCATGCCCAATCCGTTCTTCACCACCGACCTGCTCTACGACCCCGACCTGAACTTCGACGGCGGCACGGCGCGCGCGCGGATCGGCCTGTTGCCCGATCACGGCGTGACCCTCACCGGCATCTACGGCGCCTTCCTGCTGGACTACCAGGACGGCAACTTCCCCGCCAACAGCCCCAACAAGATGGGCGTGAAGACCAAGTGGATGTTCGGCGGCCAAGGCTATCTGGAGTGGGCCAACGACCGCTTCGACTGGCGCGCCGGGGCGGCCTTCTACCAGTTCCAGTACGACCGCGGCCTGCTGTCGGAGCCCTGCTACCTGTACACCGGCGTTCGCGAGTGCTCGACCGACTTCACCCGTCCGGCCTTCATGCAGAAGGGCAACACGCTCTTCCTGATCCGCAACGTGGTGCCTGATCCGTCGCTGGCGGAGGGCCTGGCCCCCAATCCGCAGTACGCCGGCCTGCTGTTCGACTACGACATCCTGAACCTGACGACCGAGTTCGACCTGAAGCTGTCGGCCCGCCGCAGCCTGGTGCTGAGCGCCGACTACGTCCGCAACACCGCCTATCGCTACAGGGACGCCTGCCGCTACGGTCAGTCCGGCCTGCCGGTGAACAACGTCATCACCGTCGCCGGCAGCGACGACACCAATGTCTGCGCGACGCGCGCCCCGGGCGCACCGGCCCCGCGCTTCCGCAGCGGTCCCAACGCCTTCATGCTGCGCGCCACCTATGGCGACCGTGCGCCCGAGAAGCTGGGCCAGTGGAGCCTGACCGGCGGCTACAAGCACATCGCCGCCGACTCCATGATCGACGCCTACACCGACTCCGACTTCCACCTCGGCGGCACCAACGCCAAGGGCTACTTCATCACGGCCACGGTGGGCGTCCTCAACGGGGCCAACATCCAGGCCCGCTGGCTCAGCGCCAAGGAAGTGTCGGGGCCGCCGCTGTCGATCGACGTCGGCCAGATCAACCTGAACGTGAAGTTCTGATCATGGCCCGCCGCTCCTCCTCCATCGCCGCCATGGCCGCCAGCGCCCTCCTCCCGCTGCTGGCCTCGCCCGCCTTCGCCCAGAGCCTCGAGGATCGCCTGCGCACCCAGCTGGTCGCCGTCACCGCCGAGCTGCGCGGGGCCCAGAGCCGGCAGGCGGCCCTGACCGCCCAGAAGGACGCCGCCGAGAAGGAACGCGACGAACTGCGTCGCCGCCTCTCCGGAACCGAGGGCCAGCTGCGCGCCGCCCGTCGCAAGGCGGCCGCGCCCGTGGTCGACACCGGCAAGATCGACGCCCTTACACAGAGCGTCGCCGAAGCCCGCGCCGAAGCCGAGACCGCCCGCGCCCAGGCTGCCCAACTGACGGCCGAGCGCGACCAGGCAGTGACCGAGCGCGACAAGCTGAAAACCGAGGTCGTCCAGCGTGACGAGGCCCTGCGGCTGGCCCGCGCCAAGAACGATCAGGCGATCGCCGTCGCCAAGGACGTCCTGGAAACGCTGTCGAACGTGGGCGTCGCCGACGTGCTGGCGCGCAAGGAGCCCCTGACCGGGCTGCATCGCGTCCGCATCCAGAAGCTGGAACAGGACTTCGGCGACCGGATCTACGACAGCCGCCTCGACGTGCGACCGCCCGCCGAAGCCCGCCCGCCGCAATAGCCGCCGCTTCCAGAGCCCACCGAAGACGCCCGCCCGTTAGCGAGAGTTCGACATGACCGCCCACAACACCCACGGAGACGCCGGCGTCCGGCGGGCGCGCTCGCAGCTTCTCGGCGGGGCCAGCCTGGTGGCGTTCATCGCGCTGGGCGGCGGCGCCTGGGCCCAGGTCGCCAGCCTGCGGGGCGCGGCGAGCCTGCCGGCCGCGACCGGCGCGGGGGCGCCCTCCGTGGCCGTGCCCGTCGTGCCAGGCCTGTCCACCGGCGGTCAGTCCGCCGCGGCTCAGGCGGCGGCGGCCCGTGCGTTGCGCAATGCTTCCAAGGCCCAGCAGGCGGTGACTCTGGCCGCCCAGGCCCAGGCGGCGGCGCGGCAGGCCAGCGGCGGCGCGGCCGTGCCCAACGGCCTTGCTCCCGGCGGCCTGGCGCCCGTGGCCAATCCGACCACGAAGAACACGGGCCTGGGCCTGTCGCTGTGGACCGGCGCCCAACTACCCACCCAGACGACCAAGGCCGACGGCTCGGTGCAGGTCGACGTCAAGCAGACCGACTCGCGCGCCGTGCTGTCGTGGGAGACCTTCAACGTCGGCGCCCAGACCACGCTGAACTTCGACCAGAGCCAGAACGGCGTCGCCAAGCCGGACTGGGTCGTGCTCAACCGCGTGGTCGGCCAGCTCGACCCCGCCACCGGCATGCGGACCGGAGCGGCCGCCGCGCCCAGCCAGATCCTCGGCTCGATCAAGGCCCAGGGCACGGTCCTGGTGATCAACCAGAACGGCGTGATCTTCGGCAAGAACGCCCAGATCAACACCGGCTCGCTGCTGGCCTCGACGCTGGAGATCGGCCGCCAGACCCGCACCCTGAACGCGACCACCCAGACCCTGACCCTGGCCGACCGAAACGAAGAGTTCCTGAACTTCGGCCTGCTCGGCGCGGCCAGCCAGGTGACCGCAGGCCAGGCCGCCGCCGACACGCTGTCGGCCCAGCAGATCGCGCTCACCGTCAACGAAACCCGCCTCGAGGGCGCGATAACGGTCGAGGCCGGCGCCCAGATCACCGCCGCCGCCGGCGGCTACGTCATCCTGGCCGGACCCAAGATCACCAACGGGGGCACGCTGCTCGCCGACCGCGGCCAGGTCAGTCTGGCGGCCGGCCGCACCGTGCGCCTCGAGGCCTCGACCGGCGCGGCCGGCAGCGCCACGCCCGATATCCGCGGCCTGAAGGTCTCCACGGGCGTCGACGACAGCTACGCCTCCGCCCTCTATGTCGAGAACCGCGGGATCATCCAGTCGACCGAGGGCTACGCCTCGCTCATGGCGGCCCGGGGCGGCGCGGTGATCAATTCCGGCGTCATCACCGCCACCACCAGCGTGGCGCGCAACGGCTATGTCGAACTGCAGGGCGGCCAGATCCGTCTGGCCCCGAGCAGCGTCATCGCCATCACTCCCGACGACGACGGCACGATCCCGCAGGACTTCAAGTCGCTGAGCGACTTCAAGACCTCCCGGATCACCATCGGCGACGCCACCTCGGCGGTCGAGATGGCCTCCGGCAGCCTGATCTATGCGCCGAGCGCCAAGGTGGGCGTCGGCGCCGCGCCGGGCATCGACACCACCTATCTGGACCAGGCCGGCAACACGAGCGCCGGATCGCGGATCTTCATCGACAGCGGCGCGACGATCGACGTCTCCGGCCTGAAGAACGTGCTGATCTCGTCGTCGCGCAACAGCGTGACGATCTCGCCGGTCAAGGGCAACGAGCTGGCCGACACCCCGGCTCTGCGCAACAGCTTCCTCTCCGGTGCGACGCTCTATCTGGACCCGCGCCTGTCGGGCGTGCGCGACGACGGCTTCGCGTGGATCGGCTCGCCCCTGGTGTCGGCGGCCAGCTACGCCCAGCAGGTCGGCATCACCGCCTCGGAGCTGATGACCAAGGGCGGCGACATCACCCTGGGCACGGCCGTCACCCCCGCGGCCGGCGGCGTCGCCCGCGCCTCGGACGTCATCGTCAAGAGCGGCGCCCAGATCGACATCAGCGGCGGCTGGGTCAACTATCAGGCCGGCATGGTGCGAACCACCAAGCTGGTCGACGTCAGCGGCGCGATCGTCGACATCAGCCAGGCCGATCCCAACGGCGTCTATGTGGGCATCTACAGCGGCTTCATCCACAACCAGCCGCGCTTCAACGAGGCCCGCACCTACGCCAACCCGCTGCTGACCGGGGCGCGTTACCAGGACGGCTACAGCGAGGGCCGCGACGCCGGCTCGCTGACCATCAAGACCTCCCAGCCGCTGCTGGAAGGCACGGTCTACGCCGACGCCTTCCCCGGCCTGCTGCAGCGCCAGGAAGCCCAGGTCGGCACGGGCAAGACCACGATCTACGGCGACCAGCGACGCCTGCAGGCGGCCGCCTCGCAGCTGCCGGTCGGCGGCCTGCTGTCGATCCAGGAACTGGGCCTCGTCAACGGCAGCAGCACGGTCAGCGGCGGCGGCGACATCCGGATCGTCGACGGTGCCTCGCCGATCCTCGGCGGCGGCCTGTCGTACGGCGGAAGCGTCTCGGTCGACGGCGCGGGCAATCTGGTGATCCCGACGCGGGCCGAAGAGTCCCTTCCCGCGCCCGAGGTTCGCAAGACGCTGACGCTTGGCGCGGACACCCTGGCCGAAATGGGCCTTGGCCAGCTGAACCTGACCACCTCGGGCAGCCTGACGGTCGAAAAGGACGCCGACGTCGTGATGACGCCCGGCGGCGTGTTCAGCGCCGCGACCGGCGGCAAGATCACCATCGACGGTTCGATCACCGCCGCTTCGGGCCTGATCGACCTGACGACCTATGGCCTTGGTTCGATCTTCGAGACCAAGACGGCCAAGCCGGGCGACTACGACATCGTCGTCAACGGCTCGCTTTCGACGGCGGGCCTGTGGATCAACGACTACGGAACCACCGGCGAGGCGCTTCGAGGCTCGGCCTACACCGACGGCGGCAAGGTCTCGCTGAACGTCGCGGCTCGAAAGCTGCTCTATCCGGCGACGTCGAACGCCGCGTCTCCGGCCGCCAACGTCGATCTCAGCGGCAGCATCCTGCTGGACGGCGAGCGCTCGCTGATCGACGTTTCCGGCGGCGGCTACGTGACCTCGGACGGCGCCCTGGTCCTGACGGCCAAGGGCGGCGACGTCAGCCTGACCAACGACACCACCTATTTCCAGATCGGCTACAATCCGGTCGGCACGCCCAGCGACGGGGGCTGGCCCGGCATCCGCCTCGACGGCCTGCCCACGACGCTCAATCCCGACGCCATGAACGCCAAGGTCTCGATCGGCCAGGGTGTGATCCGCGGCCACGGCTTCGGCGGCGGCGGCACGTTCAGCCTGACCACCCCGGCCATCGCCTTCGGCCAGGGCCGCGCCCTGACCGGGACCAATCTCGATCTCGACTTCTTCTCCGCCAGCGGTTTCGCCAACTACGACATCAAGTCGTACGGAACCTCGCTGACGCCCAACACCCTCAGCGGCCTCGGCGGCTACAACGCCGTGCTGTCGACGCAGACCCTGACCATCGGCGCCGGCCAGAGCCTGAACCTCAGCCAGTCGCGCTACACGATCCGGCCGACGACCGCCCAGACCGCCGCGCTCATGGGACTGAAGTCCGGCGGCAGGGTCTCCGACGTCCTGACGGCGTCCGTGCCGACCGAGGCCTGGGACCAGCTGGGCGTCAATCTCACCTTCGGCGGCCTGGTGGAGCTGAAGGTCGCGCAGGGCGGTCAGATCGTCGGCGCGGCCGGCTCGACGATCGGCGCCTCGAAGATTCTCAGCCAGGGGACCATCCGCCTGCATGGCGGCAAGGTCGTGCAGAACGCCACCCTGCCAAACTTCTATGTCGGCACGACCGCCACGCCGGCGGTCGCCGTGCGCGACCTTTCGGAGGTGTTCAGTACGCGCGCCGACGGCACGGTCGATCCGAACGCCATGTCGAAGATCGACCCCAGGCGCACGAACGCCCAGGTGGCCCGCGGCCCGATCTACCTGCTGGGCGCGCTCGACGCCGATGTCGGCGTGCAGCTCGACGCCGGCAGCGTGACCGACCTTTCCGGCGTCAGCATCCGCAACCCCTACGCCTCGGCGGTGACCAACGGTCGCCAGATCGTCACCGGCCGGGTCTGGAACGGCGGCGCCCTGCTGACGGCGACCGCCAAGGGCGACGTCGGCACGATCGTCGGGGTCGCGCCCCCGATCGGCGGGTCCTCGCCCTATTCCAACTCCACCACCCAGCCGAGCCTGCGCGAGGATGTCGTCGGCCTTGCGCTGAACGCCGCCAAGGGCGCGGTGATCGACATCTCCGGCGCCAGCGACGTCTACGACCAGCCGACCGCCTTCGGGACCTACGCCGCCACCGAGCAATGGAGCAACGGCGGCACGCTCAGCCTGGGAACCGGCGGCGTCATCGCCGGGGCCACGATCCGCGCCGAAGGCGGCGCCGCGCAGGCGGCCGGCGGCGTGCTGGCCATGACCGACCTTGTGCTGACCGGCGACGCCGCCGCGGCGCCCGCCCGCAACACCCTGACCGCCCAGGCCATCGAGACGGCCGGCTTCGACACCCTGGTCGTCCAGGGATCGCTGCGCGGCGAAGGCGACGTGAACCTTCGGCTCGGCTCGGCCTTCTACCTGACGTCCAAAACCTGGGACGGCGTAACCCCGCTGACCGACGCGGCCTATCGGCAGAGCCTGTCCCCCATTGTGGGGGCGACCGGAAACCTGCGCATCGAAGCCGCCTACGTCTCGCTGGGCGGCGCCTTCCAGGGCCTGAGCACGCCGGCCGTCGGCGTGGCCGGCGACGGCCAGGTCACCTTCGACGCCAAGCTGATGGACGTGGGCGGAGCGGTGCTGTTCGACCGCTCGGTCGCCAGGACCAGATTCAACGTGGCTGGCGACCTGCGCTTCACCGGCGTCAGCCCCTACGAGACCGTTTTCGCTCTGCCCGGAACTTCACCGGCGCCGAGCCTCGCGGGTCACCTGGCGGTCAACGGCGACCTGTCGCTGGTCGCCGGCCAGGTCTACGCCACGACCGGCTCGACCTACGCCGTCAGCTCCACGGCCGGCGACGGCCTGATCGCCATCGGCCGGTCCAGCGCCGCCACTGCCTCCACGCCCTACTCCGCCGGCAGCAATCTCAGCTTCCAGGCCGCCAGCATCGTCCAGGGCGGCGTCCTGCGCGCTCCGCTCGGTACTTTGACCCTCGGCGCCCAGACGGCGATGGTCCGCAACGGCGCGACCTTCGCGCCCGCCACCGGTTCGGTCGTGCTGGCGGACGGCGGTCTCACCTCGGTGTCGGCCGACGGCCTGTCGATCCCCTACGGCGTGACGACCGACCAGAAGGAATACTACTTCAATCCGGTCAGCGCCCAGCCGCTCACCGGCCCGCCGACGGGCGTGCTGAACCTGGCCGGGCGAGACATCGTCACCCAGTCGGGCGCGACGGTCAGGCTGACCGGCGGCGGCGACGTCTACGCCTACGAATTCATCCCGGGCGTCGGCGGCTCGCGCGACGTGCTCAGCCAGTACAACCCCGACGCCTTCAGCGGCAACGGCGGCTATCAGTATGCAGATCGTCGCCAGGTCTACGCCATCGTGCCGGGCCTGTCCGACGCCGCGGTGGCTCCGTTCGACCCGATCTACTCGGCCAACTACGGCGACCTCTATGGCGCGTCGGCCGTGGGCAAGCGCGTCTATCTCAGCGGCGGCCCGAACTTCGCGGCGGGCTGGTACACCTTGCTGCCGGCCCAGTACGCCACCCTGCCCGGCGGCATGCGCGTGGTCGAGGCGACCGGCCTGAACGCCGCTCCGGGCGTCGCCCAGACGCGCCGCGACGGCTCGGTGCTGGTGTCGGGCCGCTACGGCGGCCTGAACGGCCAGGAGGACTCCCAGCTGCGGATGTTCGCCGTCGACAGCCAGACGGTGTTGCGCAGCTACTCCAACATCGCCCTGACCTCGGCCACGCTCGCTTTCTCCGACCAGGCGCAGAAGGCCGGAACCGTCGCCCCGCGCCTGCCGACCGACGCCGCGCGGCTGACCATCCAGCCGATCGACTCCCTGACCCTGGCCGGAACTTTCGAGACCGCGCCGGCCGCCGGCGGCCGAGGCGCCCAGGCCGACATCAGCGGCTCCAACATCGTCATCGTCTCGGAGATCGGCGCCCCGTCCGCGGGCCAGATCCAACTCGACGCCGACCAGCTGTCGAACCTCAATGTCGACAGCCTGCTGATCGGCGGCTCGCGCATCGAGAACGCCGACGGCACGACCAGCATCCGCGCCTCGGCGACCAGCATCAAGGTCGCCAACAACGCCAGCCACGCCCTGGCGGCGCCCGACATCCTGCTGGCGGTCGACAACGGCGGATCCATCGTCCTCGACGACGACGCGGCCATCGTCGCGCGCGGCTCGACTTCCGACGCCCGGACCGGCGCGTACCTCGTCGACGGCTCGGCCTCGGACCTCAGCGGCAAGGGCGCGCTCGTGCGCGTATCCAACGGGCCGGCCCGCGCCGTGACGCGGACCAACCTCGACGCCGGCGCCGACACGGCGACGCTGCACATCGGCGCGGCCACCCTGAGCGGCGCGTCGGTGCTACTCAATTCCAGCCACGACCTGACCATCAACCCGTTGGCCAATCTCTCGGCCGTCGACCTCGGGCTGGGCGCCGCGGAGATGCACTTCGCCGAGAACGGCGCGAACCTGCGCGGCCTGGTCATCACCTCCCGCCTGGCCAGCGCGCTGGGCGCGGCCAAGCGCCTGACCCTCAGCACGCCCTCGGCGATCGACTTCGCCTCCGGCAGCTATGCGTTCGGCGATCTCGTGCTGGACGCCGGCGGCCTGGCGGTCGCGCCGGACGCCGCCTCGGTCAAGCTGACCGCCGGCACGCTCACCCTGGCCAACAGCCACGCCAAGCTCGCCGGCTGCAACGCCGCCTGCGGCTCGGCGCGCCTGTCGATCGAAGCCGCCAGCCTCGTCTTCGGCTCCGGCGACGTCCAGGTGCTGGGCGCGGGGGGCGGCGTATCGCTCAGCGCCCGCGACGGCCTGTTCTACCAAGGGCGCGGCTCGCTGACCGTTGGCGCCGCGCGGCTGACGATCTCCGCCCCGCTGATCGCCGACCGCGCCGTTTCGACCGGCTCGGGCGTCAAGGCGGTGATCCCCTCCCTGGCGCTGATCTCCACCGGCGCGGTGAACATCCTCGGCGGCGGCGGCGCGGTGACCCTGCCCGAAGGCGTGGCCGGCGCGACCCTGGCCATCGAAGGCGCGACCATCAATGTCGCCCAAGCCCGGCTCCGCGCCTCGGCCGGCGTGCTGAAACTGACCGCCCAGAACGACCTGACGATCGGCGCGGGCGCTGTCCTGGCCACCCCCGGCTACGTGAAGTCGTTCGGCGACGCGGCAGATCCCTATCTCGTCTACGCCTCCGGCGGAGCGCTGACCCTGACCTCGGTCGCCGGCGACATCGACCTGGCGGCGGGCTCGACCCTGTCGGTCGGCGGAGGCGTCGGCGAGGCCGGCGACCTGACGCTCAACGCCGCCAAGGGCGCGGTGCGCTTCGGCGGCGTCCTGGAGGCCAAGGCGCCGGGCAAGGGCGCGGGCTTCTTCCTGAACCAGGGCGGCGCCTTCGACCTGGCCACCTTCCAGACGGTGACGAACGGCGCCTTCACCGGTCACGTGGCGATCCAGACCGGAACCGGCGACCTGACCCTGGCCGCCGGACAGACCCTCAAGGCCGACAATCTGTACCTGACGGCCGACGGCGGCAGGGTGGATGTGGGCGGAACCATCGACGTCTCCGGCGTGAACGGCGGCGACGTGCGGCTGATCGGCGCCGATGGCGTGATCCTGCGCGGCGGCTCGAAGATAGACGCCCGCGCCGCCGGCTATGGCGACGACGCCACCCGCGTGGCCGAGGGCGGATCGGTGCTGATCGGCACGGTGGGGACGGGCGGCATCCGGGTGGAGGCCGGCGCGAGCATCGACGTCGGCGCGGCCCGCGACCAGGCCCGCCTGGTCGAGACCCGCGAGAACGGCGTGACCAACTACCGGCTCGTCGAGGCCGACCGCGGCGGCTCCCTGACCCTGCGCGCGCCCGTGATCGGCCCGGATGGCGCCCAGACGGTCAATATCGCCTTCGCCGGCGTCGTCACTGGGGCCGACAGCGTCACCGTCGAGGGCTACAAGGCCTACGACCTCGGCGACATCGCCGCCGGAGGTCAGTTCTCCGGCGTCACGGTCGGCAACGGAGTGGCCACGCTGGATCTGGCCGCGTCGGGCAAACCCAATTTCCTGTCGGACACCTCGGCCGGCGCCCTGGCCGACTTCATCCGGCGCTTCGACATATCGGCGGCCTACGGCCAGCTCGGCGGACTTGCTTCGGGCGCGAACTTCCACGCCCGTCCCGGGGTCGAGCTGAACTACGCCGGCGACATCGTCCTGGCGTCGAACTGGAACCTGGCCGCGGGCGTCGTGGACGTGTCCGGCGCGGTCTCGGCGGGCCTGATGGCCGCCCATCCCAGCATAGCGGGCGCCTACTACGTCAAACCCGGTTCCGAAGGCGACCTGCTGGCCGGGTTCACCGACATGACCTACCGCGTCGGCGGCAAGGCTTCCGGTGAGGCCGGCGCGCTCACCCTGCGCGCCGGCGGCGACCTGACGCTGAAAGGGTCGATCACCGACGGCTACTTCACCTTCGGCGATCAGACCGACCCGGCCTACCTGAACACCGCCGTGGGCGCCGGCTCGCGGGTGTACAACGGCTCGTTGACGGGCACGTGCGTCGGATCCTGCGCCACCGTGGGGGCCTATACCCCGGCGGGCTCGCCGACCAACGTCATCAGCGTCACCTTCCCGGGCGCGGCCGCTCTCGGCAGCCAGCTGGCCGCCACCGGCAACCCGGCCCCCTACCGGGCCGCCGCCAACAGCGCGGCGGCGCAGGGTTCGGGTCCGTCGGGCGCGGGCGACCCGATCGCCAGCGCCGACCTCTTCCCGCTCATCGACACCGGAAACGGCCAGCAGGCCGTGCAGTCCTGGTCCTATCAGCTGGTGGCCGGCGCAGCGCGCGATCCCTCCGGCCGCTTCAGCGCCGACACGACCCGCGTCCAGGCCGGCTCGGACGCCAGCCTGACGGTCGACGGTCGCGGCGCCTACAGCTACGGCGGGGTCACCGGCACGAACAGCTTCTCCGACTCCTTGCTGTTCGGCACGACCAACGGCCAGCGGGTCACGGCGGAGGCCTGGCTGCAGGCCCAACTGGCGGCCAATCCCGCCTTCACGACCAACTCCTATACCCGCATCACCTTCTCCGCGGCGCCGGCGGCGGTGCAATCGTTCCTGTCGCAGAACGCCCGCGCCTACTTCGCCCAGTATCCGGGCCGCTACACGCTGAGCGGCCCCGCCAACGCACCGACCGGGGTCTCCACCACCCTGGAACTGGCCGCCGGCTTCCTGAAACTCGCGGCGGGTTCCTGGTCGACGCTGAAGACCAGCTACACCCCTCCCCGCTCCACGACCACGCCGCCGGTGACGACGGTGCAGACCGCGGCCCTGATCCGCACCGGCACGGGCTCGATCGGCCTCGCCGCGGCCGGCGACATCGATCTGCGCAACGGCGCGACCCCGGTCTACCGCAACCTTTCCACCGGCGCGGAGACCACGGCGGCTTCGGGCTATCAGGTCGGCGGCGCGGCGGTTTACACCGCCGGCGCGCGCGTGCGGCCGGCGCTGGTGACGGTGATCGATCCCACGACGGGCGAGACCCTGCTTCTCGACCCGAGCGCCTATTCGCAACCGGATCCGCGCCTGACCAACTACGCCTACGGCTCGGGTACGGGCGCCTCCCCCGGACTGAAGGGCCTGCTCGAAGCCGAAACGGTCTACGCCGACGGCGGCGGCGACGTGACGCTGACGGCGGGGCGCGACGTCCTCAGCCGTCGTGACGCCTATACCGCCGCGTGGATCGGCGCGGGCGCCAACGCGGTGCGCGGCCTCACCTTCGTCGGCAGCATGACCCAGCCCTGGCGGGTCGGAGAGGTCGGGCGGATCACCGACATCCGCATCAACAACAAGCTGTTCAGCGAGGGCCTCGGCACGCTGGGCGGCGGCGACATCCGCGTCTCCGCCGGCGGCCAGGTGGTCGACCTGACCGTGGCCGCCGACACCACGGTGACCACGGCCGACGTCTCGGGCCAGACCGGCAAGGCGCTCATCACCTACGGCGGCGGCGACGTGTCCATGAAGGTCGGCGGCGACCTCCTGGGCGGCCGCATCGACATCGCTCGGGGGACGGCGACATCGTCGTCGGCGGCGACATCGCCGCCGCCGGCCTGACCCAGTTCAGCTCGGCCGGCGCCGGGGCCTTGACCGCCAACACCCTGCGCCTGCGCCTGACCGACGCCCAGATCGACGTCGCCGCTCTCGGCGACGTGCAGGTCCAGGGGATCACCGCGCTTGGCGTCGGCGACATCAACCGCGTGGGCTTCTACAGCGGCGACAGCGGCGTCTCGGTCCTCGCCGGCGGCTCCCTCGACGTCAGCAATCCCACGCTCGACTCCAGCGTCGGCGACGTGGTGACCACCGGCGGCGACTCCCTCTCGCTGATCGGCAAGGCGATCTATCCCACGAGCTTCTCGGCCGTGGCCCTGGCCGGCGACCTTTCGCTCGGCGGCAATGTCGACCGCCAGATCCTGCTCTATCCGAGCGCCCGGGGAACCCTGACCTTGGCGGCGGGCGGCGACATCGCGCCCATGACGATCGCCATGCTCGACAACGATCCGGGCCTGACGCCCGGCGCCTTCTCGATCTACGAGCTTGAAGCCACGCAGGTCATCGGCGGCAGGCCCTTCTCATTCCCGGCTGTTCTTCCCACGACCAGCCTGGCCGAACGCCTGCTGCTGCACGCCTCCAGCGTGCCGCATCGCGGCGACGCGACGCCCAACCGGATCTTCGCCGGGGGCGACATCGACGGCATGATCATCTCGTCTCCCAAGGTGACCCGCATCGGCGCGGGCCGCGACATCGTCGACATGATGTTCTTCGGCCAGAACCTGGCCGCCAACGACATCACCCGCATCGCCGCCGGCCGCGACATCACCGCCACCACCACCCTGCAACGGGCGATCGTGGACTACGTCAACGGCACGCCTGTGTACGGGCCGCTGCGTCCCGCCCTGAACGGCGGCGCCTTCGTGATCGGCGGTCCCGGCCATTTCTTCCTGGAAGCCGGCCGGGACCTGGGACCGTTCCTCAACTCGGCGACCGACGTCTTCAACGCCCAGACGGGCGGCGTCGCGAGCCAGGCCGTCTTCGGCGGCGGCGTGCTGTCGGTGGGCGCGGAGTGGAACCCCTGGCTCGACGCCCAGGGCGCCAGCATCGTCACCGCCTTCGGCGTCGCCAAGGGCGCCGACTATGCCGGCCTGCGCGAGGCCTATCTGAACCCGGCCAACGCCGCCAACTGGCCCGACTACCTCTACGCCCAGACCACCGACGCCAACAACGCGGCGGTGATCGACACTTCCAAGCCGATCTATGCCGCCCAGCTGATCGCCTGGATGCGCGCCAACCATCCGGACGCCCTGGGTTCGGGAACGGTCGACCTCGCCGGCGCCTATGCCGCGTTCGCGGCCTTGCCTGAGCTGCAGCAGCGGGTGTTCCTGCTCAAGGTCTACTACAACGAGCTGGTCCAGACCTCGGTGCCCGGCCCGTCCTATCTCAAGTATTCACGGGGCTACAACGCGGTGAACGCCCTGTTCCCCGCCCGCCTGGGCTATACCGCCAACGACCTGACGGGCGGCGCCAACGGGGCCAACAAGATGGTGCGCACCGGCGATCTCGACCTGCGCCTGTCGACGATCCAGACGGCCCGGGGCGGCGACATCAGCATTCTGGGCCCCGGCGGTCGCGTGCTGGCCGGCTCGACGGTCAGCACCGCCCAGCAGGCCGCGCGCCGCAACTATGCGGGCCGCGACCTCTTCTCGGGCATCGTCAGCAACGGCCTGACCCTGCCGCAGATCTCCTACATCGAGGAGATCCCGACGGGCTTCGAGGGCGTGCTCACCCTGCGCGGCGGGCGGATCTCGACCTTCACCGACGGCGACTTCGTGCTCAACCAGAGCCGCCTGTTCACCGAGCAGGGCGGCGACGTGGCCATGTGGTCCTCGAACGGCGACCTCAACGCCGGCCAGGGCCCCAAGACGTCGGCCAACTTCCCGCCGGCGATCGTCAAGGTCAGCGACAACGCCTATTCCGAACAGGATCAGGCCAGCGCCGTCAGCGGCGCCGGCATCGCCGCCTTCCAGCCCGCCCCGGGCGTGGAGGCGCCGAACGTCTACCTGATCGCGCCGCGAGGCACGGTCGACGCCGGCGACGCCGGTGTTCGCGTGGCCGGGAACCTGTTCGTCGCCGCCCTGTCGGTGGCCAACGCCGACAACTTCAGCGTCCAGGGCTCGACGATCGGCGTTCCGACCACGGCGGCGGCGCCCAGCGTCAGCACCGAGGCGAGCGCCGCGTCCAGCGCGGCGGAAAAGGCCGCCCAGGCCACCGCCCAGGCCCGGCCGCGCGACGAACGCTCGATCATCAGCGTGCAGGTGCTGGGCTTCGGCGATTGCGACGACCCGTCCCGCCGGGACGACAAGAGCTGCCAGGCGGGCCGTCCCTGAGGACGCCTGTCGCCGGCCAGTCGCACGGGGCGGCTATGGTCGGGGCCTGACGGAGGGACGAAATGGTGCGAGCGGGCGCCTGGAGCCTGGTCCTGGGCGTGGCGGCGATCGTCGTGGTCGCCGGCGCGGCCCTGGCGCGGACCCGGACGCCGGCGACGGCCGCCGCTCCCCCCTCCGACCTAGCCGCTTTCGTCGCCGCCGTCGAACGCGACGCCGCCCTCCCGGGCCAGGCCGCCGCCCCGGCACCGGCCAGGACGGTGGTCGACGGGCCGATGGAAGAGGTGCTTTACGGAGAACGGGCCAAGGATCCGACGGTGTCGCGGGCGCTGGCCCTGCTGGGCCACAGGCTGGACCTGACGCGCGACGTCGCCCTGGGCGATCGAGTGCGGCTGGTCGTCGGCGAGGACGGCCGTCTCGACTTCGTGGAGCTTTCGGGATCCCGCACGACGGTCAGCCTGTATCGGCTGGACACCGGCCGCGACGGCCGTGACCGCTTCGTTGACGCCGACGGCGCCGATCTCAGCGGAAGCCTGCTGCGCACGCCGCTCCATCGCACGCGGATCACCTCGGCGTTCGGCCCCCGTCGTCATCCCCTGCTCGGCTATACCCGCATGCACAAGGGGGTCGATTTCGACGCCCCGATCGGCACGCCTGTGCTGGCGGCGGCCGACGGCGTGGTCGAGACGGCCGACTGGGCGGGCGGCTACGGCCGTCGGATCCGGCTGCGGCACGCGGACGGCCTCCAGACCGTCTACGCCCATCTGTCGCGCTGGACCGTCGCGGCGGGCCAGACCGTACGCCAGGGAGAGGTCGTGGGCCTCAGCGGCGCCTCGGGTCTGGCGACGGGACCCCATCTGCATTTCGAGGTGCTGCGCGAAGCCCGCGCGGTGGATCCCAGCGAGGCGCGCCCTGCTCCCGCGGGCCTGTCCGATTCAGAACGTGCAATCCTTGCCGCCCGCAAGCTGTCGGTAGCCCAAGCCCTGGCGCCCGCCGGCTCCGGCGGCTAGTCCCAGTCGACCGTGTAGCCCAGGGCGGCGATGGCCGGCTCCAGCACCGCGACCACCGGCTCCAGCTGCTCGCGATAGAACCGGTAGCGATAGCGCGAGCGATCGTAGAGCTTTTCGGTCACCTGGGCGTAGCTGGCCGTGCGGGCGTGACGCGGGTTCTCGTGCGGCGCCAGGGCGCGGGCGTCGAACGGGACGCCGACGAAGTCGAAGAGCCGCCGGACCTGAGTTTCCTGATCCGAGACCACGTCCTCGTAGCGCACCGGCAGATAGTTCACCGGAAGAACCGACAGGTAGTGCGCCACCAGGTCGGCGGTCAGGGCATAGTGCCGCGCCGCGCTGTCCAGCGCGCTGGCGCAATGGAAGCCATGGCTCAAGGTGTTGGTGAACACCGACAGCACCACGTCCAGCGGATGCCGGATCAGGTGGACCACGGGCGCGGCCGGGAACAGCAGGTGGATCAGCCCCAGATGCGTCTCGTTGAGCGGCATCTTGTCGGTGAACCAGCGCTTTCCAGGCTGGCTCGCCCCGAGGCGCGCGGCGTCGTTCAGATAGTGGTCGCGCAGATTGTCCAGCTCGTGCCGGCGATCGCCCAGCCACAGTTCGCTAAGAGCCGTCGGATAGAGGCCTGGGCTGCCCAGCAGCGCGGGCATGCGCTCGGTGAGCTGGTGCAGGGTCTGCAGCTCGTCGCCGGCGGCGACCTCGCCGGTCGCCGTCAGGGTCTGCTCCACCAGGGTGGTGCCCGACCGCGGGAAGCCGACGATGAACACCGGCTTAGGACCATCCGCGCGCACGCCGGCTCGCGGCAGCAGCGGCGTCCGGCTGGCGGTGAAGAAGCCCTTCAGGCGCCTGGCCTGGGCGTCGGCCCGGTCGGCGGCATAGACATTGCCGGTCCGCTCGCGCGTCAGGCGCTTGGCTTCCGCGAAGTCGGCGAAAGCCTCGGCATACCGGGACAGGCTTTCCAGCACTCGCGCGCGGGCCATCAGCCCGGCGGCGCCCAGCTGACCGGTGGCGCGGCGGGCCGCCAGGCCCTCCAGCGCGGCCAGGGCTTCGTCCTGGCGCCCGGCCCGGCGCAGGAGCACCGCGCGCTGGACGGCGAGGCCCGGATCATCCGGCGTCAGGGCCGCCGCCCGCGCGTTGAGCGCCAGGCCCTCTTCTATGCGCCCCGCCTCCTCCTCGAGATCGGTCCAGGCGCTCAGAGCCTGCGGCGCGGGGCCCGTGTCGACCATGCGCCTGAAGATCTCGCGCGCCTCGTCGAACCGCCCCTGGCCGCGCAGGGCCTGGGCGAGCGGCGGCAGGATCTCGGCCTCGTCGTCGGGCGCCAATTCCAGAGCGCGCCGCAGATGGTGCTCGGCGTCATGGGGGCGGTTCTGGGCCGCGAACACCTTGGCCAGGGCCAGATGCGCCTGCTGCGCCTCGGGCGCCAGGCGCACCAGCATCCGCGCATGGGGCATGGCCTCGCCGTGGGCGTTCCGCGCCAGGAAGAAAAGCGCCGCGTTCAGACGCACCTGGGCGTCGTCGGGATGGAGCAGAGCCATCCGCCGTACGATCGCCTCGGCGGCGGTCATCCGCCCCTCGTCCTTGCAGACGTTGTAGAGCCCGCCCAGGGCGTCGCGATGGCCCGGCGCGCGCCGCAGCACGGCCAACGCCTCGTGTTCGGCCAGCGACAGCTCGCCGTCGACATAGGCCTGGCTCATCCGCCCCAAGGCGGACGCCGTCTCGGAATCGACGATCTCCCGCACGGCTCGCGAAAGATCGAGCCCGCAGCACAGCAACGTTTCGAGGCGCGAGCCGCAGGCGCAGCCGCCGGTCAACGTCGCCGGCGCCGAACGCTCGAGCAGATCCGTCATGTCTTGGTCCCCGCCCGCGATCGGCCGCGCCGCTCTTAGGCAACGGCAGGATCAGCCGGACTGTGCAGAAGCACAGCCCGGCCTTCGCGGGATCACCCCGCTTCCACGAGACGCAGTTGCGGCACGGCCGGGCGGCGCCAGGTCGGGGCGGCCAGGCGGATCGACAACTCGATCAGGGCCGGGCCGGCCAGATGCAGGCGCGCCTCTCCGACCGTCCAGCGCCAGGCCGCGGCGTCGAGATGCTCGATCGCCTCGAAGCCCTCGCCAAAGGCGGCGTCGCCGAGCACGACGGCCTCGCCATCCACCCGCAAGGCCTGGACGGCCACGCCGAGGCGGCGGTGATCGGTCGAGCCTTCGACCGTCTCGGCCGGCTTGGACGAGCGCGAACGCAGCGCGAGCGTCCTCGCCGCCGGCGCCATGAACCAGACGCGGCCGCCAACCGTCCGCAACGGCGCGATCTCGACCCCGTCGGCGAGCAGGGTCAGGTCCGGGTCGGCGCAGCGCGTCCAGCCCAGTTCGACCGCCCGCGCGTTCAGCTGAGCACGCATCCGGGCAAGCTCGGGGCCCTCGCGCAGCACAGGCGCGCAGGCTTCGTCCCAGCCGATGGGATCGAGGCGACCATGCAGGCTGACGTGCTGAGGCGCGTTGCCGAAAGCATGGCGGTTGCCGTCGTCGAGATAGGTCTCGCACGGCATGCCCTCGGCCAGCAGGACGTCATGGGCGTCGAGTTCGACGTGATAGTAGCGGATCGCCGCGACGGGCTCCTGGGCGATCGTCGCGCCATTGGCCAGCAGGCTGACCGGAACCAGCACGCCGTCGACCATGACCGCGTGCCCGGGCGACAGCAGCAGGTCGCGACGCGGAACCCCGGGGCCGAAGGCGTGGGCCTTCACCCGGATCGGATCCACCTCGTGGCGTCGCGGATGGCGATCGCAGGCGACATGGCGCGCGCCGATCCAGATCACCGGACGGCTCTCGCCAGAGGCGGTGGCGACCAGATCGCCGACTTCCAGGGCCTCGACGGCGACCTCGCCACGCTCGGTGGTCACCAGCGTGCCGGCGGCGAAACAAGGGGGCGCCACATAGACCGCGTCGTTGCTGGTCAGGACGATCGGGAACGTTGGTGCGTTGGGGTTCGAAGGCCGACCGTTGATCTGGTCGAAAACCTGGTCGCCGTCGGTGTCCTTCAGCGTGACCCGGTGCGGATGGCCCGCGGAGTCGTTGTAGTCGAACGTCATGCCGTAGCCGCCGCCATAGGCGAAGTAGTAGTCGCGGCTGTCGGGGTCGCTGGCCCACAGGTCCATCAGCGTCTGATAGGCGCCGCTGGTCTGGATGTTGGGGACCAGCGAGCCGTTACTCAGCAGCTTGGCGCCGGTCGCCACGTTCGAGAGGTCGCCGAGCGTCAGCGTCGGGTCCTTCGAGATGAGGATCCCGTCGGCGGTGAAGCCATGCACGTAGTAGGTGGCGGCCACCCCGCCGGTATTGGTCAGGGTGAACGAACCAAACGTGGGATAGTCCGTCGCGGTGCCGGCGACGTAGTTCGATACCGCGTTCGAGATCGTGTAGCCGGAGGTCCCGGGGGACACGAAGACGATCTGCAGGCCCGTCGACGGCGACGAGGCGGACGGGTTGATCGTCGAGGTGCTGACGGCCGACACCTGCTCCGAAGTAAAGGCCACGCCGTTCAAAGTGCTGATGTCGAAAGTCGGCATTTATCCCCCAGGGCGACCGTCGCGACGATCGTCGAATAAACCAAAGTCCTGATTGTCGTGCCCTGCCCTGCCTTCGCGATCATTGTGCTTAAGCACAGGGCCCGGCCGCTGGCGGGCGCCCAAAGTCTGGAACCCGCCATCCCGGTCGGACCTGTACGTTCCACACAAAAAGGGCCCCGGCTTCCGCCGGGGCCCCAGTTGCAAGGGGAAGTTTCTGGGGTCTGGCGCGGATTAGGCGCCGACGATCGTGCCAGCGCCGCAGGTCGTGTTGCCCGTGGTCGTGCCGGCGACGTCCAGATAGAGGTTCAGCGGACGGGTCGCGGTGGTCGGAACCAGGAACGTCGCGCGGATGGCGGTCGCCCAGTTGCTCGGCAGCGCGGCCAGGCCGGCGTTGGCCAGCAGGCCCGTGCTCGGATCGGCGATCAGGGCCGTGTCGAGCTGGTTCAGGATGCCGGTGTTCGACGAGCTGGTCAGGGTGCCCAGCGACGCGCTGTCGGCGTAGCAGGTGTAGCTGATCCAGTTCACGGTGCCGATGATCGGATACGAACCGGCGACGTTCGGGTTGGCCAGCGGCGAGGTCTTGCTCGACGACTGGACCCAGTCCTGCGGGTTGGCGCGCAGGCCGTTGGCGGTGTTGGTCGCGCTGTAGCCGCCCGTGGCGTTCGACTGGGGCGGAGCCAGGGCGCCGAAGGCGGCCGTGGCGGCGGCCGGTTGCGGCTTCACGTAGGCGCCGAGGGCGTTCTGCAGCGAGGCCGAGGCCAGGCCGTAGTTGTTGCCCGTGTTGGTCGAGAAGGGCAGCGTGTAGTCGGCGCCGACGTAGCCGATGCGGGCCTGGACGACTTGGTCGCCGGCGTTCGAACCGGGCTGAGCGGTGAAGGCCAGGTACTTGGCCACGCCGTCGCTGCCTTCGGCGCGGGTGAACTTGCCCGAGACTTCGCCGGTCACGACGTTGGTGCTCTTGTTGTAGGTGCCGCCCTGGATCGAGGCCGGCAGGGTCGAAGCGCCGTCAGCGAAGGCGTTGCCCGACAGCGAACCGCAGACGGCGGCCAGGTGGCGGGTGAACAGGCCCGTGGTGCCCGAGCTTTCCGAGCGGCCGACGATTTGCAGCGGAACGCTGACGCCGCCGGTCAGCGACGTGCCGCCGTTCAGGGCGGTCAGGGCGCTGTCGCTCCAGTCGGTGATCTGGCCGTTGAAGATCTTGCAGTAGGTGGCCGCGTCGAGCTTCAGCTCACCGCCGACGAGGTTGAACGAGACGCTCGTGACCGAGCCGTCGGCGTTGCGGACCTTCTTGTAGACGGGGTCGAAGGCCACGGCGACCGGGGCGATGGCGACCGGGAACTGCACGAGGGCGCCGTAGAGCGGCTTCGGCAGCGGGTACTGGCCGGCGGTCGGCGAGGCCGCGACGGTCACGCCCTGGACGGTGCCGCCGTTGTTGTAGACGTTGACGTCGCTGGCGCTCAGCGAGGTTTCCGACAGGCCGTAGTGGACGCGCGGCCAGAACTGGTCGCCCGCCGTGGCCAGGTCGATGTCGCCGTACTTCGAGGCGTCGTGGCTGTAGATGCCGGCGATGCCCGTGCCCGAACCCGTCGAGATGTAGCGGACGGTGTTCGAGGTCAGCGAACCGCCCGTGCAGAACTGGGTGGTCGGCAGGGTGCTGGTCGGCACGGCCTTGACCAGCAGGGTCTCGTGCGTGCCGTAGCAGTCGGCGGCCTGGCGCCAGTACGGGGCGATCAGCGAGGAGCCGCCCCCGTTGACCTGGGCGTGGGCGGCACCGGCGAAGGCGGCGCAAGCGGCGATGGCGCTCACGCCGGCGATGGCGCGAAGCTTCAGCTTAGACATGGGGTGGTCCTTTATCCGTGGTGCGGTTGAAACCAGGCTCAAGTCACCGGCCCGCACCGTCATGGAGCAGCCGCCGGCTCGCCCTCCCCGTCGGCCAAATCCGACGAGAAGACGCTTCGCGTTCCTGAGGTGTTAGCCCCCTTCAGCCCCGCGATGGCCAAATCATTCAACTCAACCGAGAAATCGTCAACGCGCCAAAGTTGAAGTTTTTGAAGCAGAAAGCATATCAAAAATAGTACAACACCATGAACGAGCACGAGTATATTTATCAAACGACAAATATAGCCGCGACCGCAACGGCCGCGACTTCAATTCCTTTCAAATTATACTGAAGCTATAGCGCTATCAGGCCAGCACTGACCGCCCGAGCGACGGCGGCGGTCTTGTTCGGGGCGTCGAGCTTCTCGCCCGCGCGGGCCAGGTGGAACTGCACGCCGCGCCGGCTCAGCGCCAGGGTCGCGGCCGCCTCCTGCTCGGTGTGGCCCAGCGCGGCCAGCCGCAGCACCTCCAGCTCGCGCTGGCTGAGCCCCTTCGCCTGGGCGTCGGGCGCGGACCGCGCCGTCGCGTGAAGACGGGCGGCGGCGAGCAGCAAGGCCGCAGCCGCCGGTTCGGCCAGTTCGGCCTTGGCCACGCCGCGGAACAGGGTCACGAAGGCGGGACCGCCCGCATAGTCCTGGATGGGCGCGATCACGCCGGAGCGAACGCCCCAGGCGTCCAGGGATCGCAGCACCGGCCGCGCCTTGGCGTCGTCGGCGAACTCCTCGAGCGTCCAGGCGAAGGGCGTGAAGCCGCTCGCGGCGCGTGCGGCCAGCGGATCGAGGTCGAGATAGCCGCGACGGCGATAGAGGGTCTCGTCGAGCCCCCCCGTCGACACCAGCTGACGCGGCTCCTGGCGCAGCGGCGGCAACTCGGCCTGGATCTCGCTGATGGGGCGGCGATGGCCGATGTGCATGTAGAAGCCGCCCGAAAAGCCGTTCAGCCGCGCCAGTTCGGCGAGATCGGTGCGCAGGACGTCCAGCGGACCGGCCGGCGCGGAAGCGCGGCTGGCCAACGCGAGGGCTCCGCGCACGCCGCTCATCGCGCGCACGCCTCGAAGCTGTTCCCCGTCGTAACCACGCCTCGCGACGCCATGCTTTCCCCACTTGCTGGCCCGTACAGGATGGGCGCGATTGGTAGACACGGCGCTGGGGCTCGCGACGACACCGGCTTTCGTGAAGTTTTGATGGCGGGCGCCGCGTCGCCGGTGCGCGGACTTGACGGCCAAGGCCTTCCCGGCTCTGTCGGCGACCGCCGCCGGGAGATAAGCCTGACCTCCTCGACCTCAGCTCCACCTCGCGTCTGGCTGGACGCCCCTCGTCGCCGCGAGCGCGAGGGAGTCGGCGTGGCGCGCTACGCCGCGGTTCTGGCCCAGACACTGGAAACCCTGGGCGCGCCCCCGGCTTTCGTGCGCGACGCCGCCCCGAGCGACGCCCGAGCGCAGAACCGCCTCGCCGCCTGGCTCCGGGCCCAGCGCGCCGGCGTTCGCCGCCTGCGCCCGGCGGGAGACGACCAGACATGGACGAGGCGGGACCTGTTCGCCGAGGCCCAGTCCTACTTCAATCGCCATGGCCGCCTGATGGAACTGACAGTCCCGGATCCGCCGACGGTGATGCACTGGACCTATCCCGTCCCGCTCGCGATGACCGGGACCCGGAACCTTTACACCATCCACGACCTGATCCCCCTGCAGCGCCCCGACCTGACCGGCGTGGACCCGCGCCGCCACCGGCGGCTGCTGGAGGCGGTCGCGACCCGGGCCGATCACCTGGTCGCCGTCTCGGAACACACGCGCCGCGCCCTGATCGAGATCCTGGGCGCATCGCCCCACCGGGTGACCAACACCTGGCAAGCCTCGCCGGACGCCGAACGGAACAGCCCCGCCGAATGGCCGCCCCTACCGCCCGGCCTGGTCGAGAAAGGCTATTTCGTCGCGGTCGGCGCGATCGATCCCCGCAAGAACCTGACGCGACTGGCAGCGGCCTGGCGCGCGGCCGGCGCGCCCCTGCCGCTGGTGATCGTGGGTCCGGACGGCTGGCGGGCGGAGACTGTTCTGAAAGGCCTGCCGTCCGATCCACGGCTGATACGCCTGCCGTGGCTGGAGCGACGAGCCCTGCTGGCGCTGATCGCCCGAGCCCGGGCCCTGCTCTTTCCGTCCCTGGCCGAAGGCTTCGGCCTGCCGGCGCTGGAAGCCATGCATCTGGGCGCGCCGGTGCTGGCCAGCGCCGAGGACGGTCTGGCCGAAGTCGTCGGCGACGGCGGCCTGCTGGTCGCGCCCGAGGACGAGGCCGCCCTGGCGGCGGCCATCGGCCGCCTCGCGGGAGACGATCGCCTGCGCGAAACGCTGATCCGCGCCGGATCCAAGCGGGCCCTGGCCTTTTCCCATCATGCCTATGGCCGTCGACTGGCCGCCCTGTACCAGGCCGTGGCGGACCAGTCTCTTGCGCCCCTCCACGACGCCGGATGACTTAAAAAATTCACGATCTCGGATGTCGCTCGCCAGCCAGGCGCCCTGTCTTCCAATCGGGGGCGAGCGGACACGGCTGAGCTGCGCGTTCCTGAGAATTCGCGCGCGTAGAGCCCTCAGGGCTTCACGAACGAGAACATCGGCGGATCTTCCGAAGTAGCGCTCGGCCCAGCGAGTTCCGATGCAGGACGAGTACGACATCGCGCAGGGGGATCCGGCCAGAGAAGCGGCCGTCCTGGACCAGCGCGAAACGCGCGCCGCGCCGAGCGGCGCGGCCGATCACCGGCGCGCCGCTCTCGATCTCGTCGAGCGCGCCGAGCGCGCGGTGGTGGCCGCCCTGCCCCGTCGGGTCGACGAACGCACTCTGGCCGACAGCGTCGGCGCGACCTTGCAGCACCTTCGCTATGCGTTTCGCACCACGCGCGGCTCTTCGATCTATGCGGCGCTGGCCGACCTGCGCCTGCGCCATGCGCGCGACTTCCTGGCCGGCGATCCGAGCCTGACGCCGGCGGCGGCGGCGAATTTCTGCGGCTTCGGCCACATCGGCAACTTCCGGCGCGCCTTCCGCCAGCGCTTCGGCCACGATCCCGACCATGCCGCCGCGCCGGACAGCGAGCCGACCGCATGAGCCTTATCCTGGGGGGGCGACGCGTCGGCTCGCCGCGAACGGCCGCCGTGACGACGCAGCCGGTGCTGCGCGCGCCGCCGTTCGGACGGCGGCGGCCAGTCGTCAGCCGGCTGCGAGACTTCGATCGCGCCCTCGACGAATGCGCCATGGCGCCGCTGGCCGAGCGCGAACGCGCCGCCGCCCTTGCCCGCAAGCTGGCGGACGAGCGCCTGGGCGGCGCGTTCTGGGCCCCGTGCGCCGGCCTGAAGCCCGGTGCGATCCTGCTGCGCCCGCGGGGTCTCTCTGAAGGCTGCGCCATGCTGTCGGCCGCCCTGGCCAGGTCCTCGGGCGAGGCGATCGTGATCAGCGCGCCGGATACGCACTGGGCCGCCAGCCTGCGCGGCCCCGCCGACGTGGCGGGCGCCAGGCTGATACCGGGCGAGCGCGATCCCTGGTCCCTCGTCGAGAACGCTCGCCAGGTCGTCGCCCACGCCGACGATCCCGTGGCCTTCCATGCCGCGGTCATCGGCCGCCCCGTGCGCTGGACCGGACCGCGCGACCTTTCCGGCTGCGGCGCCGACGCCCTGGCCCAGGCCTTCCTGCTGGCCGGCGTGGCCTATCGCGACCCGTTCAGCGGCGAGCCCTGCCAGGCCGAGGACATCGCCGCGCTGCTGGCCGACTGGCGGCGTCACCTGGACCGCACGCGCGGCGTCGCCGTCTGCGTCGGCATAGCGCCCTGGAAGCGCCAGGCGGTGAGCGACATGTTGGCTTCGCCGACGGGCGCGCCCGCCATGGCCCGGCGCCGGCGCGGCCTGGCGCTGGCGCGCTCGAGCGGCGGCGTGGCCGCGGGCTGGGCGACCCGACTGCCCAACGGCTTCGACGTCGATGCGGCCCAGGCCGGCGTCGTGCTGGCGCGCATGGAGGACGGCTTCCTGCGATCGGCCGGACTGGGCGCGGGACTGGTTCCCCCGCTGTCGCTGACGCTGGACCGGCTGGGCGCGCACTACGATCCGGCGGTCGCCAGCGAGCTCACCCGCCTCCTGACCTCTCCGGCCGTGCGCGATCCGGTCCTCTTGGCCAGGGCCGAACGCCTGATCGAACGCCTGCGCGACGCGGCCGTCGGAAAGTACGGGCAGGATCGCTCGGCGCCGTTCGTCCGGCCGGACGCCGCACGCGTCGTTCTGGTGGTCGGCCAGGTCGAGGACGACGCATCCGTGCGGTTCGGCGGCGGCGGCGTGCGCGGCAATCTCGACCTCCTGGCCAGGGTGCGTGCGATCGAGCCCAAGGCCACGATCCTCTATCGCCCCCATCCGGACGTCGAGGCCGGACACCGTCGCGGCGGCGTTCCCGACCATGCCGTCCTGACCCACGCCGATCAGGTGGTGCGCGCACCCGGACTGCCCAGCCTGGCGGCGGCCGTCGACGCCGTGCACGTACTGACCTCGCTGGCCGGCTTCGAGGCCCTGCTGCGCGGGACGCCGGTCGTCACTCACGGCCATCCGTTCTACGCCGGCTGGGGCCTGACCACCGACCTGGCGGCGCCGTCGCGGGGCGAACTCGGCCTTCCCGCGCTGGTCGCCGGCGCGCTGATCCTCTACCCGCTCTATCTCGATCCGAAGACGCGCCTGCCGTGCCCGCCCGAGGTGCTGGTCGACCGCCTGACCCAGGCTCCGCCGCCGCCCGGCGCCCTCGCGCGACTGCGCGCGCTGCAAGGGCGGCTGGCCAAGAGCCTGGAGACCCGGGGATGAGCCGACAGGTTCTCTTCCTGCAGGGGCCGCCCGGACGCTTCTTCGCCGACCTCGCGGAGATCTTGCGCCAGCGTGGATGCGGCGTTCACCGGGTGAACTTCAACGGCGGCGACCAGGCGTCGTGGCGCATGCCCGGCGCGGTCAACTATCGTGGCCGGACGCGAGACTGGCGCGACTTCCTGAGCGCCCTGCTCGCCGCCCGAAAGATCACCGACATCGTCCTGTTCGGCGACTGCCGCCCCCTGCATCGGGTCGCCGCCAGCCTCGCGCGCGACATGGGCGCGGTGCTGCACGTCTTCGAGGAAGGCTATCTCAGGCCCGACTGGATCACGCTGGAACGCGGCGGCGTCAACGCCCACTCTCCCATGGACCGTGATCCGGACTGGTATCGCACCACGGCCGTCGGCCTGCCGCCGGCGCAGGCCAGCGCTCCCCTGCCGTCGTCGCTGGGCCGGCGCGCCCTGGCCTGCCTGGCCTACTACGCCGCCGAGATCGCCCTGCGCCCCGCCTTTCCGCGCCACCGCACCCATCGCCCCTGGGGCGCGCTGACCGAGGCCGGCGGCTGGATCGCGCGCCTGGCCCGCCAGGGCGCGGCGCAGCGTCGATCACGGACGGCCCTGACAGGCCTGAGACCGGGGGACTACTTCATCCTCCCCCTGCAACTGGATTCCGACTACCAGCTGCGCGTCCATTCCACGTTCCATGGCATGCGCCCGGCCCTGCGCCGTGCGCTGACCTCGTTCGCGCGGCATGCGCCCGCCGACGCGCTGCTGGTCGTCAAGACCCACCCCCTGGACAACGGCCTGATCGACTGGAGACGGGCCGCCCTGAGCCTGGCCCGGACCGAAGGCGTCGCCGGGCGGGTGGTCTTCGTCGAGGCCGGCGACATCGTCGAACTGGTCGGCGGAGCGCGCGGCGTGGTGACGGTCAACAGCACCACCGGGACGCTGGCGCTCGCCGCCGGCCGGCCCGTCAAGGTTCTCGGCCGAGCCGTCTACGACATCGACGGCCTGACCCATCAAGGACCGCTGGACGATTTCTGGAACGCGCCGTCCGCGCCCGATCCCGACCTCTACGAAGCCTTCCGCCGCGTGCTCGCCAACCGCTGCCTGATCGCGGGCGGCTTCTACGCCGGCGGCATGCGCGCAACCCTCGCGGCCTGCGCCGACCGGATACTGGCGCCCCACGCCGGCCGGTCCAGCGTCGCCTCGCCCCTGCTCGAACTGGCGCCGGCCGAATGACCGATCTCGTCCTTCTTCGCGACCGCGTCGGCGCCCCCCGCCGCCAGCGATCGATCTTCGTCGCCTCCCGCCCCAGCCCCCGCGTTCCCGCCGGCGACAGCCCGGTGATACTCGACCTCTCGCGCCTGCTGTCGCGCGCCCTGCACGCGACCCCCACCGGCATCGACCGGGTCGAGATGGCCTATGCCCGGGAGCTGGCCCGGCTGATCCCCGACCGGCTGAGTCACGCGGCGATCCTGCCCGTGGGTCCCCACGCCCGCCTGGATCGCGACGCCACGGCCGACTTCCTGGCCGAGACCGAAGCCCGCTGGACCGCCGGCGACGCCGCGAGCGCACCATCGCGGGGCCTCAGGCTGGCGCTGAAGGGCTGCCTGGCGGCCCGCCCGGGGCTGGCCGAACGGGAGGCCTCGTCGCGCCCCGCCGCTTACCTCCACCTGTCGCCGCGGGGCCTTGAACGCAAATCCCTGTACGAGGCCGTGCTTCGTCGCCGCAACGCCCGGCTGGTGACCCTGGTCCACGATCTGATCCCCCTGGAGCACCCGGAGTTCGCGCGCCCCGGCGGTACGGCCGCCTTCGAACGCAAGCTGGCCACCGTCACCGCGCTGTCCAGCGGCGTGCTGACCAACTCCCAGGCCACGGCGAGAGCGCTCGCCCCCCATCTGGCCCGGGCCGGCAACCGCGCGCCCGTCAGGGTGGCCCCGCTGGGCGTTCCCAGGACCACCGCCGATGGAAGGCCGCCCGTCGGCGCCGCGCCCTACTTCGTGGTGCTGAGCACCATCGAGCCGCGCAAGAACCATATGCTGCTGCTTCACCTGTGGCGGCGAATGGCCGAGACGAGGCCTCCGGCGGCGGTGCCCCGCCTGGTGCTGGTCGGGCGGCGCGGCTGGGAGAACGAGAACATCCTCGACCTGCTGGACCGCGCCCCGGCCCTGAAGGGCTGCGTGGTCGAGCACGGCCGCATGCCCGACTCCGAGATGCGGCGCCTTCTCGCCGGCGCCACGGCGCTCCTTTGCCCTTCCTTCGCCGAGGGCTACGGCCTGTCGGTCGCCGAGGCCCTCGAGGCCGGCGTGCCGGTGATCGCCAGCGACATCCCCGCGCTGCGCGAGGTGGGCGGCGACGTGGCCGAGTATCTCGACCCGCTGGACGGCCCGGCCTGGGCCCGCGCGGTCGACGACTACGCCGAAGCCGGCTCTCCGCGCCGCGCCCGGCAGATGACCCGCCTTGGAGGCTGGCGACCCACGCTGTGGAGCGAGCACATGCAGATCGCCCTCGGCCTGATCGACGAGGTCACCCGATGAGCCTTGGCCAACTGGCGCGCGGGGCCGACAACCAGGCGCACGTGATCGGCGCGCTGATCCTGCGCGAACTGCACACCCGCTATGGCCGCGACAACATCGGCTACCTCTGGATGATCGCCGAGCCGGCCCTGCTGGCCGTGGCCGTGGCCGCCCTGCATTCCGGCGGCGGCGTCTCTCCCCACGGCGGCGGCGTCGCCCCGGTGCCGCTGGCCCTGGTGGGCTACTGCGTCTTCATGATCTTTCGATCGGTCGTCACCCGCGCGGAGACGGCGCTGGAAGCCAACAAGCCCCTGCTCTTCCACCGGTCGGTGACGATCTTCGATCTGCTGGCTTCCCGCGCGGTTCTCGAGGCGCTGTCCACCACCGCCACCCTGGCGATCCTGCTGAGCGGGGCCTGGAGCCTCGGCCTGGCCGCGCCGCCCGCCCGCCCCCTCCACCTCATGGCCGCCCTGGGCGCCATGACCTGGCTGTCGTTCGGCATTTCGATGCTGGTCTGCGCGGCCACCTACGACAACCGCCTGGTCGCCAAGTTCGTGCACCCGGCGACCTACATCCTGATGCCGATCAGCGGGGCCTTCTTCGTGCTCGACTGGATCCCCCCGCCCTATCGCGACTGGCTGGCCCTGTCGCCGATCAACCAGATCTTCGAACTGGCCCACACCGGCCAGTTCGCCAGCGTCGACAGCCCCTACGTTCACGGCGAGCAGATCGTCGGATGGTGCCTGGCCTTCACGCTCGCGGGCCTGCTGGCCCTGCGGGTGCTGCGCCGGCACGTGCACCTCAACTAGCCGGTGGAGATTTTCGACCGATGGATGGTTTCGCGCCCCCGCTCGCCCCTCCCGCCGAGATCGACGCCGTCTCGCCCCGGCTCCGGTCATTTCCGGACCCGGCTTCGACAGCCGCCCCCGCGACGCCGGCCCGTCCAGGCTGGAACTGGGCCGGCTGGCTGAAACGCTGGCGTGCGTTTCTGCTGGTGGTGGTCGCGCCGACGCTGCTGGCGGCGCTCTACTACTTCCTGCTGGCCGCCAATCTCTACGAGTCCGAGACCCGCTTCCTGGTTCGCGCCAATGCGACCGGGGCGGCCGCGCCGTCCGCCCTCGGCCAGATGCTGGGACTGGGCGGCGCTTCGTCGTCTCAGACCGAGGCCCGCGCCCTGGGCGAGTACCTCACCTCGCACGACGCGGTGGCCGCGCTGCAGGCCCGGCTGGACCTGCGCGGCGTCTACCGGCGCCCCGAAGCCGACCTGCTGGGCCGGCTGCACGGCGCCACACCCGAGAGCCTGCTGAAGTATTATCGAGGCAAGGTGCGGCTGACCTACGCTCCCGAAAGCGGCGTCACCACCCTGACCGTCCAGGCCTTCCGGCCCGAGGACGCCCAGAAGATCGCGTCTGCCCTGCTCGATCAGGGCGAAGCGCGGATCAACGGCTTCAACCAGCGGGCCCTCGACAACGCCCTGGGCGTCTCGCGCCGCCAGCTGCGGGCGGCGGAAACCCAGATCGCCGAGACCGAGAACGCCCTCACCCGCTTTCGCCAGGGCCGCCGCGACATCGACCCCGAGCGCACCGGCGCGGCCCAGATCTCCGCCCTGGCCCAGCAACAGCAGCAGCTGGCCCTTGCGCGCGCCCAACTGGCCAGCGCGAGCGCCAGCCTGGCTCCAGACGCTCCCCAGCGCGTGGCCATGACCGCCCAGGTCCAGGCGCTGCAGGCCCAGGTCGACGCCGCCCAGGGCCGGCTGGCCGGATCCGATCGGGCCGTCGCCTCGAACCTCGGCGCCTACGAGGCGCTGAAGCTTCGCCAGGCGCTGGCGGCCAAGCAGTACGAAGGCGCGCAAGCCGCCGCCCTGGCCGCCAACGCCGAGGCCCTCAAGCAGCAGATGTATGTCGTTCGCGTGGTCGAGCCCAACCTCCCGGTCAAGGCTGTGGCTCCCGCCCGGGCGCGCATCGTCGCCACGATCTTCTTCGGATTACTTCTCGCCTACGGCGTCGGCTGGCTGATCCTGGCCGGCGTCCGGGAACACGCCTCCTAACCCGACGGAAACGCCCGTTCATGCCTCTCGCCCTGAAAATCCGGAAGTCCTCCGGCGTGTCGGTCACTCCGGCGGTTCACCGGCTGCTGAAGACGGCCAACGCCGCGCGCGACGGCGCCGACTGGCCGACCGCCGCGGAAGCCTACCGGGCCGCGCTCGACCAGGCCCCCGACCTGACCCACATCTGGATTCAGCTGGGGCACGTGTTGAAGGAGGGCGGCGACCCCGAGGCGGCCCGCGAGGCCTACGAAACCGCGGCCCGGCTGACGCCCGACGACCCGGATCCTGGCCTGCACCTGGGGCACCTGGCCAAGACCCAGGGCGACGTCGCCGGCGCCGCCCGCGCCTATCTCACCTCGGCCGCCCTGAGCGCCGACGGCGACGCCACCGCCGAACTCCGCCACATGGTGACCGGCCACGCGCCCGCCCCTCCCGGCGTCTTCGAGGCCTGGCTGAGCGGATCGTCCCAGGCCGGGCCGCCTGCGCTCGACGTCGCCGCGCAGGCCCGCGAGGCCGTCGCCGCCCTCGTCACCGCGCTGAAGCGCGCCCCCGGCCACGACCCGGACGCCCTGGCCCAGGCCCAGTCGGCGGCCGACCTGATCGCGACCCTGGACACCGGCGTCCAGACCATGACCGAAGATGGCGCGGTCTCGCCGTGCCTCGTGTTCGACGTCTCGGACCTGTTCACCTATTTCCGCAACGTGCGTTCGCCGACCGGCATCCAGCGCGTGCAGATCGAGATCATCACAAACGCCCTGGCGGCCGGCGTGTCGGCCAGGATCTGCTGCTTTATCGAAGCCCGCGACGAATGGGTCGAGATCCCCGAACGCATCTTCACCCGCCTCTGCGCGCTTAGCCTCGACGGCAACGAAGGCGAAAGCGCCGAATGGACCGTGGCCCTGAACGGGGCCTTGATGACGCTGAGCATCGCGCCGCCCATGGCGTTTCCGCGCGGGGCGTTCCTCATCAACCTGGGCACCTCCTGGTGGCTGCAGAACTATTTCCTGCAGATCCGCTGCATCAAGCAGAAGCACCAGGTCCGCTACGTGCCGTTCGTGCACGACATGATCCCGGTGCTCCACGGCGAGTTCTGCCCCAAGGCGCTCATCCAGGACTTCATCTCGTGGGCGATCGGCGTCTTCGAGCATGCCGACTTCTTCTTCGTGAACTCGGAGTCGACCAAGCGCGACCTGCTGCGCGTCGGCGCGTTCCTGGGGCGCGAGGTCGAGCCCGACCTGGTTTCCGTGGTCCGGCTCGACGCGGACATCCGCAAGCCCGGGCGCGTCGCGGCCAAGACCGATCTGCTGCGGCGTTTCGGTCTGGACGGCTCGCCGTTCGTACTGTTCGTGTCGACCATCGAGCCGCGCAAGAACCACCTCCGGGTGTTCGAGGCCTGGCTGGCGCTGCTGAAGAAGCACGGCCCCCGGCGCACGCCCAAGCTGGTCTGCATCGGCCATCCCGGCTGGCTGAACGACGCGATCCACGAGCAACTCACGGCCCACGAGGCCCTGGCCAGCCACGTCCATCGGTTCATGTTCGTCTCGGACCAGGAACTGGCCCAGTTCTACGAGCGCTGCCTCTTCAGCCTCTATCCCAGCTTCTACGAAGGCTGGGGCCTGCCGGTGACGGAATCCCTGTGCCACGGCAAGACGGCGCTGGTCGCCAACAGTTCGTCCCTCCCCGAGGCGGGGGGGCCGTTCGCCGCCTATTTCGATCCGAACTCCACGCCGGAGCTGATCGCAGGTCTGGAGACCCTGATGTTCGACTCCGCGGCGCGAGCCGAGCGCGAGCGCTGGATCGCCGCCGAATTCCGGCCGCGCGCCTGGTCGGAGCTCGCCGAGCAAATGGCCGGAGACGTCGAGGCCTGGGCCGACCTGCCTCCGTCGACCTGGCGACCGATCGCCGCCCCCGAGGTGGGCCTTGGCGCCTATCACGCCTTCGGCCGCAATCGCAGCACCCGGATCTGGCCCGCCATGCGCTCCGGCGAGGTCTATCGGGACAGCGCCAACTGGTGGGGACCCGACGACTGGGGCTGCTGGACGAAGCCCGGCGGCAGCGCCCTGCGCCTGTCGGTTCCGGTACAGCGCCGGCTTAGGCTGCACCTGCATATTCGCGGCTTGCCGGCCACCACATGCCCCTACACAGTCGGTTTCGCCGACCAGACCGCGCAAGGGGAGCTGCGACCGGCCGAGGAAAAATGGCTCGCCCTGGACGTACCGGCCGAGGCGGTCGAGGACGGCCTCCTGGTCCTGACCCTGAGGGGCGAGGCCAGCGAGGATCTGCGCGGTTGCACCGACGGCTCGGACCAACGTGTCGTTTCGTTCGGGGTCAACGGGTTCTTCGTCTGCGAAGCCGACGACGCGGCCGCGCGCTTGGCGTTCATCGAGGCCGTCGCGCTCGGGAACCTTCCCGACATCCTGCACGGTCGCGAGCCGGCTGCATACGCATCGCTTGCCCAGTGAGTACGCCCATGTCGAGCGCCCAGTCCGCGTTTCCGTCGACCGATCGCCCCGCCTCGCTCTATGACGTGCAGGCCTGCTATCGATTGTTTCTCGGCCGCGAGCCGGAAAGCATCGACGCCGCGACCGGGCACCTGGCCGACGAACCGTCGACCTGGACCCTGATCTCGCGTTTCCGCGGCTCGGCCGAAGCCCGCCAGTTCCAGGTCAGCCAGGCGGCTGGACTGATCGCCGGCGCGCAGGAGGGCCGAGGCGTCGATCTCGACCTGACCGAACCCCAGCGACAGGCCCTTACCGACCACGTCGAGCAAGTCTGGTCGCGATATGGACGGGAGAACGCCTTCTTCTCCGTACTGACAAATCCCCGCTACGAGGCCGAACACCTGGGCGACGCCGAAGTCGAGGAGTTCTACGCCACCGGCGAGGAAGAGGTCGGGTGGCTGCTGGAGGTTTGCGCGCGAAACCACGTCGCGCCGCCCCAGGCGGGCGCGGTGCTAGAACTCGGCTGCGGCGTGGCCCGCATGGGCGAGGCCTTCGCCCGGCGCTTTGGTCGATACGAGGGCGTCGACATCAGCGCCGAACACCTGGCGCTGGCGCGGTCGCGGCTGGCGGAACGTGGCGTCGACAACTTCGGGCTGCGACGCCTGCCCGAGTTCCTGGCCGGCGACGACCGCTATGACCTGTTCTTCTCGGTGCTGGTGCTGCAGCACAATCCTCCGCCGATCATGCATTGGCTGCTGGACGTGGCACTGGGTCGCCTGAACGCCGGCGGGCTGGCCTACTTCCAGGTCCCCTGCCGGCTGTTCGACTACCGCTTCGACACCGAGACCTACCTGGCCGGCGTGGGGCAACAGGAAATCATGGAGATGCACGCCCTTCCCCAGCCAGCGGTGTTCGCACTCATGGCGCGCCACGGCTTGACGCCCATAGAGGTCACGCCCGACGATCGCGTCGGATCCATCGGCCTCTCCTACACCTATCTGGCCCGCAAGGCCGGCCGGCCCTAACGGGCCAGCACCTTGGCCGTGTAGACCGGCGAGAAGAACAGGTTGAGGATCTGGATGAACTTGGCCTTGTCGTTCGACCTGGCGTTGGCCACGTAGAGAACGTCGCCGCTGCGCATGTCGAAGGCCTGGGCCAGGAAGTAGCCCTGCGGCTTCATCAGATCGACCTGATAGGCCGTGGGCGTACCGTCCACGCCCTGGCGGAAGACGAACACCGCGCGAGGATCGGCCTGTTGGTCGCTCGGGCCGCCCGCCCGCGCCAGGGCCTGGGCCAGGGTGACGCGGTCGCTGTCGAACGAGATCTCGGCGATCTTTCCGGCCGCGCCGAAGACCGTGAAGGTGCGGGGTCGGGCGATCACCTCCACCCGATCGCCGGGCGCCAGGCGCACGTCCGTGGACGAACTCATGACGACGTCCGAAAGCAGCGCGGCGGCGGCGGCGTCGCCACGGACCAGGCGCACCTGGCTGTCTCGCCTGGGGGCGACCGGCCCGCCGGCGAGGGCCACGACGTCCAGAAGGCGCTCGCCGGCCATGCTCAGGGGATAACGGCCCGGCTTCTTGACGTCGCCGGCCACCATCACCGAGCCGGCCACGCTCTCGCGCACGCGGACGCTCACCTGGGGCGCCTGGGATTTGCGCGACAGCCCCGCCTCGACCCGCGCCGCCAGTTCGGCCGGGGTCAGGCCCGCCGCCTGCGTCCGCCCGACATAGGGCAAGGTCACGACGCCCGAACGATCGACCACGATCGGAGGCAGGCTGGCGCCCGCCGCCCTCGAGGCGTCCTCGCCGAAGGCGCCCATGCCGACCATGCGGCCCGAGAACAGCGACGCCCCGACCTCGAAGACCGAGATTTCCAGCACGTCGCCGGGCGCGATCCGCTCGACGTCGCCGCCCGCCGGGAGCTCGGCGAAGCCGGCGCCGGGAGTCTCGGCCTGCCGCAGCCGGGACAGGACTTCGCCATCCAGGGCCACCAGCCGGAAATCCGGCGTCTGGCGTGTCGCCGCCTCGATCGCCGCGGCCGTCGGGCCGCTCGAAGGCAAGGCCGCGCAGCCGGAGAGGAACGGCCCGCCCGCCGCCATCACGACGACGAGGGCGCGGAACGGCGCTGGAAGAAAGCTCATACGGGATCTCCGGTCGACGGGCGCGCCAGCAGCCGCTCGTGCAGTCGCGCCAGCCGCTCGCGGTAGGCGCTCATGGAAAAAGCCTGGGCCCGGGTCCGCCCGGCGGCCGACAGGTCACGGCGCAAGCCTGCATCGGCGTCGAGGCGCCGCAGTCCGGCGACGATGTCGCGGACGTCGTAGGGATCGACGATCACGGCCGCGTCGCCGGCGATCTCGGGCGAAGCGCCTTCGGCCGAGGTCATCACCGGCGTTCCCATGGCCATGGCCTCGACCATCGGCAGACCAAAGCCTTCGTACAGCGAGGGCGAAAGAACGGCCCGGGCGCCGGCGACGAGGATGCGCAGGTGGTCGGCGGGCAGCCAGCCCAGCCTGCGCACACGCTCCGCGCCAGGCGCGGCGGCCGCCCCCTCGAGCAGGCGCAGTTCCCCCTCGGCCTTCCAGGCGCGGGGACCCGCGACGATCAGGGGACGGTCCACGCCCGCCGACAGATAGGCCTCGATCAGCCGCCCCAGGTTCTTCTTGGGCTCGATCGCGCCGACGAACAGGAAGTACTCGCCGACCTCCAGCCCAAATAGGGTCCGCAAGCGTTCGCCCAGCGTCCCGGCATCGCCATCGGCTCCCTCCGGAAGGTCCACGGCCTGATAGCCGTTGGTGACCCTGGCCGGATTGGCTCCGTAGATGTCGAGAATGTCCCGGCGCGACGTCTCCGACACGGTCACCACATGGTCGCCCTGCTTCAGGCAGGCCCTGATCAGCCGGTCGTAGTAGGGCCGGTCGTCGAGGGTCGTGAACGGCAGGCGCATCGGCACCAGGTCATGCAAGGTGTAGAGGTTCAGCGCGCCCTCGATCCGCACGGGCAGCGGATAGGTCCAGTGCATGATCGCCGGAGGGTTCGGCAGGGTCAGGCGGAGGAAGCGGCCATGCCGCCGAAAGCCCCCCGCGGCCAGGTCGAACAGGCCGCCCAAGGCGAACACACGATCGAAGGCCGGCAAGCGTCCGCCCAGCGCCTCGCGCTTGACCAGCCCCGACAGGGGAACCTCCAGCAGACGCCGCCTCATCGGCGGGGCCAAGGCCGAGCGCATCCTTCTCAGCAGGGTCCGTCGCTCGCGGGCTTCGTCGAACTGGGCGAAGAACAACGCCTCGCGCACGGCCGGCGGATGGCGGCGGGCGACGCCGAGGCCATAGACCCCGTCGACCGCGTAATCGAGTCCGCGCAACGCCTTCACGAGCACGCGGCCATAGGTGGCCACCCCGGTGCCGTGCGTCATGGCCAAGTTGAACCCGTCTACTCCGACGTGCTTACGCGGCATGTCGCAAACTCACACCGCGACAATCACCAGAAATGACCGCAAAGTATTCTAGAATAAATTCACAAATTTGTACTTCTATACACTTGAAAATATGAAATACTGAGACAAATAAATCGCTGGAAGCTGCCCCATGATCAAATTCGATCGCGTCAGCAAGAACTACAAGGGTCGCAACCTGTCGAAGACCGTGCTCGACGACGTCGATCTGGTGATCACGCCCGGCGACGCGCTCGGCATTTGCGGCGCGAACGGAGCGGGGAAATCCACCCTGCTGCGCCTGATCGCCGGCGTGGAGCACCCCTCCTCCGGCAGCATCCGCCGCGACATGTCGGTATCCTGGCCGATCGGCTACACCAGCTGCTTCCAGAGCAGCCTGACCGGCGCGGACAACGCCCGCTTCATCGCCCGCATCTATCGCCAGCCAGTCGAGCCGCTGCTGGCTTTCGTCGAAGACTTCGCCCAGCTGGGTCCCTACCTGCGCCAGCCGGTCAAGACCTACTCGGCCGGCATGCAGGCGCGGCTGGCTTTCGGCATCTCGCTGGCCGTCGATTTCGACTGCTACCTGATCGACGAAGTCACCGGGGCCGGCGACGAGCGCTTCCGCGAGCGCTGCCGCGACGCCCTGATCGAACGGCGCCGGACCGGCGCGATGATCATGGTCTCGCACCATCCCGAAACCCTGATGACCTACTGCACGCGCGGCGCGGTCCTGAAGGACGGCAAGCTGTCCTTTCACGACCGCATCGAGGACGCGATCGAGGCGCATCAGCGCCTGCAGGCCGAGGCGGCCTGAACCCGCTTCGTTCAGCGGCACAGCAGCAGCATCCGGTCCATGGCCGGCGGGCCGGCCAGCACCTGCTCCAGCGAGACCGGGCGCGCGCCGGCTTCGAGGTCGATCAGCGACATCGAGAAGCCCTGGCTGAGGATCAGCGCGAGGAACCCCGCCGGATCCTCGTAGCGCGCCGGGGCGAATTCGAGGATCACCGTCAGCGGCCGGTCGCCGGCCAGCAGCCCGTCCATGCCGCGCCAGATGGCCTGCTCGGCGGTGTCGGCGTCGATCTTCACGAAGTCGATCTCGCCCAGCCCCATGCGATCGAGCCGCCGCACGGCGACGGTGATGCGGCCAGGCCCCGTCGCGGCCCCTTCGACGATATGGGCGTTCTTCGGCTCGCCATGCGGCGTGACCAGCGTGGCCACCGCCCCATCCACGGCGCCGAGAGCGTTGCGATGAACGGTGACGCGCTCGCCCAAGCCGTTAAGCTCGACGCTACGGGTCAGCAGGGCGGCGATCGGCGGGTTGGGTTCGAAGGCGTGCACCCGTCCTTCGGCTCCGACGAGGTCGGCCATCAGCAGGGTGAAATAGCCGAGATTGGCGCCGACATCGGCGACGGTCATGCCTGGCTTGACCAGCCGGGCGATGGTCTCGGTCGTCCACATCTCCCAGTAGCCGTCGAGCAGCAGGTGTGGGCCGAGCCCGTAGTCCACCCCGTCGACGAACAGCTTGTAGCGCCCCAGCACGCGGCACACCGAAACGCCCCGCCCCAGGAAGGCCGAGGCGCAGCGCGAACGGATCTCGGCTTCGTTCTCGCCTCGCGGGCGCGTGCTCAGCCGGTCCAGTTCGAAAAGGCGAGGCGCGGGCGCGGGCCTGACAGGATCGAAAGTCAGCCGCACGGCGAAACCCCGCAGCCTCGCGCCGAAACTCCGCGCGACCTCCTGATACCCACGCCCATGACGTCCCCCGGCGCGCCGGCGAGCAAGACGGCCGCGGCGCAAAGGTTAGACCGGCGAGAGCCGCCGATCGCGACAGGCGTTCACGTGAACTTTTCGTGGCGTCGAAGCTGGCCTGCCGACACGGGTTCACCCGCCGAAAGTCGACGCTCCGACGTGGGCGCCTTCCTGAGGGGCGACACGATCAGGAGCCGCGGGTCGCCTGGCTTGGCCAAACAGGAGCCCCGCCGCCACGATCCCGACCAATCCGGCGCAGCAGGTCCCATAAGCCCCCATCGTGAGGAAGGCGGTCCAGTTCAGCTGAAGCTCGGCGAATGACTTGATCAGCAGCAGGCCCACGCTCCCGATGTAGCCGCTGGCGTCGGCGACGTAGATCAGGAAGCCGGCGGTGCCGACCGTGCCGGTCGCGGCGATCATCCGGTCGAACAGCATGCCGTTGAAAGGCGTGTAGGCCATGTAGAGCCCCGCGCCGCTGGCGGTCATCCAGCCGACGGGCCCCAGAAGGCCTGCCTGGTGCGCCGCCGTGGACGCGCCAAGCAGCGCCAGCCCGGCCGATATGAAGAGCAGGTTGAAGCCGAAGGCCCGCCGGTTGTCGCGGATGCGCATCAGCATCGCCATGCCGACCAGGACGATGACGGCCACGGGCAGTTCCGACAGGCTGAACATCGCCGCGGCGTCCTTGAAGCCCAGCTCGGCCCAGATCTCGGCCGAGAAGTTGTCGCGGAAATCGCGCATGGCCGTCAGCAGGACGTAGACCGCCACCAGCATGGCCAGGACCGGTCCCTGGGCGACCAGCAGCGCGGCGCGATCCTTGGCCGACATGGGGGCGCGGCGCACGCGCATGGCCTCGTCCTCGGCCGTGGGCGGCGGCATCTGCGCCAGGCCCGCGACGGCGACGATCAGCAGCGGCGCGAACAGCAGGCCGGTCAGGGCCGGCATCCATCGATCCTCGACGCCCGCCAGCAGCAGCGCCTTTCCCACCGACTTCACGACGCCCGAGGCCAGGATGAAGCTGGCGCAGAGCATCGCGCCCAGCACCTCCGACAGGCGGCGTCCCTCGACGAAGCCGAACACCAGCCCCCAGATCATGCCCAGGCCCAGCCCGTTGGCGAACAGGGCCAGCGGCGCCAGGGCCGGCGGCAGGCCCCCCAGCAGCACCAGGGCGAGCTCGGATCCGCCGACCAGCAGCAGGATCGCCAGGGCCCTCCGGCCGGGCGGCGTCTCCGACACCACCTTGACCCCAAGCACCTTCGACAGGGCGTAGCCGGCGACCTGGGCGATCACCAGGACGATCTTGAAGTCCATGGCGAAGGGCCAGCCGGCGACGTCGCTCCAGTCGGCGGCCGCGAAGGGCTTGCGATAGGCGTACATCGAGAAATAGGCGGCGAAGGCGGCCAGACCGCCATAGGCAGCGAACGCCCAGGCCGGGGCCCGCGACAGCCAGCGTCCGAGCGGGCCTTGCGCCGCGCCGCTCACCGGGGCGCCTCGCCGGCCGCGATGCGGGCCTCGATCCTGGCCAGCACCGCCGGCAGGTCGGCGACGCTTTCGATCACGTAGTGAGCGCCGGCCTCGCGCAGCGCCGCGGCAGAGTCTTCGACGCGAGCGGCGCGCTCGGCGGCCGGCAGCGCGGCGAGGTCCTCGGCGCTCAGGCCCACGCCGTTGCCCGAAGCCGCGAGGCCGACGGTCCAGGCGCCGACCTCCAGCCCCTCTCCCATCCCGACCACGGCGTCGTCGACCTTGACGCATGCCCGCGCCGGCCAGGCGCCCAGCTCGACCAGGGCCTTCCACATCATCAGCGGCGACGGGCGCCCCGCCGCCGTCTCGCCGGCGCAGACCACGACGTCGGGCGCATAGCCCTGCCCCGCCGCCAGCGGCAGGATGTCGGCCATCATCGGACGGGTGTAGCCGGTGGTCGACCCGATCCGGATCCCTCGCGCCTTCAGGCCGGCCGCGACCTCGACGGCGCCGGGGATCAGCGCGGCGCAGGCGCGGGCGGCCTCTCTCATGCGGGGCTCCACCGCGTCGTGCAGGCGGTCGACGTCGGCCTCGGTCGACGCCGCGCCGTGACGCTCGCGCCACAGGCCGGCGATGCGCGGCATGGCCAGCAGCGCCCGTACGTGATCCCGCTTGGCCTTGCCCATGTCCGCCCGCGCCTCGGTCTCGGAGATCTCGATCCCCGCCTGGCTGAACACATCGCGCAGGGCCACGACAGGCGCGCGACAGCCGAAGTCGATCATGGTGCCGGCCCAGTCGAAGACGACGGCCTGGATGGAAGACGAGCTCATGCGGCGGCTCCTTGCTGGGGCAGGTCGTAAAGGCCGGCGATCACCTCCTCGGCCAGGCCGAAGGCGGTTGAGGCGCCGGTGCCGCTGGTCACGGTCACCAGGCGCACGCGCGGCATCGGGGCCTCCACAAGGCTGTGCCCCCGGGCGGAAGCGTAGGTGCCGGTCCAGCGCTCGAGCACCGGCGGCGGCGCCTGGCCGAACACCCGGGCGAACTCGTCGAGGATCAGGGCGTCGACGTCGTCTCGGGCGAACGGATCGGGCGTCGCGGCGTAGTGGTGGCTGTCGCCGACGACCAGCGAGCCATCGGCGCTCTGCACCACGATCAGGTGGACGCCGTGCGCCAGATGCTCGGCCTGTTCGGCCTGAAGTCGCGCGCGCAGCGCCTCCGCCTGCGGCAGGTCGGCGTAGCCGAGGTAGCGAACGAGGCCCAGGTCCGACATCACCGGCGCGGGCAGCCGCCACCCCGGATCGGCCAGGCGCAGCATCTGCAGCTTGCAGCGGGTAACTTCGGCGCGAGCGAAGTGTTCGGGAAACAGCGTGACGAGGTCGTCGCCGGGACAGACCACGATGCTATCGGCCGCCACGATCCCAGCGGTGGTCTCCAGCCGCCCGGTCTCGACGCCGCGCACGGCGCCCCCCCGCAGGAAGGTCACGTCATGAAAGGCTTCCAGCCATGCGGCGAGACGGGGGATGGCGGTGCGGGACTCCACTCGCAGGTCGACGTCGCTGGTCAGGGCGCCCAGCACATCGCCGCCGCCTGGCAGGCGATCGGCGAGGTCGCCAGCCCTGCGCCAGGCGCATCCTTCGGCCATCTCGGTGTCGAGGAAGGCTTCGAGCACCGCCTTGGCCTCGGGCCGGCGGGCGACCATGGTCAGGCCGCGCTGCAGCACCTCGATCCCGGCCGGTCCGGCGACCTCGTTCCAGACCTGGGCGGAGCGTCGCGCCCGCCGCCAGACCTCGCCGCGCGCCTGGCCCGTGACCGTCACGAAGCCGAAGTTGCGCACCGAGGCGCCGTTGGCCTGGGCGTCGCGGTCGACCACCACCACGCGCTTGCCGAGCCGGGCCGCCGCCAGGGCGTGGGCCAGGCCCACGACCCCCGCGCCGACGACGGCCAGATCGAATTGCTGTTCCAAGTTAATCGTTCCAAATTCGAGAAAGGGCGGCCGCGCGGGCTGCGGGGATCGGTGCGGCCCGCGCGGCCGAGGTCCGGCCTAGAAGCTGAAGTTCAGGCCGACCGAGACGGTGCGCGGCGCGCCGCGCGTGTAGCGCTGGGTGAATTCGTCCAGCATGCCGCCGATGTACTTCTCGCCCAGCAGGTTGGTGACGTTGAGCTGCAGGTCGACCGCGCGCCCGTTCTCCAGCGGCAGGCGATAGCCCGCCGACAGGTCGACGATCGTGTAGGCCGGCAGGTAGAGGCTGGGGGTGTTGGGCGCGTCGCCGGCGGTCTTGCCGGTGTACTTGCCGCGGATCCCCGCCCGGAAGTTGTCGCGGCTGTAGTCGAGGCCCAGCGACACCAGGGTCGAGGGCGCGCCGGGAACGTCGTTGCCCTTGGCCACCGGCTTGACCGCGCCGGCGTTGGCCGTGCCGCCCGTGAACCCTTGCTGGTAGACGGAGTCGTTCAGGGTCAGCGCCGCGCTCGCCGTGAAGGCGTCGCTCAGTTCGTAGACCAGGCTGGCCTCGACGCCCTTGCTCTCTACGCCCTTGCCGGTGTTGGCGTAGGCGCCCGAGGTGCCGGCCGTGTAGTTGATGCCGCCGTTGGAGCCGGTCGGCCCGCCGGTGATGAAGTCGGCCGAATAGAAGGTGATCGCGTTCTTGTAGTCGATGTAATAGGCCGTGACCTGGGCCGACAGCCGGGGGCCGTGGAAGCGCAGGCCGGCCTCGAAGTCGTCGGCCACCGAGGATTTCAGCTTGCTGGTGTCGGTCTGGGTCTTCTCGAGCGCCCAGTCGCCCACCGCGCCGTAGTTCTGCGAGAAGCCCGCGAAGGCCTGCAGGCTGTCATTGACCCGATACAGCGCCCCCAGGCTGAACAGCACGTCGGAGTCGGCGTCGAGGGCCGTCTTCAGCGGCGCGGTCAGCTTGCCGTAGGCGTCCCAGCCGTCGGTCTCGCCCTCGATGTCGATCAGGTACTTCTGGACGCCGCCGGTCAGCGTCAGGTCGCCCAGGGTCCAGGTGTCCTCGACATAGACCTTCCACTGATCGGTGGAGAAGCGCTGCATGAAGTCGATCAGCTGCGGCGCCTCGTAGTAGGCGGGGCCTTTGCGAACGTCGACGATCTGGCGCCAGGCGCGCCCGAAGTCGCGATCCAGCTTCTCGTACCATACCCCCGCCTCGAGCTTGTGCTGGCCGAAGGCCAACTTGCCCTTCGAGGTGAAGCCGTAGCGGTCGTGGCCATAGAGGCTGGTGCGGTAGGTCTGCAGCGGCGTGCACGAGGCTGCGACCGCGCCGCCCGCGCCGTAGCACAGCGACGAGGTGATCCGCGTACCATCGACGTCGGTGTAGTCGACGCCCTGGATGACCGCCCGCTGGCGTCCCGCAGCGTCCGTCCAGCCGTAGTAGGCGCGCTTGCGGCTTGAGCCCGGCGCCGTGCCGCCGGCGACGGTGCGCACGCCGTTCGGGTCGATGGCGATCTGCTGGTACGGCGGCGCCCAGTCGCCCTGCCCCTTCTGGTGATGATAGTAGGGCGCGACCTCGAACTGGATCGCGTCGCTGACCGCGTAGTCGAACTTGACGTAGGCCAGGGTGTTCTTGCGATGCGCCGACCAGGCGTGGGCCCAGTTCTCGTTCACGCCGGCCGGCGTGGTCGTCCAGTTGGGCACGGAGGCGTCGCCCGCCGTCGTGCCATCCAGGAACGACCGCGAGGCCTCGATCAGCGGATCGTCGACGGCGTCGTCGTATGACGCGCGGGCGGTGATGGTCAGCTTGCCGAGCTCGGTGACCGACTTGGCTTCGGCATGCCACTCGTCGAATCCGCTGCCGTCGCTGCAGCCATAGACCCAGCGACAGGCGGTGAAGCGTGCCACGCCCACATAGGCGCGGGTGGTGTCGCCCAGCACGCGGCCGGTGTCGTAGACGCCGGCGTAGCGGCGGGCCTCGTTGTCGCCGAGCGTCACCGAGATCAGGCCGCCGGCGTCTTCCTTCGGATCGCGGGTGACGTAGGCGATGGTGCCGCCCAGGGCCGAGGCCGAGGCCGAGCCGACGCTGGTCGTGCCCTGGTCGATCTGGATGCGCTCGACGTTCTCGCTCATCAGGTACTTCTGGGCCGGCGCGCCGCCCAGGTAATACGAAGCGTTGTAGGCGGGCATGTCGTCGATGGTCTGGCCGATCTTCGACGAGCGCAGATTGACGTCGAAGCCGCGGATGTTGATCCCGTAGGTCCACGGGTCGGCGTTGAAGGCGTCCGATCCGCGGATGGCCACGCCGGGCACGTCCTGGATGGCGTTGATGATGTTCATGGCCGCCGGCTGGGCGGCGATTGCGTCGGCGTTGACCACGGTGTTGCCGCGCGCCACCGGCGCGGCGGTGACCACCACAGTCTCGACCGTGTCTACGGCGTCTGCGGCAGGCGCTTCGGCCGCCCAAGCCTGCCCCGCGGCCAGCGCGATCGTGGCCGCGCCGCAGCTCAGCAGCGCCCTGAACTGGATCTTCATCGGTGTCCCCTGGTCTCCGGTGAGCGGGGACGTCCTGCCGTCCCGGCGGCCGCTTCATGGGGCGCCGGGGGACGAGCAGGCCAAGCGTTTGGTTGGATGGGGGCCATAGGCAGGACCTATGGGCCAGCTTCGTGACAGGCCCACGATTGTCACGTCGCCGTCACGCCCCGCGCCTATGGCGTGCGCATGGCCGCCAACTACCAGCACCTGCGCGCCTTCCACGCGATCGCGCTCGAAGGCAGCGTCACCCGCGCGGCCCGACGCCTCAACGTCGCCCAGCCTACCCTCTCCCAGCAGCTCAAGGCGCTGGAAGAGCGTCACGGCGTCAGCCTGTTCGAAAGCCGCCGCTCGCCGCTGAAGCTCACCAGCGCCGGAAACGGCCTGTTCGCCCTGACCGAGCGCCTGTTCGCCGCCGCCGCCGATGTCGACGACATGCTGGGCGAGGTCGTCAGCCTGAACGGCGGGTCGTTGCGGATCGGCGGCGACTGCCCGCCGCAGGTGGCGCGCATGGTCGCCCGCTTCCGCGCCTGCAATCCGGCCGCGCGCGTCCAGGTGCGGATGGGCAACGCGCGCGAGACCATGCGCTGGCTGGCCGAGGCCGAGATCGACGCGGCGATCACCAGCGACCCGCCCGTCGACAGTCAGTTCACCTATGATCCGCTCTACTCCGACCATCTGAGCGTCGCGCTGCCCGCGGACCATCCGCTCACCGCGCTGGAGACGACGCCGATAGAAAGGCTGGGCGAAGAGACGCTGCTGATCCGCGAGGCCACATCCAAGACCCGCGCCTTCACCGAGCAGGCGTTGGACTCGGCCGGGATCGAAGTGCGCGAGACGCTGGAGCTGCAGAGCCGCGAGACCATCCGCGAGGCCGTGGCGCTGGGCCTGGGCGTCAGCGTCTTCTTCTCGTCGGAGTGCCCGCCCGATCCGCGCATCGTCTACCGCCGCCTGTCCGGCCAGGTCCGCGAGCGGCCCCTGCACGGCTATCTCGTATGCCAGCAGGACCGCGGCGAAGCGCGCTGATCCGGGCCCTGAGGACGATCGCGAGCGAGCTGGCGGCCGCCGAACGGGTCTAGCGACAGCCGCGGCCTCTCGAAGACAGTCCGCGAGAAGCGTCCTCGATACAGGCGTCGACCCGCTCTCGAGCGACCAAGATTGGCGAATTCGTGCTCAATCGCGCCGGCTCGCGCCCCGCGCGCTTGACCCAAAGCCCTTGGAGGGCTGGACTATCCTACGGGACAAGGCGGAGAAGCACGATGCCGCGTATGGTCTTGAATTCCGAAGAAGAGAGCCTCCTGCGGGATATCCGCGACAACGGAAGCGTCAGCCTCACTCCGGAGACGCGTAGCTTCGAGGACGCCGAGCGCCTGCTGGCCAAAGGCCTGGTGAGAGCCGTGCGAACCCGGGGCGTGCCGGCGTCGACCTACCTGCTGTCGGGCGCGGGCGTGGCGGCCGCCGCCTGGCCGCCTCCCGGAAACGCCTAGCCACGCTCGGGCCCATGGCTCGGCCGTTCCGCCGCTATTCCTGAGCGAGCACGGCGGCGGCCGCCGGCTTCGTGCGGTGCGCCGCCAGGCAGGTGGTGACCGAGGCCAGCACGAGGATGATCGCCAGGCCTTCGAACTGCGTCGGCAGGCGACGGTCCCAGAGGAAGCCGTAGAGCAAGGCGAACAGCGTCTCGAACAGGATCATCTGGCCGACCATGGTCAACGGCAGAAGCCTGGACATGCGGTTCCAGAGGCCGTTGCCGATGATGGACGAGAAGACCGCGATGCCGCTGGAGACGGCGAGCAGGAACAGCCAGTCGCCCGCCGCATGGGCGGTCTTGTCCATCATCAGGGCCGGCGGCACGAGAAGCAGGGCCTGCAGGCCGGTGACGACGCCGATCAGCAGGCTCCAATCATGGGCCGAGATCTGCGGCAGACGCGCCATCCAACGACTGTTGCTGACGGCGAAGGTCGTCCAGGAGGCCAACGCCCCGAAGGCGCAGAGCAGGCCCAAGGCCTGTCGCGAGAAGTCCGCGCCTCGCACCTGGCCCAAGGCCTCCCAGCCAATGCAGACGACGCCCGCGGCGCTGAGCACGAGCGACGGCGCCAGCTTGCGCAGAGGGACCGCGCCCTTGTCGCGGCTGCCGATGATCGTCACGGCGACCGGTAGGAACCCGATGACGAGCGACGGCATCGCCACCCCGCCCAACTGCACCCCGCTCGCCAGCAGCACGTAGTAGAGCGAGTTGCCCAACAGGCTGAGCCAGCCGAGCGCGAGCCACTCGCGACGGCCGAGCAGCGCCGTCACCTGCCGCCAGCGCGGCGCCAGCAGGATCAGGGCGAACAGGCCGTAGGTCAGATAGCGACCGGCCGACAACTGCAGCGGCCCGAACGGCCGAACGATCTCCGGCGCGACGAACACCAGTCCCCACAGGGCTCCGGCCGCCGCGCCGCACGCCACGCCCAGCGCCGTGCGCCTTCCATCCGACATTGCCGTCCTCCCGGCCGCTCGAGCCCAACGAAAAATCAGTATGGACGACATGACTACCATGTGCATATCTTGTGTCTACAATTTGTATACATAACGACAGAACGCCCTGGGAGGGGCCCTCGCGGCCATGAAAGTCACTTCGCTTCCCGCTGACGACGCCAAGCCCGGCTGGTTTCTGACCAGCGCGCCCCGCGCCCCCAAGCCGGCCGCCGCCGGAGAGATTCACACCCGATGGGCGGTCATCGGCGCGGGCTTGACGGGCCTGTCGGCGGCGCGGCGCCTGGCCGAACGGTTTCCCGATGAGGACGTGGCGTTGATCGAGGCCCAGGAGGTCGGTTTCGGCCCGGCCGGACGCAACGCCGGCTTCGCCATCGACCTGCCGCACGACATCGGCGCCGACGACTACATCGGCGACATCGATGTCGCCCGAACCGTCCTGAAGCTGAACCTCGTCGGCCAGCAGTCGCTGAAGGATCTGGTCGCCGCCCACGGGATCGACTGTCAGATGCGCGCCTCGGGCAAGTACCAGGCGGCGATCGAGGATCGGGGCGTCGCGGTGCTGGACGCCTACCGCCGCGGCCTCGACAAGCTGGGCCAGCCCTACGAGATGATCGAAGGCGCGGATCTCCCCGCCCACATCGGCACGGCCTACTACCGCAAGGCGCTGTTCACGCCCGGCACCGCGCTCGTCCAGCCCGCGGCCCTGGTCAAGGGCCTGGCCGACACCCTGCCGGCCAATGTCGCGCTCTACGAAAAGACCCCCATCACCCACGTCGAGTACGGCGACAAGATCGTCCTGACGCATCCGGGCGGCCGCATCGTCGCCGACCGCCTGATCCTGGCCAACAACGCCTTCGCCCAGCACTTCGGCTTCCTGCGCGGGACCATGCTGCCGATCTTCACCTATGGCAGCCTGACGCGTCCCCTGACGCCGGAAGAGCAGGCGCGGCTGGGCGGCAAGGACTTCTGGGGCCTGATCCCCGCCGATCCGTCCGGCACCACGCTGCGACGCACCGCCGACCAGCGGATCCTGGTGCGCAACAGCTTCGCCTTCGACGCCCACGGCCAGGCCCATGCACGGCACGTGAAGCACGCCAGGCGCCGCCATCGCCGCTCGTTCGAACGCCGCTTTCCGATGCTGCCCGACGTACCGTTCGAATACAGCTGGGGCGGCGCGCTGGCCATGTCGGCCAACCACGAGTCCTTCTTCGGCCAACTGTCGCCGAACGTCTTCGCCGCCGTCGGCTGCAACGGCCTTGGCATCACCCGGGGCACCGCCACGGGGCTTCTCCTGGCCGACTGGCTGGCCGGAGACCGCGGCGAGGTCATCGACTTCCTGCTGGCCTCCCCCGGCCCCAACCGCAACCCGCCCCGGCCGTTCCTGGACCTCGGCGTGAACGCGACCCTGGCCTGGGCGCAGTTCCAGGCCGGCCGCGAGGCCTGAGGCCGCTGGACACCAGAGCAATCAAGACAAAAAGATCAAATCGAGGAAACACCCATGGAAACCGCGCGTCGGACTCTTGAGGACCTGCCTCTAAATTCCTTTCACAAACTGCTGACCATCCGGTCGGGCGGCGGCTCCTTCGTCGACGGCTATGTTCTGAGCATCATCGGCGTCGTGCTGGTGAAGGCCTCGCTGGCCCTCGGCTTTTCTGATCTCTGGCAGGGGCTGATCGCGGCCTCTGCCCTGATCGGCATCTTCTGCGGCGGCTTCGTCGGCGGCTGGCTGACCGACCGCTTCGGCCGCAGGCGGGTGTTCTTCGTCGGCCCCGTCATCTTCATCGCCTTCTCGGTGATCCAGTTCTGGACCAATTCGCCGGAGCTGCTGTTCGCCTGCCGCCTGCTGATGGGCGTGGCGGTCGGCATCGAATATCCGGTGGCCACCGCCCTGCTGGTCGAGTTCCTGCCCAAGTCCTCGCGCGGTCCGCGCCTGGCGGCCATGACCATCCTGTGGTTCGCCGGGGCCGCCTGCGCCTACATCGTCGGCACCCTGCTCCTGACCTATGCCGGTCCCGAGGCCTGGCGCCTGGGCCTGGCCAGCTCGGCCGTCGTCGGGCTCATCCTGCTCCTGATCCGCCTGGGCACGCCTGAATCCCCGCGCTGGCTGCTCAGCAAGGGTCGCAAGGCGCAGGCCGACGCGGTCATCGCCAAGGTCTTCGGCGCGCAGTACTCGACCGCCGACCTGCCCGAACAGCCGGAGATCAAGAACGCCTCGTTCTGGACGCTGCTGGCTTCGGGGTACGGGACGCGCCTGGCCTTCGTCGTGCTCTTCTGGACCTGTTCGGTGATCCCGGTCTTCGCCGTCTACGCCTTCGCGCCCAAGGTGCTGGCCGCGCTGAGCATTCCCGAGACCTGGGCCGCCGTCGGCTCGGTGGCGATCACGCTGCTGTTCGTGGTCGGGTGCGTCCTGGCCACCGGCCTGATCAACCGCATTGGCCGCCGCCCGATGCTGATCCACAGCTTCCTGTGGTCGGGCCTGGCCCTGCTGCTGCTGGGCGTCTTCGCCCACGGCGCGCCAGTGCTGATCCTGGTGCTGTTCGGCGCCTACGCCCTCTTCATCGGCGGCGCCCAGGTGCTGCAGCTGGTCTATCCCAACGAGCTCTTCCCCACCGAGATCCGCGCGGTCGGCGTGGGCATCGGCACCTCGCTGTCGCGGGTCGGGGCGGCGGCCGGCACCTATCTCGTGCCGATCTCGTTGGCCCACCTGGGCATCGGCCCCACCATGTACGCCGCCGCGGCCGTCACCCTGGTCGGCTTGCTGGCCGCGGTGCTGCTGGCCCCCGAGACCCGCTCGCTCAATCTGGCCGACGCCGCGTCCCTGACCAAGCAGCCGGCCTGAACCGCATCGCCTCCTCCTCTTCTCATTGACGGGCGCTCCCCCGCCCGCACGCAAGGAAACACGACCATGAACTTCCAAGGCATCTACGCGCCGGCGATCACCCCGCTGACGGCGCAAGGCGAGATCGACTACCCGGCTTTCGACGCGGTGCTCGAGCACCTGATCGCCAGCAAGATCCACGGGATCATCATCGGCGGCTCGACCGGCGAATACTACGCCCACACCACCGAGGAGCGCCTCGCCCTGGCCGACCACGCCAGGCAGGTGATCGCCAGCCGGCTGCCGCTGATCGTCGGCACGGGCGCGATCCGCACCGAGGACGCCGTCGCCTACGCCAAGGCCGCCAAGGCCACGGGGGCCGACGCCATCCTGGTCACCACCCCGCCCTACGCCGTGCCGACCTCCCAGGAGATCGCCGACCACGTCCTGGCCATCGACGCGGCCACGGATCTGCCGATCATGCTCTACAACTATCCAGGCCGGATGGGCGTGCCGATGGACGACGTCTTCTTCGACGCCATCGCCGGCGCCAGGAACATCGTCGCGATCAAGGAAAGCTCGGGCGACGTCACCCGCATCCACCGGCTGGCGCGCCACTATCCGCACATCAGCCTGTCGTGCGGCTGGGACGACCAGGCGCTCGAGTTCTTCGCCTGGGGCGCGCCCAGCTGGGTCTGCGCTGGCGCCAACTTCGTACCGGCCGAGCACGTCGCCCTCTATGAGGCCTGCGTGGTCGAGAAGGACTTCACCAAGGGCCGGGCGATCATGTCGGCCATGCTGCCGCTGATGGAGTTCCTGGACGGCGGCAAGTTCGTCGCCTCGATCAAGGCCGGTTGCGAACTGATCGGCCTGCGGACCGGCGGCGTGCGCGCGCCGCTCAAGCCCCTCGACGCGGCCGAGAAGGAAACGCTTGGCGGGATCATCGAGGCGCTGCGCGCCGAGGTCGCGGCCATCCAGGCCGGCGCGGCCCATGGCTGAGCTCCTCACCCGCGCTGAATACGCGGCCCTGGCGGAGGCTCTGTTCCTCCCCCATCAGGCCTTCATCGACGGCGCCTGGCGTCCGGCCGCCTCGGGCGCGACCTTCGAAACCGTTGATCCCGCCAGCGGCCGGCTTCTGGCCCGGATCAGCGCCTGCACCGCGGCGGAGGTCGACCTGGCGGTCGCCGCCGCCAAGACGGCGTTCGAGGACGGCCGGTGGAGCCGCCTCGCGCCCGGCGAGCGCAAGAAGATCCTTCTGGCCTTCGCCGATCGCCTGGAAGCCAACGCCCACGAGCTTGCGGTCATGGAAAGCCTCGACAGCGGCAAGCCGGTGCGCGAGTGCCAGCTGGTCGACGTACCCGAGGCGATCCACACCATCCGCTGGCACGCCGAATTGATCGACAAGGTCTATGACAGCGTCGCGCCCGCCGGCCCTGGCGCAGTGGCCCTGGTCGTGCGCGAACCGGTCGGCGTGGTCGGTCTCGTCCTGCCCTGGAACTTCCCGCTGCTGATGCTGGCCTGGAAGATCGGCCCGGCCCTGGCCGCCGGCTGTCCGGTCGTCGTCAAGCCGGCCCAGGAAACCACCCTGACGGCGCTGCGGGTGGCGCAGCTGGCCCACGAAGCCGGCGTCCCGGCCGGCGTGTTCAACGTCGTGCCCGGCGGCGGCGCGGCGGTCGGCGAGCCGATCGGCCGGCACATGGACGTGGCCATGGTCAGCTTCACCGGCTCGACGGCGACCGGCCGACGCTTCCTGGCCTATGCCGCCGAGTCCAACCTCAAGCAGGTTGTGCTCGAGTGTGGCGGCAAGAACCCGGCCGTGGTCCTCCAGGACGTCGCCGACCTCGACGCCGTGGCCGCCCACGTGGTCAACGGCGCGTTCTGGAACATGGGCGAGAACTGTTCGGCCTCCTCGCGCCTGATCGTCCACGCCAAGGTCAAGGATGCGCTGCTCGAGAGGATCGCCGTCCAGCTGCGCGACTGGCGGATGGGTGATCCGCTGGATCCGGAAAACCGCCTGGGCTGCCTGATCAGCAAGATCCACTTCGACAAGGTGACGGGCTATCTCGACCAGGCCAGGGCCGAGGGCCTCGCCGTCCTGACAGGCGGCGGCTTCAGGGACGGAGCCTTCGTCGAGCCCACTATCCTTGACGAGGTCGGTCCCGAAAGCCGGCTCTTCCAGGAGGAAGTGTTCGGCCCCGTCCTGGCGGTGACCACCTTCGAGACGATCGAGGAGGCCATCGCCCTGGCCAACGACAGCGTCTACGGCCTGGCCGCCTCGGTCTATACCGACGACGTCCGTCACGCCCTACGCCTGGCGAGGGAAATCCGAGCCGGCGTGGTCACCGTAAACTGCTATGGCGAGGGCGACATCACCACGCCCTTCGGCGGCTTCAAGCAGTCGGGCTTCGGCGGGCGCGACAAGTCCGCCTGGGCCCACGACCAGTACACCGAGATCAAGACCATCTGGATCGACGCCGCCTAGGCCACATCCAGCTGCCGCCCCACGTCAACCGCCTGGCCCCCACACGGCGGACGCGTGGTTCGCGCCCGCGCAGGACGCGAACGGCGACGACGCTTTCCCCCCAAGCGTCGTCGCCCCCTCGCCTGCCCCGAACCAAAGACATCTCAGGGAGGAGGATCCCATGGGCTTGCTACTTCACGCCTTGGCCGCGGCGACGCTGGCTCAAGGATCGGCTCCGGCGGTCGACACCGGGGTCGCTTCCGCCGACGTCGAACAGGCCGCGCCGGCGACCACGCCCGAACCGGCCAGGGCCGACGAGACCGGACGCTGGACGTTCGGCGGCGCCGTCCGGGGTCGCTACGATCTGCGCCTTGACGACGCCGACGCCTCGGGCCGTCCCAAGCGCTCCAGCCACCTGTCGTTCGACACCGTGATCCTGAAGGCCGACTACGACTCTTCGACCTGGTTCGCCTCGGGCCAGTACCGGTTCTATGGCGGCAACTTCATGTACCGGCAGGCCTACGGCTACGAGAACTATCCCGGCGAGGTCAGCTTCCCGGTCTACGCCTATGGCGGACGCAAGCTGGGCGCGCGCGACAAGGTCGCCGTCGGCCTGCAACCGGTCCCGTTCGACGACCAGTGGTGGGGCTCGGCCTTCCTCAACAGCATGGGCTTCGCCATCGGCCTGGAGGAGGTCTACAACGTCGGCGTCACCTACGAGCACGTCGGCGGCGACTACACCGTCCAGGCCGGCTACTTCCCGACCACGGCGCCCGACGCCTTCGGGATCAGCGACGACAGCGCCCGCTATTCGGTCAATGTCACCGCGGCCGGGCCGACAGCCGCCTCCTCGTCGCGCAACGAAGAGCGGGACATGGCCGTCGGACGCGCCCAGTACCACCTCTCCACCCCCGCTGGCGCGGATCTGGCCTTCTCGGCGTCGGCGTGGCTGTCGACGGTCCGCAATCTCGACACCCGCCAGGACGGCTCGCGCCGGGCCTACGCCCTCAGCGTCCGGGCGACCCGTGGCCCCTATCACGCCAAGGTCCTGGCCGCGCGCCAGAGCTTCGATCTGCGCGACACGGGCGACCGGGACGTGGTCAGCGTCGGCGACTACGACTCCGCCTACTCGATCGCGGCCAAGAGCAATCTCTTCTTCGCCGAGGTCGGTCGCGACCTGAGCCTTCCCGCCCTGCCCTTCAAGACCAGCCTCTACGCCAACTATGCCCGGCTCACGAAGGACGCGGCCGGCTTCAAGGACACCCAGCGCCTCGTCGCCGGCGCCTTCTGGACCGACAAGGCCGAGGGACGGATCAGAGTCTGGTCCGAGGTGCTGCTGGGCCGCAACGATCCGTATGTCGGCGCGGGACAGTTCGCCTCGGGCGCCGCCCGGGGCGGCGACGATCGCTGGAAGACCTCGGTGCTGGTGATCTTCGGCTACTACTTCTGATCGGCGCCCGAAGATCGCGGAGGACAGGACCGCCTCGCCTGGTGCAGAGAATGGACATGGCCAAGACACCCAAGACGACCATCCTCAACCCGACGGCGGACGAGGCGCCCGGCGATCGCAAGGCCCTGCTCAACGACAGCCTGCGCCGGCGGATCGTCAGCATGGAACTGGCGCCGGGCGCGGTGCTGGACGAGGTGTCGCTGAGCGAGGAGTTCGGGCTGTCGCGCCCGCCGGTCCGCGAGCTGATGCGGCAGCTGGCGGCCGAGGGCTATATCGAACTGGAGCCCAACCGCCCCGCCCGCGTGGCGGCGATGGGCTACGAGACCTTGCGCAACTTCTTCCTGGCCGCGCCGCTGATCTACGTCGCCACAACCCATCTTGCCGCCGAGAATGCGACCCGGGCCGACATCGAGCGGCTGAAGGCCACGCAACTGCGCTTCCGCGCCGCGATCGCCGAGAACAACACGGTCGACCGGGTCTTCTACAACGACCAGTTCCACCACGAGATCGGCCTGGCCAGCGGCAACCCCTACCTGATGCCCAGCCTTCGCCGGCTGCTGATCGACCACGGACGCCTGGGCATGACCTTCTACCGCGCGCCGGTTTCGGCCGAGGCGGCCGAAGGCCTGGAGACGGCGGTGATCCAGCACGACCAGATCATCGAGGCGATCGAGCGCCGCGACGCCGTCGGGGCAAGCGACCTCGTGCGCGCGCACTGGGACCTGTCGCGCAAGCGCATGGCCGACTTCGTCGCCCCCCAGGGCCTGGACATCCCGCTGGGCTGAAGCGCCCAGATCGGACACCGCCACGGGCTGGCGTGCTGTCCGGCTCAGCCCTCGGCGATCGCGGTTCTGTCGAAGGACGGGGGCGTCATCGCCGCGCCCCCGCCCCTCCTTGTCAGAACTTCCAGCTCAGTTGGGCGCGGGCGCCGTGGTCGGTCGAGCGATCGCCGTAGTCCCCGGAATAGCTGACACCCAGCACGGCGCTTCGGCCGAGGTCGGCTTCGAGGCCCACATTGACGGCCAGGCTGTCCTTGTCGATCGGCGCGCCGTAGATCCTGAACGACGAAGCGGCGGCGTAACCCAGATCGATCGTCGGGACTCGTCCGTCGAACGCATGGCGCAGCGCGGCCGAACCGGTCAGGCGCAGCCCCACCTGGCCCGCGCTGAGATCGCTCCTCAGCCGCAGGCCGACCGAGCCGTAGGTCAGGTGCTGGTCGCCGCCGCCGTTCAGCGCGGCGCTGCCGCCCCGCTCGCGCACATCGGCGTCGGTCAGCGCCACATACGCCGCCTGAACGAACGGCTGCAGCGTCACGCCGGCGACCTCACGCTTCAGGGCGACCTCGCCGAACGCCTGGTAGGTTTGGGCCGAATAGTCGCCGGAAAGGGTTTCGGCGAACGTTCCGAACGCCACCCGGCGCGAGGCTTCGACCTCGTTCCAGGCATAGGCGCCGCCGAGCTCGAACGACAGCGCGCCGCGGGCCGCGAGGACGTAGCCGCCGAGGTGATAGGTCTCGACGTCCTGCCGCGCGCGCGCGGTCTTCAGGTTGCTGGTGCTGTAGCCAGCCGCGAAGCCCGCGCGGAGGCGCCGGCCCAGCGCACCGTCGAAGCCGGTCAGCAGGCCCTGAACGTCGCGGTCGTAGCTTTGCGCGTTGCTGTCGCCCTTCATGGCGCCCCAGCCGCCGAAGACCTTGCCCCATCCGGACAGCCCCTCGGCGCCGGCCAGATCACCGCGCGCCAGGATCGCGTCGCGCACGAAACGGCTGTCCTGAAGCAGCGAGCCACGCAGGCTGGCGTAGTCAGAGCCCGCCAACTGGTCGAACGCGTCGCGCGCCTGCTCGGCCGAGAGGTTGACCACGGTGTCGAAGACCGGGTTGTCCCAGCCCAGCGCCTGGGCGCCCGCCCCAGCGGCGACCTGGTTGGGGGTCGAGCCGATGTCGGCGAAGCTGATATCGTTGCGGCGCAGTCGCAGATAGACGTCGCCGCCGCTGTAGCTGAGCGAGGGGTCGAGGAAGGCCAGGTTCGAGGTCACGCCGTCGAACTTGCCGCCGGCCGCGATGCCGCCGTCGGCGTGCAGGATCAGATAGCTGGTCTGCGGCTTGTAGGTCCCCGCGCCGGCCAGGACCTTGACGGTCCCGCCCTGGATCGTGGCCGCGCCAGACGCGACGATCCTGTCCGATTGCCCCGCGGCGTTCGCCTCGACCTCGAAGACCGAGCCTGGCTTGAAGGTGATCCCCCCGGCCACGTTCAGCGTGCCGATCGAGTTACCGGGCGCGATCGTGCCCGACACGACGGTGGTCCCCACCGTGCCCACGCCCTGCAGGCGAGCGCCGGACCAGACGTCCAGCGTTCCGCCCAGGCGGCCGTTCACCGCCAGCGTGCCGTGCTCGACCGTGGTCGAACCGCCAAAGCTCCTCGAGTCGCCGGTCAGTTCGGTCTTGCCCGCGCCGACCTGGCGAAGAGCGCCCGAGCCGTCGACGAGGCCGGCGAAGGTCAGGCTGTCGGAACGATCGAACGCCAGCGCGCCGTCGACGGACACGTCGCCGAGGATCGAGCCGGTCGTCCCGCCCGCGCCGAGCTTCAGCTGGGCGCCGGCGGCGACGAAGGTGCCGTAGGCATAGGTGTTGTTCGCCGTGAAGGTCACGCCGCCGCTCAGGACGCCCACCGTGCCCGAGCCGGAGACCTTGCCGTCGAAGGTGATGGTATCCGAACGCTTGAAAACCAGCACGGCGTTGTTGACCACGTCGCCGACGATCGAGCCCGAAGCGCCCCCGTCGCCGATCTGCAGCACGCCGCCCTGGATGGTCGTGCCGCCGGCATAGGTGTTGGCGCCGGTCAGGACCAGCGTGCCGGCCTCGGTCTTGACGAGGCCGCCGGCGCCCGTGATCGCCACGCCCACCTTGGCGGCGTTCGACAGCACGCGGATCTCGCTGCCGCCCGCGACGGTGACCAGCTGGCCCGTTCCGTTCAGTTCGTAGCCCTCGTCGACGAACTGCAGGCCCAGGAAGCTTTGCGCGCCCTCCACCGTGACCTGGCCGCCGGTGAAGCCGCCGGCGTCCTTGAAGGTCGCATGGTTGCCCGACCAGCTCGCCGGCGCGTTGCCGCCCTGGTTCAGCCATTGGGTGCTGGCGGCGTTCCAGACGCCGTCGCCGCCCTGCCAGTGCTGCAGGGTGTCGTCGCCGATGACGGCGGCGCTGCTGATGAACAGGTCGACGCGGCCGCTACCCGCCTGCAGTTCGTAGTTCATGTTGCTCAGCGACGGCGTGGCGCCGATGGTCGCCGTGTTGGCGGTCAGGGCGCCGCCGTAGGTGATCAGGCGATAGTAGCCCACACCGGCGACGCCGTCGGCAGAGGCGCCGCTCTGCGAGAGATTCACCACCCCGTTCAGCGCCAGGTCACCGCTGACGACCACGCGGTCGCTGACGCCGGGCGAAGCCGACGAAGCGCCGGGCGCGCCCAGCTCGATGTCGAGACTGGCGCCGGCCGCCAGGGCCAGGTCGCCCGCGATCGACAGCGCGCCGACCGAGTTTCCGGGGGCTAGATGGCCGCCGCTCTGGATGACGGTGTCGCCGACCGTGCCTGAACCGCCCAGCGTCGCACCGGAGGCGACGGTGATGGTCGAACCAGCCAGCGAGCCGTTGACCGACAGGGTTCCGGCCCCGACCGTCGTCGCGCCGGTGAAGGCCGAGGAGTCCCCGGTCAGGATCAGCTTGCCCGTGCCGGCCTTGTTGAAGTCACCCGCGCCCGACAGCGCGTAGTAGTAGGTCCCATCGACGGCCTGGTCGAGGGTCAGGAACGCCCCGCCGGCGATCGCGGCGTCGTTGTCGAGCGTTTCACCCGTGGCGATGACGCCGCCGCCCAGGATGGTCCAGGCCGAACCCGACCAGCCGCTCACCGTAAGCGTTCCCGTCCCCGACTTGGTGACCGCGCCGCCCCTGGAGATCTGGCCGGCATAGACGCCGTCGAACGCCTGGTCGAAGGCGATGGCCCGGCTGCCCCCGCCCGCACCGAAGTTCACGTCGCCGGCCAGGCTGTTGCTGTCGCCCTTCAGCACGCCTTCCTGCACCAGCCACGTCTGGTCGCCCGCGCCAGTCAGGGTCCAGGTGCTGGCGCCCCGCTTCTGGAAGGTGTCGAAACCCATGTAGCCGTAGCCGTCGACGGAGCCGTCCGACCCGATATGCGAGGCGTTGAACGTGTCATCGTCCGCGCCGCCCAGGGCCAGCACGTTGTCGGAGCCGCCGCCGGTCACCGCGACGACGTCGCGGATCCACGACCCCGCGCGAAGCTCCAGGGTGTTGAAGCTGCCAAACAGCTCGATCGCGTAGACGCGCTGGGACCGGTGGTTGACGCCGCCGATGATCGTGCCCGAATTGATGATGGTGGTGGCGCCGGTGCTCGCACCGACAACGCCCCTTCCGCCAGCCCCTGGCACGATCGCGTTGGACGGGTGGCCGCCCGCGCCGCCCTGGATCGTGCCGGCGTTGATCAGCAGCCCCGGCTGGCCGTCCGTGAAGACCACGCCCGCCCCGCCGGCGCCGGAAAAGTTGTTGCCGAAAGCGCCGCGCCCCTCCCCGCCGACGCCGCCGGCGATCACGCCGGTCGCACTGTTCTCGATCGTGCCGCCCCAGGCGATCACGCCGGCGCCGGCCGCGCCGCCGTTCGTATAGCCGTAGCCGCCCTCGCCGCCGGTGATCGTCGCCGCGTTGACGATGGTTCCCTGGTTGCTGAGCACGCCGGCCCCGCCGGCTCCGGCCCAGCCCGCAAAGGTGCCCCCGGCCCCGCCCGTGATCGCGCCGCTGACGACGTTCAGCGTGCCGCCGTTGTAGAGGAACAGGCCCGCGCCGCCGACGCCATACTTGCTGCCCGTGCCGCCCGTGATGGCGCTGCTCGAACCGCCCGCGCCGCCGTCGACAGTCACCGATCCGCCGTTCAGCAGCACCAGGCCGACGCCGCCGCCGCCGCCATCGGCTTGGCTGCTGCCCCGCCCGCCGTCGCCGCCCGTGACGTCATAGCCGGCGGTCGAGAGCTGGACGTTCGCGCCCGTCAGCACCAGCCCGCCGCCGCCGCCTCCGCCGCCCGCGTAGCTGCCGCCATCACCGCCGTTCGTCGCGGCGTAGTCGATGGTCAGCGAGGTGGTTCCAGTGCTGGCGAGCACCCAGCCCAGGCCACCGTCACCGCCGGGGCCAGAGCCGCCGACGCCCCCGCCCCCACCGCCGCCGCCGCCGCCGGCCGAAAGGTCGTTGACGGCCCCGGGCTGACCGCCAGACGCGACGCCGTCGCCGCCGGCCGTCGCCGTGCCGGTCGGCGTGGTCGCCGCCGACCCGCCGCTGGCGGCGTTGGAACGCCCCCCGCCGCCGCCCGCGATGCCGCCGGCGCTGCTCCCAGAACCGCCACCCTGAGTGATCTGGGCCTGAGCCTGCGGCCCCATGACACCAACGGCCAGCGACAGCACCGCCAGCGAGACCGACGTACGGATGGCCCGCGACTTGTTGAACGACTTGCGCACTTCGACACCTGCTGGCCCGTCTTGGCGGGCCGTTCTTGGATTGCAGGGACGCCAGATCGCGTCGCTCGACGCGCTGCCTGGGCCGGGCCCGATCCCCCTGAAACGCGCTCGTGGACTGCGACACCCTCAGGCGAGCTGGGCCGAGTAATCCGCGAGGCGCGTATTCGCCCGTCCCTGCCAGCGGGGCGCGCTGCGGACTATGCGATCCCGGCATGAATGGCGCAGCTTGAAACCGGATCAGTGGGTCTTGCGGCGCAGAGTGTCCGAGGGGCGTTCGCCGAAGCGCAGGCGGTAGGCCTGGGCGAAGCGGCCCAGTTCCCAGAAGCCGTAGGTCATGGCAACGCCCGTCACCTGGGCGGCGGCGGGATCGGAGGCCCGCAGCCTGGCGTGCACGAGGTCCAGGCGACGATTGCGGGCGTAGCGCATGGCGCCCTCCCCCAGGAATTCCTGGCAGGCCAGGTTGAGGGTCCGCTCGGCCACGCCCACGGCCGCGCAGATGTCGCCCAGCGACAGCATCTCCTCCGGACGCTCGTCGAGAACGCGCTCGAAGCGCGCGACGATCTGGCGGTGCCGTCCCACCGCCGCGCCGTCGGGCTTGACCAGGCCCTGGGACAGGCAGGCCAGGAGCTTGTCGACGACCGCGCCGGCCATGGCTTTGGCCGGCAAGGGTTCGGCGATGACCCCGGGGGTGTGCTGGATGACGTCGGAGATGTCGTTCATCAGCCCGACGAGCTCGTTCATCGCAGCCGGCGGCGCCACGAACATGCGGTCGTCGTCGAGCGGCGTCGCCGCCCCAGCCCCCATGAGATCCGGCGCGTGCGCGGTCAGCCGCTCGAACGGCATGGTGACGATGCCGAAGGCCCACGGCATGCCTGGCGGCGACCCCGTGACGGTCCGCTCGTTGGGCCGGAAGTGAAAGATGTGCCGTCCAAACAGCTTCCGTCCCGAGACACGCCGCATGATCCCCGGCTCGGTGGCGAACATGAAGGTGTGGACGCCGGGAATGGCCGCGGTCTGGGCGATGCCCTGGGCGAAGCGGCCCATGCCCAGGTTCAGCCCGCTGAAGCTGGCCCGCGCCAGCATGCCGTCGAAGCGACGGCTGGCGCGTCCGAGCGGAAGAGGCTTGGCGCCCGAATTGATGTCGCCGATCGCCAGCGCCATCGACTCGGGGTCCGTGAACGTGGCGAAGGAGCTTCGGGAGGAAGGCTCGCTGGACGGATCAGACGTCATCGTGATGCTGGGAGGTCGCGGATTGTGTCGGCTTGGCGACATGCGCCAACCGGTATTCCAGGCGCGGGCAAAGAACAACCACAGACTGGCGGGCCAGCGACCTGGCGATCAGGCGCGGCGCGGCCGCCTTGCCTTCCACCGCCCGCGCGCCCAAATCAGCCGTCCATATTCCAGCGGACCGCCTCATGACCAAGCGCCTGAAGATCGATTTCGTCTCCGACGTCTCCTGCCCCTGGTGCGTGGTCGGGCTGGGCGGCCTGGAGACGGCGCTGGAGCGTGTCGCCGACCTGGTCGACGCCGAGATCCATTTCCAGCCCTTCGAGCTCAACCCGGACATGCCGCCCGAAGGCGAGAACATCGTCGAGCACGTGGGCCGGAAGTATGGGGCCACCCGCGAGCAGTCGGCGGCCAACCGCCAGGCGATCCACGACCGGGCCGCCGCCGTGGGCTTCACCATGGCCACCGACGAGAACAGCCGCATCTACAACACCTTCGACGCCCACCGCCTGCTGCACTGGGCCGGCCTGGTCGGCGACCAGAAGGCGCTCAAGCGCGCCCTGTTCGAGGCCTACTTCACCGAAAACGACAGTCCGGCCGAGCACGAGGTGCTGGTCCGCGCGGCGATGAAGGCGGGACTTGATGCGCATGCCGCCCACGAGGTTCTGACCTCCGGGCGCTACGCCCAGGAGGTCCGCGAGGCCGAACGCGCCTGGCAGGCGGCCGGGATCAGCTCGGTGCCGGCCGTGGTGATCAACGACCGCTACCTGATCTCCGGCGGTCAGCCGGCGGAGTATTTCGAGCAGGCCCTGCGCCAGATCGCGGCCGAGGCCTGACTGTCGCCGGGGATCGTTCGACATGGCCGCCGATGCTTCGTGACGGCCGGCGGGCGCTCGTCATCCAGGAGCGTGGCCGGCCGGGCGCGCTTGCTATTCGCCCGATGAATGTCATGGTTGCGCTTGGGGCTATCACCATCTCCGCCTGATAGGGATCTACAGTGACTGCGTTTGTAGGGCGGCGGCGTTCTCGCGCCCAAATTCTCGCTTGCGTGCAAATCGTCGCATCGGCGGCGTCATGAGCGCGACGTCTTCGAAGACCCCGCAGCTCGAGCGCCCGGACGAGGTCCGCCAGCTTGAGAAGACGCTGACCGAGCGCGTCGACGCCCTTCTGCGCGAACCGAGCCCTACACGATTGCTCGAAGTCGCCGAAACCGCTTTCGGCTTGAAGCATGCCGGCTTCGCGCAACTGGCCGCCCCTCCCCTGCGCCATCTGCTCGCGTCCCTGCGCTCGCGCAGCGCGGGTTCCGAGATGGCCGACGCGGCCGGCTTCCTCCTGGCCCGAACCGTCGGCGTGGTCGACGGCGCTGGCCCAGGAACCAGACAAGCTCCGTGGGCGGAAGATCTCACGTCGGCGCCGGCGGCGGCGGCCGTTCCCGCCTCCGCTCTCCCCTATCGGATCGAAGACTACCGCAACTTCGGCGTCATCGCCCACGACCAGGCCGGCAAGGCGACGATGGCCGAGCGGATCCTGTCCTGCGTCGGCAAGACGAAGAACACCGCCGACCTCCAGGGCGGTTTCGCCACCATGGCCTGGGACGAGCCGTCGCAGGACAGCGCCGCTTCCGTCGCCCCTGCCGCCACGGCCGCGATCTGGAACGGGAAGCGCTTCAACGTCATCGACGCCCCGGCTCCCGACGATTTCGCCCTCGAACTTCCGCGAAGCCTGCGTGTCTTGGACGGCGCGGTGATCGTTCTGGACGGCGCGGCCGGCGTGGAGCCCCAGATCGAAACGGCCTGGCGACTGGCCGACGAGGTTCCGCGGATCGTGTTCGTCGACGGGATGGACCGGGCCGACGCCGATTTCGATCGCTCGGTCGCTTCGATAGGCGACCGTCTCGGCGTCAGGGCCGTGCCGATCCAGCTGCCGCTCGGTTCGGGAGCCGGACTGAAAGGCGTGGTGGACTTGCTGCGGATGAAGGCCGTGGTCTGGGACGACGACAGCGGCGCCGCGGGGCGCGATCAGGAAATCCCGACCAACCTGCTGAACGAGGCGCTGGCGGCCCGCGCGCATCTGGTGGAAAGCCTCATCGAGCACGATCGCGAGGCTGTCGTGGCGTTCCGGAGCGGCCGCCCGCCTTCCGTCGAGACGCTGAAGAGAAGCCTGCGCCAGGGCGTCCTGGCCGGCGCCCTCCACCCTGTGCTCTGCGGCTCGGCCGCCAAAGGCAAGGGCGTCCAGCCCATACTCGACGCCGTCGCCGACTACCTGCCTTCGCCCGCCGACGCCCCGCCGGCCAGAGGCGTGGACTTCAAGACCGGAGAGGCCGTCACCCGCATCCCCTCTGACGCCGAGCCGCTGTCGGCCTGGGCGTTCAGGGTCGCGCACGATCCTCTCGTCGGGTCCCTGACCTTCTGCCGCATCTACTCGGGCAAGCTGCAAGAGGGCATGAACCTGCTGAACGCCACCCGCGACAAGCGCGAGCGGGTCGCCCGCATACTGCTGATGCACGCCGACACCCGCGAGGACGTCAAGCAGGCCGGCGCCGGCGACGTGGTGGCCCTCGCCGGACTCAAGGAAACCTGCACGGGCGACACCCTGTGCGACCCTCTGACGTCGCCGGTGATACTGCAGCCGATGGACTGCCCGCCCCCGGTCATCGAGATCCCCGTCGAGCCCAGGTCCCTGACCGGCCAAGAGGCGCTGCGCGGCGCCCTCCGGGGGCTGGTCGCCGACGATCCGTCGCTGATCGTCTCCCTCGACCCGTCCGGCCGCACTATCCTCAAGGGGGCCAGCGAACGGCAACTCGAGGCCAAGCTCGACATCCTCAAGCGAGACTACGGCATAGTCGCCCGGGTCGGCGCGCCACGCGCGGCCTATCTGGAGACGATCACCCGCCCGGCGACGATCGACTACACCCACAAGAAGCAGACCGGCGGCGCGGCGCAGTTCGCGCGCGTCACCATCGCCTTCGAGCCCGGCAAATCGGGATCCGGCTTCGTGTTCGAGTCGGCGATCGCGGGCGAGGCGGTGCCGAAGGCGTTCATCCCCGGCGTCCAGAAGGGACTGGAGGCGGCCAGGGCCAGTGGTCTGCTAGCCGGCTTCCCGGTTGTCGACTTCAAGGCCACCCTGGTGGGCGGCGGGCATCACGACGTCGACTCCACGTTCCTGGCCTTCGAGATCGCCACCCGCACCGCCTTCCAGGAACTGCGCGGCAAGGGTGAGCCCAGGCTGCTCGAGCCGATCATGAAGGTCGAGGTCGTGACTCCAGAAGAGCATCTGGGGCAGATCCTCGGCGACCTGAGCGGCCGTCGAGGCGCGATCCAGGATATAGACAGGCGCGGAAGAGCAGCGACCGTGACCGCGCTGGTCCCCCTGGCGCGCCTCTTCGGCTACGCGCAGGATCTGCGGAGCCTGTCTCATGGCCTGGCGCAGTTCACGATGGTCCATGATCGTTATGCACCGGCGCCAGACACGGCGGCGACGTTCCGAAGCTAAAGGACCGCGCAGGCGCTCGAGCCGTCCATAAACTCCCCCGAGCTCGCGGCGATCGGCGCTCGCGAGTTCGGGGACATCGACGTCATGGCGATCATCGACGGCTTTCAGAAAAGCCGGCGACGATTGGGATCGGCGCGCCAGGCGGGCGTCCGAGCTGGAGGCAAAAAAGAAGGCGCCCTAAGGCGCCTTCGTTGATCACTCCCACTCAATAATACTCAAATCACTCAAGACACTGTAATTAAAGAGATTTTCTAATCACACATTTGTTATCCCGCCGACGAAATCGCCGGAATATTATCACATTGTTTTTTATGGGAAATTTCTCAACTTGACACGACCGCCATAGCGCGCCATTTGATTTTTGCATCAAGTACAGCCTAATATATATCCACACTATATACTTACACAAAAACACACCCAAACCACCCCGAACTACGCTCCAGCCCTCCCCCAAACTCTCCCCACCCGGCCGAGTCGGCGCGTTCGAGACCGACAGCGTGCGCGGGCGCCCATTTCATTCCATCCGGCCTGCCGCTCTGCATCCCCAAAATGGTCAGCCAGGCTCATCTGAAAAATACCGTCGCCCTCTCATGAAAAGCCTGTGGCGCAAGGCGTTTCAGTCACAGCGCCTTCGGATTGGCGAGGCAAAGACGCCACCTATCCCGCCCGTGCCATAGCGAGTATCGCCTCCACCACTTCACGGCGAAGTTGCGATCCGCCAAGGTGCCCCAATCAAGCTGGGCCGTGGCGAGCGTACATGCACATTTCTAGACTGCAGCTGGTCAACTACCGCAACTTCGCGCGAACCAGCGTGACGTTCAAAGGCGGCGTCAACACGATCATCGGGGAGAACGGCTCGGGTAAGACCAACCTCTTCCGCGCCATTCGCCTGCTGCTCGACGGCAACCTTTCCTGGTCGGCCAGCCGCATGACCCGCGACGACTTTCATCGGGGCCTAGGCCCCGATTGGCAGGGCCATTGGATCATCATTAGCTTGGACTTCGCCGACGTCTCGGACGACGAGGCGGTACAGGCCATGTTCCTCCACGGCGCCGGTGACGCCGCCGCGGGCGGCGCCGTCGATCGGGCCAGCTACACCCTCGTCTGTCGGCCCAAAGCGCCACGCCGCGTCCAGCTTTCCAAACTGGCGGCCGGTGACGTCGCTGGGCTGGACGCGATCCGCGCCGAGATGACCATCGACGACTATGAGACAGCGCTATTCGGCAAGAGCACGGCCGACTTCACCGATCCGGCCGCCTACACGGCCCTGGTGGGGGATTTCAGCGCCGTCCAGTTTCCAGCCGAACTGGAGCCGCCTGGCCTGGGCTTCCGGATCCAGGGGGCGATGACGATCTATGACCACGTCTGCTTCACGTACATCCAGGCCCTGCGCGACGTGGTCGAGGAGTTCCGCAACAACCGCACTAATCCGCTCCTGGGGCTGCTGCGGAGCAAAAGCGGCAAGATCAGCGCCGCGACCATGGACCCCATCACGGCCCTGGTTGATCAGCTCAACGGCAAGATCTCCGACCTCGACGACGTTCAGGAGGTCCGCAGGAACATCCGCGAGACGATTTCCGACGCTGCGGGGGTGACCTACTCGCCCACCAAGCTCTCGATCCGTTCGGAACTGCCGACCGAGGCCGACCGCCTGTTCCAGTCCCTGAAACTCTTTGTCGGCGAGGCCGACGACGGCCACGAGGGCGGCGTCCAGGATCTCAGCCTGGGCGGCGCCAACCTGATCTACCTCACTCTCAAGCTCCTGGAGTTCAAATACCAGAAGGGCAAGCAGGCCTGCGCCAACATCCTGCTGATCGAGGAGCCGGAAGCCCACATCCACACCCACATTCAGAAGACCCTGTTCGAGCGACTGAAGTACGACGAGACCCAGATCATCTATTCGACCCACTCGACCCACATCTCCGAGGTCAGCAAGGTCGACAGCATCAATATCCTGGCGCGGTCGGGAGCCAGCTGCGAGGCCTATCAGCCCTCGGTCGGTCTCGATACCGACCAGATCGGTGCGCTCGAACGCTACCTCGACGCGGTGCGATCCAACCTACTCTTCGCCAAGAGTGTGATCCTCGTGGAAGGCGACGCCGAGGAAATCCTCATCCCTATCCTGGTCAAACAGGTGCTCGGGATCAGCCTCGACGAGATGGGCGTCAGCCTGATCAACATCCGCAGCACCGGCTTCGAAAACATCTCGGTCCTCTTCCACGCCGACCGCATCCGCAAACGCTGCGCGATCATCACCGACTTGGATGCGCCAACCATCGACATCACGGTCCATGAGGGCGACACCAAAGAGACAATCACCGACAAGGGCGTCGCCGAGCGCTCGGCCAAGGCCGGAGCGGACCGTCACGAGCGCCTGACGGCCATGGAGGCGGCCAACCCGCTGGTCAGCTGCCACTTCGCTGATCACACCTTCGAGGTCGACTTCATCAAGGCAGGCAACGTCCAGACCGTCGTGGACGTCGTGCCTGAACTCTACGTGCAGAAGGCCTATCGCGACGCGGCCATCGCGCGCCTGGCGTCAGGCAAACTCGATGAGTACGGCCCCCAGGTGCTGTTCCTGGCCAACAAGGCCGGCAAGGGCTGGTTCGCGGTGATGCTGGGCCGGCTGATCACGGCCGACACCATCGTGCCAGGCTACATCCTAGATGCACTGCTGAAGGTCCATGCGCCGCTGTCGGCGCCGACGATCGCGGCGATCATCGACCATCGACTCGCGGCCTTGCAAGCCAACGGCGCGGACGAGCTCGATATCCTGATGCTGGGCGTGGAGGTGGAAAAGTACCGCACCGGCGAGATCGATCTGGATGCGCTGAAGGCCAGCCTACTTGCGAACTACCCGGAAGGGACGCTCGCGGAAATTCTAAGCAGGCTCTGACCATGTTCGTCTGGGCAGAAGATGACCTCAACGCCGAGCAGGCCGCCGCCGTGATGGAGCCCGGCAGCGTTTTTCTCACCGCCTGCCCCGGTAGCGGCAAGACCCGCACCCTCACCTATCGGATCGCCCGCGAACTCTCCCTCCTGACCTCCCCCCAGCAGCGCGTGATGGCCATCACCTACACTCATCGCGCCGCCGAAGAGATCCAGGACCGGATCGACGGCCTGGGCGTGGACAGCTCACGACTTTGGATCGGAACAATCCACGCCTTCTGTCTGGAATGGATCCTCAAGCCCTACGGGATCTACCATCCTTCGCTGCGCAATGGATTTCGGGTGATCGACCCCCAAGCGCGCGACGCGCTGCTCGACGAGCTCTGCGCGGCCAGCAAGGTCCCGGGCCTGTCGCGGTGGGAATGCGACCACTATGTCACGACCAGCTCGACAATCTTCCAATGCCGGGACGCCACACTGGCCCCGCATGTGGAGACCATCCTCAAGCAGTATCGGGCTCGACTGCAGGCCGATCGCCAGATCGATTTCGAGATGATGCTGAAGTTCTCCTATCAGCTCATCAAGCGTGGCGACGCCGTCGCCAAGATCCTCAGCCGGATCTTCACCTGTATCCTGGTCGACGAGTACCAGGACACCAAAGAGATCCAGTACGGCATTCTGGCCGCGATCCTGAAGGCCGGCGGAGGCGAGACCCGCGCCTTCATCGTCGGCGACCCCAACCAGGCGATCCTGGCCTCGCTTGGCGGCCACGCCATGGCGGTCGCCGACTTCGCCACCCTGGCCAGCGTAGCCCTGGTGGAGAAGGACCTGTCGCGAAACTACCGCTCCTCGCGGCGGATCGTTGAGTACTTCGGACACTTCAACGAGCTGACGGCCACCATCGAGGCGGCCGGCGAGCATCGGGACTTCGCCAGCCTCATCACCTACGACACAGAGACCCACCAGAAGGACCTGGAGGCCGAACTGGTGCGGCTGATCCGGCGTAGCATCGAGGTCGAAAAGATCGCACCGCACGAGGTCTGCGTCGTGGCGCCGCAATGGGCCAAGCTCGCGACAATGACCCGGGCCCTGATCGCGGCCTTGCCAGAGTACGAGTTCAACGGACCCGGCGCCATTCCCTTCGCCCGAAGCCCGGACAATTTCTGGTACAAGGTCAGCCGGATCGTCCTGACCAAACCCCACCCGGCGCTGTTTGTCCGCCGGCTGCGCTGGGCTGGCGAGGTGCTGCGCGAACTGATCAACGCCGGCGCGCCCGTCGAACACCTGTCGCGGCGAGACTTCCTCAGACTCTGCAACGGCATCCGCCTGAACGAGCTGGATGGCTTGACCTATCTGCGCCTGTTTTTCGACGCCTTACTGGACGTGCTGGGTCTGTCGATCGACGACTACGACACTATCAAAGACCACCACGTCGCGTTCTTCGACGCTTCGACGGCCCGGCTGAAGCTGTTGGTCAAGGAGGGCGGCGAGGGCCTGTCGGAATTGAGCGCTTTTCAGAAGGTGTTCTCCGAGCGATCCGGCATCACCGTCTCCTCGATCCATGGGGTCAAGGGCTTGGAGTTCGACACGGTGATCGCCTACTGCCTGCTCGAGGATATGGTCCCTCATTTCAGCGATCCGGAGGGGCAAGCCAGCGCCACCAAGCTCCTGTACGTCATCGGCTCCAGGGCCAGAAAGCACCTGCACCTGATCTCCGAGCAGGGACGCCAGAACAAGTATCGAGAACCCTATCTGCCCACCAAGCGGCTCGAAACCTACGCCTATGGATACGACGCCTGGCCCTCACCGCCGCCAACGACCGGCGTGGCGCCGGCCCCGCCCTGATCGACAAACGCGGGCTCCCTGTCTCAGATTCGATCCGAGAAGCGCTCGAACGCCGTGATTTTCCGGGTCGGCAGGTGGATCTCGCCGCCATAGATCTCCTTGGCGAGATACTCCAGCTCCGCGTCCCGATCAGCCTCGGCCACGTCGATGTACCAAGCCTTGGGGGTTGGCCCCTCCTCGCCGTTCCAGCGATAGCCACGCGCCTTCAGCCGATCTTTCAGGTCGAAAGGCGAACGTTCGGCCCAGATGCGCCAGCTCGGCTGGCGAGCGACCTCGAGCAGATGAGAGAGCGCCGTGCGACCGCTCTTCAGCGGACGGCCCAGGATCTCCAGTCCCGCCAGGCAGTCGTTCTCGGCCCGGTGGCCTTCAAAGAAGAAACCGCACTGGCTGGCGAGATACGAAAGCTTGGTCCCCTCAAAGCCCTCCCCGGCCCAATCGACCTGGCTCATCGAGCATGCCCACCCCTTCAGCTTGAACGCCTCGCACAGACGCTCGACGAAGCGCCGGTCGAACTGAGCGTTGTGGGCGATGACCACGGCGGCTTGGGCGATGAAGGCGGCGACGTCGTTGGGATCGATGGCGTGACCAGCGACCATTTCGTTGGTGATGCCGGTGATCCGGGTAATCTCCGCGGAGATCGGGACTTTCGGTTCGCGCAGGGCGGTGAACGCCTCACCGACCGCGCAAATGCGCCCATCGGCGTCGTATTTGAACGGCACCATGGCCAGTTCGATGATCTCGTCGCGGGAGGAATCCGTCCCGGTGGTTTCCGTATCGATGTAGACGCCGTCCTTCAGCAGTGCGGCGTTGGTGATCGGCGCCAGGGTGCAGGACTCTAGCCGACGCAGCAGGCGATAGCGGCCGCTGGCTTCAAGCTGAGCCGCCATGACCTCAAGAGCAGCCAGATCCGGAGTTTCGATCACGTACTTGGTCGACCTCTAGGCTTGTCCTCAGCTTGACCAGACAGCGGTGCTTACCGCGCCTGGCAACGTTCCTCACCTTGGTAGCGAGATTCTCATCGATCTTCTCGCAAGCGCCAAGACAGCTTGAAGCCAGCGCAGGTTCAACCACGGCCCGATCTGACGATTTAGCGCGCGTTGAGGGGTGAGCGGGTCCCGATGCGTAACCCCATAAAAGCGCTGACAGCGGGGATCCTATGGTCCGCCAAAAGACGAGACACGATCGCGCACGTCGGCGTCGGCCCGGTCCCCTTTTGGGGACGGCGGCGCCCCTCATCGCCACCTTTGGCGTCGGACCGACCGCGTACGAAATCTTCGCAGCGAACACACCCAAGGCCGATAACCGGATTTGGATCTCCTACCCACATCGTGATTTCCGGGGGCCAGCGCCCTCCCCGGGGCGCTGATGGACGGCGCCGAAGTTCTAGACGTGGCCCGAGCCGCGATCTGGCTGACGGTGGAAATCTCGGCGCCGATTTTGATCGCCGGCCTGGTTGTCGGCGTCGCAATCGGTCTTTTTCAGGCCCTGACCCAGATCCAGGAGCAGACGCTCGTCTACGCTCCGAAGATCGTGGCGATCTTTATCACGCTCCTGATTTTCCTGCCGATGATGGCCGCCCTGATGAAGAAATTCATGGAGCAAATCGCGCAACGGATCGCTGCGATGTAGCCGCACGGGGCGGCGGCGGACCTCACCATACTTTCGAAACAGGCGCGGCCCGTGGCGGCGATCTCAGCCTTGTAGAACTCAAAAGGGAGGTAAGACCGATGCAAGTGATGGGGTGGGATCTGAGACATCCGAGAACGCATCTCGGAATCGTCGTCGTGCTGGGCGCAGCTGCACTGCTAGCGGCGATGGCCGTTGGCCTAACCATAGGCTTGGGGCTTTACAATATCGGCGCCGACGCGCCTCACACGCGGCCAGTCTACAAGGTGCTGCAGACCCTGCGCGACCGGTCCATCAGTGTCCGGGCGGCGGACATTAAGCCGCCAGCGAACCTGGGCGATCCCAAGCGGATCGCGAGCGGCGCGGGTCTTTACACCGAGATGTGCAGCGGCTGCCATCTCGCGCCTGGCCTCGAAAAGACCGAGATGAGCCAGGGGCTCTATCCTCAAGCGCCGGAGCTTTGGCAGAGCGTAGACCTCACCGCCGGTGAACAGTTCTGGGCGATCAAACACGGCATCAAGATGACGGCCATGCCGGCGTGGGGACGAACCCACAACGATGAGCTGATCTGGGACATGGTGGCGTTTGTCCGCCAGTTACCCACGATGTCTCCCGCACAATACCAAGCGGCCATCAAGAGCGCCCCAGCCGACCACGATGAGATGATGAAGGAAGGCGGGATGCCGGGCATGGCGATGCCAGGGATGACAATGGCGCCCAAAGAACCGGACGCTCATCCCGGCCACGACCACTGACGTGTGCAAGGGCAAGCCTCGACAACCCGGCCATGCCCTCGATCCGGAGCTTCTGATGGACGATATCTTCGACTGCCTGATCCTCGGAGCGGGTCCGGCCGGGCTCGCTGCGGGGCTCTATCTGCGGCGGTTTCGCCGAACCGTGTTGATCGCCGACGCCGGACAAAGCCGTGCAGCGTTGATCCCGCGCAGCCACAACGTTCCGGGTTTCACCGGGGGTATCCGTGGGGCGGACTTGCTTGCCCAGCTGCGCGAGCAACTGACGCCGTTCGGCCCCGTGGAGTGGGCGGGCCGTATAACGCGGCTGGATCGGGTCGACGAGACCGTTTGGCGCGCGACCATAGCCGATCGGGCTGTGTTCGGCCGGACCATCCTTTTTGCAACGGGTGTGGTCGACCGGCGACCGCCAATCTCCGAGCCTGACCAGGCGATCCGTGATGGGTTACTTCGGTTCTGTCCGATCTGTGACGGCTTCGAAGCTATGCTGGATAGGATCGCTGTCATCGGGGCGGACGATCACGCCGCAAACGAGGCGTTGTTCCTTCGCGCCTACAGCCCCAGTGTCAGCATGTTGACCCTGGGTCCCAACCATGAGGTCTCGCGTAGCAGTCGCGAGGCTCTCGATGCAGCGAACATACCGCTGATTTCTGTTCAGTCCGACCACCTGATGGTGGAGCGTGGTCGGCTGCGTGCCCGGCGGATGGATGGCTTGGCGCTCGATCCCTTCGAGGTCGTTTATGGCGCCCTGGGCGTCAAGCCGCAATCGGACCTCGCCCAGGCGATTGGCGTCGGCGTCGACCGATCAGGATGTATCCTCGTCGATGAGCACCAGCGCACGAACCTTCCAACCATCTATGCCGCGGGGGACGTCGCGCGAGGTCTTAACCAGATCAGCGTCGCCGTCGGTGAGGCGGCGATCGCCGCGACCGCCATCCACAATAGCCTCGCCCCCGCGCGCACGGTCCATGACTGAGGTGTGGCGTCCGACATCTCCGTACGCAGGAGAGCTCGTGATCGCAGATCAGCGCTCCGAGCGGGCATATCTTAAGAGGGGGAACGGGATTGTCCGACGAGTTGACGCGTGAACTGCTGAGCCGCTGGCGGAACGATCCAAGCGGCGCCTATCAAAGTTGGTTTCTTTGGGAGGATCGCCTGAAGAACTTCCGATCGATCCGACGAGGCGTCCAGCAAGTCGCCGCCGAGATCGAGGCGGAGCGATTTGGCGTGACCTACCGCGGGTCGTCCCTAGAGACTGTCGTCCACTCGATCGCCGAGCAGCGACAGGTGTTCAAGGGGGCAGACCATGCCTTTCTGTGGAAGCCCAAACTGCGGATCCCCGACATCTATGAGCACCCAGGAAACCAGCGCGCCTTCGGCCGGTTGCTGGACGCCTGCGTCTGTTGCGACACCGAAGAGCACGTCCTGGCGGAAATCCGCCGGATCGATGCGCTGAAGATCAAAGGCCTGGGTCCAGCGGTGGCCAACATCCTCTACTTCTTGCACCCGACCATAGCTCCGCCGTTCAATACCGCGATCGTGCGCGGCTACAACGCCCTGACTGGCGCCAACGTGAAGCTTGGCCGATGGGATGAGTACCTTGCGATGCGGCAGGGTCTGATCGCGTTCAATAGCAAACACCGGGACCTGCTATCCAACGACCTTGGAGCGGCAGCAGCGTTCTGTTTCGACTTGGGCGTCGGACTCTATGCGCCGCCCCCGCGAACCAATGACGCCGTTGCGCGAGCTGACTGGGCAGCGGATTTGGCCAAAGTTCGCGCCCAGGCCGCCAAACCCTCGGCGGCTGAGGCGGACGCGCGGACCCATACCGAAATCCAGGGCTGGCTACGCGATCTAGGGCGCGCGCTCGGCTACGACGTCTGGATCGCCCAAAACGACCGCGGGCGGCCGTGCGGTCCCGGCCGCCTGGGCGATCACTGTATGGAGCGATTGCCACCGGCGCTTGATAGCCGCCCAGGCGCCGAAGCGGTCCGCCTGATCGATGTGCTGTGGTTGAACACGGCGGGCGCCATCGTGGCCGCCTTCGAGGTGGAGCACACCACCTCGATCTATTCCGGGATCGTGCGGATGCTGGACCTCGCCCTGGGCGGCGACGCAAGCGGCCTCCACAGCCTGTTCCTCGTCGCGCCAGACAAGCGTGAAGCGGACGTGCGTGCGCAGATCGCCCGCCCGGCCTTCAGCCGGATCGCGGACCTGAGCGTGCGCTACCTGCCCTACAGCGCGCTGGAGCAGCATCGCGACGCGATGGCCCGTTTCGGATCCGGCGTTGCAGCGCTTGAGAAAGTCTCCCACCGGCTCACCTAGACGCCAGCTCCCGATCCTGGGTTGCACTCAAGGCGCAGCTCCATTTTGCTGATAGGCCACGGGCCGATTCATCGGTCGCCTGCATGCTGGGACGCCCCGCGCCGCCATGGACTTTCTCGACAAGCAGATCGCACCCCCGCGATCCTGGGACAAGTTCGAGGAGCTGACCCGCGCGGTGTTCGCCGAGCTTTGGTCCGATCCACACGCCCGCCGTCACGGGCGCTCGGGGCAAAAGCAGTTCGGTGTCGACGTCTTCGGCAACCCGGTGGACTCACCTGGGAAAACTTTCGGCGTCCAGTGCAAAGGCAAGAACGTCAACTACGGCGCCGTTGCGACGATTGAGGAGTTCGACGCTGAACTGGCTAAGGCCGAGCTCTTCAGTCCACCGCTCGGCCATTGGACCTTCGTAACAACGGCGCCAGACGACGGCCCCCTCCAACGCCATGCCCAGGCCGTTTCCGAACAACGCCTCGCCCAAGGCCTCTTCCCGGTGGTCGCGTTCGGGTGGGAGACGATGCTGGCGTTGATCGCTCTGCAGCCGAACGTGATCAGCGCTTTCTATCCCGAGCATTCCGGCGTCCTGCGGCAGGTCTTGGCGACGTTGAAGGGCCTGCCCTCAAACGGCCAACTCGCCGATCTCCTCCAAGCCATCAGGGGCGCCACGGGGCATACGCCGCCCCAAACATCAGCCCTCGACTGGGTGGAGGTTCGGTTCGAGGCGCAGCGGGGACTCGGACCGGCCCTGATGGGGAGACCGCTGGGTCCCGCCGATGTGGTCGCCTGCCCCACCCTGCCCGAGGTATCGACACTGCTGGAGGACCTGGCTCGTGCGGGAAGCGCCCGCCTGGCCGGCGTCGCCGGCGCCGGCAAATCGATCTGTGCGCTGCAGACAGCGCACGCGCTACGCGCCCATGGATGGCGTGTCATGCGCCTGCTCGACCCGACGGGCGCCATCCCATCCTTCGCCGCCGACGACGAACGAACGATCTATCTGATTGACGATGCTCATCTGGCCAATCCAGGCCAGCTGCGCGTGCTGGAAGAAGCGACAGACGCCAGGCGCCGGCTTCTGACGACCCACACCTCCCTGGACGGTAAGACGAGCGCTCCAGGAACCGTCCATCTGGACGCCAAGCGCGCGGTCAAGGTGATCGCCGCCGGGCTTCGTGCAACGCCGGAGCAGACTCTCGCGGCGGTCAAGGCCGCTGATGATCGCGTCGGCGATCGCATTGGAGACGAAAGGCTCGAGCATCGCCTGGAAGCGGCCGAGGCGGCCGACTTTCCGTGGCAGTTCTGCTTCACCCTGGGCGGCGGCTGGCGCCGAGCCAAGTCGATGGCCGACTCGGCCAGGGCCGCCTCGGCTGATCTGGTGCTGGCGGCGGCGGCAGTTCGTCAGCTGGCGTCCCGCGATGCGCCCTGCGCCCTGCCCCAACTCCAAGCCCTGGTCGGCGATGAACTGCGCCCCGACCAGGTAAAGGCCGCCGTTGCCTGGCTGGTCGGCCAGCGCCTGCTCCTCAGCGAAACAGATCTGCGCTGCCCTCACCAACGGCTCGCGGGCGCGCTGCTCGACCAGATCCTCGACGGCCAAGCCGCCGAGGGCCGCGCCCTGATCGGCCGCCTGATCACCGCGGCGCTGACCGACCCCGCCTTGCCGCTGGGGGGATTTGCTTTGCTGCTGCGAGAACTGACCTCCGGCCACGCCTACGGACGCTGGAATCGCCTGTTTTCCAAAGAGGCGCTCTGTATCGCGCGGGCGCGGGTCTGGATCGCAGCGTCAGCTGCCGAGGTCCGGGAAGCGTGCTGGTTTCTCAATGAAGCCAGCTCCGAGCTCCCCGACGCAGCAGCGGACTTCGAGGCGCATCTTGACGTGTTCGCGGGCTGGGTCGAAAGCGCTCCCGGAGGCGCCTGCTATGCTTTGAGCGCCGTAATCGGCCGAAGCTCGGCACGCGACACCACTGCGTTAGCGATCCGTCAACGCGTCTCCGCCGCCAAGATCGCCGACGCGATCAACGCCGCACCTGCACTCTACGCTTCCGAAATCACCGAGTTGATTTCCGCGCTCCGATCTTGGGAAGATCAAGCCTGGATTGCTGCGTTTCTTGCGGCGCTAGATCGCAAGCAGTGCCTTGCGCTGGTTTCATCATGGCCAGCGGACGCCTGGCTCTCCTCAGCCGCCAGCTATTGCCAGAACCTTTTTTACGTGGACGAAGCCTTGGGGCTCGACCTCGTTGAAGCCCTCATTCCCGCGGTCGCCGAACGGGTTAGCGCTGACCCGCAGTACGCATTCCATGAGCTCGACGACATCGTTCGCGACACGCTTCGAGTGCACGACGTCCTTGAGGTCTTCGTTGGGAAGCTGGCCCCCACCAAGCGCATGAAACAGTTGGCGCGGCAGCTCTGTCGCTGCTGGGATCCCCGCGACCTTGGCGCCAAGCTATCGCTCAGCACCCAGCGAAACTTCCAGACCGCGGCTTTCCTCCTGCTCTTCATGAGCAAGGTCGCGCCCAAGCAGTTCGAAGCGACGATCCTGGCTATGGATTGGAACGCGGTGGATGCGGCAATCGGCAAGGGCTGGGAGAACGGCATAGGCGACGCCCGGATGCTGCTGAGCGTCGCGTCGGGCAGTCCAGCCGGGCGCAACGCCGTCAAAGCAATGATCGAGCGCAACGAGCCGCGCATCGCATCGCTTTCGCTGCACCTGGCCAACCTCAATCCGGACACGGCCATCCGCCACATCGCGGCTGGCAAGCCGCTTGCGGTAGCGCCCTACGATAGCGTCGAGTGGCTGAAAGCCGCCTTGGTCGGGGCAAGGCTTGCGGTCTTACACCCCGAACTCCTAATCCCCATGCTGGCGCCGCACTACACAGCCATGGCGAAAAACCTCAGCCAGGCCAGCCCGTCCTATTGGAACGAAGCTCAAATCCTGCTGACGCTGATCGCCGAGCGCGATCCGGCAGGGCTCTCAACCATATTCGACCAGATCGACCCGGCTCTGGCGCTCGTCGCCTGGCGAAATGGCCTGCAGGGCCTCCATGCTGAACACCGCCGAGGTCGCTCGTTCTCAAGCAAGGACGTGGCCGCCTTCCTGGTCCACCACGCCCTGGCCAGAACCGATGCGATCGGGGACGTGGCTCGCGCCCTGCGTCGCCAGTTTCCGAAGACCTCGATCCCCCCAGACGATCATCTCGAGCCCCTGGATCTCACCAAAATGGTCCCATAGCGGGCTCAGCTGCGCTTTGAGAAAATCCAAGGGGTGTTTTCCTCCTGGGCGTATAGCCCTGGTATGAGCACAACCATGACGCCCAAGCCTCAACCCGTCCGTCGGCTCAGCCGGCGCCTGCTGCTGGCCGCCGGTTTCGCCGGCCTCGCCGCTCCCGCTCTTGGCCAGACGCGGGGGCTGACGGTCTACAAGACCCCTTACTGCGGCTGCTGCACCGGCTGGGTCACCCATATGCGCCGGGCGGGCTTTACGCCCACCATCGTCGAGCGCGAGGACCTCGCCCCGGTTCGGGCCAAGTTCGGCATTCCAGATGCTCTGGCCTCCTGCCACACCGCCGTGGTCGGTGGTTACGCGCTCGAGGGTCACGTGCCGCCCGCCGACGTCATCCGGCTCCTGAAGGAGCGGCCCAAGGCTCTGGGTCTCGCCGTGCCCGGCATGCCGGTCGGCTCCCCGGGGATGGAGCAGCCCGGCGGCGCACGCCAACGCTTCGACACCCTGCTCGTTCTTGACCGAGCCGGTCGCACGCGGGTGTTCGCCAGCCACGCCTGATCCAGTCCAGCCGGATTTTGGAACATCCCACGTCGCCAGCAGGATCTTGCTTTGCTTCTCGTCCAAGAGCTACCAAACCGCGCAGACAACGACATCGTCGTGGCCTCGCCGACGCACTGCTACATCTTTCCGGCGACGACCGTTCTTCCGCCCTCGGTGCGTACGCGCCTGAAGACCTTTTTCGGCATCCGTGTGCGTTCGCTGATTAGACTGACGAGCTGGGTCGCCACGCATCTGCGTCAGGACCTGCTGGTTGGCCGCATCTCCTGGGCGGGCGGGCTGATCGCCATGGCGACAGGGGCGCTCTCGATCGATCCCCGCAGCTCCACGATCGCCGCCGGCGTCACAGGCCACCTGGGCCTGGGCTACAGGCAATCGGTCGTTCAGGGCGGAATGATCCGCTGGAATACGCCGGTGGCCGACGTCATTGGCAGGGCGCCGCACATCCTCTTCCACGGCACTTCCGACACCGTTCTCTCCGCCATCCGCGCAGGAGGGTTGATCACCTCTGCGCCTTCACACTGGCCGCTCGGCTCGAAGAATGTCGTCTGCCTCACCGCTACGCCGCAGATCGGATTGAAGCACGCGCGAGAGGCGGCGGCCCGGCGAGGCGGCGCCCCAATTGTCATCGCCTGCGTGAAACCGGCTGTGCTCGGCGTGGATTGGGATGTGAACCGACAGCTCGTGCAGTCCAAGCGGGTTCCGAGCACCAACGGCTGGTTCCTGACCCAGGAAGCGGGGTTGTTCTCAGCGCCGCACCCGATCCCGCTCAGTCACATCCAGGGGGTCTACTCCCCCGACGCCTTTGCCACGTTTTCAGCCTGGCCGGTCATGCCCTGAGGCGATGGCGCCGACCTGACTGTTGCGCGTCATCAACGCATCGCGCTCAAGCCCCATCAGACCCAGGAGCAGCCATACACCCAGCATCGCCGACCAGCGCCAGCAGCCCTACCTGATCTGGCCTTGCCTCGATTGGCCACCAGAGCCCCCAGCCAAGCTGGCCGCTCAGATGGGCTAAGCCGGCGCTACGGAGCTACGCGCGATCATCGTCCAGACACTCGCAAACGCCTGACCGGCGCTCTTCGAAACTTGACCGTGAGCCCCTACGTGACCGCCATGAGCACGACGACGAAATCCAAGGTCTCCAGCCTGCACCTGGTCTATCCGCCAATCTCCAACCAGGAAGCGGTCTGGATGCAGCAGGATGCGGACGTCGAGGCAATCATTCGGCGCAGCGATTTCTATATGATCGCCAGTCGCGCTGAGGCCACCTACCAAGACATTACCTGCGATCACGCAGCCCAGACGATCAGCTTCCGCTTTGTCGTCGGCGACCATTTCTCCGACGATGTCGTGCTTGCGCTCAACGACCTGCCAACGACCGTGGCCAAACCGCAGACCGCATTCTTCATTGAGGCTGGACCCAAGATGATCCGGATCTGGACCGATGACCCCCAGGAGATCCCGGACGCCGAGCTCGTCGACTGGTTCACGACCGAGAAGCTGCTATTCGACCGCAGCCATGGCCGCCAGGGGATCGGCGGGTTCGCCAACTACCGCCAGGCGGCTACCTACGACCTGCTCTATGTCGGCATCGCCAAGGTCGGCGACACATTCGACCGGCTGATCGACAACGGTCACAAGGCGCGCCAGACGATCCTCTCCAACGAACCCCAGCGCTATCCCGGCGCCCGCGTGAGCGACGAAACCTACCTCTTCGCCTTCGAGGTCGAGCCAGTGATGATGACGAGTTACTCGCTCGACCACGTGTTCGACGAGTCGACGTTCGAGCCCAACTACGAGCACAAACGCATCGTCGCCGACGCGGAAAAGGCCTTCGTCAGCCTTCTCAAGCCTCAGTACAATCGCCAGCTCTTCAAGAACTACCCCAAGGGCGTCGACGGCCTCTATGGCTCTGACTTCGATCGCTACGGCTATAACCTATGCGAAAACCTCACCCTTAACACCGCCAACGGGCGATTCCGGGGCGGACGCGATCTTGAAACGGGTTTTATCTCGAACGAGGGCGACGCGATCTTTGTAGAGGGCGACACCGTCCAGCACTTCGTGTCCGGCGTCGATTTCCCGGCCGACTACGGCGCTCCAGCGCCCGCGCCCCCCTCCATCGACGAGCCGCCCAGCGACCCGCCGACGGCTAGCTGATCAACTGCAGACGCGGCAGGTGCGCGATCTTGCCGTTGCGCTTGCGCAGGCGGCCGGTCCGTTCGGGCTGGCTGATGGCGAGAAAGTGGGAAACCAACTCGTCCTCGCCCTGCAACTTCACCGCCACCGGATAGTCCAGCGCCTCAGGCCAGACCGCCCCCAGGCGTGAGACCGCATCGTTCTGCACGGCGTAGAAGCCCGCCTCGAACGGCGCGATCAGCCCTCGGGTCTCCAACATGATCTGGTTCAGCCCCACCAGGTACTCGCGAACGAGAGGCGTGATGTCGATCATGCCCTGGTCGTCCTTGAGGGCCTGCAGCAGCGGCTGGACCTTGGTCTTGAACGTCATCTCGACGTCATCGACGCGCAGGCGCGGCCTGATCGAATAGACCAGCTTGAAGTCCTTTCCGTCCTCGCCAGCGGGCTGACGCTTGTGGTCGAAGGTCATGGCGCTGATGCTGCTGCCACGGTGCTGGGAATAGTTGCGCAAAGCGTCCATGAACCGATAGGCGCGGCTGTCGTCGTAGACCCGTGATGTCGCCGTCTTGAACGCCGCCATCAGCGCGTCTCCGCCGATCGACCGCATTCGCTGCGGCGCGCTGTCGAGAAAGGCCCGGGCGGTGCTGAGAAGGTTGTCCAGGAGCCGGGCCGAGCCGCGCCGCGCATCATCGATCTCTTCCCACCCCTCTTCGGATCCAAGAGCGTGGGCCAGCGTGATCAGAACCTGCCCTTCCTCATAGGCCCTATAGTTCTGAGTGACGGCGTCGTAGATCTCCTCGATCCAGAAGATATCCCGCAGACCATCGACCGCGCGGCCGATAGCCTCGAACTCCGCCGGTTCCAGGCTAACTGTGGGCGGCGCCCTGCCGAGGACGAGTGCAGTCAGCTCATATCGGATGGACAAACTCCCCCTCCCCATTCCTGGCCAGGACGGCGCCCCTAGGCGTGCGCCCCCGGCTCGCAGGATGACGCCTCCACCTGAACCGTCACGTGATGAAGATCAAAATCAGCGGCAAGCCGTTCGCAAACAGTGCGCCGGACCTCTTCGCCGTCGGCCTGATCGGTCAGGACGACGTGCACTGTGCACGTGGCCTCGTCAGCCCCGGTCGTCCAAACATGCAGTTCGTGGGTGGCGGCCACACCCGAAATGGCCTCGATGCTCATGCGGACCTTGGTCAGCGCCAAGCCTGTTGGTGCGCCCTCCAGCAGAATGCGGGTCGATTCTTTCAGCAGAATCCAGGTTCGCGGCAACACCCAAAGACCGATGCCGATGGCCACGATCGGGTCAACGAACCGCCAGCCGGTCAGGCGAATGACGACGGCGCCGGCGATCACGCCAAGCGACCCCAGCATGTCAGCCCAGACTTCCAGATAGGCGCCTTTGACGTTGAGGCTCTTGTCCTTGGCCCCGCTCAGGAGCCGCATCGCGATCAGGTTGATGCCCAGGCCCAGCACGGCCACCACCAACATGCCCATGGACTGCACGGGCTCGGGCTCGACGATCCGCTTGATTCCCTCAACCAACACATAGATCGCCACGGCGAACAGGAGCACGGCGTTGAAGGCCGCCGCCAGGATCTCGAAGCGGCGATAGCCGAAGGTAAAGGTGTCCGTGGGTTTGCGCCGCCCGATCCTGATCGCCGCCAAAGCTATGGCCAGGGCGGCCGCGTCGGTGAACATGTGCGCAGCGTCCGACAGCAGCGCCAGGCTGTTGAAGGCTAAGCCGGCAATAACCTCGGCGACCAGGAACGTCGAGGTCAGCGCCAAGGCTATGGTCAGCCGCCGGGCGTTGGCCTGACCCGCGCCATGATCGTGTCCCGCTCCCATGAGCGCATACTCCTTTTTGAAGGCGAAGGACGGGTTTCACCGTCCGTAAAACTCAACTCTAGAGTCTGCCGCGATGACTCATACGAGAGCGCGGTTGGTCTGGGCCTGGCTTCAGTCGCCGGCTCAACGCCGCAGCGACTTGCTCGCAGGCGCTTCGTACAGCGGCCTCATGCTCGTTCGGCCCGCGCTGAAGCTTCACCAGCCAAAGCGGCGTTTGGGTCACCTGGGTCAGCCGCGTCCCGGATTTCCAAGGCTCCAGACGAAAGCGCTCGAAACTGTAGCCATACCATCGGCGACCGAACCGGAAACTGAGGCAGCGCCCCTCCTCCAACCCATCAATCGTGGACGGGGTTCGACGACGTCCGGCCGATGGCTGTCGCAGAATGTGGACGACCCGCGCATGAAGCTTGGCCTCACCAACCAACCGGCGATGAGGATGCCAATCAGCCCAGTGAGAAAAGTCGGTAAGCGATCGCCACACCGCTTCGGGTGTTGCGTCGATGTTGCAATGGTGTTCGACGACAATCGTCATAGCAATTTCCCGAAAATCGGGGATCGGCGCGCCGGGACGAGCTCAGCGCGCCGCGACACCCTTACACGTAGGGGATGCGGTGACCGCCGTAGCGGACCACTTCCACCTTCTCCAGAGTGACGAGACCGATCTCGTCGCCCTGCTCCAGCCCATCGATGAAGGGACGGATCTTGGCCTCCTCATCGACGATCTCGACCACCACCGGCAGGTTCGAGTTCAGATGAAACCCGCCTGCGCCGTGCATGATGCTCGAGGCCCCAAAGCCCCTCAGGCCACGCAGAACCGTGGCCCCGGCCAGCCCGACCAGGCGAGCGCGATCGACGAGAGCCTCGAAATACGGACGGTCGCCCGACATCGCATTCTCGTCGGTGTAGATCCGCAGCAGCAGTGCGTTTCCAGGAATCATCACGTCCTCCTTAGATCTGGGGCGCAGCCGCTTGCTGACGCTCGGCCTTGCGCAGGACGAAGCGGCAGATAGCGGGCAGGACGAAAAGGGTCAGGGCCGTGGCCGTGATCAGGCCGCCGATGACGACGGTGGCCAGCGGACGCTGGACCTCCGCGCCGGTGCCGCTCGCCAGCGCCATGGGAACGAACCCCAGCGAGGCGACCAGGCCCGTCATCATCACAGGTCGAAGGCGCTCCATGGCCCCGTTGATGATCGCGTCCTTCAGGGGAAGGCCTGTGACCAGGCGCTGGCGGATTGCGGTCATCATCACCAGGCCGTTGAGCACCGCCACACCGGAGAGCGCGATGAACCCGACCGCGGCCGAGACCGAGAACGGGATACCTCGCAGCGCCAGCGCGAACACCCCGCCGGCCAGGGCCAGCGGAATGGCCGAAAACACCGCCGCAGCCGGCGCGACGCCGCCCAGGGCCATGAACAGCAGGCCGAAGATCAGCAGGAAACACAGTGGCACCACGAGGCCCAGGCGCGCCTGGGCGGCCTTGAGGTTCTCGAACTGACCGCCCCAGACCAGCCAGGAGCCGGTCGGCAGGGTGACCTGCTGGCCGATCTTCTCCTGGGCTTCGCCGACGAACGAGCCAAGGTCGGCGCCACGGACGTTGGCCTGGACGACGACCCGACGCTTGCCGTTCTCGCGGCTGACCTGGTTAAGCCCCTCCGAGTAGGAGAACTTGGCCACGTCGCGCAGCGGCACCGAGGCTCGCGGTCCGCCACCGGCGCGCTCCGGCAGCATCACCGGCAAGGCGCCCACCGCGTCCAGATCGTTGCGGCTGGCGTCCGGCAGGCGAACGGTGACGTCAAAGCGCCGGTCGCCCTGGAAGACGAGGCCGGCTTCACGACCACCCATCGCCACGGCCAGGGTGTCGGCGACCTCCTCGACCGTCAGGCCAAAGCGGCCGATGGCGTCGCGATCGAGCTGGACATCCAGGGTTGGGAAGCCCGAGGTCTGCTCGACCTTGACGTCGGCCGCGCCCTTGACGGTGCGCAGCACACCAGCGATCTCCTCGGCCGTCCGGGTCATGGCTTCGAGGTCGTCGCCGTAGACCTTGATGGCCACGTCGCCACGCACGCCGGCGATGAGCTCGTTGAAGCGCATCTGGATCGGCTGGCTGAACTCGTAGGCGTTGCCGGTCAGGCCTTCGAGCTTGTTCTCGATACGGCCGATCAGCTCGGCCTTGGTTTCCTTCTTGTTGGGCCACTCTTCCTTGGGCTTGAGGATGACGAAGCTGTCCGCGGCGTTGGGCGGCATCGGGTCGCTGGCGACCTCGGCCGTACCGGTCTTGGAGTAGACGAAGGCCACTTCCGGGAAGGTGGCGATCTGGCGTTCGATCCGCCGCTGCATACGCAGCGACTGCTCCAGCGACGTCGACGGGATGCGCAGGGCCTGAATGGCCATGTCTTTCTCGTCGAGCTGGGGCGTGAACTCGCGACCCAGGAAGTTGAAGGTCACGGCCGCGGCCAGGAAGATGCCGATCGAGGCGACGATCACCGGCAGCGGACGATCGACAACCTTGCGCAGCAGCGGCTCATAGCGGGATTTGGTCCAGCGAACGGCCGCCACTTCCTTCTCAGCGACCTTGCCGCGGATGAGCAGCGCGATCATGGCGGGGATGAAGGTCAGCGACAGGATGAAGGCGCCGGCCAGGGCCAGCATCACCGTGATCGCCATCGGCGAGAAGGTCTTGCCCTCGACGCCGGTGAACGTCAGCAGCGGCGCATAGACCAGCAGGATGATCGCCTGACCGTAGACGGTCGGGGAGATCATTTCACGGGCCGCTTCGCGGGTTTCAGCAAGCCGTTCCGACAGGGTCAGCAGACGGCCTTCGTGATGCTGGCGCTCGGCCAGACGACGCAGGCTGTTCTCGACAATGATCACCGCGCCATCGACGATGAGACCAAAGTCCAGAGCCCCAAGGCTCATCAGGTTGCCCGAGACGCCCAGCTTGTTCATGCCGATAGCGGTCATCAGCATCGACAGCGGGATCACCAGGGCGGTGATCAGGGCGGCGCGGAAGTTGCCCAGCAGCAGGAAGAGCACGACGATGACGAGCAGAGCGCCTTCGACGAGGTTCTTCTCGACGGTCTTGATTGTAGCGCCGACCAGCTTGGAGCGGTCGTAAACCACCTGGGCCTTGACGTCGGCGGGTAGCGACTTGGTGACTTCGGCCAGCATCTTGCCCGAGGCGGCCGCCACCGATCGGCTGTTTTCGCCGGTCAGCATCAGCACCGTACCGACGACCACTTCTTCGCCGTTCTCCGAGGCCGCACCGGTACGCAGGGCGCCGCCAATGCGGACCAAGGCGACGTCGCGGACGAACACGGGCACGCCGCCGCGGTTGGCGACAGTGGCGCGGGCGATCTCGTCGACCGATTTGACGCGAGCATCGGCGCGGACCAGGAAGGCCTCCCCTCCCCGCTCGACGAAGTTGGCGCCGACCGCGAGGTTGGCCGCTTCAAGGGCGGTGGCCAGTTCGCTGAACGACACGCCATAGGCGGCCATGCGGCTGGCGTCCGGTTGAACCACGAACTGCTTCTCGAACCCGCCGATGGAGTCGACGCCGGCGACGCCAGGCACCGAACGCATCTGTGGCCGGACGATCCAGTCCTGCACTTCGCGCAGATAGGCTGCTTGGGCGGTCGGGTCGGCGAGGCGCTCGCCCGTCGGGGTCAGGTAGGCCCCGTCGGACTGCCAGCCGGGCTCGCCGTCCTTGGCCTTGGCGCCCTTGCCGCCCGGATGCTCGAAGGCGACGGTCCACATCAGGACCTCACCCAGGCCCGAGGAGATCGGGCCCATCGCCGGCTCGGCGCCGGCCGGCAGGCTCTGGCGAACCTGGGTCAGGCGCTCGGCCACCTGCTGGCGGGCGAAGTAGATGTCTGTCTTCTCCTTGAAGACGATCGTCACCTGCGAGAAGCCGTTGCGCGAGATCGAGCGCGTGGACTCCAGGCCGGGGATACCGGCCATGGCGGTCTCCACCGGGTAGGTGACCAGCTTCTCAACCTCGGCCGGAGCCAGGGTCGAGGCGACGGTGTTGATCTGCACCTGCTTGTTGGTGATGTCCGGCACCGCGTCGATCGGCAGGCGGACCAGATTGAGGATACCGATGGAGGCGACGAGCGCGACGAGCGCCACGACCGCCCAGCGGAAGCGAACCGATAGGTCGAGGATGCGCCCGATCAATGTTCGGCCTCCCCCTTGGCCATCTCGGCCTTCAGCAGGAAGGCGCCCTTGCCGGCAATCTGCTCACCGACCTTCACGCCCGAGACGATCTCGACCTGGCCGCCGCCACGGCGGCCGATCTTCACCGGCCGCGGTTCGAAGCCAGTCTTGGTGCGCACGAAGACAACGTCCTTGCCCTCGACGGACTGGACGGCCTCGTCTGGCGCTGCGAACCGGCCAGCATCGACGGCGGCCCCGCGCGGAGTAATGCGAGCGCGCAGGGCCTGGCCAGGGGCCAGGTCCGAAGCGCCTGACGACAGGGTCAGGACGGCGGTGGCCGAGCGGCTCTCGGCGTCCAGGCCCGGGGTCACCGAACGGACGACTGCCGGGATCGAACCCGTGGCGGTCTCGACGCTGGCGATATCGCCCGGCTTGACGCGCAAAGCGTCGGCGGCCGGCAGAGCGGCCTGGACCTCGATCTTGGCCGGGTCGGCGACCCGGAAGAGTTCGGTCCCGGCCGTGACGTAGGCGCCGAGCACGGCATTGGAGCCGGTAATGCGGCCCGAGATCGGGCTGGTCACGGCGATCGTGCGGCCGTTGCCCGAGACCCCGGCGGCGGCCCCGGCGCTGCTGGCGCGGCGCAGTTCTGCATCGGCGATGGCGGCCTCGGCCTGGGCAGCCTCAAGATCCTGACGCGCGGTGATCTTGGCGTCGAAAAGCTTCTTCTCGCGCACCAAGGCCTGGCGCGCGGCCGTGGCCTTGGCCGCGGCGGCCGAGCGTTCGGCGCTGATGGCGGCGGCGTCTCGGCTTTCAATCGCGGCGATGGTCTCGCCGGCCGCAACGCTGTCGCCAAGGCGCTTGACGATGCGCACCACAGCGCCGTCGGCGCGCGCCGCCAGGGTCGCCGCGCCATTTGGCGTGGCGGCCACGGTGGCCTGGGTGACGATCGCGGCATCGAGGCCGCCGGCGGCCAGGGTGACCACCTGGATATTCTCCGAGGCGATCCGATCGCCGCTCATGGCGACGTGCGGCTTTTCACCCTTGTGATCTTCTTCGGCGGGGGCGGCAGCGGCCGGCTTTTCGGCCGGGGCCAGGAGCGTACGGCCGGCTAGCGCACCGACGCCTACGGCGAGGAGGCTGCTGACCGCGACAGCGGTGAGCAGGGTCTTCCGGTCTTGGGTCTTCATCAAGAAAATCCCCTATTGAGCGGCGGCGCGTTCGAGCGCGGCCAGGGCCTTGGCGCGATCGAGGCGCGCGGCGATGAGGTCGGTACGGGCGGCGGTCAGCGCCGTCTGGGCGTCGAGCACTTCGAGAAGGGAGAACTTCCCGGCCTCGAAGCCCTTCCGGGAAAGGTCGACTGCGGTCTGGGCCTGCGGGACGATCTTGCCGTCCAGGACGGCCAGCTTGGCGTCGGCCGCGCGCAGCGAGGCCTCGGCGTCGTTGATCGTCCGGACCGAACGCACCAGCGCCAGGCGCTCCTTAGCTTCGGCGGCCGTGGCGTCGGCGCGGGCGGCAGCGACGTTGCCCTGGTTGCGGTTGAGCACCGGGATCGGAGCGGTAAAGCCGACGGTCACGGCGGAGTCGCCCGTCTGCTCGAAGCGTCGCACGCCGGCTTGGACGGTCAGGTCAGGACGACCCGCTGCGCGCTCGCGATCGATGACCGCCTGCGCCGTCGCCTTCTCGGCGCGCGCCAGGCGCACGTCGAGCGTTTCGCCAGGATCGACGAGGGTGGTCTTGCGCTCGGCAGGCGCCACGTCCGTCAGTTCGACGGCGACATTGGCCTCTCCCCAGAGGGAGACCAGCGCCCTACGGGCCGCCAGGGCCTCGGCCTCGGCGGCAATGACGGCGGCGGCGGCCTCGCGGCTGGCGGCCTCGGCGCGCAGAGCCCTAAGCGGCGGCTCGCGGCCGCTCTCGACCAGGGTGGCTGCGACGCTGGAAAGGCCCTCGGCGCGCTGCGCCGTTTCGCGGGCCAGCACCAGACGGTCCTCGCTGGCCTGGGCCTCGGCGTAGCGCACCGTAACTTCCTGGCTAAGGTCGGCCTTGGCCATAGCGAAGCTGATACGGGCGGCATCCACTTCAGCGTCGGCGGCGGCGGCGCGAGTGCGGCGCTTGCCGCCCAGTTCCAGCCGCTGACTGACCGTCAGGGTGGTTTCGGTCGAACCGAAGCCGCCATAGGGACCAGAACCCGCGAAGTTCTCAGCCTGCAGGCCGGCTTCTGGGTTGGGCATCAGGCCGGCCTGACGGGCACGACCTTCGGCTGCGGTGACCGAGGCCTGGGCCGCGGTCACGATCGGTGATTGGGTCTGGGCGCGCGACAACGCGTCGGCCAGGGTGACAGGTTCGGCGAAGGCGCGCAGGGGCGCGCCGAAGCCGACGAGCGCCGCAACCGCGCCGAAGACGGCGGGCCGGGCAAGACGGGAGAACATGGAAAATCCCAGATTGCGTTACTGACGATGGCGGTCACGCGCGCGAGGGCGCGGCCACGTCAGGCGCGGGGAGGTTCTTTCGGACCGTCGGGAAGATTCGAGGGCGGCAAGCCCGTTTCGGCGGGCGCTAGATTTGCGCCGCTGATCTGGGCGACAACCTGCCGCACAATGATTGGCGACGCTGGAGAAACACTTTGATGGCAATGGCCGTGGATACAGGCGTCGCCGCCAGTTTCACGCTGCCCATTGCCGCCATGGTTATGAGCCGGATCGGTGACTTGCTGCCCGGGCGTGGTTTGCACCAACTCCACCGCCGAAGTATCCGATGAGCAAACCATACTATCGAGCGTCGGCACGAGCGACAGACACAGCACGAGGCAAGCGAAGATCGCCCCCATCGTGTGTTTCAGCCATGTCGACAGTCGCGCCATTCGCCCTCTTAACAGCCAACCTGCAACGCGTGAACGCGTTACATAATTACAAACATTGGGCTCATCGAGCCGATCGCCCGGCAGCAGCCTCACCGCAATCGCCGAACCTCATCCCATCGTTCTTCTCGCGCTCCGCTGCGACCACCAAAAGCCGCCGACCAGAATGACAAGCGTCAACGCCTGCGACGCCACGCCTTCAATCGTCGGGAAGAAGCCCAGCAGCTCCATGCGCGGCAGGGCCAACGGATGCAGGTCCAGAAGTCCTGCTTCCTGCAGGGCGGCCACGCCCTTGCCGGCCAGGACCACGGCCAGGATCGCCATCAGGATGGCGCTATACTCGAAGAACTTGCCGATCGGCAGGCGCTTGGAGAATCGCAGCATGGCCCAGGCGATGGCGGCCAGAACGACGATGGCGCAGCCAACGCCGGCCAGCACGGCCCCTGCCCCGCCCTGGGTCCAGAGCGCGGTCAGGAAGAGGATGGTCTCGAAGACCTCGCGATAGACAACGATGAAGGCCAGCAGGAACAGGAACCAGGCCGACTGCTTGGACAGCGCGTGGGACAGCTTCTCGCGGATATAGACCTGCCAGGCGTCGGCCTGGGCCTTGCCGTGCATCCACAGCCCCACCGAGATCAGCACCGCCGCGGCGATCACGGAGCCGAAGCCTTCGGTCATTTCACGGCTGGCGCCGCTGATCGAGATGAAGAAGGTCGCCGCCGCCCAGGTCAGGCCGCCCGCGGCCAGGGCCGCGATCCAACCGCCGTGGACGTAGGGCAGGACGTCCGACCGCTCGGCCTTGCGCAGGAAGGCGATCATCGCCACCACGATCAGCAGCGCCTCCAGCCCCTCGCGCAGCAGGATCGTGAAGGCGCCGGCGAAGCTCGACAGGCCGCTGGCCTTCTCCGGCGCCAAAGCCCGGGCCGCGGCGGCGAATAGAGCGTCCAGGCGCTCGATCTGTGCCTTGACCTCGCTTGCGGGCGCGGCCTTGCCGATGGCGCCGCGCACGTCGCCCATGGCGCCCTCGATCCGCCGCATCAGGGCCGGATCGCGCGCGCCGAGCGACGGCTCGACGGGTTCGAAGCCGTCGAGATAGGCGGCCAAGGCCAGATCGGCGGCGGCCTTGCGATCGCCGGCCTCATAGGCCTTGAGGCTGGCGGCAAGCTTCTGGCGGGCGACGTCGAGCGAGCCGCCGCCGGTGCGGATGACCACTTCGGGATGGCGGCGCAGGTAGGCGGTCAGGGCCCGCGCCTTGGTCTCGCCAACGGCGCTGGCCAGGGCGGCCGGCGTGGTCTGGGTCAGGGTCTGCAGGTCAGGAAAACGCGCCCGGACGGCGACGTCCTCGTTCCACAACGTCTCGCCGGCGGCGGCCTCGGCGTCGGTGAAGGCAAAACGGCCGACATAGAAGGCCAGGTCCCAGCGATCGTCTGACGGCAGATGCGCGAAGCTGGCCATGGCCGTGCCGTCGAGCCCCTGCTGGATCACCTGATAGAGACCAAAGACGCTGCGCTGGCGGGCGCGCTCCACGTCGGCGAAGGCGATGGGCGGCGGGTCCAGGCCCACGGCGCTGGGTCCATCGGCCTTGCCCGTCGCCCCGTGGCACGCCGCGCAGTTTTCGGCATAGAGCGCCGCGCCGCGCGCCAGGTCCGGCGCGCGCTTGGGGGCCAGAGGCGTCGGGTAGGCCGCCAGGAGATCGTTGGCCAGCGCGTGAGCCCGCGCCGAAACCACGGCCGGATCCTGCTTGGCGGCGATGGTCGCCTGCAGGCTCTCGGCCTTGGCCAGGAGGGCTGGCTGGGCCTTGGTGGCGGGCAAGCCGGAGATGCGCTCGCGCACCTGGCCGGCGAACTCGTTCATCTCGGCATATTCGGACGGGCTGATGACCTTGCCGTCCTTCACCGCGCCGGCGTAGTCGACCGACAGATAGTCGAGCAATCGCCAGGTGGTCTGGGCCGAGCTGGCCTCTTGCGCGTGCGCCATCGGCGCGACCGCGACGACGAGGATCGCCATCAGGCCGCCGAGCATCGAGGCCAGACGCCCCTTGAGACCAGTAATCATTATCAATCCATGAGCGCGAAACGGCGCGTGTGGCAAGAGCTTGGGCATGTCAGGGGAGCGCCAGTTCGGCGCGGTGCTCGGCCCGGGCCTGGCGAATGATCTGATAGGCGGAACTCAGGAAGACCCCTGCCAGCAGGACGCCGACGATCAGGTCCGGCCACCGTGAGCCGGTCAGCCAGACGAGGACGCCCGTCGCCGCGACCGCCAGACACTGGATCAGGTCGTTGCGCGTGCAGAGCCAGACCGAACGGACATTGGCGTCGCCGTCGCGATAGCGAACCAGCAGGCCCGCGGCGATCAGGTTGGCCAGCGCTCCGAAGAGACCCAGGGCCGAGATCGCTTCGCCGGACGGCGCCGCGCCGCTCCAGGCCCGCCAGGCGGCAAAACCGGCCACAGACAGCGCGACCGCGCCAAGGCTGACGCCCTTGAAGAGCGCCGCCCCGGTGCGGATGCCCACCGACTTGCCGATGGCCCACAGGCTGATGGCGTAGGTGGCGCTGTCGGCCAGGAAATCCAGCGCGTTGGCCGACAAGGAGGCCGAGCCCTGGATCAGGCCGCCCACAAGCACGACGACGAAGCCGACGAGGTTGATCGCGATCACCCAGATCAGGGCGCGGCGGTAGGCCGGGGTGGCGCCGTCGAACTTCACTTCGGCGCCGCAACCGCAGCCCGAGGCGGCCGGCTTGCTGGAACAAGAGTCGCTCATAGCCCTGGTTCTGCATCCTCTAGTCACTAGAGGATCAAGCGCTTATTTCTCGTGATCTCGAACGGAGGTTCTATGTCGGCGCTCACCATCGGCAAGCTCGCCAAGGCGGCGGACGTGAAGGTCCCCACCATCCGCTTCTACGAACAGATCGGCCTTCTGCCGGTCCCAGATCGCACCGCGAGCGACCGTCGCATGTTCGAGGAGGCGGCGGTGCGGCGCCTCGCCTTCATCAAGCACGCCCGGCAGCTGGGCTTTCCGATCGAGGCGATCCGAACCTTGCTGGACCTGGCGGACCATCCCGACCAGGCCTGCGACGAGGCCAACACCCTGGCCAATGACCAGCTCGTGGCGGTCGACGCCAAGATCGCCCAACTGACGGCGCTCAGGACAGAGCTGAAGCGCATGGCCGACGCCGGCTGTCGCGGGTCGGCGGGCGAATGCCGGGTGATCGAAGCGCTCTCGAACCCCGCCTAGCGATCTGCCATATTCCGGCCAGATGCAAAGCCTAGCTCGTCCGGGGATCGACAAGGTCGGCCTGTCGACCTAATTACTGAGCTTGATGCGACACCTGTTCGCCCTTCTGGCCGTCCTGGCCCTGCTGATCAGCCCGATGAGCATCGCGGCTGCGCAGGTCGAGTGCGCCAAAGCCGGACCGGAAGCCATGGCCGGCATGGACGCGCCGGCCGTCAAGTCGATGGATGCCGCCAAGGCCAGCCACGACTGCTGCGACGAAAAGCAAAAGCCGCCACACCATGGCAAGGCCTGCGCTCAGGTCTGCTGGGCCATGTGCGCAACGATGAGCGCCTTGCCCACCTCACAGATCCAACTGCAGCCCGTCGAACCAATGCGCCTGACGGCCGCCCTCTCCCAACCGCTGCGCGCCCACGCGCCGCCGCGGGCCGAACGACCACCCAAACTGATCGCCTGAACCCGACCTGCGTCTGACGCAGGTCCCGCCCGCGCCGTGCCGGCGCGGTCGCGCCCTCGCGTGTCCGCGTCTCGTCACGTCCGGGATCCGAGCGCCGCCTTTGGCGGCCCTTCGAACCTTTTCAGGACGATCAAAATGCAAATCTCCAAGACCCTGGCCGCCGCCCTCGCCGCGGCCGCCCTGACCGCCATCGCCGGCTCGCCGGCCCTGGCCTCGCCGTCGAAAGAGGCGGGCTTCACCTATCGCGCCTCGCCCGCGGCGGCGAACCCCAAGGACGTCTTCCGTCACAACATCAGGGTCGCCGCGCCGGAGGCCAAGACCGAGATGGCGATGAAGAACTGCGGCTGCCCGATGATGAAGGCGCCCGCGTCAACCTCCGCTCACGGCGGCTAAGGCGGCCCGAGCCCGGCGGGATTTCCCGCCGGGCTCCACGCCCCTCGTCCGTCCTCACCTTCCACCGTGATCGGAACCCCGATGCGTATCGCCATCACCCTGGCCGCGAGCCTGCTCGCCGGCGCGGCCCATGCCGCGCCCCTCACCTACGCCCAGGCCCTCGACGCGGCCGCCGCCAACGCCCCGGCCCTGCGCGCCGCCGCCCTTCAGGTCGAAGCCGCCAGGGCCTCGGCCAAGGCTGCCGGCGCCCTGCCCGACCCCAAGCTCGCCCTGGGTCTCGACAACTTTCCGGTCTCGGGCCCGATGGCCGGACGGTTCGGGTCCGACGAGATGACCATGGGCAAGATCGGCTTTAGCCAGGACATGCCCAGCGCCGCCAAGCGCCAGGCGCGGATCGGCCGCGCCCAGGCCGACATCGCCGCGGCCGGCGCCGAGGGCGCGGTCGAAGCCCGCCAGGTCCGTATCGCCACGGCGCTGGCCTGGATCGACCTGCTCTACGCGCAGCGCAAGCTGGCCGCGCTGGACGGCGTGATCGCTCAGCTGGCCCCGCTATGGACCGCCGCGCCGTCCGGCGTCGCCTCGGGTCGGTCCAGGCCGGCCCAGGCGCTGGAGGCGGCGCAGATGCGCGCGGCCCTGGAGGATCGTCGCAGCGAGGCGGCCTCGGCGCTGGGCCGCGCCCGCGCCATGCTGACGCGCTGGACGGGGGACGCCGATCCCATGGCCAGCGGCCCGGCGCCCGATCTCGACATCGCCCCCGCCGACCTTCGGGCGGCGATCGACCGTAACCCCACCGTGCTGGCCAGGGACGCCGCAGCGCGCCAGGCCCGGGCCGATGTCGACCTAGCCAAGGCCGACAAGCGTCCCGACTGGAGCTGGGACGTCGCCTACCAGAGACGGGACCCGATGTTTGGCGACATGGTCTCGGCCGGGGTCAGCATCAGCCTGCCGCTCTGGGGCAAGAGCCGCCAGGATCCGATGATCGCCGCCCGCGCCGCCAGCGCCGGCCGCGCCGACGCCCAGCGCGAAGACGCCCGGCGCGCCCTGGCCGCCCAGCTCGAAGCCGATCTCGCCGATCACGTCATGCACCATGAGCAATGGCTGCGCGCGCGCGACACCTTGCTGCCGCTCGCCAAGCAGAAGGCCGACCTGGAGACCGCCGCCTATGGCGCCGGCGCGGCGGGCCTGCCCGACGTGCTGACCGCCTTTGCCGGCATGGCCGACGCCCAGCTCACCGCTCTCGATCGCGAGGCCGCCGTCGCCATCGACGCCGCCCGCCTGACCCTGACCTACGGAAGCGACGCCCAATGACCCCGCCTCTCTCGATGAAGGTCCTGCTCGGGAGCGCCGCGGCCCTGGTCGTGCTGGCCGGCGCCGGCGGCTACGGCCTGGCGCGCCTGACCGCCAAACCCGCCTCGACGGCCGCCCCGGCCGACGCGCGCAAGGTGCTCTACTGGTACGACCCGATGGTCCCGGCCCAGCACTTCGACAAGCCCGGCAAGTCGCCGTTCATGGACATGCAGCTGGTCGCCAAATACGCCGACGAGGTCACTGCGACCGGCCCCGCGCCGGGCGTCAGCATCGATCCGTCGGCCACCCAGAACCTCGGCATGCGCCTGGCCACCGCGGAGGAAGGCATGCTCACCGGAGGGCTAACGGCCACCGGAACCGTCGACTTCAACCAGCGCGATGTCGCCGTGGTCCAAGCCCGCAGCGGCGGGTTCGTACAGCGGGTCTATGGCCGCGCGCCTGGCGACGTCATCACCGCCGGCGCGCCGCTGGCCGACCTGCTGGTCCCCGAATGGGGCGGCGCCCAGGCCGAGTACCTGGCCGTCCGCCGCACGGGCGATGCGGCCCTGACCGCCGCTGCCCGCCAGCGCCTGAGGCTGCTGGGCATGCCCGACGGCGTGGTCGCCGGCCTCGATCACGACGGCCGGCCGCGCACCACGATCACCATCACCGCGCCGCTGGGCGGGGTCGTCTCCAAGCTCGACGTTCGGGCCGGCATGACCGTGGCGACGGGCCAGACCCTGGCCGAGATCAACGGCCTCTCCAAGGTCTGGATCACCGCCGCCGTGCCCGAGGCGCAAGGCGGCCAGCTGCGTCAAGGCCAGAGCGTGAGCGTGACCCTGGCGGCCTATCCGGGCGAAACCTTGCGCGGGACGGTCCAGGCCGTTCTTCCGCAGGTCCAGGGCGACAGCCGCACCCTGCAGGCACGGGTCGAGCTGCCCAACCGCGACGGCCGCCTGAAGCCTGGCATGTTCGCCACCGTCGCCTTCGACGGCGGTAGGCAAGCCGCCCTGCTGGTTCCGTCCGAGGCGGTGATCCGCACCGGCGCGCGCAACGTGGTGATGCTCGCCGTGGAGGGCGGCCGCTTCCAGGCGGTGGAGGTCCGAACCGGCCGCGAAGCCGGCGGCCAGACCGAGATCCTGCAGGGCCTGTCGCCTGGCCAGAAGGTCGTCGCCTCGGGCCAGTTCCTGGTCGACTCCGAGGCCAGCCTGGCGGGTCTGCAGGTCCGCCCGCTGCCGCCGCCCAGTCCGCCCATGCCGTCGGACATGATGACCATGGCCAAGCCCATGACACCCGCCAGGTCCATGGCGCCGGCCAAGCCCGCCTTGTTCGAAGCGACCGGTCGCGTCGAGCAGATCGGCCAGAGCAGCGTCACCCTCTCGCATGGTCCGGTGCCGGCGCTTGGCTGGCCGCCCATGACCATGGCCTTCCGCGCCGACCCGATGCTGCTCAAGGGCCTGAAGGTCGGCGACCAGGTCAGCTTCGGCTTCGACCAGCCGCCCGCCGGAGCAACGGTGCGGCGCATCGCCAAGACCGGAGGCGCGCAATGATCGCCGCCCTGATCCGCTGGTCGGTCGCCAACCGCTTCTTCGTGCTGCTGGGCGCTTTGGCCCTGATCGTCGCGGGCGGTCTGGCCGTCCGCTCGACCGCGATCGACGCCCTGCCTGATCTTTCCGACACCCAGGTGATCATCCGCACCAGCTATCCGGGCCAGGCCCCGCAACTGGTCGAAAACCAGGTCACCTATCCCCTGGCCACCACCATGCTGTCGGTGCCCGGCGCCAAGACCGTGCGCGGCTATTCGTTCTTCGGCGACAGCTTCGTCTACGTGATCTTCGACGACAAGACCGACCTCTATTGGGCCCGCTCGCGGGTGCTGGAATATCTCAACCAGGTCCAGTCGCGCCTGCCTGAAAGCGCGCGGCCGGCGCTGGGCCCGGACGCCACCGGGGTCGGCTGGGTCTACGAATACGCCCTGGTCGACCGCACCGGCGGCCATGACCTGAGCCAGCTTCGCTCCCTGCAGGACTGGTTCCTGCGCTATGAGCTCAAGACCCTGCCGGGCGTGGCCGAGGTCTCGGCGATCGGCGGCATGGTCCGCCAGTACCAGGTCGTGCTCGATCCGCAGAAGCTGGCCAGCTACGGCGTCACCCACCAGGCGGTCATCGCCGCGCTGAAAGGCGCCAACGCCGAGGCCGGCGGCTCGGTGCTGGAGCTGGGCGAAGCCGAGTACATGGTCCGCGCCACCGGCTATCTGAAGACCCTCGAGGACTTCCAGGCTGTGCCGCTGAAGACCGCGGCCGGCGGCGTGCCGGTGCGCCTGGGCGACGTGGCCACCATCCAGGTCGGCCCGGAGATGCGGCGGGGCGTGGCCGAACTGAACGGCCAGGGCGAGGTCGCTGGCGGCGTCGTGATCCTGCGCTCGGGCGAAAACGCCCGCACCACGATCGCGGCGGTGAAGGCCAAGCTGGCCGAACTGAAGAAGAGCCTGCCGCCCGGCGTCGAGGTCGTCACCACCTATGACCGATCGGCCCTGATCGACCGCGCCGTCCACAACCTGACCGGCAAGCTCCTGGAGGAGTTCCTGGTCGTGGCCCTGGTCTGCGCCCTCTTCCTGGGCCATCTGCGCTCGGCCCTGGTGGCGATCCTCTCCCTGCCGCTGGGGGTTCTGGCCGCCTTCCTGGTGATGAAGAGCCAGGGCGTGGACGCCAACATCATGTCGCTGGGCGGCATCGCCATCGCCATCGGGGCCATGGTCGATGCGGCCGTGGTGATGATCGAGAACGCCCACAAGAAGCTGGAGCGCTGGGCGCACGAACACCCCGACCAGCCGCTGGACGGCGAGACACGCTGGAAAGTGATCACCGAGGCCGCCGCCGAGGTGGGGCCGGCGCTGTTCTTCAGCCTCCTGATCATCACCCTGTCGTTCATCCCGGTCTTCACCCTGCAGGCCCAGGAAGGCCGCCTCTTCCGCCCGCTGGCTTTCACCAAGACCTACGCCATGGCGGCGGCGGCGATCCTGTCGGTGACCCTGATCCCGATCCTCATGGGCTATCTGATCCGCGGCAAGATCCCCGACGAGACGGCCAATCCGATCAATCGCGCGCTGACGGCGGCCTATCGCCCGCTGCTGGACCGGGTGATGCGCCGTCCCAGGACCACGCTGGTCGTCGCCCTGCTGGCCTTCACCACCACGGCCTGGCCGCTGGCCCATCTGGGAGCCGAGTTCATGCCCAACATGGACGAAGGCGACCTGCTCTACATGCCTTCGGCCCTGCCGGGCCTGTCGGCGGCCAAGGCCGGCGAACTGCTCCAGCAGACCGACCGGATGATCAAGACCGTGCCGGAAGTCGAGAGCGTGTTCGGCAAGGCCGGACGGGCCGAAAGCGCCACCGACCCCGCGCCGCTGGAGATGTTCGAGACCACCATCCGCTTCAAGCCGCGCGACCAGTGGCGGCCGGGCATGACGCCTGACAAGCTGGTCGCCGAGCTGGACCAGCGGGTGCGCGTCCCGGGTCTCACCAATGTCTGGGTCCCGCCGATCCGCAACCGCATCGACATGCTGGCCACCGGCATCAAGAGCCCGATCGGGGTCAAGGTGTCCGGAGCCAGCCTCGCCGAACTCGATCGGATCGCCCAGGAGGTCGAGCATGTCGCCAAGGACGTGCCCGGCGTCAGCTCGGCTCTGGCCGAGCGCCTGACCGGCGGACGCTATGTCGATGTCCGCATCGACCGGGCGGCCGCCGCGCGGTTCGGGCTGAACATCGACGATGTGCAATCGATCGTCTCGGGCGCGATCGGCGGCGAGACCATCGGCCAGACGGTCGAGGGCCTGGCCCGCTATCCGATCAGCGTCCGCTATCCACGCGAACTGCGGGGCAGCCTGGAAGGCCTGCGCGCTCTGCCAATCCTCACCCCGAGCGGCGCGCAGATCACCCTGGGCAGCGTGGCGGATGTCCGGATTGCCGACGGCCCGCCGATGCTCAAGAGCGAGAACGGCCGGCCGACGACCTGGGTCTATGTCGACGTTCGGGATCGCGATCTGGCCTCGGTCGTCGCCGACCTGCGACAAGCGGTCGACCGGAAGGTGCGGCTGTCGCCCGGCGTCAGCCTCTCCTATTCGGGTCAGTTCGAATATCTGCAACGCGCCGCCGACCGGCTGAAGATCGTCGTCCCGGCCACCCTGCTGATCATCTTCGTGCTGCTGTACGTGATCTTCCGCCGCTTCGACGAGGCGGGACTGATCATGGCCACCCTGCCCTTCGCCCTGACCGGCGGGATCTGGACGCTGTACCTGGCGGGCTTCCACCAGTCGGTGGCCACCGGCGTTGGGTTCATCGCCCTGGCCGGGGTTTCGGCCGAGTTCGGAGTGGTGATGCTGATCTACCTCAAGCACGCCATGGACGCCCTGGGGCCCAACCCGACGCCAGACCAGGTCGCAGCAGCGGTACGCGAAGGCGCCCTGCTGCGCGTGCGGCCCAAGGCCATGACCGTGGCGGTGATCCTGGCGGGCCTGGCGCCGATCCTCTGGGGCCATGGCGCGGGCTCGGAGGTCATGAGCCGCATCGCCGCTCCGATGATCGGTGGCATGCTGACCGCGCCGCTGCTGTCGATGTTCGTGATCCCGGCCGGCTACTTGCTGCTGCGTCGGCGTGGCGGCCGAGCCAAGCCTTCCGGCAACGAGACCCCGCCCCGCCTCCTAGGCTCAGGTGTCTGATCTTGCCGCTCACAAAGCCAAGGCCAATCATCGCCGGGGCGCTCCCCAATCCTTCCCTGGCGGCGGGATACGTCAGCCTGCCTGTCAACTTCGGCCAAGCTTGAGAAATATTCACCCGCCATGAGGGGATCGCCTGATCGCCGCGTATCGTATCAGAAGGCCTAGGCATTGGAGCGTATGGATGAGCGGTTCACACCCCCACCACGAACACCCTCACGAGACCTCGGCCCAGGCAGTCAAGGATCCGGTCTGCGGGATGGAGGTCGACCCGCAAACCGCGGCCGAACACCGAGCGTTTGAAGGCCAGACCTATCACTTCTGCTCGACCGGCTGCGCGCGCAAGTTCGACGTCGAGCCTGCCCGCTATGCCGGTTCGCTTCGCGCGGAACCCAACCCCGAGACCGCCGCCAAACCCGCCCCAGCCGGCGCGATCTACACCTGCCCGATGCACCCCCAAATCCGCCAGGTCGGGCCTGGCAATTGCCCGATTTGCGGCATGGGCCTGGAACCGGTGACGGCGAGCGCCGAGAACGGTCCCAACCCCGAACTGCGCAGCATGACCATCCGTTTCTGGATCGGCTTGGCGCTGGCCGCACCGGTGTTTGCGCTGGAGATGGGCGGCCACGTGGGTTTGATGGCCCTAAACCTCTCCCCCCATCTGTCCAACTGGATCCAACTAGCGCTGGCGACACCGGTCGTCCTGGGGTGCGGCTGGCCGTTCTTCGAGCGCGGCGCGCGCTCGCTCATCACCCGCCAGCTCAACATGTTCACCCTGATCGCCATGGGGATCGGCGTGGCCTGGGCCTACAGCGTGGTGGCCACCCTGGCGCCCGGCCTCTTTCCTGCAGCCTTCCGCCGCTCCGACGGCTCGGCTCCGATCTATTTTGAAGCCGCTGCGGTGATCACCGTCCTGGTTCTGTTGGGACAGGTGATGGAGCTGCGAGCGCGCGAGAACACTTCCGGGGCCATCAAAGCGCTGCTCAACCTTTCCCCCAAAACCGCCCGCCGCGTGGTCGGCGAAGACGATATCGAGGTCAAGGTCGAGGACATCGAAGTCGGTCACCAGTTGCGTGTCCGCCCCGGCGAAAAGATCCCCGTCGATGGCCATGTCGAGACCGGCGAGGCTTCCGTCGACGAAGCCCTGGTCACCGGCGAGTCCATGCCCGTCCACAAAGCCCAGGGCGACAAGGTCATCGGCGGATCGCAAAACAAGACCGGCTCGTTCGTGATGGTCGCCGACAAGGTCGGATCCGACACCCTGCTGGCTCAAATCGTCTCCATGGTCGCCGAAGCCCAGCGTAGCCGCGCGCCGATCCAGCGGATGGCCGATCGCGTGTCTGGCTGGTTCGTGCCTGCGGTGATCTTGGTGGCTTTGGTCGCCTTCGTGGCCTGGGCGATCTTCGGACCGCCCCCGAGCATGGCCTTCGCCTTGGTCTCCGCCGTGTCGGTGCTGATCATCGCCTGTCCATGCGCCCTGGGACTGGCCACGCCCCTCTCCATCATGGTCGGGGTGGGGCGCGGAGCCAGCGCAGGCGTGCTTATCAAGAATGCCGAGGCGCTCGAACGCTTCGAGAAAATCGACACCCTGGTGATCGATAAGACCGGCACCCTGACCGAAGGTCGTCCGGCGGTGACGCAGGTTCGCCCCCTGCCCGGCTTCACTGAAGATGAGATCCTGCAACTGGCCGCCAGCCTCGAGCGCGCCAGCGAACACCCCCTCGCCGACGCTATTGTTCGGGCAGCGGCTCAACGCGACCTGCCGCTCCAGCAACCCGAGGATTTCGACTCTCCCGTTGGCAAGGGCGTCCTGGGCAAGATCGACGGCCGCCCCATGGCCATCGGCTCCTCGCGGTTCCTCGACGAGCAAGGCATCTCCACTGAAGCCCTGACCGCTCAGGCCGACGCTTTGCGACGCGACGGCGCCACCGCGATCTTCGTCGCCATCGATGGCGCGGCCGCAGCCGTGCTGGCGATCGCCGATCCGATCAAGCCGACCACTCAGAGCGCCGTCGCCGCCCTCAAGGCCCAAGGCTTGCGGATCGTCATGCTGACTGGCGACAACCGTACGACCGCCCAGGCCGTCGCCAAGAGCCTGGGAATCGACGAGGTCGAAGCCGACGTGCTGCCTGAGGAGAAGGCCGCTGTCGTCAACAAGCTGCGCGCCGAAGGCCGCAAGGTCGCCATGGCCGGCGATGGGGTCAACGACGCCCCTGCCTTGGCGGCGGCGGAGGTCGGCGTGGCGATGGGCGCTGGCTCGGACGTGGCCATCGAGAGCGCCGGCGTCACCTTGCTGCACGGCGATCTTGAGGGACTGGTAAAGGCCCGCCACCTGTCGCGCGCGGTGATGGGCAACATCCGCCAAAACCTGTTCTTCGCCTTCGCCTACAACGTCGCGGGCGTGCCGGTCGCGGCCGGTTTGCTCTATCCGGTCTTTGGCTGGCTTCTGTCGCCGGCGATCGCCGCCGCGGCCATGGCGCTGTCTTCGGTCAGCGTGGTTGGAAACGCGCTGCGACTTCGAGCGGTCCGTCTCTAGGCGCTCACATCATTTTTTGAGGGGGCGGCCCAAGCGCTGCGTATCCCTCTACTGAGAAACGGGTGCGACGGACCTGATCCGTCCGCAACCCGGCTCTCTCGTAATAATAATTGTGTGTAGCGACGAATATTTCGGCGCATGAATAGTCATGTCAAAACAATGTCTGACATTGTTTGCGAATAAACTCGAATCTAATCGACATTCGCGCCATGATTGATGAGATTTAATTCACATATTTTCGCGATAATGCGCGCACAAAATCTGATCAAACGGAATCAAAATTGTAAGCCGATACAAACCATCCACTCGAATAATTCGACGCTGGAAAAATAACCATCAGGCGACAGATATAATCTGAAATGTTGTGAATTTTTCAGCGTAATCCCGGAAAAAACACCAACCCTTCCCGAGAAACGCTGAATTTCGGGAATATTATGCCCTCGAATTTTCCCCATTATGTATATACATAGCTTGACGCGATGAGGGCTCGATCCCGAGCATGTTTCCGTGCCGCCACCGTTGGGCGGGATCGGAAACACGAGGGGGATCAGTCGATGAACTGGCATTTCAAGCGGGCGCTGCTGGCTGGCGCCATGGCTACGGCGTCGTTCAGCGGATGGGCGGCGCAAGCTCAGGAGGCCAGCAACGTCGAAGAAGTCGTCGTCACCGGAACCCGGATCAAACGCCAGGACATCAGCGGCGTCGGGCCAGCAACGGTGATTTCGCAGGAGCAGGTCGAGCGCTCCGGCGTCAACAACGTCGAAACGCTCCTACAGCGCCTGCCGGCCTCGGCCGGCAACGCGGGCAACCAAACCAACGCCTACTGGACGGGCAACGGCTACGGCACCGCGCAGGTCAATCTTCGGGGCCTGGGCATCAATCGCACCTTGACCCTGATCAACGGCCGTCGCGTGGTCAACGGCGGCACAGGCGCCAATAGCGCGCCCGACCTGAACATGATCCCGACGGCGATCATCGGCCGCATCGACGTTCTGAAAGACGGGGCCTCGGCCATCTACGGCGCCGATGCGGTCGCCGGGGTCGTCAACATCGTCACGCGCACGAACGTCGAAGGCCTCACCCTGACCGGCAAGTACGGCGTCACCGACGAAGGCGACGGCGACGAATACGCTCTGGACGCGCTGTGGGGCATGCACAGCGACCGCGGCTCGGTCACCGCCGCGATCACCTGGCAGAAGACCGAAGCGGTCAACCTGGCCAGTCGCGCGCCCTGCGGTCTGGGTGAGGTCGGCGGGGCGCTGACCTGCGTGTCATCAGCCTCCACGATTGGTGGACGCGCGGTCCTGCCCAACGGCCAGCAGATCAATTTCAACCAGACGCCCGGCGGCAACGGCAATTTCTACGAGCCCTACAGCGCCGCCAAGCACAACTTCAATTCCAATCCCTTCCTCAACGCCGTCAGCCCCATTGAACGCTTCAGCACAGCGCTGCTGACCGACTACAAGCTGAACGACAAGGTGACGCTGTTTGGCGAGGCGTTCTTCACCCATCGCCAAAGCCATCAGATCGCCTCGCCCGGCACCCTGCGCAACCTGGCGATCTCGGCGACCAACCCGACCAACCCGACCGGGCAGAACATCACGCTCGTGCAGCGGCGCCTGGCCGAACCTGGCCCGCGGATCTTCTCCCAAAGCGTCGACACCTACCGCTTCGTGGGCGGCGCCCGCGGCGAACTGGGCGGCGACTGGAGCTGGGAAGCCGCCGCCAACTGGGGTCGGACGACCGGCGTCGACGGCATGACCAATATCGCCAATCTCGAACGGGTGGCCAACTCGATCAATCCGGCGATCTGCAGCACCACGCCGGGCGCGGCAATTCCCTGCGCCGACTATCTTGGCGCGGGAGATCTGACGCCAGCGGCTCTGAAATACATCCTCTTCAACTCGCGCGACACCGGCGGCAACGAGCAACGCAGCATCACGGCCGATGTCTCCGGCTCGCTGCTGACGCTTCCGGCCGGCAAGCTGAGCGTCGCCGCCGGCGTGGTCTATCGCGAGGAAAAGGGTTGGCGCGACCCCGACGCCCTGACCGTGCTGGGCATCGCCAACACCAACCAGCAAGACCCGATCTCCGGCCAGGTGTCGACCAAGGAAGCCTATGTCGAGCTGTCAGCGCCGTTGCTGGCCGACCTACCCATGGTCCGGACGCTCGAACTCAACGGCGCCGTGCGCTACTCCGACTATGAACTCTTCGGCTCGAACGAGACCTACAAGGTCGGGGTCAATTGGGGCGTCGTGGAGGGCCTGCGGCTTCGGGCGACCTATGGAACCGGCTTCCGGATCCCTAGCGTCCCGGAGCTGTTCGGCGGGGTCGCCGAAGGCAACTTGACCACCACCGATCCCTGCAGCCGCTATGGTAGCAGCACCAACGCCACCCTGGTGGCCAACTGCCGGGCCAGCGGCGTGCCGGCCAACTATGTTCAGCTCGGCAACACCGTGCTGACCACCGTCGGCGGCAACAGCGCCCTGCAGCCGGAAAGCGCCAAGACCCTGACGGTCGGCGCGGTCCTGCAACCGGCCTTCATCCCCAAACTGTCGGTCACGGTCGACTATTTCGACATCAAGATCTCGGACGCCATCCGCTCGATCCCGGGCTCGACGAAGCTGGCGGTCTGCTATGCCTCGGTCAATCTGAGCCACCCGTTCTGCGGCCCGGCCAACTTCACCCGCAGCACCCTGACGGGCGAGATCAACTTCCTGTCTTCGCAGCCCTCCAACGCCGGGCGCGAGCAGATGCGTGGCGTCGACATCGGCGTCCGATACGATTTCGACGTCCGGGGCCTGGACGCCAGCATCGACTGGAACACCACCTATCTGGACAAGTACGTGATCACGCCGTTCCAAGGCGCCACCCCGATCGTCTTCGACGGCCATATCGGCGGCGGCAACGGCGGCTATCCTCACTGGCGATCCAGCCTCAACGCCTCGCTGCAAAGCCCGCGCTGGTCGGCCAACTATTCGGTGCAGCTGATCGGCAAGGCCACCGACTTCAACGCCGCGCCCACCGACATCGGCTACCGCTCGCCCAATGTCTTCTACCACAACGCTCAGTTCGCCTATCGCCTCGGAACCCGCGCGGGCCTGACGGTCGGGGTCGACAACCTCTTCGACAAGAAAGCGCCCTTCATCAAGAGCTGGACCGACGGCAACACCGACACCATGACCTACGACCTGCTGGGTCGTCGCGGTTACCTCAAGCTCACCTATCATTTCGACTAATCAAAGGGGACCGTCGGCCAAGCCTAGCTTGGCCGACCACATTCGATCATGGCCAACAAAAAGAAACCGGCGATCCGCTGGCCAGCCCTGGCCCGCAAAACCCACAAATGGCTCGCGCTGATCATTGGCGTTCAAGCGCTCTTCTGGATGCTGAGCGGCCTCTACATGACCGCCGTCCACATCGACATCATCCACGGCGACGCCCTAGTGCGCCCCGCCCCCGTGACGCCGATCGATCCATCCAGCGTGCGCGATCCAAGCGAGATATTGAGTCGCTACCCGGCGGCCAGCACGATCAAGCTCGATACTCAGCTTGGCGCGCCGGTCTTTGTCGTCGGCGAAGGCAAGCAGCGCACACTCGTCGATGCGCGTTCAGGCCGCCCGCTGTCGCCGCTGGATCGCGCGGCCGCCGAGGCACGCGCCCGGGCGCATTACGCCGGCGCGGGTTCAATCGTAAAATCCGATCTGCTCAGCGTCATTCCTAGCGAGATCAAAGGCCGCCCCGCGCCCATCTGGCGGATCGAGTTCGCCGGGCGCTGGCGCCCGACGCTCTACATCTCTCCCCAGACCGGAGAGCTGGTGGCCAAACGCCACGATCTTTGGCGCGCCTTCGACTTCGTGTGGATGTTCCACATCATGGACTACGAGGCACGGGTCGACGTCAACAACCTGCTCCTGCGCACCGCAGCCTGGATGGCGGTGGCCACCTCGCTCACGGGAGCCTGGCTCCTGATCTTCAGCTTCCGTCGCAAGCGCCGTGTGCGCAAACTCGCCTAAGGGGTGACCTGTGTTTCTGATCCGCACCCTGCACAAATGGTTCGGCCTGATCCTTGGACTGCAATTTCTGCTCTGGTCCATAAGCGGGGCGATGATGGCCATGCTCGACGCCAAGAAAGTCGCGGCCGAGAGCAGTGAGCGCGCGCCGCCTTCGCTGGCGCGTCCCCACACGCCCATCGCGCTCGCATCCCTGGCCCAAACCCTCGAGGCGCCCATCCTGCGCGCCCGGCTTCGCCCGCTGGGCGAACAGTATGTCTACGAGATCGAAACGCCGATCGATCTGCGCCTGTTTGATGCGACCACCGGCGCCCCCGTCACCATCGACGCCCCGCGCGCAAAAGCCCTGGCGCAAGGCAGCTATGCCGGCGTTGGCGTCCCGACTTCCATCCAGATCGTCGAAAAGCCCAGCGGCGAAGTCCGCGGCGTGCCGCTGCCGGTCTGGCGGGTCGGATTTGATGACCTTGAGCATACCGCGCTCTTTGTCGATCCGCGCACGGGATCGATCCATCACCGGGTCAACGACACCACCCGAACCTGGAACCTCTTTTGGATGATCCACATCATGGACTACCCCACGGGCGCCAGCTTCAATCACCCCTTGATCATCACCGTCGCCACCGGGTGTCTCTGGCTGGCCCTGAGCGGTTTCATCCTGCTGTTCCGCAGCTTCCGCCGGCAGGATTTCGCCTATGTCCTGGACCCCATCGACAAGCTGCGAGGTCGCTGATGCCCGCTCCGCCCGCTTCCTTGTCCGCCTCGGCCGAAAGCCTTCACGGGCGCATCAAGGCCGATATCGCCGAGAAGATCCTCTCGGGCGCCTGGCCGCCAGGGCACCGCATACCGGCCGAGCACGAACTCATGCGCCGGTTCGACTGCTCGCGGATGACGGTCAGCAAGGCCCTGTCCAAGCTCGTCGACAGCGGCCTGATCGTCCGCAGGCGTCGCATGGGCACCTTCGTCTCCAGACCCAGGATCCATTCCGCCGTCCTGGATATTCCCGACATCCAGGCCGAGGTGCGCGCTCGCGGACAGGTCTACGCGTACATCCTGCTTAGCCGCCGCATTCGGCCCGTCACGCGGCGGGAGGCTCTCGAATTCGACCTTCCCGAGACCTGCGAGGTCCTGCTGCTTAGCTGCCTGCACAAGGCCAATGATCGTCCGTTCGCCCTGGAAGAGCGGCTGATCAGCCTGGACGCCGTGCCCGAAGCGCAAGGCGTGGAGTTTGCCGTCATGCCCCCAGGCACCTGGCTGCTGCGAACGGTCCCATGGACGGAGGCCGAGCACCGCATCAGCGCGGTGGCGCCGACCAGAGCCGTAGCCCAGGCGCTGCACCAGGATTCGACGAGCGCCTGCTTGCGCCTGGATCGCCGCACCTGGCGCTCGGGCGCGGGCGTGACCCATGTCAGCCTGCTCTTTCCAGGCGACGCTTTTGATCTGGTCGCACGCTTCACCCCAAACTCGGCTCATCCCTGAGGGCCATCGCCCTGCCCCAGATCGCGGCGGGAAACACCATCGTCGCCGGAGCCACGGCGCTGTGATCGGTCAACGGCCGGGCTAACGCCAGGCGCCTGCGCCCGTACCCGATCAGGCTTCGGCATCGGCCGGGGACGCGATGGAAACTTGAGGGAGATCAAGCTGGCCTGCGTAGAGATTCACGCAAGCCAACCTCCCAGAGGATCCCTCTTATGTCCCTGCGCTACACCTCGCTGATCGCCGCCGCGGCGATGACCCTCATCGCCGGCCAAGCCAGCGCCCACGCCAAGCTGGTGACGTCCAATCCGGCGGCCGACGCCACCATCGCCGCCCCCAGCACCATCATCCTGACCTTCAACGAAACCCTGGTGCCGGCCTTCACCTCGTTCGAACTGGCCAAGGCCAGCGGCGGCGCCGTGAAGGTCAAAACCACCGTGGCGGCCGACAAGAAAACGGTCACCGGCGTCCCCGCCGGCAAGCTCTCGCCGGGCGTCTACAAGGTCAGCTGGCACGCGGCCGCCTCGGGTGATGGGCACCGTATGGAAGGTTTCTTCAACTTCACCGTGAAGTAACGATGGAACCGATTGTCGACGTTCTACGGCTCGCCCAGTTCGCGGCCGCATTCGTCCTCACCGGCGGAGCGCTTTTTGCGCTCCGCTCCCTTCCCGCCCATGGCCCCGTGAGCGCCTCGGCGCTCGGATGGCCGCGAACCCTGCTGATCCAATCGGGCGCCGCGCTGGCGCTACTGTCCGTGGCCGGGCTCATAGCCCAAACCGCCATAGTCGCCGGATCCCTGGCTACGGTCTTCGAGCCTGAGACCGTCAAAGCCGTCCTCACCAGCATGGACATGGGTCCAGCCTCGGTCATTCGCGCCCTGTCGGCGCTGCTTGCCGCCGTCGCCCTCTTGTTCATGCCCTCCCGAGCCGGCTTTGCCGCGGCCCTGGCGCTTGGTCTCATCGCCACGGCCAGCTTCGCCTGGATGGGCCATGGCGCAGCTAGCGAAGGCCCGGGGGCGATGCTGCATCTCATTGCCGATATCGTTCACCTCGTCGCCGCGGCGGCCTGGATCGGCGCCCTGGCGATCTTCGCCCGCATGGCGTTTGAACGGCGCCGCTCGCCCGAAAACACCCAGGCGTTTCACAACGCCCTGGAGGGCTTTGCGGGTCTTGGATCGGTCATTGTCGCGCTGCTGATCGGGACCGGGCTGGTCAATAGCTGGTTCCTCGTCGGCCCGGCGGGCCTGCCGGAACTCGTAACCACGCCTTACGGCAAACTTCTGCTGCTGAAGCTTGGCCTTTTCATCGCCATGCTCGGCCTGGCCGGCGCCAACCGCCTCCACCTGACCCCTGCGCTCAAGGCGGCAAAAGACGATCCGGCGCGCACCGCAGCGGCCATCGCGGCCCTGCGCAGCAGCCTGATCCTGGAGGCCGGCGCGGCCATCGCCGTCCTGGCCGCCGTCGCCTGGCTTGGCCGCATGAGCCCGATCACGGGCCCATGACGGCTCGCCGAGCCCGTCGTCAAATGACGGGCTCGGCGTCGGCCTCGCCGACCGGACGCCGCGCGAACGGGTCCCGGGCCCGCAGCCAGTCCCGGGCAGGTCGCTCCACCAGATGATACACAGCCATCGACACGACCAGACACACGCCAAACACCCCGATCCAGGCCAGCCAGGCCCTGCCCCCGGTCAAGCCGGGCGAGAGACGGTCCAGCAAGTGAAAATAGGCGATGTCGATCGGCAAGTGCGTCATGTAGACCGCATAGGAAACCTCGCCCAGATAGACGAGCGGCCGGGCCGACATCACGCCCTGAACCGATCCCTTGGCGGCCTCGGCCAGGAAAAAGATCAAGGCCGCCAGAGCTGGCCAAATCACCAGATCGCTGAGCCTCAAGCTCGCCACCGCCACGATCCAGCCCGTCGCCGCCAGCCGCCCCGGTCATCGCCCAGCGCCGCGCGATATGGGTCGAAAGACCCAGCCGATGCAGCGCCGCCCCCATCAGGAATGCCGGCACGATCCGCGCGAGCCCCCCTTGGGCGGTCATGTCCGTGAGCAGCAAACCCCTGGCCTGCGTGGCCAAGAACAGAGCCCCGAACACCACAAAACTCAGTCCGACCAGCACCAGCGGACGACGCCGCAGCCGGATCGACACCGCCGCCGCCAGCGGAAAGAACAGATAGGCGAACCACTCAGCCGAGATCGACCATGAGGGAAAGTTCCACTGCACGGTGGGCGTCGTCCCCCAGGCGTGGATCAGCAGCAGATGCTGAGGGATGACCCTTGGATCAAAAGCCACCGGATCGAACCGCGCGCCCAACCTCAGCGCCGCCAGCCAGATGAGGATCGTCGCGCCCAAGGTCACCAAGTGAACCGGATAGACGCGCGCGAGACGCGCCCACAGGAACGAACGATAATTGAAGCGCCGGTGCTCCACAGCACGGGTGTAGACGTGGCTGAAGATGAAGCCCGACAGGATGAAAAACAGATCCACCCCCAGATAACCCTTGGCCACCAGGCCTGTGTGCCCGAGCCCAAGGTCGAGATGGTTCCGGAAGTGGTAGACCAGAACCCACAGCGCCGCGCAGATGCGCAACGACGTCAGCGGGCGAATGTCGCTTGGATACACGGTTTGCTTCCCCCGTTTCGAGAACGGCGGCAGGCTTTGGACGCCCTGGCCGCGTAGACCGCTACGCACGCGCGACGGCGTTCCCTCGTCGGGGAGGATCGAAAAATGTCAGTGTTCGCCGAGCAACTCGGCTAGGCGCTTGCGCGCGCGGTAGGCGCGGGTCTCGATCGTCTTGATGCTGACGTCGAGGATCTTGGCCGCTTCCTGCTGAGAAAACCCATCAAGATAGGTCAGGATCAACGGCTCCTTCAGGTTGGTCGGCAGGCTCGCGATCGCCGCCTCGAGCCGACCGGCCTCCTGCGCCTCCAGCATCGTCGTCTCAGGGCCAGGCCCCGCGTCGGCGTAGTCTGGCGAACCGGGCGCATCGATCGAGCGCTCTCCCATCACCAGACGGCGAACCAGCAGTCGGCGCCCTCGATCGCGACACTTGTTGAGCGCAATAGCGCGCAGCCAGGCAGGAAACGGCCGCGCCGGGTCGTAGCGTCCAAGCGCTCTCCAGGCCGCAACGAAGGTCTCCTGGACGACATCTAGCGCGGCGTCGGCGTCGCCGACATGGCGGCGCGCAAACACAAACAGCGCCCCCTTGTGGCGGCGCATCAACTGGCTGAACGCTCGTTCATCTCCTTCGGCGGCGCGACGCGCTAACGCGCTGTCGTCGTCCGCCTTGCTCGGCTCGGTCACGTCGCGTCGTTCGTCAGAGCTTCGGTGACACGACGATCGAAGGTCTTGGCCTGTTCAGGCGTCAGCACCGTACGCATTTCCAAAACGTGCTGCACAGTCTCCTTTTGCAGCTCCCCCATCGCCACGTGGAAGCGCTCGACCGCAGCAACGACCTCCGGCGAGTAGCTGTGCTTGCTCTGAATGGCGGCGGCCAGCTGAGCATTGGCCGCCCGCAACTCGGCCTCACGCGCTTTGCGCCGAACCGAGAAATCCTGTTCCAGCACCTCCAGGCGCTTTTCCTGATCGGGGCTGAGCTTTAGTTCATGGTGGACGATCTCATGCACCGAGCCGGGCGCGCGCCGATCCAGCAGGCGGGTGGTCCCAAGCCAGCCGCCCAACAGACCCGCGACCAGAGCCAAAACCACCGTCAGCGCGGCGCCGCGTGAAAAGCTCGGCATCTCAGTGCCCGCCCAGCAGGGTGGACGGGGCCAGCTTGGCGTCAACCGAGAACACCGAAATCTCCGGCGCCGGCCGCTCGGCCGCGCTGGCTGCCAGACGCCCGCCCACCAAGCCCAGTCCCAGCGCCCCGACCAGGGAGGCAGCCCGCAGAGGCATCATCATGCGTGAAGCGACACGACGGCCGCGGATCGCCTCGATGCGCTGCCAGACCTGCCCCTCCAAGCCGTGGAGACTGGGATGGGGCTGGCGCGACAGCGCCGCCAGCTTTTGATCGAGATCATTGCTCATGTGCCGAACCCTTGGCTTTCATCTGTATCTACGCAGGCGTGGGAACTTCCCCTCACGCCAAACGTGGTTTCTGCGCCAGGCCGCGCCTGAGCCGTTGGCTCAAGTATAGCCTTTCGATCCGCCCAGGTTGAGACGACTAAATTCGCCCACTCCTGGACTGACGCCAGCGCGCCGTCGCCGACCAGCCCCGGAGCGGGTCCCAGATTTCAGACGGCCCAGCGTTTGAAAACGGCGGTTTCAAACCTAGACGGTTGGGCCAGGAAGGATCCGCCCGTGCCGCCCAGAGACCCGCTCAAGATCAGCTATGTTCTCGTCCTGCCCGAAACCGACGGGGACGACACCTCTCCGTTCCAAGGCTTTTCCGCCGGCTGGACCGGCTTGATCGGATTTGTCGAACAGCTCGCAACGCTGCCGGCCGACATCGCCGAGAACAAAGCCCCGATCGATGGCTTGATCTCCCAACGCATGGGCGGCGCACGCATGCTGTCCTGGACGCCGGTGAACATCGACGCGCTCGAGCAGATTCCCGCGCGCCTGCTCGGCTACTTCGTCGTCGCTTTTACCGCAGACCCCGCGACCGCCGCCCGTGTCGAAGCCTGGCGCGCCCATCAGACGATCAAACCTCTCCATGTGAGCTCAACCAAGGTCGAAGGCGCGGTCGCGGCCGATGAGTTCGACGAGGAGCGCCTGGTGGCGCACCTGCGCCAGGTGCTCCAGACGCATGGCGATCAGCTCGACGAGCGCCGGCGTATCTTCGCCGCCGCCATGCTCGACGACTACGTCATGCGCGCGCCCGAGCCGTCGGGTCTGAAGATGGATGGCCACAACATGCTGCTCGGAGACCAGATGTCCCTGACCCGGGCCGGCCGCAGCTTCGAGGAAGGCGAGCCCTTCCAAGGACGCGCCGAGACCGACTACGACACCAAGACCCTGGAAACTCTTCGCGCGGTGTTCGCCGCTCGCGATCGCGCCGGCCTCGACAATATGCACCGGCTGATCCTGGTCCACCCGGAGCTGTGGCTGGTCGAGCCGGCGCTGTTTCGCTGGGCCTATCAGCGCATCGACTGGCGCAAGGCGCCCGACCGGGCCTCGGCCGAGGTCGTCAAAATGCTCCAGCAGCAGTCCGGCTTTCTGATGACGAGCCCTGACCTGGAACAGTTCTTCGCCTCAGCCGCAGCCCAGGAGACCCTGCGGGTTCGCCAGGGCGAGCTTCACCTCTTCATGGCGACGGTCGGCCTGGCGGCGGCATCGACGACCTCGGCGGTCATGCGGCTGCGACCAGCGGTCAATCGCGTCTACCCCCTGCTGTCGGCCTATGCCCGTAGCGTGCGATCCAACAAGGCCGAGTCCAAGCACAAGGCCCGGCGCCTGTTCGGGGAGATCCAGGAAGCGCTCAGCCAAGCCGTGGGCCCAGAGCGCATGGCGTTCCTCGACAACGAAGTCACAGGCCCGGTGAAGATCGTCGCCGATCCGCCGATCGAATGGCTGCCGATCCGCGGCCTGCCACTGATGCTGCGCCACCAGTGCTCGCGCATCAACGCCACCCCCGGCAATCTGATGATCGGCGAGCTCGCCACCAATCAGCCCACGACCGTCGCGCCCCAGACCGTCCAGGACATCCTCGTCGTCTCCTCGTTCCTGCCGCACGACCCCTTGCGCAACGTGATGGCCAAGGCCCTTGAGGCGATGGCTCCCCAGCTTGACAGGCTCAAAATCAAGCATGTCCACATCTCGACGGTCGAGGCGTTCGAAGCCGAACTCAACGCCTTCACGGGCGCGGTGATGGTGTTCGACGGTCACGGCTGGCTCGACGACGGCCATGGCGTCAGCACCCTGATGATCGGCGACACCCCGCTCGACGTCTGGAGCCTACGCGGTCGCGTGCGTCCCCCGCCGATCGTGCTCCTCAGCGCCTGCGACACCCATGGCGCCGATGCGGCCTCGCACGCCACCGTCGGCAACGGCTTCCTGGCCATGGGCTCGCTCACGGTCATGGCGACCCTGCTGCCCGTGGGCGGGCAGGAAGCGGCCCAATTCATCGCTCGCTTTCTCTATCGGCTCGCCGCGTTCATTCCCGACGCCCTGGCGGCCCGTCACCGCGTCCTCAACTGGACAGAGATCGTCACGGGCATGCAGCGGATGATCGTCACCAGCGAGATCCTCGATGGGCTAGTCAACAAGGCCGACGGTCCTTTTACGGCCAGAGGCCGCATCCAGTCCGCCGCCAACCTGAACATCAACACCGGCAAGCCCGACTGGTACGAACGCCTGCTGGCCGACATCGCCAGACATCGCGGCGAAACCGTGGAAGCCGTCACTACCCTGGCTGAGCGGGTCGTCGCCCGTAGCGAGGCGATCCGCTACATCCAGCTTGGTCACCCCGAGAACATCCTGATCGACGATGGCGGCATCCACGCCGCCGTCGTGCCCGAACCCCTCAGGGACATCGGCGCCATCGGCGTGGATCCCGCCTATCCGGCCCGGCGCGAGGAGGACGGCGCACCTGCGCAAGACGCATAAGACCGCGCCGCCGCGCCTGGCCCCGCCGCCATGAGGGGCCCAACCCATCCCTGCGTATTGAAGGGTAGTGTTCCCCCGCATGAGGTAGTCCCCATGACCTATCGCTCCACCGTCGCGGCCGCCGCCGCTCTGATCCTCGGTGCCGCGCTCGCCACCGCCGCCAGCGCCGAAATCAAGCTCGTCCAGTCCGCCCCCGCCGCCAACACCGTGGTGGCGACGACCAAGTCCGTCAGCCTGACCTTCAGCGAAAAGCTGGCGCCCGGCGCCAACCTGCAGCTCTCCATGCCCGAGCACGGCATGAAGATGGGCATGAAGACCACCGTCTCGCCCGACGGCATGACCCTGATCGGCACGCCCGAAAGCGCGCTGACCAGCGGTGGCTACAAGGTCGCCTGGACGGCCGCCGGCGCCGACGGCAAGAAGATGGCCGGCCAGGTCAGCTTCAAGGTCAACTAAGCCTCCCAGCCCCAGGCCCCAAAGCAAAGGAGCGGCGCCCCGAAAGGATCGCCGCTCCTTTTTTTGTTCACGCAAGGCCCGTCCGGAGGCTGGACCGGACGGGACTCTGCGGAAACCTTAGAACCAGGCTCGCAAACCGACCACGAAGGTCGTGTCTCGCGTGGAACGACCAAGCGCCTTGGCCAGATCAGCGGTTCCACCGAACTGCCGCTCGTGCGAAACGCCGATATAGGGCGCAAACTCCCGACGGATCTCATAGCGCAGCCGCAGGCCAAACTCGCCATCGGTCAGCCCCGCCGCCACGCCCTGACGAGGCACGTCTTGCGCCGCGAACTCCAGCTCGGCGCGAGGCTGCAAGACCAGCCGCTGAGTCAGCCGCAGATCGTAGCTGCCTTCGAGCCGCGCGAAGGCGTCGCCCTTGTCGGACAGGAACGCTGCGCCCTCGATCTCGAACCAGTACGGCAACATCGTATCGAAAGCCGCAGTCAGATAGGTGCGCGAGGCGCCCTCCCCGATGTCTTGACGAACACCGACTTGAACGTCGGTGTAGCGGGCGACCGCTCGGGAATAGAGGAGCTGAACCTCGCCCTTCTCAAGCTTGCCGCCGAACAGGCCATCGGCCTCCGTCTTGACGACGACCCGGTTGATGTCGCCGCCGTACCAGCCCTCGACATCCCAACGATAGCCGTCCTTGCCCGACTGAGGCGCCCATTCCAGAATGTTGGCGCGCAGCTGAGACACTCGCGCGCCGCCGTGCTCGAGAGCCAGCACTTGGCGGCTTCGAGCCATGGCGGCCGTGCCAAAGACCTTGTCGGCAGCAAAGTCCTTGGGCGGCTCGGGGATGGCCACCGGATCATCCGATACCGGCAATGGCCCCTGCTCTTCGGACATCGCACCAGCATCCGCAGCCGTGGCGTGGCCCGCATGAGGGTCGACGGCCGGCGCCATGCCGGGCATGCCCGACATATCGTGACCTGAATGGTCCTGCGCAGGCGCCGCTGCAGCCGGCTGGGCGGCCTGGTCCGGCTTAGCCGGCTGGGCCGTGGCCGACGGCGACATTCCGGGCATGGACGACATGTCGTGACCTGAATGGCCCTGCGCCGGCGCTGCGGCCGCCGGCTTGGCGGCCTGTGCGGGTTTGGCGGGCTTGGCGGGCTTGGCCGGCTTGGCCGCCGACGACGACATTCCCGGCATGGACGACATGTCGTGACCGGAGTGGTCTTGCGCCATGGCGGGAGCGGCGATGGCGGCGGGCGCCAGGGCGAGCATCAGGAGCCGGTTCATTGGGCGCCTCCATCCAGCGGGCGAACCGCGAACACCTGAAACATGCCGGCGTGCATGTGATAGAGCATGTGGCAGTGCATGGCCCAGTCGCCGGGCTCGGCCGTGAAGTCCCAGCTCACCTTGCCGCCGGGCGCGACGATCACCGTATGCTTGCGCGGCTGATGACCACGCGGACCGAACGCCAGTTCGAAGAAGTGGCCGTGCAGGTGAATCGGGTGGGCCATCATCGTGTCGTTGATCAGGGTCACGCGGACCCGCTCGCCCTTGGTGAAGGCGTAAGGCGCCGGATGGTCCGAATAGCGCTTGCCATCGAACCCCCACATGAACCGCTCCATGTTGCCCGTGAGATGGATTTCCAGCTCCCGCCCAGGCGGCCTTGGATCAGGGTTGGGCTCGAGCGCCACCAGATCACGATAGACCAGAACCCGATGGCCGACGCTCTCCAGGCCCTGGCCGGTGTCGCCCGTGCGGTCGATCGGCATGGGCGCAAGCATCTGTACGCCCGGGCCTAGCGGTACATTGGGCGCGTTGTCGGGATTGAGCATCGACATGTTCATGCCGGACATCCCCGACATGTCGCCCATCACGTCCGAACCCCGCGCCCGGGGCGGCGCCATGCCCGGCGCGGGTTTGGCCGCCTTGGCCATCGCGCCGTGCCCCATGGCCGCATGGTCCATGCCAGCCATGGACCCATGGTCCATCCCGGCCATGTCGCCACCGCCCATGCTGCTCATGTCCATGCCCATGTCGCGCATGGTCGCCAGCGGACGCTGGCGCAACGGCGGCACATCGGCGCTCATTCCCGCGCGCGGCGCCAAGGTAGCCCGGCCCATGCCCGAACGGTCGACGCTCTCGGCGACGATGGTGAAGGCCTTGTCTTGCGTCGGCGTGACGATGACGTCGTAGGTCTCGGCGTTGCCGATCTGGAACTCATCGACCTCGACGGGCCGCACGTTCTGGCCGTCGGCGGCGACCACCGTCAGCTTCAGACCCGGGATCCGCACGTTGAAAACCATCTGGGCCGCGGCGTTGATGAACCGCAGGCGAACCCGTTCGCCCGGCGTGAACAGCGCCGTCCAGTTGTCCTTGGGCCCATGGCCGTTGACCAGGTAGGTCTGCACCGCCCCGGTGATGTCGGAAATGTCGGTGGGGTCCATCAGCATCTTGGCCCACTCCCGGCGCTCGGCCAGGGTCTGGTCCTTGCCGGCCAGAAGGCCCGCGACGGTTTGCTTTTGGTAGTTAAAGGCCCCGCCCATCTGCTTGAGCCGGGTGAACACCATGTGCGGGTGCATGTCGCTGTGGTCCGACAGCACGATGACATGCTCGCGGTCCGCCACCACCGGATCAGCGCCCGCCGGCTCGATCACGATCGGCGCGTAGTGACCCACAGGTTCCTGCAGGCCCGAGTGGCTGTGGTACCAGTAGGTCCCCGACTGGATGACCGGGAACTCGTAGACAAAGGTCTCACCCGGCGCGATGCCTGGAAAGCTGACGCCCGGCACACCGTCCATCTCCGGCGGGACCAGCAGGCCGTGCCAGTGGATCGAGGTATCCTCGTCGAGCGTGTTGGTCACCTCGATCCGAACCCGCTGACCTTCCTTCAGACGCAGCAGAGGCCCAGGCACCGTGCCGTTGATGGTCACCGCGTGGGCCATCTTGCCGTCGATGCGGATCGGCGTGCGCCCGACCGTGAGCTTGATGGTCTCGCCCGACAGGGTCGGGAGGGTGGATGCGATGCCAGGCGTGGCGCTGCGGGCCCAGGCCGGCAAAAGCGCGGTGACGGCCGCACCGCCGCCCAGCAACGCCGCTCCACGGAGTATGGCGCGGCGGTCAAGAACAAGGGGACGCGGGGGCATCGGCGATCCTGTGGCAAAAGTCAGAACGGTGCGCCGGCGGGGATTCCGGCGCATATGGACGATTACGCAGCACCAGCGGCTGATCCCTCATCGTCGGTTCAAATGACCGGGCGGCATAGTCGCTTGAGGATGAAACCTCCTACCAAAACGCACGTCCCCTCGTGCGGCGCCCGCCGGCGCAATGCCAAGGACTTTTCCATCGGAGCACCGGGCGTGCCCCAACGCCAATCTGACCGTGAGCACCTGGCTTTTGGCGGACATTCGGCCCAATCCCCTGAGCGCGCAGGCGGTCATCTCAAGTGACCACAAAGGGAACGAACCGCCCTCAAGATGCCTTACCCATACCCATGCGGGGTATGGGTAGGAGGCCAGAATGCGAGACGCCGACACGATCTCCAAAGCGCTCAAGCGTATCTCAGGCCAAGTCCAGGGCGTGGGCAAGATGGTAGAGGACGGCCGCTATTGCATCGACATTCTCTATCAGTTGCATGCGGTCAAAGCGGCCCTCTCCAAAGTCGAGACCCAGGTCCTGAAGTCCCACGCAGCCTGCTGCGTCGCGCAGGCCATCCAGTCGGGAGACCCCGACCAACAACGTCAGAAATTCGATGAACTGATCGAGGTCTTCGCCAAGGCGAAGCTCTAACCCGGAGGCAAGACCATGTCCCACCAAGACCACAACAGCTCAAGTCAAGACAACAAGACGCGCCCCTACCTGTTGTTTTGGCTAAATATGATCCTTGGCCTAGTGGTCATGTATGTCGTCATGTTCAGCATGATCGATGGGACGGGCGATTTTAAGAACAACCTGAACATGGCCTACATGGCCGTGACCATGTGGGCGCCGATGGGCGTCTTCATGCTCCTGACCATGCCAGGCATGTTTCCCGACAAGCGCGCCAATATCCTGCTTATCGCGCTCTTCACCACCCTCACAGCCGGCTCGTTCTGGGCGACACGCGCCCAGGCCGGGATCGGTGACCGCCAGTTCGTCGCCTCGATGATCCCTCACCATTCGGGCGCCATCCTGATGTGCCGCGAGGCCAAGCTTGCTGATCCGGAACTGGTGACCCTGTGCGGCGATATCGTCAAAGCCCAGCGTCAGGAAATTCGGCAGATGGAACAGATCGGCGCACGCCTGCGCTAGCGAGCCGCCCGCCTGGAACTCGCTAGCGCCTCCGCGGTCGTAATGGGCAATTGAGTTGGTCACGCCCCTGGGGTCACCCTAATCGACGCTGGACGAACCCCATCAGGCCGCACTGAGGCTGATCAGCCTCCCAGGCGATCGCCAATGAAGGATCGGCTCAACTGAATGGGCCGACAATGATCACCTTGGCCCGCAGCGCCCCGTAATCGCGCTCGATGTCGGCGATCAGGCCCTTGGGGTTGGTGATGTAACCCTCCGGATCATGGACGAAGTAGACCAACGACCGCACGTCCGGGTGCTTGGGATAGCGGCCGATATCGATCAGCGCTTCGCCGCCGGTTTTGTTGTCCTTCAGATCCGGCCGGGTCATCTTGAGCTCGAAGGCGATGCCCTCGGCTTTCAGCAGAAAATCGATCTTGGCGCTTCCGCCCGCCACGGTCGGGGTGGGCTCCTCAGGGCGAATATCCTCAAAGTACAGACCCAGGATCGCGTGCATCAAATACTGCACGTCGTGCTCGTCCTCGACCATCAGCGCCGCCCGGTCCCCGCGCCGTTTCTGCAGCCGCTTGGCAAAGGCCGCGAAAGACCGGCAGATGTGCGCAAGCTGCGCCTCGGCGTCCACCAGCGCATCGGTCTGCATCGCCGGCGCATGCGGCAGGCCAAACTCCTCCAGCTCGCGGATGATGCTGGCCAGCAGCGCCTTGGCCGACAACAGACCGTCGCGATAACGCTCGGCGCTCGGACCATCGCCCTCGTCGCTGAACGCGAAGCTGTTGCGGTAGCTGATCGCGGCGAACTCTGCGTGGTGCGAGCTGTCAGGCTGGAAAATCTGGGCCAGCACGACCCGTGTGTGCCGCTGCCAGAACTTGAAGGTCGTGCTGAACCGCGCGTCGTCGAGCAGGCGATCGACCTCGTCGCGTTGCGCCTTAAGCTTGGCGATGGCGTCTTCGAGGGTCATGGCTTGGCCTTGCTACGGTAATCGGTCCGCTCAACGGCGGGGCGCGGACCCTGGCCCAAGTTCACGCCTCGAACAACGCCATTGCAGCGCTTGTCAGACGCCCCGATGCGTCAGTTGATGGGGTAGCCGGCGAAATCTTCAAACGGGCGGACCGGCCAGAGCAGGCGCTCCAGTTCGGCCGCGTCACGCGCCACCCTGGCCGCGTCGACAAACCGCCCCTGACTGGTGAAGCGACAACAGCGCAGGCCCGAGTCGTCGTAGACGCCCAGACGCCAGAGCCCAGCCTCGCCAAAGTCGATGAACACCGGCGCGCCCGCCGTCAGCCAGCCGCCCCGCGGCTGCTTCCAGACGAACTGATGGTGACCACGATAAGCCGCCTCAATGTCGCGCTTGATCCTGCCAAGCCCGCGTATCGTGCCGTACCGGACCTCCGATCGCGCCGCGGCGCGCCCCACCTGCGCCTCGAACTCCGAGCGTAGGTGGTAAAGCCCGCCGTGCGTGCCGTAGAGGCCAACCTTGGCCGGGACCCAGACCATGTCCTGGGCGATCGGCGCGTCCGGATCGGGCAGGATGTGATGGATCTCGAAGTTGGCCGCGAACGGCCGGCCGTCCAGCACCCATACCAGATTGTCGTAGAAAGCCTCGCGCGCGGCCAGCTCGTCGTCTCGCAGGGACGAATGCTGGAACTCCAGAATAAGGCCAGGCCCCGTCCGCACGTCGGCGCGGTGAATCTCCCCGCCCTGGGCCTCGTGCCTGATCTCCCGCCAGTCCTCGGGAAACTTCGCCTTCCACTCACGATGCCAGGCCGTCTCGTTTTCCCACCAGGGATCCCAGTCCCGGGGCGCGGCATGCGCCCAATGGGACGTCACCCGCCCGGTCTTGGCCACCATGGCCGCGCCGCACCCCAGGCAGCTCCCCCGGGCGTGGGGCGTCGGCGCCGCCGGCTGACCATCGACGATCGCCGTCGTCGCCATCCAGCCCCGGGTCGGGGCGTGCAGACGCCGGCAGGCGTTGCTGTCCAGCGCGATCACACCCATCCCCTCCCCGTATCGTTTCCCCCTGATCATCGCCTCCGGACGGCGCGCCTCGCAACCATCCCAACACTCAAGCTGGCGATTGACGGGGCTGAGCGCCAAGGCGTCCACTGATAAGGGAATCAGTAAGCGCCGGAGCCTCACGACCATGACCTCCACGTCCGCCGACGCGCTGGCGGTGATCATCTCGCCGGCCGCCGACAAACTCGCGAGGGTCCTGATCAAGGCTTCGCAAACAGCCCTCACCGGCGACCCGGAATTTGAGTACGACGCCCTGCTGACCGCCACGGGCCTGAGCCCGCGCGATCTGGCCGACGCCGCCGACGACCTGGAGGCGCGCGGCCTGATCGAGACCGAAGGCTTCGCCAACGGCCGTGAAACCCCGTTCGACGTCCTGGCCCCCACCAGCGCGCTGTTCGCCGCCCTCGACGGTGTTTTTGGGTCCAACAATCCGGAAATGGACGCCCGCCAGATCGCCGCCGACCTCCTGGCCGAGACCATTTCCGACAGCGTCCAGGCCGCGGCCAAGCACTACGGCTGGCCGCCCCGGCGGATGAATCCGGCCGTGACCTACCTGCTCCTGCACGACCTCCTCGTCGTGGATGAGCTTCTGGGCAGCGCCCCTTGGTGTCAGCACGGCATGCTCGCCACCCGCAAACTGCGCCGGTTCGTCGAAGGCGCCCTGTAAGATCCTGGCCATGAACCGCCCCGATCCGCCCTCGGACAACGCCGGCGACGCCCCCTCGGCCGAAGAGCTGCAGGATCTCGTCGACCAGCGCCTGGTCGCCCTGACCGAGACCCTGCCGCCGCCCCTGCGCGAAGACCCCCTCGACCTCGTTACCGGCCTTGGCAAGCTCGTCGCCAGCCTGGTTGGCGGGCCTGGCGGCACCTTTGGCGATCACTTCGCCGGCAAGCTCTTTCCACGCACCCTCAATGAACGCATGCGCGATTGTCTGGCCGCCACCATGCGGCGCGTCGAAGGGCACAATCACCGCCTGCGCCGCGTCGAACGCAAGATGTCGGACCTCGGCGCCCAACACCTCTCCCTGCTGCAGGAAGGCCTGGACGGCGCGGCCCGCGCGACCTCGAGTGAACGGATCGCCATTCTGGGCGCCATCATCGGCGACGGACTCTCCAGCGACGAACTTCAGGCCGAGTTCGAGCGAACCCATATCCGCCTGCTCAATAGTCTTACCGACCGCGATGTCGAAACCCTGCACGGCATCGCCGATCCGCGCCTGCGTCTCCGCGCCCGGGACTTCGGCCCGGACTTCGAGCGGCAGACGACCTACGCACGCGCGATCACGGCGATGAGCGACGCCCATCTGCGCAGTCTTGGCCTGATCAACGAGCCGACGAGCCTCGAACAGCGCCCCGCCCTCGGACGGGCCGCGCCCACGACGCGCATGCGCCAACACCCCACCGCTCTGACACCCCTCGGCCACAGCCTGATCCTGCGCCTACAAGAAGCGGCCGCGCCGGTGGACGGCGCTGCCGATCGGCCAGGCCTTGCCCCCCACCGGTCAGCGGACGAGGCCCCCGCCCCAGAGCAAGAGGAAAGCACCCGCGGGCGACGGGTCTAAGGGTCGAGAGAGAGGCTCTCGGCGGGCTCGTCAAGGAGCCCCGCCATGAACCGCCACCCCGCCGATCCGCGACAAGCTTCCGATGCGCCCGTCGCTGGCGCCTACGCCGTCGACATCACCCGAGGCCAACGTCTGGGCCGGGTGTCTTCGGAGTGGTTCAACCGCCCGGACGACGAACGTTTCCTCTCGCTGAGCGATCTCTACAAGTCACTGCGGGGCCGCGCCGAGCAGGCCCGCACCCGCGTCGTGCAGACCGCATCCCTGCGCGTGGAGGCCGGCCGTGACGATCCCGAGCGTCTCAGCCTGATCCTGCCGGACGGCGGCGATCGCATCGCCCCGACCCACTGGTCGTTCACCCAGCTCTGCGGTCTGGTCGGCGCCCCCGCCGGCTATCTGCGCGGCCTGCCCGCGCCCCTGGCCGGGGTCAATCTGCAGCATGGGCTGATCGATCACCGCCCCGAGCTGATCAAGACCCTGGAGACCGGCGACGGGCGTGTGGAACTGCGCGCGGTCACCGGTCCCGACTACGGCCGGATCTGGGACCACGAGCTGGTCGAGGCGGTCATGCGCATCGCCGGCGACGGCACGGGCGACACCCGTTGGAAGGTCCCAGGCCTGCTCGACTGGTCGACCATGACCCACAATCCCCACGTGGAGGTTACCAGGGACACCACCACCCTCTACGCCAGCGATCGCGACGTCTTCCTGTTCCTGGTCGACGACGCCCATCCGATCGAGGCTGGACGTCTGCCGAGCGGTGAACCCGACCTCTACTTCCGGGGCTTCTACTGCTGGAACAGCGAGGTCGGCTCCAAGACCCTGGGGATCGCCACCTTCTACCTGCGGGCGGTGTGCATGAACCGTAACATCTGGGGGGCGGAAGGCTTCCAGGAGCTGTCGATCCGCCACAGCAAATTCGCCGCCCGTCGGTTCGCCGGCCAGGCCGCGCCTGCCCTCGAGCGCTTTGCCACCTCCTCCTCGCGTGACTTCGTGGCCGGGATCGCGGCCGCGCGCGACGCCGTCGTCGCCCGCAAGGATGAGGATCGCGAGGTGGTCTTGCGCAAACGCGGGTTCTCCAAGACCGACACTGGCAAGATCATCGCCACGGTCCTGGCCGAAGAGGGCCGCCCGCCAGAGTCGATCTTCGATTTCGTCCAGGGCATCACCGCAGTGGCCCGTCAAAAGCCCCACCAGGACGCACGCCTGGAGCTTGAGGCCAAGGCCGGACGGCTGCTGGCGCTTGCCGGCTAGACGCCGACGCGACGATCCGGACCAGCGCGACCGCGACGATCCGGATCGTCGCCCAGCCGTAGACCCGCAGCCCCGGTGAGGCGAGCCGCCGTCGTTCCGCCGATACGGATTTACGAATAATCGCGCTTGCTGCGGCGCGGGGCTGTGGGCTCGCGGAGCCCCGGGTTTGCAGGGATGCGGGTCGGCGTACTTGCTTCAACACGTCCCCGCGACCAGCCGACTGTGCGTGAACCCGACAGTCCGCCAAGCCGCGCAGGCGCGGACGCGACGTTCAGACCTGCCGGCGGACGAACCGGACGCGCTCGGCCCCAGCCTCAGGGAAGGCGTCGTAGCCGGCCTCGCGCCAGGCCCGGGTCTGCACGTGGCGCCCCTGCGGATCGATCTGATTGGCCCACCATTGCGGACGCTGGGCGCTCTTGGGCAGCATCGCACCCAGGATCCGCTCGATCTCGGCAAAGCCCAGGTCAACGCTGTCGGTCTTCAGCCGACGCAGATAGCCGCCCAGCGGATCGTACTTGCCCATGGACGCCTCCTTGCGCCACGCGAGCGCCCGCGCAAAGCGGCCAAAACGCCGCGCCCGGTCCGGCCGCCCTCGAGCAAGAGGGCGGCCAAAGGCTCGTGACGGGTGAACCAGTCGAGAAGAGGTCTCGAACCGCCCGTCATGGAGCAAGTCCATGTCCAAGTCCAAGACCCCCACCCTCGTCCTCAGCCGCTCGCGCGACATCCCGTTCGACAAGCTGGTGCTGAGCCAGTCCAACGTTCGCCGCACCAAGGCCGGCGTTTCGATCGAGGAACTGGCCGAAGACATCGCCCGCCGCACCCTGCTGCAGAGCCTTAGCGTACGCCCCGTCATCGACGACGCCGGCGCCGAGACCGGCATGTTCGAGATTCCGGCCGGCGGTCGCCGCTACCGCGCGCTCGAGCTGCTGGTTAGCCAAAAGCGCCTGGCCCGCAACGCCCCGGTCCCCTGCGTGATCCGCACGGCTGGCCTGGCCGAGGAGGACAGCCTGGCCGAGAACACCCAGCGCGCCCCGCTGCACGCCCTGGACCAGTTCCGGGCTTTCCGCCTGATGACCGACAAGGGCCTGCCCGAGGAGGAGATCGCGGTGGCCTTCAACACCACCGCCGCCGTGGTCCGCCAGCGCATGCGGCTGGCGGCCGTCGCGCCCGCGCTGCAGGACCTCTATGCCGACGACGCCATGACCCTGGACCAGCTCATGGCCTTCACGGTCAATCCCGACCATGAGCGCCAGATCGCTGTCTGGGAAACCATCCAGAAGACCTACAACCGCGAAGCGCACCAGATCCGGCGCATGCTCACCGAGGGCGCCGTGCGCGCCAGCGATCGCCGCGCCCAATTCGTGCTCACCGAGTACCAGGACGCCGGCGGGCCGATCCTGCGTGACCTCTTCGAGGCCGACCAGGGCGGCTGGTTGAAGGACCCTGGTCTGGTCGAGCGTCTGGTTCTGGCCAAGCTCGAACGCGCGGCCGAACGGGTGCGGGCCGAGGGCTGGAAATGGGTCGAGACCGCCATCGACTTTCCCTACGGCCACACCTACGGCCTGCGTCGCCTCGACGGCGAACCGGCCCCTATGGATGAGGCCGAGATCGCCACGCTCGCAGCGCTCAAAGCCGAGTACGAAGGGCTCGAGGAAGCTCACGACGGCGCGGTCGACTACCCAGAAGCCGTCGATCTGCGGCTGGGCGAAATCGAGACGGCCATGGACGCTATCCGCGCCCGTCCGACCTGCTACGCGGGTCAGGATCTGGCGATCGGCGGCGTCTTCCTCAGCCTCGCTCCGGACGGCCAGCTGCGCCTCGAACGCGGTTACGTACTGCCCGAGGACGAGCCGTCGGTGGTGTCTGCTGACCCCGAGCCGGGCGAAGGCGACCTCGTCGACGGTGAGGAAACGTCCGACGAGGAGGCTGACGAAGATGAGACCGCCGAGCGTGAACACGTGGAAGACGCCGATCCGGGCCGCCCCCTGCCCGACCGGCTGATCACCGAGATGACCGTTCACCGCACGGTCGCTCTGCGCCTGGCCCTGTCCGAGGCCCCCGACGTGGCGTTCCTGGCGGCCCTGCACGTCCTGGCGCTGCAGGTCTTCAGCCGCGGCGCCTACGACTCCTGCCTGGAGATCAGCGCCAAGAGCGTCAGCTTCGCCATCCAGCCGGCGAACCTGGCCGAAACCCCGTGCGCGATAGCGCTCGAGGCCCGGCGCGAGGCCTGGGCTAAGCGCCTGCCTGCCGATCCGGGACGGATGTGGGAAACGCTCCTCGCCCTGGACGCCGCCGAACGCTGGGCGCTTTTCGCGCTCTGCGTCGGCCTGACCCTCAACGCCGTCAGCGAAGCCTGGAACGGGCGCCCGCGCGCCCTGGCCCATGCCGACGACCTGGCCCAGGCCCTCTGTCTGGACATGGTCTCGGCCGGATGGGCGCCCACCGCCGAGACCTTCCTGGGCCGCCTGACCAAGGCCCAGATCGTCCAGGTGATGACCGAGGCCAAGGGCGCGGCTGCGGCCGAGCCGCTGGCGGGCTTGAAAAAGGACGAAATGGTCGAGACCGCGGCCGAGGCGATGGCCGACAGCGGCTGGTTGCCCAAGGTCCTGCGCACGCGCGCCGCTTCGCCGGGGGGCGAAACGGCGGCTCTGGAGGGCGCACCGGCCATGGGCTCCGAGGCGCAACCGGGCGATCCTGATGATCGGTCGGCCGCCCCCCACGTCATGGCCGCCGAATAGGTCCGACGCCCCCCCACCCACGGACCTGACTTGGGACCCGCCGCCACCCCGGCGGGTCCCTTTTTCTTTTCCCGGGAGGCGTCGATGACGCTCACCGCCACCGACCTGGCGCGCCGCCTCGCCGATCGCGCCGAGGCCGTCTGCCGGCACTATCTCTCCAACGGCCGGCGAGAAGGCGCCTATTGGCTCGTCGGCGATGTCGCCAACACGCCGGGGCGTAGCCTCTATGTCCGACTGTCTGGCCCGCCATCCGGCCGCGGCGCCCAGGGCCGTTGGATGGATGCGGCCACCGGTCAGCATGGCGACTTGCTCGACCTTGTGGGGCTCGTCCTTGGCCACACCCGCCTTGGCGAGACCCTCCTAGAGGCGCGCCGATGGCTGGCCTTGCCCGACGCCCCGACCAACAGCCAGCCCAACCCGCGCCTCAAACCACAACGCTCTCGCGGATCAAGCGAGCGGGCGGCTCGCCGTCTTTACGCCATGGCCTCGCCCCTGCCGGGCACCTTGGGCGAAACCTACCTGCAGGCCCGAGGCCTCGACGCCCGGCTCGCCGCCGGCGTCTTGCGCTTTCACCCCAGCTGCTACTACCGCCCCACGACCACCGATCCGCCCGACACCCCGACGGCATGGCCGGCCATCATCGCCCCGGTGACCGATCTGGCCGGTCGCCAGACAGGCGCCCATCGCACCTGGCTCGATCGGCACGGACGCGGCAAGGCGCCCATCGTCACACCCAGGCGCGCGATGGGCGCGCTCGCCGGCGGCGGCGTCCGCTTTGGCCTGGCGCAGGACGTCCTGGCCGCTGGCGAAGGCCTCGAGACCATCCTGTCGCTGGGCGGGCTCGCCCCCGACCTCCCGCTCGTCGCCGCGCTCTCCTCGGCGCACCTGGCCGCCCTGGCGCTGCCGCCTTCGCTTCGCCGCCTCTATGTCGTCGTCGACCCTGATCCGGCCGGCCGCGCGGCCGCGCTCGCTCTGGCCCAACGCGCCGAGGCGGCGGGGATCCAGACGCGCGCCCTGAGCACCGACCTGGACGATCTCAACGACGCCTTGCGCCGGATGGGCCCTCGGGCCTTGGTCGCCCTTCTCGCATCACAGATCGCCCCCGAGGACCTGGTCCGCTTCCAGCCGGTCGCCTAGCCGCCTGCTCCGGCGCCAGACTGGTCGTGGACGGGTTGGCACACGCCCCCTGGGACCGTGCGCCACCTCGCGGTCTCCCGGCGAGACCAGGTCGCGCCCACGGCCTTCTAGAGGGCGATCGGGCGGGCGGCGTCGACGGCGCGCAACGCCGGGGCGGGACTGTTTTCCGCCGCCGAGCAGAGCTCGGCTTTGCATCGCCAGACAAAACAGTCCCGCCCCGGCGTCCTCCGCTGCGCTCCGGCCGCGGGCGGTGCGCGCCGCCGCCGCCGCCCGAGAGGGATCGCCACGAAGGTCGCGATGGGCGCGGCCTGATCCCCCAGGAGGACGCCGACATGGCCCTCGATCCCAGCTTCGATACGCCCGAACCCTTCCACGGCCAGTCGGCCACCGGCTATGCGCTCGACGCCCTGGCTCTCTTCGGACCGCCGTCCCTCGACGCCGACAGCGACACGCGTCCGCCCGCAGACCCTCTCGCCCTCACCGGCGTCGCGGCCGACGTCTTCGACGCCCTCGTCGCCACGCTCAGCGACACGCGCCTGGAACCCCTCCTGCCCGAACTGCTCTGGTCCGCGGTCGATCTCTTCCACCGCGCGGCCGACCGCCTGCAGCGCCGCCTGGACGGCAACGAGGACGCCCAGAAGCTCAGCCAGCAGCGCCAGGACGGCTCTGAGGTCGCCTCCGTCGAGCTCGAACGGCTCCTCGCCGAAGGCCAGCGCCTCCTCGACCAGCGTGATGGCCTCGAGCACCTTCGTGATGCGGCGGCGGCCGAGTTCCTGCGCCACACCGGCGCGGGCTGGACGCCCAAGGCCGGCTCGCGCGTCAACCGCGCCGCCCTGACCGCCTCGATGATCGACAGCCGCGACTTCCTGGCCGCGCGCCGTCGCGCCGAGACGCATGTCCTTGTCCCGCCTGGCCCCAAGATCGCCTTTACCGGGGGCGCGGCGTGCAACGACCACACCCGGATCTGGGAGGCGCTCGACCGCGTCCTGGCCAAGCACCCGGACATGACGCTGCTGCATGGCGGCGCGCCCACTGGCGCTGAACGCATCGCCGCCTGCTGGGCGGAAAACCGCCAGGTCACCCACATCGCCTTCAAGCCCGACTGGACGCGCCACGCCAAGGCAGCGCCCTTCAAGCGCAACGACCTGTTGCTGGAGACCCTGCCCCTGGGCGTCCTGGTGTTCCCCGGCTCTGGCATCCAGGCCAACCTGGCCGACAAGGCCCGCAAGCTGGGCATCCCCGTCTGGCGGTTCGACGGGGGCGCTTAGGCGCCTCCGCAAGACCATGCTGTGGCACGATGGCGCGCGCTGCAGCTGGCCCGATCAGCCGGGCCGCTGCAGCGCATCCTGCAGTCTGGTGCTGCCCTCGCCGCCTAGGCTTCGTCCGCAGGCTCCGGCCATACACGGACGCCATCGCGATGGATCAATTCGATCAAACCACCGTCCGTCCACACCTCGACCGCCGACGCCGAGCCATGCGCACGCAGCAAGGCGATTGCATGCAGGCGATAGGCGTCCTCGGTCAGGACCTGCAAGTCCATGGTCGTGGCGACCTGTTTGTCGCCCAGGCAAACAAAGGTGTAGCTGATCGTCGTCCCCGTCACCCCTGCCCCGATCTTTCCCCGACACGTGCGTTTGCGCCTGTCAGGTATCGCTCGCGCTCGACGGTCGCGGCAAGTGAAAAAGTTCCATTTTTGTTCCAGCACTGCTAACTTGCCGCCGTTATGGAATCTCCGCTGCGAAAGATCATTCATATCGACATGGACGCCTTCTACGCGTCCGTGGAACAGCGCGACGACCCCAGCCTCAGAGGGCGTCCAGTCGTGGTCGGCTCCCCCGCAGCACGGGGCGTTATCGCCGCGGCCAGCTACGAGGCGCGTACGTTCGGCGTTCGCTCCGCCATGCCTTCCTCGACGGCGCTGCGCAAATGCCCAGAGCTTGTTTTCGTGCCGCATCGCTTCGAGGTCTATCGCGCCGTTTCCCGCCAGATCCACGGGATCTTCGCCGACTACACTGACCTCATCGAACCGCTCTCGCTCGACGAAGCCTATCTCGATGTCACCGCCAACAAGGCCCACGTCGAAACCGCAACCCAGACAGCCCGGCTCATTCGCGAACGCATCCTCGCCGAAACCAGGCTGACGGCTTCGGCCGGGATCTCCTACAACAAGTTCCTGGCCAAGATGGCCAGCGACCAGAACAAACCCAATGGCCAGTTCGTCGTGGCGCCGGGCAAGGGCGAGGCCTTTGTTCAAACCCTGCCGATCGGACGCTTCTATGGCGTGGGCGAAAAGACCGAGGCGCGTATGAAGGCCTTGGGGATCCACACCGGCGAGGATCTCCACCGCCAATCCCTGCCCTTCCTCCAGCAGCACTTTGGCAAGTCCGGAGGATGGTTCTACGGCATCGCTCGCGGCGTGGATGAGCGTCCGGTCAATCCCGATCGCGAGCGCAAGTCCTCAGGCTCTGAGACCACCTTCGCCGAGGACCTGAGCGATCGCGCTCGTCTGGAGGCCGAGATCGAGGCGCTGGCCGACAAGGTCACCGCCTGGTGCCGGCAAGCCAAAGCCTACGGGCGCACCGTAACGGTGAAAATCAAGTACGCCGACTTCCAGCAAGCCACGCGCAGCCGCTCCATGCCAGGAGCGATCACCGACGGCGCGATCCTGAAAGGCTTGTGCCGCGATCTCGTCGGCTCGGTCTTTCCGCTACGCGCGGGCGTGCGCCTGCTCGGTGTCACGGTATCCAATTTCGAGGCGTCCGACCCGATCACGCAGGCTCAGCCGGCGTTGATCGCCTGACGCTTCAGCGCGCTTCCATCGCGGCGGAAACCGCGCTCAACACCGCCTCGGCGCTGGCGCGCGCGCCGCCATAAGCCAGGCCCCACGCCGCCGCCAGCACCTCGCCAGCGTCGGCCTCGTCCAGGGCTTTCAACTGCACCACCGTAACCCCGCGCTTGCCTCGCGGTCCCGGCTCGCGCGCAAGCGCACGGCTCTGGGCGATCAGCCGGATTTGGTCCGCCGCCCGGAGTTTGACGACAGCCCAGCCGGGCTCTGGCCAGTTCAACGTCGCAAACGCGCGCCCACGGACCTTGAAGACCTCGGTTTCCAGCACACAGACCTGGAGGACCGCCGGCAAGCTGGCGGCGGCGGCGCGGAACGCATTCGGGGTCATGCCGGCCCTCGTCTGGGTACAGAGGCGCCTTCAAGCCACGAGTCGGCGCCTGGTCGCGAGCGCCTTTTAACCCTGTTGGCCGTGATCGCCGATTGCGCGTTGGACCCATGCCCCCGCCCAGGCAAGCCAGCCGCCAGCACGGCTCAGGTCCTCGCGGCCTTGGGCGCTTAGGACGCGAACAGACCAGGGTGTGACCCTCGCCCATTTCGTCCTCGCAGAGCTTGGCGCTGATCGACGCCGAAAGGCTGACGCCCTCGCACCCGACCGACGGGTCGGCGCGGCCGTCGTTGATCTTCTGCGGCCAGGCGACGCCGACCTCGACGCATCCGACCCAGATACGGCGGCCGGGCAGGTTGTCGCCGGCGCGTCCGGTCACGGGCGTGAAACACCCGCGGCTGTCTCGCATCGCGCTGGCGATCACGCCTGCGCCTCTCGTCGCCGGTCTTCTTGAAGGCGCCGATGCTGGCCGACATCGTCATGCCTCCAGACCACGAACCCGGCGTCTTCGCGGCCTCTCGAAGGGGTGGATCTGGACGGGGTCGGCTACGCCTCGCGCGGCTGGGCGCAACGGCGACGGACGCCTTTCTTCCCCCGGGCCGAGCGGCCCGTTCCTCGCGCGACAACAAAGGCGTCCGCCACCGTCCTTCGCTGCGCTACGGCTTGGCAAGCCAAGTGCGTCGCCGCCCGCCCCGCCCGGTCGATCCCCATCGAGGCCGCGATGGTCGCGGGTTCGAGATCCAGAGGAACGACGACAATGGCCAGCATTGGCGCCTTCAAGAAGACCGGCGACGAGTACTACGGCGAAATCTTCACCCTCGAACTGCAAGTCACCGGCGTGCGCTTCACGCCCGTGACCGGACGCGGCGGCGACAACCCGCCCAGCCACCTCATCTATGTCGGTCGCGTCGAAATCGGCGTCGCCTGGCCGCAGAAGACCAACGACGGCCGCGCCTATCTTTCGGTCAAGCTCGATGACGCCAGCCTCTCGGCGCCGATCAACGCCAACCTCTACAAGGACGAAATGGGCGAAGACCACACCCTGATCTGGTCGCGCCCCAAGCCCCCCAAGGCCGTGAGGACCTGAGCCTTGCCGGCGGCCCCGCTCACCCGAGCGGGGCCATGGGCCCAACACGCAATCGGCTATGTCGTTATGGCATCACTTGGCGCTGCTCGGGCGCTCCCTTCGTGCGCGAACCCCGGTAAGATGAGCGCAAACAACCGCTGGAGTCGGCCCATGGCGGCGACGATCGCCGACACCCCACCCCACAGCCCCGCGCTGACCGACTACGATCGCGCGCATATCAAGACCTATCTGCGGCTGCTGGACGCCGAGGCGGCCGGTGCGGATTGGCGCGAGGTCGCCACGCTCGTTCTGGGCCAGGACGTCGAGGCCGACGCCGTCGCCGCGCAAGCGCGACACGCCAGTCACCTGGATCGAGCCCGCTGGCTGGTCGCCCACGGCTACAAGGGCCTGCTCCAGCCAGAGTGACGGGTGATGCCCCGGCGACATCACCCCATGCGCCCTTTTCGGCTTCCGACCGCGACCATGGGCGGGAATCGTCAGGGTCCGTCCTTTGTGTCGTTTGCTTCCCCGGACCTTCGCGATGCCGCCTGACGCGCTTCCGATCGAAGACTGGCGCAACACCGCCGCCTACGACTACCTCGATGATCTGACGCCCTCAGCGTTGGCGTGGGAGTGCTTGCGCCGAAATCAGGCCTACAATGCCGACCTGCGCGCCCTACAGGCGCCCGCCGCCCCAAGTCGAACGGAGGTGGCCGGCCGTTGGGGCCTGCGATTTCCCATACCCCACCACCACCAACGCCCGCGATCTGGCGACCGCCTGGACCCCGAACGCCGATCCTTCGATCCTCCTCTTCGCGCCCGCGCCCATCGGCCCCGGCCTGGACCCGACGATCAGCGCGCCCCTGCCGTCCCCGAGCCGCCGCGAGCCGGCGCCTGACGCCGACCACCTCGTCTTTGGCGCAGGCCCTCACGCCCACGTCGTGCGCCTTCTGGACGCCCTCACGCCCGGCCAGCCCGTCGCCGTCGTCGTCCCGCTCGATGCGGGCCTGAGCGCGCGCCTGGCCGCACTGGAACGGTTCGGCCGCTGGCGCCTGGGCGAGGCTGTGGCCGGCCTGCACGCGGCGCGCCTGACGCCCCACAAACAGCACCGCATTGGCCTGATGCTGCGCGCCGTCGACGCCCGCGCCGCCGGCGCCAGCCATCGCCAACTGGCTCAGGCGCTTTACGGCGCGCCTCGCGTCGCAGCCGAACCCTGGAAAACCTCATCCCTGCGCGACGCCACCCTGCGCCTGGCGCGCGACGGCGCCGTCCTTGTCACCCACGGCTATCGCCGCCTGCTGGCGCTCTGAGCTCACGGCTACCAGCAATTGGCGCAGGCCACGGGGTGCGAAAACACGTCCAGACCTTCGCACTCCCTCCCCACGCCCCTCGACGACCAGCGTCCGACCCGAACCGCAGCACGCCCTCCCTGGCCCGCTGCAGCCCATCGGGATCCATTGCATGTCGCCGTCACGAACGCCCGCGCCCGCCCTGTCTGCTCCGCGTACGCCGCTGCGCTTCCTGCGCACCCAGGACGCCGCGCGGTACCTGGGCCTGTCATTCCGGACGTTGGAGAAGCACCGGACCTACGGGACCGGTCCGGCCTTTCGCAAGCTGGGCGGTCGCGTTGTCTACGCCATCGATGACCTGGACGCCTGGACCGATCGCGGCCTGAAGGTCTCCACCCGCCAGGCCCTGGCCAATCCGATCGCTCCGGCTCAGCCCAAGGCCCAAGCATGAGCGCGCGTGACACCACCGACGACACTCTGGCGCCGCTGATCGTCGCCGGGGGCGCGCGGCCTCGCGACCAGCGCGACCTGATGGAGCGCCCGTTCTTCTCCCTGGCCAAGTCCCGCCGCGTGGCGCCGATCCGCTATCAGGCCGGCGAGGTGGAGGTCTGGGTCCAAGGCCTGCCCGACTTCGGCATGGCCACGATCTGGGACGCCGACGTACTGATCTGGGCCGGCTCCCAGATCGTCGAGGCCGCCGACCGCGGCCTGGCGACCTCACGCCGCCTTCGCTTTTTGCCCTACCAGCTGCTCACCGCGACGGGCCGCGCCACCGGCGCCACCGAATACCGACTCCTGAAGGCCGCCCTACGCCGCCTGCAGTCGACCGTGATCGCCACCACCCTGCGCAATGGCGAGCATTGGCGTCGCCACCAGTTCTCCTGGATCAACGAGTGGACCGAGCTCTCAGGACCCGGCGGTCGCAGCCTGGGCTTGGAGATCGTGCTGCCCGATTGGTTCTATCGCGGCGTCCTGGACCGCGCGCTCGTGCTCTCCATCGATCCGGCCTACTTCCAGCTCACCGGCGGGATCGAGCGCTGGCTCTATCGCGTCGCGCGCAAGCACGCAGGCCGTCAGCCAGGCGGATGGCGCTTTGAGATAGCCCATCTGCACGCCAAGTCCGGGAGCCTGGCGCGTCAGAGCGACTTTGCCCTGGATCTGCGCCGGCTCGTCGCTCGCCAATCCCTGCCCGGCTATCGCCTGCTGCTGTCGCGCGAGGCTCGCCGCGAAATCCTGCACATCCTGCCGCTCGTCTCGACGATCGAGCTGGCCGCGCCTGTGGACGGCCTCGTGACATCGGGCGCATCGCCCCTCGTGACATCAGGCGTGAACGCCTCGGGAGATCAGGCGCAACACGCCCAGCTAACCCTATGGCCCGACGGCGAAATCGCCGCCCCTAACTTTGACTCTAACCAGGAGTCTAACCTTAAGAGGCCGCCGTTGCGGTCGCGCCGATGATCATCGCCCTGGTCAACCAGAAGGGCGGCGTCGGCAAAACGACCCTGGCCCTGCACCTAGCCGGCGCCTGGGCCAAACGCGGTCGCCGCGTCGTGCTCGTCGACGCCGATCCCCAAGGCTCGGCCCTCGACTGGTCGGCCCTGCGCGCCGACCACGGCCTGGAGCGGCGCTTTGGCGTCATCGGGCTGGCCCGCGAAACCCTGCATCGCGAACTGCCAGAGCTCGCCCAGGACCGGGACATCGTGCTCATCGACGCACCGCCCAGGGTCGCGCCGCTGATGCGCTCGGCCCTGCTGGCCGCCGATCTTGCCCTCATTCCGGTACAGCCCTCGCCGTTCGACGGCTGGGCGTCCGACGAGATGCTGCGCCTCGTCGCCGATGCGCGCGATTTTCGCCCGTCGCTGCGCGCCCGGTTCGTGCTCAACCGCTGCGGCGCGCGCACGGTCATCGCGCGCGACGTCGCCGCCGCCCTGGCCAGGAGCCAGCCGCCCGCCCTGCCCGTCCAGGTGGGCCAGCGCGTGATCTTCGCCGACGCCGCGCGACAGGGGCGGCTCGTCGATGAACAGGCCGGCGGCGCCAAGGCCTGGCGCGAAGTCCTCGCCCTGGCCGACGCCATCGAGGGCATGGCGCCATGAGCCGCGAGCGCCCGACCACCGGCGGTTTCGCCGCTCGGCCCAGCGCCGCCGACCGCTGGGTCAAAAGCGCCGCGCCCCCGCCGGCAAAGCCTTACAGCGCCCGCCTGACCGTCGACATCACCCCGGCCCTGCGGGCGCGCATCAAGATCATCGCCATCGAGCGGGGCCTCACCCTCTCGGACATGGTCCGCGACCTGCTCGAAGCGACCTATGGCCTGGCCGAGAGCACGGCGCCATGAGCGCCCACACCCAGGTCGACCTCCTCTGGATCGAGGGGCTGATCCAGCATTGGCTGCGGTTTGGTCATCCGGTCGATGAGATCCTGATCGATCGTCGCCGACGCACTGTTGCGTTCGCCCCGGGCGCAGTCTTCGCCTTCGTGCGCTGGGCCGCCAACGACTACGGCACGGTAATCTCCCGCCTGGATATCCTGCGCGCCGTGACGCCTGGCGAGCCCTACCAGACCCTCGCCCATGTCCGGCCCGGCGGTGAAAGCCTCCTGAGGCTGGCGGGTTGGTCGCTCGTCGAGCAAGCCCTTGGCCACATCGGCCAGATCGAGGCGGCGGGCGTGACGCCGACCGCCGTCGATCCCGACCACTGGCGTCACCTCAACAACCGTCTCCTCGCCCGCCAAACGCCCCGTCCCTACGACCGGGCGCGTCATCGGGCGTGGCTGCAACGCCGTCGACTCGCTCCATGAAACGCCACCTCATTCCGCTCGCCCTGGGTCTGACGGCCTGCGCGGCGCTGACGCGCGCCTCGGCCCCCAGCTTGATCTGGAACACGACCGCCAGCGCCCCGATCGGCCTCTACCGGGTCCTGTCCCCACGGCCGATGCGCCGCGGCGATCTCGTCGCCATCGCGCCGCCGCCGGCTCTGGCCAACGCTCTTGCCCGGCGTGGTGTCCTGCCGCTGGGCGTGCCCCTGATCAAGCCCGTCGCCGGTCTGCCCGGCGACCTGGTTTGCCGCCACCGCCGCACCATCACCGTCGCTGGCCGCACGCTGGCGAGCGCGCGCCTGCGCGACAGCCACGGTCGTCCTCTGCCGGCCTGGAGCGGTTGTCGCCTGATCGGTGACGACGAGCTTTTCCTGCTCAACGCCGCGCGCGACGACAGCTTCGATGGGCGCTACTTCGGCCCCATCTCGGCTCAAGGCCTGCTGGGGCCGGTCGCCCCGCTGTGGACGCGATCGTCTCCATCGGCAGCGCCGGAGACAGCCCGGTGAAAGCCGCGGCCCAGGGCCCCTGCGTCCGCCGACTGGCCGCCGTGGTTTTGGCAGTCGGGCTGCTGTCGGCCGGCGGCTCGGCGGCGTCAGGCCGCCCCGCCGCCAACCGGATCGACGCCGCCGTCCGTGAAGCCGAGACACGGTTTGGCCTACCGCGCGAATGGCTCCTGGCCGTCATCGCCGCCGAGAGCGCGGGCGATCCCAAGGCCGTGTCCTCAGCCGGCGCCATGGGACTGATGCAGGTCATGCCCGGCACATGGCGCGATCTGCGCCATGTCCATGGCTTGGGTGCTGATCCCTTCGATGTGCGCGACAACATCCTGGCCGGCGCGGCCTACCTTCGAGCGCTGCATGACCGATACGGAGCGCCGGGCTTTCTGGCTGCCTACAATGCCGGTCCTGGTCGCTACGAGGCGTTCCGAGATCAGTCCCGCCCCCTCCCGGCCGAAACGCGTCTCTACGTCGCCAAGCTCACCGCCAGACTAACCCTACCCATGCTCCCCGACGCGACGCCGACGCGGCCTGCCCCACTGCTTGACTGGCGCCGCGCCTCGCTCTTTCCGGCCGCTCCCGGATCCGACGCACCAGCGCTCGACACCCTGTTTCCGATCGCTCGCGACACCACAGCGCCCGCAGGCGGCCTCCCATGAGCGCCGCGCCACACGTGTCGGGCCAACTGGGATCTGGGAGGAGCTCAGCAGTGTGCCCGGAGATCATCACCAGGAGCCACCGGGGCGTTCAATGGGGTGGACGGCAAGATAAAAGCCGCGACGGCGCGCAGGTCGCGCGGCCTTGCGGGACAATGGGTTGCTGCGCCAGCCGCGCGGCGGCGGGGATGGCGCATTTCGCCATTAGCCAAATGATTTCAATCCTCAAAGCGCCAGCTCTCATCTTGGCAGGGCGCATGAGCCGTGGCTGACCAGGACGACGACTTCCAGGTTCGTCCCGGGCGGATCGGGGCTGACCACCGCGCCGCGCGCAAGGCTCAGAGGTTCGTGGCGCAGGTCTCCCAGGCCGTGCAGGCCGCTGGCGGACGCGGCCGTATGCGGCGCTCGGCGAACACCAGCGGGGGCCGGGGGCGCGGACGGGCCTGGCGCTTAGCGGCGCTGACCACGTCCGCTCGCCGCGTCGTGATCAAAGCTCGGGTCGTCCGCCAGTTTGGGACCCGCTTTCGCGCCGCGGGCCTGGCGCGTCACCTGCGCTACCTGCAACGCGAGGGCGTCACCAAGAGCGGCGATCCGGCCAGAATGTTCGACGCCGTGGGAGACGAAGCCGACGGCGCCGGATTCGCCAAACGCTGCGAGGATGACCGCCACCATTTTCGCTTCATCGTGTCGCCCGAAGACGCCTGCGAGATGGCCGATCTGCGAGCCTTCACCCGCGAGCTGATGGATCAGGCCGCCGAGGATCTTGGCGTCCGCCTCGACTGGGTCGCTGTCGACCACTGGAACACCGACAACCCCCACGTCCATGTTCTGCTTCGCGGGGTGTCGGATGACGGCGCCGATCTCGTCATCGACAAAGCCTATATCAGCCGCGGCCTGCGCGAGCGCGCCGAGCGCTTGGTCGAGCTCGAGCTGGGTCCGCGCCGGGCCGAAGAGGTCGAGCGGGCTTTGCTGCGCGAGGTTTCGGCCGAACGCCTCACCCCTCTGGACAAGGCCCTGCGCGGCATGGCCAGCGAACCAGACGCAGTGGTCGACTTGCGACCAGGCGATCCCGCCATCGGCGAGGATCTCCGCTCCGCCCTCGTGGGACGGCTGTCCAAGCTCGCGGACCTTGGACTTGCGGCCTGCAGGACCCCAGGGGTCTGGACCCTGGCGCCCGACCTGGAGCCAACCTTGCGCGACTTGGCCGTTCGCGGCGACCTCATCAAGACCCTGCACCAGGCCATGGCGCGCGAGGGTCGCGAAGTCTCCCCGAGCGCCTGGTTCTTTCCGCCGAACGCCCGTCCCACGAGGTCACCGGCCGCTTGGTGGAGCGCGGCCTCCACGATGAACTTCAGGGCAGCGCCTATGCCGTGGTCGACGGCCTGGACGGACGCCTTCATCACCTGCGTTTCGAGACTCTGGAAGCGACGGGCGACGCCGCGCCCGGCGCGGTGGTGGCCCTGCGCACCTGGACCGAGCCCTCAGGCCGGACGCGCCATGGGCTGACGACCCATTCGGACCTGCCGCTGGCGGCGCAAATCCAGGCCCACGGCGCCACCTGGCTTGATCGGCAGTTGGTGGCGCGTGAACCGGCTGCGCGCGCTGACGGATTTGGCGCCGAAGTCACGAGCGCTCTGAGCGCCCGCCAGGCGGTGCTTGTCGAGCGCGGCCACGCTTCCCTGGCCGGCGGCTCCCCGCGCCCCGTCGCCGGGCTCCTGGAAACCCTGCGCGAGGGTGAGCTGACCAGGACCCGACAAGCCCTGGCGTTGGAGACTGGTCAGACCCCAAGGCTTCCCCAGGAGGGCGACACGGTCGCGGGGGTCTATCGGCGACGGCTGGATCTGGCGTCAGGGCGGTTCGCCATGATCGACGATGGTCTCGGTTTTTCCCTCGTGCCCTGGCGGCCAAGCCTGGAGCGCCATCGCGGCCAGACCGTCTCCGGCGCCGTCGTCGGCGGCGGCGTCGACTGGTCGCTCGGCCGCGCCAGAGGGCCAAGCCTCTAGCTGGCCAATCACAACGCCAGGACGCACAACTCCCGTTAAGGTGCAGCTTGCAACAAGAGGGTCCATCATCACCGAGGCCCTCATGAGTCAAACCGTCGATCAGCTCCCCGCCAACCCCAACCTCGAGGCCGCCAAGGCCATGCTCGAGAGAGCCAACGCCCTCATCGACGCCGTGCCCAAGTGGTTGCGCGTCGCCGCAGGGGTGTTCTTCGGCCTGCTGGGTCCGACCTGGATGGTCAACGACTACCTCAAAGGTTTCGGACAACCGGGCCTGGGGGCCTTCGGCGACAACCTGATCATCGGTATCCTCCAGGCGGCCGGCCTCGTCTTCGCGCTTCTGGTGGCCCTGATCGGCATGATCCTGGCGGCCCCGCTGTTCACGCGGTTCTTCTTCGCCCACCAAGCCAAGGGCCTGGGCTTTGCCGATCACGTCAACAGTCCGATGCTCGGCGCGGCCAAGACGGCGTCGACGAATGACTTCACGCCCCGGCCCGTGCTGGCCTACTTCGCCGCCAACGCCTCGCTGGTCGCCCTGGCCGTCATTCAGGGGCTCCAGCCCTACGTCAAATGGCTGCAGCATCCGCCCTTTTGGTTGGCGCCCTCGCTACTGACCCTCAGCCCGCTCGGCGCTCTGCTGATGGTCCTGCTTACGATCAAGCCGGCAAACCGGAGCAGTTGGGCCTCGGGCGCCGCCATGGCCATCGGCTTTGCTTTCGCCATGTCGGCCTGGTCGTGGGTTTCGTCGGTCGACACCCTGCTGACGCCGAACTTCTCGTCGGACGGCGCGACAGACCCAAACCGGCCGGCGTTCATTCTGCTCGTCGCGTGCGGGGTTCACTTCGCCCTAAGCGCGGCCAGCCACAACCGCCGCGCCACAGTCGTGATGATCATTCTGGCGATCCTGTCGACCCTGGCTTTCACGCCGGGCTCCCAGATGCTGATCTTCAACGCCCTGCGCGCCAGCAACGCCGGCGGCGGGGTTGTCGACTACTATCCTGACCCCGCGCGCAAAACCCTGGGCGGACCGCTGAAGTCGGCATGTCTGATCCTGACGGCGGGCGAGTACCGCATCGTTCGCCTGACCGACGATCCCGAAGACTGTAGCGCCGTGCGCATGCGCTTCTTCTACAGCCAGCTGCGCCACGCGCCCAACGAAGCGGTCCGCCGTCAGCGCGCCTGCGGCGTGATGCCGATCCGTCGTGATGCTTTCGCCGGCGCGCTGAGCCTGCCCGCCGAAAACGGCAAGACCCCCGACGCGACCGCCCAAACCCTCGTGGGCTGCCCGCCAGTCATCCCCAAAACCCGCTAGCGACCTGTCGTTGCGCGCCAGGACCAGCGCGCCTTTTTTTCCTTCTTGCTCCGCCACTTGGACGGAAAACTTTGAGGGCTCCCCAAACCCCGGGAGCCCTCAATGTCCGCCACCCGGATCCTCTGGGGCCAGGTTCTCCTCGTTGGCCTGATCGTCCTGATCGCCGTGTGGTCGGCGACCCAATGGACCGCCGCCCAACTGGCCTACCAGGAGCCGCTGGGACCACCCTGGTTCATCTGGCGCGGCCACCGGGTCTACGCCCCGCCCGCCTTCTTCTGGTGGTGGTTCGTCTATGACGCCTACGCGCCGGGCGTCTTCCTGCGCGGCGCGGCAGTGGCTGCGTCGGGCGGCCTTCTTGCAGCCGCAGCGGCCATCACCATGGCCGTTTGGCGCGCCCGCGAAAGCGCCAATGTCGACACCTACGGCACCGCGCGTTGGGCCACGACGCGCGAGGCCAAGGCCGCTGGCCTGCTCGGCGAGACCGGCGTGGTCCTGGGCCAGCTCGGCGAGGCCTATCTGCGCCACGACGGCCCCGAGCATTGCCTGTGCTTTGCCCCGACCCGATCGGGCAAGGGCGTGGGCCTGGTGCTGCCCACCCTTCTGACCTGGCCCGGCTCGGCCATCGTCCACGACATCAAGGGCGAGAACTGGCAGCTCACCAGCGGCTTTCGCGCCCGCCATGGCCGGGTCCTGCTTTTTGATCCGACCAACCGGGCTTCAGCTGCCTACAACCCCTTGCTGGAGGTGCGGCGCGGCGAGTGGGAAGTCCGCGACGTCCAGAACATCGCCGACATCCTGGTCGATCCGGAAGGATCGCTCGAGAAGCGCAACCACTGGGAAAAAACCAGCCACGCCCTTCTGGTCGGCGCGATCCTCCACGTGCTGTACGCCGAACGCGACAAGACCCTCGCGGGCGTGGCCGCGTTCCTGTCCGATCCCGAACGCCCGATCCTGGCGACCCTACGGGTGATGATGCGCACCCGCCACCTCGGCGAGGCCGGGGTCCATCCGGTCGTCGCGTCCGTGGCCCGCGAGCTGCGCGACAAGTCCGACAACGAGCGCTCGGGCGTGCTCTCGACGGCCATGACCTTCCTCAACCTCTACCGCGATCCGGTGGTGGCTCAGGTGACCGGCCAGTGTGACTGGCGCATCGCCGATCTGGTCGAAGGCCCCCGCCCCACCACGCTGTACCTCGTCGTCCCGCCGTCCGACATCAGCCGCACCAAGCCGCTGATCCGTCTGATGCTCAACCAGATCGGCCGGCGGCTGACCGAGACCCTCGGCCCGATCGGCCAGCGCCACCGATTGCTCCTGATGCTGGACGAGTTTCCAGCCCTGGGGCGGCTCGACTTCTTCGAGAGCGCTCTGGCGTTCATGGCCGGCTACGGCCTCAAATCGGTGCTGATCGCCCAGTCGCTGAACCAGATCGAGAAGGCGTACGGGTCCTTCAACTCCATTCTCGACAACTGCCACGTCCGGGTCAGCTTCGCCACGAACGACGAGCGGACCGCCAAGCGGGTGTCCGACGCCCTGGGCGTGGCCACCGAGCTTCGCGCGATGCGCAACTACGCCGGCCACAGGCTTTCGCCATGGCTGGGCCACCTGATGGTTTCGCGCCAGGAGACGGCGCGCCAGCTCCTCACCCCAGGCGAAGTGATGCAACTGCCAGCCGACGAGGAAATCGTGATGGTGTCGGGCGCGCCGCCCATCCGCGCCCGCAAGGTCCGCTACTACCAGGACGCCCGACTGCGCCGGCGCGTTCTGACCCCGCCGCAGCCCGCATCGCTGAAGAGGCCCGCGCCGGGTCCGGACGACTGGACGGGACTGACCGTCCCCGCCGCTCCCTCGCCAGCGCCGTCCGCGGCCGGCTATCGGCACGACGACGACGACGACGAAGGCGGCGGACCTCGCCGCGAGCCGGGCTTGCCTGAGCACGAGGACATCACCGCGCCCCCAACCGTGCAGGACGAATTCGCGTTCGACGATGCGGATCTCGACGCAGGCCAGATCGCCCGCCGACTGGCGCTTCAGCGACGCATGGGCGCGGTGGCTCGCCAAGCCAGCCTGGACCCGGACGATGGCGTGGAGCTCTGACCGATGCGACGCAAACACACCTTTCGGCTCGAACCGACCCTGGCCGGCCAGCTGGCCGACTATGCCCGCCGCAAGCGCGTTCCCCAGGCCCTCGTCGTCGAGACGGCCCTAGCCTCCCACCTGTCGCCCGACAGTCCCGAGCGCCTGGAAGCAGCCCTGTCGCGGCGCCTGGATCGCCTCAGCCGCCAGATGGAGCGTCTCGAGCGCAACATCGAGATCGCCAACGAAGCCCATGCGCTCTTTGTCCGCTTCTGGCTGACGGCGACGCCGGCCATGCCTGACACCGCCCAGGCCGCAGCCCAGGCCAAGGGCCGCGAACGCTACGCCGCTTTCGTGCGCGCCCTGGGACGCCGGATCGCGGCGGGCCAAAGCCTGGCCTTCGAGCTTAGCCAGGACCACGACGGGCAAGACGGCGAGGCTGACTGAAAGGGTCTGGCCGGCCGCCCGAAGCAGTCTAGAGCACACCCATGCTTCTGACCGCCGCTGCGGCCGCCGCCGCGACCTTGATCGCCTGCAACGCTCCGCCCGTCCACGACGGCGACACCCTGCGATGCGCAGGCGAGCGTGTGCGATTGTTCGGCGTCGACGCGCCCGAGCTGCGACGCGGAAAGACGCCGGCGCAGCCGTTCTCCAACGAAGCGCGGCTGGAGCTGGAACGGCTGACACGCGGTCGTGTGGCGTGCCGCTTCGTCGATCGCGACCGCTACGGTCGCTTCGTGGGCACGTGCTGGTCGAACGCCAGTCCCGACGTCAACGCCGCCATGATCCGCTCGGGCTTCACCACCGAGTACCGCCGCTACAGCAAGGGCCAATACGCCAAGGCCGAGGCGGAAGCCAAAACCGCCCGTCGCGGCGTCTGGGCGTCCGGCGCGCCCGCCCGCTAACCCCGCCGAAATCTACGCTCCAGCGCTCGTTTCGCACGTCGCGCACCGACGTGAGCCCGCGCCTGCCTGCCGTTGCCCTCCAGGGCCCGCGAGCCAAATTCACCTGTTGTTTCCGCCAATTCCGGGCGCTTCTTAATCAGCCTCGTTCGCCGTCCCTAGAAGACCGGCGCGATCGAATGAGGCCCTCATGTCCGCTCAGCTCGCCACCGCCGAAAGCCTCGATCGAGGCGCGCGGATGCTGCGAACGGCCATGGGCTGCGAGCTCGCCGGCTGGCTGGCCGATCCCGACATCAGCGAGGTCATGCTCAACGCCGATGGGCGTTTGTGGATCGACCGGCTGAGCACCGGCCTGGCCGACACCGATCGGCGAATGTCGGCGGCCGACGGCGAACGCGTCATTCGCCTGGTGGCCCACCAAGTCGGCGCCGAGGTCCACGCCGAACGGCCGCGCCTGTCGGCCGAGCTGCCGCAGACGGGCGAACGGTTCGAGGGCCTGGTCCCGCCGCTGGTCGCCGCACCGGCCTTCGCCATTCGCAAGCCCGCCCGCGCGATCGTCCCCCTCCAGGCCTACGTCGCCGATGGCGTCATCAAGCCCGATCAGGCCGCGCGCCTTCGCAAGGCCGTGCGCGATCGCAAAAACATCCTGGTCGTTGGCCCCACCTCGAGCGGCAAGACGACCCTCACCAACGCCCTGCTCGCCGAAGTCCCGGCCGACGAGCGCCTCGTCCTGGCCGAGGACCTGCGCGAGCTGCAGTGCTCGGTCCCCAACCATATCGGGCTGCGCACCCAGGTCGGCGTCGCCAGCCTCACCGACCTCGTCCGGAGCGCCCTGCGCCTGCGCCCCGACCGCATCATCGTCGGCGAGGTCCGCGGCGGCGAAGCGCTCGACCTCGTCAAGGCCTGGGGAACGGGCCATCCGGGAGGGCTGGGCACACTCCACGCCGGCTCCGCGCTCGGCGCCCTGCACCGTCTCGAACAGCTGATCCAGGAAGTCGTCGTCACACCGCCGCGCGCCCTGATCGCCGAGACCATCGAGCTGATCGCCGTCTTGAGCGGCCGCGGCCAAGCCCGCCGCCTCACCGAGCTCACCGCCGTCGCTGGGCTCGGCCCCGCCGGCGACTACCGCCTCGTTCCGATGGGAGACCTGCCATGAGCCAAGCTCGCGCCATCGCTGCGCGCCGTCACGTCTTGAGCGCTTTCACGCTCGATCGCCTCGGCCTGCTGACCCTCACCGCCATCGCCGCGCTTCACGCAATCCCGGCGCAGGCGGCCGGCTCCTCCATGCCCTGGGAGGCGCCGCTGCAGTCGATCCTGGAGTCGATCGAAGGACCGGTCGCCAAGATCATCGCAGTGATCGTGATCATCAGCACCGGACTGGCGCTGGCCTTCGGCGAGACCTCCGGCGGCTTTCGCCGGCTCATCCAGATCGTGTTCGGCCTGAGCATCGCCTTCGCGGCCAGCTCGTTCTTCCTGTCGTTCTTCAGCTTCGGTGGCGGAGCGCTCGTCGCGTGACCCGTCCCGACGCCCCCCTGCCGGCGGACTACTACGCCCCTGTCCACCGCGCGCTGATCGAGCCCATCCTGCTGGGCGGCGCGCCACGGACGATCGCCATCGCCAACGGCACCTTGGCGGCCGCGCTCGGGCTTGGCCTCCGGCTTTGGATCGTCGGCCTGCTGTTCTTCGCCCTTGGCCAGTTGCTGGCGGCCTGGGCCGCGCGCAGCGACCCGCAGGTCTTCGAAGTCGGCCGCCGGCATCTGCGCTACCCGCCCTACTTCCGGATCTAAGGCCGCCCATGCTCGCCCTCGGCGTCTATCGCGACACCCGTCCTCGCCTCAGCGACTACCTGCCCTGGGCCGCCCTTGTCGCCCCAGGCGTCGTACTCAACAAGGACGGCGCCCTTCAGCGGACCGCGGCGTTTCGCGGTCCTGATCTCGACAGCGCCACGCCCGCCGAGCTGACCGCCGTCACCGCCCGCCTGGGTGCAGCACTGCGTCGCCTGGGCAGCGGCTGGGCGATGTTCGTCGAGGCCCAACGCGCACCCGCCGTCGCCTATCCACAGAGCCGCTTTGACGATCCGGCCTCGGCGCTCGTCGATCTGGAACGCACCGAACAATTCAGCCAGACCGGCGCCCACTTCGAAAGCCGCTACTTCCTTACCCTGGCCTGGCTTCCTCCGGCCGAGGAGGCCCGTCGCGCCGAGGGCTGGCTGTTCGAGGGGCGCAAGGCGGTCGCGACCGATCCCTGGACCCAGACCAAGGCCTTCATCGTCGAGACTGACCGGCTGCTGCAGCTGCTCGACGGCTTCATGCCGCAATGCGCCTGGCTCGATGACGGCCAAACCCTCAGCTACCTCCACTCGACCGTCAGCACCGTCCGCCAGACCCTGGCGGTTCCCCACACCCCCATCCACCTGGACGCCCTGCTGGCCACCCAGCCGCTGGTCGGCGGGCTCGAACCCAGACTCGGCCGCGCCCATCTGCGAACCCTGACCCTGGTCGGGTTTCCAAGCGCCACCTTTCCCGGCGTGCTCGACGAGCTCAATCGGCTGGCCTTCGACTATCGCTGGACCACGCGCGCGGTGATGCTCGACAAGCTGGCCGCCGCCAAGGTGCTCGGGCGTATCCGTCGCCAGTGGTTCGCCAAGCGCAAGTCCGTCGCCGCCATCCTCAAGGAGGTGATGACCAACGAGGCCTCCGTCCTCGTCGACAACGACGCGGCCAACAAGGCCGCCGACGCCGACGCTGCCTTGCAAGACCTGGGCGCCGACATCGTCGGCCACGCCTACGTGACCGCCACCCTGACAGTCTGGGACGAGGATCCCGCTCGGGCGTCGGAGAAACTGCGCCAAGTCGAGAAGGTCGTTCGGGGTCGGGACTTCTCGACCATCGTCGAAACCCTCAACGCCGTGGAAGCCTGGCTGGGCTCCCTGCCCGGCCACGTCTACGCCAATGTCCGTCAGCCGCCGATCTCGACCCAGAACCTCGCCCACATCGTGCCGCTATCGGCGGTCTGGGCGGGCCCGGAGCGCAACGACCACCTCGACGGCCCGCCTCTGTTCTACGCGCGCACCGAAGGCGCGACGCCGTTTCGCCTGAGCCTGCACGTCGATGATGTGGCCCACACCCTGGTCGCCGGCCCGACTGGCGCGGGCAAGTCGGTGTTCCTGGCCTTCACGGCCCTGTCGTGGCGGCGCTACCCCAACAACCAGATCTTCGCCTTCGACCACGGCGCGTCCCTGCGCGCGGCCGGCTTGGCCATGGGCGGAGAGTGGCACGACCTTGGCGCAGAGGTCCCAGGCCGCACCGTGTCGCTACAGCCCTTGCGCCGCATCGACGAACCGGGCGAACGCGCCTGGGCGCTCGAATGGCTCGCCGCCGTGCTCGCTCGCGAAGGTGTCACGATCGATCCAGCCGCCAAGGCCCACCTGTGGTCGGCTCTGGAGTCCCTGGCCAGCGCGCCGCCCGTCGAGCGGACGCTCTCGGGTCTGGCCGCGCTCCTCCAGGCGCCGGCGCTCAAACAAGCCCTCGCGCCGTTCTGCCTGGGCGGTGCTCACGGGCGGCTCCTCGACGCCGACACCGAGAGCCTCGGGACCGCGTCGGTGCAGGTCTTCGAGACCGCGGGACTGCTCAAGACCAACGCCGCCCCCGCCGTGCTCGCCTACCTCTTTCACCGCATCGAGCATGCGCTCGACGGTCGCCCAACGCTCATCCTCATCGACGAAGGGTGGCTGATCCTCGAAGACCCGGTGTTCGCCGGCCAGCTGCGCGAGTGGATCAAGACCCTGCGCAAGAAGAACGGCGCGGTCGTCTTCGCCACCGAGGCCCTGCTGGACCTGGACGCCAGCCCCGTCGCCGCGACCATCCTCGACAGCTGCCCGACCCGGATCTTCCTTCCCAACGCGCGAGCCGCCGAGCCGCGCAGCCAGGCGATCTACCGCAAGTTCGGCCTCAATGACCGACAGATCGAGATCATCAGCCGCGCGGCGCCGCGTCGCGACTACTACTGCCAGTCGCGCCAAGGCCACCGCCTGTTCGACCTGGGCCTGGGCGAGATCGCCCTGGCCTTCTGCGCGGCCGCCTCCAAACCCGACCAGGCCCTGATCGACGCGATCGACGCCGCGCCCGGCGCGGCGTTCACCCGCGCCTGGCTTCTCGCCCGTGGCCTGCCCTGGGCCGCCGACCTTGTGTCTCACCTGCCCCTGGAGCCCTGACGATGGCTGGACCCACCCGCCGGCGACTGCTGCTCGCCGTGACCACCCTTGCCTGCCTGCCGCTGCCCCCCGCCGCAACGGCGCAGGTGACCGTTTTTGATCCCAGTAACTACGCCCAGAACGTTCTGACGGCCGCGCGCACTCTGCAGAGCATCAACAATCAGATTCAGGCGCTGCAGAACCAGGCCCAGGGCCTGATCAACGATGCGCGCAATCTGACAGGCCTGCCGTTCTCGTCGCTCTCTGCGCTCCAGGGCCAGCTCCAACGGACCCGCGCCCTCATCGGTCAGGCCCAGCGGTTGGCTTACGACGTCTCGGCCATCGAGGCGGCGTTCAAAGACCAGTTCGGCGCCGCCGCGCTCACGGCCACCGACCGTGACCTGGTGGGCCTGGCCCAGTCACGCTGGTCCACCAGCGTGGCGGCCTTTCAGGACGCCCTGAAGGTCCAGGCCGGCGTCGTGGGCAATCTCGACGGCGCCCGCGATCAGATGACCCAGCTCGTTCAGGCCAGCCAGTCGGCCGACGGCGCCTTGCAGGCGGCCCAGGCGGGCAACCAGCTGATGGCCCTGCAATCCCAGCAACTGGCCGACCTCCTGGCGCTGATGGCCGCCCAGGGGCGCGCCCAGAACCTCGATGCAGCCGCCCGCGCCGCCGCCCAGGATCAGGCCCGCGAGCAGATGCGGCGGTTTCTCACGCCCGGAACCGGCTACCAAGCGCCGCCCGTCACCCTCTTTTCGAAGTGAGAACGACGTGGACCCCGCCCTCGCCTTTCGGCTCGCCGCCGCCGGGTTCGTCGCCACCGCCGTGGTGGTCGCCGCCCTTGGCCAGCGCGCGAGCGCAGTGTCGCCCCCGCCGCCCGCCGACGCACCCGCCGCGACGCTCGCCGCCGTAGACCCCCACCAGGACGCCCTGCGCCATTGCCAGCGCCTAGGCGCGGCCGGCGCCGAGGATCCCGAATGCCTGGCCGCCTGGGCCCAGCAGCGGGACCGCTTCCTGGGCCGCCCCGCCCCGACGCAGGCCCGGTAGCCATGGAAGGGTCCGGCGTCATCGACCGCTTTCTTGGGGTCTTCGGAAGCTATATCGAGTCCGGCTTTGGCCTCCTCAGCGGCGAGGTGGCGTTTATCGCCACCAGCCTCATCGTCATCGACGTCACCCTGGCGGCGCTCTTCTGGAGCCTGGGCGAAGGCGACGACATTCTGGCCAAGCTGATACGCAAAACTCTCTTTGTCGGCGTCTTCGCCTATCTGATCAGCAACTGGAGCATGCTGGCCCGGGTGGTCTTCGAGAGCTTCGCCGGTCTTGGCCTCAAGGCGACGGGCGCGGCCTTCACCCAGGCTGACCTCCTGCGCCCTGGCCGCGTCGCGCAGGTCGGGATCGATGCAGGCCGACCTCTGCTGGAGTCGATCTCCGGCTTGATGGGGTACGTCGCCTTCTTCGAGAACTTCATTCAGATCGCCGTGCTGTTCATTGCCTGGCTGGTCGTCCTGCTGAGCTTCTTCATTCTGGCGATCCAGCTCTTCATCGTGCTGATCGAGTTCAAGCTCACCACCCTCTGTGGCTTCGTGCTCATTCCGTTTGGCCTGTTCGGCAAGACCGCCTTCCTGGCCGAACGCGTGCTGGGCAACGTCATGTCCTCGGGCGTCAAGGTGCTCGTCATCGCCGTGATCGTCGGGATCGGCTCGACCCTGTTTTCCAGCTTCACGCCGGTTCTGAACGAGCGCCAGCCAAACCTGGAAGAGGTCCTGGCCATCGTCCTGGCCGCCCTGACGCTCCTGGGCCTTGGCATCTTCGGTCCGGGCGTAGCCAGCGGCATCGTGTCGGGCGGTCCCCAGCTGGGCGCCGGCTCGGCCGTCGGCACGGGGCTGGCCGCGGGCGGCGCCATGGCCGCCGCCGCCGCCGCCGGCGGTCTGGTCGTCGGCGGCGCTGCGGGCGCGGCCGCTGGGCTGGCGCGCGGCGCGGCGGGCCTGGCCGGCGCGGCGACCGGTGCGGCCCAGACCGGCGGCGCCTTGGGCGTGGCCAAGGCGGCTGGTGGCGCGGCTATCAGCCCGCTGCGCGCCGCTGCTCAGGGCCTGAAGGCGCGGTTCGAGGCCGCGCGCCAGACCCAACACGGCGCACCGCCGTCACCGCCCGACCAGAGCGCATCCAGTCAAGCCCCGCCGGCCTGGGCCCAACGCATGCAGACCCGCCAGCATCTGTCGCATGGCGCAGCCACCGCCGCGAGCGCCGTCAATTCCGGCGACGCCGCCAGCGGCGCGGGCGGCTCCGTCGACCTATCGGAAGGATCGTGATCGCCATGTTCCGACGCGCACAAAGTCACTACGGGCGAACGCCAGAACCCGAAACGCCCTATCACCGCGCCCGTCAGGTCTGGGACGATCGCATCGGCGCCGTCGCCGTGGCCGGCCGACGCGTCTGGGCGTTGGCTCTCGCTGAGGGCGGCGTCATCGTGGCTCTCAGCTTGGCCCTGGTCTGGACGAATGCGCGCGGCTCGGTCGTGCCGTGGGTGGTGGAAGTCGATCGCTTCGGCGAGGCCCGCGCGGTCGGCCCCGCCATCGCCGATTTCCAGCCGACCGACGCCATGATCGCCGAGCGTCTGGAGCGCTTCGTCAAACAGGTGCGCTCGATCCCGGCCGATCCGGTGGTCCTGCGCAACGACCTGCTGACGGCCTACGACTTCGTCAGCCCAAACGGATCCAAGGCCCTGACGGCCTATGTCGGTGAAACCGCGCCCTTCGCGCAGGTCGGCAAAGCCCAGGTCGCGCTCGAGGTCTCCAGCGTGGTCCGCGCCTCGCCCACCAGCTTTCGCCTGGCCTGGACCGAGCGCCGCTACCAGGACGGCGCCCTGGTCACGACCGAGCGTTGGTCGGCCATCGTCACCCTGACCAAGCTGCCCAAGCCCACCCGCGACCGGCTCAAGAAGAACCCCCTCAACGTCGCGGTCGATGCGATCGACTGGTCCAAGGAGATGGCCTCATGAACGATGCTCTCGCCCTCGCCATGCTCATCTCGGCTACGATCGGTGGCTCGGCCCAGGCCGATGGGCCAGCGCCGCCACGCGTCGCCCCCCTCGCTGGCGGACCACCGCAAGAGACCCTGGTCAGCGCCGCCACGGCCGCTCGGGTGGAGCCCCGCTCCGACAGTTTTCTGGGCGCGATCCAACGCTACGCCTGGTCCGAAGGCGCTCTCTACCAAGTCTACGCCGCTCCCGGCCAAGTGACCGACATCGCCCTCGAACCAGGCGAACAGTTAGCCGGCGCAGGACCCGTCGCGGCGGGCGACACCAGCCGCTGGATCATCGGCCAATCCGAAAGCGGCGCGGGACCGACCCGCCGGGTGCATATCCTGGTCAAGCCCACCCAGACCGGGCTGGCCACGAACCTGCTGATCAACACCGATCGGCGAACCTACCGCCTGGAGCTTCGCACCGCGCCGCGCGGCTATATGGCCGGCGTCGAATGGCGCTATCCCGAAGATGCTCTGATCGCGCTTCGTGTCGATCCGGCGCCGCTCCGCACGGCTCCCCTCGCGACGGCGACGACCCCGTTTGATCCGGTCAGCCTGCGGTTCAGCTACCGGATCTCAGGGGCCAAGGTCGCCTGGCGTCCCAGCCTGGTGTTCGATGACGGCCGGCGCGTCTATGTCGCCCTCCCGCCGAGCGCAGTCCAAACCGCGCTGCCGCCGCTCTTCGTGCGAGGCCCCGAAGGCGGTGGAGAGCTCGTCAACTACCGGGTCCAGAGCGGCTACATGGTCGTCGATCGGCTGTTTGACGCCGCCGAACTGCGGATGGGCGGCAAGCGCAGCGCCAAGACCGTGCGGATCGAGCGGATCCAGGAGGCGTCGCGATGACGCCGGCCGACACCGAGGAGACCACCCCACCCGCCCAGGACGCGTTTCGCCTGCGCGGCTCGCCCCCACCAGTGGTCCGGCTCTCTCGCAAGGGCCTGGCGGTGCTCGGCGGGATCGGCGCGGCTGCGGTCGGGGCGGCCCTGACCTTTGCCCTGACGCCGCGACTGCATGTCCCCGCCCCCCAGGACCCGCCGCCGGCCTCGGACACTCGCCCGCCAGCCGAGGTTGTCACCGCAGCGCCCAAGGACTACGCCGCCGCGCCTAGGCTCGGCCCGCCGTTACCTGGTGATCTTGGACGGCCCATCGTGGCGGCCCAGGCCCGAGACGGCGTCCCCGTTCCAACGCCTGCGGCCGCCTCGACCGCACACGCGCCCACTCAGCCTTCGCCCGCCGCGCAGGCCCGCCAGACCGCTCTGACCAGCGCGATCCTGGCCGATGTCGGGAGAGGCAGCGCCAGTCCAGCCGCCACCGCCGCCCGGGACCAAGCACTCGATCCCACGCCGGAAGCCATGATCGCGTCCGCCACTCTGACCGCGACACCGGCCCCAGCCCCGGCGCAAGCGTCCGCCAAACTCACCGCCATGAGCTCCCCCTACACCCTGCTGGCCGGCTCGGTCATTCCCGCGGCCCTGATCACCGGGCTCAACAGCGATTTGCCTGGACAGGCCATCGCCCAGGTCACTGCCGACGTCCACGACACGGTGACGGGGCGCATCCGCCTCATCCCGGCGGGGGCGCGACTGATCGGCGCCTATGACGCCCAGGTCACGTTCGGCCAGCGCCGTATTCATGTCACCTGGACGCGCCTGGTGCTTCCCGACGGAGCCTCGATCGCCCTGACCCGCCAAACCGCCTCGGACCCGCAAGGCTTCGCGGGGCTCACCGACCAGGTCGACAGCCACTGGGGCGCAATCGCCCGAGCCGCCGGCCTGTCAACTCTGCTGGGCGTGGGAGCCGAGTTGGGCGCGGACGACGAGGGCGACATCGCCAGGGCTCTGCGACGCGGCATGCAGGACACGATCAACCAGGCCGGACAGCAGATCGTGCGCCGCCAACTCGACGTGCGCCCCACCTTGACCGTTCGCCCCGGCCACCCGGTGCGGCTCATCCTCTCTGAGGACCTGGTCCTCGATCCCGTCGCCAAGGAGTCAACGCCGTGAAGCTCAAACTCGCTGTCCTCGAAGATGACAGGCCCGTGCGTATCACGCTCGAGATCCCCGCCAGTCTGAACCGCGACCTGGCGGCCTATGCGGCAGTCCTGAGCAAGGAAACCGGTCAGGCCGCAGTCGAGCCGGCCAAGCTGGTGGCGCCCATGCTGCAACGCTTCATCGCCACGGATCGGGCCTTCACCAAGGCGCGCCGAAGTCTATGAGCGGCCAGGTGGATCGAGACGGGTCAGCAAGCGCAGAAACCGCGCCAGGACTGGCCGGTTGTTCCGGCTGGACCACAGCGCCATCACATCGATCGTTTCGTGCTCGAGTGGGATGGCCAGCACCTCCGGATGACTGGTCCCCACCAGGCAAGCAGGCAGGATCGTGAGCCCCTGCCCCCAAGCGACCAAGCTCACCAGCGTCGCTAGGCCGACCGCCTCACGACGGGTCTCCGCATGATCGCCTCGATATCCCCGCGCCTGCAGCGCATCTTCGACGGCGCCGGCGTGATCTCGCGCCAGGATCAATGGCGCGTCGGCCAGATCGGCCCACGCCAAGCTTTCGCATCCCGCCAGGACGTGGTCTCGACGCATCAGGACCATCAGCGGTTCGCGCCAAAGCCGATGGGCCTTGATGTGCCCCTGCGGCCGACCGCCGAACTCGCAGATCAGGTCGATCGCCTGAAGGTCCAGGGCTCGGCGCAGCTCGGCCGGCGAAGCCTCGGCCACCTGGACCATCAACGTGCCCGCCGCCTCGAACGCCCGGCGCAACCAATCGCCCAGACCGCCCTCGCCAACCGGCGCCGAAACGCCGATACGCAACCGGCTGGCCTCCGCCGCCCCCAGCTCTCGCGCCAAGCCCGCCGCGCCCTCCAGCTGATCCATCGCCGCACGGGCTTCGACGAGAAAGCGCTCGCCTATGGTCGTCAGCCGGACACCACATGCCGATCGCTCGAAAAGCGCCGCCCCCAGCTGATGCTCCAGGTCCCGGACCCGGCGGCTGACCGTGGACTGCTCGACATGCAAGGCCGCGGCCGCCTGTCGAAACGATCGATGCTCGGCGGCGCTGACGACGTAGCGCACCTGATGCAGCTTGATGCCGCGCAAGCGGTCTGGACCGCGCCACGCCAGCCCCCGTCCATCCAGATCTGTTTCGTACTGAGCAGGACCGAACATTGAGCCTGGCCGCCGGATGACGCCGCCCTTAGGCGACCTTTCGATCAATGGGCCGCGCAACGTCGCGTTGAGCCAGCATATAGTTGGAAAATAGCTCGCCAATATCTCCGCAAGAGCTAGGCCATGCCGCCTTCCACCTCAGACACCTTGGCGGGCGGCAAGAGAACCGCTTCCCAGTCGATCGGAGCCTCGCCGTTGAACCGGGCCTCCAGAGCCAGCAGCGCCGGCACGCCCGGGTGCGTCTCGACTGCGCGTGCGATCGTCGTCCGGGCGCTATCGAGATCTCCCACGAGCCGATATTTCTCGGCTAGGTGCAAGCACATCGCCGCCTCCACCAGTCGAGGCGCATGCAAGCCGTTGGCCCTGCGCCGCTGATCAAAATAGGCGTCCAGCGCATTCTGGTGATCGGGCAGGCTCCACGCATCATCGTCATGCTCGCCATAGAGCGGAACCAACGTGAGTGTGACGGGACCAGGACGGCTGGCTTCCTCGATGTGGGCCTCGATGAACGCCTCGTGCCCAGGCGACCGATAGGCCGGAGCAATCTGGGTGTTGTAGAGAATGTACAGGCACACCATGGCCGGCCGATCGGCGTGGGGCGCCTGCCCAAGTAGCCGTTCGACCTCAGCCAGTACGGGTCGCATATCCGGAAACAGCGCCGGATTGGGCTCATGCATGAGTTGGGAGCAGAGGATTTCAAGCGCCCCTTCGAACCTGGGCAACGCCTCCGACGGCCGGCTGAATGGCCGCCCGATCCAATATTGCGCCGCCCAAGGCAGGGACACGATCCCAGCTTCTTCAAGCTGATAGTTGTAGGGTTCGCTCTCGATCTTGGGCTGCTCGGCCACGAAGGCCCGGATGGCGTGTCGAGTTACCCGATAGAGACCCTCGAACGTCAGGGCCGGCTGGCGCTCAACAGAGGCGATCTCATTGTGGTGCGCTCCAATGGTCAGGACATCAGGCAAGCGCTTTAGCTCATGGACGTGCGCCGAGCGCAGGCCATAGGCGAGGCGCAGCGCTGGCTCGAGTTCCCAGCGCGCGACCGGACGCCCTTTAAGGCCAGTTTGTCGGAAGTATCCGCCGTCGACACGGGCTAGGATGAATTCCCGATAGCGCCGTCCCAGCGACAGGTGCTCATGCTTGAGTACGGCCGCCCTAAACGCCTCCTGGACATCCGTAGCGGCCGATGCGATCGCGCGGTCTAGATCGACCCGTTTTCGCATATCCAGATCCTGCCATCGCGGCTCGTAGTCATCGAACGTTTGCGCCAATGACTCTATCGCCGCCACGAGCAGCGTGTAGGCCAGCGACGGATCGTCAGCGAGCCTGTGCAGCCCGGATACGAAGGAACGCATCGCTCGCATCGCGCCAAGGAAGCTCCTGCGCTCCAGCGCCAGGAGCGCCTCGACGAACCGCGCGAACTCTTCGGCCTGCACATCACTGACATCGACGGTCTCGTCATAGACCCCTGACAAAAGCGTGTGATGGCTATCGCGCCCGCCGCGCCTCCCCTCGCTACCGGTCAGGGCTCTTACAGTTTCAGCGCGCCTCGAGAAAATCGCACCCAAACCAAAGGTCGCGACGATGGCGAAATCGTCCAGGAACGGGCCTACGCCGTGGGACACTAGAACGCCCGGCTCATTCACCGGGGCCTCGATGCGCTCTTCGATCTCAAACAGACAGGCGGTGTCCTGATGATCGGCGCCGACGTTCTTCAGTGCGCCCGCCAATGTCTCCAGTCGGCTATTCCAGCCGAGCCTGGCGTTTGTATAGAGCACCCCGCTCAGGGCATTGGTTCGCCCTACGCCGCGTGAGAAGAGCTTTCCGGTGTTGATCTGCAGCATGCTCGCCCCGAGCGCCCCTAAGGTTGCAGCAACAAACCAATCGCGCGGCAACTCCTTTGGCAAGATTGACTGGCTTGCGCCAACCAACTCCACCTAAACCGGTGAGCTACGACCTAGGCTTTGGCCCCGTCGCGTGCCGAGCGACCGACCTGATTAGACAAGCCTGCTCAGCTTGACCTTTGGGCGATTGGAACATAATAAGAACATACGAGCGCAGCCCATCGCGGAGCCATGCGTTTATGCCTCAGGTGACGTCCGCACTACGCATGTGGCATATCTTGCAGGAGGTCTTCGCGGAGCCACGTGCCTCGGGCGTTCTCACACGCCGTTTCGAGAATCGAGATACCGTCAAGCCATGCTGATCTATCGTCGCACCAGCGTCCTAGACTCACCCGCGCAAACGCTCGTCAACACGGTCAACTGTGTCGGCGTGATGGGTAAAGGCATCGCCAAAGCTTTCAAGGATCGCTACCCGGAGATGTTCTCCGCCTACAAGCGCATCTGCGATGCAGGCCTGCTTGAACCGGGTAAGCTCTGGCTCTGGAACAGCAGCGACCAGTGGGTGCTCAACTTCCCGACCAAGGTCCATTGGCGCAATCCCTCGCGGCTGGAATGGATCGAGATGGGTCTGGACAAGTTCCGCGCCGAATACGCCAACCGCGGCATCAACCAGATCTCCTTCCCCCGGCTAGGCTGCGGCAACGGCGGCCTGGACTGGGAAGAGGTTCGCCCTCTCATGGAGCGCTATCTGGCGCCCTTGCCGATCAACGTCTTCATCCATGATTTCGAGCAGCCGATCGGATTGCCCGAGCATCTGGAGGCGCTGTCCCAGCAGCTGCGCACCACCGACACGCCCTGGGCCTCGTTCGATCACTTCATGAACGCTCTTGATCAGGCGCTGACCGTCTCGGGTGGCGTCCTCCACGACATGACGACCGACGCGCCATTCAACGCGCGAATGGTCGGCGAAGCGCTGGAGATCAAAACCGCTACGGGCGTCACCTTGCTGGATGGCGAAGACCTGCGCGGGGTTTGGCTGAGTCTCAAGTCGGGCCTGCTGACCGCCAAGGAGGCGGGCTGGTCGGAAACCACCAACGGCGGACCGCTGCTCTCCCTGTTGAGCGTCCTGCCGCATGTGCGCGCGCTTCAGATCCAACGCCGCGCCGGCGAGCATCCCGAGCTTGCGCTTGAACTGCGTCGCCAGGCGCCATCGCCCGCCACTGGCTGGTCTTCAGGCTCCCAGCGGGAGCTGTCGTGGGCCTGAGCGCGGCTTTTATCGACGCGCATATCCAACGGTGGGTCGGCAACCTCGACAGCCGTTTCTTCCCGCATCGCCGGCTTTGGCCTGATCTTCTGTTTCACCACGCGCCGCTTGAGAACGCGGTCAGGATCATCAATTCCGGCCAACTGCTATCGCGTAATGCGTCCAACGGCCTGCGGGGCCGCGATGTCGCCGCCGGCGGCGTCATCGACAACCGCGACCGGGCCCACAACTTTGTCCGCCTGTATTTCCGGCCCCGCACGCCCACGCAGTTCAACATCGAAGGCATCCGCCGTCCCGCCGATTGCCGGTATGAGAACGGTCACGCGCCAGTCCTGGTGATGTTCGTGCTCGATGCGCGAAGCATCCTGAGCATGCCCAACGTTCGCTTTTCGAACATCAACATGCAGCTCAACGCCGCCCGTGACGGCGATGACGAGGCCTTCTTCAACGAGCTCGACTTCGCCAAGATCTATCACGAGGGCGCCTACACGGACGCCTCGATCAAGGATCATCGGTGCGCCGAGGTGCTGTGCCCCTCGCCTCTCCCCCTGGCCCAGCATCTGCGCGGGATTATCTGTCGCTCGGAAGCCGAGCGCGAAACACTGGCCTATCAGGCCGGCGTGGCGATCGCCCCTTATCGCGATCGTGTCTTCGCCTCCGACGACCTCAAGGTCTTCGACAAGAATTTCCCCTTCGCCAACCGGGTCTCGGCCTCCAACGAGGGCGTGTCGTTCACCCTCAATCCGCGTTACGACGGGCAAAACATTCAGGTCCAGGTCCGCATCACGCGACCGGACGGACAGGTCGTCTTCGAAATCACCTATCCGGACATGCCGGCCCTGACCAACACCGGCGGCTCCTGGATCACGCGCACGCCACTCGCCGATGGAAGCTACATCGTGTCGCTGACGATCGACGGCCACCTGGCCTACCAAGCCGCTCACTATGTGGGTGAGGTCTTGTTCTAGGGTCTGGCCGCTGGTTAGGCCGGACTAAGATCGCCCGCTAAGCATCTTTTTCAGCTCCTCGTCTACGAGCGCCTTGGGAAGCTCCAGGAAGTCGAACAGACCGTAGAGCGGAGCCATGAACCCGTGCACGAGCTCCGGTAGCTGCTCGGGGATCGACGAGGCGATCGCGCTCATCGTGTGATCGAACGCGTCCTGCCGACAGATGCGTCCTTTGTGAATGAACCGGGTGCCCTGGACATGCACCAGTTCACGTCCAGCCAGGCCGCGCCATTGGACGGTGAAGTTCACCTCAGAGTCAGGGACACCCAGAACCGCCGCGAATGCGGCCGCCTGCATCAGGCAATCGCCCACTCGCCAGACCGGCACGGTAAGGTCGAACACCGTGCCTGGCTTGTAGCGGTGCGGGATGTCGTCTTCGCTATAGCCACGGATCAGCAGCGCCTCACCCTGTGGAGAAACCCGCCAGAAGTCCGAATGCGCGGTGATCGGCTCCCCCTCGGCCAGATTGCACTCGACCGCCCCGTCCTTGACGTACGGCCGGATCCCATCGCGGGTCGGCACCCACCACGGCGGCCAACCGGTGTACCGCGTCGTCGCCCGACTAATCGCCGCCAACAACTGCGGCGTGGCCAACGGTTCTGGCTCGGGCGTGAGCCGATACGCGACCTGATAGTATCCCGGCGGTCGGATCAGCGCGCCAGTCGGCGTGTGCGGCAGGATCGCCTCCCAGCGCTGCATCCCATCCTGAGCCCACGCCGCCAGCTTGGCGCTCGCCGACGGCTCGACCGGCTCGGCCGCGACCGCCGACCCGCTCATGATGCCCCGGATTGCATCAAGCATGTCGTCGCGTCCGGCCCTCACGCAGCGATCGATCAGCTCACGCCACTCGGCGGCCGTGGCGGGCTCGGCGCTCTCGATCGGTGGCCGTCGGATGTAGACCTTGCCGACGCTGAGCGTCTTGCCGTCCGTACTGCCGCGCTTGGCCTGGATCGGCGTGCGGTGTCCGCCTGGGACTTGAATGATCGGGTGGACGCCAGCCGGCGACGAAACGTGATGCACCAGCACGTGCAGCGCCGGCTCGGTGTAGGTCGCGATGATCCTGGAGATGACGTCGGGCGCGAAGCCGTCGAGCGTTTCAGGGCGTCCCGGGGCCGGCGTGAACACGCCCTTCTCATCGGCCAGGCCAATGACGATGAACCCGCCGCCGTGGTTGGCCAGCGCGATCGCCGCGCGCGACAGAGTCGCCTGATGGGCCTTGTCGGTCAGATCCAGCCAGGATTTGACCTCGATGTGCAGGTCTTCGCGCGGGCTGGTGATCAACGCCTCGAGTTGGGCGTTCTGCGCTGGATCCATGACCAAGCCCGCCTTCCGTCAGACGATTTCGGCCCGCAGTGCGGCCAACCTGGCCTCACCGAGCGCGCGGACACGGTCACGAAGCATCCCCACCCGCTCTCCCAACCAGGCCAGCTCCTCGGCCGTGATCCGGTAGTGTCGTGAGTACCGCGCCTTCACATAGGCTTCTCGCAGCAGCTCATAGCACCGTTTGTGGAACTTGGTGTCGTTCGGCCAAATTTCCACCAAGGTATTGTCCAGCTCCTCAGCGAGCTTACGCAGTTGATTTAAGTTGTGCGTCTTGGGGCTATAAAGCGTCAAAACAAGGAATAGGGCGTGGTAATAGCGCTCTGTCGCTTGATGCAACTGAAAAGCCGCGATGTTATTTTCCCCCCGCTCAAGCATGATGCGGTACATGTCAAAGAACTGGTTCGCGCTGTTGAACCAGTCCTCAAAGTAATTTTGGCTTTCTTCGAGGGCCAGCTGCGGCGTCAGAGGCTTTGCTTCAGCGAACGGATGGCCGGGCTCTTCGAACAGCACGATCCCTTCGCGCGCGATGTCCATGAAGAAGTACCGGCCCAGCTCTAGCTGCTGGTTCACATCGTCGATGTCGTGGACGATCAAGCTAACGGGGGTTCGCAGGAAATCGCCCGCGATCAGCGCGTCCAACAGGATACCGTCGGTCTTGCTCCAGAACTCTGGAAAATCGGTCAGGTCGGCGTGGTCGACAACGATAAGCAGATCGAAATCTGAGAAGTAGCGGCCGATAGGGTCCGAGACCCAGTCGCTCCGAGCGTGGCTTCCGAACAGGATGATCTTGAGCAGCTTGCCGTCGCGCAAGCGCGGGGCTGTCCGCTGGGCGATCGCTTCGGCAAAACCATCGCGAACGGTATCGACCACCCACTTCAATTGTCGCCGCTTGGCCGACGGCAAATGGTCGAGACGCTTGTTCATTCGGCCCAGTTTCACACTTCGAGCGCAGGTTGCAAGGCTTGATCCAACGCCCTGATTCACAAGGGCTTGAATCCCTATCGAGAGTCGGCCGCGAACGCCCATCCCCTTCGAAATGCCAAGCCCGCCCGAACAACTACCACCGTCGAAAAGGGCAAAATCGATGGGTTGAACGGGACGCCGGACCCGGCCGCGAGCGGTCGCCTCAACGACGAACTGACAGTGCTGAAGGCCCGCGCCAACGAGGCGGCGGTTACCGCGGGCTATACCATCCCCTATCCAGGGCTACTGCCCTCGAGAAGCTAGCTGTCGACGGCGCCGTTGAGATGCGCGGGCGAGCGCCGTAGTTTGGCTGGGCGGGGCCGCGCGTCGCCGCTAGCGTCCGACATGCCAGGGGTCACGCCTCGCGTGGCGGCATGGGCGATTGTCGACACGCGCGGGCTCCTGGTTCTGCTCGGAGTTTCCACCCCCGCCCCTATTCCTTCCGCGCACCGAACAAGGTTCGCTTGCCTGCGGATTCCAAATCGGTCACGATTCCCCTGCCGGGGCGCGAGCTTCGGCAGGGGCGTGGAAACCCCTGAGCAAGATCTGGTGACATAGGCCGCCGACGACGACGTCGAGGGCATGCGTTCCTGCGTGGAACGATCGCGAGCGCCTGCGCGTCTCGCGGCCTGCTTACTCATGCCGTTTCCGCGGGCTCGGGTTCGACCGCTCGCCCCTTCCTTGAACCCGGGAGAAGGTCGATGACGCATGTTGGGGAGCCTGTCCCGACAGCGCCTCAGGACGCGGTCACGCTGGACGCCCTCTATCGCCGCTACGCGCGATGGCTAGGCCGCGTATTGCGCAAGACGTTCCATGACGTCGATCCGGCCACGTCCGAGGACCTGGTGCAGGAAACCTATGTCCGCGTCGCGCCCTACCATGCCCGCGGCGCCATCCAGCATCCTCGCGCGCTGCTCTTGAAGGTGGCTACGAACCTGGTGCGCGACCACCGCCGCAAGTCGCTACGCGGTGGCGCGGCGCCAGTCCTGATTGAAGAAACCATCGAAAGAGAGGAACATGCCTCCGCACCGGCGCAGGACGAGGCGGTCCTCTTGGGTCAGCTGATCGAAAAGCTGCCGGGAAAGCTTAGGGATGTTTTCGTCTTGAGCCGTTTTGCCGGTTTCACCAACCAGCAGACCGCCGACCACCTGGGTCTCTCGGTCAAGCGGGTCGAAGCGCTCATGACCCAGGCCCTGTCCCTTCTGGCCGCTCAAATGGCGGCGAAAGACTGAGCATGCCCGAGGACACGTTGGAAAGCTCGCCAACCGCCACCACCGCCGCCAACTGGCTGGCCCGGCTGAACACGACCACCGTGTCTGCCAAGACCATGGACGAGTTTCGCGACTGGCGTGCCCAGCCGGGCAACCACGAGGCCTTTCAGGAGGTCGCGCAGCTCTGGGCCAAGTCCGCACAGGCCAAGAGCCAGCCCGGCGTCCAGGCCGCGCTCGACGCCGCACTGGATCGGCGGGCGCCCCGACGACCGAACCGGTTCGGCCTTGGCCTGGCCATCGCAACCGCCATGGTGACCGTCTCCATCGGCGGCTACGTGACTTGGCGCACCATCGCTGCTCCCTACTTCGACACGGGGGTGGGCGAACAGCGTCTGGTTCAGCTGTCCGACGGCAGCAGCGTTCGCCTCGACACCAACTCCAAGATCACTGTCCGCTATAGCCAGGGCGCGCGACGGATCGCTCTGACCCGCGGCCAGGCATTTTTCGAGGTCGCACACGACAGCGCCCGCCCCTTTCTGGTCGAGACGCCCCAGGCGACCGTTCGGGCGATCGGCACCCGGTTCTCGGTTCGAGAAGGTGGCGCCACAACCCAGGTGACCTTGGTCCAGGGCCGTATCGAGGTGCGTGACGGAGACAATGCCTCGCCGCGCGTCTTGACCGCTGGAGAGCAGATCGTCGCGACCCAGGCGCTTGGCCCCGTTCGCAAGGTCGACGCCAGGATCGCCACCAGTTGGACGACCGGGCGACTGGTCTTCCACGGCGTGCCTCTTCAGCAGGCGCTCGTCGAGATGAACCGCTACAGCCGCAAGCCCATCCGGTTGGATCCCGCCTACGATCAGACCGAAACCCTGACGGGGGCCTTCGACAGCGCTGATACCGAAGCGATGGTCGCGGCTGTGGCCAGCCTCCGAGGGCTAAGCGTCGAGCATCGGCCGGATGGCTCGATCCTTCTGCGTCAACGCCCCGACGCCTGATTGAAGAAAAATCGTCACGATCGCGAGGGTCACCCCCTGATTTCGAAGTCTACCCCACCGACACCGACCTGCGTCATACGAACCTGTCCCGGGACAGGCGCGGCGGTGTCGAAGGGGGAATACCACTCGCCATGTCGCATTCGTTTCGCCGCCGCCTGAGCTCCAGCCTGACCCACGCGGCCCTCCTGGCCGCCCTCGCCGCTCCCACCCTGGTGGTGGCGCAGCCCCAACAGTTCGCCTTCGATGTTCCGGCCGGACCGCTGGACAAGGCGCTCCTGGCCTTCGCCGATCAATCCAAACTGCAAGTTCTCTACGATGACGCCACCGTCCAGGGGCGTCTGGCCGCGCGTCTGCAAGGCCGTTTCACGGCCGAAGACGGCCTCAAGCGCCTGCTGGCCAAAAGCGATATCACCGCCCAGCAAATCCGCCCTGGCGTCTACGTGCTCAAGCGCCTCTCAGTAGCCACCACCCCGCCGCTGAGCGCGGCCGAGCCTCTCATCGCAGAGCCGGCGACCGAGCTGGCCGAACTGATCGTCACGGGGTCGTTCATTCGCGGCGCCCCGCCCTCCTCGCCCATCGTCACGGTCAGTCGCGACGATATCGACCGTTCGGGCCGCGCAAGCGTCGCCGACCTGCTGGCCGCCCTGCCTCAGAACTACGGCAACGCCGCCTCGCCCACCGCGGCGATCGGTCTGGCGGACACCAGCGGCGTGAACGGCTCGATGGCTCAAGGCGTCAACCTCCGGGGCCTGGGCGCGAACGCCACCCTCGTCCTCGTCAACGGACGCCGGATGGCTGGCTCTGGCCTCAAAGGCGACTTCGGAGACATCTCGGCTGTTCCCACCGCGGCCGTGCAGCGCGTCGAGGTCCTGCTGGACGGCGCCTCTGCGCTGTACGGCTCCGACGCCGTCGCCGGCGTAGTCAACGTCATCCCTCGCCGCGACTTCGATGGCGGCGAAACCCGGATCCGGATCGGCGGCGCGCGCGGCGGCGCCGAGCAGGTGCAGGTATCTCAGGCTCTGGGCCGGGCCTGGCGCAGCGGTCATGTCCTCCTGGCGTTGGAGTACCAGGCCGACGCCGAACTCAAAGCCAGCGAACGCGCCTACACCGCAACGACCGACCTGCGCGCCCTGGGCGGAACCGACCACCGCACCATCTACAGCATGCCGGCCAACATCATCGCCTACAGCGCTTCGGCCGGCGCCTACGTGCCGACCTACGCCGTGCCCGCGACTGGAGCCAAAGCCGCTTCGGACCTCATCGCCGGCGGCCGGAACCTGCAGAACAATCGAGAAGCGTTTTCCGCCCTGCCGCGACAGACCCGCTACAGCGCCTATCTGGATGCGCGTCAGGAGCTGACCGATAGGCTGACACTGTCGGGCGACCTGCGCTTCACCCGCCGCGATTTCGCGTATTCCGGCCAAGGAACGCCGTCGATCTTTCAGATCACCTCGGCCAACCCGAACTTCCTTTCCCCCGATGGGGCGAGCAGCCAACTGATCGCCTACTACTTCGGCAAGGAGCTGGGCGCGGCGCGTACGTCGGGCCGTTCAAAGAGCCTCGGCGCCAGTTCGGGCCTGGACGCCAAACTGTGGGGCGATTGGCGCGGCGAGGCCTATCTGGCCTACGCTGAGCAACAGACCTTCTCCGCCATTCCCCGCCAACTCAGCAGCAGCGCGCTCAACGAGGCGCTCGGCAACACGCCCGACAATCCCGCGACCTCGTTCTCGACCGCAAGGGACGGCTATTTCAACCCCTTCGGCGCCGGCGCCGCCAACAGCGCCGCGATGCTCAACTTCATAGGCTCCGGCTGGCAGACGACCGACACCGTCGCCCGCGTCGGGACGGCCAACCTCAAAGCCGATGGGTCGCTGCTGCAGTTGCCCGGCGGCGCCCTCAAACTGGCTGTCGGAGCCCAGTTCCGGCAGGAGCAGTTTCGAACCCGCTCCCTAGTCTCGTCGTCGGCCGCGGCGCCCGCCGTGTACGGCGGTCGGACCTTCATGCGAAACATCTCGGCGGCGTTCGCGGAGATCCGCGCCCCCCTGGTCGGCGAAGCAAACGCCCGTCCGGGGCTCCAGCGCCTGGAGCTCTCTCTAGCGGGTCGCGTGGAGCGCTATGAGGCGCAAGGGTCGAGCGCTACGCCGAAGGCTGGCCTTCTCTGGGCGCCGACAAGCGACCTGGCGATCCGCGGCACCTACGGTCAATCCTATCGAGCGCCCGGTCTGACCGAATTGCATGAAGTCCGGGTGATCTCGCCTTCCACCCTCACCGCCTCGAACGGCCAGATCCTGTCGATCGTCCAGTATGGCGGAAACCTCGACCTCAAACCCGAAACCGCCACCTCGTGGACGCTCGGTTTCGACTGGACCCCGACGTTCGCGCCGGGCCTGTCGGTGAGCGCAACGACCTTCGACACCAATTTCAAAGACCGGATCGGTCGGCCGGTCTTGGAGAACTTCCAACAAGCTCTGACCGACCCGGCCTTTGCGCCGTTCGTGTCGCGAGTTTCCCCCGCGACCAGCCCCGCCGATCTGGCCAGGGTCCAAGCGCTCGTCGCGGAATCGACCGGCACCAGCATCAAGCTCTATCCGCTCAACTCTTTCGGCGCGATCATCGACGCCCGGGTTGTCAACGCCGCCGAACTTCGCGTCCGCGGCCTGGACCTCAGCGCGACCTACACGTTCAACCTCGGCGCCGACCGCCTCTCGGTGGGCGGAAACGCCACCTATCTGTTCGACTTCAAGCGGCGCCTGACCCCGACCGCAGCGATTTCCGAGCTCGTCGACACAGCCGGCAATCCGGTCGACCTGCGACTACGCGGGCTGGCCTCATGGGCGCGAGGCCCATTCGGCGCCAACCTGACGATCAACTATGTCGACGACTATGCGGCGGCGGCCTCACAACGCGTCGACAGCTGGACGACGGTCGACCTGCAGCTGACCTGGACGGCGCCGGCCAAGACCGGCGCGTTGAAGGGCGTGGGCTTGGCGCTCTCCGCTCAGAACCTCTTCGATCAGGACCCGCCGTTCTACGACAGCGCGCTGGGGATCGGCTACGACGCCGCTAACGCCGATCCGCTGGGACGGTTCGTCTCGGTCCAACTGACCAAGCGCTGGTAGCGCGCCCCCTTTTTCAGATCCTGCAGAGAACTCGCAATGCGCAAGCTTTTGTCCTGCGCGGCGCTGGGCCTTGTCCTCATGGCCTGCTGCGCCGCCTCGCGCCCCTACACCATCGACGACTTGCTTAACCTTCAGGAGTTCAACGGCGTCTCCATAGACCCCACCGAGCGCTGGTTGGTGATCGACACGCTCAAGCCCCGGCCTCAAGCCGGGCGATACGACTACCTGCAAGGTCCCAAGGCCGCACGAGGCCGCCCGCTTCTCGTGGACCTTGCGCACCCTGGCTCGGCCGAGCCGTTCCTGCCGGCCACCGAGGGCATGGGCTACACACCTGGCCCGTTTTCTCCCGACGGCGCCCGGCTGGCGGTCTATCGACACAAGGATGATCTGTGGGAGCTGGGCGTTGTCACCCTCGCCACCCGCCAAGTGCGATGGATGGGTGTTTCGCCGGATATTCCGCTATGGGGATCCGGGGTACAGTGGCGGTCCAACTTCGAACTCGTCCTCCTGGGCTTGGCCCCCGGCGACCTTCCTGCCGAAATTCGACGAGGCCGACAGGCCAAGCATCGCCTCGAGACTGGCTGGGCCGCGACGGCGGCCGGGATGTCGCCGTCCTACACCCGGGTCGGGAGCGGCCGCTACGCGGGCGATCGCGATCTTCCGCCCCCCAAGTCCTTGCTTCGCATCAATGTCCTGACCGGCGAAGCAAAGTCCTTGGCGAGCGGCCAGTTCAAAGACATCGAAATCTCCCCCGGCGGCCGTTTTGCCGCTGCGATAGAGGCAGGCGCGCCGACGCAGCCCGACGCCAACCATCCGCCTCGGATGATCGACTTTGAAGGCCGGCGCACGCGACTAGCGATCTTCGACCTATCGGATGGAACAGCGACACGGCCCACTCCGCTCGAAGTGCTGCCCTCGCTGCTGTCGTGGTCCACCGACAATCGGTTGCTGATCTTTACACGGGCCGACGACCAAGAGTGGCCGGACGGCCAGTTGCAGGAGTTCGACGCAAGGAACGGCAAGCTCATCTCCCTAACGAGCCCACGGATACGAGCTGAAGTCACAATGCCGTCTCGGGAGCTCGGCTATAGCGTCGTGCAGGCAGGCTGGAACGGCGCCAACGCCATCGCCTTGGCCCGAGAGCCCGGCGCCCGCCGCGCCGATTGGTATGCGCTGGGACCGCAGCACGCGATCAACCTGACCCGCTCGCTGCCGGCCGATCCGGCCGCCGCCGCCGCCGCGCCCGATGGCCTCTACGTCCAATCGGGCGATGACGTCTGGCGGGTTCGGTCTGGAGCGACCGCGCGTATCGGCAAGTCGTCGCGGCTGATGTTCACGCCACGCATCGACGGCGGCGCTCGGGCGCCGCTCGTAAACCTCACGGCGAACGCCGTTTGGCTCCAGAGCTCCAAATCCGGGAGCCGGAGCGTTCGGCGGCTCGGCGATCGCAAAACCCTATCGCTTCCGCCAGCGGCCCAAGAAGAACGCCCCCTGGTCATGACGCGTCATGGAGCGGTCAGCAGCACCACAAACCCTCATGGCGTCCGAACGTTTGCAGTAACTTCGCAGCAGGGGCGCGCGAAGATCCTAACCTTGAACCCAGGCTTGGATGGCGTCCAACTGCCGGACAGGCAGCCTCTCAAACACAAGACGGGCGATGGAAAGACGCTGACGAGCTGGCTCTACACGCCTGCTGGTCTAAAGCCTGGCGAGCGCGCGCCGCTCGTCGTGCTGACCTACCCGCACGTGGACCAGCCCGAACCGCCCTATGCGGGTCTGCCCAGCGCCGCCTCCCTGATGCTCAGCACGAACCTTTTCGTCGCCTCTGGCTACGCCGTGCTGGACGCCTCCTACCAACGGGACCCCAATTCACACGACCCCGGCGAGGGCTTCACGCAGGCGCTTCTCGACGCCGCCGATGCGGCGATCGCGACGGGTAAGGTCGATCCCGATCGTATGGCGTTGGCCGGCCACAGCTTCGGCGCCTACGCCACTATGCTTTCGGTGACGCGAACGACGCGCTTCAAAGCGGCGGTCGCCGCCATGGGGCCTTCGGACCTCGCCTCATTCATGATGACCCCGCCGCCACACTATCGCAGCGTACCGGAAGACGGCATGCCCCCCGCTTTCATGTTCAGCTGGGGCGAAACGGGACAAGCCAATCTTGGCGTTCCTCCCTGGGAGGCGCCGGAGCGATATGTCCGCAACAGTCCCGTCTATCAAGCCGGTACGGTCACAACGCCGATCCTGATTGTCGGCGCCGACCAGGAATGGGGCTCAGTGGGCCAGGGCGAGGAGATGTTCAGCGCCCTCTGGCGCCAGAACAAGGATGCCAAGCTCCTGACGTTCTGGGGCGAAACCCATGTTTTCGAAAGCCCGGCCAATATCCGAGCCTACTGGGCGGAGATGCTGGCCTTCCTGGACCCGTTGATCGGACCGGCCTCACGCGCTGGCGCGGCAAGCGAGGCCAACCTCAATTCCCAGGTCCTGACCCAAGCTTCCACGGCCAGCAGATCAAACACATCCCCGTAGTCACCGGCTTGGGCCAGTTGCTCGACCGACAGCACCTGGTCGAGTGCGGCACGGCCTACGATCCCTTCGGCGACAAGCCGGCCATCGAGCAAAAAGGCGCGTATCTCGTCCAATCCGGACGCGATCGCGTGTCCATAGAAGGACGTCATGTCGCCCTTGGTTCTCCTATCGACCACCAGTGGCGGCAAGCGGCCCGAAAACGCGTCTCGGGCCAGGCCCCGCGTACGCCCCCCCTGGACCAACTGGTCGCTCGGAATCCTGAGACACAACTCCACCAACGGCTGCGACAGCAACGGGTGAAGGATCGCGGCATGCTCCCCGCGACGGCTCCTGCCGCGTACGACCTGGATGTAGGCCAGATTGGTAATCTGCAGCCGCTTTGCCCGCGGGGTACGCCCGAGATCCGCCAGGAATGCTGGTCGGTGAAGGCGGCGGGCCGCCTTGCGCGCATGCTGTGTAAGATAGGGACGCGACCCTGGCAGATCCCTACGCCGCCCGAATACCGCCGCGCGCAACACAGACCAAATGGACTGCTGGCTCATCTCGGCGACTTCGTACAGGAAACGCCAGGAGAGCGCTCTGAACCCCAAGCGCCAGAGCCGATCGGCCGCCACATGCGGCGTGTTCATCTGGAAAAAGACCACATCCCCGCCTTGTCCGGTCATGATCCCTTTTGCGCCGGACAGACGCGCCACGGCTCCCATTCCCTCGTCGAACATGGCGTCGGCGCCGCTGAAACTCGGTGTCGGCCCACCAGCGATCGCCATGAATGTCTCGGGCCTGACCGCGTGATCAGGGTGCCCGATCTCGGTCAGATCGAACTGCAGATGGTCGGCCAACGCGCGAGCGTAGGGGCGTTCATCGCCAACCCAATGATCGATATGGTGATTGATCCAGCCGACGACGTCGGCGCCCTGAGTGATCAGAGCCGACGCCACGATCGAGGAATCCAGGCCGCCGGAAACCTCCGCGACCACAGGGGCGTAGACTCCGGTCCAAGCCTTAACGCAGAGATCGATCGTAGCTCGCAAATCAGCTTCAACGTCGCCGGCCGGACAGGGCTGTCGTGCGATCTGCGACGGCGACCAAACGCGATCGCGCCGGGGCGCCCCATCCATCAGCGTCAGCTGCTCGCCAGGCGCGACGGCGTTAATCCCGGTGAGCAGGTTCCGAGCGTGCGCGGACGGCGGATCGGCGACCACGCCACAAACCGCACGCCAGTCTATCGAGACCCCCTGAGCCACATGGCGAAGAAGCGGCTCGGGCAGGTCGGACGCGGCGACCACCACATCTTCATACTGCCAGGCCAAAGCGTCGAGGCCGCCCAATGGATCGCGGAACACGCCCCAATGCCGGCCGCGGCTGCACGGCGCCAAGGCGACGTAGCGTCCCCAGTATCGCTCGCTCAGCCAGCGCATCAGCACGATGGGATCGTCGTGATCGCTCCGAGGCGACAGCGCCCGATCAACGGTCGCGCCGCTCGCATCGAACACGTCGCCGATGATCACGCCGCCATGTACGCCAAGCGGCAAGACCTGCGGGTCAGTATCGCCACTGCCGAAAACCCATAGGCCCGGACGGCTGTAGACCGTACGCCAACCTGATCGCTCAAGTTCCCCCTTGGCGCGGACCAGCGCCGCTGTTCCGGCGACTGAAACCTCGCCGCTGCGCCAACCCATGGCGATGTACTGGTCGCGTGGCATCCTAGACCGCCAGGATGGGCGTGAAGCGTCGGACCCGTTGGAGGCGATCGTTCAAAACCACCCCGCCCGACTGGACCCAGCAATGGGCGGAGAATGGCCAGGTGCTAACCCCGAAAACCCAGTGGGTGTGGCCGGCAAGCCGCCCCAGATGCGCGCGGAGCAACGCGGCGCGATACAGGCACTCGCCCTGGAGCGGCAACCAAGGCAGCGCCGCTCGAAGGACCATGGCCTTCCGGACGACCTCGAATACGTCCTCTCCACCTTGAACAGGTGACGACCGGACCAGCCGTGACAGAGGCGTCCACCGCAGACTGTGGGTGACACGTACGGACAGCGCCGCCAGCTCAGCGACCTGGGCCATGCGCAGCGGAGGGACACCGTGATCGAATAGATCGCGCTCAGCGCTTGGCGCCCGGTTACGCGTTGCCGGTGCAACGCCTTGCGACCGCGCTCCCAATCGAGCCGCTTCAAGCTGATTGACGAGGTCGTCCTCGTGGATCTGCGCGGCGTTGCTGTCCGGAGCTAGCTGCACTGCGTCGCCGACCGCCGCCAAAAGAAGGTAGTCGTTGCGACGTACGTCCAAGACCACGAGGTCATCGCCGTGCATGGCCGCATGGACGTGCGGCGCCCAGTGCCAGTTCATATCGCCTCCACAGAGGAAAGGTGCGGTCGAGCGCGCCGCGGCCCTCGACCGCAAGCCGTTTCAGGCCGGCGGATTGACCTGCCGGGTGCCCAGGAACTCCTGGTAGTTGCCCTCGATGCCGAGGGTCCGACGCTTGGCGTCGGCCAGACGCACCAGCTTGATCTTGCGGGTCTTGCCCATGACGGGATCTCCCTTGAGAGGCGTCGCCGATCGCGACAACCTCAAGAAGCACCCCCAGAAACAGGCATTCAAACTATATCTTGGATATTTTGGCAGCCCTAGCCGGACACCATAGATACGACACAAGAAATATATTCGCCCTATATTCGATCTATATTCATGATATACATCACTCCCCTTGTCGGCGGATCAGCGTCACGATGTGACCGGCCGCCGCGCGCCGACGCTGGTGATAGCCGCCGCTTTCGATAGCCAGTGCGCGCCATTTGCGGGCGTCATAGAGCGCAACCAGAGCGCCGAATTCTTCCTCCATGCCGGTGAGCACCATCGGCTCGATCCGTCGCGCAGGACCTAGCCGGTCGGCGAGCGAGGCCTGACTTGCGACAAGCGTTCGCCCCCCGCCGGCTCGCACGATTGCGGCGAACAGGCGCTCGCCCGCCCTGGCCAGATCCACCTTCCAGCGCTCCGGGTCGGTCAGCAGAGCGTCACGCGGTTGCTCCACGCGGATGCCCGATGCCTCCGCGCCCTCCAGCACCGTCAGCGCCGCGCCGACCTGCAACTGATTGAGGTCGTAGAGCTCAACGAGGTCCAACGGATCGACCCGCCAACTGAAGTACCCGCGGCCCCGGCGATCTTCGATCAGCCCCTCGCCTGCAAGCCGGGACAGCGCCTCTCGAACCGGCGTTGCGCTCAAATCCAACTCGCGGGCCAGATCGCTGATCGGAAGCGGCTCTCCCAAAACAAAGTCGCCCCCGCGCAAGCGTTCACGCAACGCCTCCAACGCCCGGCTGAAGGGATCAAGCTCTCGTCCCAAGTTTCACCTCACGAAATACTCCCTCCGGCAATACGCACAATTATCCCGCGAGCCCTCAGATCTACGCAAAATTATATCTAGAAAATATCGTCAATATATTTTCGCCGCAATATTCTTGCGGAAACACCGCAAGAAACTTGCGGTCCACCCACAACAATTCGCAAACGTTTGACCAAGTTCGGTTTCGAGCAGACCTTGCACACTACCTTGCCCGAACACTCATTCGTGGGCTGATCATCCAAACATGCCCGTTGATCCCAGCGGCGAAGCGCGAGAGGGTCGCCCACAGGTTGATTTGCCCGCATCGAGTTCATGACCAAAGGGAGTAGCAATCCGCCGCCCTGGAGCGCCCTGCTCTCGAAGGCGGTGCGCCTCCTGCGACGCGCGCGCGGCGCGACGGTCCGCGACCTGGCCGACGCCATGAAACTGCAGACCCGCACTTACGAGCACTTCGAAAGCGGTCAGGCTCAGCCAAACTTCGAGCGGATGCACCACTTCGCACACGCGACCGACGCCGACCCGAACGGTCTGATCACGTCCCTGCTCATCGGCTCACCGGAATTCGCCGTGCGTGTCGCCGACAACAAGCTGATGACCGCGTTCCTGATCGAGTTGCAGACCTTTGACCAAGCCGCCGGTGACGACCTGCGCCGGCTCGACACCCTGACCATCGTCTCGGAGTTCTCGGCGACCTTCGAACGTCTGCTCGAGGAAGTGCGACGCCGTGCAGAGCTTGCGGCGCGACTACAAGGCAGGCTGGGTCCATCCGAGGACAGCCAGTAGAGGGCTTGCCGCCCGCGGCGACGGCGCCTACCGTCGTAGATGGCGGGGGCCGTTAGATAGGCCACGAACCAACGCGATCAGGGCCGCGCAGCGCGGAAGTATCGCGGCGCGCGCGCTGAAGTCACGGGCCTCTGCACTTGCTCGAGGTTTCCAACCCCCGCCCCCTACACCTCGAGATACAGCGCCGTTGGGGCTTTTGAGCCGTCATGATCTGGGCCAAGCTCTACCGATGTGGAAGCCCTCACGCCCCATCCTCGCCCTTGGCGCCGCCTGCGCGGTGGCCACGTTCGTCGTCGTCGGCGCCGTGACAAAGGATCGCTCGCTGTTTGGTCAGACCGTGGCGGCCTGGGCGCAGGCGATCTTCGCCGCCGCGGCCGTGTTCGCGGCCGCCTGGCTCCAGGAACGGTTCCTGCGGCGCCAGACCCAGGATCAGCATCGCCAGCGAATAGAGAACGTCGCATCGGCAGCGCGCTGGGTGCTGCAGACCTACGAGCGCATTCATCAGGCCGTTGATGGCCGCAACTTGTCCCTGCGGGACTTTGCCAACCTCGACGGTCAAGGCGCATTCGCGACGGCGGCCAAGGTGCTGGCCGAACTGAAGCTGGGCGACCTCGACGACCACGAGTTGGCGACAGTCGTCCTGACACTGCAAGGCGTGATCGCCGACATCAGCGCCAAGCGTGAAGAGCAACTGGAGATCGCCAAGCGAGCGCCTAGCCCGATCGTGACGGAACGCTGGCTAAAGCAGGACTACGTGATGGTGTTCAACGCCGCATCCGCCGTCGAGCGGCTCGCAGCTCGCGCCGTAGGTCGGAAGGCCGCTTTCTAACCCACCGCATCGCCACCAGCAAAGTGAGATCCATGCGGATCACCCACCCCCTCACCCCGGTTGAGATCTTCACCGAACTCCTGCGTCGCAATGCCCTGACGGACGCCGACACCGCCGGCTTCAAGGCCTACAAGCACGACAAGGATCTATGCCCCTCGTTCACCGAGATCCTGGAGGGGATACTAGGCGTCTTCCTCAGCTACCACACCGACGTGCACGATATTCAGGGCTTCTCGGACGAGGGCATCGACGTGCTCTTGCGCTACCGGGATGACGACGGCGAACACAAGATCGGCTTTCAGATCAAAAGCTATGACGAGTTCGAGCTGTGGGCGAAGGAGAAGCTCGACGTCCTCAAGACACTCAAGGCTCAGTATGCGACCGCGATGCACACGGTCCGCACCGAGGAATACTTCGTCGTCCTTTGCACCGACGCCATCAAGCATCGCACCCGCATCCGCAGCATCACCTCGGCCCTGAAGACGTTCGCCAACTGCACGGTCGTCAAACCCAAGGAAGCCCTGGGCCTGCTGCAGCTTGGCGGCTTCGACACCCTCATCCAGACGACGCGCCTGATCTGTCAGGACGACCGCACGCTCCAAGCCGCGGAATCCTATGTTGCCGGCATGACGCCCGCCCAGGCCTACGCCGAGATCGCACTGGTCTGCAGCGCGTTCGAAGACGGGCTCGACCTGGATGAGCGCGATATCCCTGAGTTCCTTCGTGAGTGGGAGGAGACCTTCGATGCTCCCCGCCTGGACGTTCATGAGGAAGGCGACATCATCGACGATCTCGTCACCGAACAGATGATCGGCTACGCCGATGGGGTATATCGGATCGACGTCCGGCGGCTCCCCGAACAGATCTGCGCGCTCTACTTCGACCAGAAGGTTCTAGGTGTGAGCACCGACCGCAGCTTCAGGATCCGCCTGGCCAAGCTCCTCGATCTCGCGCCATGACCAACGTCGCGCTCGAGCCGCCTGCCCTCTTCGACGAAACGACCGAGGCGATGGACACCCTCGCCACCTGGCTAGAGCACTTTCCCGGCGGGATCTGCACGCACTGGCCCCACCCCAACAGCCCGGCCGCCCTGACGAGTTTTCCGACCGTGGAAGCCTGGCGCCAAGCGCTGAATGCGCTCGACCTGGACCCAACATGCTTTGCTCCGGCCGTTGTGCGAATAAAGTACCGGCGAGCCCAGAAGCTCTACCTGCTGGCCTGGGCCGACGCCGACGTGATCCTGGCTGCGGAGATGGTGGCGTTCACCGCCCTGGAGTTGGCGCTCAACGATCGCTTCGGCCTACTGATCAAAGGCCTGTCGCCACCGCCCAAGAAAAAGAAAGAGCCGTCCGCCACCGGCATGATCGCCACGCCGCTGCTTTCAGACCTCCTCGACCACCTGGTCACCCATCAGGGCATTCGCGAGCTGGATTTTCCAACAGCACGGATAGGCGGCGGGCGGGTCGTCAATCGCCTGCGGAAGATCGGCCCCTTGGCTGACCGTCCGACCCTGACGGAGATGCGCAACCGTCACGCCCACGGTTCGCCAATCGAAGGTGGACCGCTCTCAGGCCTGCTACATGTGATCCGCGACCTGATCCACTACTGCTACGCCTGAGGCGCCGCGCCCGGCCTAGCCCAGGTCGTCGTCCGCGTCCAAACGCCTGAACACCTCGACCCGCGCAACGGCGTTGCGGTGAATGATGCCCTCCAAGCCGCTGACGATCCGGTCCAGTTCGCTCGTGTCGTCACGGAACGCGACCGCCAGCGCATTGGATATCTGGTCGGCCAAGCGCGAAATCGTCGCCACCAGCCGCTTGGGATCGCGATTGGCCAGCGCCAACTCGGTGGCGACGAGGACAGTAAGCTGCGCCTCGAAGTCAAACGGCGGCTCTTCCATCGGCAAGGTCACGCCTCCGATCTGCCCTCCGGACCTACGCCAAGGCCCGCTCCATCAAAGGCCGATCTTTCGCTCGTCGCCGACAATCGCCAACGATCGCGCGTCGATCACAGGAGCAGAACATGTCGGATCCGGCGCCCGCCGCCCAGGCCAATGCCCAACCCAACAGCCCGATCCGCCCGATCCGGCGCGCAGAACTGCGCAAGCTCGTGCCACTAGCCGACAGCACCATCTACGATCTTGAACAGCGCGGCGACTTTCCCCGTCGCTTCGCCCTCACCCGCCGCTGCGTGGTCTGGGATCGAGGCGAGGTCGAGATCTGGCTGGCCAAACGCAAAGCCAACCCCATCGCTGAAGGCGAGCGGACGCCTGGTCCCGACGTGCGCCTGCGGCGGAGCCGACCGGTAGCAGGACCGTCAGCCCCAGCGAGACGCGGCAGAACAACCTAGGCGGTACAGGCGGAACCTCGTAAGCTTACTCCATGGCTCCGCTCAGACTGTTCTTTCCGCCGCCCCAGAACTGGCCCGACTTCGAAACCTTGACGGCATCGACGGCTGAACGCGTGTACAATCCGCATTCCGTCGACATCGTCGGGCGGTCTGGTCAGTACCAAGGCGGTCTCGATCTCTGGATCTCCGGCCTTGAGATCGGCATCCAATGCAAACGCCACCTCAAACTCGACCCCAATGGTCTGCCTCGACCTGGCGGCAGCCTCAATGCAAAAGAGCTGCGCACTGCCGTAGAGGAGACGGACAACGGCCCCTGGCCGCTCAAGAAATTCATCCTCGCCACAACCGCACCGGCAAGCGCGGACTTGGTCCTGGCCGCTCACGTCCTCAGCAAGGAGCGCGCCGAGCTTGATCGCTGCAGCGTAACGATCTGGTTCTGGGACCAGTTCGTAAACCACCTGAATAACTATGACCCATTAGCTCGACACTACTACGAGAACGTCCTGCAGATCCGATCTGATGACGATCAAGATCGTAAGATCATCGACGTCGTCACTCGTGCGTTCTTTCGCCCAGCGTTCGAAGATCCCATCGATAAGGAACACGGCGATAATTTCAAGCAAGCGCTTGAAGACACTGTGCACGCGCTCAACACAGGTGAGCGGATCGATCGCAACCAGCGCCATACCTTCGAAGCAGCCCATGGCGGGCGCAGCGCTGTCTTGAAGGACGATTGGCGACAAAAACTAGACGAACTCTACGACGAGGTGGCCTTGCTCCGTCAGACCTTCGCCCTGGCTATCAAGCAGAACAAGATCGTGATGCACTCCGGCTACCTGCAACCGCTTGATCCGATCACCGAGCAGTTCATAAACGAGCACCGACACGCGATCCAAGCGGGGGCGCGCCAACTGCGCCAAGATGCCGGGCTGCCCTGAGGGAGAGTACGTCCTCCGTTCGCTGGCCCAAACACGCCGTTGATATCGGCGCCCAATAACATCAGAGCGCCCTCCACCTCCATCACGCCAAAGAGCCGTGGCTGAATTTCCCAGTCGCGTTGGTAGCTGGACGACCAGTTCATCGACCCTGGCCTCGCCGCACAGCTGGCCGTTTATGACGGTGGAGACTCGTCCGTCATCAGCCGTTTGCGACGGACAAAAGCCGCGCCGTTCGAGACCGGCAGGCTCATTCCGTGATTGAACATCGGTTGCACCGTACCAATGAATTCAGCGCCACCCAAAGCTCCACGCGCGACTTCGCCTGAACGCCATGTGCGCCAGCCAGCTCCCCCGGAAGACAAACCCAGGTCTTTGCGCACCAATCGCTTCAAGCTGGCCCGCGCTTTCAACACCGCCGCCGTCTTTTGCCTGACGTGAGAAGACCATTCGCCGGCCGCATCGGCCTGCCGTAGCTCTAGGAAAAAGACGCTGACCGCCTGCTCAACTTTAGCGCTCAGAAGGCCGGTCCGCCGGACGACGGCCTTGCGCATCACAGCAGTGGCGATTTCGAACTCTTCGCGCTTGCGCCGCTCCACCTCGGGGGTGATTACGAATTCCCTCCGCGTGTCCTCGCTGACGAGGTCGGCCCACTGGGCCATGACATCCAGCGCATCGAAGATGTCGGCGTAGACTTCGGATTTGGCGGCCCAGATCTTCTCTCTCAAGCCGCGCTTGTTCGTCTGGACAGCCGTGAAAATCGCCGCCGTCACGACCGCGATGGCGCTGACGATCGCCGCTATGACCGGCACCCACCCCATGACCGCCTCCCCATCCGCCACACCCAAAATGTGGTGCCGATCGAGCGTCGCCGCAATCTCGATCTCCTAAGAGCGATAGACGGCGCCGGCAGGATTTTGGGCGCCTGCCCAAGGGCCAGACCTTGACGATGCGTATGCGCTTGAGAGCGGTCAGCACATCGACGACGCGCTCGTACAAGTTCAGGGGGCCGTCCTGTCCAACATCGTTCACCTCGCCCAAGCGCGTGCGTCCTCCGGCGCCGCAACGCCCAAGCAGCAGGCCACTGCACCCGCGCCGCTACACGCCTTGACCAGCATCCGCTTCGTGCTGGCGCTCGGGGTGGTGCTGTTCCACTACCAGGTGAACATGATCACGCCCGAGGCCGTGCCAATCGCGCTGATCGAGCGCGCCCGCCTGGGGGTCGACATCTTCTTCATCCTGTCGGGCTTCGTACTGGCCCACGTTTACGGCCCGCAAATCCAGGAAGGCCGCTACAGCCATCGCCGCTTCATCGTCGCCCGGTTCGCCAGGATCTACCCAACCCACCTTGCGATGCTGGTCCTGATGGGGCTGGTCGCCATCATAGCCGTGATGCTGCGCCAGCCCTTCGCGGCCGCCGGCCATAGCCTGACCGACTGGTTCGCCGATCTCTTCCTCGTTCAGGCCTGGCTACCGATATCGCCCACCGAGTGGAACGGCCCAGCCTGGTCGCTGTCAGCCGAATGGGCCGCCTACCTGACGTTCCCCCTCTTTGCCTATGTCGGCCTACGACGCGGACGAAACCCATGGCTCACCGTGCTGCTGGCCGCGCTGGTCTTCGCGGTAATGGACCTGATCTACCGGCGGATTTCGGGCGAGGTGGTCACCCATGCGGACAGCACGTTCGGGGTTCTGCGCATACCCGGCCAATTCCTCTACGGTATCGGCCTGCAGCAATTGTCGCTTCGCTTGCACCCACGTCCGGCGATGGCCGTCGCCGCGGCGATCATCTCGGCGTCAGCGCTCCTGGCCTCGATGCACTGGCAGCTCGACGAGCGGATCACGGTCGCGCTGGCCGGGCCGTTCGTCCTGAGCCTGGCGATGGTCAGCCGATCCGGCGCCGATGGCGTGCTCGCCCACCCCGCCGCCCTTCTCGCCGGCGAAGCCAGCTATGCGCTCTACTTGGCGCACATGCCCGTCCTCGTGATCTGGAAAAACGCCATCGCGGTGCTGACCGGAAGCGACAGCAGCTACCGACTATCCGTGGTCGAGGTCGCCGTGCTCCTGCCCATCACCCTAGCGGCGGCGGTTGCGCTCTACACGCTCTGGGAAAATCCGGCACGCGCCTGGATCCGCGGCCGCCTTTCTTCACCGTCGAACTCGCTTGGAACCTCATAAAACCCGACGGCCCCGCAGAAAGCCGCCCTGGCGACGGAGTTGGCGATCTCCGAGACTGGTTGCGAACGAGCCCCCTCCGGAAAACGATCGTTGTTAATTTATAACACATGCGATCTAAGGCGACGTTCGCCACGGAGTCGTTTCGATGTTCAAGCCGCTCGCCGTCCTGGCCATCAGCCTATCCTTGGCGGCCTGCGCCACGACACCGCCGGCGCCGCGAGCCCCCCTTCGCATCGCCACCTGGAACATGGAGCACCTTTCGGAGGACGGCGCCCAAGGCTGCAAGGCCCGCACCGACGCAGACTATGCCCTCATGCGGCGCTACGCTGATCGGCTAAACGCCGACGTCATCGCCTTCGAAGAAGTGGAGTCGATCAAGGCCGCCTCGCGGGTGTTTGATCCAGCCAAGTACCAGCTGATCATCGAGGAACGATCGGCCGGTGACCACTTCCCCTGCGGCGGCCAGGAGGGTCGCAAGCTCACCCGTCAAGCCGTCGGCTTCGCCATTCGCAAAGGCGTCCAGTTCGACCGCGCTCCAGACTTGGCGGACCTAGCGGTCGGCAATCCCAACCTTCGCTCCGGCGTAGACATCATCGTGCACGCTCGTGGCCACGCGCCGGTTCGCCTTTTGGCGGTGCACTTGAAGTCAGGCTGCTTCAACGGCCTGAAGGGTGACGCCTGTCAAACCCTGCAACAGCAGATTCCCGTCCTCGAAAAGTGGATCGACGCCCGCGCCGCCGAGCCCATCCGCTTCATCGTACTTGGCGACTTCAATCGCCGGCTTGCCCGCCAGGACGACGTGCTGTGGGCCGATCTCGACGATGGACAACCCGCGAATGCTGACCTCTCGCTCGCGGAAGGAACGACAACACCCAAGTGCGATCCGCGCTTCAAGGAGTTCATCGATCACATCGTGCTCGACGCTCGAAGCGCTCGCGATCTTGCGGGGTTCGAAGAGCAAACCTATGCGCTGGCTGACGGACACCCGTCCGACCACTGCCCGGTCGTCGCCTCGCTCAAATAGATCCCTCAGGCTTTCCGCCGTAGCCATGTCCTAACCGACGGCCTTAGCGGCTTACCAGCTGGCGGCCTCGACATAGATCTCCTGTCGTAGGAAGGAGAGCTAAATGTCCTTGTCGGCTTCGGCGAACCGAATGGCTCAGCTTCGCGTTAGGCACCCGTGGGAAGTTTGTGATGGGGATCCTTGCTCTGCAGGCCAACGCGCCATGATCCGGTTTGCCTCTGGCAACCTAAGGACCGTGGCTATCGGCGCTGGACGAGGCTAGCTTGACCATACAGCGGAGCGAGATGGTGCGCGCTCCGGTACGGCGTTCGATCAGCGTCCGATCTCCCGAAAGCCTTCGCGATCGGAGCGCCCCAGGTACGAGTGATGACGCCCAACCCTGCTCCCTTCCTCGCCGGCGGCGGCCGCGCCACCGACCTGATCCTGGCGCGCGACTGGAGCAACCATCCGCTCGGTGTGCCCGCAGACTGGCCCCAAGGGCTCAAGACAGCGCTCAGCCTGGTGGTCAATTCGCCGGAGTCGATGATCCTGTGCTGGGGTCCGGATCTGCACTTCTTCTTCAACGAGACCTACACCCCGCTCTTGGGACCGCGAGTCGACTGGGCCATGGGCGCGCGGTTCGACGAGGTCTGGGCCGACGCGCTCGACCAGGCGATGCCGATCGTCGAAGACGCCATGGCCGGCCGCAGCAATCGCTTCAACGACCTGCCGTGGAAGCTCGCCACCGACCGCGGCCAGGCCGATACCTGGTGGACCTTCTCCTATTCGCGGATCCTGGACGAAAATGGCGGTCCGGCCGGTCTCTTTATCTTCACCAACGAGACCACCCAGAAGGTCCTGGCCGACGCCAACCTGCGCGCAAGCCAGGAAGAGATCGTCCGCATCGCCGCCCAGCAGCGCCGCTCGCTACAGCAGATGCCCGGCTTCGCCGCGATCCTCGAAGGACCTGAGCACCGCTTCCAGTGGGTCAACGACGCCTACGAAGACATATCCGGCAAGCGTGACTTCATCGGCCACTCGGTGCGGGAAGTGTTCCCGGATCTGGTCGGACAGGGCTTCTACGAGCTACTCGACGAGGTCTATGTGTCCGGGACCGCCTTCTCGGCGCGCGAGATGCCGATCCGACTAGATCGCGAGTCGGGCGCCGAAGACCGGTTCATTGACCTGGTCTACGAGCCCCTGCGCGACGACGACGGCCAGGTCACCGGCATCTTCGTCGGCGGCTACGATGTCACCGACCGCATGAACGCCCAACGAGACTTGGCGCAGGCCAACGCCCAGCTCGAACAGCGGGTCGACGCGGCGGTCCGCGAACTCATGGCCGCCGAAGAGGCCTTGCGCCAGGCGCAGAAGATGGAGGCGGTCGGCCAGCTCACCGGCGGGCTCGCCCACGACTTCAACAACCTGCTGGCCGGCGTTTCCGGATCGCTGGAGCTGATGCAGAGCCGCATCGTCCAGGGCCGGATCCCGGAAATCGATCGCTACATGATCGCGGCTCAGGGCGCGACCCGCCGCGCGGCGGCCCTGACCCATCGCCTCCTGGCCTTCTCGCGCCACAGACGCTCGATCCCAAGCTGACCGACGTCAACCAGCTGATCGCCGGCATGGAAGACCTGATCCGTCGCACGGTCGGCCCGGCCATTCATATCGAGACGGTCGGAACCGCAGGGCTCTGGACGACCCTGGTCGATCCGCCGCAGCTCGAGAACGCCCTCCTCAACCTCTGCATCAACGCTCGCGACGCCATGCCCGATGGCGGCCGGATCACCATCGAGACTGCCAACCGCTGGATCGACGACGCGGCCGCCAAGACGCACGATATGCCGCCTGGCCAATATGTATCGATGTCGGTGACCGACACCGGCACGGGCATGACCCCGGACGTGATCGCCAAGGCCTTCGATCCGTTCTTCACCACCAAGCCGCTCGGCCAGGGTACAGGCCTAGGTCTGTCGATGATCTATGGCTTCGCCAAGCAGTCCGATGGCCAGGTGCGGATCTATTCCGAGGTCGGCATCGGCACGACCATGTCCATCTATCTGCCCCGCCACATGGGCGAGGCCGAGGCGCCGATCACAAGACCGGTCGAGCGCGCGGGGGATGGCGAGTGCGTGCTCGTCGTCGACGACGAGCCGACCGTGCGCATGCTGGTCACCGACGTCCTGGCCGAACTGGGCTACACCTCGATCGAGGCCGCCGACGCCAAGGCGGGCCTGCTGGTTCTGCAATCGGACGCGCGCATCGACCTCCTGGTGACCGACATTGGCCTGCCGGGCGGCATGAACGGTCGCCAGCTCGCCGACGCCGCCCGCGCCCGGCGTCCCGACCTGAAGGTCCTCTTCATAACCGGCTATGCCGAGAACGCCCTGGTCGGCAACGGCCGCCTCGTTCCAGGCATGACGGTGCTGACCAAGCCCTTTGCGGTCGACGTCTTGGGCGCTCGGATTCAAGAGATGATCTCGCGATAGACACCGTCTGTGGTGACCAGAACGGGGGTAGTCGGAAAATAGCGACCGCTGCGAAAGCGGACATCCGACCTCCCCAATAGCCTGGCGCGGGCTGACCAATCCGCATGGCGCTGGCCATCCAATTGGCTGGCGCCCTGCAAACTGCCTGAAGGGCGGCGCCCGCCTACACCGCCGGATCCAACGTGATGCCGTGTTCAACCGTTGGCTTGAGCGTCGGCAGGTGCTTTTGCCCGGAAACCCAGGCGTCAATCATGTCGGCCCACTCCTGGAGCATATGGCGGCGCTGCGTCGCGTACTCGGCGACATTGTAGACCCGACGTGAGGTCCGCCGATCGACGTGAGCCAGGCAGCGCTCGATCCAGTCCTCATCGAAACCGATTTCGTTCAGGAGGGTCGATCCGGTCCGCCGGAGGTCGTGGACCGTGAACGGAGGCAGAGCCAGGTCGTTGGCCTTGGCCCGCTCGGCGATAGACATTGTCACCCGGTTAAAGGTCGCGCGCGACATCGGCTCGTTGGCGTCGTAGCGCGACGGCAAGACATAGCGTGACCCACCCGAGCAGGTCTTCAGCGCGATCAGGATGTCGAGGGCCTGGGTCGACAGGTAGACGTTGTGGGCTCTCCCGCACTTCATCCGTTCCTTGGGAATCTGCCAAACCGCGTTGACGAAGTCGATCTCGCTCCACACCGCGTCTTGGAGTTCGCTCTTACGGACCATGGTCAGAAGGATGAACTTCAGGCCCAGCCGGATCGTCGGCAGGGTCGGGACCTGCTCCAGGAGCGTGTAAAACAGTCGGATCTCTCGCGGCGACAACGCTCGCTCACGCGGCGTGAACGTCCAGATCGACGACGGGTTAACCTCCTTGGCGGGGTTCTCTACCTTCTCGCCGTGGAGCCTGGCGAAGGCGTAGATCAAGTTGATCTGATCGCGGATATGCACGGCCGTCGCGGGCGCGCCTCGATCCTTCACCTTCTGGCAAAGCGCCCGGACGTCCTGCGGTTCGACCTCGGTCAGAAGCCGGTTCTCGAACGCCTTGACGATGTCGCGCTCGAAAACGCTACGCCGCATGGCGCGCGTGCTTTCGGCCATCCTCCCCTCCTCGAGCCATTTGCGACCAAACTCGCCGAACGTCTTGGCGGCTTTGATCTTCGCTTTGGCGCGCTGCTTCTCCATGGCGGGAGACACCCCTTCCCGCACCTGTCGGCGGGCCTCCATGACGAGCTCGCGCGCCTTGAGCAGGCTGATGCCGCCAGACCCGTAGCGACCCAGGGTCAGGGTCTCACGCCGATTGTTCAGGCGGTAGTCGAGGCGGAACGTGATGCCCCCTGCTGGTGAGACCACGACGTACATACCGTCACGGTCGGTCGCCTTATAGGGTTTTCTCTTTGGTTTCAGGCTCTTGAGAGCAGCGTCGGTTAGCATTGGGGACGGTCTCCGCACCCCTGAAAGCGCGCAAAAGCCGCCGCTATACCGTCACCCGATTTCGGGAGGCACGGTGGCGAAATTCTTTTGCGATTTCAGGAACTTGTTGCTGGAAAAAGTACCGTCAGGCCCGACGTGAGCTGACGGTACCAGCCGACCCGGCGCAGGAGCAAGGTGCGCTCCGGCCCGTCAATTAGACGACATTTGAAATTCTGCTCACCGATAGTTGCCGATACTTGGCGGCGAGAATCACAAATTATTTCAACACCTTAGACGACATTCGCGATAGGTCGCGAACGTCGCCGGAGGGGCCTGAATCATTCCCACTCGATGGTGCCGGGCGGCTTGCTGGTCACGTCGTAGACGACGCGATTGACGCCGCGGACCTCGTTGATGATCCGGGTGGCGGTCTTGCCAAGGATTTCCCAGGGGAATTCGAAGAAGTCGGCGGTCATGCCGTCGGTCGAGGTGACCGCGCGCAGGGCCAGGACGTTCTCGTAGGTGCGGGCGTCGCCCATGACGCCCACGGTCTTGACCGGCAGCAGCACGGCGAAGGCCTGCCAGATCTTGTCGTAGAGGCCCGCGTTGCGGATCTCCTCGAGGTAGATGGCGTCGGCGTCCTGCAGGACCTTGACCTTCTCGGGCGTGATCTCGCCCGGGATGCGAATGGCCAGGCCAGGACCCGGGAACGGGTGGCGGCCGACGAAGGCGGGGGCCAGGCCCAGCTCGACGCCCAGGGCGCGGACCTCATCCTTGAAGAGCTCGCGCAGCGGCTCGACCAGCTTGAGCTTCATGTAGTCCGGCAGGCCGCCCACGTTGTGGTGGCTCTTGATCACGGCCGACGGGCCGCCGCGGGCCGAGACGCTCTCGACGACGTCGGGATAGAGCGTGCCCTGGGCCAGGAACTGGGCGCCGTCGATCTTGGCGGCTTCCTTGTCGAAGACGTCGATGAACAGGCGGCCGATCGTCTTGCGCTTGGTCTCGGGGTCGGAGACGCCGGCCAGTTCGCCCAGGAACAGGTCGCCGGCGTCCACGTGGACCAGCGGGATGTTGTAGTGGTCGCGGAACAGGGTGACGACCTGGTCGGCCTCGTTCTTGCGGAGCAGGCCGGTGTCGACGAACACGCAGGTCAGCTGGTCGCCGATGGCCTCGTGGATCAGCACGGCGGCCACCGAGCTGTCGACCCCGCCCGACAGGCCGCAGATCACCTTGCCGTCGCCGACCTGATCGCGGATCTTCTGAACCATCTCCTGGCGGAAGGCGGCCATGGTCCAGTCGCCCTTCAGGCCGGCCAGGGCCAGGAAGTTCTTGTAGATCTGGGTCCCGTTGACGGTGTGGTACACCTCGGGGTGGAACTGGACGGCGTAGATCTTCTTGTCGTCATTGGCGATGGCCGCGAACGGCGCGCCGGTCGAGGTGCCGATGACCTCGAACCCCTCGGGAATGGCGGTGACGCGGTCGCCGTGGCTCATCCAGACGGTTTCCAGCTCGCCGACGCCGGCGAGGCCCTGGAACAGCGGGCTCTGCTTGCCGATGGTCAGTTCGGCGCGGCCGAACTCGCCGGCGTGGCCGCCCTCGACCTTGCCGCCCAGCACGTCGCACAGCAGCTGCTGGCCGTAGCAGATGGCCAGCATCGGCAGGCCCAGGTCGAACAGCTTGCGGCCGATGCGGGGGCTTTCGGCCTCAAGCACGCTGGCCGGGCCGCCCGACAGGATGATCGCCGAGGGCTTGTAGTCGTCGACCAGCGCTTCGGCCTTGTCGAACGGATGGATTTCGCAATAGACGCCGGCCTCGCGCACCCGGCGGGCGATCAGCTGGGTCACCTGGCTGCCGAAGTCGACGATCAGGACGCGCTGGTGGTGGGTTTCGGTGGTCATCGGGCGGGTCTCCAGCGTGTGTCGGTCAGGCGATTACGGCGCGTAGGTCGAGCGCTCGAGCACGGCGGCGAAGAAGCCGTCCGTACCGGCGCGGTGCGGGGTCAGGCGCAGATAGCCTTCCGGGGTCACGTGGGTGACGCCGTCCAGGGCGATCGGCCTGACGGTGAATTCGGGGTGGCGCTCGAGGAAGGCCGCGACGCGGTCCTCGTTCTCCTCGGTCAGCAGCGAGCAGGTCACGTAGACCATGCGGCCGCCGGGCTTCACGAAGGTCGAGGCGTCTTCCATGACGCTGTCCTGCTCGATCTGGCGCTTGGCCAGCTGGTCGGGCGACAGGCGCCATTTCGCGTCGGGATGGCGGCGCCAGGTGCCGGCGCCGGTGCAGGGCGCGTCGACGAAAACCACGTCGATCTTGGCTTCCAAGCCCTTCAACGGCTGGGCCTCGATCGGCGAGCGGATCTGCAGGTTGCGCACCCCTGCCCTCTGGCCGCGACGGATGGTGTCGGCCAAGCGCCGGGCGTCGGCGTCGTGCGCGAAGATCTGGCCGCTGTTGCCCATGGCGGCCGCAAGAGCGAGCGTCTTGCCGCCCCCGCCGGCGCAGAAGTCGAGCACCTGCTTGCCCTTGACCTCGCCGGCCACGGCCGCGGCGATCTGCGAGCCCAGGTCCTGGACCTCGAACCAGCCCTTGGAGAAGGCCGGCACGGCCTCGACGGACGGGGTGCGGTCGGCGGCGGCCGGCGCGGGAATGCGGAAGGCGTTGGGCAGGATCCCCGCCGGCACGGCGTTGATCGGCGCCAGGGCCTTGGCGCCGCGCTCGGCGTCGGCCTTCAGGGTGTTGATGCGCAGGTCGACCGGCGCGCGCTCGGCCAGCGCCGCCATCTCGACGGCCTGGTCGGCGCCCAGGGCGCGGGCCAGGTGGGGTTCGAGCCAGTCGGGATAGTCGCCCGCCACCGGGGCAGGCGCGCCGTCCAGCGAGACGGGATCCTTCAGACGAGCCAGTTCGGCCTCGCTCAGCGGGCCAAAGCCGTGCTCTTCCGAAGCCGCCTCGGCGATACGCTCGGCCGGCCACTTCCAGGTGAAGGCCAGGACGCCCAGCACCACGCCTCGGGCCGAAGCGTCGCCCATCATCCAGCCCAGCGAGCGCTTGCGTCGCAAAGCGTCGAGCACCAGGCCCGAGACGAACGCCCGGTCCTTGGAGCCGGCGTAGCGCGCGGCCTCGCCCCAGCGCTTGAGCGCCATCTTCACAGGGAAATGCCGCGTCTCGATCTCGGTCAGAACCTCGATCGCCGCGGAAACCCGTCCTCCGTCACGCATTGAGCTAGATCACCAACGCCAGAAGGACCAGGCCAAGGCCCGCCATGGAGGCGACCCAGACCAGGCTGCGGACGACCGGCACGCCGAACGCATAGAGAAGGACATAGACCGCCCGGGCGCCCACATAGAGCGCGGTTCCAGCCGCGGTCAGCGCGCCGAGCCGGCCGCCCAGATAGGCGACCAGCACGGCGGCGACGAAGAACGCGAAGGTCTCGCGGAAGTTGGCGAAGGCCCTTTCGAGCCGTCCGGCCATGCCGGTCAGCACGACCGGCGTCTCCCGCGAGCCGACATTCCACTTCAAGCCGCGCTGGGGCTGGGCCGCCGCGCTGGCCCACAGCAGGTGGACCAGCCCGATGACGACCGCCGCCGCCAGCATCTTCAGCTCGAAGGCCATCTGCATGGCTTAGACCGCGCTCGGATAGTTCGGAGCCTCGCGCGTGATCATCACGTCGTGGACGTGGCTTTCACGCAGGCCCGCGCCCGTGATCCGCACGAAGCGCGCGCGCTCCTGCAGTTCGGGGATCGTCGGCGCGCCGACATAGCCCATGGCCGCCCGCAGGCCGCCGACCAGCTGGTGCAGCACCGGGGCGATCGGACCCTTGAACGGGGTCTGGCCCTCGATGCCTTCCGGCACCAGCTTGAAGCTGTCGGTGACTTCCTTCTGGAAGTAGCGGTCGGCCGAGCCGCGGGCCATGGCGCCCACCGAACCCATGCCGCGATAGCTCTTGTACGAGCGCCCCTGGTACAGGAACACCTCGCCCGGCGCCTCTTCGGTGCCGGCGAACATCGAGCCCATCATCGCGGTCGAAGCGCCCGCGGCGATGGCCTTGGCCAGGTCGCCCGAGAACTTGATGCCGCCGTCGGCGATCACCGGCACGCCGCTCTCGCGACCGGCGCGGACGGCTTCCATGATCGCGGTCAGCTGCGGCACGCCCACGCCCGCGACGATGCGGGTGGTGCAGATCGAGCCCGGGCCGATGCCCACCTTCACCGCGTCGGCGCCGGCGTCGATCAGAGCGCGGGCGGCGTCGTAGGTGGCGATGTTGCCGGCCACGATCTGGACGCGGTTGGCTTCGCGCTTGAGGCGCGAGACCGCGGCGGCGACCTGGCTGGAGTGGCCGTGGGCAGTGTCGATGACGACGACGTCGACGCCGGCGTCGACCAGGCCCATGGAGCGCTCGAAGCCGGCGTCGCCGACGGTCGAGGCCGCGCCGACCAGCAGGCGGCCCTTGTCGTCCTTGGCGGCCAAGGGGTGAGCCTGGGCCTTCTCGATGTCCTTCACCGTGATCAGGCCGACCGCGCGGTAGGCCTCGTCCACGACGATCAGGCGTTCGATCTTGTGCTTGCGCAGAAGCTCGCGGGCCTCGCGATGATCCACGCCCTCGCCGACCGTGATCAGGTTCTCGCGGGTCATCAGCGCCGAGGCCGGGACGTTGGCGTCGCCCTCGAAGCGCATGTCGCGGTTGGTCAGGATGCCGACCAGCTTGCCCGTGTCGCGCTCGACCACCGGAAAGCCCGAGATCTTGCGACGGGCCGTGATCTCGCGGACCTCGGCCAGGGTGGTGTCGGGGTGGATGGTCAGCGGATTGATGACCATGCCGCTCTCGTACCGCTTCACCTCGCGGACGTGGTCGGCCTGCTCCTCGTTGGAGAGGTTGCGGTGCAGGATGCCCAGGCCGCCGGCCTGCGCCATGGCGATGGCGAGACGGCTTTCGGTGACCGTGTCCATGGCGGCGGACACGAGCGGGATGTTCAGACTGATTTCACGCGTGAACTTGGTCTCGGTCGTCACTTGCGTCGGCATGACGTCGGACGGACCAGGTTCGAGCAAAACGTCGTCGAAGGTGAGCCCTTCGCGAATCTCCATCGGATTCTCCATTTTGCGGCGCTCGTATAGTCGCGAGGCGGGCGTTTGTCGACCCATCCCGGAGCCTGAATGGAGATGATTTGCCAGGACCTCCCGTGCGGGAAGCTCCCGCCCTGCTCGTCGCGGACACCGGGCGGCCGGCGCCTGCCCCAGCCTTCAGCGCCCCTTGAACCCCGTGGCCACGAGGAAGACCTCGGAACTGTCCTGACGGCTGGCCTTGGGCTTGAAGTGCTGGACCTTCTCGAAGTGCTTCTTCAGGCGGGCGATGACCTCGGCGGTCTCGCCGCCCTGGAAGGCCTTTGCCACGAAGGCGCCGCCGGGACGCAGGGTCTCGATGGCGAACTCGGCGCCGATCTCGATCAGGCCCACGATGCGCAGGTGGTCGGTCTCGCGATGGCCGACGGTGTTGGGCGCCATGTCCGACATCACGAGGTCGGGCGCCCCGCCCAGCAGCTCGATCAGCCTGGGCGGACAGGCCGGGTCGGTGAAGTCCATCTCGATGATGTGGGCCGGCTCGACCGGATCGACGTGCAGCAGGTCGACGCCCACCAGCTGGGTCACGCCGCGCTCGACGGCGATCTGCAGCCAGCCGCCGGGCGCGCAACCAAGGTCGATGACCCGCGCGCCCTTCTTGAAGAAGCGGAACTTCTCGTCGATCTCGCTGATCTTGAAGGCCGCGCGGCTGCGATAGCCCAGCGCCCGGGCCTTGGCCGAGAACGGGTCGTTGATCTGGCGCTCCAGCCAGGCCTGCTGCGACGGCGTGCGGCCATCGGCGGTCTTCAGGCGCGCGGGCTTGGCGCGACCGTCCGCGTTGCCGCCCGTGGGCGGCTTGACCATCCGGCGGCGGGGGATTTCGTCGTTCATGCGTTCACCGTTTGGGACGAACCGGCCCCGCCGCGCCGCCGACGGCGGGGGCGCTTCTGCCGATCCGACATCAGAGACATCAGGAGCCCCTCTCTAAGCCCTCGATCGGCGACTCGCACGCGCGAACATGGCCAAAGCTCTTGAACGGCTTGAAGAATGGCCGCGCCCGCCAGCACCAGATCGGCGCGATCGGCGCCGATGCACGGCTCCAGCGCGCGCTCCTTGGCGGTCAGTGTCAGCAGGCGGCCGGCGGCGGCCTCGCAGTCGGCGCGCTCCATCCAGAGGCCGTCGACCACGTTGCGGTCGTAGCGCGGCAGGCCCAGGTGCAGGCCGGCCAGGCTGGTGATCGCGCCCGAGGTGCCGACCATGTGAGCCCGGCCGGCGTCGAAGGTCTTGCGCATCGGCGCGGCGTGCGGGAACGCCGAGATCTTCGACTTCACCTCCTCGACCATGGCGCGGAACCAGCCGTCGTCGGCCCGCTCGCCCTCGGGAAAGCGCTCGGCCAGGGTGACCACCCCGATGGGAATGGACAACCAGGCTCGGATCGGCAGCTTCCAGGCCTCGAACTGGCGTGGCTTGGCGTCCAGGCCGCCGCCCTTGAGATCGACCCAGGACAGCTCGGTCGAGCCGCCGCCGACGTCGACGACCAGGGCCGCGTCGGCCTCGCGATCGAACAGGCTCATGCAGCCGGCGACGGAAAGCTGGGCCTCCTCGCGCGGGGTGATGATCTGCAGGCGAAGCCCCGTCTCCTCGGCGACGCGACGGACGAATTCCGTGCCGTTGCTGGCGCCGCGGCAGGCTTGCGTCGCCACGGCCTTCACGCGGACGGCCTTGCGGCGGCGGATCTTCTCGGCGCAGACCTTGAGCGCGGCCATCGACCGCTCCATCGCCGCGTCGGACAGCTGACCGGTCTGGGACAGCCCCTCGCCCAGCCGGACGATGCGGGAATAGGCCTCGATGACGCGAAAGCCGCGCGGCGAAGGCGTCGCCACCAGGAGGCGGCAGTTGTTGGTTCCGAGATCGAGCGCCGCGTAGCACGGCTGCTCGCCCGGAGACCGGCGCGAGCCCTGACCGCCCTGGCCACGAGGTCCGCCGGGCGCTCTCGGCGCCTCCGACATGGTCTTTTCACCTGTCTCGCAGGCGATTCGTGACGAACCGCCTCACTTCACCGACGACCATAGCAACCGTGTCGATGCACCGGAAGGCGGCGCGTCCTCACAATGAACGCCGTCTACGTTCAGGATTCAGTCAGGAGACTCGTCGTAATATCTTCATCATGAACGAGAGACTCGCCAAATTCGCGATCGGCCAGGTCGTCAGACACCGCGTCTTCCCCTTCCGGGGCGTGGTGTTCGACGTCGACCCGGTGTTCGCCAATACGGAAGAGTGGTGGGAGTCCATTCCCGAGGACATCCGGCCGTCCAAGGACCAGCCGTTTTATCACCTCCTGGCCGAGAACGACGACAACACCTACGTCGCCTACGTCTCCGAGCAGAACCTGCTGGCAGACGACACCGGCGAGCCGGTACATCATCCGCAAGCCGCGCTGATCTTCGAATCCTTCGACCACGGCGCCTACAAGCTTCGTCCCCGGATCTCGCACTGACGGCAAGGTCTGACCGGCGACCTGGTGATTGCGCGCAAAAATCGAACGGAACTTGCCGCGAGGCGGGCGTAACGTCGTTTCATGAGCGCAGACGGTTTCAGCGGCGGGCCGCCCCCAGGGGTTCGTCCCGATTGGACGATCGACCAGGGCTGGGACAGCTATAGCCAGGCCGAACACGACGTCTGGATCACCCTCTACGAGCGTCAGGCCAAGGTTCTGCAGAACCGCGCCTGCGACGAGTTCCTGCGCGGCCTCGACGCGCTGGACCTGCACCGCACGGGCATCCCCGACTTCAACCGGATCAACGACGAGCTCCAGCGCCTGACCGGCTGGAGCGTCGTGGCCGTGCCGGGCCTGGTGCCCGACGACGTGTTCTTCGACCACCTGGCCAACCGCCGCTTCCCGGCCGGCCAGTTCATCCGCAAGCCGAACGAACTGGACTATCTCCAGGAGCCGGACGTCTTCCACGACGTGTTCGGCCACGTGCCGATGCTGACCGACCCGGTGTTCGCCGACTACATGCAGGCCTACGGCAAGGGCGGGCAGCGGGCGCTGGGCCTTGGCCGCCTGGCCAACCTCGCCCGCCTGTACTGGTACACCGTCGAATTCGGACTGATGGCGACGCCGGCGGGCCTGCGCATCTACGGCGCGGGGATCGTCTCGTCCCGGACGGAGTCGATCTTCGCCCTCGAAGACCCCTCCCCCAACCGGATCGGATTCGATCTGGAGCGGGTGATGCGCACGCCCTATCGCATCGACGACTTCCAGCAGGTCTATTTCGTCATCCCGTCAATCCAGACCCTGCAGGAGGTCACCCTGCGCGACTTCTCGGCGCTGTACGAGCGTCTGGCCGGCGCCGGCGACATCGGCATCGCCGAGATCGTGAGCGCCGACCAGGTGCTGACCCGCGGAACCCAGGCCTATGCGAACGCCGGCGGACGGCTGGCTTCGGCGGCGGGCTGAGCCCGCAGGCCGAACAGGATCCGCACGCCCGGAATGCGCCGGACGATCTCGTAGGTTCCGAAGCACGCGGCGAAGGTTCCCGCGATCAGGATCAGCGCCTCCAGCCCCTGAGGCAGCCCCAGCCTGGCCAGATGGTGCGCCAGAACCACCGTTGCCGTCTGATGGACGATGTAGAACGGGAAGACGCCCACGGTCAGGTAACGCAGCACCGGGCCGCCCCTGTTCAGATGCCTGGCCCCGAACCCGAGGATCGCGGCGATCGCGCACCACTGGTCGACCGCGTAGACCCCGTGCATCAGCCGTCGCAAAGCCAGGGGCGGCATGACGTCTCGATACTGCCAGGCATAGGTCGCGAAGGCGGCGTAGGCGGCGAGGGCCAGGACGAGAGCCGGCCAGCGCGCGGCGATCAGCCGCTCGCGCAGCACGGCCGACTTGGCCAGGCCAAAGCCAAGCAGGAAGGCCGCGAACGAGATGGCATGGTTGTACCAGTCGTCGACCAGGGCGTGGGTGATGTCGAAGATCGGCATCAGCGTGGTGCGCGCCACGGCCAGATAGACGACCGGCAGGACCAGCAACCAGGGTCCCGCCAGCACCCGCTCCAAGCCCGCCTGAAGCCTGCCGCCGAGCCGGCGCGCGACGGCCAGCAGCGCGGCCAGGACCAGCGTGTAGACGAGCAGATAGGCGACGAACCACATGTGGTTCCAGGTCGGGGTGATCAGGCAGTCGCCGTCCTCGCCGCACCAGCCGCCCGAGGCCGTCATGTACTTGCCCCAGAAAGTCGGCCACGGATCGACGCCGAACGGCGCCTGCGGGTGCGCGGCCACGTACTCGGCGACCTGATAGTAGGACTGCGGCGGCACGATCACGGCCATGGCCAGCAGCAGCGGCGGCAGAAGCCGCGCGATGCGGGCGCCCGCCAGCTTTCCCGCGCTGACCTTGTCGGCCATGAACCGCGTCGCCGCCCCCGAGACCAGGAACAGCAGGGTCAGCCGCCAGGGATTGGTCAGCATCATCACCGGCTCGAGGGCCGGGATCGGATGGGGCGACTTCACGTGCCACTCCCAGGGCACGTAGAACATGCCCACGTGATACAGAATCAGCAGGAATAAGGCGCCCCCCCTGATCCAGTCGAGGTCGTGGCGGCGGGCGAGGTCCTGTGAAGGCGAAGGGGACATTGGGGTTGGTTCCGAACGATGGCGTCGCCGGAGACAAATCCGCTTCGACCCTCGCGCGCCAAGCGCCGGGGGACGAGCGGCGCGACCGCCGTGACGCCGCGGCCAGCGCGGGGACGAACGGCGTCCGCTGGGGGATGAGCGGCGTGGAGCGTCGCCTGCTGATGCGCGGCTGGCTGTGCGGCCTGGCCGTCGTCGCGGCCATCACGGTCATCAACATCCTGACCCTGATCCACGACGCGCCGCGGCTTGGCCCCTGGCGACCGGCGATCTGGGAGGTCTCCAGCGGCCTGGTGACGGTGTTCATCATGCTGCTGCCCGCCGCCGTCGCCCTCTGGACGCACCGGACGAGGCCGTCGCTGCCGCGCGCCCTGCCCGTCCACGCCCTGGCCCTGCTGGTCTATTCGACCCTGCACGTGACCGGCTTCGTCGTGCTGCGGAAGATCGCCCATCGCCTGATCCTCGACGAAGGCTACGACTTCGGACCGATCGGACCGGAGTTCCTGTACGAGCTGCGCAAGGACGTCATCGCCTACGTCCTGGCCTTCGTGGTCTTCTGGCTGCTGGCGCGGATGGCGCGCGACGTCGCGGCCGAAACGCCGGCCCCGGCGACGGCTCTCGCCCCCGCCCCGGCCGCCTCGATGTTCGACATTCGCGACGGCGCGCGGCTGGTGCGCACGCCCGTCGCCGAGATCCTGGCGGTGCGCTCGGCCGGCAATTACGCCGAGTTCCTGCTGGCCGACGGCAGGCGGCCGCTGACGCGTTCGTCGCTGACGGCGCTGGAGGGAGAGCTCGGCGCCCACGGCTTCCTGCGCACCCATCGCTCGTGGCTGGTCAACGCCGCGCGGGTGACCGGACTGCGCCCGGAAGGTTCAGGAGACTACGCGGTAGAGTTGGGGGCGGCGGAGGCCCCCTTGTCGCGGCGCTATCCGGGAGCGCTGGCGGCGCTGCGCCGCTAGCGGTCTTTCTACCCCTTTACCGCCCAGAGCAGTTTCTCGACCTGGCCCTCGCCGCCGGTGATGGGACTGTCGGCGCTGTCGCGAACCGTCCAGCCGGACGCCTCCAGGAACGTCGAGACCGCACCGACGCAGGCAGCGATGATCTCGGGATCCTTCACCAGGCCGCCCTTGCCGACATTCTCGCGACCGGCCTCGAACTGCGGCTTGACCAGCGCGACGAGGTCCGCGCCCGGCCCCGCCAGGGCCAGCGCGGCCGGCAGGGCCTTTTCCAGCGAGATGAAGCTGACGTCGGTGACGATCAGATCGACGCCGCCGGGCGCGTGCTCGGCGGTCAGCGCGCGGGCGTCCAGCGGCGACAGGTCCGCCACGCGGGCGTCGGCCTTGAGACTCGGATGCAGCTGGTCGCGCCCGACGTCGACGGCCAGCACGCGAGTCGCGCCCTTCGCCAACAGGACTTCGGTGAAGCCGCCCGTGGAGGCGCCCACGTCTACGGCGATGCGCCCCTCGACGAGCACGGGCCATAGCTCCAGCGCCCGCACCAGCTTGAGCGCGCCCCGGCCTACCCAGGGGTGCGCGGCCTCGGCGACGATATCGCCGGCTTCGTCGATGGCTTCGGAGGCCTTGGCCACGACCTTGCCGTCGACCGTGACGCGGCCGGCCTCGATGGCGGCGCGCGCCTTGGCGCGGCTGTCGAACAGGCCCTTCTCGACCAGCAGGATGTCGGCGCGCTTTCGGCTCATCGGAGCCTGATAGCAGACTCGCGGGCCGGCTTCGCCATCAGGCCGCTTCGGCGTCGTTGGCGGCGAGGCCCAGACGAGCGACGGCCGCCTCCATCGACGCCCCGCGCGGCACGACCACCCACTCGCGAGGCCGGGATGCATTGACCGCCACCACGGCGTCCTTGGGGCAGACGTCGAAGCAGTCGACCTCGATGACGGCCAGCGGCGCCTTGCGGTCCTTACCCTTGCCGCCGCCGGAGGCCTTGCGCAGAGCCTTGGCGAAGCTCGTACCGCCGTCCTTGCCGAAGCCGCCGTCGAGCTTGCGCGAGCACTTGCGACAGACGAGGACCACCTCGTTCCAGTCGGCGCGCACGCGCTTGATCGGCCTTTCCTTGCTCACCCGAGCCTCATTGCGTTTCAGGCGCCCAACCCGTGGCTTGGACATGGGAAGTCCCGGCGCATAGTGCTAGAGAGCCGCGCTTTCATGCTTGGGAGGCCGTCATGGTCCGCAATCTCAAGGGCAAGATCGTTTCGCCCTCCGCCGACCCGACCGCGGCCGACGATCTGGCCTGGTTCGCCGCCAAAGCCGACCGCGCCTTCCGCCTGCGCGATCCGGCGCCGCTGGAGTTCGGCCCGCTGGGCGATCCGGGCGACGGCTTCAGTTGGCGCGTGCTGGTGGCCAAGCTGCCGAACGGCGGCCGTCTGCGCCTGCCGATATCGCTGGCCTGGGACCTGCACAACGATCACGCCAAGGACCAGCACCTGTCGATGCTGTTCGACCAGGTCGCCCCGGGCGAAGCCAAGGCGGCGCTGAAGGCCAAGTCGAACTAGCCCTTGCGCATCCACGCGGCGACCGCCCAGGAGTGGGCGTCGTGGCGCAGCGCGACGACGGCGTCGCGGGGGTCGAGCCAGACCAGCCTGTGGTCGTCCTCGACCTTCAGCTCCGGACGCTCGCCGGCCAGCTTGACGGCGTAGATCCCGCCATAGTTCCGCACCGGCTGACCGTCGGACTTCAGGAACGGCTGGGAGACGTCGACCACGTGGGCGCCGACCTCGACGACGAGGCCTGTCTCCTCGCCGAACTCGCGGACCAGGGCCTGGTTTTCGGTCTCCTCGCCGTCGACGGCGCCGCCCGGCAGGTCGAAGTAAGGCGCCTTGCCGGGCTTGGTCACTTCCACCAGCGCAATCAGCCCCCGCGCGTCCTCGGCGATGCCGAAGGCGGCGTGACGGTCCTGGTACTCGCGGGACGCGTCGGGGGCGTAGAACGCGATCAAGCGATCAGTCCTTGCCGAACAGGTCGTTCCACGGATCGGCCTTGCCGCTTTCGACGTCGGCGACGCTGATCTCGGGACGATAGCCGATCTTGCCATCGGCGCTGGCCTTCCAGGCCATGGCGACCATGTCGCGCAGCTCGGCCGCGCCCGCGGCCAGCCGCTCGTCGACGAAGGCCTTGGCGCGCGGATCCGTGGCGACCATGCCGCCCGACTTTTCCAGCTTGTACAGCGGCTCGGTCAGCTTCCAGGTGGTGGTCAGGTAGCCGACCATGCGGGTCTCGTAGCTGCAGGCGCAGTCGCGCAGGGCCGGCATCAGCGCCTTGACCTCGTCGTCCTTGGCCACGGCCTTGACCAGCGGACCCTCGAACGCGCCGTGGGTGCCCCGGCTCTGGGTGTAGCCGTTGGGGTTCGGATAGTCGCCCCAGCCGTTGTAGTGCACGCTCATGTGCAGCGGCTGGCTGCCGTCGCCGATGTAGTGGGCCCAGACGCCAAGGTCGCGCAGCAGCAGCTCCTCGCGGCGCTTGAGGTCGGCGGCGTACCAGGCCTTCTTCTGGGCGTCGGTGGTCTGCTTCTCGGCCGCCACCAGCACGCGCCAGTAGGTGAAGTCCTTCACCAGCTGCTGATAGCCGTCGATCATGGCGTAGGGCAGGTAGCCGGCCTTCCACTCGTCCTGGCCGACGGCGCGCAGGGCCGTGGCGTAGTCGGCGCGGGTGGCCGGCAGGGTCTCGACGGTGAACTTCGGGCCGCCGAACATCCGCCCCTCGTCGTCGAGGTCGAGGAAGTGGGCCGCGTCGCGGTCGTGGTCGTGAACCTTGCCCGAGCCCTTCCAGCGATCCGGCTCGCGGGCGTACTCGCCGATGGCGGCCACGCCGTAGGGGCTGCGCACGAAGGCCGGCACGTCTTCGGGCAGGGTCGAGGCGCCGAGCACGCCGATCATCCGGTGGCCGGACGCGCCCCAGGCCAGGGCCGACTGGGCCGGCGCGGCCAGGGCGGCGGCGAGGACTAGAACTTTCAGGCTGGACGACGGCGACTTCATGCGCGCTCCGAAGACTTAATCGATGCCGAGGGCCGTCTCGACGCGTCCGACCCAGGCCTTCACGGCCGGATAGCGCGCCAGATCGAAACCGCCCTCGTGGGCGACACGGGTGTAGGCCACCAGCGCGATGTCCGCCAGGGTCAGGCGATCGCCGACCAGGAAGCCGCTGTCCAGAAGCCCGTTTTCGAGGCGGGCCAAGGCGGCGTGGCCGCGCTCGACCAGCTTGCCGTCCAGGCTTTCCACCGGCTTGCCCATGTAGGCGACCTGGAACCTGGCCACCGCGACGTAGGGTTCGTGGCTGTACTGCTCCCAGAACAGCCACTCGTAGACCTTGGCCTTGAGGTAGGGGTCGGTCGGGATCAGCACCGAGCCCTCGGCCAGATGCAGCATGATGGCGTTGGACTGGGCCAGCGCGCGGCCGTCCTCCAGGATCACCGCCGGCACCTGGCCAGCCGGGTTCAAGGCGAGGAATTCGGCGGTGCGGGACTCGCCCTTGAGAATGTCGACCTCGATCCACTCGAACGGCAGACTCAGGCGCTGGGCGGTCCATTTCACCTTCAGGCAATTGCCCGACTTGCCGTCGCCGAAGATCCGCAGCGTCATTCCGTCGCCCTTCCCCACTTTTTAAATGGCGCGCTAAACGATTGAATTTTCACCCGAGTTCCGAGCTTCACCAGAGGTTTTCGTCCGATTCCGCCCTAATCGGGCGACTTTAAGCGGGTTGTCACGGAGCCGTGATCGGCTTAAGGAGACCGCCGAACCGACAGATACGCCGATAAGAGGACCCCCTCGATGCGACGCACGCTCGCCGGAATTTTGGCCTTCATGGCCATGTTCGCCGCTCTTCCCGCCGCCGCGGGCCCCGACTCCGAACGCGCCTCCGATCCCCTGGGCGAACTGATCGCTGGGGCTCTGACCGGCTCGATCCCCGGCTCCATCGAATACAAGATGAAGGCCACCCTGTACCACGCCGGCGCCAAGGGCATCCGCGCCCTCGACAGCCTGGGCTGCAAGGTCGTGGCGATGCGCACCCTGGCCGTGGACACCAAGGTGATCCCCCGCCGCACCATCGTCTTCATCAAGGAGACCGTCGGCCTGCCGATGCCCAACGGCGAGACCCACGACGGCTACTGGTACGCCTCCGACATCGGCGGCGCGATCAAGGGCAACAAGATCGACATGTTCAGCGGCCAGGGCGCCGGCTCGATGAAGCCGCTGGCGGGCCTGAACCTCACGCACCTCTCGGTGACAAAGGTCGGCGAGTTCAAGGGCTGCCCGCCGGAATAAGCGGCGAGCTCTTCCCCTAGACAATTCGAACATTGGACACGGCCGCGCGAGCGGCCGTTTCGCCGCATGCGCGCAATGTCGGGAAGTTAACCAAGAACGCGATGTTCGCGCTGGTTTCCCGGACCGTTCTGCACCACTCTCGATTGGCGTCGCGACTCTCTTGAAGCCCAGCTTGCAGGTGAGGAACTGTGTCCAGGCGATCAGAAAGTAACCTAGCGTCCTCGCCTTCGGTCCTCATCGCCGACGATGACGCCCTGCTCCGGGAAATCCTCGAGCACAAGCTCACCACGGCCGGGTACGAGGTCAGCGTGTTCGAGGACGGACGTGCCGTGCTCGAGGCCGCTCGCACCGCGCGGCCGCAGGTCGTCGTGCTGGACGGCATGATGCCGATCATCGACGGCTTCGAGGTGCTGCGCCGCATGAAGGGCGACGACGCCCTGCGCGACATTCCCGTGGTCATGCTGACCGCTCTCAAGGGCCGCAACGACATCGTCACCGCCCTGAACCTGGGCGCGGCCGACTACCTGCCCAAGCCCTTCGACCCCGACGAACTTCTGGCGCGCCTGTTCCGCATCGCTCCGGTGGCCGCATGATCGAGGCCGTGGCGGTCCAGGCGCCGGAGGCGGCCGATCCGGCCTATGCCGCGGCGTTCCAGGCCCGCCAATCAGGGCTCACCGCCGAGGCGATCGCCGCCTTCGACCTCCTTTCCAAGCAACGCCCCAAGGATCCGGACGTCTGGCTGAACCTTGGCCTGTCGCGCATGGCCGTCCAGCGCTACGCCGAGGCAGACCGCGCGTTCGAGATCACCCTGGCCCTCGCGCCGGACTACCGCGACGCCCGCATCGCCTATGCCAGGTCGGCGCTGTTCGCCGGCCGCCCGGAACTGGCGCGCAGGCGCCTGGCGCCGCTGCTGGCCGGCGCGCCGGACGACCCTGAGGCCCGCGCCCTGCGCCAGCAGATCGCCGCCACCGAGGCCATGCCTGGCGAACCGACCTGGCGTCTGGACCTGGCCTATGCGCGCAGCGAACTTACCAAGGACCTGGGCCACTGGAGTTCGGCGACCCTGGCCCTGTCGCGGCGGGTCGATCCAGACACCACCCTGGGCGGGTCGGTGGAGCACACCAGGCGGTTCGGCGTCTCCGACACCTATGCCGAGGCGCTGGCCGCCCGCAGGTTCGGCTCGCGCCTGGACGGCTTCGTCGCGGTCGGCGGCGCGCCCGACGCCGACTATCGCCCCGAACTTTCGGTCCGCGCCGGCGGCTCAGTCGGCTTGCTCACGCAAGGCCAGCGCCGCGTCCGGCTGGGTCTCGATGCGGTGTGGTCGCGCTACGCCGTCGGCGAGGTCAAGAGCCTGCAGCCCTACCTGACCCTGGCGGCCGGACCGGCGTCGCTGACCGTCCGCTCCATCAACACCGAAGACGAACGCGGCGGGCGTCAGTCCGGCTACACGCTCAATGGCGAGTGGTCGGCGACCCAGCGTCTGCGCTTGCGCCTGGGCTATGCCGACGCCCCCGAGAGCGCCGACGGCGCGACCGTGCCCGTGGAAGCGATATCGGGCGGCGTCGCCTACGACCTTACGGCCCGCTGGACGGTGCAGGTGGTCGGGGCGCACGAGAAGCGCACGGCCTACGACCGCGACGAGGTCGGGGTCGCCGTCACGCGACGGTTCTAGATGTCGTCGCTGACGCTGATCTGGGCGACCGCCCTCGTCCTGATCGGCGCGGCGCTGACCTGGATGACCGGCCTGATCGTCGCGCGCCTGATGAAGGAGAGCCGGGCGAGCGACCGGTCGACCGATCGAAAGCTGATCATCCAGGCTCTCTCCGGCCTGCTGCGCGGCCAGACGGAAGCCGCCGAGGCGCTTTCTCCCTTCGTACGCAAGCCAGAGGTGCTGGCCGAAGCGATCCTGGACTTCCAGGGCCTGATACGCGGCGTCGATCAGGAACGCGCCATGGGGGCGCTGAGGTCGCTCGGCCTGATCCAGGCCCTCGAGGAACGTATCGTTCACGGCTCGCGCGACGAACGCCTGACCAGCGTCGAGGCCTTGGCCGCCCTGGGCGGCGACGAGGTCAAGGCCGCCCTGCGACGAGCCATCCGCTCCAAGGACCCGAACGTGCGCATGGCCGCGATCAAGGGCCTGGCCGACGCCGGCGCGCCGCCGACGCCCTCACGCCTGCTGGACTATGTGGGCGCGGGCGAGCTGACGCCTTCCCGGGTCTATGCCGAGGTGATGCGCCAGGCCGTGGCCAGTTCCCCCGCCGACGGCTTGCTGGCCCTTCGTCGCCAGGACCTGTCGCCGCTGATGCGGGCCGTGCTCCTGGACGCGCTCGGCCGCTCGGGCGCCTACCAGGCCGTGCCTGCGCTCGCCGCCGCGGCGGCGGACGCGGATCCCGACGTGCGCACGGCCGCGGTACGGGGCCTCGGGCGTCTGCAACATCCCTCCGCCGCCGACACCCTGGCCGGGGCCCTGGCCGACCCGGCCTGGCCGGTGCGCTCGGCCGGCGCCGAAGCGATCGGCGCCGCGGGCCTGGTTCGCCTGGCGCCCGCGATCGCCGCCCTGCTCGACGATCCAGAGTGGTGGGTGCGCTTTCGGGCGGGCGACGCCCTGGGCCGACTGGGCAAGGCCGGTAGGGCCCTGCTGGAAGCCGCCGCGTCCGACGACGCGCGTCCCGTCGCCCAGCGGGCGGCAGAGCGCGCCCTGGCCGAAGGGGGCTGAGTCATGCCCGAGCTGGAAACCCTTGCCCTGGGCGTCGTCCGCTTCGCCGAGACCATCGCCTGGGCCGTGATCGCCACGGGCCTGGCCCAGAACGCGCTCTATCTCTACCAGCTGCTGCTGGCCGCCAGAGCCCTGGCGCAGGCGCCGCCGGTCAACCAGGCCGCCCTGCTGTGGCGCCGCTACGCCGAGGCCGCGCCGCCGATCACCCTGATGGCGCCGGCCTACAACGAGGCGCTGACCATCGTGGAAAGTGTCAGGTCGCTGCTGGCCCTGCAGTACCCGCACTTCGAGGTCGTGGTGGTCAACGACGGCTCGAAGGACGAGACGCTGCAGGTGCTGATCGACGCCTTCGAGCTGCATCCGGTCGAGCGCCACTACGACCTGGCCGCGTCCTGCCAGAGGATCCGCGGCCTCTACGCCGCCGCCAACCAGCCGCGCCTGCTGGTGGTCGACAAGGAGAACGGCGGCAAGGCCGACGCCCTGAACGCGGCCATCAACCTGTCGCGCTCGCCGATCGTCTGCTCGATGGACGCCGACAGCCTGCTGGAGGTGGACGCGCTGCTGCGCGCCGTCGCCCCCTTCGTCGAGGATCCCGAGCGCACGGTGGCGGTGGGCGGCACGATCCGCATCGCCAACGGCTGCAAGATATCGTTCGGGCGGGTGATCGAGGTCGGCGTTCCCAAGAACATGCTGGCCCGCCTGCAGACCATCGAGTACCTGCGCGCCTTCCTGATGGCCCGCCTGGCCTGGAGCCGGATCTCGGCCCTGACCATCATCTCCGGCGCCTTCGGCCTGTTCCGGCGCCAGGCGGTGCTGGACGTCGGCGGCTACAGCCATGGCACGGTCGGCGAGGACATGGAGCTGGTGGTCAAGCTGCACAAGCACTACCGGCGCCTGGGCAAGCCCTATCGCATCGCCTTCACGCCCGAGCCGGTGTGCTGGACCGAAGCGCCGGAGACGATGGCCGTCCTGTCTCGCCAACGCGCCCGCTGGCATCGCGGGGCGCTGGAGACCTTCGTCCGCCACCGCGACATGATCCTCAACCCGCGCTACGGCCGGATCGGCATTGTCGGCTTCGGGCACATCCTGGTCGTCGACGTCCTGGGACCGATCATCGAGATCTTCGGCTACGTGCTGATCCCGGCCTTCTGGCTGCTGGGCGTGCTCGACATCGAGTACCTGTGGGCCCTGCTGGCGGTGACTTTCGGCTTCGGCATCGTCATCAGCGTGGGCGCGCTGGCGCTGGAAGAGACGGAACTGCGCCGCTTTCCCAACGCCCGCAGCCTGGCCGTGCTGATGGGCGCGGCGATCCTAGAAAACTTCGGCTATCGCCAGATCAACAACTTCTGGCGGCTGCGCGGCACGTGGCAGTTCCTGACCGGCGCGCAGGGCTGGGGCAAGATGACCCGCAAGGGGTTCTCGTCCCAGACCTGACCACCAGGCCCGACTAGATGTCGCCGCCGACGTTCGGAGCGGCGCCGGGCGCGCGGGCCACGTGGATGCCGCACTCGGTCTTGTCCTGGCCCTGCCAGCGGCCGGCGCGGACGTCGGCGTTGGGATCGTCGACCGGCTTGGTGCACGGCCAGCAGCCGAGCGACGGGAAGCCTTGGGCGACCAGCGGGTGAGCGGGCAGCTGGTGCTCGGCCGCGTAGGCGTCGAGCTCGGCCTTGCTCCAGTTGGCCAGCGGATTGAACTTGATCTGGCCGTCGGCCTGCTCGACCACGGCCAGCCGCAGCCGGTCGCCGCCGTGGAAGCGTTTGCGGCCCGTGCACCAGGCGGTGAAGCCCTCCAGCGCGCGGTCCAGCGGCAGCACCTTGCGAATGTGACAGCAGGCGTCGGTGTCGGTGCGCCAGAGGTCCGACTTGGGATCCTGCACCGCCAGGTCGGCGAAGGCCGGGCGCAGGTCGCGCACGTCGGTCAGGCCCAGGCTAGCGGCCAGGCTCTTGCGATAGTCCAGCGTCTGGCCGAACAGCATGCCGGTGTCGAGGAACAGCACCGGGATGTCTTTCGACACCTGCGAGGCCAGGTGCAGCAGCACCGCCGACTCCGCGCCGAACGAACTGACCAGGGCCAGCTTGTCGCCGAAGGTCTCGTAGGCCTTGCGCAGGATGGTCAGCGGATGGGCGTCGCGCAGTTCGGCGTCCAGCCGCGCCGCCAGGGTCGGCGCGGCGTCGGTCTGGTCATAGGCCATCAGAGCGCGCCTTCCTTGGCTTGGGCCTGCGCGCGCTCGTCGGCGGCGATCGCCCGAGCGTCGGCGCCGCGCTGGTAGACGTGGCGGAAGCGGTTGGCCGCCTTGCTCCAAGCCTCCGGCGTGGCGCCGTCGTTGGGCTCGAACGCGTCGAAGCCGCAGCGGACCATGAAGCCCGCCTGTTCCTGCAGCACGTCGCCCACGGCCCGGACCTCGCCCTCGTACTTGAAGCGCTCGCGCAGCAGGCGGGCCGAGGTGTAGGCGCGGCCGTCGCGGTACTTCGGGAAGGCCAGGGCCACCACCGAGATGCGCGGCAGATCGTAGGCCAGGGCCTCGACCTCCTCGGCCGGCTCGATGCGCACGCCCACACGGCGGCTGTTGGACGACAGCAGCGTGTCGCCTTCGGCCTGGAAACGCGTCAGCGACAGGATGACGTCGCCGGCTTCGGGGATGGCGTCCTCGTCGGTCACGTTGACGAAAACGTCGTCAGCCCACTGGGCTTGTTGTTCGCCCTGGGGGCCCGCGAGCTTAATCAGCTTGGGCATAGACAGCTTCCTTGAAGGGCTCGAGGCCGACGCGGCGATAGGTGTCGAGGAAGCGTTCCTCGCCCTGGCGCGCGGCCAGATAGGTGTCGACCAGGGTGTCGATGGCGGGCGCGACCTTGTCGGCCGGCAGCGCCGGGCCGAGAATCTTGCCGATCGAGGCGTCTTCCGCGCCCGAACCGCCCAGCGAGAGCTGGTAGAATTCCTCGCCCTTCTTGTCGACGCCCAGGATGCCGATGTGGGCCACGTGATGGTGACCGCAGGCGTTGATGCAGCCGCTGATCTTGATCTTCAGCTCTCCCACCGTCTCGGCCCGGTCCGGGTCGGCGAAGGTCCTGGCGATGTCCTGGGCGATCGGGATGGCGCGGGCGTTGGCCAGCGCGCAGTAGTCCAGGCCCGGGCAGGCGATGATGTCGGAGATCAGGTCGATGTTCGCCGTGGCTAGGCCGGCGGCTTCCAGCGCGGCGTGAACGGCGGGCAGGTCGTCGAGCTTGACGTGCGGCAGGACGAGGTTCTGGGCGTGGGTCACGCGCAGGTCGTCCAGGCTGTAGCGTTCGGCCAGATCCGCCGCGACGTCCAGCTGGTCGGCCGTGGCGTCGCCCGGCGTCTGGCCGACGGCCTTCAGCGAGACCTCGACGATGGCGTAGCCCGGCTTCTTGTGCGGCTTGACGTTGTTGCGCACGAAGCGGGCCAGGGCCGGGCTGGCGGCCTTGGCGGCCTCGAACGCTTCCGAGCGCGCCGGCAGGGTCTCGAACGGCGTCTGGGCGAAGGCGCCGCGGATGCGCGCCAGCTCCTCGTCGCCGAGATCGGCGCGGCCCTGATCGATCTTGGCCCACTCTTCTTCGACCTGACGGCCGAACTCCTCGGCGCCGAGGGCGGCGACCAGGATCTTGATGCGGGCCTTGTAGATGTTGTCGCGGCGGCCGTGGCGGTTGTAGACGCGCAGCACGGCTTCCAGGTAGCTCAGCAGGCTGCCGACGGGCAGGTGATGCTTGATCGTCGGGCCGACATAGGGGGTGCGCCCCTGCCCGCCGCCGACGATGACCTCGAAGCCCAGCGAGCCGTCACGGGCCCGGCGCAGGATCAGGCCGATGTCGTGCACCTTCACCGCCGCGCGGTCGGTCAGGGCGCCGGTGATGGCGATCTTGAACTTGCGCGGCAGGAACGAGAATTCCGGATGCAGGGTCGACCACTGGCGGATGACCTCCGACCACACGCGCGGATCGTCGATCTCCTCGGCGGTGGCCCCGGCATAGGGATCGGCCGTGGTGTTGCGGATGCAGTTGCCGCTGGTCTGGATGGCGTGCAGGTCGACCTCGGCCAGGGCGTCCAGGATATCCGGCGCGTCCTTCAGCTTGATCCAGTTGAACTGGACGTTCTGACGCGTGGTCATGTGCCCGTAGCCCTTGTCATAGGTGCGGGCGACCCAGGCCAGGCGGCGGGCCTGGCGGGAATTGAGCGAGCCGTAGGGAATGGCCACTCGCAGCATGTAGGCGTGGAGCTGCAGATAGAGGCCGTTCATCAGGCGCAGCGGCTTGAACTGGTCCTCGGTCAGCTCGCCGGCCAGGCGGCGCGTGACCTGATGGCGGAACTCGTTGGAGCGATCCGTCAGGAATTCGCGGTCGATGACGTCGTACTGATACATGGTTCGGCCTACTTGCGGCGGATCAGGTCGACACGGCCCGTGGAGCGGGCGGCGCCGGAAGCGTGACGGATGGCCTCGACGACGGCGCCGCCTTCGGCCTGCTTGCCGTGGAGAAGCTCGTTCGTGGGACCCAGCGCGCGAATGCGTTCGCGATAGCTGACAGGCGCCAGGCCAAGGCCTTCGACGGTGACGAGGTCGATCGGGTAGGGATCGACGATCACGGTCGGGGCGGCCTTGCCGGCGGCCACGGCCGCTTCGACGGCCTCGCCCTGGGCGTCGTCGAACAGTTGGGCGTCGCCGAAGCCGTCCACCCAAGCGCCTTCCTTCCAGAAGACGACCTCCCCATCGATCAGGCGATTGGCGGTCACGGCTTTCATTGGCCCGAACTCACGTTTTGAACTTCGAAGACGGCGACGGTTGCGGCGTCGCCGGGAACTTTGATGTCGGCCATGGCCATTGCCTCGCCGACCATCAGCAGAGCCGGCCCCTTCAGGCCTTCCGCGGCGCTGGCCAGACCGGCCAGGGTGGTCAGGATGCGGCGTTCGTCGGACCGGCTGGCGTTCTCGACGACCAGGGCCGGGGTCGAACCGGCGCGGCCAGCGGCCGTCAGGCGCTGGGCGATGAAGCCGGCGGTCGAAACGCCCATGTAGACGACGACGGTCTGGTTGGGACGCGCCAGTGCAGCCCAGTCCAGGTCCGGCTCGCCATGCGCGGCGTGGCCGGTGACGAAGGTGACGGCCTGGGCGCTGCCGCGATGGGTCAAGGGCGCGCCGGCGCCGGCGCTGGCGGCCAGGGCGGCGGTGACGCCGGGCACCACGGCGCAGTCGATGCCCGCTTCACGGCAGGCCGACAGCTCTTCGCCGCCGCGGCCGAACAGGAACGGATCACCGCCCTTCAGGCGCACGACCTCCAGGCCTTCGCGGGCCAGCGCCACCAGCAGCTGGTTGATGTCGTCCTGAGGCAGGGTGTGGCGCGACTTGCGCTTGGCCACGTCGATGCGACGGGCCTGAGGCGCCAGGTCGAGAATCTCGGCCGACACCAGACCGTCGTGCACCAGCACGTCGGCGGCCTGCAGGGCCTTCAGCGCCTTGATCGTCAGCAGGTCGGGATCGCCGGGACCAGCGCCCACCAGGGTCACGCGCCCCACGGCGCGCACGGCCTCGCCGCCGCTGAGCGCGACGAGACGATTGGCGACGGTGCGGTCCGGCGGAGACGCCATCCCAGGTCCTCTAATAGAGCGCGATGGACGCGCGAAAGCGGCGCGGGCCTAGCCGGCCCCGCCGTGAAACTCAAACGAAATGCGGGACGAACCCTAGGGCTCGCCCCGCCTCTCGCTCGCCGATGAAAAGGGCCAATCCATCAGCGAACGCTTGCAAACTGGTCGCGGGCAGGCCAATTCGCAAACAAGGACTTCTGCCGGGGCGTTCAGTAAAACTCATGGAACGACAGACCGAACGGCGCCGCCTTCCGCCTCTGAACGCCCTGCGGGCGTTCGAAGCGGCCGCGCGCCACCTGAACTTCAGCCGCGCCGCCGACGAACTGTCGGTGACGCCGGGCGCCGTGAGCCAGCAGATCCAGAATCTCGAGGACTATGTCGGCGCGGCCTTGTTCAAGCGCACGCCCAAGGGCCTGCTGCTGACCGACGCGGCCCAGACCGCCCTGCCCGCCCTGCGCGAGGCCTTCGACCGCCTGGCCGAGGCCGCCTCCCTGCTGACCGCCGCCGTCGACGGCCGCCGCCTGACCCTGACCGCCGCCCCCTCGTTCGCCGCCAAGTGGCTGGTTCCGCGCCTGGGCAAGTTCGAGCAGGCCCAGCCGCAGGTCGACGTCTGGCTTTCGGCCGGCATGGAGGTCGTCGACTTCGCCGCCGGCGAGGTCGACCTGGCCATCCGCTACGGCTCGGGCCGCTATCCGGGCCTGGAAGTCACGCGCCTGCTGAACGAGACCGTGGTGCCCGTCGCCAGCCCCGAGCTTCTGGCCGACAACCCGCTGGAATCGCCAGAGGATCTGTCGCGCCACATCCTGCTGCACGACGGCTCGCCGGACGCCGACGATTCGTGCCCGGACTGGGCCATGTGGCTGGCGGCGCGCGGCATCAAGGGCGTCGACGGCGCGCGCGGGCCGCGCTTCAACCAGTCGAGCCTGGTGATCGAGGCCGCCGCCAACGGCCGCGGCATCGCCTTGGCCAAGCGCACCCTGGCCCAGGCCGACCTCGACGCCGGCCGCCTGGTGATCCCGTTCGACATCGCCACCTCGGTCGACTTCGCCTATTACGTCGTCCACCCCAAGGCCAAGGGTCGCCTGCCGCAGGTGAAGGCCTTCGTCGGCTGGCTGAAGGACGAGGCCGCCGCCCACGAAGCCGCCCTGCTGACCATCGACAATGGGGCCGGCATTTAGGGGGCCGGCATCTAGGCTGGAACGGCGCAGCCAAACCGGCTTAAAGGGGCGCATGATCAAGACGACTCTTACCGTCGACGAGCGCCTCGCCCCCGCCGACTGCCAGACCATGCTCGACGTCCGCCAGGGCGTGGACGCTCTGGACCGGGCGCTGGTCGCCCTGCTGACCGAGCGCCAGGGCTACATGGACGCCGCCGCCCGCATCAAGGCTGACCGCTCCAAGGTGTTCGACCGCGCCCGCATCGAGGACGTGGTCGACAAGGTCAAGGCCGCGGCCCGCGAGGCCGGCCTGTCGGAAGCCATCGCCGAACCGGTGTGGCGCACGCTGATCGACCGCTGCATCGCCTACGAGTACGACAGCTGGGACCGGACCAAGGGCGAGGCGTGACCAAGGAAGAGATCGACCGCCTGCTCGACGACATGGCCGCCGAGGCCGTGACCAAGGGCGACGACGACCTGCGGCCGGGCCTGCTCTATCTGAACGCGCGGCTGTACGGCACGCAGATCCGGACAGAGACCGTCTCGGCCGTTCGCGGCCAGCGCTATCGCGGGATCCGGGTGTTCGTCGGTCGCGAGTACGAGACCCGGGTGCTCACCCGCAAGGAGACGGCCGGACTGGAAGTCGGGGCGTTCGAGGACCTGACGGAATCGATTCCGAATCCGACATAGGCCCCTGCCCGCCTTCGCGGCGGACGCTCCGTCGCGCGCCAGGATCCGCGCGGAAGAGCCCGACGGTTCGCCAGGTGATCGACATCAGTCCAGCCCCGTCTTGCCCTGGGCCCAGTAGGCCTTGGTCACGATGCGGCCCGGCGCGACCGCTTGTCGCTTCAGCTCCAGTCGCAGCCTCTGGATCGCGGCGGCCCTGCCGGTCAGGACGAACGACGCTCCGGCCCTGGCCAGCGAGGACAGGGCCTCGCCGACCGTGTCGAGATGCGCGTCGTCGCCCCGCTTCCTGAACAAGGCGGCCCGTGACAGCCCCAGCGGCTCCAACACCGCGCCTGCTTCTTCCAGGTCGGTGACCTCGAACACGCAGGCGAGGCTTCGCGCGGGATCCTGGGCGGCCAGCGCGCCGGCCAGCCCGAACGAGGTCTCGTCGCCGAACACCACCAGCGGCCCGGACAGCTTCTCGGCGCTCAAGGACGGCCTCGGACCGAAGAGGTCGCATGGCGCGCCGGGCCTGAGCGACCGCAGCCAGTCGCTACCCGGCCCCTCGCCGTGGGCGTAGCCGAGAAAGCGGGTTCGGCCCTCAACGGCGTCCCAAGTCATCGGCGTGTAGGTGCGCGCCAGGAAAGCCGAGCCCATGGCGACCTGGATCTTCTGGCCGGGCGTCCAGCAAATGCCCCGCAGCGCCACGCCCTCCAGCGTGACGAGCCGAAAGCGGTCGCCGAACAGTTCGCAGGAGGCGACCCAGGCGGGCCGCATCATCAGACGGATCAAGGCCCGGCCGAAGCCGCCCGGCGACGCTTCCGTGCGTGGGTTGATCGTCATGGCGGGGCCGCTCCTTCTCGAAACGCCAAGCCGACGCGATCTCGACCTGCTGCGAACGATCGGATAGCCAGAAGCCGAGGTGGCGTCATTCCGAAGGAACGCCATATTATTATCAGATCCCGCCACCAACGGATTCGGAGCGCGCCTTGCCGATCATCGGCGACCTGACGGCCAAGGCCGACTGGATCGATCCCGACGAAACGCCCCGGCCGATCGTCGTGTTCGGCGCGATGATGGACGAGGTCGGCGACATCGAGCTGGACCTCCACACGCACCGCAAAGGCCAGATCATCCTTGTGCAGCGCGGCGCGTTGAGCTGCGAGGTCGAGGGCGGCCTCTGGGTGGTGCCGCCCCGCAGCGCGATCTGGATCCCGGGCGGCGCTCTGCATTCCATCAAGGCCAGCGGCGCGCTGGAGGGCTACAACGCCTTCATCGACCCGCGGGTCGGCGCGGAGCTGCCCGCGACGTGCTGCGCGCTGTCGGTGACGCCGCTGCTGCGCGAGCTTCTGACCCGCGCCGCCCACCTGCCCTACCTGTACGAGGAAGGCGGCCCCAATTCGCGCCTGGTGTCGGTGCTGCTCGACGAAGTGGCGGCCGCGCAGGTCGAGGACCTGCATCTGCCGATGCCCAGCGATCCGCGACTGCGCAGGATCGTAGACGAGATGATGGCCAATCCGGCGGAGCGGGGCAGCCTGGGCGGCTGGGCCAAGCGCGCCGGCATGAGCGAACGCACCCTGATGCGGCTGATCGACCGGGAGACCGGCATGAGCTTCGGGCGCTGGCGCCAACAGCTTGGCGTGGTGCTGGCGGTCAAGTGGCTGGCGGCCGGCGCGTCGATCCAGAGCGTCGCCGCCGACCTCGGATACGAAAGCACGCCCAGCTTCGTGACCATGTTCCGCAAGGCGCTGGGCGCCTCGCCCGGCCGCTACATGGCCGAGCGCCATCCAGGCGGCGTATAGATCCTATCCCTTCAGGGACCTTAGCGCCTGTTCGTGGACGTAGGCGGCGATGTCCAGCAACGCCGTGTCGAGCGCCGTCTTCACCTCGTCGAGGCTGGCCTGGCCGTCCTCGGCGCGCTGGCAGACTTCACCCAGCGCGTTGGCCCCGACGCCGCGCGCCGCGCCCTTCACCGTGTGGACCGCGTCGCGCCAGCCCGGATGGCCAGGGTCCAGCATCGGGGTCCACAGCGCCGCCTGTTCGCGGAACAGCGCCAGCACCTCTTCGATCACCGTCTGGTCGCCCATCGCGAACCCTTCCAGGTAAGCGAAATCCACGGCTCCGCTGATATCTCGCCTGGCCATCGAAAAAGTCCTTGCGCTCTCAAATTCATTGCGTATGTTCCGCGCCTCGCCGCCGGGACGCTTCAGCGCTTCGGAATCGCGAATGGGTGTATAGCTCAGTTGGTAGAGCAGCTGACTCTTAATCAGCGGGTCCAAGGTTCGAATCCTTGTACACCCACCATTCTCCTCAATACTTGATCCGATAAGAACTTCCCCTCCGGGGAGGCGCTTTCGCGCGTATGCGGGTTTCGTCCGGGTGCGACGAATATATCCACACCTTCCTGTCTAAATTGGATTGCGCTCCCCGCGTCTTGGGGTATGTATCGCGCCTCGCCGTCGGGGACGCGAAAGCGACTTCGAAACGCGAACGGGTGTATAGCTCAGTTGGTAGAGCAGCTGACTCTTAATCAGCGGGTCCAAGGTTCGAATCCTTGTACACCCACCATTCTCTCTTCGATTTATTGATCTGAAGCCGGATGGCCGCGAAAGCGGCCGGCGCCGTTGCCTGACGCAATCCCACCAAGCGCCAATCAAGAACTGTCCGACAGTCGGGCGCCGTCACGCACGGCCGCTTAAGGTGGCGTTTCGCGCCTAGCGTCCCGGGATCCCAGCCACCGGATCCGCGCCATGACCGCCGCCAAACCGCCCTCGCCCCACCGCCTGCCCCTGCTCGTCCACGCCGGCTATGGCGCTGGCCAGATCGCCGGCCAGGTTTTCCGCGACGCTCCGTCGCTGTTGCTGCTGTTCTTCATGACCAATGCGCTGGGAGTCGAGCCGGCGCTGGCCGGGGCGGCGATCTTCTTTCCCAAGCTGTTCTGGGGCCTGATCTCCGACCTGACCGTCGGCCTCGTATCCGATCGCTGGAAGGCCAAGGTTCCGCGCCGCCTGTGGCTGCTGGCCGGCGCCGTGCTGGCGCCGCTGGCGCTGATTCTCCTGTTCCACGTGCCGGAGGGCTCGCCTGCCGCCAGCGCGGCCTATGTGGCCGGCGCCTTCAGCCTGTACATGATCGTCTTCGGGGCCTTCTCCGTGCCGTACCTGGCGATCGGGACCGAGCTGTCGGACGATCCCAAGGAGCGGACCGTCGTCATGGCCTGGCGGATGGGCTTCTCGGCCATCGGCCTGCTGGTCGGCAACGCCCTGGCGCCGGTGCTGGTGCAGACCTGGGGCGGCGGACGGCCGGCCTACTCGCAGATGTCGCTGGTGCTGGCGGGCGTCTGCGCGGTCAGCCTGCTGATCGCGTTCCTCGCCTCGCCCCGCCCGGTGATCCAGGCCGCCGCCCAGCCTGCGCTGCGCCTCAAGGCCGTCCTGACCGCCCTGACCGACAAGGCCTTCCGGCCGCTGCTGGGCGCCTATCTGCTGCAACTGGTCGGCTCGGGCCTGGGCTATGCGGCGATGATCTACTTCCTCAGCTACAACATGGGCCGCAAGGACGCCCTGACCCAGATCGGCATGATCGTGCTGGCGATGAGCGCCGTGGTCATCGCGGCCCAGCCGCTGTGGATCAAGCTGTCGGCGAAGTTCGGCCGCAAGCGGATCTACATCGCCGCGGCCCTGGGCCATGCGGTCGTCCAGGCGCTGTGGGGCGTGATGGCCGGCGCGCCGCTGGGCGCGATCTACGGCGTCGTGGTGCTGTTCGCCCTGTTCAATTCCGGCTGGAGCCTGATGGGCTACAGCCTGCTGTCGGACGTCATCGCCCTGGACGAGGCCGAGCATGGCGAAAGCCGGGCCGGCGTGTTTTCGGCGCTGTGGACCGGGGCCGACAAGATCGGCTTCGCCCTGGGAGGCACGCTGCTGACGGGCCTCGCCCTGTCGGCCTTCGGCTTCTCCAGCGCCCTGGCGGTGACCGGAGCGCCTCAGCCGGGTTCGGCCCTGGTCGGCGTGGCCGTGGCCTTCGCCTACGCCCCGGCGGCGTTCAACCTGGCCGCGGCGGCGCTGTACGCGAAGTTCGGGAAGGCCTGAGACACAAGAAAAGGGCCGGCGCAGTGCGCCGGCCCCTGAGCTTCGGATAGGCCCGTCGGGCTTTCCGGGATGACGATGTGAAGCGCGCTAAGCGACCTTCACCAGCGTCTTGCCGGTATTGGCGCCCTTCATCAGGCGCTCGAACTGGGCAGGCGCCGACTCGATGCCTTCGCCCAGGTCTTCCACCTGCACGAGGCGGCCTTCCTTGAGCCACGGCTCGGCGGTCTTCACCCACTCGTTCCAGCGAGGATAGAAGTCGTAGACCACCAGGCCCATGACGCTGGCGCGCTTGCCGACGATGGGGCCCAGGCCGAACTGCGGCGGCGGGCCGTCGGCGTGATAGTGGGCCGACAGACCGCAGATCACCACGCGGCCGTAGGTCTTCAGCAGGCCGAACACCGGGTTGAGGATCGGCAGGCCGACGTTCTCGAAGTGAACGGTGGGACCGCCGTCGGTCAGGGCCTTCAGCTCGTCGACCCAGCCTTCGTTGCGATAGTCGACGGCGGCGTCGAAGCCGTAGCGCTCGACCACCTGGGCGACCTTGTCGGCGCCGCCGGCGATGCCGACGGCCTTGGCGCCGAGGATCTTGGCGATCTGGCCGGCCGTGCCGCCGACGCTGCCGGCGGCCGCATCGACGGTGAAGACGTCGCCCTGCCCCACCTTGGCCAGTTGGGTCACGCCCGCCCAGGCGGTCAGGCCCGGCATGCCCAGCACGCCCAGGTGATTGGAGACGCCCAGCGACGGGTCGACCTTGCGGGCGAACTTGGCGTCCATCAGGCCCACCTGCGCCCAGCCGGCCTCGCCGATCACGTGGTCGCCGGCCGCGAAGTCAGGATGGCCCGAAGCGATGACCTCGGCGACGGCAGAACCAGGGAGGGTCTCGCCCGGGGCCGGACGCGGCTCGCCCATGTGCCGGCCGCGCAGGCGCGAGCCGAGATAGGGGTCGAGCGAAAGATACAGCACCCGCACCAGCAGCTGGCCGGCCGGGGCGCTGGTCGGGGCGGCGCGCTCGACCACCTCGAAATCGGCGGCGACGGGCACGTCCTCGATGACACGCTTGAGGACGACTTCCAGGGTCTTGGTCATGATCGATACGCTCCGGCAGCCTGAGATTCAGGGCTCTCCACCGACCCTAGCGACGAGGGTGCGGCCCAAGTCCGCGACTCGTTGGACAATCCGCCTGCCGGAGGAATGGCGTTGCCGAGCGCCTAGTGCGGCTCCTCGCCGCCGGAGACGTTCATGCTCTCGGCGGTGATGTACTTTGCCTCGTCCGAGCACAGGAAGGCCACGGCGTCGGCGGTGTCCTCGGGCTTGCCGGCCCGGCCCAGCGGGATGCGGGCGGCCATGGCGGCCAGATAGGCCTCGACCGAGGCCGCGCCGGTGACCTTGGCGAAGTACTCGTTCTGCCAGGCGCCCAGCCCCGTGGTCACGTGGTTGGGGCAGACGTTGTTGACGGTGATCTGGTGCGCGCCCAGCTCAATGGCGGCCGAGCGGGTCAGGCCCACCAGGCCGTGCTTGGAAGCGGTGTAGGCCTGGGCGTGCGGGAAGCCCGACTTGGCCGCCTGGCTGGCGATGTTGACGATGCGACCACCGCGCCCTTGCGGGATCATCACCTCGGCGGCGGCCTTAAGGCCGAAGAAGCAGCCGGTCAGATTGACGTCGATGACCGCCGACCAGTCCTCGGGACGGACCTCCATCAGCGGCTTCATGATGTAGCCGATGCCGGCGTTGTTGACCCAGATGTCGAGCGAGCCGTGGGCCTCCACGGCATGGTCGGCCAGCGCCCGGACCTCTTCCCAACGACGTACGTCGCAGGGCCGGATGCTGGCCGACCCGCCGTACTGGCGCAGATCGGCGGCGATCGCCTCCATCTCCTCGGTCCCGCCGATCATGCCGGCAGGCGTAGAAGGATCGACGGAGCGACCGATGTCGGAGACGACCACCGCCGCTCCCTCCTGCGCCAGGCGTCGTGCGATGGCCTCCCCCAGGCCTCCGCGCCGACCGGACCCGGTGACGACCGCCGTCTTGCCCGCGAAACGTCCCGCCACGCTCAACCCACCTTCTCGGTGACGATGAAGGTGGTGTCGGCCAGGGCCTGGAACTCGGCGGCGATCGCCTGCATCGCCTCGCTCGCCACGTCGGTCCCGAAGGCGTCCATGTCGGCGACGTCGATGATCTCCACGTACTGATAAGGGGGCGGCGCGTCGGTCCCGAGCAGGGCGGCCGAGCGGAAGACCTCGAACTTGTCGATGGACTTCAGGCCGTTGACCGTCGGCAGGTCGCGCTCCTTCGCCCAGGCCTCGTAAGACGCGACCGAGACGCCGGGCTTCAGGTTGAACAGGGCGACAATCCGCGTGACGGCCATGAGGCGCTCCCTCCGTTGCGGCCAGGGCGCCGCCGTGAAGATTTGAGGCCGCACGCTGGATCGCCGCCCGTCGAGGCGCGAGCGCCGCGAGCGAACTGTTCGCCCAACGGAGAAAGCCCCATGCCCGCACCTGTCGACTTCCGCTGGCCGGACGGCTCGCGCCTAGCCCTGTCGATCGTGGTCAATGTCGAGGAAGGCGCCGAGCACAACATCCGCGACGGCGACAAGGGCCCCGAGCCGGTCGACGAGTTGGGCGCGGTCCCGAAGAAGCCGATGCGGATGCACGGCAGCGAGAGCAACTATCTCTACGGCGTCAAGGCCGGCGCGCCGCGCATCCTGCGCATCCTGGATCAGTACGGCGTCGAGGCGACCTGGACCGCCGCCGCCCTGGCCCTGGAGCGCGCCCCGGACCTGGCCGCCGCCATCCGCGCCCGCAGCGACGAAGTGGCAGCCCACGGCTATCGCTGGACCCACCAGTTCTGGATGGACGAGGCCAAAGAGCGCGAGTTCATCACCAAGGCCGCTGACTCGATAGAGCAGACGATCGGCACGCGCCCGTCGGGCTGGCTGTCGCGCTACCTGCACACCGACCATACCCGCCGCCTGCTGGCCGAGGCCGGGTTCAGCTATCACATGGACGACTACTCCGACGACTTTCCCTTCTGGGACCGCGTCGAGACCTCGGACGGCCAGTCAAAGCCCATGGTCATCCTGCCCTACGCCATGGACTCCAATGACATGAAGTTCTGGCTGGCCCCTTCGCTGACCGCCAAGGACTGGCTGGACTACGCCGTGGCCACCTTCGACGAGTTGCACGCCGAGAGCCAGGAGGTCGGCGCGCGGATGATGAGCCTGGGGCTGCATCTGCGGATCATCGGCCGTCCGGGCCGGATCGGCGCCTTCCGCAAGTTCCTGGACCACGTGACCGCCAAGGACGGCGTTTGGATCGCCTGTCGGAGAAAAATCGCCCAGGCGTTCGCTGAGGCCGTGCCGATAGGCGATTGACGCCTATGACCTTTCGCTCGCTGCTCTTCGTGCCCGGGACGCGCCCGGATCGCTTCGGCAAGGCGCTGGACGCCGGCGCCGACGCCGTCTGCATCGACCTGGAAGACGCCGTGCCGCCGGCCGGCAAGGCGCAGGCGCGGTCCGCCGCTCTCGCCTTCCTGACGGAACCTCGCACCGCCAGGGTCGGGCTGCGGATCAACGGCGTACGCACGCTGGAGGGGCTGAAGGACCTCGTCGCCCTGGTCGAGAGCCAGGCGCGCCCCGACTTCCTGATGATCCCGAAGGTCGCCGCGCCCGAAGACCTGCTGACGGCCGGGGAACTGCTGCCGGGCCTGCCCCTGTGGCCCGTGATCGAGTCGGCCGAGGGTCTGCGCCGGGCCTACGAGATCTGCGCCGCGCCCAGCGTGGCCGGCGCCCTGTTCGGCGGGGCGGACCTTTCGGCCGACCTGAGCTCGACCATGGACTGGGACGCCCTGCTGCTGGGGCGGAGCACGCTGGTCGCCGCCTGCGCCCGCTCGGGCCTGGCATCGCTGGACGTGCCGCACCTGAACCTTTCCGATCCCGACGACCTGACCGCCTCGACCCTGCGGGCCAAGGCCCTGGGCTTCACCGGCCGGTCCTGCATCCACCCGGCCCAGGTGGCCGCGGTGAACGCCGCCTACACCCCCTCGCCCGCCGAGGTCGAGCGCGCCCGGCGCGTGGTCGAGGCCTTCGACGCCGCCGGCGGGGCCGCTGCCCTGCTGGATGGCAAGCTGATCGAACTGCCGGTCATCCGCGCGGCCCGCCGCGTGCTCGACCGCGCTTAGTCCCTAGGAGAATCCCCGTGTCGCAGAACTGGAAAGAGGTCGGTCCTCAGCGCTACCGCGAGACCTTCGGCCGCTATTTCGAGGACTTCATCGTCGGCGACGTCTACGAGCACCGCCCCGGCAAGACGGTGACCGAGTACGACAACCACCTCTTCACCCTGCTGACGCTCAACACCCACCCGATGCACTTCGACGCCGAGTTCGCCAAGGCCTCGGAGTTCAAGAAGAACCTGGTGGTCAGCCCCTACACCCTGGCCCTGCTGATCGGCATGAGCGTGACCGACGTCTCGCAGAAGGCCATCGCCAACCTGGGCATGGACGAGGTGAAGTTCAGCGCCCCGGTGTTCGCCGGCGACACGATCTATGGCGAGAGCGAGGTGCTGGCCAAGCGCGAGAGCAAGTCGCGCCCCGGCCAGGGCATCGTCACCATCCTGACGACCGGCATCAACCAGGACGGCACGGTCGTCTGCACCTTCAAGCGCAACATGCTGATCCCGGCGCGCGGCCACGCCGTCGAGGACAAGGTCGGGAACTACTAGGATGAGCGAGATCTCCGAGGCCGACGAACGCGCCATCCTCGACGCCATCGACAAGTGGCTCGAGAAGAAGGTCGCCCCCGTGGCGATGAAGCTCGAGCACGACGACGAATACCCGCACGAGCTGGTCGAGGACATGAAGGACCTGGGCCTGTTCGGGGCCCTGATCGACCCCGAGTACGGCGGCCTTGGGCTTTCGGCCCTGACCTATTCGCGGATCGTCACCAGGATCAGCGCCGAGTGGATGAGCCTGACGGGCGTGTTCAACTCGCACCTGATGATGGCCATGGTCGTCCAGAAGTTCGGTACGCAGAAGCAAAAGGACTTCTGGCTGCCCCGCTTCGCCAGCGGCGAGATGCGCGGGTGCCTGGGCCTTACCGAGCCGGACGCCGGCACCGACCTCCAGGGCATCCGCACCACCGCCAGGCGCGACGGCGCCGACTACGTGGTCAACGGGACCAAGACCTGGATCACCAACGCCATCGAGGGCCACGTCTCGGCCCTGCTGGTAAAGACCGATCCCGAGGCCCAGCCGCGCCATAAGGGGATGAGCATGCTCATCACCCCCAAGATCGATCCGGTGACCCGCGTGCCCCTGCCGGGCGTGCAGAACGGTCGCAAGCTGGAGAAGCTGGGCTACAAGGGCATCGACAGCGGCGAGTTCGTGTTCGAGGACTATCGCTGCGACGCCGAGCTGTGCCTCGTCGGCGGCGAGGAGGGCCAGGGCTTCCTGATGGCCACCGGCGGTCTGGAGATCGGCCGCATCAACGTGGCCGCCCGCTCGGTCGGCATCGCCAGGCGCGCGCTGATGGAGAGCGTCAAGTACGCCCAGGTCCGCAAGACCATGGGCAAGCCGATCGCCCAGCACCAGGCCATCCAGCTGAAGCTGGGCGAGATGGGCGCCAAGACCCGTGCCTCGGAGCTGCTCGTGGAAGACGCCGCCAAGGCCTACGACCGCGGCGAGCGCGTCGACATGGAAGCCGGCATGGCCAAGTACTTCGCGTCGGAGACGGCGCTGGAGGTGGCCACCGAGGCCATGCGCATCCACGGCGCCTATGGCTACTCGAAGGAATATCCGATCGAGCGGCTGTTCCGCGACGCTCCGCTGATGTGCATCGGCGAAGGCACCAACGAGATGCAGCGGATCATCATCGCCCGCCAGCTCGTGGCTCGGAACCCGGTCTGATGTCTGGAGACGTTCGCCGCCCGCTCGCCGGGATCAAGGTGCTGGCCGTCGAGCAGTACGGCGCCGGTCCCTACGCCACTCAGCTGATGGCCGAACTGGGCGCGCAGGTCGTCAAGATCGAGGCCCCGGCCATGGGCGGCGACGTCAGCCGCGCCACCGGCCCGTTCTTTCTGGGCCAGGCCGACAGCCAGTTCTTCCAGACCTTCTCGCGGTCGAAGAAGTCCATCGCGCTGGACATCAAGACCCCCGAGGGCCGCGCGGCCTTCGAGCGTCTGGTGGCGGCCGCCGACATGGTGGTCGACAATCTGCGCGGCGACCAGCCGGGCAAGCTTTGCCTCACCTATGACGACCTGAAGGGCGTGAACCCCGCCATCGTCTGCGGCCACCTTTCCGCCTACGGGCGCGGCAACAGCCGGGCCGGCTGGCCGGGCTACGACTATCTGATGCAGGCCGAGGCCGGGCTGATGAGCCTGACCGGCGAGCCCGACGCCCCGCCAGCGCGGCTGGGCGTGTCGATGGTCGACTTCATGACCGGAACCATGCTGGCCTTCGGTGTGGTCAGCGCCCTGCTCTCGGCCCGCACCACGGGCGAAGGCTGCGACGTCGACGTCTCGCTGTTCGACGTTGCTTTGCACCAGCTGTCCTATCCCGCCGTCTGGGCGATGAACGAGGGCTACAAGGTCCAGCGCCTGCCGCGAGGCGCCCACCCGTCGATCGCGCCGTCGCAGGCGGTGAAGACGGCCGACGGCTGGGGCCTGGTCATGTGCCAGACCCCGAAGTTCTGGGAGGCGCTGTGCGACCTGGCCGGCGCCGCCGCGCTGAAGGCCGACCCGCGCTTCGCCGACATCCCCAGCCGCCACGCCAACCGTCCGGCGCTGAGCGAGGCCATGGACGCCCTGTTCGAAACCAGGACGACGGCCGACTGGACCGCCCTGCTGGGCGGCAAGGTGCCGTTCGCGCCGATCCTCGAGATGATGGACGCCCTGGACAATCCGTTCGTGGCCGAGGTCGGCATGCGCGACGTCGTCGCCCATCCTGACCGAGCGGAAGGCTTGGCCATGCTGGCCTGCCCCGTGAAGATCGGCGGCGAGCGGATGCCGGGTGCTCGCGCGCCCAAGCTCGGCGAGCACACCGACGAAATCTTGAAATCCATTGGGGGAGCATCTTCGTGAAGCTGGAAGGCGTCCGCGTTCTCGACCTGTCGTTCTTCCTGCCGGGGCCGATGCTGACCCTGATGATGGCCGACCACGGCGCGGACGTGCTGAAGGTCGAGCCGCCCGGCGAGGGCGATCCCGCCCGCGAGATCGGCTACCGCAAGAACGGGACGAGCGTCTGGTTCCGCAACACCAGCCGCGGCAAGCGCAGCATCCAGGTGGATCTGAAGTCCGCCGAGGGCCGCGCGCTGCTCCTCGATCTGGCCGCGGAGGCCGACGTGGTGGTCGAGGCCTTCCGGCCCGGCGTGATCGGCCGCCTGGGCTTCGACTACGAGGCGGTGAAGGCACGCAATCCGGGCATCGTCTATTTGGCGATCTCGGCCTTCGGCCAGACCGGTCCCTATCGCGACCGCCCCGCCCACGACATCGCGGTGCAGGCCCTGGCCGGCATGGTGTCGCTCAGCGAAGGCTTTGACGGCAAGCCCACCCCACCCAACATGCCCGTGGCCGACGCCCTGGCCTCGCTCACTGCCCTGTCGGGCGTGCTGATGGCCCTGCTGCGGCGCGAGAAGACGGGCCTGGGCGACTACCTGGACGTGGCCATGTACGACAGCCTGCTGGCCTGGACGCCCAACGTCACCGGCAAGATCTTCGCCACCGGCGAGGCGCACGTACCGAAAGACGAACGCTCGTGGGGCGGCAACGCCATGTACGGCCTCTACGAATGCGCCGACGGCCAATGGATCTGCCTGGGCGGCTCGGAGCTGAAGTTCGCCCGCAACCTGCTGGCGGGTCTGGAGCGCCTCGATCTGCTGCCCTACGCCGAGCTTCAGCCCGGCCCTGGCCAGGAGCCGCTGCGGGCCTTCCTGCGCGAGGCCTTCATCACCAGGAGCCGGGCCGAATGGGAAGCCTGGTTCGACGGCCGCGACGTCTGCTTCGCCCCCGTCCGCACCCTCAAGGAAGCCTTCGACGATCCTGCCATGGCCGCGCGGGGCATGCTGTCGCGCGACGCCGAGGGCAACGAGATCGTCGGCACGCCTATCCTGTTCAACCGGGAGCCCGCGGTGATCGACCCGGCTCCCCCCGCTCTGGGCGCGGGCCCGGCGGGCTGGCGGACGCGGTAGGCATCATCGGCATCCAGGCTGGGCGCCTGTCGAAGGGCGAGGTTTTCGCCTGACACGCTGAGCCGATCCAACCTGGGCGCGCCCCCTCAAAAGCTTGTCATCCCGGCCAGAGCTCCGGGATGACAAGTCCGAGTTTGAGGAAGACGTCAGGAGCCCGTCCGCTCGCGTTCCATCTGATCGAGCAGCATGGGCCCGGCTTCCATCATCAGGAACGCGGTTGTCAGCAACAACAGAACGCGCATCAGCATGGCGGCTCTCCTGTATCGCGGACAATCCCCCCGGAAGGTCCGCCAACGGAAGGCTGAACCCGTCTCGCCCGCGCGTGACGGGGATTTGACGTTTGGCCGACAGGCGGACAGCCGCACCGCTGTCCGCTGTGCGCGCAAACCGGTAGGCCGATCCGAGACGCGCCGAAGCCGCTGCTAGCGTCGCCCCATGACCGCCGCCGCCGAAGCCCTCGTCGACCACGCCCTATCCCTGCGCTGGGACGCCCTGCCCGCCGCCGTCCAGGCCGACGCCAGACGACTGCTGCACGACGCCGTGGCCGTGGGCGCGGCCGGCGCCGGCGCGACCTATTCCGGCGCCATCCTCACAGCCGCGCGCGGCTGGGGCGGTGAAGGCCAGGGGCTGGTGCTTGGCCGTCCGGGCGTGCGTCTGCCGCCGGCGCAGGCGGCCTTCGTCAACGCCTTCCAGCTGCATGGCCAGGAGTACGACTCCGTACACGAGCAGGCCGTGCTGCATCCGCTGCCGACCATCGTGCCGGCCCTGATCGCCGAGCTTGATCGTTCGGGGCCCTACACAGGCGAAGAGGTGCTGGCGGCCATGGTCGCCGGCGTCGACGTGGCCATCGCGCTGGGGGTCGCTGCAACGACCGCCCTGCGCTTCTTCCGGCCGGCCACGGCGGGGGTGTTCGGCGCGACGGCGGCCCTGGCGCGGCTGAAGCGCCTGCCGTGCCAGACGGCGATGGACGCCATGGGCTACGCCCTGGCCTTCGCCAGCGGCACGATGCAGGCCCACACCGAGGGCAAGCCCGCCCTGCCCGTTCAGGTCGCCGCGGCCGCCCGCTCGGCCCTGCAGGCGATCGACGTGGCGGAGGCCGGCCTGCCGGGGCCGCGCGACTGGCTGGAGGGACCGTTCGGCTACCTACCGCTGTTCGAGGCGGGGTTCGACCTCAAACCGGTGCTGGCGGACCTCAGGAGCCGCCATCGCATCGCCGAGGTCTCCTGCAAGCCCTTCCCGACCGGCCGCGCCTGCCATGGCGGCCTGGTCGCCGTGCGCAAACTGGCGACGGAGCACGGCGTAGCGCCCGCCGATCTTGCGAGCCTGACCTACTCGGCCCCGCCGCTGATCCGTCATCTGGTCGGCCGTGTCGCCAAGCCGGAGATGGACACGGCCTATGCCCGCCTGTGCCTGCCCTATCTGGCCGCCGTGATGCTGGCTCGCGGTCGCGTGGACCTGGACGACTACACGCCCCAGCGGCTGAACGAGCCCGAGGTGCTGGCCCTGGCCGCGCGCATCGTCGTCGAGAGCGACGGCAATCCAGATCCCGCCGCCTTCGTGCCCGCCCGTGCGATCGCCCTCCTGAAGGACGGCCGCGAGATCGCCTTGGACGTCACATCCCAGCTCGGCTCGCCCGACTTCCCGATGAGCCGCGACGAGCATCTGGAAAAGGCCCGCTCGTGCCTGGCCTTCGTCGGCATGGAGGCGGTCCACGCGCCCCTGACCGACCTCTTCGACCGCTTCGACACCCTGGCCGACGCCCGCGAGGCCTTCCTCCTCGCCAGCGGCGGCTGAGTTCCCAAGGTTAAGCATGTCCCACCAGACCTACTGGCAGTCGCTCGACTACCCCGCCATCGTCGCCGACCACCCGATCGGCGAGGCGTTCACGCGCTTCGCCACGACCACCAGCCGCGATGAGCTGCGAGCGCTGCAGAACCGCCTGTTCCTGCGCTGCGTGGATCGCGCCTGGAAGACGCCCTTCTATCAGCGCCTGTGGGGCTCGGCGGGCGTCGAGCCCGGCGACATCCGTTCGCTGGACGACCTGCAGAGGCTTCCCAGCTTCGACAAGTCCGACATCATGGCCTCGCTGGAACAGGCCCCGCCGTTCGGCGACTTCGCCGGCTTCGAGGGCTATCCCGAAGGCCGGCGACCGCCCGTGATGCTGCACACCACCTCGGGCACCACCGGCTCGCCCCAGGTGCTGCTGTTCGGCCCCAAGAGCCGCGAGGTGCAGAGCCTGCTGCTGGCCCGAAACTACCAGTTCCAGGGCCTGGCTCCGGACGACGTGGTCCATTCGGTCTACGGTCACGGCATGATCAACGGCGGCCACTATGTGCGCGAGGCCGTCACCCGCTGGACCAGCGCCGTCTTCCTGTCGGCCGGCACGGGCGTCGAAACCCGTTCGGCCCAGCAGGTCGAGATCATGAAGCGCTTTGGGGCCACCGTGCTGGTGGGCTTTGGCGACTATCTCAAGAAGCTGGCCGATACCGCCGTCGAGATGGGCATCGAGCCTGGCCGCGACATTCCCGTGCGGCTGATCTCGGCGCACCTGGGCCGCGAGGACCGCGCCGCGATGGAGAAGGCCTGGGGCGGCGCCAAGTGCTTCGACTGGTACGGCGTGGGCGACACCGGCCTGATCGCCGGCGAGGGTCCCGACCGGGACGGCCTCTACGTCCACGAGGACGCCCACTACCTGGAGATCTGCGATATCGACACCGGCGCGGCCGTTGCGCCCGGCGAACTGGGCGACATGGTCGTCACCTGCCTGTTCAAGGACGACCTCTATCCGCTGATCCGCTTCAACACCCACGACGTGACGCGGGCGATCCCCAAGCCCTCGTCGATCGACGTCGTGTTCCAGCGGATCGAGGGCTTCCTCGGGCGCTCGGACAACATGGTCAAGATCCGCGGGATCAACATCTTCCCGCAGGGAGTCGGCGCGATGCTTGAGCACGCGCCGGGCTTCGCCGGCGAGTTCATCTGCCGCGCGCGCCGCGACGCCACGGGCCGCGACAGCTTCGCCGTCACCGCCGAGACCACGGCGCCGACTGACGAATGGCGAGATATCGCGGGCTTCTACGGCGAGATCCTAAAGCGCAAGATCGGCATCGAGGTCGAGGTCGAACTGGCCCCCAAGGGCGCGACGGCGGGCCTGACCCAGATCGACGTGCGCCAGAAGCCGATCCGCCTGATCGACGAGCGCTACTGAGGTGACAGGCTTCTCCGACCCAATCGTCGCCGCTGGCGTCGCGGGCCTGCCGGCGCTCTACGCAAGCGGCGTCAGCCCAGTCGACGTGACCGAGGCCTATCTGGCGCGGATCGAACGGCTCGATCCCGCGATCAACGCCGTGGTCGAGCTCGATGCGGCCGGCGCCCGTGCGGAGGCGCGGGCCAGCGCCCGGCGCTGGGCGGAGGGAAAGGCGCGTTCGCCGATCGACGGCGCGCCGATCGCCGTAAAGGCCAACATCGGCGTCGAGGGACTGGTCCACAGCGCCGGGATCAAGGCCTACGCCCGCAACGTCGCGCCGGTCGACGCGGCCTGCGTGGCGCGGCTGCGCGCCGCCGGCGCGGCGATCCTCGGCACGCTGAACATGCACGAGGCCGCGCTGGGCGCGACCAACGACAACGCTTTCCTGGGCCGCTGCACCAACCCGCACCGCGCCGGGTTCACGCCCGGCGGCTCTTCGGGCGGCTCGGCGGCGGCCGTGGCGGCCGGGCTGTGCGCCGCGGCGCTGGGCACCGACACCATGGGCAGCGTGCGGCTGCCGTCGTCCTATTGCGGCGTGGTCGGCTACAAGCCCGCGCTGGGCGCGATCTCGACGGAGGGCGTCACGGCCCTGTCCTGGACGCTCGACCATGTGGGCGTGCACGCCCGATCGGCCGAGGACGCGGCGCTGGTGGCGCGCGCCTGCGGCGTCGGAGAGGTCGCTGCGGCCGAGAATCGGCCGCTGGCGGTTCTCGACCTCGACGGTCTTGTGACGCTGGAACCGGCGGTGGCCGAGGGCTTCGCGCGGACGCTGGACGATCTGACCAGCGCCGGCTGGCGACTGGAACGGCTGCGGATCGAGGATCTGGACCTCGGCGCCCTGCGGCGCGCGGGTCTGCTTATCAGCGAAGTCGAGGGCGGGATCGAGCACCGTCGCGCCCTCGCGCTGGATCCGGAAGGCTTCACCCCGGAACTTCGCTCGCTGCTGGCTTGGGGCGCGCGCCAGACCCCGGCCAGGCTCGCAGAGGCCTATCGGCTGCTGACTGAGACGAGGCGTAAAATTCTAGTCACGACAGCACCATACGCCGGGATCCTGACCCCGACGACGCCGCAGCAGGCCTTCGCCTTCGACGGAGCCATCCCAGCCAGCCAGGCCGACCTGACGGCCTTGGGCAACGTGCTGGGCGCGCCGACCTATGCCCTGCCCAGCGGCGAAGCGAATGGCCTGCCCCTGTCGCTGCACCTGATCGGCAGGGCCGAAGGCGCTACCCAGGCCCTGGCCGCGCGCCTGTCGCAGGCCCTGCCGTCCGCCACCGTTCCGGAGGCTTTCCGATGACCGCCTACGCCGACGGCGCCCTGACCCTGTCGGTCGACGGCGAGGTCGCGACCCTGGCCTTCGACCGGCCGGCCAAGCGTAACGCCATCACACTGGCCATGTGGCGCGCCCTGCCCGAGGCCTGCGTGGCCTTCACCGCTTCCGACGCCAAGGTGCTGGTCGTGACGGGACGCGGCGGACACTTTGCCGCCGGCGCCGACATCGGCGAGTTCGAGGCGGTCTATGCGACGCCGCAAAGCGCCGCCGACTACAATGCCGCCATCGCGGCCGGGATCGGCGCGATCGCGGGGCTGGAGAAGCCTGTCATCGCGGCCATCGAAGGCGCCTGCGTCGGCGGCGGCCTGGCCGTCGCCCTGGCCTGCGACCTGCGGATCGCCGCGCCGAACGCGCGCCTGGCGATCACGCCGGCCAAGCTCGGCCTCACCTACAGCCTCGAAGACACCAAGCGCCTGGTGGACGCCGTCGGCGCTTCGGCGGCCCGGGACATCCTGTTCACGGGGAGACTGCTAGGCGCTGACGAAGCGCTGCGGCTGGCTCTCGTCGACGCGGTAGAAGCTGACATCCAGACCGCCGTCGCGACCAAGGCGGCCGAGATAGCGGCGGCCTCGCAGCGCTCGGTGCGGGCGATCAAGGCGACGATCCGGGCGATCCTGTCCGGGGCGGTCGAGGACGACGCCGCGACACGAGCAGCCTTCGTGGCGTCGGTCACGTCGCCGGACTTCATCGAGGGGCGCTCGGCGTTCCTGGAGAAGCGGAAAGCCGTATTTCCCGAGCGGTAAGCGTCGCCTAGCCCGGCGATCTCACCCAAACTGCCTTCCTGGGCCTTGTGCCCAGGATCCATGGTTCAACCGCTCAGACCTCGACAGGATCGCCAAGGTCTGAGCGGTCGCCTGCATAGGCCCTCGCCACAGAGGCGAGGGAAGCAAATGGCCTTGTGGAGAGCAGGCAGAGCCTCCCTACCGCTCCAGCTCCACCAGTTCGTACCAGGTCTGCATGTACCCGCCGACGCCGCCCTTCACGAACAGGGAGTGCTCGTCGGCCGTGACCCACATGTCGTAGGTCGGGTGCTCGCCGTCCTTGCTGACCATGCCGCCATCCTCGCCGAGGAAGCGGAACCTGCGGCAGGCGAAGGTCCCGGCCGGGGTCGTGGTCTCCTCCTCGCCGACATATTCCAGCGTGATGCTGCTCTCGATGATCTGCGGCGGCGTCGCGCCCCGATGGTCGACCGACGGCAGGAAGATGCGGAGCTTGCGCTTGTGCGGCCCCCTGGCAACGTCCATCACCCTGCAGATATAGGCGTCGCCGATGATCGGATGGGTGCCGAAGCCATCGAAGAAGCCGCCGGTCGGCATCTTCTGCGACAGGCGGCCGATCGACGGGCCGTAGCTCTCGCACTCGATGAAGTCTTCCGCGAACCGGAACCAGCCCGAGCCCATGAAGCGGTCGCCCACCGTCAGGCGCAGGTGCAGGTCCATCGGCCGGCCGTTCTCGTCCAGCGAATAGATGGCGTCGCGCAGGACGGCAGGATCGGGCTCGTCGATCTCGCACTGGGCGCGGATCGTGACCTTGCCGTCGGTGTGGCGGGTCATGGCGAAATGCTCGCGGCCCCGCTCCTGGCCTTCCCGGCCAGGCTTGCGCGAGGTGTAGAGGATCTTGCCGCGGATGGTCTGGTGCTGCATCGCCCGCCCTTCCCTAGAACGCCGCCAGGCCAGTGATCGCCCGGCCCAGGATCAGGGCGTGCACGTCCGCCGCGCCCTCGTAGGTGTTGACCGTCTCGAGGTTGGCGGCGTGGCGCATCACGTGGCTCGCGCCGGAGATGCCGGCCCCGCCGTGGATGTCGCGGGCCTCGCGGGCGATGATCAGGGCCTTGCCGCAGTTGTTGCGCTTCATCAGGCTGATGGCTTCCGGGACCCAGTCGCCGGCGTCGAGGCGGCGGCCCAGGGCCAGCGCCCCCTCGAAGCCTAGGGCGATCTCGGTCTGCATGTCTGCCAGCTTCTTCTGGATCAGCTGACGCGCGGCCAGAGGACGGCCGAACACCACGCGGTCGGCGACATAGGCCGCGCTGGTCTCCAGGCAGAAGCGCGCCGCGCCCATCGCGCCCCAGGCGATGCCGTAACGGGCCTTGTTGAGGCACGAGAACGGCCCGCGCAGGCCCTTCACGCCCGGCAGGATGGCGTCGTCGGCAACCAGCACGTCCTGCAGCACGATCTCGCCGGTGATCGAAGCGCGCAGGCTGAGCTTGTCGTCGATCTTGGGGGTCGAGAAGCCTTCGGCCCCGCGCTCCACCAGGAAGCCCCGGATCTCGCCGTCGAGCTTGGCCCAGACCACCGCCACGTCGGCGATCGGGCTGTTGGTGATCCACATCTTGGCGCCGTTGAGCACGTAGCCGCCGTCGACCTTGCGGGCCACGGTGCGCATCGAGCCTGGATCCGAGCCGCCGTCGGCCTCGGTGAGGCCGAAGCAGCCGATCAGCTCGCCGCGAGCCATGCCCGGCAGCCACTTGCGCTTCTGCTCTTCCGAGCCGAAGGCGTAGATCGGGTACATGACCAGCGAGGACTGCACGCTCATGGCCGAGCGATAACCGCTGTCGACAGCCTCGATCTCGGCGGCGATCAGGCCGTAGGCCACGTGGCTGACGGCCGCGCCGCCGTATTCCTCCGGCAGGGTCGCGCCCAGCAGGCCAAGCTCGCCCATCTCCTTCATGATCTCGCGGTCGAAGCGGCCGTCGGCATAGGCCGCCACCACCCGGGGCAGCAGTTGCTCCTGGGCGTAGGCGCGGGCGGCGTCGCGGATCAGGCGCTCGTCCTCGGTCAGGCGGGCGTCGAGGGCGAGCGGGTCGCGCCAGTCGAAGGCGGGGATGGTGCGGGCGGCGTCGAGGGGCATGGCCGAGAAGTCCTCCGGCGGCCGGAAATGACCGCACAGCAATTGATCTGAACTTCCGCCTTTCTAGCCGGGGGCCTCGCGCCTACCCCGATCAGCGCTGGATTTGACCGGGAGGCGATTAGGTTGGTTGGCCAATCAGGCGGAAGGACTCTCGTCGAGAAGGTGATCGCCAAGGCCGCGGGCCTGCCGAGCGTGCGCGCCGGCGACCTAGTCACGGCCAAGGTGGATCTGGCCTTCGCGCACGACAGCAGCGGCCCGCGCCGCTGGCGTCCGCTGCTGGAAGAGCTGGGCGTGGGCCTGTGGGATCCGTCCAAGGTGGCCATCGTCTCGGACCACTACGTGCCGGCCGTCGACGCGGAATCGGCGGCGATCCTGAAGTCCACCCGCGACTTCGCCCGCGACTATGGCGTCGGCGCCTTCTTCGACATGGTCGGCATCTGCCACCTCGTGCTGCCCGAGCACGGCCTGATCCGTCCGGGCGCCTTCATCGCGGGCGGCGACAGCCATACGCCGACGGCCGGCGCCTTCGGGGCCTATGCGGCCGGCTACGGCGCCACAGACATGGCCGCCATCGCCGCCACCGGCGAAACTTGGCTCGCCGTGCCCGAAACTATCCGCGTCGAGTGGACCGGAAGCTTCGCGCCCGGCGTCACGGCCAAGGACGTCATGCTGTTCCTGTGCAGGGAACTGGGCATGGACAACGCCTTCAAGGCCGTGGAATTCGCCGGCCCGCTCGTGGAGGCCATGCCGATGGCCGAGCGCATGGTGCTGGCCAACATGGCCGCCGAACTGGGCGCCGAGACCGGGGTCGTGGCCCCCGACGCCGTGACCTTCGCCTATCTGGCCGCACGCGGCGCGCCCGTGACCGACGAGGCCGGAGCGCTGGCCCTGCATTCCGACGGCGACGCGTCCTATGCCGCCGTTCACCGCTTCGACGCCTCGGTCCTGGCCCCGCAGATCGCCTCCCCGCATTCACCGGCCAACACCCGCGACGCCGCCGAGTTCGGCGAGGTCCGCATCGACCAGGCCTATATCGGCGCCTGCGTCGGGGCCAAGATCGAGGATCTGCGGATGGCCGCCGACGTGCTGAAAGGCCGTCGCGTGGCGCCCGGCGTGCGGCTGCTGGTGGCCCCTGGCTCGGCCCGCACGGCGGAACTGGCCGCTCGCGAAGGCGTCATGGAGACCCTGCTGGCCGCCGGGGCTGTGCTGATGCCGTCGGGCTGCGGCGCCTGCGCTGGCATGGGCGCTGGGATCCTGGCCGAGGGCGAGACCTGCATCTCGTCGACCAACCGCAACTTCCAGGGTCGCATGGGCCACGCGGGGGCCAACGTTTATCTCGGCTCGCCCTACGCTGTGGCCGCCGCCGCGACGGCCGGCCGCATCGTCGATCCCCGCCCCTATCTGACGGGAGCCGCCTGATGCCCCGCGCCTTCGTCTTCGGCGACGCTGTCGACACCGACCTGCTGGCCCCAGGCAACCTGATGAAGCTGCCGCCAGCGGAGCTGGCGCAGCACTGCCTGCGGGCCATCGCGCCGGACTTCGCATCTACCGTTCAGCCCGGCGACGTTGTGTTCGCCGGCGCCAATTTCGGCCTCGGCTCGTCGCGCGAGCAGGCGGCCGTCTCCCTACGCCTTTTGGGCGTCTCGGCGGTGCTGGCGACTTCGTTCGCCCGCATCTTCTACCGAAACGCCATCAACCTCGGCTTGCCGGCCTTCGTGTTTCCCCAGGTCGGCGAGGTGAGCGACGGCGATCGGATCTCTTTGGATCCGGTCGCCGGACGTCTCGAAAACATCACCACGGGCAAGGTCTACGCCCTGACGCCGATCCCGCCGCACCTGATGGCGATGATCGAGGACGGCGGCCTGATCCCGCACCTGAAACGCCGACTGAAGGGAGCCGCCGCATGAGCCTGCGCGCCCGCCTCGCCCAAGACACGCCCCTGCTGGCCCCCGGGGCCTACGACGCCCTTTCGGCCCTACTGGTCGAGCAGGCCGGCTTCGAGGCGATCTACCTTTCGGGCGCCTCGATCGCCTACACCCAGCTGGGCCGGCCCGACATCGGCCTCGTCTCGTTCGATCAGGTCGCCGACGTCGTGGGCCGCGTGTCCGAGCGTGTTCGCCTGCCGCTCATCGTCGATGGCGACACGGGCTTCGGCAACGCCGTCAACGTCCAGCGCACGGTGCGGATCTTCGAGCGCATGGGCGCCTCGGCGATCCAGCTAGAGGACCAGACCTTCCCCAAGAAGTGCGGCCACCTGGCCGACAAGAGCCTGGTCCCGACCGCCGAGATGGCCGGCAAGATCCGCGCGGCCCTGGACGCCCGGGCCAGCGAAGAGACCCTGATCATCGCCCGAACGGACGCCATCGGCGTCGAAGGCTTCGAGGCCGCGCTCGACCGCGCGCACGCCTATGTCGAGGCCGGGGCCGACGTGCTGTTCGTCGAGGCCCCGCGCTCCATCGGCGAGATGAGCGCCATCGCCCACGCTTTCGCCGGCCGCGCGCCGCTGCTGGCCAACATGGTAGAGGGCGGCAAGACCCCTCTGCTGGACGTCAATGAACTGGGCCGCATCGGCTTCAAGCTGGTGATCTCGCCCGGCGCCCTGGTGCGGGCCCTGGTGCCGGCGGCCGAGGCCTTCCTCGCCAGCCTGAAGGCCAACGGCGCGACCCGTCCGTTCGCAGAGCGGATGATCGACATGGGCGGCGTGAACGACCGCATCGGCCTTGCTGATATGGCCAGGACCGGCGCGGCCTACGCCGCCGGCTGAGTCTGGAGGCGTAACCGATGCAGGCCGATCCCAACCTCTACGACCACTGGCCCTATCGCGACCGGCCCAAGATCGTCTGGCCAGGCGGCAAGAAGCTGGCCTTCTGGATCGCGCCCAACATCGAATATTACGAGTTCGATCCGCCCAAGAACCCGCAACGTCCCGGCTGGCCCAAGCCTTCGCCGGACGTGGTGGGCTATTCTCAGCGCGACTGGGGCAACCGGGTCGGACACTGGCGGCTGATGGAGCTGCTCGACAAGTACGGCATGCGCGGCTCGATCTCGCTGTCCGTCGGCCTGCTCGACCACCATCCGGAGATCATCGAGGCCTGCGTGGCGCGGGACTGGGAGTTCTTCAGCCACGGCATCTACAACACCCGCTTCTCCTACGGCATGGACGAGGCCCAGGAGCGGGCCGTGATCGAGGACTCCATCCGTTCGGTCGAGGCCGCCACCGGCCAGCGCATCCGCGGCTATCTGGCGCCGGCCCTGACCCACACCGAGAAGACCTTCGACCTGCTGGCCGAAAACGACTTCTGGTACACCTGCGACCTCTTCCAGGACGACCAGCCCCAGCCGGTGAAGACCAAAACCGGCAAGCTGATCTCGATGCCCTATTCGCTGGAGGTCAACGACGTCATCACCTACGGCGCGCTGTCGATGAGCCCCTGGCGCTACGCCGACGTGCTCAAGCGTCACTTCGACCAGTTGCTGGAAGAAGGCGACAAGTCGGGCACGGTGATGTGCATCCCGCTGCACGCCTATCTGGTCAGCCAGCCGCACCGCATCCGGCCCTTCGAAGACGCCCTGCGCCACATCGCCGGCCACGACGAGGTGTGGATCACGACGGCCCGCGAGATCGCTCAGCACTATCGCGACAACTACTTCGACCAGACCGTGGCCGACATCGCCGCGCGCGGCCTGGCGACGCCGGGAACGGGGTTTGACCATGCCGCTGCCTGACGAGCACCTGACCTACCCGCACAGGTCCTACGGCATGGACCAGGACCGCTACGCCTGGCGGCCCGCGACCGAGCGCGCGCCTATCGCCTGGCCGAACGGCGCGGCGCTGGCGACGATGATCGTCGTGCCGATCGAGCACCATCCGCTGAACCCGCCGGGCAAGCCGTTCAAGCACCCCGGCGCCATGGTCACGCCCTATCCGGACCTGCGCCACTACACGACCCGCGACTACGGCAACCGCGTGGGCGTCTACCGCATCCTCGACGCCTTGAAGGCGGCCGGGATGAAGGCGACCTTCCCGATCAACGCCGACCAGTTGGAGCGGCTGAAGCCCCTGGTCGAGGCCATCCTCGCCGATGGCCACGAGATCGCGGCCTACGGCCTGTCGACCACCCACATCCACTGGGGCGGGCTCGACCGCGAGACCGAGGCCGCCTGGGTGGCGGAAGCGCGCGCGCGGTTCGACGCGGCGGGTCTGCAGCCGCGCGCGTGGCTCAGCCCGGCGCGACAGCAGTCGTTCGCGACGCTGGACCTGATCCGCGCGGCCGGCTTCGAGATCTGCCTCGACTGGGAGCAGGACGAGGTTCCCGCAGCGATGGACACGGAAGCCGGCGAGATCATCGGCCTGCCGCTTTCCAACGAACTCGACGACCGCGCCCTGACGATCGACCGCCGCCAGACCGAGGACGAATGGGCCAGCCAGGTGCTGGAGGCGGCCGACTATCTCGCCGGCGGCGCCGGGCGGTTCGGCGGCCGGGTGCTGGGCTTTACCTTGACCCCCTATGTGACGGGCCAGCCGTTCCGGGTCTCGGCCCTGCGGCGATTGCTGGCGGGGCTGGGGGCGATGGGAGTGTGGTCGGCGACGGCGAGCGAGTTGGCGTAACCGCCTCCGCCCCCTCAGTCGCTCCGCGAAAGCTCCCCCAGAGGGGGAGCATCTTGGCACCTCGAGATCCTCCCCCTCTGGGTCAGGTGGCCCAGAGGGCCGGAGGGGTCCTCGGTCAGTCGAGGATCAACCCCATCGCGATGTCGTCCTCGAATGTCCCGTCCGGAAAGCGCCCGCGCTTCTCCAGTCGGCCCTCGATCCTGAACCCCAGCCGCTCATAGAGCCGCAGCGCTCCCGCGTTTCCCGCTCCGGCGTTCAGCTCCACGCGCACGATCGGCGGATCCATCGCCCGTGCGGCCGCGAACAGCGCCTGGAACAGGGCCGAGCCGACGCCCCTGCCCCGCCAGTCCGGATGCACCGCCACGGTCAGGTCCGACAGCACATGCGAGAACAGCTTCACCGGAATGCGGACCGCGTGGATCTCGCCCACGACCGTCCCCGCCGCATCGACCGCAACCAGCCCAACGCCGTCCGCCAGGGCCTCGTGCAGTATGCGGTCGATATAGGCGTCGGTGATCTCTTCGGGGCGCCGCGCGATGCCGCCGGGCATGGCGGCGGTGGCGCGATGGACGGCCGCGATCGGGATCGCGTCATAGGACCGGGTCGGCCGGATCGAGAAGCTCATGCGACCCCCTAGAAAGGCCTCTGGAACGGATAGAAGCCGCCGCCGAGGTCGAGGATCGTGGTCAGTTCGTCGAGCGCCTCGCGGCTCTCGACCAGCAGCGACGGATCGGCGAGGTCGGCCGGGGCCAGGCGGTCCCGATAGCGGCGCGTCCCCCAGTCGGCGAGGCGCTCGTGCAGGGCCGCGTCGAAACGCTGGGCGCCGTTGGCCGCGGCCAGTTCGTCGTCGGTCAGCACCACCCGCAGCCGCAGGCAGGCCGGCCCGCCGCCGTTGCGCATGCTCTGGCGCACGTCGGCGTATTCCACCCGGCCGATCGGGCCGTTGGAGGCGACCAGTCCCTCGGCCACGGCGCGGGCGCGCGGGTTGTCGCGGGTTTCGCCCGGAGCCAGCAGCACCAGCCGGTCCTCGCCGGGCAGGACGAGAAGCTGGGAATTGAAGAGGTAGCTCCTCACCAGATCCTCGATCGGCAGGTCGGCCTCGGACACCTCGACGAACACCGGCTCGAACAGTCCCTCGGCGGCGCGGCGGACTTCGGCTTCCATGGCCGCACGATCCTCGAACGCGGCCTCGTGGAAGAACAGGGTCTCGCGCGTGCCGACGCAGACGACGTCGTTGTGGAAGGCCCCGCCGGCGATGGCGCGGCGGCCCTGGCGGGGTAAGACGGCGCGGGCGGCGGCGTGGCGGCGCTGGATCGCCTCGAACGCCTCGCGGGTCTGACGGGCCGGATAGGCGCCGCTCCAGTGCTCCCAGGCCTCGCGCCCCCAGACGAACAGGTTCACCCCCGGCGCGCCGTGCTCGGCGCACAGCCGCACGTGGTTGGCCGCGCCCTCGTCGGCGAAGTGCGGCTGGGCCGGCAGCGGATCGTGGACGGCGAAGCGGGCTTCGTCCGGGAACAGGCGGCGCAGGGCCCGGGCGGTCTGCGGGCCTTCCAGGCTGCGATGCAGGTTGGTCAGCAGATTGGCCGGCGTGAAGTGCACACGGCCGTCGGCCGTATCGGCGCTGGGCGTGACGGTGGCGGCGTTGGCGGCCCACATCGGCGAGGCCGAGCAGGCCGCAGCGGCCAGGGCCGGCGCGGTCTTCCACGCCGCCTCGATGACGGCGGCGTCGGAGCCGGCGAAGCCGATCGACTTCAGGAAGCCCGCCGCCGGTCGTTCGTGCGGCGGCAGCACGAACTGCGGCACGCCCCAGTCGGCCAGCCGCCGCATCTTCGACAGCCCCTCCAGCACCGCCGCGCGCGGGTCGGAGACCTGGCCGGCGTTGACCTGGCTGGCGATGTTGCCCGGCGACAGCCCGACATAGGAGTGGGTCGGCCCCACGAGGCCGTCGCAATTGGCCTCGACCGCGCCGCTCATGGACGCAGACCCTTGATGTCGCCGGTGGTGTCGAGCACCGCCCCGGCCTCGAAGCTGGCGACTGGATAGGCGCAATAGTCGGCGGCGTAGTAGGCGCTGGGACGGTGGTTGCCCGAGGCTCCCAGGCCGCCGAATGGCATGGTCCCGGCCGCGCCGGTGGTTGGACGGTTGAGGTTGACGACGCCGGCCCGGATCCGGGCGGCAAACCGGTCCCACAGCGCCGGGTTCTCGCTGACCAGCCCCGCCGACAGGCCATAGCGAGTAGCGTTGGCGGCGGCCAGGGCTTCGTCGAATGACGCGACGCGGCGCACCTGCAGGATCGGGGCGAAGATCTCCTCGTCGGGGACGTCGACGCCCGTGACGTCGATCAGGCCCGGCGAGACGAAGGCGCCCGAGAGGCCTTCTACACGGCCGGGTTCGAGCAGGCGGACACCCTCGATCCGCCCGGCGGCCGCCAAGGCGTGGCCGGCCGCCCGCTCGGAGATCAGCGGCCCCATGAAGGGCTCCTCGCCGTTCCATGGACCGATCGACAGGCGCGGCGCCAGCGCCAGCACCGCGTCCATGATCGCCTGCCCCTCGGATCCTTCAGGCACGATCAGCCGGCGCGCGCACGAACAGCGCTGGCCGGTGGTGATGAAGGCCGACTGCGCCACCAGCGCCGCCACGGCAGCCGGATCGCCGGCCTGCCAGGCCACCAGCGGATTGTTGCCGCCCAGTTCCAGGGCCAGGATCACGTCCGGCCGGTCGGCGAAATGACGACGGAAGAAGGTCCCGGCCTGGGCCGAACCGGTGAACAGCAGGCCGTCGATCTCCTGGTCGATCAGCGCTTGGCCGACCTCGCGCCCGCCCTGCACCAGATTGACGACGCCGGCGGGCGCGCCTGCCGCCTCCAGCGCCTCGACCAGCATCTGGCCTGCCAGGGGCGTCTCTTCCGACGGCTTGAAGACCACGGTGTCGCCCGCCAGCAGGGCCGGCACGATGTGGCCGTTGGGCAAATGGCCTGGAAAGTTGAACGGCCCCAGCACCGCCATGACGCCGTGCGGCCGGTGACGCAGCACCGCGCGACCGAACGGCATGGCGTTCTCGGCCACGCCCGTGCGTTCGTCGTAGGCCTTGATCGAGGCGTCGACCTTGCCCGCCATCGAAGCGATCTCGGCCTTGGTCTCCCACAGCGCCTTGCCGGTCTCGCGGCTCAGGGCCTCGGCGTAGGGTCCGGCGCGCTCGAGCAGAACTTCCTTGTAGCGGCGCAGGATGGCGATGCGCGCCTCGCGCGGCAGGTCGGCCCACGGGTGAAAAGCCTTGCGAGCCGCGGCAACGGCGGCCTCGACGTCGGCGGACGACGCCGTCGCCTCGCGCCAGACGACTTCCCCGGTCGCCGGATCGGTGGAGACCGCTTCGGGCCCCTGCCCGCTCTTCCAGCCCCCGTCGATGAACACGCCGCTCATGCCTTCACCCGCACATGGTCGCCTTCGCCGACGCCCAGGGCGTCGGCCGCCGCGCGATCGAGGATCGCCGCTTCGCCGTCGATCAGGACGGCCGCCCGCACTGCCCGGAAGCGCGAAACCTCGGTGCTTGAGATCAGCGCCTCCTCGCCGAAGGCGTCCTCGCCGATCTTTACCCGCAGGCGTCGGGCGTCGCGCACCGTGCGGATGTCGTCGCGCGGCGCGGCCACGGTCGGACCGGCGTCGAACAGGTCGACGAGGCCCTGGTAGCGGAAGCCCTCGCGCTCGAGCATGGCTCGCGCGGCCTCGCCGTCGCGGTGCACCTTGCCGATGACGTCGCGGGCGGCCGGAGCCAGCAGCTCGGTATAGATCGGGTGGCGCGGCGCCAGGTCGAGTATGAACTGGCCGTTGGTCGAAGCGCTCATCAGGTCGGCCTGGTCGAAGTCGAGCCGGAAGAACTTGCTGGCCAGGTGCTCCCAGAACGGACAGGAGCCTTCGTCGTCGAACCAGCCGCGCAGCTCGGCCAGCACCATCTCGGAAAAGCGCTGCGGCTCGATGCCGATCAGCATGTAGCGCGACTGGGCCAGCAGCCGGCCGGCCCCGCCCTTGCGCTTCTCCGGCCGCAGGAACAGCGAGCCGACCTCGGACCACCCCGCGCACTCGTTCACCAGCACCAGCGCCTTGTGGTCAAAGCGCATCTCCAGCACGGGCGAGGATTGGGCCAGGGTGACGACCCGGAACGAGAAGAACGGCCGCTTGATGCCGACCGCGGCCTTGACGCCGGCGACGCCGTCGACGACGCCGGTCTCCAGGTCCTCCAGCATCAGGGTGTACCAGGCCTCCAGCGGCGCGACGCCGGCCTGGAAGCTGGCCTCCGACAGGGCCAGGCGCTCGCGCAGCGTCGGCTCGTCCTCGGGCAGGCTGGTGAAGCCTCGCCCCGACAGCACGGCCAGCTCCATCAGGGACTCGAAATCCGCCGATCCGGCGGGACGCACGACGAGCATTCAGAGGGTCTCCGGCATGGCGGCCATGGCCGCGCGGATCGCGTGGGCGTCGATGTCGCCGTTCGCCAGTTTCATCAGGGTCAGGGCCGACAGCTGCGCGCGCTCGACGAAGCTGGCGGGCCAGGCGTGTTCGGCCTCGCTGTGGATGTCGCCGCCGCGCACGCCCAGGCTGTCGATGTTGGGCAGTCCCGAGGCGAAGAGGTTGTTGCCTTCGCAGACCCCGCCCGAAGGCTTCCAGGCGATGTCCTGGCCCAGCAGGGCGCCGACCTCCTTCACCGCTCCGAACAGCCGCTGCTGGGCGGCGTTGAACGGTTTGGCGCCGCGCGTGATGCGGCCGTGCAGGTGGGCGTGCAGGCCGTCAGCGGAGGTCGAGGCGACGATGCCCGCGATCTCGCCTTCCAGCCAGGCGGCGTCGGCGGCCGAAGGGAAGCGGACATTGAACCGAAGCACGGCGATGTCGGGCACCATGTTCAGCGGCGCGCCGCCGTCGATCTTGGCCACGTTCAGCGTGACGCCGTCGCGAAGACCGTTGAGAGCGTGCAGGGCCTGGGCCAGCCGCGCGGCCTCCATCACGGCGTTGCGACCGGCGGCGAAGTCACGACCAGCGTGCGCGGCCCGGCCGTGGACCACGACGTGGAAATTGCCCGATCCCTTGCGCACGCTGGCCAGCGCGCCGTCGGCCAGGGCCGGCTCGTAGGTCAGGCCCACGTGGCCCAGACGCGCGAAGTCGGCCAGGACCGGAGCCGAGGCGATGGAGCCGATCTCCTCGTCGGGCGAAATCAGCACGCGGTAGCCCAGATTGCCGGCCTTGGGATGGCGCTCGAACGCCTCCAGCGCGCCCAGCATCACCGACAGGCCGCCCTTCATGTCGGCGATGCCTGGACCATGCAGCGCGCCGTCTGGGCGGGTGCTGACGGTCTGGAAGCCGGATGTTTCGGGATAGACGGTGTCGTAGTGGCCGGTCAGCACGACCTGAACGGGCGCTTCTGGGCGAACCACGACGGCTATGGCCGGCGGATGGAGCTGCTCGACCTGACGGCCGTCGGCGGCGATCTCGGGCGAGGCGGTCAGCGGCGCCTCGACCGGCGCGGCCGGCAGGGTCGAGAAGGCCTCGACCAGAATCTGCCTTTGCCGTTCCAGGCCCGCGAGGTGGCGGCTGCCTGAGTTGATGGCGCACCATGCGACGGCCCGGTCGATCATCCGGGGCCCGTCGGCGGCCAAACTCCCCAGGACAGCCCGATCTTCGTCGTCGATCCGCATGGATTCGCTGTCTCCCTTGGCCAAAGCCTAGTCCAGGGAGCGCGGGCAAAACGTTGTTTCCTTTAGCGAGGAAACCGCGCGCCGACGCAAAGCCTTGCCCAGGAGCGGGTCCCGGCGCGCTCTACCTGTAGTCCTTTCGCCATTTCACCGAAAGCTTGGCGTCTCCGTCGCCGCCGAGGCGCGAGACCAGCGACAGGGCCCGGCGGATCCGCCACTCGACCTGCGCCGCGGGCCCTTCGCGGCCGCCGCCGATGATCTCCACATAGACGTCGTCGGTGACGTACTTGCCGCCGGCCACGGTCATGCCCGTGCTGCTCTCGGCGAACGCCAGGCGATCCAGGCGCGCGAAGCTGCGCAGGTTGCCGATGACGTCGAAACCGCCGCCGCCCGCCAGCGAGGCCAGGGCCGAGGCCAGCTGGGCCGCCTCGATCGGCGACAGCTGCGCGGCGGACGAACCGAACAGCACCTGCGACAGCACCTCGTCCTGCGGCAGCTCCGGCTTCGAGGTCAGGGTGATCTCCGGCTTGGCCGCCGTGCCCTTGACCTGGATGATCGCGGTCAGGGCGTCGTCCTCGCGGGTCGCGGTCAGGTCGAGGCGGATGCGGTCCAGCTGGGTGGCCAGCCGCACGACGCCGTCGTCGTCGAACTCGAAGCGCTTGCCGGCGAAGTCGTATTCGCCGCGCACCAGGCGGGCCACGCCGTCCAGCACCGGGCTGGCCGTGGTGCCGCCGACATGGGCGTCCAGCGACAGCTCGACGTCCAGACCCCTGCCCTTCACGAAGATCCGGCGCGGAGCCTTCAGAGTGACGTCCAGCGCCATGCCGGAGTTGGGCTTGCGCGGCTGCACCTCGACGCCCTGGACCAGATCCTGGGGCCGGTTGCGCTCGATCACGTCCATGGAGACGACGCCGGCCGGGGTCTTGGACTGGGCCGAGACGTCGGCGCGATCGATGGTCAGGGCGCCCGACAGCTTCACCTTGCCGTCGGCGGCGCGGTTGATCGTCGTCTGGCCGGTGGCCTGGGCCTTGGCCAGTTCGTTGTCGATGACCTGGAAGTTCTTCATGTCCAGGCGGAAGCTGCCCACGCCGTCGCGCGCCAGGCTGATCCGGCCAGCGCCCGAGGCGGTCCCGCCGCGACCGTCGCCGGCCTGGGCCTGGCTGACGTCGATGGCGTTGTCGGCGAGATTGGCGGTGATCGCCACGTCCTGCAGGCGCAGGCCGGTCTGGCCGTCCTCGAAGCGGCCGCCGGCGAGCGAGGCGCGGCCGATCAGGCGCGGATCGGCCAGGGTGCCGGCCAGCGAGCCCTCGGCGTCGATCTTGCCCGACAGGCCACGCTCGGGACCGATCAGCAGGTCCCACAGCGGCTTGATCTCGCCCTGGGCCAGGAAGCGGCCCTGCACGGCGCGGCGCCGATCGATGGCCAGTCGGAACGGCTTCGCCGAGGCCTCGGTCGGCAGGGTCAGGTCCGCTTCGGCCTTCAGGCCCTGCGGATTGCTGCCGCTGGCGCGGATGGTCATCAGCTTGTCGCGCAGGTCGCCGTGGATGGTGGCGTCCAGCGACTGCTCGGCCTTGGCGCCGCGCTCGCGGGCGCCCGACAGGTTGGCGTCGAGTTCGCCGTCCAGGGCCTCGCCCTGGCCGCGCATCGAGACGCGGGCGTCGATGCGGCCGGTCAGGTCGGGATTGAGCGCCGTCAGGCTGACCCCGACCAGGTCGGCGCGGAGGTTGGCCAGCTCGCCGCCGACGTCGAGGTCGAGGTCGGCCCGGCCGTCGCCGACGTTCAGGCGTAGCCGCCCGGAGGTGCGCTCGCCGCCAAAGCGGATCTGGGCGGCCTCGCGCGTGGAAACCTCGGTGCGGGCCATCCGCCCCTTGGCGTCGAGGGTCAGCAGATAGTCGTCGGGCTGCTGGGCCAGCACGCCGCTTCCGCCCAGCCGCCAGCGGCCCGACGGCCCCTCGCCGCGCGCGTCGAGCGTCAGCGGCAGCCGGCTCATCGGCCCGGAAGCCTTTATGACGGCGTTGCGGACCTTCCAGGCGCCGCCGGTGACGTCCTGAGCCGCCAGGTCGAGCGTCGCGGTTGGGCCCCCGGCGGCGTCGACGATCTTTACCGAGCCGCGTACCGAGCCTTGGGCGAGGAAGGCGCCCGGGCCGACGGCCACGGTCAGGTCGGCCGTGGCAGGACGGCCGTCACGCAGCGAGGCGGCGCCGCCGGCCTTGAGCCCCCCGGCGTCGACGTCGAGATCGGACAGTTCCAGCCCGCCCGGCGCGAAACTGAACGCCGTCCTGGCGCGCGCCGGACCATATTGGCTGGTAGCTTCCAGGGCGGCCGTGCCGTCGGCGCCGTCGGCGCGCTTGGCGAAGGTCACGGCCAGCTTGGCGTCCTTCAGCGGCAGGCGCGGCAGGTCGATGCTGTCGAACGCCGCGTGCAGGTCGGCGCGCGGCGCGCTCAGCGTGCCCGTGATCGCGCCGTCGCCGGAGGCCTTGCCCGACACTTCGACGGGCCCGGCGCCGAAGGGGCCCTCGGCCGACCAGTCGAGCTTGAAGGCAAGATTGCCGCCCGGGTTCATGACGCCCGACGCCTTGGCGCGGGCCGCCGCCCCGTCGAGGCGGCCATCAGCCACCGACAGCTTGCCGTTGTCCCAGGCTGCCCGCGCCGACACGCGCGGCGCGGCGCCGAGCAGGCGATCCAGTTCGGCCAGGCCGCTGGCGAACCCCGCCCCACGCGCCTCGGCGTTGAAGTTCCAAGGCTTGTCACGCGCCTGGCTGGCCGACCACTTGATCGACGCCGCGCCCTTCATGCCAGGACGGATCGGCGCAAGCGACGCGACCTTGGCGGTTCCGTCGAACGACAGGCCGCCCAACAGGCCGCGCTCGCCCTTGCCTTCGACCACGACGTTGGGCGCGATCACCTTGGCGCGCTTGATCAGGAAGCGGCCATCCTTCAGGCGCGCGCCTTCGAAGTCGGCCTTGGGCGCGCGACCCAGGGGGGCCAGCAGCCCTTCGCCCGCTCCGCCCTCGCCCGTGGCCGAGGCGCGGATGGTCAACTCGCCCTTGTTCCAACCGACGAAAACCGGGCCCCTTGCCCGCGCCAGGCGGTAACCGAACAGTTCGAGGTTGGCAACGTCGCCCGGCCCCTCGACCGAGAAGCCGCCGTCGCCCAGCTTGAAGACGCCCTGGGCCCTGGCCGCGCCCATCTTCGGCATCGGCGTGATCTTGGAGAGATCCTTCACGGCCGCCGAGAAGGTCACGCCCTCGGGCGCGGTGCGACGCTTGGCCAGGTCGGCCGGTCCGCGGGCGTCGAGCGACAGATTGGGCGCGCGCAGCTTCAGCGACAGGTCGGTCATGGCGCCGGCCTTGCGGCCGACGAGGTCGACATCGACGGCCGCGCCGAACATGCGCTCGTAGAGATCGGTATGGCTGGACGCCGCCAGATCGACATGGCCGCTGGCCGAACCACCCTGGGCGTTCCACGCGCCGCCGGCGCGAAGCGGAATCTCCTGCCCGCTCTGGGCCTTGACGGTGAAGGCGCCGGCCTCGGTGGTGCCGTTGGCCTTGGCGTCGAGCATGAACGGTCGATCGGCCGGCAGGCCCAGGCTCCCGGCCAGCGCGCCCCCCTTGGCCTCGCGTCCGACGGCTGTCAGCAGCAGGGTCTTGTCGCGGCCCAGGTCGAACACGAGGTCCAGGTGATCGCCCGGATGCAGCCGGCTGGCGGCCGAAAGCCGGCCCGCCTGTCCGCCCATCCGCGCCATCTCGTAGGCGCCCGACAGGTCGAAGTCGCCGGCGACATTGCTGAAGGCAGGCCTGGTGACCAGCCGCAGCTTGAAGGCGTCGAGATCGGCCGAGATCGGCGCCGCGCCGGACTTGCCCTTCGGACCCAGGGTGGGCCGCCGCACCAGGGTGACCTGCCGCGCCTCGATGCGCTCGGCGTGGAAGCGCCGCCACCACAGCTCGCGCGGCTTCCAGACGACGCGCAGGTCGGCGCCTTCCAGCCAGACGCCCTTCTCGTCGGATATGGTCAGCCGGCGAACGCCGAAGTCGCGCCAGATGTCACCCGACAGGCCCTCGATCTTCAGCGTGCCGATGCGGCCCAGCTTCAGTCCGCTGGTCCGCGCCTCTAGGAAGGCCCGGCCTTGCGGCGTGATCACGCCATAGCGGACGACGCCCAGCACGAGGGCGACGATGGCGACCAGCGTCACCGAGATGATGATCAGCCAGCCTGGTCCGCCGACGCGGCGCGCGACCTTGGCCACGGCTTCGGCGGCTTGTTCGACGGGTTCGGGCGGCGGCGCGGCGTCGGTCAAAAGCTCTGCCCGATGCTGAGATAGATCTGGAATGCCGAGTCGCCCTCGCGCTTCTCGAGCGGGAAGGCGATGTCGGCGCGGATGGGCCCGAAGCCCAGGTCGTAGCGGACGCCGAAGCCGGCGCCGACGCTGAAGTCGCGGGTGTTGGGCGTGGGTTCGACGCCCACGGCGCCGGCGTCGATGAACACCACCCCGCCCCATTGCTGGGTGAAGCGGTGACGCAGCTCGATCGACCCCTCGAACAGCGACAGGCCGCCTTGCGGGGTGTTGTCGGAAAGGCGCGGACCGATGGCCTGGTAGGAATAGCCGCGCACCGAACCACCGCCGCCCGAATAGAAGCGCCGCGAGGCCGGCACTTCGGGCATGGTCCCGCCCAGCATGGCGCCCAGCTTCAGGCGCCCCGCCAGCACGGTGTCGGCCTCCTTGCCGAACGGGATGTAGGCCGAGCCCTGGGCCTGGGTGCGGATGTAGACGAGGCTTGTCTCGCCGGTGATGGCCGTCGGCTCGGCCCGCGCCTCGACCCGCCAGCCGCGCCGGGGATCGAGGATGCTGTCCGAATAGTCCCAGGCATAGGCGCCGAGCGCCGTGAAGGTCGCCAGGTTAAGGCGCTGCCCCACCGGCAGGCCGTTGGCGGTGGTCAGTTCCTTGGTCTGCGAAAGGTCGACCGACAGGCCGTAGGTGCGATAGCGGGTCGTCTGCAGTCGACGCGTCAGGTCGGCGCTGAAGGTCGCGCCGGTTTCGTCATAGGCGTCGGTGGTGTCGGCGAACACCCGGCTGGTCAGCTTCAGGGTCTGCTGCGGCCGTCCCCAGTGAGGCAGCGCGACCGAGCCCTCCAGGCTCTTCTCCAGCTTGGCGACGCGGGTCGTGATTGTCGTGGTGTCGGCGCGCCGCAGGCGGTTGTAGCGGATCCATTTGGCGTCGACGCCGGGGCCTTCGCTGGTCGAATAGCCGGCGCCGAGTTCCAGCGTGCGCGAGGCGCGGTCGGCCAGGGTCACCTGGATCGGGCGCAGGCCGCTGGGCAGGGCCTTTTCCTTCGGCGCCAGGGCCACCGACACGGTGTCGTAGACGCCCGTGTCGCGCAGGCGGCGCTCGAGTTCGGCGATGTCCTCCGGGTCGTAGACGTCGCCTTCCTTCCAGGGCGCCAGACGCTTGAGCCATTCGATCCGGGTGCGCCCCTTGGTCGACAGCTCCACGCCGTCGACCTTAACCAGGTCGCCGGCGGCGATGACGAAGGTCGGACGGACGGTGTGGTCGGCGTGGTCGACGATCACCTGGCGCGGATCGGCCATGGCGTCGGCGTAGCCGAGTTTCTGCACCTGGGCGACGGCGCGCCCTTCGGCGCCGAGAATCTCCGCGGCCCGGCCGGCCGCGCCCTCGGTGAGACCGAGCACGGAGAAAGCGCGTTCGCGCACGCCTTCGTCGGGCGGAGCGCCCGACCAGTCGATGCGAGGATCGGCGATGACGAACAGTTGGCCCGGCGTGACCTTCACCGTGCCGCGCGGCGGGTCGGTCTCGGTGACGTCCGGGTCGACGACATAGGCGTAATAGCCCTCGGCGCGCAGCACGGCGACGGCGTCGTCGGCGGCGTCGCGGGCGCGGCGGCGAGCCTCGGAACGGCTGGCCGGCGGACCGTCGGACTGGCTGAGGGCGCGCTGGATGGCTTCGCGCAGGGCGCGATCCTCGACGCCTGTGATGGTCGCCGATGGTTCGTCCGCATTCGCCTGGGCCGCGACGGCCGCCATCACGGCGGCCAAGCCCAGGACTGTCGTCTTACGCACCAAGCCTAGTCCCCGCACGGAGCGCCCCCAGACCTCGTGTAGTCGGGCGCTTCACGGCTGTCACCCGGCGAAATGCTGCGGGAGCGAACGATCTCGACTTCTCAGGCCCGGCAATCGGCGCCCAAATGCTAGGCAGTCATGCGCGATGGCGGGGCGAAGGTCGAAATCCGCCGCGAACCTTTTGCGGGCGTTCTAGGTTTCCATCGACCGGCGCCGCTTCGGCGCGGGTCCAAGAGACGGATAATCAAAGTGGACACCGGCGTGGCGGCGAAAATACAGAGCCTGGACGAGGCCCCAACCCTGCCGATGACGGGCGCGGCCTATCTGCCAGGCGTGGCGTACGACGAGATGTTCGCCGCCGGCGGCGACGTGCGGGCCCACTACGCGCCGCTGCAGTCGCGGATGGCGACACTAGGCGCCTCGGCCCTCGCCGACCGGCAGAAGACCCTGGAACGCTCGTTCCTGCTGCAGGGCATCACCTTCACGGTCTACGGCGCGGGCAGCGCCACCGAACGCATCATTCCCACCGATCTGTTCCCGAGAATCATCCCGGCGGCCGAGTGGGCCCGCATCGAATCGGGCCTGACCCAGCGCCTGCAGGCGTTGAACATGTTCCTCGCCGACATCTACGGCGAACAGAAGATCCTGATGGACGGCGTGGTGCCGCGCGAACTGGTGCTGGGCGCGCCCTCGTACCGGCGCGAGATGCAGAACCTGTACGTACCCCACAAGTCGTACGCCAACGTCTGCGGCAGCGACCTGATCCGCGGCCAGGACGGCGAATTCGCCGTGCTCGAGGACAACCTGCGCGTCCCGTCGGGCGTCTCCTACATGCTGGCCAACCGCGACGCGGCCAAGCGCACCTTCCCCGGCACCTACCGCGAGGCGGGCGTGCGGCCGGTCGAGCGCTATCCCGACCTGCTGCTGGCCACGCTGAAGAGCATGAGCGCCGACTGGCGGTCGGACCCGCAGGTCGTCGTGCTGACGCCTGGCGTCTACAACAGCGCCTACTACGAGCACGCCTATCTCGCCCGACTGATGGGCGTGCCGCTGGTCGAGGGCCGCGACCTCGTGGTGCACGACAACATGGTCTACATGCGCACGACCACGGGGCTGCGCCGGGTGGACGTGATCTATCGCCGGGTCGACGACGACTTCATCGACCCCCTCACCTTCCGCCGGGATTCGTCGCTGGGCGCCGCGGGGCTGTTCAACGCCTACCGCGCCGGCAACGTGGTGATCTGCAACGCCCCGGGCACCGGCGTCGCCGACGACAAGGCCGTCTACGCCTTCGTGCCGGACATCATCCGCTACTATCTCGGCGAGGACCCGATCCTGCCCAACATCGAAACCTATCTCTGCCGCGAGAAGAGCCAGCTCAGCCACGTGCTGGACAACCTCGACAAGCTGGTGGTCAAGGCCGTCGGCGCCTCGGGCGGCTACGGCATGCTGGTCGGCCCACACGCGAGCGCCCAGGAGCGCGCCGAGTTCGCCGAGGCGCTGAAGGCCGATCAGGCCAACTACATCGCCCAGCCGACCATCCAGCTGTCGACCGCGCCATGTCTCGTGGACGGCCGCATCGAGCCGCGCCACGTCGACCTGCGCCCGTTCATCCTGTCGGGCGAGAAGACCATCGTGACGCCCGGCGCCCTCACCCGCGTGGCCCTGAAGCGCGGCTCGCTGGTGGTGAACTCCAGCCAGGGCGGCGGCTCGAAAGACACCTGGGTGCTGGCCGAGGAGAACGGCCACCACAACGGCAACGGCCACGCTCACAAGGGAGCCGGCCAATGATGCTCGCTCGGGTCGCCGACAGCCTCTACTGGCTGGGCCGCTACATCGAGCGCGCCGAACACCTTTCGCGCCTGTCCAGCGTGATGCTGAACGCCACGCTGGACCAGACCGATTCCGGCATGCAGGCGGTGTGGATCGCCCTGTCGGCCGTCGGCGACGACGGGGCCGGCAAGGTCTCGCCGTTCGAGGCCGCCCGCGCCCTGGTGCTCGACCGCTCCGACCCCAACTCGGTGGTCTCGTCCCTGACCATGGCCCGCGAGAACGCCCGCCAGGTGCGCGACCAGATCACCACCGAGACGTGGGAGCGGCTGAACGTGCTCTATCTGCGCGTCACCGATCCGGGCGCCGAGGCCGAGTTCGCCGACAATTCGGTGTCCTATCTGCACGACGTGATCGCCGACGTGCACCTGTTCAAGGGCGCGGCCGACGCCACCATGAGCCACGGCGAAAGCTGGCGGTTCATGATGCTGGGCATGTACCTGGAACGGGCCCAGTTGGTGTCCAGCCTGCTGGAGGTGTGCTTCGCCCAGGCCCCCAGCCGCGAAATCCACGACCACCTGGCGCTGGTCAGCCTGCTGCGCATGGCCTGCGCGCTCGAACCTTACCTGCGGGTCTACACCGCCGAGATCGAGCCGCGGCACATCCTGGAGTTCCTGGTCTTCGACGAGGACTTCCCGCGTTCGATCCGCTTCGCCACCTCGCGCATCGAAGAGCACCTGACGGCCCTGGCCCGCCACGTCGAGGCGGCCGGCCGCGCGGCCCCCGAGCGGCTGGCCGGCAAGCTGAAGGCGCGCCTGCAATATGCCGACGTCGACGAGCTCGAGACGATCGGCGCCGGCGCGCTGCTGACCACCGTCGTCAACGAGTGCGCACGCATCCACGACGCGATCTACGAGACCTTCGTCGCCTACCCCCTCGAACTCCGACTGCCGGCCTGACCATGCTGCTCGAAATCCGCCACGTCACCCAGTACCACTACGAGCGGCCGGTCCGCGAAAGCCTGATGGAGCTGTGGATGCAGCCCCAGAAGGGCGCGCGCCAGCGGCTGGTCAGCTTCGAGCTGGACGTCGATCCGGCCGCCCAGCTGTTCTCCTATCCCGACAGTTTCGGCAACGCGGTCTATCACTTCGACGTCCCGCACCCGCACGACCGGCTGACCATCATCGCCCGCTCGGCGGTCGAGACCGAGCACGCCGCCGAACTGCCCGACAGGCTCGACACCGGCGAATGGGACCGCCTGCGCAGCGAGTTCGTGCGCGGGGAGTGCTTCGACTTCCTGCGGCCGCACGGCTTCGTTCAGACGACCGAGCGCCTTCAGGCCTTCATCGCCCAGCACGACCTGGAGGCCCTGCGCCGCCAGGACCCGCTGACCGCCCTGCGGCGCCTGAACGAGACCCTCTACCAGTCGTTCGGGTACCAGCCCGGCGTCACCGACGCCGACAGCCCCATCGACCTGGCCCTGGAGGCCGGCAGCGGCGTCTGCCAGGACTTCGCCCACATCATGCTGGCCATTTGCCGCAACTGGGGCCTGCCGGCGCGCTACGTGTCGGGCTACCTGTTCACCGACCGCGAGGCCGGCGACCGGTCGGATCCGGACGCCACCCACGCCTGGATCGAGGTGTTCCTGCCCAGCCTGCGCTGGGTGGGCTTCGACCCGACCAACAACTGCCTGACCGGCGAGCGTCACGTGGCCGTGGCCGCGGGTCGCGACTACGCCGACGTCACGCCGTCGCGCGGGGTCTACAAGGGCGACGCCGAGAGCCATCTGGCGGTCGGGGTGACGGTGCGGCGGGCTCGCGCGGCGCTGGCCGAACCGGAATTCCTGCGCCTGGCCAAGCCGGCCTCGTTCGGGGCCCGCCGCCGCGGCGACGCCGCCGCCGTCCACCAGGACCAGCAGCGCCAGCAGCAGCAGCAGCAACAACAGCAGTAGGCTCAGCCCCCCTCGCGTCAGTCGATCTTCACGAACGGCGTGGCGCCGCTGGTGACCTTGGGCAGTTCGCCGTTCCACTTCTCGATGGCCTGCTGCTGCAGGACCTGGGGATTGGCGCGGATGGCCTCGCCCTTGATGCGGATCGCCTCGGCCTCGCCGCGCGCCTTGGCGATGGCGGCGTTGGCCAGGGCGGTTTCCTTGGCCTCCAGCGCCTTGGCCGCCAGGGCCTCCTGTTCCAGCTTGGTCTTCTCCTGCATGCGGTCGACCACGGCGCTCGGATAGCGGATCGAGCCGATCCAATCCATCTGCGACACGGCCACCCCATGGCGCGCCCACTTGTTGGACACCCGCGCCAGGGCCTTCTGCACCACCATCTGGCGGCCGCCGCTGTACAGCGTCTCGACCGAGACCTTCTCGGTTTCGGCGGCGATCGCCGAACGCACGTCGTTGCGGATCGGGCCGTCGAGCAACTGGTCGAAGGTCAGGCGGTAGGTCTGGTACAGCATCGGCGCCGAGGCCGGATTGACCTGCAGCGTCACCGACACGTCGGCCGTCATCGGCAGGCCGGTGTTGTCGCTGAACGACAGCTCCTCGTTCTCGTTGCCGCGTTCGTCACGGTCGCGCGTGTAGCTGTAGGTGCGCTGGATGACCGGGAACTGGACGATCTTCTCGCCGATCCCCCGGAAGTACCAGCGCGCTGGCAGCGCCTCGGGCGCGACGCCGGCGCCAGAGCCCAGGGTCTTGATCTTGACCCCCACATTGCCGGGCTCGACCGTCGTGCCCTGCGAGATCACCGAACACGACCCGAGCAGCAGCACGGCGCCAGCCGTGGTGACGAGCAGGATCGCGCCCCTGTTCAGCGGCGAATGAATAGCCATGGAATTTCCCCTAGCGCCCCTTGGGCGCGCGTTTTGAAGCGGTCGACGGGCGGGTCGCGATGGCGATGAACTGCGAGGCCAGGAAGATCAGCCCGGCCGCGCCGAGCGCGAAGGCGAGCGGCGCCGCGATCAGTCCCAGGTCCGTGCCCGAGCCCCACAAAGGGCCCACGACGACGCGAACCAGGACGACCGCCAGGACCACCCAGATCGTAAGAAGTGCGACAGCTTTCCCCAACATCCCCTCAGCCCTCATGGACCGGCGATATTCAATAGCTAGGCAGGGAAAGTCACTCCTTCAATCGGAGCGCCCAGAAATTGCCGCGATTTAATCTTGCCGGTGCTCAGGCCGCGTAGACGTGGCTCTTGCCTACGGCCAGCTTCACCGAGCCGGTAAAAAGATCGGCGTCGGCGCGCGAGGCGGCGACTTCGACGCGGGTCCCGTCGGCCAGCACCGCGTCGACGCGAGCCAGCGCGCCTTGGGCGTTTACGCGCTCGACCCTGGCCTCGACGCCATGGTCGGCGAGTACGAAGTCATGCGGCCGCACGAAGCCCACGCCCGCCCCGTCGGCGAGGTCCAAGGCCGGCAGAACCAGCGGACCGGCCGTGAACTTGCCGCCCGCGACCTTGCCTTCGAAGCGGTTGGATTCGCCGACGAAGCCGCAGACGAAGGCCGAGGCGGGATTGTCGTGCACCTCGCGCGGGCTGCCGATCTGCTCGATCTGGCCCTTGTTGAGGATGGCGACGCGATCGGCCAGCTCCAGGGCCTCTTCCTGGTCGTGGGTGACGAAGATGGTGGTCACGCCGGTGGCGTCGTGCACGCGACGGAGTTCCTTGCGCAGGGACTTGCGGACGGTGGCGTCCAGGGCGCCGAACGGCTCGTCCAGCAGCAGCACGCTGGGCTGCACGGCCAGGGCGCGCGACAGGGCTACCCGTTGACGTTGTCCGCCCGACAGCTGCGAGGGATAGCGGCCGCCCAGGCCGTCCAGCTCGACCAGCTTCAGCAATTCGTCGACGCGCCTGGCGATCTCGGCCTTCGGCGGCTTGTCCTTGCCCTTCCGCACGTCGAGGCCGAACGCGATATTCTTGGCCACGGTCATGTGCTTGAACAGCGCGTACTGCTGGAAGACAAAGCCCACCCGGCGGGCGGCGGCCGAGGCGTAGGTGACGTCCTTGTCGTGGAACAGCACTTGGCCGGCGTCGGGGAACTCCAGGCCGGCGATGGCGCGCAGCAGCGTGGTCTTGCCCGAGCCCGAAGGCCCCAGCAGCGCCAGCAGTTCGCCGTCGGCGATCTCGAGATCGACATTGTTCAGCGCCGGATAGCGGCCGAACTGCTTCTGGACGGAACGGATGGAGATGGTCATGGCGTCTTCGCGTTCCGTTTAGTGTCCGCCGCGGCCGCGAACGGCCGGCTGGGCGACTTCGAGGGCGGTCTTCAGCACGAGGGTGACGATGGCGAGCAGGCACAGCAGGGCCGCAACCGCGAACGCCCCCACGAAGTCGTACTCGTTGTAGAGGATCTCGACATGCAGCGGCATGGTGTTGGTCAGGCCGCGGATGTGGCCGCTGACCACCGACACGGCGCCGAACTCGCCCATGGCCCGGGCGTTGCACAGCAGCACGCCGTACAGCAGGCCCCAGCGCACGTTGGGCGTGGTGACCCGCCAGAAGGTGTAGAGGCCCGAGGCCCCCATCGAGATCGCGGCCTCCTCCTCGCTGGTTCCCTGTTCCTGCATCAGCGGGATCAGTTCGCGGGCGACGAACGGGAAGGTCACGAACACCGTGGCCAGCACGATGCCCGGCACGGCGAAGATGACCTTCAGGTCGTTGTCGAGCAGCCATTCGCCCAGCCAGCCCTGCATGCCGAACACCAGCACGTAGATCAGGCCCGCGACGACCGGCGAGACCGAGAACGGCAGGTCGATCAGGGTGATCAGGAAGGACTTGCCCGGAAAGTCGTGCTTGGCCACGGCCCACGAGGCGCAGAGGCCGAAGATGGCGTTGAACGGCACGGCGATCGCGGCCGTCAGCAGGGTCAGCTTGACCGCCGCCAGGGCGTCCTCGTGCAGCACGGCCTCGACCGCGGCCTGCACGCCCTTGCGGAGGGCCTCGGCGAACACGGCGACCAGCGGCAGGATCAGCACCAGCGCCAGGAAGACCATGACCACGCCGATGACCAGCGCCTTGACCCAGGTCGGATCCTCGGTGGGGTGACGGGCGCGGGCCATCAGACGAACCTCCGCGAAAAGGCCTGGATGGCGTTGATGACGAACAGCATCAGGAACGAGACCACCAGCATCACCACCGCGATCGAGGCGGCCTGGGCGTACTGGAACTGCTCCAGCTGGATGATGATCAGCAGCGGAGCGATCTCGGACTTGTAGGGCATGTTGCCGGCGATGAAGATCACCGAGCCGTACTCGCCCACCCCTCTGGCGAAGGCCATGGCGAAGCCGGTCAGCCAGGCCGGGCCCAGGGCAGGCAGGATCACCCGCCAGATGGTCTGCAGGCGGCCCGCGCCCAGGCTGGCCGAGGCCTCCTCGACGTCGGCCGACAGGTCGCGCATCACCGGCTCGATCGTGCGGACCACGAACGGCAGGCCGATGAAGATCAGGGCGATGGTGACACCGACTGGGTTGTAGGCGGCCTTGATGCCCAGAGGCGTCAGGAACTGCCCGATCCAGCCGTTGGGGGCGTAGAGGGTGGCCAGGGCGATGCCCGCCACGGCCGTGGGCAGGGCGAACGGCAGGTCGACCAGGGCGTTGATGATCGTCTTGCCCGGAAACTCGTAGCGGACCAGCGCCCAGGTGGTCAGCACGCCGAAGACGCCGTTGGCGATCGCCGCCACCAGCGCCGCGCCGAAGGTCAGGCGATAGGCGGCCAGGGCGCGTTCGGAAAAGGCGGCGGCGACGAACTCGGACGGCGACAGTTCGGCCGCCTTCAACGCCACGGCCGACAGCGGGATCAGCACCACCAGCGACAGGATCGAAAGCGTCATGCCCAGGGTCAGGCCGAAGCCCGGGATCGCCGATCGGCGGCGGAACAGCGGACGGCGCGCCGCGGCGGGTCGTTGCGCGGCAAGGGAGTCGGCGGTCATGCCCTGATCGTCGTCCTGGTTGCGGCTGCGGCTCGCGGCCTCTGGTGAACATACGCGCGTGCAGCGCCTCGAGGCCGAAGCAGCGCCGAGTTGGAGCGCTTAAATCTCCACTGCGCCGATGGGGTCAATTGAGTTTTCCCAGGCGAGCCCCGTAGAAAAACTGTCCGGCCGGCACCCTGCCCCGCATGCGCCAAACCGCGAAGCGAAATTCGCCGCCGGACTCAACCCGAAAAGCCAAAGTTTCATTATATGAAACAACACTGCAATTTATGGGAAACTTGTTGCGACTTTCGGTCGGCGTGCGAAGATCGGGGCAACAACGCGCATAATCCCTCGGGGGGAAGCCCAATGTCTCTTCGCCTTTACAAGGCCGCCATGCTGGCCTCGGCCGCCGTTTCGCTGCTGGCCCTGCCCGCCCTCGCCGCCCCGCGCCAGGTCGAGCATCTGGATCGCGGCCTGGTCGCCGCCCCCGCCATCGACGGCGGCGTGCTGGTCTCGTGGCGCTACACGGGCGAAGACGCCCTCGGCCTGGCCTTCAACCTCTATCGCGACGGCAAGAAGCTGAACGCCAAGCCGCTCGCCTTCGCCACCAACTTCGTCGACAAGACCGGCGTCGCCGGCTCGCGCTACACGCTCAAGGCCGTGACCAAGGGCAAGGAGGGCTCGGTCGAAGCCGAGACCACCGCGCTGAAGGACGGCTTCCTGACGATCCCGCTGCAGAAGCCGCCGGGCGGCGTCACGCCGGACGGGCAGGCCTACGAGTACACGGCCAACGACGCCAGCGTCGGCGATCTGGACGGCGACGGCCGCTACGAGATCGTCCTCAAGTGGGATCCGACCAACTCCAAGGACAACGCCTTCTCCGGCTACACCGGCCCCGTACTGCTCGACGCCTACACCCTGGACGGCAAGCGTCTTTGGCGCATCGACCTTGGCCGCAACATCCGCGCCGGCGCCCACTACACCCAGTTCCAGGTCTTCGACTTTGACGGCGACGGCCGCGCCGAGATCGCCGTGCGCACCTCCGACGGCACTATCGACGGCACGGGCAAGGTGCTGGGCGATCCCAACGCCGACTGGCGCAGCGGCCCTGAAGAGCGGCCGACGAACGACAGAACCGGCGCCGAGATCAAGCCCGACGGCACGAAGGTGGCCAAGACCACGGGCCGCATCCTCAAGGGACCCGAGTTCCTGACCGTGTTCGACGGCCGCACCGGCGCGGCCGTGGATTCGGTTCCCTTCTCCGCCCCGCGTGACCCGACCACCGACGCGCCGACCACCGAGCAGATGACCAAGCTCTGGGGCGACGGCTACGCAAACCGTTCGGACCGCTTCCTGGCCGGCACGGCCTATCTGGACGGCCAGCATCCCAGCATCATCATGGGCCGCGGCTACTACGCCCGCACCACGGTCAGCGCCTGGGACTTCAGGAACGGCAAGATCACCCAACGCTGGCTGTTCGACAGCGCCGCGCCGGGCGTGCCGGAAGGCTTCGGCGGCCAGGGCAACCACCAGCTGTCGGTCGCCGACGTCAACGGCGACGGTCGCGACGAGATCGTCTACGGCTCGATGGCCATCGACGCCGACGGCAAGCCGCTGTGGACCGCCAAGCTCTATCACGGCGACGCTCTGCACCTGGGCGACCTGGATCCGGACCGTCCGGGCCTGGAGCGCTTCGGCGTCAATGAGAGCCCGAAGGCCAACGCCGGCATCGGCTCGGCCATGGTCGACGCCAAGACCGGCGAGGTGCTGTGGACCACGCCGACCGAAAGCGACACCGGCCGCGGCGTGGCCTTCGACATCGACCCGCGCTTCCCGGGCGCCGAGGCCTGGGCCAGCAACTCCAGCACGCTCTACACCGTCAAGGGCAAGCCCATCGAAGGCGTGAAGCATCCGCCGCAGATGAACTTCGGCGTCTGGTGGGACGGCGACGAACTGCGCGAACTGCTCGACCGCAACAAGATCTTCAAGTGGGACTGGCTGAAGGGCGAGAGCAAGGTGCTGCTGAACGCCGAGGGCATGACCTCCAACAACGGCACCAAGGCCACCCCGACCCTATCGGCCGACATCCTGGGCGACTGGCGCGAGGAAGTGATCCTGCGCTCGGAGGACAACACCTTCCTGCGCATCTACGTCACGCCCTATCCGACGGATCGCCGCCTGGTCACCCTGATGCACGACCCGGTCTATCGCGCCGGCATCGCCTGGCAGAACACCGCCTACAACCAGCCGCCGCACACCAGCTTCTACCTGGGGCACGGCATGAAGAATCCCCCGCGTCCGAACGTCGTCGCCGTGAAGGTGAAGCCATGAGAAACGTGCTGATCGGCCTGGCGACCGCCTTCGCCGTCGCCCTCCCCGCCTTCGCCCAGGCGCCGGCCGCGCCGGCGGCCGCCCCGCCGCGCGAATGGGTCGACAAGGACACCGGCCATCGCGTCGTGCGCCTGTCCGACGAGCCGGGCTCGAGCAGCCTCTACTTCAACTACAACGGCTACACGCCGCAGGGCGACAAGCTGGTCATCGCCACGCCCAAGGGGCTCAGCACGGTTGACCTGGCCACCCGCAAGCTGGTGCCGCTGGTCGAGGAAGACGGCAAGTTCCTGTTCGTCGGCCGCAAGACGCGCTCGGCCTACTACATCGTCACCGAGGGCAAGACCCGCGTGGTCAAGGCCGTCGACATCGACAGCAGGAAGGTCCGCGTGGTCGCCAAGTTCGACCGCGGCGACATCCAGACGATCAACGCCGACGAGACCCTGCTCGGCGGAGTGGTGGTGACCAAGCCCGAGATCGAGACCCGCCCCGACGGCATGCTCAAGCGCGACAACCGCTTCGACCAGGCCGACTACGCGGCCAACGGCCCCGATGGCAAGCCGCTGAGCTTCGCCGAGGCCAAGGAAGTGCGGCTCAACGAGCGGCTCGAGTCGAAGATTCCGATGGAGATGTTCGTCATCGACACCCGCACCGGCGAAAAGCGCGTGGTGCACACGGCGACCGACTGGCTGAACCACCTGCAGTTCTCGCCGACCGACCCCAACCTGCTGATGTTCTGCCACGAGGGTCCCTGGCACAAGGTCGACCGCCTCTGGCTGCTGCGGACCGACCAGCCCGACGCCAAACCGGTGAAGATCCACACCCGCACCATGAACATGGAGATCGCCGGGCACGAATGGTTCAGCGCGGACGGCAAGACCGTCTGGTATGACCTGCAGACGCCGCGCGGCGAAGACTTCTGGGTCGCCGGCTACGAGATCGCCACCGGCAAGCGCGCCTGGTACCACGTCGAGCGCAACGCCTGGTCGGTGCACTTCAACTCCAGCCCGGACGGCAAGCTGTTCGCCGGCGACGGGGGCGACAGCGAGATGGTCGCCCACGCGCCGGACGGCAAGTGGCTGTACCTGATGCACCCGCGCGGGATTCCCGACGTCGCCGGCATCCACGCCCCCGACTCCGAGCACCTGATCCGCCCCGGCGTCATCGACACCGAAAAGCTGGTCAACATGAGCGGCCACGACTACCGCCTGGAGCCGAACGTCAACTTCACGCCCGACGGCAAGTGGCTGGTGTTCCGTTCGAACATGCACGGCGCCAACCACGTCTACGCGGTGGAGCTGGCGAAGGCCAAGTAGCGACCTTCTCCCCACCCGGCCGGACCCATTCCCCGTAAAACCCTCACGAAAGCGGGGGTTTTACGGTTGGAGGGCGTCCACGCCCCCATTGCCCTTCCCGTCCTCCCGCGCCCGCCACTTCGCCTTCAGCGTATGCGAGGTCTCGCGAGAACCGTCGGGGCTCCAGCCGGGCGGACCGAACAGATAGCCGAGCACCTCGCGCGGAGACCGCGACGCCGTCAGATCCTTCCCGATGCCGACCCACTCGTGGAACACGTTGGCGAAGAGATTGAAGTTCGGCAGGTTCCGCACGATCCCGTAGCGGCACGGCTCGGCGTCGTCCTCGGGGATGAAGGTGCCGAACAGCCTGTCCCAGATGATCAGTATCCCGGCGTAGTTGGCGTCGAGATAGCGCGGGTTGCGGGCGTGGTGCACCCGATGGTGCGAAGGCGTGTTGAACACCGCCTCGAACCAGGCCGGCATGCGGCGCACGGCCTCGGTATGGATCCAGAACTGGTAGACGAGGCTGATCCCCTTCTGGATCGCCACCATGGCCGGCGGGAAGCCCAGGAAGGACAGCGGCAGCCACAGCAGCCATGTCCCCGCCACGCCGCCGGTCCAGGTCTGTCGCAGCGCGGTGGTCAGGTTGTAGTGCGTCGAGCTGTGGTGATTGACGTGGCTGGCCCACCAGAACCGGCGCTCGTGGCTCAGGCGATGGAACCAGTAGTAGGTCAGGTCCTCGGCGAAGAAGAGCACGACCCAGGCCCAGACCGCCGTCATCGGAATGGTGAAAAGCCGGTGCTCGTAGACCCACAGGCTGGCGGCGAACACCGCGCCGCCGGTCAGCAGGCCGGCGATGGTGCTGCCCAGCCCCATCATCAGCGAGGTCGCCGCGTCGCGGGGCTCGTAGTTGGCCCGCGCCTTGCCGAAGCGGGCGAGCAGCACCTCGAGCACGATGGCGACCACGAAGAATGGGATGGCCATCTGAACCGGATCGAACGCGGGCTTCATGCGGCCGCCTCCGCCGGCGGCCAGATCCGATCGCCCAGACGCAGACGCGGCGCGCCTTCGACGGCGGCAAGCCGCACGCATCCTTCGGACGCCCCGGTCGCCACGACGTCGCGCCAGGCCGCCGAACGGGCCACGTAGCCGTCGCCCTTGCGCCAGAGCACCAGGGCCGCATCTGCGGCCCGCGCGATCACGGCGCCGCCGTCGCCGGCGATCCAGATCGCCTCGATCGCGTGGTCGGGAAACTCCTGCGCCAGCAGTTCCCGCGCCGCGGCTTCGTCCAGCGACGCCGTGGGCCGAGCGATCCGCGCCCAGGCCGACAGGCCCACCAGCAGGGCCACGGCCGCAGCCGAGCCCAGCAATTGCACGAGCAGCGCCTTGTCCATCGCCGCCTCCTCCCCTTTTTGGTCGAAGGTCTGGCCGCACAGCGATCACGTCAAGCGTCAGAACAGGGGTTTACGCAACCGGATTCGCCGCTCAAGTTGCGAGCCACACGCATTACGCGGGGCAAGGGAAACGGCTATGTCTTTGATGTTCGAACCGCTGCGCAAGTACGCCCAGTTCTCGGGACGCGCCCGTCGCTCGGAATACTGGCTCTTCGCGCTGTTCACCTTCGTCGTGAGCATTGCGATCACGATCCTGCGGATCGCCACGGGCGGCCTCGATAGCCTCGAGAACGGCGGTTTCGACGCGCTGAGCCTGGTGAACCTGGCGTTCTCGCTGGCGATGCTCGTCCCCAGCCTCGCGGTCTCGTTCCGCCGCCTGCACGACACCGACCGCTCGGCCTGGTGGATCCTCATCGGCCTGATCCCGCTGATCGGCGCCATCGTGCTGCTGATCTTCTACCTGCTGCCCGGCACCACGGGTCCTAACAAGTTCGGTCCGGATCCGAAGCAGACCGTCAAGGACGCCGCAGAAACCTTCGCCTGAGGTTCTACCGGACACGGCAAAGCGCGCCGCCCTCCAAGGAGGGCGGCGCGCTTTTTCTTTGGGCTCAGGCCTTAGAACTTGCGGGCGTAGCCCACCGACACGACGTTGGCGTCGTCGGCGTCGTTGTCGCGGAACTGCTGGCGCGTGTAGTCGACCCGCACGCCGTTCTTGTCGTCGAACTTGTACTGGGCGCCAACGCCGTAGTTGACGCTGTCGGCGTCGAACTTGTTCTCGACACCCGCCAGCTTCTGCTTGAACTGGGTGTTGCCGTAGCCGACGCGACCGATGAGGTCGATGTTCGGGCTCACCGGCAGGAAGCCGACGCCGTAGACGGCGGCCGAATGGGTCTGCTCGATGCTGGAGCGGACGCCCGCGCGGTCGATATTGTCGTCCTTCACGCCGCCGGAGAGTTCGCCCTCGACGCCGAAGTGCGGGGTCAGCTTGGCGCCCAGCCGGCCCTGGATGGCGCCGGTGTCGGCGCCTTCGGCGCGCGAGCTGTTGTAACCGAGGTTGCCGTAGATCTCCGGCGAGCTCGACTGAGCATGGGCCAGAACCGGAACAGCAGCGACCGACATGGCGGCGATAGCCGCAGACATGAGAACCTTCATTATTTTTACTCCTGGTACTGGGATTTCTTGTGCTCCCTCAGCCTCCTCTGGGTATTGGGGCAACGAGGCCCGTATTTGACCGCACCCTGACCTGTTTGGGGCCATTGCGTGACGTTTCCGACATTTGAACCCGCGATTATGGCCGCTAGCCGAAAGTTCCGCTGCGGCAGGTCGAATAGCCGCGGGCGATGCGGTCAGGACACGGTCGCTTGGCAGGTGACGACGGCGCGGGGCGTGCTATTGATCGCGTCCAAACAGTGATCAGATCGGCGCGCCCATGTCGCGCGCCGGCCCATCGGGACCGCCGCCTTGCATCAAGCCGTCATCGCCGCCACGGGGCTCTTCACCCCGCCGTTCAGCATCTCGAACGTAGAACTGGTCGACGCCTTCAACGCCTATGTCGAACGCTTCAACGCCGCCAACGCCGAGGCAATCGCGGCCGGCGAGGTCGTCGCCCTCGCCCCTTCCTCGCCCGAGTTCATCGAGAAGGCCTCGGGCATCAAGGCCCGCTACGTGATGAACAAGGACGGCATCATCGACCCGGAGGTCATGCGGCCCAACCTCCCCGAACGTCCGAACGACCAGATCTCGATCCTGGCCGAGATGGCGGTCAAGGCGGCCGAGCAGGCCATCGCCGCCTGGGGCAAGCCGGTCAGCGAGATTGGCGCGGTGATCTGCGCCGCCTCGAACATGCAGCGCGCCTATCCGGCCATGGCCATCGAGGTGCAGCAGGCCCTGGGCATCGAGGGCTTCGCGTTCGACATGAACGTGGCCTGCTCGTCGGCCACCTTCGGCATCAAGACCGCCGCCGACTTCATCGCCACCGGCAGCGCCAAGGCCGTGCTGATGGTCAATCCGGAGATCTGCTCGGGCCACCTGAACTTCAAGGATCGCGACAGCCACTTCATCTTCGGCGACGTGGCTACGGCCGTGATCCTGGAAGAGGCTTCGCAGGCGCAGGGCGGCTGGGAGATCCTGGGCACGCGCCTGAAGACCCAGTTCTCCAACAACATCCGCAACAACTTCGGCTTCCTCAACAACGCCGCCCCTGAGGGCGTCGGCGCCAGGGACAAGCTGTTCGTGCAGGAAGGCCGCAAGGTGTTCCGCGAGGTGGTGCCGATGGTCAGCGAGATGATCGTCGAGCACGCCGGCGACATCGGCCTGGACGCCACCGCGCTGAAGCGCCTGTGGCTGCACCAGGCCAACATCAACATGAACGACCTGATCGCCCGCAAGGTGCTGGGCCGGGATCCGCAAGCCGGCGAGAACGTCATCATCCTCGACGAGTACGCCAACACCAGCTCGGCCGGCTCGATCATCGCCTTCCACAGCGCCAACGACGATTTCGCACCGGGCGACACGGGCCTGATCTGCAGCTTCGGCGCCGGCTACTCGGCCGGCACGGTGTTCGTCAGGAAGCGCTGAGCGCGGGCGTCCGCGGAAACCTCAGTTCTCGGGCGAACGACGCCAAAATCAGCGGCCAGCCGTGGTCGGAAGCCATCCCCTGGCGGATGGCTTCCTCGCCTCTTCCATGGCGATCGAGGCTCCGATGCTCGACGATCACCCGGGTCCCCTCGCCCGCGGGCTCGAACCGGAACTCGACCTCGCTCTGGCGTTCCAGGGGCTCGACGCCGCGGTCGGGCGCGATGTTGAAGCCGACCACCAGCCGGTGCCCCGGGTCATAGGCGCGGACATCGCCCCACGGGCTTTCGACGCCGTCGCGATCGACCTCGAACCAGCTGCCGCCGGCCACCGGCTCGACGTGCACGGTGGCGAACCGCGCTCCGCCGCGGCTGTAGGCCATCGGCCACCACCGTCCCATGTCGCCTACGAAACGGGCGAAGACTTCGGCCGGCAGGGCCTCGACGGTGATCTCGCTGACGATCGGTTCGGCCATGGACGTCCTCCTTGGCAGAGGAACGCGCAAGGCCGCGACGGGATCACCCAGGCGACGCCGTCGCCGGCAGGCGGTCCAGCTTCACGGCGACCGGCGCGCCGCCGCTCTGGGCCAGGGTCCATCCGCCGGGCGCCCCGCCGATCGCGTAGCAGCGGCGCGAACCGCGCTCCTCGTCCAGGCAGAGCCTGCCGCCGGCGATCGCATAGCGCCCCCTGGACCAGCCGAAGTCGTGCCGCTCGAACCAGCTGCCGTCGGCCTTCAGCGCGATCCCGTCCATCCCTACAGGCATGTTCGGGAAGACCACGATGCGGTCCTTGAAAGCGGCCCGGACCAAGGCGTCGGGCGCGGCCGTCATCAAGGGCTTGGGATGCGCCGCCTTCCACTCCATGGCCCGCTGGATGCGGCGACCGACGGCGGGATGGTCGTAGAAGACGATCTCTTCCAGCCGTCCCGGGGTCGCGGCGCGGTACTCGACGGTCTTGACCAGCGCCTTGGCCAGGCCGTCCGGCTCGTTGAAGTTCACCAGGCTGTAGCGGTCGGCGTCGCTCTCGGCGATGCGGATCAGGCTGTTGGTCAGCGGCGTGGCCAGGAGCAGCAGCACGGTCAGCACCGCGCTCAGCACCGGCAGGCCCGCAGGGTCGGAAAGCCCCTTGATCTGTTCGCCGCCGAGCAGGCGGCACGCCGGCGCGAACAGCCGGTCGACCAGGAAGAAGGCCAGGATCGCCAGCAGGCTCATGACGCCCGCGATCCACAGCGAATGGTGGCGGGCATAGTGCCCCATCTCGTGCCCGACGACGCCGCGCACCTCGGCGATGTCGGCGCCCTTCTTGAACATCGTGTCGCTCATCGCCACGCGGGCCGAGCCGAACAGGCCCGAGACGTTGGCGGTGTAGGCGTTGGACTGCTTGGAGCCGTCGTAGATGAAGATCTTGTCGGACGGCACCCCGACCTGCCTGGCCATGGCCACGACCTCGTCGCGGACGGGTCCGGCCGGCGCGGGCGTGTAGCGGTTGAAGATCGGCTCGATGTAGAGCGGCGCCAGCAGCATGCCGATGGCGATGAAGGCCGCCGTCAGCCCGCCGCTCCACAGCCACCATGTGCGCGGCGCCTTGCGGATCAGGGCGTAGAGGAAGGCGAAGAACAGGCCGCCGATCAAGGCGCCGATCGCCAGCGAGATCGCGCTCTCGCCCAGCCAGCCGCCAAAGGCCTGGCTGGTCAGGCCGTACTGTTTTGGCCGCCACCAGTCGCTGTAGACGCTCCAGGGCAACGACAGGACGCCGTCGAAGACGATGTAGAGCCCGCCGATCCAGTAGCTGACCAGCAGCGGCCGGCTGCGGCGGCCCTCGAATCGGCGGCGCAGGCGAACCAGCACGCCGCTGCGCACCAGCAGGAACGCCGCCAGCAGCGCGACCAGCGCGCCCCACAGCAGAAGCCAGTGGCCGCCTTGCGTGTAGGCCGTGGCCTTGGCGTGCGCCTCGGGCGGCAACTGCGCCAGGTAGGCCGCCGTCGCCGCGGCTGGATCGAAGTTCTGCGCCATCCGTCTCCCCCGGGAAGCAAACCGCCAAGCAGCAAGCCAGAGCCGATCGTCCGCGTCAGGTTAAATCGACGTCAGGTGGCGCCCGTCCGACGCCGCAAGCGCCTTGCCTCTGGCGGCGACAGCGCAGCGGTATAGAACTGGGCCGATGACCTGCGCTTCGAGGCCCGCCATGCGATTCCCCGCCCGTCGTGACATCCTGCTGGGCCTGGGGGCCGGAAGCGCGCTGGCCCTGGCCGGCTGCGGCGGCAAGGACACGGCCGGCGTCCAGTCCGGCGCCGCCCGCGTGGAGGCCGCCAAGACCCTGCGCATCGGGCTGGAGGGCACCTATCCGCCGTTCAACTTCCAGGGCGCCGACGGCCAGCTGACCGGCTTCGACGTCGAGTTCGGCAAGGCCCTGGCCGAGCAGATGAAGGTCAAGCCGGAGTTCGTCGCCGCGCCGTTCGCCGGCCTGCTGGGCGCGCTAGAATCGGGCCGCACCGACGTGGTGATCAACCAGATCACCATCACGCCCGAGCGCGCGGCCAAGTACGACTTCTCCAAGCCCTACACCGTCTCGGGCATCCTGATCATCGTGCCCAGGGGCAAGACGGGCATCACCGGCCCGGCCGACCTGGCCGGCAAGAAGGTCGGGGTGGGCCTGGGCACCCACTACGAGCAATGGCTGCGCCAGAACCAGCCCAAAGCCGATGTCCGTACCTATGACGACGATCCGACCAAGTACCAGGACCTGCGCGCCGGCCGCATCGACGCGGTGCTGAACGATCGCCTGGTCGCCGCCGACTTCCTGAAGACCGCGCCCGACCTGATCGCCGCCGGTCCGCCCTTCGCCCCGCAGAGCCAGGGCGTGGTCATGAAGCGCGATCCGGCGCTGAAGGTGCTGGTCGACGAAGCGATCGACGCCCTTCGGGCAAACGGACGCCTGGCCGCCATCTCGCAGAAATGGTTCGGCCTGGACGTGACGCGCTAGCCGATGGACGCCGCCGACCTCGTCGCTCAGTCGGTTCCGCTGCTGCTCAAGGGCGCGGGCTACACGGTGCTGCTCAGCCTGATCGGCATGAGCCTGGGCCTGGCGCTGGGCTTCGGGCTGGCGCTGATGCGGCTGTCGCGCTCGCCGCTGCTGGCCTGGCCGGCGGCGGTCTACGTCTCGGCGTTCCGGGGCACCCCGCTGCTGGTGCAGCTGTTCCTGATCTATTACGGCCTCCCACAGCTGGGGCTGGAGCTGCCGCCGCTGCTGGCCGCCGGCATCGGCTTCTCGCTGAACGTGGCCGCGTACGCCGGCGAGATCCTGCGCAGCGCCATCGCCGCCGTCGACAAGGGCCAGTGGGAGGCCGCCGCGGTGCTGGGCCTGACGCGCGGCCAGGCGATGCGCCGGATCATCCTGCCCCAGGCCGCCCGCACCGCCGTGGCGCCGCTATCCAACAGCTTCATCAGCCTGGTGAAGGACACCTCGCTGGCCGCGACCATCCAGGTGCCCGAGCTGTTTCGCCAGGCCCAGCTGATCACCGCCCGGACGTACGAGATCTTCGCCATGTATCTCAGCGCCGCGGCCATCTACTGGATCGTCTCCAGCCTGCTGGCTCTGGGCCAGGGTTGGCTTGAACGCCGCGCGGAGGCCCGCCGATGAGCGCCATCGAGGCCAGGGGCCTGTCAAAGCGCTTCGGCGACGCCAGCGTCCTGAACGGCGTCGACCTGACGGTCGCTCCCGGCGAGGTCGTCGCCGTGATCGGCCCCAGCGGCTCGGGCAAGAGCACGCTGCTGCGATGCCTGGCCGGCCTGGAGGCGCTGAACGGCGGCAGCCTGTCGATCGCCGGCGTCGCGGCCGGCGGCAAGGTTCCGCTGGCCCGCGCCCTAAAGGGGCGTGTCGGCTTCGTATTCCAGAACTTCAACCTGTTCCCGCACAGGACCGCGGTGGAGAATGTCGCCGAGGCGCCGATCGTCGTGCGCGGCGATCCACCCGCCAAGGCGCGGGAACGGGCCCTGGAGCTGCTGACCAAGGTCGGCCTGGCCCATCGCGCCGACGCCTATCCCGGCGCCCTCTCCGGCGGCCAGCAGCAGCGCTGCGCCATCGCCCGGGCCCTGGCCATGGATCCCGAGGTCATCCTGTTCGACGAGCCGACCTCGGCGCTGGATCCGGAACTGGTCGGCGAGGTCCTGGCGGTGATCCGCGACCTGGCGGCCGAGAAGCGGACGATGATCATCGTCACCCACCAGATGGACTTCGCCCGCGAGGTCGCCGACCGGACGATCTTCATGGACGAGGGCAGGATCCTCGAGGAAGGCCCCTCGGGGACGCTGTTCTCCGAACCGCGAGAAGAACGAACGCGCAGGTTTCTCAGCAAATTGCGAAGCTTGCAGCCATAATTTAGCCTCTGGCGCCCCGCACCCCTCCCGGGCTACGCCGCGTGTGTCTAGAGGCGAGGATTCGTGAAACCCTATATCGACCTGAAAGGCGCCTCCGGCGCCGTCTATCGCTACAAGCTGGCCGAGGATCGCGACCCGCGCACCACGATCGCCGGCAACTATCTCTACGTGAACGCCGAAGGCGTCGTGGTGTTCGCCGGCGAGGCCAACAATCTGCACGACTCCACCCGCGGCTTCGCCGAGGCCGCCGAAAAGCACGGGGCCGAGCATCTCTATACGCGCCTGAACGTCTCGGGCGCCTCTCGCGCCGACGAACTGGCCGACCTGCTCTCCGAGCTGTCGCCGGCCGGCAACGCCGAGACGACCGAAGACTGAGGGCGTTTCCAGCGGCCGGTCCGACGCGACCGGCCGAGCCCCAAACTTGGCCGTTGCCCGCGAGCCGCGCATATGCGCCCATCCACCCGCATAGCGGGGGATTCTCAGATGCGGCTCATTGCGGCGCTTGCTGGCATATTGTTTCTCTCGGCCTGCGCCACCACGGCGCCCGACAAGGTCTTCTTCGCGCCCGACGCGGTCGACGGCCTGGTGATCATGGAAGTGGTTCCCACCCCGGCGACCTACCAGATCGAGGCGGCCAGCTTCGACCCCGCCCAGTCGCGGATCGAGAGCAAGGGCTATGTCACCCTCTACGCCAGCCCGGCCATGCGTTACGCGGTGTCGCGCGCCAAGCCCGGCGTCTATGCCTTGACCGCCGTCAGCCACCAGACCACCTGGTACGACTGCTTCAACGGCGGCACGGTCGCCTTCGAGGTCAAGCCCGGCGAAGTGACCTTCCTGGGCAAGCTGGACGCCCGCCCCGCCCTGGCCGACATCGCCGTCAAGCTGCCGGGCTACAGCATGAACAGCCAGAAGTTCTACGTGCTCGACACGCCGCGCCCAGCCATGACCGCGCCGGCCGACATGGCCGACTGGAAGGGCGAACTGACGCCGTTCCTGAGCAACACCTATCCGAACGTCACCGCCCCGGCGAAGGCGGCCGAGCTGAAGCCGGCCACCTTCGCCAGCGGCTGGAGCCTGCTGGGCCAGAAGGTCTGCTACGGCTATTTCAACCGCGCCAAGGATCAGCCGGAGCCGGCCAAGCCCGCCGGCTAGGCCCGCGCCAGGAAGGCGGCGATCTCGGCGACGACCGAAGGCTCGGGCGCCATGATCGCCTGCAGGTGATCGCCCGGCGTCGACAGGAACGGCAGGCCGTTGGCGGCCGCGAAGGCCTGGGACGGTCCGTGATAGGGATCCGCCGTCCCGTCCCACAGCAGCACTGGAACGCCCGCGCCCAGCACGGCCCCAGGCGCGCCCTCCAGCGTGGCCAGGGCCTCGAAGCAGGCCTGCATCGCCGGCAGGATCCCCGGCGTCACCCAGCCGACCAGAGCCGGCGCGACCTGCTGGCTGAAGCCCCAGAAGATGTCGAAGCGGATCGGACCGGCCGGACCCTTGGGCACGCCGCCCGCCAGATCCCAGCCGCCGATAGTCAGCGAGGCCAGGCGCTCGGGATGATGCCGGGCGACGCCCACGGCCATCCATCCGCCCATCGAGTAGCCGATCAGATGCGCCTTCTCCGCGCCCAGGGCGTCGAGCACCGCCACGATGTCGCCCGCCCGCTGGGCCTGGGCGTAGAGCGCCGGATCGGCCGGCTTGTCGCTGAGGCCATGTCCCAGCGAGTCGACGCTGGCCACCGTGAAGCGCTCGCTCAGCGCGGCGACGAAGCCGTTGGCCCGCCAGCTTTCGGCGTCCATGAACAGGCCGTGCTGCAGCACCACCAGAGGCCCCTTCCCCTCCACCGTGTAGTGGATCTTCTGGCCGCGATTGGTGGCGAAGGGCATGGACGAGTCTCCGGACGATCGGAGCGCTAGTCAGGCCGGTCCACAAATTCGCGCAAGGCGAACGGGACGAGAACACCCCGGCTTGGCTATCCTGCCGCCAATGCGTCCCGAGTCGCTCTTTCCCCTGTTCGCCGCGATCTCGACCCTCAAGGGGGTCGGGCCGCGCGTCGCGCCCCTGGTCGAGAAGCTGGCCGGGTCGATCGTGCGCGACGTGCTGTTCACCGCGCCGCAGAGCCTGATCCGCCGGACGGCGACGACCGCCGCCCAGGCGCAGGACGGCCAGGTCCAGACCTTCGTCGTCACCATCGACGCCCACCTGCCGCCGCAGCGCTCGGGCCAGCCCTGGCGCATCCGGGGCTGGGACGAGACCGGCTTCGTCACCCTGGTCTGGTTCAAGGGCCACGGGCCGCACCTGGAGCGCCAGCACCCAGTGGGCGCCCGCCGCGCCGTCAGCGGCAAGGTCGAGCGCTTCGGATCGGAGATCCAGGTCGCCCATCCCGACTACATGCTCGAAGCCGAGCGGATCGACGAGATCCCGCCGATCGAGCCGGTCTACCCCGCCACGGCCGGCCTGCCCTCGCGCACCTTCCGCAAGTTCGCCCAGGAGGCCCTGTCGCGGGCCCAGGCTCTGCCGGAATGGCAGGACGCGGCCTGGATGGCCCGCGAGGGCCTGCCGGCGTGGCGCGAGGCCTTCGAGCGGCTGCACGGCCCCGAGGCCGAGATCGACCTGTCGCCGATGTCGGCGGCCCGCCGGCGGCTGGCCTATGACGAGCTGCTGGCCCACCAGCTGGCCCTGGCCCAGCGCAAGGCCGGCAAGCGCGCCCAGCCGGGTCCGCGCATCGTCTCGGGCTCTCTGGCCGAGGCGGCCGAGAAGGCCCTGCCCTTCCGACTGACCGGCGCCCAGGTGCGGGCCCTGTCGGAGGTGCGCGGCGACCTGGCCCACGGCGAGCGGATGAGCCGCCTGCTGCAGGGCGACGTCGGCTCCGGCAAGACCGTCGTGGCCATGCTGGCCATGGCCGACGCGGCCGGCGCCGGCTTCCAGTCGGCCCTGATGGCCCCTACCGAGATCCTGGCTCGCCAGCACTACGAGACCCTCGCCCCGCCGCTGGAGGCGCAGGGTCTGGCCGTCGTGCTGCTGACCGGACGCGACAAGGGCGGCGCCCGCGCCGCCAAGCTGGCGAAGCTGGCCGACGGTTCGGCCGCCGTGGCGGTGGGCACCCACGCCCTGTTCCAGGACGACGTGGCCTTCCAGAGCCTGGCCCTGACCATCATCGACGAGCAGCACCGCTTCGGCGTCAACGAGCGCCGGCGGCTGCAGGAAAAGGGAGACGGCGTCCACTTGCTGGCGATGTCGGCCACGCCCATTCCCCGGACGCTGGAGCTGACCGTGTTCGGCGACCTGGACGTCTCGCGCATCGACGAGAAGCCGCCGGGCCGCACGCCGGTGGCCACCCGGGCCGCGCCGACGCCGCGCGTGCCCGAGATCGTGGAGCGACTGCGCGGGGCGATCGAGGGCGGCGCCCAGGCCTTCTGGATATGCCCGCTGGTCTCGGAGTCCGAGAAGGTCGACCTGCGGGCGGCCGAGGACCGCGCCGCCGACCTGAAGAAGATCCTGGGCTCGCGCGTCGGCCTGGTCCACGGCCAGATGCCGGCGGCCGAGAAGGACGCGGTGATGCAGGCCTTCGTCGACGGCGAGGTCGGGGTGCTGGTCGCCACCACCGTGGTCGAGGTCGGGGTCAACGTGCCCAACGCCAGCATCATGGTCATCGAGCACGCCGACCGCTTCGGTCTGGCGCAACTTCATCAGCTTCGCGGAAGAGTGGGTCGCGGGATGCGCGAAAGCTCCTGCGTGCTGCTGTACGACCCGCCCCTCTCCGAAGTCGCCCAGCAGCGGCTCGACATCCTGCGGCGCTCCGACGATGGCTTCGAGATCGCCGAGAAGGACCTGGAACTGCGCGGCGGCGGCGATCCGCTGGGCCTCAAGCAGAGCGGCTTCCCCGCCTATCGCCTGGCCGATCCCGTGGCCCACCGCGACCTGATCGCCGTCGCCGCCGACGACGCCCGCCTGATCCTGGCGCGCGACCCGGACCTCGCCTCCCCGCGCGGCGAGGCGGTGCGGACCCTGCAGGCGCTATTCGACTGGAAGCCGGCCTCGGGTCTGAACGACGCGGGGTGAACTGCCTTCCGGCGGTCCCCTCCGGCCCTCCGGGCTGCCTCCCCCAAAGGGGGAGGAGCAAACAAAAACGGCGGGTCCTGGGGGCCCGCCGTTCTCGTTTCCAAGCTTGCGTCGCCGGGCCTTAGGCCGAGGCGGCGCCGCCCTTCTTCTCGGCGTAGATCAGCAGCGGCTGGGCGCGGCCTTCGACGACCTCGGCGTTGACCACCACTTCCTCGACGCCCTCGTAGTTGGGCAGTTCGAACATGGTCTCCAGCAGGATGCCTTCCATGATCGAGCGCAGGCCGCGGGCGCCGGTCTTGCGGGCGATGGCCTTCTTGGCGACCTGGTGCAGGGCGTCCTCGGTGAAGGTCAGGCCGATGTTCTCCATCTCGAACAGGCGCTGGTACTGCTTGACGAAGGCGTTCTTCGGCTCGGTCAGGATCTTCACCAGGGCGGCCTCGTCGAGGTCTTCCAGGGTGGCGATCACCGGCAGGCGGCCGATGAATTCCGGGATCAGGCCGAAGCGCTGCAGGTCGTCGGGCTCGACGCCGCGCAGGATCTCGCCGGTGCGACGGTCTTCCGGATCGGCCACCTTGGCGCCGAAGCCGATCGACTTGGCCGAGCCGCGCGCCGAGATGATGCGCTCGAGGCCCGCGAAGGCGCCGCCGCAGATGAACAGGATGTTCGTCGTGTCGACCTGCAGGAACTCCTGCTGGGGATGCTTGCGCCCGCCTTGCGGCGGCACGGAGGCGACGGTGCCTTCCATGATCTTCAGCAGGGCCTGCTGCACGCCTTCGCCCGACACGTCGCGGGTGATCGACGGGTTGTCGGACTTGCGGCTGATCTTGTCGATTTCGTCGATGTAGACGATGCCGCGCTGGGCGCGCTCGACGTTGTAGTCGGCGGCCTGCAGCAGCTTGAGCACGATGTTCTCGACGTCTTCGCCCACGTAACCGGCTTCGGTCAGGGTCGTGGCGTCGGCCATCGTGAACGGCACGTCGATGATTCGGGCCAGCGTCTGGGCCAGCAGGGTCTTACCCGTGCCGGTCGGACCGACCAGCAGGATGTTCGACTTGGCCAGTTCCACGTCGTTGTTCTTCGAGGCGTGGTTCAGGCGCTTGTAGTGATTGTGCACCGCGACCGCGAGCACCTTCTTGGCGTGACCTTGGCCGATCACGTAGTCGTCCAGGACTTCGCAGATCTCGCGCGGCGTCGGAACGCCGTCCTTGGACTTCACGAAGGCGATCTTGTGCTCTTCACGGATGATATCCATGCAAAGCTCGACGCATTCATCGCAGATGAACACGGTGGGTCCGGCGATGAGCTTGCGCACTTCATGTTGGCTCTTTCCGCAGAAAGAACAGTACAGGGTGCTCTTGGCGTCGCCGCTGGCGGCTTTCGTCATGGTCGCTTCTCACGCTAGGGCGGACACGGCGAAAGCCGCTACCGCCGACTCCCAACGCGTATCCCGCCACCGAAGCAACAGGATACCCAGGGGGAGTTGTCTAATCCTTGACATTCCCCGATCCGAACGCGCCGCACAAGCCTTGGAGCCCGTTTCCGGCGCCAAGTTCGTGGATGTTTCGGTTCTGATCATGGGATTCCATCCCTAGATGGGACGACTGTAGGCCAAAGCAAGCACCTGGAGGGCTGTGGAACATCGCCGCAGGCTCTAAGCTTTTCTCGACGTGCCCGGAATCGTGCTGCAAGCGGCGCCGCAAGAAGGAGTTCGCCCGACGGGCGGAGACGAGATGTCCGAGATTCATGAGGCGTCGGAAGACGCTCACGCCCCCACGCACACCGAAGCCAGCCCGCCGCTGGTGGCCTTCGACTTCGACGGCACCCTGACCGTGCGCGACAGCTTCACGGCCTTCCTGAAGTGGCGGGTCGGCGGCGGCCGCTGGACGATGGGCATGATCCGCCTGGCGCCGGCCGCCCTCTCCTACCTGTTCCATCGCGATCGCGGCCGCATCAAGGCCGCGGCCATCCGCGAGTTCCTCAAGGGCGTGCCGCAGGAACGCCTGGAGGCCCAGGCCCGCACCTTCGCCGAGACTCACGCCCAGAGCCTGTTCCGTCCCGACGCCCTGGCGGTGTGGCGGCGCTGGCGAGCGCAGGGCGCCAGGATGGTGATCGTCACCGCCTCGCCCGACATCGTGGTGGCCCCGTTCGCGCGCGGCATCGGCGCCGACCTGCTGATCGGCACCAAGCTGGCCTACGACCTGAACGGCAAGGTGGTCGGCGGCCTTTCGGGCCCCAACTGCCGGGGCCCCGAGAAGGTGGTGCGCCTGCGCGAGACCTTCGGCGAGCGCGTGAAGCTGGCCGCTGCCTACGGCGACACCTCGGGCGACACCGAGATGCTGGCCATCGCCCAGGAGCGCGGCTACCGCATCTTCAAGGGCAAGCCGGTCTGACGAACGGGGATCTCCACACCCTACATAATGACGCGAGATAGGGGCCCCCTACTCCACGCTGGCCATGCCCGGCGCCTGGGTCGACACCGACAGGCTGCCGATGGCCGAATAGGCCTGGTCGAAGACCGCGCGCTGGTCGTCGTCCAGCGCCTTGTAGAGCCGCCCCATCGCCTTCACCCGCCGCTGCTCGACGGCCAGTTGCTCGCGCTGCAGGGCCAGCCCGGCGCGGGCCTGCGCCAGCGGGGTCTCGTCCTGGGGCGCAGCCACGGCCAGGACCACGCCGGCGGGCCTGGCGCTGGACGCCAGGATGAAGTCGCGCCAGCGGTCCTGCTGGGCCGGGGTCAGGGCCAGGTTCTGGCGCAGGGTGGCCAGGCCCGCCGTAACGCCGTCCTGCAACAGACGATCGGAGATGATCTGCTGCACCTGCTCGGGGCTGACCCCGACGCGCAGGGTGGCCACGCCGTGGCGCGGCGCGGGGTCGGAAAAGTCCTGGGCGTTGGCGGCGGCGCCGGCCAGGCTCAGGAAGGCCCACAAGGCGCAAAGCGAAAGGCGGCGGCGGGCGGTCATGGCCGGGCTCCGAGGCTCGAGGATCGTCATGCGATCCTTGTCGCCGCCCTCCCCGGCCGATCTGGGGCCGGTTTGTTTCGCCCGCTCGCGCCAGCATGGCCAAAGCGGGACCATCGCGACAGCAATGAAAAAGCCGCCGACCTTGCGGCCGACGGCTCGTTTCTCAGCTCTGGAAGAGGGCTTTAGGCGCTCGCTTCCGAGGTCTCGCGGTTCTCGTTGATCTGGTCGATCAGGCCCCAGGCCTTGGCTTCCTCGGCGCTCATGAAGTTGTCGCGGTCCAGGTCGCGCTCGACTTCTTCATAGGTGCGGCCGCAGTGCTTGACGTAGATCTCGTTCAGGCGACGCTTGGTCTTCGAGATGTCCTCGGCGTGACGCATGATGTCCGAGGCCTGGCCGCGGAAGCCGCCCGACGGCTGGTGCACCATGATGCGGGCGTTCGGCAGCGCGATGCGCTGGCCAGGCGCGCCGGCGCAGAGCAGCAGGCTGCCCATCGAGGCGGCCATGCCCATGCACACGGTCGTCACCGGGCTCTTGATGTATTGCATGGTGTCGTAGATCGCGAGGCCCGACGTCACCACGCCGCCCGGCGAGTTGATGTACATGGCGATTTCCTTCTTGGGGTTCTCGGACTCCAGGAAGAGCAGCTGGGCGCAGATCAGCGAGGCCATGCCGTCTTCGACCGGGCCGGTGAGGAAGATGATCCGCTCCTTGAGCAGGCGCGAGAAGATGTCGAAGGCGCGCTCGCCGCGGCTGGTCTGCTCGACCACCATCGGAACCAGGTTCATCGCCGTCTCGACCGGATCGTACATCATGTGGGGTTCGCCCTTCTCGAAATGTCTTTGCGGGCGCGAATCAGCGTCGCGCTCTCGCTCCTGACGCATATCGCGTGGCGCTTAACAGGTTGCAAGGTGTGGGCAGGCAGGTGTGTTGCCGCGCACAGATCGCATAACGACGATATATCAACTTCCGATTGTTCGCACCCGGCCGCCATGAGGGACGGCCGCCGGACGGGGAGCAACGACAATGACAGACACGCTCGAAGCCCTGCAGATCACTCAGGGTGCCGCCGCCGAACTGACCTGCAACATCGTCCTGACCGTGGGTCCATACGCGTCCATCGACGTCGATCCGAACGGCCGCCCGTTCGTGGCGCTGTCGGCCGGGCCGCTGCCGCAGCCGATCTGGAACGTGCAGATCCTCAGCTGGGACGGCCCGATGGCCAAGGCCTACATCAGCAACCGGTCGGGCAAGGCCTTCTGGAACACCGACGCCGGCCGCGGCCAGCCGGCCCCGCTCTACGTCCAGCCCGGCCAGCCCTCGACGATCATCCTGACCCTGCAGCCCAACCGGACCACGTTCCTGCTGGAGGCCGCCTTCCAGCCGGGCGGCAACATCGGCCCGGCCGAGGGCCCCGGCTTCGCCTACCTGTCGACGGGCGCGGCCGCGCCGGTGGAGATCGTGTTCCAGCCCTGAGGCTTGGCGGCGCCGAAACGAAAAGGGCGCGGACCTCGCGGTCCGCGCCCCATGTCGTTCAGTCGGATGGACCGACGGCTCAGCCGCCGTAGCCTTCCGGCAGGTCGTCTTCTTCCAGAAGCTCTTCCTTGGAGACTTCCTTTTCCTCGACCTTGGCCTTGTCGAAGATCAGGTCGACGACCTTGTCTTCGTAGATCGGGGCGCGCAGCGAGGCCTGCAGGTCGGCGCGCTGGCGATACATGTCGAACACCTGCTGGGCCTGGGCGCCGTACTGGCGGGCTTCGCGGACGATCGCTTCGTTCAGTTCCTGGTCGGTGACGACGACGTCGTTCTTGCGGCCGATCTCGGCGAGCACCAGACCCAGGCGCACGCGGCGCTCGGCGATCTTCTTGTACTCGTCCTGCAGCTGCTCTTCGGTCTTGTCGGCGTCTTCCGGCGGCAGGCCGCCTTGCGACTTGTCGGCCTGGACCTGTTGCCAGATGCCGGCGAACTCGGCTTCGACCATGCGCGGCGGCAGGGCGAAGTCGTGCTTGCTGTCCAGCACGTCCAGCAGGGCGCGCTTGAGCTTGAAGCGCGAGCTGTTGGCGTAGCGGCCTTCCAGGTTCGACTTCAGCAGGTCCTTCAGGGCGGCCAGGTCGGCCAGGCCCAGGCGCTTGGCCAGCTCGTCGTCGGCTTCGGCGTCGACCGGGGCGCGCACTTCCTTCACGGTCGTGGCGAACTCGGCGTCCTTACCGGCCAGTTCGGCGGCCTGGTAGTCTTCCGGGAACTTCACCTTCACGGTGACGACGTCTTCCGGCTTGGCGCCGACCAGTTGCTCTTCGAAGCCCGGGATGAACTGGCCCGAACCGAGCACCAGTTCGGCGTCGTTGGCCGTGCCGCCGGCGAAGGCGACGCCGTCGATGGTGCCGACGAAGTCGATCAGCAGCTGGTCGCCGTCCTTGGCCTTCAGGCTCTTGCCCTTGCGCGGCTCGTAGGTGCGGGCCTGCTTGGCCAGCTCGGCCAGGGCTTCGTCCACTTCGGCGTCGGCGATCTTGTAGACCGGCTTGACCAGCTCGATCGAGGCCGGGTCGATCGGCTCGAATTCCGGCATGATCTCGACGGCCAGTTCGAAGGCCAGGTCCTCGCCGCCGGCGATTACCTTGTCCATGTCCGAGGTCGGCTTCAGGTCGGGCTGGCCGGCCGGACGCAGCTTGTTGTCGTCCAGGATCTTCTGGGTGGTCTCGTTCAGCGCCTGCTCGATGACTTCGCCCATCAGGCCCTTGCCGTACAGGCGACGCACGTGCGCGGCCGGCACCTTGCCCGGGCGGAAGCCCTTGACGTTCATCTGCGGCGCGACTTCGGCGACCCGGGCTTCGAAACGCGTGGCCAGCTCGCTCGCGGGCACCGTGACGCTGTAAACCTTGCTGAGGCCTTCGCCCGACTTTTCAACGATCTGCATCGACATTCTTAGCTTCTCGGATCAGGGCGCCCGCGCCCGTCGTCCGCCCCAGGGGTCAAAAAATCATAGCCGCCCACGTCACCGGGGCGGCGAAAGAGCGCCCTTATGTCACGACACATCGCGTCGATCAAAGGGTATGGCGTCGCCGCGCGCAAAACGCTGCGCGCGGCGACATGGTGCGGATGAGAGGACTCGAACCTCCACGCCTCTCGGCGCTGGAACCTAAATCCAGTGCGTCTACCAGTTCCGCCACATCCGCGTGGGGGCGAGCCTTAGCCGTCGTCGCGCGACATTTGAAGTGTCCGCGAAGAATTTTCGTAGACCAGCGGAACCCCGGCAGGGCGACGTCGTTTTCTCCGTGTCCCGTCGAGCGTAACGCCACGAGACATTAAACCGGCCCGGGCCTTGCCCCCCCGACTGACGCCCGGGCCGGTTTTCCCTCTCCCTACGGACCAGATTTCGCGCGCAACCCTGCGAGGCTTGAATTTTCGTGGATTCGCACGCAACCATTCGCCATCAGCGACGGTTAACTGCGCCATGGCGTGGGAGAACAGCGTATGCGGACGATCGAGGTCAACGAGACCGAGGCCGGTTGGGAAGTCACCTGCGACCGTCAGGTGGTGTTCACCGATTCCCTGGAGCAGCGGTCGTTCCAGGCCGCGCTCGACTATGGCAGCCGGCTGTTCGACGAAGGTGTCCGCGCCGAGATCGTCCTGCACCGCCTGGAAGCCTGACCCGCCCCTCCCCGGCTAGCCGCCACGCGAGCGTGCCGTGAACGCGACGTCGCGCCCCTTGCGATCGCGCGGCCGCGCCTTTAAAGCCAAGCCTGCATCAAGAGTTGGGCTCGCCCAACGCCAACCTGCTTCCCGAGCAAGGTGGCGCCCCGTCGGGGGGATGCGGCCGCGACGGCAACGAAACGGGTGACCCCTGGCGCCGTCGCGAGTCTTTGGTTTTTCGACGGACGGACGACGCCATGCCCATCAAGATTCCCGACGACCTGCCGGCCCGCGCCTCGCTGGAAGCCGAAGGTCTGTCGCTGATGGCCGACACCGACGCCGCCCGCCAGGACATCCGGCCGCTGCGCATCGGCCTCCTGAACCTGATGCCCGACAAGCCCAGCACCGAGCGCCAGTTCGCGCGCCTGCTGGGCGCCAGCCCGCTGCAGATCGAGCTCTCGTTGATCCAGCTGGCCAGCCACTCGCCCAAGACGACCTCGGCCGAGCACATGCTGGCCTTCTATCGCACCTGGGAAGAGGTGCGGCACGAGCGCTTCGACGGGCTGATCGTCACCGGCGCGCCGGTGGAGACCCTGCCGTTCGAGGAAGTCGGCTACTGGGACGAGCTGACGCGCATCTTCGACTGGAGCGAAACCCACGTGCACGCCGGCCTGGCGGTCTGCTGGGGCGCCCAGGCCGGCGTGAAGCACTTCCACGGCGTGCCCAAGCACGTGATGGCCGACAAGCGCTCGGGCGTGTTCCCGCACGCCAACCTGGCGCCGGCCTCGCCCTATCTGCGCGGCCTGGCCGACGAAATCGAGATTCCCGTGTCGCGCTGGACCGAGGTGCGGCCCGAAGACCTGCCGGGCGACGGCGCGCTGCGGGTGCTGCTCGATTCGGAGGAATCGGGCCTGTGCCTGCTGGAGGACGCCCGCCGCCGCTGGCTCTACATGTTCAATCACCCCGAGTACGAGACCGGCACCCTGGCGGCCGAGTACGCGCGCGACCGGCTGATCGATCCCTCCACCCCGCCGCCGAGGCACTATTTCCCGGGCGACGACCCCAGCCGCCCGCCGCGCAACCGCTGGCGCAGCCACGCCCACCTGCTGATCGGCAACTGGCTGAACGAGGTCTACCAGACCACGCCGTTCGAGCTGGCCAAGATCGGGGCCGAATAGAAAAACCTCTCCCTATGGGAGAGGGTGATTTCTCTGATCCCACAGCCGCTTCAGAACCACGGGCGCCAGACCCGGCAGATCCTCGGCGATCAGCCCCGGCCCGTGCAGGCTGGCGCATTCGGCGTGGATCCAGGCCCCGGCGCAGGCCGCGTCGAAACTTTCCATGCCCTGCGCGGCCAGTCCGGCGATGAAGCCGGCCAGCACGTCGCCCGAGCCAGCGGTGGCCAGCCATGGCGAGCCGTTGAGGTTCACCGCCGTGCGGCCGTCGGGCGCGGCGATCACGGTGTCGGGACCTTTCAGCAGCACGATCGTCCCGGCCCGCCGCGCGGCCTCGCGGGCGGCGGCGATCCGTTCGGGCGAGGCCTTCAGCAGGCCCGGAAACAGCCGCTCGAACTCGCCCGGATGCGGGGTCAGCACGTCGTCGCGGTCGAGGCGGGCGAAAAGCTCGTCAGGCGCGTGGGCGAAGCTGGTCAGGGCGTCGGCGTCGACCACCAGGGCCGCGCCCGTGCCGGCCAGCGCGGTGAGGTTGCGGGCCGTCGCCTCGCCCACCCCGGCGGCCGGGCCGATCACCGCGGCGGCCGCGCGATCGGCCAGCGCGGCCAGTTCGGCGTCGGTGTCGAACGGCGCCAGCATCACCGCCTCCAGATGGGCGGCGTTGACCGCCAGCGCGCCAGGCGGCGACAGCAGGGTGACAACCCCCGCCCCGATCCGCAGGCCCGCCCTGGCCGACAGGCGCGCCGCGCCCGTGCTCCAGGCCTCGCCGCTGACCACCACCAGGCGGCCGCGCGCATGCTTGTGGGCGTCGTCGCTTGGCCAGGGGAAGCGCGCGCCCCACAGCGACGGATCGTTCTCGACCAGGTCGCCAGCGCCCGTATCGGAGAGGCCGATGTCGACCACCTCGACCGCGCCGCAGGCCGCTCTGCCATGGGCCAGGACATGGGCCGGCTTGCGGCGATGGAAGGTGACCGTGAGCGCGGCCCTGAAGGCCGCGCCGCCCAGCGACTGGCCGGTGTCGCCATGAACGCCGCTGGGCGTGTCGATGGCCACGATGCAGGCCGACAGCCCTTCGGCGGCGCGCGCCAGCTCCTCCGCCGGCCCATCCAGCGGGCGCGACAGGCCCGCGCCGAACAGGGCGTCGACATGGAGGTCGGCGGGCGAAACGGCCGGATTCAGCGGATGGACCTCGCCTCGCCAGCGTTCGGCGGCCCAGCGGCACGAGGGCGAGGCCGGCGGCGCCAGCGCCTCGACCCGAACCGGCCAGCCACGACGCCTCAGGTGGCGGGCGACGACGTAGCCGTCGCCACCGTTGTCGCCGGGACCGCACCAGATGACCACGGAACGGCGCGACCAGCGCTGGCGGATCGCTTCCGCCGCGCCCTTGCCGGCCCGTTCCATCAGGGTGGTCGCCGGCGTTCCCGCCGCCGTCGCCGCCGCATCGGCCGCCTTCATCTCGGCGACGGTCATGATCTGGCGGAGCGACACGGGTGTCTCCATCAAAGAACGCCGGTGGAGGCTTCCTTGCCTTTCTCGACCAGCCGCAGGCGGTTGTCGACGACTTCGAAGACCGTGACGCTGGCGTGGTCGGGCCGGAAGGCCATGACCGCGCGCGTGCCCTGCGCGGCGGCGAGGGCGGCGTTCAGCGCCACGAAGTGGCTGAAGACGGCGCATCCCTCGTATCGCGCCAAAGCCTCGGCGACCTCGACCGTCCAGGCCAGATAGTCGCGATCGCCCTGGATGTCGGCCCAGTCGCCGGCGAAGGCCTGCTTTAGCCAGGCCGGACGCGCCTCGGGCGAAAGCGCGGCGGGGGTCGGGATCTCGCCGACGGCCGGCTCGATCTCGACCGCGACGCCCAGCAGATCGGCGAGCGGGGCCGCGGTCTCGCGACAGCGGCGCAGCGGCGAGGAGATCACCCGGACCGGGCGCTGCTCCGCCGGCAGGGAGGCCAGCAAGGCGGCGACCGCCCTCGCCTGCTCGCGACCGGTCTCGTCGAGGCCGGGATCGTCGTCGTGGCCGCCCCAGGTCGAGGCCGGCTTGCCGTGGCGGATGACGTGGACGCGCCCCATCAGGCGGCGTCCGGCGTGAACAGATTGCGGACCCCGTCGGGATGGCGCCCGACCGTTCCGGCGCGCCCCACGCCCTCGCGGGCTTCCAGATCGGCCAGGGCCGCCGGATCCTCGGGGGTGTTGGCCACGAACCGCGCGCCGTCCGCCGTGCGGCCGATGACGATCCCCATGCGCGGCCCCTGGCGGGCGTGGACGACGGTGTAGGTCTCGATGGTCGCGCGGCCTTCCGGCGCTTCGGCGATCGGCGGATGCGGCAGGGCGTCGATCTCCTTCTGGATCACGGCCGGATCCTCGCGCCGCCATTCGCCCTCCACCGGCCGGGTGGAATAAACGCCGACCGACTGCTTGGTCAGGAACCAGCCGTTGGCGGTCGACAGGCCGTAGGCGCCGGGCAGCGCGCGCAGCCGCTCCGTCAGCCGGGCCACGGCGTGAAGGCTGTAGTTATTCCCAGGTCCGCCGAAGTAAGGCAGGCCGCCGGTGACGGTCAGGCCGCGCGGATCGTCGAGCGCGATCCCCAGTTCCTCGGCGGCGACCTGCACCGCCGATGGGAAGCAGGAATAGAGGTCGATCACGTCGAGGTCCTCCAGGCCGATCCCAGCCATCTCCAGCGCCCGCTTGCCGGTCAGCCGGATGGCCGGGCTGGAGTGGAAATCCTGGCGCTGCAGCGGGTACCAGAGATCGGCGGCGTCGGCGCAGCCGTGCAGGAACACCCAGCGGTCCTCCGGCACGCCCAGCTCGCGGGCCATGCCGACGCTGGCGACCAGCACGGCGGCCGACTGGTCCACCTCCATGATGGCGTTGAGGTACTTGGGATACGGGTAGCCGACCATGCGATTGCGCTCGGTCACCGTGACCAGTTCCTCCGGCGAGCGCTCGACCGGGAACCAGGCCTCGGGATCGGTCGCGGCCACCGTGGTGAAGGGCGAGAACAGCGCGCCCAGCCGGGCCTGGTGGTCGGAGAGGCTGCGCCCGTCGCGGGCCCGCAGCGCGTTCTCGAACAAGGGATAGGTGTTTACCGGATAGCCCAGGCCGTGGGCGGCCTCCTGCCTGGTCACGCCGGGGCGCGGGTCGCCGATGCGGGCGGGCTTGCTGTCGATGTCGTCGGCCCAGCCGTCGAAGCCCAGGCCGTTTTTCATCCGCTTCATCAGCGAACCAAGGAATTCGGCGCCGGTCACTAGGCCCAGCCGCGACTCGCCGCGGGCGATGCGCTCGGCCAGGACGTTGATGGCCTGTTGGGGGCTGTTGCCGCCGGTCTCGGTATAGACCGCCCAGGCCGGATCCGCGCCGACGGCCCGCGCCAGGCTGGCCGGCGGATCCGACAGGCGGGGAAGCGGCAGTTTCGAAAGACCGCCCGGGGCGTCGATGCTGAACGCTACGACCGCCAGAGCGTCCAATCGCGCAAGAACCGCCCCTTGCAGCCCGGCGTCGGCGACAGCGCGTTTCGCCGCAATCTTCAGCAAATCCAGCGGCGAAGGCGAATTTTCGGCGGGTCCTCGAAAAGTGAACTGGCCCGCGCCGATCAAAACCGGCGTCTCATCGCGCATGTTCACCCCCGTTCAAACGATCGTTTTTGCGATCCTAGGCGGCTATCCGGGCGCGACAAGGCCGTTTCCGGCCACAATTCCGAAATGCATACTTTTCAATCAAACGTCGCTCAAGATTCACTCATATGCCCAAATGCGCGACCGAACCGCGACAATACCTGGAACCCCGACTTGTAGCGCTCCGGGCGGCGTGATCCTTGCCGCTCAAAGTCAGAGGCCATGCGCCGATGGGCGCGGAAGAGACCGATGAAAAAGATCGAAGCCGTCATCAAGCCGTTCAAGCTGGATGAGGTCAAAGAGGCGCTCCAGGACATGGGCGTCCAAGGGATGACCGTTCTGGAAGCCAAGGGCTACGGACGCCAAAAGGGCCACACCGAGCTCTATCGCGGCGCCGAGTACGTCGTGGACTTCCTGCCCAAGATCAAGGTCGAGGTTGTCGTCGAGGACAACCAGATCGACGCCGCCCTCGAGGCGATCACCAACGCCGCCCGCACGGGCCGCATCGGCGACGGCAAGATCTTCGTCTCGGAGATCACCGAAGTCGTCCGCATCCGGACCGGCGAAACCGGTCCGTCCGCCGTCTAGCCCACGGCCCTCTCCTCAGACTTTACTCGCTCAAAGGGGATATCAATGAGCACCGCCAAGGAAATCCTGGACCTGATCAAGGAAAAGGACGTGAAGTACGTCGACGTCCGCTTCACGGACGTTCGCGGCAAGATGCAGCACGTCACCTTCGACATCGATCTGGTCGACGACGAGTTCCTGAACGACGGCACCATGTTCGACGGTTCGTCGATCGCCGGCTGGAAGGCCATCAACGAGTCGGACATGAAGCTGCGTCCGGACCTGAGCTCGGCCATCATCGACCCGTTCTACCAGCAGACGACCCTGGCGCTGTTCTGCGACGTCGTGAACCCGGACGACGGCACCCCCTACAACCGCGACCCGCGCTCGATCGCCAAGGCCGCGCTGAACTACGTGAAGTCGGCGGGCGTGGGCGACACCGTCTACTTCGGCCCGGAAGCCGAATTCTTCATCTTCGACGACGTGCGCTGGTCGACCGCCCCGCACGACACCAGCTACTCGTTCGACTCGACCGAACTGCCGGTGAACTCGGGCAAGGCCTATCCGGAAGGCAACATGGGTCACCGCCCGGGCCCCAAGGGCGGCTACTTCCCGGTCAACCCGGTCGACTCGGCCCAGGATCTGCGCGGCGAAATGCTGGCCGTCATGGGCGAACTCGGCATGAAGCCGGAAAAGCACCACCACGAAGTGGCGCCGGCCCAGCACGAACTCGGCCTGAAGTTCGACACCATGGTCACCATGGCCGACCGGATGCAGCTGTATAAGTACGTGATCCACAACGTGGCCCACGCCTACGGCAAGACCGCCACCTTCATGGCCAAGCCGATGTTCGCCGACAACGGCTCGGGCATGCACGTGCACCAGTCGATCTGGCAGGACGGCAAGCCGCTGTTCGCCGGCGACAAGTACGCCGGCCTGAGCCAGGAGTGCCTGTGGTACATCGGCGGCATCATCAAGCACGCCAAGGCCATCAACGCCTTCTCGAACTCGACCACCAACAGCTACAAGCGCCTGGTGCCGGGCTACGAAGCCCCGGTGAAGCTGGCCTACAGCTCGCGTAACCGCTCGGCCTCGATCCGCATCCCGCACGTCGACAGCCCGAAGGCCAAGCGCATCGAAGCCCGCTTCCCGGACCCGATGGGCAACCCGTACCTGACCTTCGTCGCTCTGCTGATGGCCGGCCTGGACGGCATCATCAACAAGATCGACCCGGGCGCGGCCGCCGACAAGAACCTCTACGACCTGCCGCCCCGCGAGCAGAAGAAGATCCCGGAAGTCTGCGGCTCGCTGCGCGAAGCCCTGGAAAGCCTGGACAAGGACCGCGCCTTCCTGAAGGCCGGCGGCGTCATGGACGACGACTTCATCGACAGCTACATCGAGCTGAAGATGGAAGAAGTGATGCGTCTGCAACTGCACCCGCACCCGGTCGAATTCGAGATGTACTACAAGTGCTAAGCCGAAAGGCCTGAGCACGGAAAAGGCCCGGAACGCGAGTTCCGGGCCTTTTCTTTTGAGCGTCAGTCGCCTGGACCGCGCCGTCGTGCGCGATCGTCGATCAGGCGTCGGCCTGGGCGATCCCCTCGCGGAACTCGTCGGCGGGAACGAACGCCGCGCCCTCCTCGTCCAGCACCCAGGCGCCCTTGAAGGCGGCATGGGCCGGGTCGAGATCCTCGTCGAGCAGGTCGCCCTCGTAGAGGCCGACATTGGTGTAGTCGAAATCAAGCGACAGCTGGCTGGCGAGATCGAGCATCTCGTCGGCCATGCGGCGGGCGTAACCCAGGGCTTCGCTCTCGTTGGAGAACTCGTCCGTCAGGGTGTTCACCTCCGCTGAATCGCTGCCTTGGGTCGCGCTGGTGGTGACGATGGTGAAGGCCGGCATTGGTCATCTCTCGAAGGTGTTGAGCCCCACACCTAATCCCATTCGCCAGGAAGAGCGGCCATATTTTGAAAAATGCTTGGCGGCGCGATCCGATCAGGCCCCTCCGCGAGCGTCCTTCCTGGCCGTGCGATAGCTCTTCTGGGCCTTGCCGAGCCGCCGACGCTCGGCGTCCTTGAACGTCCGGGCCGCCTTTTCCTCCGCCGCGGCCGCTTCCTGGGCCAGCTTCCTGAAGTGATCCCAGCGCTTGGGATCAAGATCCCCGCTCAGGATGGCGCCCTGCACCGCGCAGCCGGGCTCGTTGGCATGGCTGCAGTCGCCGAACTTGCAGGTTTCCGCCAGGCGCTCGATGTCGTCGAACACCTGGTTCACGCCCTCGTCGGCGTCGACCAGCCCAACCTCCCGGACCCCGGGGGTGTCGATGATCAGCCCGCCGCCGGGCAGCAGGGCCAGTTCGCGATGGCTGGTGGTGTGGCGCCCCCGGTCGTCGGCTTCCCGGATCTCCTGGGTGGCCATGCGCCGCTCGCCCAGCAGCGTGTTGACCAGGGTGGACTTGCCGACGCCGGACGAGCCGATCAGGACGCAGGTCTCGCCGGGCGCCAGATGAGCCAGCAAGGCGTCCAGGCCCAGGCCCTCGCGCGCCGACACGATCACGACCGGGCAGCCGGCGGCCAGGGCCTCGACCTCGGCGGCGAGGGACGCCGCCTCGGCGCAGATGTCCGACTTCGTCAGCACCACCACCGGGCGCGCGCCGCTCTGCCACGCGGCGGCCAGGTAACGCTCGATCCGGCGCGGATTGAGGTCGCCGTTCATCGAGGTGACGATGAAGGCCAGGTCGACATTGGCGGCGACGACCTGGGGGGTCTGCACGCTGTCGGCGGCCCGGCGAACCAGGGCGGTGCGGCGCGGCAGCACGGCCTGGATGGTCGCGGTGCGCTCGGGCAGGTTCATCGACAACGCCACCCAGTCGCCGACCGCCGGATGGCCGGCCTCCTGGGCTTCATGACGCAGGCGGCCGGAAAGCTTGGCGCGCACCTCGCCCTGCGCCGTGACGACCAGATAGCCGTTGCGCTGCTGGACGACGACGCGGCCGGCCGCATGGCCCGCGCGCGCGTGAGGCTCGAAAGCCTTCGCCAGCAGGTCGGACCATCCGTATTGCTCGATCAAGTTGGGCTTCCATGGGTCAGCGCTGCATCGGCCCACCGCCTAGCAGCAAAACGACACGCGCCGGAAGCCGGATCGCGACGGCCGAAGGATACAGCCGATCCTGCCGGAGGCCTACAGCCCCACCCCGCCCACCGGCGTCGTCTCGAAGCGATGGCCGAAGCCGGCGATGATCGGGCGAGCCTTGGCGATGGCGGCCTGCACCGCCGGCAGCTTCAGAGAACCCGCGTGGCTTTCCTTGTCGGTCCAGACCTCGGTGATCCAGATCGCGTCGCCGTCGGCCGGATCCAGCGCCAGGATGTAGGACAGGCAGCCGGGCATGGCGCCCGTGCCTTCCTTCAGGATGGCCACCAGTTCGTCCCGCTTGCCGGGGGCGGCCTTCATCTGGCCGATCAGTCCGTACATTGTCTTTCCCTCAGCAGCAGCAGCAGCAGCGATCGGCGGCGCGAGAGCCGCCGCCGCGCCGCCGATCATAACCAGACGCCGGTCGACTTCTGTCAGCATGCCGTCAGGAGGCCTTGCATTCGCCGTCGTGGGCGACGCTGACGCCCTGGCCGGCGGCGCTGCAGGCGTTGCCGTAGGTCTTGCCGTCGCAGCCGCAGACGGGGCGATAGTCCATCGTGCAGGCCTGCGGGCGCGGCCGGCAGATCCCCGAGGCGTCGGCGACGGTCCGGCAGGCGCCGACCGGCATCACGCAGGACAGGCCCTCGCCGCACTGGAAGCCGGCGATGCCGCCGCACATGCCGCCTTCGGCGACGGGCGCGCGCGACATCGGAGGCGGAGCCCCCGTGGAGGGGCCGGCGGGCTGGCCCGCGCAGGCGCTGATCAGGAGAGCGGCCGCCAGGCCGAGCCAGGGACGCAAGCTCATCGTGTTCCTCCCACGCGGATTCGACTTCAGGTCGCGATCCTCGCACGAAGCGCGCGCGACAGACAAACGCCGCGATCTGGGAAAAATGGGGCGCCGTGCTGCTTGATCAGGGGTCTGAATTGGTCTGTCCTCGCGGCCTCTTCGAGAGTCGGGGAAAATTGATGACACGATGGGGTACGACGGCCGCGGCCGTCAGTCTGCTCGCGCTGGGGCTTTCGGCCTGCGCCACGACCGGGACCACGGCCAAGCCGCAAACGTCCGCCAAGCCGGCCGAGAAGGCCGAGTCCAAGCCGCTGCCCAAGGGGCTGGACGGCGAGGCCTCGTCAGGCTTCCCCTCCACCTACGTCGCCCTGCCCTCGCGCCCGACGGCCTTCGTCGGCGCCACGGTGCTGACCGCGACCGGCCAGCAGATCGAGAACGGCGTGGTCGTCGTGCAGGACGGCAGGATCCTCGCCGTCGGCGGCCCCGAGACCGCGATCCCGGCCGGCGTCGTCACCGTCGACGCCAAGGGCAAGTGGATCACGCCCGGCATCATCGACTCCCACAGCCACCTGGGCGTCTATCCCTCGCCCGGCGTCTCGGCCAAGTCGGACGGCAACGAGGCCACCGATCCCAACACCGCGCAGGTTTGGGCCGAGCACTCGGTGTGGCCGCAGGATCCGGGCTTCAACCGCGCCCGCGCCGGCGGGGTGACCACGCTGCAGATCCTCCCCGGCAGCGCCAACCTGTTCGGCGGCCGCTCGGTGACGCTGAAGAACGTGCCCTCGACCACCATGCAGGGCATGAAGTTCCCCGGCGCGCCCTACGGCGTGAAGATGGCCTGCGGCGAGAACCCCAAGCGCGTCTACGGCGGCAAGAGCCGCTCGCCCTCCACCGCGATGGGCAACGTCTTCGGCTATCGCAAGGCCTGGATCGACGCGGCCGACTACGCCCGCAAGTGGGACGACTACCGCGCCAAGAAGGACAAGGGCGAGAAGGCCGACGCGCCCAAGCGCGACCTGCAGCTGGAAACCCTGGCCGGCGTCCTGAAGGGCGAGATACTGGTGCAGAACCACTGCTATCGCGGCGACGAGATGGCCGTGATGATCGATGTGGCCAAGGAGTTCGGCTACAAGATCACGATGTTCCACCACGCGGTGGAGAGCTACAAGGTCGCCCCCTTGCTGGCCAAGGAAGGCATCTGCTCGGCCACCTGGGCCTCGTGGACCGGCTTCAAGATGGAAAGCCTGGACGGGATCGACTCCAACGCCGCCATGGTCTGGAAGGCCGGCGCATGCGTGGTCATCCACTCCGACGACCCGATCATGACCCAGCGCCTCAACCAGGAGGCCGCCATCGCCATGACCGCGGGCAACAAGATCGGCTACGGCATCACCCGCGCCGAGGCCATCAAGTGGATCACGGCCAATCCGGCCAAGGCCATGGGCATCGCCGACAAGACCGGCAGCCTGGAAGTGGGCAAGGCCGGCGACATCGTGGTCTGGAACCGCGATCCGTTCAGCGTCTACGCCCAGGCCGAGCAGGTCTATATCGACGGCGCCCTGACCTACGACCGCAACGACAAGCGTTATCAGCCCAAGTCCGACTTCGAGCTCGGCCAGCCCGGCCAGGGAGCGTTCAACTGATGATCCGGTCTCCTCTTCTTTACGGCCTCCTCGCCGGCGCCGCCCTGTGCGCCGTCGCGACCGGCTCGGCCTCGGCCCAGACCTTCGCCATCGTCAACGCCCGCATCGAGCCGGTGTCGAGCGCGGCGATCCCGTCGGGAACCATCCTGGTCCAGAACGGCAAGATCGCCGCCGTCGGCGCCGGCGTCGCCGTGCCGGCCGGCGTGACCACGATCGACGCCAAGGGCGGGGTCGTGACCCCGGGCCTGGTGGCCCCGTCGTCGAACATCAGCGCCTCTGAGATCGGCGGCGTGCGCGAGACGCGCGACGACGGCACCGGCAATGCGCTGTCGGCCGGCTTCGACATCGCCTACAGCGTCAACCCCGCCTCGCCGATGATCGGCCTGGCCCGCGACGGCGGCGTCACCAGTTCGGCCGTGACCCCGGTGCTGTCGGGCGCCGGCGGCGGGTCGCACGAGCACGCCGACGACGGCGTGGTCGAGGAGATGACCGCCGGCAAGGACGGCGGCGGCGATCCGCCGCTGTTCGGCGGCCAGGCGGCGTTCGTGCGGCTGAAGGCAGGCGAGGCCGACATCGTGAGCAAGTCGAAGACCGCGGTGACCCTGTCGCTGGGCGAAGCCGGGGCCCGCGCGGCCGGCGGGTCGCGCGGCGCGGCCATCGTGCTGGTCAAGTCGGCCCTGCAGGACGCCCGGGCCTTCGCCAGGAACCGCGCGGCCTTCGAACAGGGCGCCACACGCGACTACAGCCTCTCGCGCCTCGACCTGGAGGCCCTGGTTCCGGTGGTGCAGGGCAAGACCCCGCTGCTGATCCGCGCCCACCGCGCTTCGGACATCCGCCTGGCCCTCAAGCTGGCGGCCGAGGAGAAGATCAGGATCATGCTGGAAGGCGCCGAGGAAGGCTGGCTGGTCGCCGGCGAGATCGCCAGGGCCGGCGTGCCGGTGATCGTCGACACCCAGGCCGACCTGCCCGACAGCTTCGAGACCCTTGGCTCGCGCCTCGACAACGCCGCCCGCCTGAACGCGGCCGGCGTGACCGTGGCCATCAACGGCGCGCGCGACTTCAACAACCTGCGGCAGGAGCGCCTGAACGCCGGCCTCGCCGTCGCCAACGGCCTGCCCTACCCGGCGGCCCTGGCGGCCATTACCCTGACCCCGGCCAAGATCTGGGGCATGGCCGACCAGATCGGTTCGCTGGACGTCGGCAAGACCGCCGACCTGGTGCTGTGGACCGGCGATCCGCTGGAAACCACGACCTGGGCCGACAAGGTCTTCGTCGGCGGCGTCGAGCAGCCGGCCGACAGCCGGCAGAGCCAGCTGCGCGACCGCTACGCGGCGGGCGACAACGGCATGCCCCCGGCCTACCGCTAGGACGACCAGACGGCCCGTTCCCACCAGGAGCGGGCCGTCGCTTTTCGAGGGAAGAGATGGAAGCCGCCACCGTGGTCATTCGCCCCTACCGGACGGACGACGCGCCCCACATGGCCCAGCTCTACTACGACGCCGTCCACGGCCTTGGCCGGCGCGAATACTCCGCCGCGCAGACGGCCGCCTGGGCCCCGGCGCCGCTGCAACCGATCGACGTACTGACCCGCGCCGCCGACGGCCGGACGACCTTCGTGGCCGCCGACGCCGAGGATCGGGCCGTGGCCTATGTCGACCTCGAGGCCGACGGCCATGTCGACCACCTCTACTGCCATCCCGACTTCGCCGGACAAGGAGTGGCCTCCCGCCTGCTTGAGACGGTGATCCAGCACGCCGCCGAGCAAGGGATCGCGGCCCTGTACGTCGAGGCCAGCGAACTGGCCCGGCCGGTGTTCGAGCGCCACGGCTTCGCGGTGACCGCCAGGCGCGACTTCGAGGTGCGCGGCGTGCCGATCCACAACTACGCCATGCGGCGCGACCTGGCCTGAGCCGGGCCGAAGACGGCTTCGCCGACCGAGATCGATCGACGAAGCCTCGCATCCGTCAGGTGGTCCAGGTGATCTTCACGATCGAGGGCCGATCGCTGTTGTAGGACACCGTGTGCTGTTCGCGACGGCTGGCGGTGATGGCCAGCTTGTAGGTGTCGCCGGTCTGGTCGGTGAAGGCCAGGTTGATGCTGCCCGAGAAGATGCCCGACGGCCCCTGGGCGTCGACCTGCACCTGGTAGCTGTAGATGCCGGCGTTGGGCACCAGCTGGATGCCGTAGACCTTGCCTTCGCTGTTGCCGACGATGCACGAGCTGAGGTCCGTGCTTCCGTTGATCGAGACGGACGAACCGACCGGCAGCAGGCCCGTGGCCGTGCCGTTGGTGTCGCCGCAGTCGCTGGTGGTGAATTCGGCCGTCCCCGCCTGCGCAGTCGCAGTCGTCATGACGCTTCTCCCTCTTCCGCTGGACCGCCCGCCGCTCGGGTCGGTGGAAGGAAGCATCCGCTCAACCCAGAGAGACATCAACGAAAATGCTCGTGAAAATTGTCACAATCGTGCATGCACACTAAAGCTGCAAGCCAATCCCCAAGCAGCGCTTTCCTTGGGGGCGAGCTCGGGTCATACGGGGCGAGACACCCGAATCGACGCAAAATCACCCGATGTCTTCCAAAGACCCCAACTCGCTGTTCTCGCTGTTCGACGACGACGCCCTGGCGCCGCCGAGCGCTCCGCCGTTGCCCGCCCGCGAACCGCATCCGCAGCCCAAGCCGCAGCCGCCGCCTCCCCCGCCTCCGGGCAAGGTCGAGGCCGCGCCCGCCCCGTCGTCGGGCGGCTACGACGCCAGCTCGATCGAGGTGCTGGAAGGCCTGGAGCCCGTGCGCATGCGTCCGGGCATGTACATCGGCGGCACCGACGAGCGGGCCCTGCACCACCTGTTCGCCGAAGTGCTCGACAACTCGATGGACGAAGCCGTGGCCGGCTTCGCGAAATCGATCGAGGTCAAGCTCGACGCCGACGGCTACCTGTCGGTCAAGGACGACGGCCGCGGCATGCCCGTGGACCCGCACCCCAAGCATCCGGGCAAGTCGGCGCTGGAAGTGATCATGACCGTCCTGCACGCGGGCGGTAAGTTCAGCGGCAAGGCCTACGAGACCTCGGGCGGCCTCCACGGCGTGGGCGCCAGCGTCGTCAACGCCCTGTCGGAACTGGTCGAGGTGACGGTCTGGCGCGACGGCTTCGAACACCGCCAGAGCTTCGCCCGCGGCAAACCGCTGGGTCCGGTCGAGAAGATCCAGCCCAGCCGCAAGCGCGGCACCATGGTGCGGTTCAAGCCCGACGAGCAGATCTTCGGCGAGGGCTGCGCCTTCAAGCCGGCGCGTCTGTACCGGATGACCCGGTCCAAGGCCTATCTGTTCCGCGGCGTGCAGATCAAATGGTCCTGCGCGCCCGAGCGCATCCACGACCAGACCCCGCCCGAGGCGGTGTTCCACTTCCCCAACGGCCTGGCCGACTTCCTGGCCGAGCGCACCAAGGGGCTGGAGACGGTCACCCCGACCAGCTTCTCGGGCCGCATCGAGCGCGAGGGCGAGGCCGGCGCGGTCGAATGGGCCGTCACCTGGACCCCGCGCGGCTTCGGCGAGCACGACGGCTTCATGCAGTCGTACTGCAACACCGTGCCGACGCCCGAGGGCGGCACGCACGAAAGCGGCTTCCGCGCCGCCCTGACCAGGGGCCTCAAGGCCTATGCCGACCTCAAGGGCGAGAAGCGCGGCACGATCATCACCGCCGACGACGTGGTGGCCCAGGCCGGCGCGCTGATCTCGGTGTTCATCAAGAACCCCGAGTTCCAGGGCCAGACCAAGGAAAAGCTGTCGACGACCGAGGCCCAGCGCTTCGTCGAGAACGCCCTGCGCGACCCGTTCGATCACTGGCTGACCGGCAGCCCCAAGGCCGCCCAGGCCCTGCTGGAGTTCGTCATCGAGCGGGCCGAGGAACGCCTCAAGCGCCGCAAGGACAAGGAAGTCTCCCGCGCCAGCGCGACCCGCAAGCTGCGCCTGCCGGGCAAGCTGGCAGACTGCGCCGGCGGCGCGGTGGACGGTGCGGAACTGTTCATCGTCGAAGGCGACTCGGCCGGCGGCTCGGCCAAGCAGGCGCGCAACCGCAAGAACCAGGCGATCCTGCCCCTGCGCGGCAAGATCCTGAACGTGGCCTCGGCCTCGGGCGAGAAGTTCACGGCCAACAAGGAACTGTCGGACCTGATGCTCGCGCTCGGCGCGCAGGGCGGCGCCAAGTACCGTGAAGAGGATCTGCGCTACGAGCGGATCATCATCATGACCGACGCCGACGTCGACGGCGCGCACATCGCCTCGCTACTGATCACCTTCTTCTACCGGACCATGCCGGACCTGATCCGGGCCGGCCGCCTGTACCTGGCCCTGCCGCCGCTCTATCGCATCAGCCACGGCGGCAAGACCGAGTACGCGCGCGACGACGCCCACAAGGACGAGCTGCTGGCCACCATGTTCAAGGGCAAGAAGCCCGAGATCGGTCGCTTCAAGGGCCTGGGCGAGATGATGGCTTCGCAGCTGAAGGAAACCACCATGGACCCGGCGGTCCGCACCCTGGCGCGCGTGACCCTGCCGCGCCACGAGGAAACCGTCGAGGACCTGGTCGAGACCCTGATGGGTCGCAAGCCCGAGCTGCGCTTCAAGTTCATCCAGGACAACGCGGCCTTCGCGGCGGACGACCTGGATCTGTAACCGCTGCGCGGCCCCTCAGTCGCTCCGCGACAGCTCCCCCAGAGGGGCGCATCTGAGGCCGTAGATCCTCCCCCTCTGGGGGAGGTGGCCCGGAGGGCCGGAGGGGGTTGGCGTCAGCCGATCAACGCCCGCGCCGCGGCCCGCGCGGCCTCGGTGATCTCGGCGCCCGACAGCATCCGCGCGATCTCTTCCTCGCGCTCGGCGGGCGAAAGGGGCTCGACCCTGGTGCGGGTCGAGGTGTCGTCGCCGGACTTGGAGATGCGCCAGTGGGCGTCGCCGCGCGCGGCCACCTGGGCCGAGTGGGTGACCACCAGAACCTGGGCGCCCCCCTGCCCTTCGCCGGACGCCAGGCGCTTCAACCGCAGGCCGACCGCGTCGGCCACGGCCCCGCCGACGCCCTGGTCGACCTCGTCGAAGATCATCAGCGGCTGGGGACCGCCGCCCTTCCCGGCCAGCGCCGCCTTCAGCGCCAGGGCGAAGCGGGCCAGTTCGCCGCCCGACGCGATGGCCTCCATCGGACCGAACGGCGCGCCGGGATTGGTCGAGATCTCGAAGGCGATGCGGTCGAGGCCCGAGGGACCGGCCTTGTCCTCGTCCAGCGGCTCCAGCGCGACGCGGAACCGGGCCTTCTCCAGCTTCAGCGGGCCAAGCTCGGCCTCGACGGCCTTGGCCAGGCGGTCGCCGGCGGCGCGGCGCTCGGCCGACAGCGCCTGGGCGGCGTAGAGATAGGCCTCGCGGGCCTCGGCGGCCTGGGCCTCGGCGGCGACCAGGGCTTCGGCCGAGGTCTCGACGGCCTGCAGGCGGGCGGCGAACTGCGCGCGGACCGCCGGCAGATCCTCGACCAGCACGTTCAGCTTGCGGGCCATGCCGCGCAGGGCGAACAGGCGCTCCTCGGTCTTTTCCAGGCGGTCGGGCTCGAACTCGAAGCTCTCGGCGGCCGCATCGATGATCGCACTGGCCTCCTGGGCCTCGACGAGCGCGCGGTCGACGGCGTCGCAGGCGGCGGCCAGGCGGGTCATGGCCGGACCGTCGGCGGGCGCGCCGGCGTTGGCGGCGCGGTCACGGGCCCGCTCCAGGGCGCGGAAGGCCGAGGCCAGCTTGCCCGACAGGTTGTCGCCGCCCAGGGCGTCCTGCGCGGCGGCGATGTCGGCCAGGGCCTTCTCGGCGGAGCCCAGCAGGGCCCGCTCCTCGGCCAGGGCGGTCTCCTCGCCCTCGCGCGGGTCGAGGCGATCCAGTTCGGACAAGCGAAGGGTCAGTTCCTCGGTCTCGGCCGCGGCGCGGTCGGACAGGGCCTTCAGCTCGGCGGCGGCCTCGCGGGCGGCGCGCCAGCCGCTCCAGGCCGAGGCCACGGCCCCCACGCTGACCTGGCCGTAGGCGTCCAGCAGGGCGCGGTGGGTGCGCGGATCGAGCAGGCCGACGGTCTCGTGCTGGCCGTGCACCTCGAGCAGCAGGCCGCCCAGGTCCTTGAGCACCCCGACGCTGGTGGCCTGGTCGTTGACGAAGGCGCGCGAGCGGCCGTCGGGCGACAGCTGGCGGCGCAGGACCAGGTCCTCGTCGCGGGCGTAGTCCAGGCCCTTGTCGTCGAGATAGGCGAAGGCGGGATGATCGGGCGCGAGGGCGAATATCGCCGTGGCGCTGGCGTGGCCGGCGGCCCCTCGCCGCACAAGGCCGGCGTCGGCGCGGGCGCCGGTGGCCAGGCCCAGGGCGTCGAGAATGATCGACTTGCCCGCCCCGGTCTCGCCGGTCAGCGCGGTCAGGCCCGGCCCGATGGCCAGGTCGAGGCTCTCGATGAGCACCACGTCGCGGATGGAGAGACCGATCAGCATGGCCGGAAGGATCACCGGGAATCGGGCTTTTTCAAAGAGGAAGCGGTAGTCGCTTGAGAACAAAAGAAAAACGGGCTGTTTTGCAACGGCCCGCTTTCGCTTACATCCCCAGGACGCCCATCAGGCCGCCCTTTTTCTTCTTCTCGCCTGGAGGCGCCAGGGTAGCGCCCTTGTCCTTGTTGAAGGTGCGGTCGATCAGGTTGCGCTTGTTCCCGGCCTTCAGCGGCTCGACGGCCGGCTTCAGGCCCGCGTCGTTCAGCAGCTTGTAGGCGTCGGCGTACCAGCGATCGCCCGGGAAGTTGTAGCCCAGCACCGCGCCGTTGCGCTTGGCCTCCTCGGTCAGACCCAGGGTCATGTAGGCCTCGACCAGGCGGTAGAGGGCTTCCGGGGTGTGCGAGGTGGTCTGGTGGCGGTCGACGACGGTCTTGAAGCGACCGATGGCGGCCAGGGTCTTGCCGTCGCGCAGGTACCAGCGACCGATGGCCAGTTCCTTGCCGGCCAGTTGGTCGTTGACCATGTCGATCTTCAGGCGGGCGTCCTGGGCGTATTCGCTGTTGGGATAGCGCTGGACCACGTCGCGCAGCGCGGCGAGCGCCTGCTCGGTGGCGGCCTGGTCGCGATACACGTCGACGATCTGTTCGAAGTAGCAGATGGCCTTCAGGTAGTAGGCGTACGAGGCCGAAGGATTGCCCGGGTACAGCGAGATGAAGCGGTCGGCGTCGCCGATGGCGTCGGCGTACTGGTTGCCCTGGTAGTGGGCGTAGCCGGTCATCAGGATCGAGCGGCGCGACCATTCCGAATAGGGGTGCTGACGCTCCACCTCGCGGAAGTAGTCGACAGCCTCGTTCCAGTTGCCGCGATCCAGGCGATTGGCGCCGGTGGAATACAGCAGCTCGACCGGACGCTCCTCATAGGCCAGCGTCGGCTTCTTGGGCTTGCCCGCGCAGGCGGTGACCGACAGAGCGGCGAGCACGGCCACGATGGAAACGGCCGAACGTCCCGAGATTTTGCGAAGCACGGACTCTCTCACCCTCGAAGCAACCTTGCGCGCCCCCGCGCCGAACCAAGGCTTCTACACCACGTCGATGCGGGCGCAAACGAAAGCCGAGCGGCGGGAGCGATCCCCCGTTTTTGTCAGACCGCTTCGGCCAGCTCCGGCGCATAGGCGCGCCAGCGCCAAGCGCGCGGTTGCTCCATCAACGCACGAACAGCGGCGTTATTGAGGCCGTGCCCAGCCAGAATTCCTTCGAACCTGCCAAGGATCGGAGCGCCGACGACATAAAGGTCGCCGACGGCGTCCAGGGCCTTGTGGCGCACGAATTCGTCCGAGCGGCGCAGGCCCTCGGGGTTGAGCACGCGATCGCCGTCGATGACCACGGCGTTCTCCATCGAGCCGCCGCGGGCCAGGCCGATGTCGCGCAGGGCCTCGACCTCGCGCAGGAAGCCGAAGGTGCGGCAGTTCGACAGTTCCTTGCGGAAGCTGGCTTCGTCGATGACGAGGTCGACACGCTGGCGGCCGATGGCCTTGCTGGCGAAGGCGATCTCGAAAGCGACCTCGAAGGATTCGGCCGGGGTCAGCGTCGCGCGCTTGTCGCCCTCGACCACCTCGATCGGCGCGAGAATCTCGATGTAGCGGCGGGCCGCTTCCTGGCGACGACGGCCGGCGCGGTCGAGGATCTGGACGAAGGGCTCGGACGAGCCGTCCATGATCGGCACTTCCGGGCCGTCCAGCTCGACGACGCAGTTGTCGACCGACAGGGCGGCCAGGGCGGCCATCAGGTGCTCGATGGTCGAGACGCGCACGTCGGCGGCGTTGGCGATGACGGTGCCCAGCTGGGTCTGCACGACGGCGTCGCCGCGAACCGCCACGCGGTTGTCGCGGTCCTGGACGTCGGTGCGCACGAAGACGATCCCGCTGTCGGGGGCGGCGGGGCGCACGGCGACGCGCACGTGCGCGCCCGTGTGCAGGCCGATCCCTGCGAAGATCACCGGCCCTGCGACCGTGTGCTGATGATAAGGCGAAACCGACACGAGAAACCTTTGTAAACTTGGGAGCGGCTCTGCGGCCGCCTATTCGTCCCCATTTACCGTCTACGAGCTTCGCCGCGACGCAGCAACGCAAGTCCTGTTTCGGATTGTTACCTTCATAAGTCGTTGTCGGATATGGCCTTTTGGACACCTGAAGGGCCAAATTCCGCCACCTTCGCTAACGGCGCCGCAGCATGGAGCAAAGCTTGCCCTTCGGGCTGGCCTCGCCGGCACGGCCCCGCTAGGCTCGCGCCGTTTTTGGCAACCTTGCCGCCTGGACCACGACTTCCATGACCAAGACCTTGCGCCTCGCCGCTTCCGCCCTCGCCCTGTCGCTGGCCGCCTTCGCGGTCGTCCCGGCCGCCGCCCAGGCGGCCCAGGCCCAGGAGGGGCGCGGCTTCACCGCCAAGGACATGGTCACCCTCGACCGCGTCAGCGAGCCGAAGGTGTCGCCGGACGGCCGCCAGGTGATCTACCTGGTGCGGACGATGGACCTGCCGGCCAACAAGGCCTTGTTCTCGCTGTGGCTCGCCGACCTGAAGGCCAGGATCGCGCCGCGCCGCCTGGCGGTGTCGGACGGCGGCGTCTCCAGCGCCCGCTGGTCGGCCGACGGCAAGAGCATCTGGTTCCTGTCGGGCCGCGCGGGCTCCGACCAGGTGTTCCGCACCGACGCCGCCGGCGAGACCGCCGTGCAGGTGACCAAGGCCCCGTTCGACGTCGGCGCCTTCAAGGTATCGGTCGACGGCAAGACGGTGGTGGTCAGCCAGGCCGTCTTCCCCGACTGCCCTACCCTGGCCTGCACCCAGGAGCGCCTGGACCAGAAGAAGGCCCAGAAGACCACCGGCGTCGTCTACGATAAGCTGTTCATCCGCCACTGGGATACGTGGAACGACGGCACGAAGAACCACCTCTACGCCTACGGCCTTGACGCCTCTGGCGTGGCGACGGGCGAGCCCGTGGCCCTGATGGCCGGCTTCGACGGCGATTCCCCGACCAAGCCGTTCGGCGGCGACGAGGACTTCACCATCAGCCCCGACGGCAAGACCGTGGTGTTCTCGGCCAAGATCGCCGGCCGCGACGAGCCCTGGCAGACCAACTACGACCTGTGGTCGGTTCCGGTCGACGGCTCGGCCAAGCCCGCCAACCTGACCGAAGACAACAAGGCCTGGGACGCCCAGCCGACCTTCTCGCCGGACGGCAAGACGCAGGCCTGGCTGGCCATGAAGCGCCCGGGCTTCGAGGCCGACCGCTTCGGGATCATGGTCCGCGAGAACGGCAAGGTGCGTGAAGTGGCCCCCGCCTGGGACCACTCGGCCCAGTCGATCACCTTCAGCGCCGACGGCAAGACGATCTACACGACCGCCGAGGACGTGGGCCAGACCAAGCTCTTCGCCATCGACGTCAAGAGCGGCAAGGCCACGGCCCTGACCGGCGAAGGCCACGTGGGCGCGTTCAGCGCGGCCGGCGGCTCGACCGTCGTCGCCCAGGACAATCTCAAGACCCCGGCCCAGCTCTACGCCCTGCCCCCCCAAGGTAAAGGAAAGGCGGGCGCGCCGATCCAGCTGACCGGCCTCAACGCCGACAAGCTGCAGGGCGTGGCCATGGGCGAGGCCGAGCAGTTCAGCTTCAAGGGCTGGAACGACGAGACCGTGCACGGCTATCTGGTCAAGCCCGCCAACTTCGATCCGGCCAAGAAGTATCCGGTGGCCTTCCTGATCCACGGCGGCCCACAGGGCAGCTTCGGCAACCTCTTTCACTACCGCTGGAACGCCCAGACCTACGCCGGCGCCGGCTATGCCGTGGTGATGATCGATTTCCACGGCTCGACCGGCTACGGCCAGGCCTTCACCGACGCCATCAGCCAGCACTGGGGCGACCGTCCGCTCGAAGACCTGCAGAAGGGCTGGGCCTTCGCGACCCAGAAGTACGGCTTCCTCGACCAGGACCGCGCCTGCGCCCTGGGCGGCTCGTACGGCGGCTTCATGATCAACTGGATCGCCAGCCAGTGGAAGGAGCCGTGGAAGTGCCTGGTGAACCACGACGGCATCTTCGACAGCCGCTTCATGGGCTACTCGACCGAAGAGCTGTGGTTCAGCGAGTGGGAGAACGGCGGCACGCCGTGGCAGGGCAACACCACCTACGCCAAGTTCAACCCGGCCGACCACGTGGGCGAATGGACCGTGCCGACCCTGGTCGTGCAAGGCCAGAACGACTTCCGCGTGCCGCTGGAACAGGGCATCGCCACCTTCACGGCCCTGCAGCGCAAGGGCGTGCCCAGCAAGCTGCTGTACTACCCCAACGAAAACCACTGGGTGCTGAAGGCGCAAAACTCGGTCCAGTGGCACGACGAGGTGCTGAGCTGGCTGAACCAGTGGACGGGGAAGTAGGCGCCCAAACTCCTCCCTCGCTTTAGCGGGGGAGGAACCACGATCAGATCCGGCCCGTCGCGACCGCCCAGGTCAGGCGGGCCTTTTTTTCGAGCTCGCCCATCTCGCGCCCCTTGGCCTGGCGCGCGGCCAGGGCGGCGGGCGCGACCGCGGGGAAGGCCGCGATCGGCAGCCCCTTCAGCTCGGCGGCGGCGGCCTTGCGCTGCGCGGCCACGCGGGTCTCGACGTCGGCGGCGGTCCAGTCCAGCGGCAGGCGCGAGCGGCCGGCCAGCTTCAGGCGCCAGAGACCGGCCAGGCCGTAGGCGCGCGCGGCGGCCCGGACGGCCCGGGCGTCGGCGGCGGGATCCAGACGTCGCGCCGTCAGCACCGCCAGGGCGCCGGCGGTGGCGTCGACATAGGCCAGCACCGCCGCCTCGTCGGCGAACGGCTCCTCTTCCAGATCGGCGAGACGGGCCTCGGCCATGGCGGCCAAGGCGGCGGGATCGACGCCAGAGGCGGCCAGGGCCTCGACGGCGGGATGCTTGCGCGGCGCCTTGCCGGCCGCCAGCTCCTCCATCGCCTCTCGCCACCAGGTCAGGCGGATCTCGCCCATAAGGGCGCTGGTGACGCCGCCGGCCACGCGGGCCAGTTCGTAGTTGAAGGCGATCAGCGCCACCACGTCGGTCCGCGCCGGGATGTCGGAGACGAAGCGGCTGGCCAGCCAGCGATCGTTGTCCATGCGGCGGACCAGATCGTCGAGGCCGGAATCGTAGGGATTGTCGGGGGCGGCGGACATGACGCGGCTTATGCCCCCCTCTTGCCTGGAGAGAAAGGCCCGCCGCACCGGCGGGCCTGGGCCCAAGAAAAAAGGCCCCGCCGATCCGGCGAGGCCTCCTTGCTCCAGGATCGTCCGGCTCAGCCGAACAGCGTCTGGTACATGGTCATTGTCACCAGCATCGGGATGCTGAGCAGCAGGTTGATGCGCGAGAACAGCATGGCGAGCTTGCCGGCCTTGGCCTTGGTCTCGTCGTCGGCCGGCACGAGGCCCAGGGCGCGCTTCTGGTTCGGCCAGATCACGCCCCAGACGTTGAAGAACATCACCGTGGCCAGCCACATGCCCATGCCGATGAAGGTGAAGCCCATGTCGACGCCGCGCTGGTAGCCCTGCCAGGCGCCCAGGGTCATGGCCTCCATCAGGTAGCCGCGGTTGAAGGCCACGATCATGCCCATCAGCCAGGTGGCCAGGGCCGACCAGCGGAACCAGAACAGCGCCTCGGGGGCAATGTACTTGCTGACCGCCGGCTTCAGCTCGGCGGGGATGGTCGGCATCACCCGCATCTGCACGAAGTTGAAGTAGTAGAGCAGTCCGATCCACAGGATGCCGAACAGCACGTGCAGCCAGCGGAACACCGCCTGCCAGTAGGCGCCGTGGAAACCGTTGGGGCTGTGCCCGAAGCCGAACACCATCACCATCGCCAGCACGAAGCTGACGATGATGGTGCTGCGGAAGTTGGTGAGAATCCCAGTCAATTCAGCCCCCTGAGCCGTGTCTTGCGGCGCAGGATAGGCGGTGCGGGAGAGTCGGGGAAGCGACCCCCTCGGTCGCTGCGCGACAGCTCCCCTGGAGGGGAGCATCTTCCTTCCAGGTCCCCCCCTCTCGGAAAGGCTGCCCGGAAGGCCGGAGGGGGTCCTAGACCGCGATCAGGGCCGCGGCGAGCCGGCGGCCTTCGCTGGCCAGCACGTTGTAGGTGCGGGCGGCGGCCTCGGTGCTCATGAACTCGAGACCCAGGCCCGCGGCCTTCAGCGCGTCGCGCACAGGGCGCGGCGGCAGGGCGTTGGCCAGACCCATGCCCAGCAGCACGAACTCGACCGCGCCGCCGGCGGCGAACACCGGGGCGAAGGCCTCCGGCGTCAGGTCCGCCACGCTGGCGACGGCCCAGTCCTGCGGCTGGTCGTCGATGACCAGCAGCGAACCGGGCCGCCAGACGCCGGAAACCCGGAAGCCGCCGCCGCCCCAGGCGTCGATCGACGGGGGCTGGCGCGGGGTCAGCGCCTGGCTCACGGCTGGCTGGCCGCGCCGAGCTTGACCGGCTTGGCCTCTTCGTCGCCGCGCTTGACGCCCCAGACCAGGATCAGGGGCAGAGCGATGTAGATCGACGAATAGGTGCCGATGGCGATGCCGAACACCATGGTGAAGACCAGCGGGAACAGCACCGGGCCGCCGAAGATCATCGTGCCGCCCAGCGCCAGCAGCGCGGTCGAGCCGGTGATGATCGTCCGCGACAGACGCTCGTTCTCCGACAGGTCGATGATGTCGCGCAGCGGCGTGGTCTTGTACTTGCGCAGGTTTTCCTTGAGGCGGTCGAAGGTGATGACCTTTTCGTTCATCGAGTAGCCGATGACCGTCAGCAGGGCCGCGACCGAGGTCATCGAGAACTCGATCTGCATCACCGACAGAATGCCCAGGGTCAGGATGATGTCGTGGAACACGGCCACGACGGCGCCCACGGCGAACTGCCACTGGAAGCGGAACCAGATGTAGCCGAGCATCAGCAGCAGGGCGATGCCGAGCGCCTTGAAGCCGCCAAGCAGCAGTTCGCCCGAGACCTTGGCGCCGATGACGGTCGGCGCCGGCATGGTCATGCCGGGGAACTTGGCGATGATCTCGGTCTTGATCCGGTTGGCCTCGACGTTGGCGTTGACGCCTTCGGTCGGCAGGAAGCGGATCATCGCCGAGTTGGCCGAGCCGAAGCCCTGGACCTGCACGTCGTGCGCGCCGGTGGACTTGGCCACCTTGCGCAGTTCGTCGAGGTCGATGGCCGTGGGCATGCGGGCTTCGAGAGCGACGCCGCCCTTGAAGTCGATGCCCAGGTTCAGGCCCTGGGTGAAGAACGACACGCCCGACCCGACGATCAGGATGAGCGAGAAGATCGCGGCGACCGGAGCCCAGCGCACGAAGCGGTAGTGGGTCGAGCGCGGGATCAGGCGAATGAGGGGCCAAGCAGCCATGAGCTTTGATCCTTACGCGATCGGCAGCTTCTTCGGCTTGGCGGCCTTGAACCACCAGCCGATGAGCACTTGAGTGATGATGATGGCGGTGAACAGCGAGGTGAACACGCCGATCGCCAGGGTCCAGGCGAAGCCCTTCACGGGGCCCGAGCCGAAGCTGAACATGATGCCGGCCGAGATCAGGCTGGTGATGTTGGCGTCGAGGATCGACACCAGCGCCAGCTTGTAGCCGGTGTCGGCCGCCGACATGGGCGACCTCCCGGCCGCGGCCTCGTCGCGCATCCGCTCGTAGATCAGCACGTTGGCGTCGACGGCGACGGCGAGCGTGAGGATCAGGCCGGCGATGCCGGGGAAGGTCAGCGTCGCCTGGCTGAACGACATGATGCCGACGATCAGCAGCACGTTGGCCACCAGGGCCAGGGCCGCGAACACGCCGAACAGGCCGTAGGCCAGGATGATGAACACGAACATCGCCGCCGCGCCGATGGCCAGCGAGATGGCGCCCGCTCGCACGGCGTCCGCGCCCAGTTCGGCGCCGACGGTGCGTTGCTCCTCGATGTTCAGCTGGGCCGGCAGCGCGCCCGAACGCAGCAGCAGCGACAGTTCGCTGGCGCTTTCGACGGTGAAGTTGCCGGTGATCTGGCCCGAGCCGCCGAGGATCGGCGTCTGGATGGTCGGGGCCGAGATGACCTTGTTGTCGAGGACGATGGCGAAGCGCTTGCCGATGTTGCGGGCGGTGGCGTCGCCGAATTTCTTGGAGCCCGAACCGTTGAAGCGGAACGAGACCACCGGACGGCCGCTCTGGCCGTCGAAGGCCTGCTGGGCGTCGACCAGTTCCTCGCCCGAGACCACGGCGCGCTTCTTCAGCGCGTAGGCCGGGGCGTAGCCGTCGCCGCTGGGCACCATCACGGTGCCGGGAGGCATGCGGCCCGAGGCCATCTCTTCGGGGGTGACGGTCTCGTCGACCATCTGGAAGGTCAGCTTGGCGGTCTTGCCGATGACGGCCTTCAGGCGCTCGGGATCGCTTTCGCCGGCGGCCTGGATGACGATGCGGTCCGCGCCCTGGCGGGTGATCGTCGGTTCCTTGGTGCCCAGGCTGTCGATACGGCGACGGATGGTCTCGATCGACTGGTCGACGGCCTTGGAGGCGTCGGCGCGGGCGGCGTCCGGCGAGAAGGTCAGCTCGATGCGCTGGTCGGCCCGGGTGGCGACGTTGACGTCGGTGCCCACGCCGCTGGCCAGCGGGCTGCCCAGCTTGCGCAGTTCGGTGACCGCGGCGTTGACCTTGGAGGCGTCGTCGATGCGCACGCCGATCACGCCGTTGGCCTGAGCCAGGCCGTTGAAGTCGATTCCCGCGGTGCGCAGGGTGTTGCGGACGTCCTCGACGAGGTTGTCGAGCCGCTCCTTGCGCAGCTGGGCGGTGTCGACCTCATAAAGGAGGTACGACCCGCCCTGGAGGTCGAGGCCCAGGTTCAGCTTCTGCTTGGGAACCCATCCCGGCAGGGCGTCTAGCGTCTTCTGCGGCAGAAGATTCGGCAGGGTGAAGACGATGCCGAAGATCACCGACAGGGTGACGAGGACAATCTTCCAGCGGGATAGGCTCAGCATGGACTACGAGGCTCTCGACGACGCCAGGGGCGCCAGGGCGGGCTTGATACGAACTAGACCTAAGCTCAGTTCTTCGGGTCGTTGGCCGGGGCCGGTTCGCCCTTGGCCGTGACTTCGGTGATCATGCCCTTGCGGACCTTCACCGTGACGCCTTGAGCGATCTCGACGCCGACTTCTTTCTCTTCAACCCGCACGACCTTGCCGATCACGCCGCTGGACAGAACGACATTGTCGCCGCGCTTGATGTTGTTCAGGGTCGCGAGGTGTTCCTTTTGGCGCTTCTGCTGAGGACGGATCAGCATGAAGTAGAACAGCACGACCATGAGGATGATCGGCGCGATGCCGATGAGCTGCTGCTCCAGGCCACCAGAGGGGTTCATAACGTCTCCACGAATTTCTGCGGGCGGAGCGCCTGAAATAGGGTCCCCGCCAAGTCGGCGGAAGCTATGCGTTCACCTCCTCTTTTGCAATGAGGGCGCGAGGGCGTTAGGAGCGTGGCCATGACCGAAGCCGCCCTGCCCCTGCTCGCCCGCATCGCCGACGCCCTGGATCGCCTGGCCCCGGCCGCCCCCGCCGCTCCCAGCTTCGGCGGCGCGCGCCTGTTCCGGCACGAGCCGGTCAGCGGCGCCTTCCTGCCCGCGCCCGACTACGCCATGGACATCGAGCTGCTGGTCGGCATCGAGCGCCAGAAGGACCGCTTCCTGCAGAACCTGCGCCGGTTCGCCACCGGCCTGCCCTGCAATCACGTGTTGCTGTGGGGCGTGCGCGGCACGGGCAAGAGCTCGCTGACCAAGTCGGCCTTCATGGCCCTGGCCGCCGAATATACCGACCTGAAGCTGGTCGAGGTCGACCGCGACGAGGTCGCCGCCCTGCCCCCGCTGTTCGACGCCCTGCGCGTGCGCGCCGAGCGCTTCGTGGTGCTGTGCGACGACCTGTCGTTCGAGGATGGCGCGGCCGCGGCCAAGGCCCTGAAGTCGGCGCTGGAGGGTGGCGTGGCCGGTCCGCCGGAGAACGTGCTGTTCGTGGCCACTTCGAACCGCCGCCACCTGATGCCCCGCGACCACGCCGAGAGCCAGGGCGCCATCGCCTCGGCCGAGAACGCGGAAGAGGAAATGAGCGTCTCCGACCGCTTCGGCCTGTGGATCGGCTTCCCGCCCATGGACCAGCCGACCTATCTAGCGGCGATCAACACCTATGCCGAACGCTTCGGCCTGACGGTCGAGAACCTGGAGCGCCGGGCCCTGCAGTGGTCGCAGCTGCGCGGCGCGCGCTCGGGCCGCGTGGCGTGGCAATTTGTCCGCGACCTGGCCGGCGAACTGGGCGTACGTTTGCCCGGATAACAACTTCCGGGGGGAAACGTGGCCGACGGCAAGCCGTGGTTCAGGGTCAAGCGTCATGGCTATGGCGCGGGGCCGCCCTGCAGTTGGGAAGGCTGGGCCGTCGTCGCCCTCTATATTGGCCTGCTGCTCGCCTCGGCCGTTCTCTACGGCAAGGCCCATCCGCGCCTCGTCGGTGCGTTCGTCGTGCTCATGACCCTGGTGGTGATGCTGGTCGCCCGCTGGAAGAGCGACGCCCCCTGGCGCTGGCGCGAGGGCGAGGACGACTAGGCCGGGTCGCCGCTCGTCGCCGGCGGGGTCTTCTTCTCGGTCAGGGCCACCAGCGCCACGCCGACCATGGTCGCGCCGCCGCCGATGACCAGCTGCGGCGACAGGGCGTCGCCCATGAACAGCACGCCGATCGTGCACGAGACCAGCGGCGTCGCCAGGAAATAGGGCGTCACGCGGCCCGGCTCGCGGCGCTGGACCAGCCAGAACAGCAGCGCGCTGGCCCCGATGGTCGAGACGACGCCAGCGAACACCACGCAGGCCCAGGCCAGCGGCGGCGCGGACGAGACCTTGGCCACGACGTCGTCCTCGAAGGCGAAGGACATGGCGATCAGCACCGGCGCGGCGACGAAGGCCGTCAGGCCCTGTACCTTCAACGGCTTCACGCCCGGCGACTTGCGCACCAGCACCGTGGCCACCGCCCAGATGGCGGCGGCGACCACGCCCAGCACGATGGCCGGCAGGTCGGCCGCACCGTGCGGATCCAGGCTCATCCAGGCCACGCCGGCGAAGGCCACGGCTAGGCCCGCCACGGCCGGCGCCCGCATGGTCTCGCCCAGCATGCGCCAGGCGAACAAGGCCGTGAACGGGATCCACAGCTGTGTGGCGACGACCAGCGGGCTCAGCGACCGCGCCATGCCGAAGGCGAGGTAGATCAGGGCGAAGTGGATCGGCCCCGACAGCAGCACGATCAGCAGCAGCCGCTTCCAGTGCGGAAACGGCGGCCGCACGAACGGGAACAGGAACGCCAGGGCCAGCAGGAAGCGCAAGCCGCCCACCATCATCGGCGGCAGGGCGGCGGTGGCGAACTTGGCCGCGGCGTTGTTCAGTCCCCAGGTCAGGATGATCGCCAGGATCGCCAGGCGTTCGATCGTCGTCAGGGGGCCGGTGGACGCGGACATGGCCCCGCTTGGATCAGACCCCGCCGCTTCCTTCAACCCCGCCGGCTCCGATGACATCGCGAATGGCCGACAGGAGAATGTCGAGGTCGGCGTCCGGCGTCGTGTAGGCCGGGGTCAGGTAGACGACCTTGCCCATCGGCCGGATCCAGGCGCCCTTCTCGGCGAAGGCCTGGCACAGCGCGCCGACGGCCACCGGCGAAGCGAACTCGACCACGCCGATCGCGCCCAGCACCCGCACGTCGACGACGCCCGGCGCAGCGCGGCAGGGCGCCAGTCCCTTCGCCAAGGCGGCCGAGATCCGCGCGACATCGGCCTTCCAGGTGCCGGCCTCGAACAGGTCGAGCGACGCATTGGCGGCGGCGCAGGCCAGGGCGTTGCCCATGTAGGTCGGGCCGTGCATCAGGGCCGCGCCGGCGTCGTCGGACCAGAAGGCCTCGAACACCTTGCGCGACGCCACGGCCGCCGACAGCGGCAGGGTTCCTCCCGTCAGGGCCTTCGACAGGGTGACGATGTCGGGCTCGATCCCTGCAGCCTGCATGGCGAAGAGCTCGCCGGTGCGGCCAAAGCCGGTGAAGATCTCGTCGAAGATCAGCAGCACGCCATGCTTGTCGGCCAGCCGGCGCAGGCGGCGCAGCACCTGCGGATCGTGGAACAGCATGCCGCCGGCGCCCTGCACCAGGGGCTCGGTCAGCATGGCGGCGATCTCGCCGCCCCGCTCGGATAGCAAGGCGTCGAGCGCGGCCTCGGCGGCGTCGTCCAGCGGCAGGTCGGCGATCACCTGGGCGGGCATCACGCCCGAGAACAGGCTGTGCATCCCCTCTTCCGGGTCGCAGACCGTCATCGTGGCCAGGGTGTCGCCGTGATAGCCGCCGCGGAACGACAGGAAGCGGGTGCGCCCCGTCTCGCCGCGATTGATGTGGAACTGCAGCGCCATCTTCATGGCGATCTCGACCGAGACCGAGCCGGATTCGGCGAAGAACACGTGGTCCAGTTCGCCCGGCAGGATCGCCGCCAAACGTGCGGCCAGCCGATAGGCCGGCTCGTGGGCGAGGCCGCCGAACATCACGTGCGGCATGGACTCCAACTGCCGGCGCAAGGCCTCGGCGATGTGGGGATGGTTGTAGCCGTGCACCGCCGTCCACCAGCTGGCGATGCCGTCGACCAGTTCGCGCCCGTCCTCCAGCACGATCCGCGACCCATGGGTCCGCACGACCGGAAGCGGCGCCGGGGCCGTCTTCATCTGGCAGTAGGGCCGCCAGACGTGCTTGGCGCCTTCGGCGAGCCAGTCAGGGGTGGTCATGGCGATCCTTTCGTTGCGCCGGAGGGGCGCCCCGCCTAGACGGGCTCGGCTCCCGGAGCAAATGGGAATCTGGGCAGACAGGAATTGGAATGCACAGTCTGGACGCCTTCGCGAGCGGCAAGCTCGCGGCCTTGGAGGCCATGAGCCTGCGCCGCCGCCTGAAACCCACCCGCCGCTTGCCAGGCGCCGTGGTCGAGCGCGACGGCAAGCGCCTGCTGTCCTTCTCCTGCAACGACTATCTGGGTCTGTCGCAGCATCCGGCCGTGATCGCCGCCGCCCAGGCCGCCGCGGCCGAGCACGGCGCGGGCTCGGGCGCCTCGCGTCTCGTCACCGGCGACAATCCGCTGATCGAGGAGCTCGAGGCGCGCCTGGCCCGTCTCAAGGGGACGCAGGCCTGCGTGGTGTTCGGCTCGGGCTATCTGGCCAATACCGGCGTGATCCCCACCTTCGCCGGCAAGCAGGACGTCGTGTTCGTGGACGAGCTGGCCCACGCCTGCATCTGGGCCGGCGCGCAGCTCTCGGGCGCCAAGGTGGTCAGCTTCCCGCACAACGACAGCGACGCCCTGGCCGAACTGCTGGCCGAGCATCGATCGAGCTTCCGCCACGCCATCGTCGCCACCGACGGTGTGTTCTCGATGGACGGCGACGTCGCGCCGCTGGACTGGCTGTCGGCCGTCTGCGAGGCCAACGACGCCTGGCTGCTGGTCGACGACGCCCACGGCGTGGGGGTGCTGGGCGACGGTAGGGGAACGGCGGCCCTGTTCCCGGAGGCGGTCATCCCGCTGCAGATGGGCACGCTGTCGAAGGCGCTGGGCTCCTACGGAGGCTATCTGTGCGGCTCGCAAAGCGTGGTCGACTTCCTGAAGACCCGCGCCCGCACCGTCGTCTACACCACCGGCCTGCCGCCAGCCTCCGCCGCCGCCGCCATCGCCGCCCTGGATCTGATCGAGGCCGATCCCGCCTTCGCCGCGCAGCCGCTGCGCAAGGCGCGCCTGTTCACCAAGGCCGCCGGCCTGCCTCTGGCCGAAAGCCCGATCGTCCCGGTGGTGATCGGCGAGGCCGACGCCGCGCTGGCCGCCTCCGCCGCCCTGGAGGCAGAGGGCTTCCTGGTGGTGGCCATCCGCCCGCCCACCGTGCCGGCCGGCACCGCCCGCCTGCGCCTGGCCTTCAGCGCCGATCATCCCGATGACGAGGTGCTGCGCCTGGCCGCCCTGGTCCGTCCCTACGTCGAGGCCCCCTCCAGGACGAACGGGGCATGAGCGCCCTGTTCGTCGCCGGGACCGGCACCGACGTCGGCAAGACCCACGTCGCCTGCGCCCTGATCCGGGCCCTGAAGGCACGCGGACTGGCCGTCGACGCCTTCAAGCCGGTGGTCAGCGGCTTTGATCCGGCCGATCCGTCGGGCAGCGACCCGGCCCGTCTGGCCGAGGCCCTGGGCGACCCGGCCGCCCTGCCCCGCATCTCGCCGCGCCGCTACCGCGCGCCGCTGGCCCCGAACCTGGCCGCACGCCTCGAAGGCGATGTGCTGCGGATCGACGACCTCGCCGCCGACTGCCGCGCGGCCCTGGCCGGCGCGCACGACCTGCTGCTGGTCGAAGGGGCCGGCGGGGTGATGTCGCCGCTGACCGACCAGGCGACCAATCTGGATCTGATCGCCGCGCTCGACCTGCCCGTGCTGCTGATCGCCGGCTCGTACCTGGGCACGATAAGCCACGTGCTGACGGCCCTGATCGCCCTGCGCGCCCGGGGCGTCCGCATCGCCGCCATCGTCATGAGCGAGAGCCTCGACGCGCCCGACCTGGTCCAGACCGCCGACGCCCTGCGCGCCTTCGAACGCGAGACGCCGATCTTCCTTGCGCCGCGCGACGAAGCCTGGGACGCAGGCGAACTGGCCGACCATCTGGCGAAGGGGTTCTGACGCATGCGCGTGGCGATGATCGGGCTGGGCGACATCGCCCGCAAGGCCTACCTGCCGGTGCTGGGAACCCGCGCCGACGTACAGTTGGCCTTCGTCACCCGCAGCACCGCCACGCTGGACGAACTGGGCGCGGCCTGGCGGGTGGACCGGCTGCACACCGACCTGGAGGAGGCCCTCGCCGAGGGCCTGGACGCCGCCTTCGTCCATGCCGCGACGACGGTCCATCCGGCGATCGTCCGTCGCCTGATCGAGGCCGGCGTGCCCACCCTGGTCGACAAGCCGATCGCCGACACGCTGGAGGCCTGCGAGGCCGTGGTGGATCTGGCCGAAACGCGCGGCGTGTCGCTGATGGTCGGTTTCAACCGCCGCCATGCGCCCGCCCAGGCCGAGGCGGCGGCCCTGAAGGCCCCGTTCGTGCTGATGCAGAAGAACCGCACCGGCCACGCCGACGGCGTGCGGCGCACGGTCTTCGACGACTTCATCCACGTGGTCGACAGCCTGCGCTTCCTGGTCCCGGGCGCGACCCAGGCCCGCGTGTCCGGGCGCCTCGACGGCGACCTCCTGGAGCACGTGATGCTGCACCTGAGCGGCCCCGGCCTCGACGCCGTCGGCGTCATGAACCGCGTCAGCGGCGCCAACGAGGAGGTGCTCGAGGTGATGGGCGGCGGGATCAAGCGCCGGATCGTCAACCTGGCCGACGTCACCGACTTTTCCGGCGGTGAAAGCCTGACCCGTCGCGGCGACTGGACCACGGTCGCTCGCCAGCGCGGCTTCGAGGCGATGATCGAGGCGTTTCTGGGCGCGGTGCGCGAGGACCGACGCCTGTCGGCCCTCGACGCCCTGGAGACCCACCGCCTGTGCGAGCGGGTGGTGTCGGAGCTTTCGGTCTAGAAGTCGGCCGACAGCGTCACCTGGAAGGTCCGGTGCGAGCCCGGCCGGAAGGTGGCGGCGGTGTTCACCGTCGTGGTGATCGTGCCCAGGTAGTCCTCGTCGAAGATGTTATCGATGTTGACGCGGGCCTTGACCTGCTTCAGCGGCCCGACGCCGAAGCCGTCGCCCAGATCCACATAGGCGTTCCAGACCGTGTAGCCGTCGGTCTTCTCGGTGTTGGTGAAGTTGGTGTAGCGGTCGCTCAGGTGGCGGGCCGAGACGTTGACCAGCGCCCAGTCGGTCGGCTCCCACGTCACCCCGCCCTGGAACAGCCAGGTCGGGAAGTCGGGCAGCACGTTGCCGGCGATGAAGTTGGTCCCGAAGTTATTCTCGAACTCGGCGCGGTTGTACGACAGGTTGGCGTTGAAGTAGACCTTGCCGCCTAGCAGCTCCGGCTTCCACTGGCCGCTGAACTCGGCGCCGTGGGCCTCCACGCCGCCGACGTTCTGGAAGAAGGTCTCGGTCGTCGTGCTGCCCGGCACCACCGAGGCGTAGGACTGCAGGCGGTTGTCGAAGGCGGTGTAGTAGGCCACGACCGAGACGTTGAAGGTCGGCCGGTTGGCGCGATAGCCGATCTCCAGGTTCTGCGAGGTCTCGGCGTCCGGGCCGGGCGTGGCCGGGCTTGCGGCCGAGTAGATGTCGTCGGCGCCGCGCGGCAAGGCCAGGTTCTCCGAGTAGGACGCGAACACCTGGTCGCGGCCGTTGATCGAATAGACCAGGCCCACCTGCGGCAGGAAGCTGTTCTTCCAGCTGTCGGTGATGCGCGGCTGGCGCTGGGCGATGTAGTCGGCCGGATTGCGGTAACCGGCGATCTCGTAGTCGATGTCGGTGGCCTTGAAGCCGAGCTCGACCTTCAGCCTGTCGTCCAGCAGCCGCACCGTGTCCTTCAGGAAAAACTGGGTGGTCTCGCGGGTGGAGACGTAGTTGCGCTGCAGGTGCACCGGCTCGTTCAGCAGGGCCGCGCCGTCGGGATGGCCGTTCTGGGTGTTATAGCGGGCCTGGGTGCGATGGTAGTCGTCCTTCTCCAGCCAGACCCCGGCCTGCACGGTGTGGATCCCGGTCCGCCAGGTTCCGCCCGCCGTGATCCCCTTGCGCTTGCCGTCGACGCCCGAGAGGCCGTACTGCACGCCCTTGGGCGCGGTCAGGCCGGCCACGATCAGCCGCTCGGCGTTGTAGCTGGCCAGCGAGGTGGCGTAGGCCTCGGGCGAGACGCCGTAGCCGCCCTTGTCCTCGTAATAGACCGTCGAGCGGATCTCGAAGGCCTCGCCGATCGGCTTGTTCAGCGACAGACCGTAGAGGTGGTCGCGCCGGGCGTTGACCGCGAACTTGTAGTACTGGTTGTAGGCGGTGTTGGAGTACGGCACGCCCGCCGTCGTCACAGGCAGGCTGGGCACGTAGCCGAGATAGGCGAAGTCCCTGCCCTTGCGCCCGAACAGATCGCCCGCCGTTCCGTCGTACTGGGCCTTGGTGATCGACGGGGAGTCGTAGTCGAAATAGTCGTTGTGGACGGTCTGGAAAGTCAGGTTGCCGCCGTTCTCGAAGGCGTAGTCCAGCTTGCCCTCGTAGTGCTCGCGCTTGATGAAGCCAGGGCCGCGCCACAGGTCGCCCTTGATCCAGGAACCGGCCACATAGCCCGACAGCCGGCCGATCCGGCCGCTCTCCAGGCGCAGGAAGCTGCGGCGCAGATTGTCCTCGCCCAGGGTCTGGCTGATCGAGCCGCCGGCCGCGGCGTCGGGCGCCTTGGTGAAGTAGTCGACGATAGGCCCCAGCGACGCGTAGCTGGGCAGCGACACGTCGCCGGCCCCGGCCGAGGCCGTCACCCGCGCCAAGTTCTCGTTGTCGACATAGCGATAGATCGGGCTGCCGCCGAACTGGTCGCTGCGCCCCATCGGTATCCCGTCGAGCAGGAAGCCGATCTGCTGGAAGTTGAAGGCTCGCACCGAGACCGAATTGCCGAACTCGTACATGCCCAGGGCGTCGTTGGCCTGGACGTTGAAGCCCGGCAGGCTCTCCAGCATCTTCAGGCCGGTCACGCCGGCCGGGGCCGACAAGAGGGCCTCGCGGGTGATCGAGACGGTGGCGGTGGCCTGGTCGGTGCCGATGGCGACACTGGCCTCCGACACCCGCTTGCCGGTGACGACGACGGCGTCGACCTCGTCGGCCCGCCCCCTGGGGTCTTCCTCGGCCAGGGCCGGCGCCCCCGCCCCCATGACGCTGGCCGCCAGCAAGGCGGCCCTCAGACGGCGAAACGCGCGCTTGTTCGGGTGGACTTGGATCACGGCTATCCCCTGCTTTTCGATCCCCCGACGAGACTGGCTCCCGACCGCAGGTCAAAAAACAGAAATCGCCGTTACAGGAGCCCACTTTTCTTCGTGGTTCCGCCAGCGACAAACGAGATCATTTAATATGCACCAGCACCGTTACTCGACAGCGCGAGGGAATACGCTTTCCCGTCGCCGCGCATATTCTTCGTCGCGACGATCGTTCCGGATCTGAATTCTGGCGCGTCCCCGACCTGGGCGCATAGGCACGTCCGCACCCCACAGCCTGGCGGCGCGCGCGTCAAATCCCCGAGCCGCGCGCGCCGGCCAAGTCCGGCCCGGCGCCGCGCGCGCCGGCGCCCGACGCGCAAAGAAAAGGCGGCCGCCCCTCTCCGGAACGGCCGCCTTCTCGAATTCATCCGACGACGGATGCCTAGAACGGGATTTCGTCGTCCAGGTCGGCCGAGAAGCTCTCGCGCGGGCCGCTGGGCTGGCTGCGCGGAGCGCCGCCGCCGAAGTTGCCGCCGCCCTGGCCGCCGCCGTAGCCGCCACCGCCGCCCTGGCCGTAGCCGTCGTCATAGCCGCCGCCGCCCGACGAGGCGCCGGCGCCGTCGCCGCGGCCGCCCAGCATGGTCAGTTCGCCGCGGAACTTCTGCAGCACGATCTCGGTCGAGTACTTTTCCTGCCCCTGCTGGTCGGTCCACTTGCGGGTCTGGATGGCGCCCTCGATGTAGACGGTCGAGCCCTTGCGCAGGTAGCTCTCGGCCACCTTCACCAGGTTGTCGTTGAAGATCACGACCCGGTGCCACTCGGTCTTTTCCTTGCGCTCGCCGCTGGAACGGTCGCGCCAGGTTTCGGACGTGGCGATGCGCAGGTTGGCGACGCGGTCGCCCGAGTTGAGGGTGCGAATTTCGGGGTCGGCCCCGAGGTTGCCGACGAGGATGACCTTGTTGACGCTGCCAGCCATTGGCGATGCCCTGTTCTCGCCCGGCGACCCAACGCGCCGGAATCTCGAAGCCAGGACGTTAACGACTCAGCAAGACCAAAAGCAAGATTTGTTCTCCGAACGTTCCTGTGAACGGAGGGCGGTTATCCACCGCCCTCTCCTGCCCTTCCACAAGGCTTTCCCCAGGCGCTCGCCCGAAGGTTCAGCGCGCCGGCAGAGCGCCCGGAACCGCCAGGCGGCCGTCGCCCGTACGCACCAGCGACATGAACCGGGCGCCCTCGTAGCTGTCGCCCAGATAGATGCCTTCCTTCTCCACGAAGATGAACTTGCCCTGGTAGGAGCCGGTCAGCTGTTCCCGGCGCAGGCCCATGCGCATGAAGCGGATGCGCATGCCCTCCAGGGTCGCCGCGCAGGTCTCCATGTTGGGCACGTTGCGCTCGACCGGGTTGAACTGCAGCGTGCCGTCCTTCTTCTCGATGACGTGGTTGCACACGCCCTGGTCGAAGGGAGCCTTGGTCGCCTTGACGCAGCCCGACAGGCCGATGCCGGCGACCCCGAGGGCCAGGACGGCGGCGATGGAGGAAACGCGCATCAGAGAGCTCCTTCGGCCCTGGCCCCTTCCCGACGGGAAGGGCCGGTATTCAAACATGTGCAGCGCGCACGCGGCGCGCCTTAACCGACGCTGGGAATGGCGCAGTTGGCCGCCTGCTCCACCACCAGGTGGAACGAGCGGTTGTCGGACGAGGCTTCGACCCGGCCGGGCAGCAGGCGCAGGGTTTCATCGCCCCAGCGGCCGTAGGTGGCGCCGCCCGGGCGCTCGCACTTGCCGGCGAACAGCTGCTGGATGCAGGCATTCTGGGTGATCTCCCCCGGCAGCTTGTTCCACTGACCGCCGGAATAGCGCTGGCAGACGCCGAGCGGCGCGCTGCTGGCGGCGCTGGTCCCGGCGGGGGCGGGCGTCGGAGCGGTCGCCACCGGCGCGGTGACGGTCGGGGGCGGCAGCGGGGTCAGCACCGTGCCGGCCTGGTCGGCGGCGGCCAGCGCCCCGGTCTCGTCGACGCCGACGTCGAGCGCGCCGGTCGCCACGCCGTTCTTCTTGGCGCATTCTGCCAGGGTGGTCTCGCCCACGAACTGGCCGCCGACGAAGCAGCGCAGCGGCCGCGCCGGATCGTTCAGCTTGGTGTCGTCCGAACGGCCGGTCTCGACGATCAGGCCCGCGCGCGAGGCCGGCGGTTCCTCGGCCGGCTTGCGGTCCTTGCCGCCCATCAGCGCGAAGGCCACGCCGAGGCCGGCGATCACGGCCAGGGCCGCTCCGCCGCCCAGCAGCACGCGTCGGTCTTTGAGAAGTTCCATGCCCCCTGGCTACGACGCGTCGATGACGGTTTCAAGCGTCGCCGCGCGTGGGAGGGCTTACAATTGTCAACCGCCGGTCAGACGGTCGAGCGCGGCCTGGTAGTTGGCGATCTGGTTGGTCAGGTAGGCCGGCGCCGTGCCGGTGGTGTTGCTCTTGGTGGAGGACGAGTCGACCTTCACCCCGTTGGCGATGTCGGCCATCTCGCGATAGGCGTTGCGGATCGCCGCCGTGGCCGACTTCAACAGGTCGGCGGTCGTGGCCCGCGACTCCGCGTCGGCCAGGCTCATGTCGAGATTGAGCTTGAGGCCGTAGACCGGCCCCTTGCCGTCGGCCGAGACGGTGCGGCCGTCCTCGGTCTTGGTATTGCGCACGACGCCCGAGGCCAGGCCCAGGGCGTTCAGCACGTCGCTGTCGCCCTTGCCCGGCAGGATCTCGACGGTCGAGGTCTTGAAGGCCGGCGTGATGCTCAGCTTGCGCATGTTGCCGTCGCTGCTGATCGACACCTTGGCCGCGTTGCCCGAGGCGCGGCGGATCTTGTCGGCCAGGGTCTCGAGCGTGTCGGCGGCGCTGATGGTGATGGTGGTCAGCGGGCCGCGTTCGCGCGTGCGGATCTGGAAGGTGTCGCCGGGGCGCGCCGCGGTCGCCGACACGATCTTGTCCGACTGGGTGAAGTTCATCGCGCCGCGCGGCAGGCCGAACACGTCCAGGGCGCTGGAGCCGGAGGCGTCGACCGCGATCGAGGTCGGGGTGGCGTAGCCGTCCTTGCCGGTCAGGCGCTGTTCCCAGGTCGCCTCGCCCGTGCCCATGTCGATCTGGGCGACATAGCCGTCCTTGGTGCCCACGGTCGGCAGTCCCGCCAGGTCCTTGCCGGCCGAACCGACCAGCCAGACCTGGCCGTTGGACACCGCCATGCCGGTGACGGTGTCGTCGCCCGTGCCGCCGTAATAGGCCAGGGTGTCGCCCGAGGTGTCGGTCAGATCCAGCGAGACGCAGGCCACGAAACCGTCCGAACCGCCCGAAGCGGCCGAGGTGGTGTTGCCCACCGACAACTCGCCGTTGGTGGTGTAGCCGCCGATATAGAGCTGGCCGTTGTCGATGCTGATGCCGGCGATGTCGCCGCCCTTCAGCGTGCCCAGATCGCGGACCGCGCCCACGGTCATGGCGGCGGCCTTGGTGTAGGTCACCGGCTTGGTCTCGTAGATGCCGGCCGAGTTCAGCGACGTGCGGTTCTCGGTGACCACGGTGGTGGCGACGTCGAAGCTGCGCAGCTTGGCCTGGCTGCCTTCCTTGCTGGCGACGATCACCTTGTCGCCGTCGACCACGATGCCGGAGACCGTGTCGTTCTCGGCGCTGCCGAAGTGGGTGGTGAACAGCGCCCGGGGCGTGCCGGCGATGTCGCTGGCGAATCCGGTCAGGTAGTTGTCGTAGCCGCCCTTCGAGGCCGAGCCGGTGGCGCCTGGCAGGTCGGACTTGGTGCGGCCGGCCACGTAGACGACGCCGTCCTCGCCGAAGGCCACGGCCGTGGCTTCGTCCTCGAGCAGGCCGCCGCGACGCACCGTCCAGGTCTCGTCGCCGTTGGCGTCGTACAGCGACACGAAGCTGTCGGTGACCGTGCCGTTGCTGTCTGAATTGATCGGGCCGGTGGTGGCGCCGTTCAGCGTGCCCGCCACCGAGCCGGCGACGGCCACCTTGCCGTCGGCCGAGACCGCGATCGAGTAGCCCGTGGCGGTGTCGGCCGCGCCCAGGCTGCGGGCGTAGAGCAGCTTGCCGGCGGAGTCGTACTTCAGCAGGGCGACGTCCTGGTCGCCCTTGATGGTCTGGCTCTCGACGCTCTTCTCGACGTCGGCCAGCACGTAGATCGAGCCGTCGGGACCCGAGACGGTCTTGTGGACCTTGGCGACGGTGCCTTCCAGCGTGTCGGAGAACACCTTCGTGCCCGCCGCCGCGCCCGCGCCGGCGCCGTACTTGGTCAGGGTATTCTCGATGACCGCGTCGTCGGTCTTGGTGTCCTTGTCGGGGTCGGGGTTGCCGGCCTCGGTGGTGATGTAGACGGCGGGCTTGGCGGCGGGAGCCGTGAAGCTCAGCTTCTCGATGGAATCGCCGCGGATGCGCAGGGCGAAGTCGTCGCCGGTGGCCGGCAGCTTCACCGTCTGGCCGTTGACCGTGGTGGTGCGCTCGACGCCGGCGGTGCGCTCGACGGCGAAGGTCGTGTTGTAGCCGGCGGCCGCCAGCTTGTCGTTGAAGAAGCTGACGACGTTGGACATGGTCCGCGGCTTCGCGCCCATCTCCGACAGGTCCATCGTCAGGTTCTGGGTCTCGCCGAACTTGGTGACCGACATCGTGAACTTCTGGTCGCCCTTGAACGCGGGGACCTCGTCGTCGAACTGGCCGCTGTAAAGCGTGTTGGTGACGTAGCCGTAGACGTTCTTGGGCACGCCGACCTTGGACTTGTCCGACGTCATCGCCGCGCCCGTGGTCAGGCGCATGCCGTCGGTGTTGGCGTTCTGAATGTAGTTGGTGAGCTCCGTCAGCCCCTTGGTCAGCGCGGTCTGCAGACGCTTGATCTCGCTGTCGGAGACGTTCTTCTCGCTGGCGCGGTTGGCGATCGCCGTCAGGGTGTTCAGCGCCTGGTAGGCCGAGAACAGCTTCTTGTAGTCGCCCTTCACGCCCGGCGCGGCGGCCTCGGCGGCGCCCTCGTCGACGAACTTGCGGCCGTTCAGCGCCGCCTTGACCAGATCGCTGGGCTCGGTGGACACCGTGGTCCACGGCGCGGCCGGGATGCCCTGCTTGGTGGTCGAGGTGGAGTTCGTCGTTCCCGACGACAGCGCGGACGCGGCCGTGCCCACACCAAGCTTGGCCTGGTAGTAGCTCAGCAGCGAACTGGTGTCGAAAGTGATCACGACCGCTTCCACAACGCGCGCATTACGTCACGCGCGGCAATCTTCGGCTACGAACGCTGACGTTTCGTTAAGACGTGTGAATTGTTTCGATCAGGCCGCGATCAGGTGGGCGTCGCTCAACGCCCGGCGGGCCTCGTCGCGCAACTCGGCCCATTCCTCGGCCAGGATGCCCAGCAGCACCACGTCGCGCGGCTCGCCGTTCTTGAGCACGTGGCCGCGCAGATAGCCCTCGCGACGGAAGCCGGAGGCCGACTGGGCCTTCAGCGCCGCGTCGTTGTCGGCCATCACCTCGGCGAACACCTTGTGCAGGCCAAGCTCGCCGAAGGCGCGATCCAGGCCCAGCACCTGGGCCGCCCGCCCCACCCCGCGGCGGCGGGCGTCGGCGGCGCCGACGAACCAGTTCCAGCCCGCGCGGCGATGAAGCGACTGCACGCCGGTCAGGGTCAGCAGGCCGGCCGGCGCGCCGGCGCGCACGATCATCCAGCCGCGCATGTCGGGATCCTGGCGCAGGCTTTCGAACCAGGCGGCGTGCGCCTCGTGGCTGGGGAACGCCGCGTCGGACATCCAGCGGTCGACCTCGGGCTCGGCGCGCCACTGGAACAGCACCGCCTCGTCCTCGTCCTTCAAGTCCCGCAGTTCGATCATGCCGAGCGAATCCCCTTGCGCCGCAGGATGCAGAGTAACCACGCAAGAAACGCCGGCCTAGGAAAAGACCGGCGTTTCGTATGACAATTACGTTGGGGCAGCCGCCCGATCAGCTATTGCCGAACAGCGACAGGATGATCTGCGGCGCGCCGTTGGCGATCGACAGCGCCTGGGCGCCCAGCTGCTGCTTGACCTGCAGGGCCTGCAGGCGGGCGCTTTCCTTGGCCATGTCGGCGTCGACGAGGTTGCCCACGCCGGTTTCCAGCACGTCCGACAGCTTCGAGACGAAGGTGTTGTGGGCGTCGATCTGCTTGGCCTGCGAACCGATCGAGCCGACCGCCTGGTTGACCGTGGCGATGGTCGCGTCGAGGCGCGTCAGGACGGCGGTCGCCTGGGTCAGGGTGGCGATGCTGTCGGCGGCCGCCAGGCTGTTCTTCGGGCTGCCCAGCGACAGGGTCTGCAGGTTCAGCGAGATCACCGTCTGGGCGTCGGCGTCGGCCAGGAAGGTGATGGCGTTGGTCTGGCTGCCATCCAGGATGTTGGCGCCGTCGAAGGTGGCGCTGTCGACCACCTGGGTCAGGTTGCTCAGCAGGCCCCGGAAGTCGGCGTTCAGGGCGGTGCGCGCCTGGGTCGACAGCGAGCTGTCCTTGGCGGCGACCACCTTCTCGCGCATCAGGTTGAGCAGGTCCGAGACCGACTCGCCGGCCGTCAGGGCGACGTCGGCGATCGAGGTGGCGCGGTCCAGGCTCATCTTGACCGAGGCCAGGGCCGAGCGGTCGGCCTGCTGGTCCTGGGCGATCGACCAGACGGCGGCGTTGTCCTTGGCGCTGGAGATCGCAAGGCCGGTGTTGATGCGGGTCTGGACGCCCTGCATCTCGTCGTTGGTCTTGTTCAGGTTCTGCAGGGCGATCAGCGCAGGCTGATTGGTGTTCACGCTCAGCGTCATCACGATCTCCGAACGGCGTTCTCGCCGACTTACGAGGAGCTCGGTGCGCGATTCGACGCCCGAGCGGATCGGCCGTGAACTTGCCGCCCGGGGAGTAAGAATATGGTTAACGCTTATAAACCATGTTTCGCCTGCGACGTCGCGCCGCAAGCGTGCATCGAAACCGTGGCGCGCGAAGGCCCTTAGGTCAGGCCGTCGTAGATGGCGCCGGGCCCGTAGGAGGCCGCTTCCTTGAACCGCAGCACGTCTTCGCGGGGATACTGCTTCAGGGTCTCGCCCGTCCGCCGGTCCACCGTCTTGTAGACGTAGACGCCGCTGTCGCTGTCCTGCTCGATCACGAGACGCAGGTCGCCAGGCTGCGGACCGTCGTCGACGACCTTCTGCTCGGCGGGCTTGCGCGCGTCGGCCTTGCGGCCGGCGGAAACGACTTCGCCGTCCGAGGCCTTGCCTGGGACGGTCATAGGAATGATCTGGTTTTGCGCGGGCGGGTCTTGAACCGGAGCCGTCAGCGCGGCCTTGTTTTCCATCTCTCCTATCGCCGCCGTTTAGCGGCGGCGCCTTCTTTGCTCCCCTCCCCGGCCGAGGCCGCGAGAAAGGCGGGGGCGGTCCGCGAGAACCGCCCCCTGCTCGTCCCTTATCGGAACAGGCTCAGGACCGTGCCGGTCGACTGGTTGGCGATCGAGAGCGCCTGTATGCCCAGCTGCTGCTTGGTTTGCAGGGCTTGGAGCTTGGCGCTTTCCTTGGCCAGGTCGGCGTCGACCAGGTTGCCCACACCGGCGTCGAGGCTGTCTTGCAGCTTGCCGACGAAGTTCAGGTGGGTGTCCAGGCCGGTCGAGCTGGTGCCCAGCGAGGCCAGCTTGTTGGTCGTCGTCTGCAGAGCCGTGTCGATGGTGGTGATCATCGTCTTGGCCGCGGCGGCGGTCGTGAAGGTGGTCGTGGTGGTCAGACCGATGCCGGTCAGCGACAGCGTCTTGGCGTTCACGGTGATGGCCGTGCCGTCCGAGTTGGCCAGGAAGCTGAGCTTCGTGGTCTTGCCGTCGATGATGCTGGCGCCGTTGAACTTGGCGTTCGAGACGGCCTTGGTGATCTGGTCGCGCAGCGACGTGAAGTCAGCCTGCAGAGCCTTGAACGACGCGGTGTTCAGCGAGGTGTCGGAAGCGGCCAGGGCCTTTTCCTTCATCTTGCCGAGCAGGTCGGTCACGGTGTCACCGGCGGCCAGCGCGACGTCGATGGTGGACTGACCGCGTTGCAGCGAGTCCTTCACGGCGTTGAGCGAGGAAGCGGTGGCCGATTGGTTCTTGGCGGTGGCCCAGATCGCGCCGTTGTCCTTGGCGCTACCGATCTTCTTGCCGGTGTTGATGCGTTGTTGCGTAACCTGGAGATCGCTGTTGGTCGAGTTCAGGTTTTGCAGGGCGATCATCGCGCCCGAGTTCGTGTTGATGCTGTTCAGCGCCATAACGAATAGGTTCCTATTTCAGGTTGTCCGACGTCATTTTGACTGCCGGGAGCGTTTTGCTCACTGAACTAGGAAGCAACTACCGGGCCAATCCTGCCCACTCCGACGAAAAATTTAAGTCATTGAAATTACAGCGTTATAGGTTCGTTTAGGATACCCGAAGCCGGCACTTTCTGCCGAGCAAGACAACCATTCGGCAAATATTGCCGGGCAGCTTTCGGCAGATGCGACCGAATTGCCCACCCGCAACCCGACCGGCGATCGGCGAAAATCAGACCCCGGAACAAAAGAAAACGCCGGGCGATCTTTCGATCGCCCGGCGCTTGATCGCCAGGTCCGGCGCTTCTTCGATCAGCCGCGGAAGAGCGACATGATCGATTGGGGCGCCTGGTTGGCGATGGACAGTGCCTGAACACCCAGCTGCTGCTTGGTTTGCAGCGACTGCAGCCGGGCGCTTTCCTTGGCCATGTCCGCATCGACCAGGTTGCCGACACCGGCGTCGAGGCTGTCCTGCAGCTTGCCCATGAAGGTCAAGTGCATGTCCAGGCCGACCGAGTTGGTGCCGAGCGAGGCCAGCTTGTTGGTCGCGGTCTGCAGAGACTTGTCGATCGTGGCGATCATGGTCTTCGCAGAAGCGGCCGTCGTGAAGGTCGTCGTCGTCGTCAGACCGATGCCCGTGAGGGACAGGGTCCGCGAGGTGACGGTGAACGCCGCGCCGGTTTCGTTCGCCAGGAACGCGAGCTTGGTGGTCGAACCGTCCACCACGCTGGCGCCGTTGAACTTGGCGTTGGTCACGGCCTTGGTGATCTGGTCGCGCAGCGACGTGAAGTCGGCTTGCAGCGCTTTGAAGGAGGCGGTGTTGAGCGAGGTGTCGGAAGCGGCCAGGGCCTTTTCCTTCATCTTGCCGAGCAGGTCGGTGACCGTGTCGCCGGCCGCCAACGCAACGTCGATGGTCGACTGACCGCGCTGGAGCGAGTCCTTCACGGCATTCAACGAGCTCGAGGTCGCGCTCTGCATCTCCGCCATCGACCAGATCGCGCCGTTGTCCTTGGCGTTCGCGATCTTCTTGCCGGTGTTGATGCGTTGCTGGGTGGTGGTCAGCTCCGAGTTGGTGGCGTTCAGGTTTTGCAGCGCGATCATCGCGCCGGCGTTGGTGTTGATGGAGTTGGCGATCATAGGAACCTACCGTTTTGGTGGAGAGCCCCGGCGTTTTGCCGGTCGGGCGTTTTGCCCGCGGGAACCATCGCAAACGGCGGGCCACTTCGGGCCAGATCGCAATCGACTGAAATAAAAGGGAAACTTGAAACCGCACCCCGGAAACGAAACCGCCCGGCGAATGCAACATTCGCCGGGCGGCAGGTTTTTCCGAAGAGGGGCGGCAATCGGCGCCGAGCGGCGCCTTGGAGCATCAGAGGCGCGGGATCAGGCCGCTTCGGCGCGGCCGGCCAGCCCCTGCATGATCATGCGGTTGATCTCGATCAGCGGCTCGAAGTCCTCTTCCTTGCGCATGACCAGGCTCGAGTGACGACCGACCCAGATGCTCAGCGAGATGATGCTCGCGCGCAGCTCCTTGGTCATCGTGTTCTCGGGCAGCGCGCAGTCGGTCGCCAGCGCCGACCAGACGCGGCGGTTCCAGTCCAGCGCGTGGATACGCGTCTGGATGTCGTTCACGTCGGCCTGGGAAGCCTCCATGAGGGCGCGCGTCACCTGTCCGAACAGGCGATACTCGACCTCACGCGGATTCTCAGTCCTGGTCGCCGCCTGCTGGTAGGCCCGAAGAGACATTCCCCAACCTCTCGTCTTCGTAATCGATCAACTTACGGCTCAGCATGAGCGCCTTGTAGTACTCGCGGGCCATGACGTGCTTGGAGATCGCGATGCAATCGGCCAGCACGCCCGGGTTCCTCACCACGCCCATGAACTCGGTCAGGCGCGTGGCGAACTCGTCGTAGTATTTCTCCGCGCCGCTCTCCTCCAGGTACATCATCATGACCGGGAAGTAGATGTGACGCGATGGCGTGGTCACCTGGTCGGGCTGCATGATGTCCTTCTCACGCAGCACCGAAGCCTTGTTCTGCAGGACCAGCACCCCGCGACGATCGCCGTTCTGGACGACCGCCCCGTTGAGCACGAATTTCTCGCCGGGCTTAAGCGACAGCTTCAAAGGCACTTTTGGCCGTTCCTTTCCATCGCTGCGCCCGTCCGCCGTCATGGCGGTTCGCCGGTATGGCGTTCGACCGGAACCTAGAGGGCAGCGGGTTAACGCCCTATTGCCGGCCGCGCGACCGTAAGTCGCAGCTTAGGACACAATTAAGCATACTCGCCCAGAGGATGAAGCCACCCAATCGCCAAGGTGTACGCATGTCCCGCAATCTCGGCTCCGGAATCTCCGCCGCCGCCCTCGCAACCGCCCAGGAGGCGGCCGGCCAAGGGGTCCTTCCGGGCCTGCGCGCGTCCCAGCTCGGCGATTCCGCCTCCGCCGATTCGATCGCCCGCCTCAATCGCGAGGCCAGCGCGGTCCAGGATCCGGCCACCATCAAGCTGCTCAACAAGGCCATCATCGCCGTGCAGCGCGGCGAGTACGCCCTGGCCGAGAAGACCGCGCTCAAGGCGCTCAAGAAGAACGAGCGCGCCGGCCCCGCCTGGCACGTGCTGGCCGTGGCCCGCGAGAAGCTGGGCGACTTCGCCTCGTCGATGCATTGCTACGACGCTGCGCTGAAGCTCCTGCCCAACGAGGCCGCCGTCGCCGGCGACCTTGGCCGCCTGGCGTTCCGCATGGAGATGCCGGAGATCGCCGCCAAGCTGTTCATGCACTTCCTTAACGCCAACCCCGGCAGCCTGGAAGCCACCAACAACCTGGCCTGCGCCCTGCGCGACCTGAACCAGGAATCGGCGGCGATCGACATCCTCAAGCCGGCCATCCAGGCCAACCCCACGCAGCCGGTGCTCTGGAACACCCTGGGCACGGTGATGTGCAGCCTGGGCGAAGGCCGCACGGCCGTGACCTTCTTCGACGAGGTGCTGCGGCTGGCGCCGCAGTTCGGCAAGGGCCTGCACAATCGCGCCTTCGCCCGCCTGGACCTGGGCGACGTCGAAGGCGCTCTGGCCGACTGCGACGCCGGCATCCTGGTCGCCGATTCTTCCGAAGACCTGGCCGCCATGAGCTTCGCCCGCTCGACGATCCTGCTGGCCCTCGGCCGGGTCACCGAGGGCTGGGCCGCCTACGGCGCGCGCCTGTCGACCGAGCTGGGCGGCGTTCCCAACTACCAGTTCCCCGTGCCGGTCTGGAAGAAGGGCGAGGACCTCGCCGGCAAGGGCCTGCTGGTCGTGGCCGAGCAGGGCCTGGGCGACGAGGTGATGTTCGCCAACACCCTGCCTGACGTCGCCGAGGCCCTTGGCCCCGACGGCAAGCTGTCGATCCTGGTCGAGCGCCGCCTGGTCCCGCTGTTCGAGCGCAGCTATCCGCAGGCGAACGTCGCCGTTCACCGTACGGTCGCCTATCAGGGCCACATCTATCGCGACGCGCCGTTCATCGAGGACTGGTCGAGCATCGACCGCTGGGTTCCCATGGGCTCGCTGCTCGAGACCCTGCGCCCGTCGGTCGAGGCCTTCCCCAAGCGCGAGCGCTTCCTCACGCCCGATCCCGAGCGCGTGGCCCACTGGAAGAAGGTGCTGGAGGACGCCCCTCCCGGCCCCAAGGTCGGCCTGCTGTGGAAGAGCCTGAAGCTGAACGCCGAGCGCGCCCGCCTGTTCTCGCCGTTCGAGCTGTGGGAGCCGGTGCTGAAGACGCCGGGCGTCTCGTTCATCAACCTGCAGTACGGCGACTGCGACGAGGAGATCGCCTACGCCCGCGACCAGCTGGGCGTCGAGATCTGGACCCCGCCCGGCATCGACCTGAAGCAGGATCTCGACGACGTCGCCGCGCTCTCCTGCGCGCTGGACCTGGTCATCGGCTTCTCCAACGCCACCATCAACCTGGCCGGCGCCTGCGGCGCGCCGATCTGGATGCTGACCGGCGCGGCCTCGTGGACCCGCCTCGGCTCGGACCATTCGCCCTGGTATCCGCAGTGCCGCTGCTTCATCGCGCCCGACTATGACGACTGGCGGCCAATCATGGCCGACGTCGCCGGGGCCCTGGCCGAATTCGCGAAATAGTCGGCAGGAACATCGGGCGCCGGGGCGGGTTTGATTCTCCGAACGGGCGGCGGTCGCCGCCCCATCAGGGAGACCCGCCATGCCGCCGGAAACCGACTACGACCCGCAGGATGTCGCCGAGGTCCTGGACGAGACCAACCTGACCGAAGACGGCCAGGACATCGCCAATTTCGACGATATCGAAGACGTCTACGACGTCACCCAGGCGGACGACGACGCCGCCGAGGACGAAGACGACGACTACGACATCCTCGACGAGTCCGAACTCGACGACATCGACGACGAACTCGAGGCCGGCCGTGACGACGAGGGGCTGGACGTCGAGCGCGAGCCGCTGGATCCCGTGGGCGGCGGCCTTTCCGACGAGGACCTCGTCTCCTCCGACGACGAGGAACCTTCCGACTACGAGTCGACGCGCCTGGCCGACGACGACATCGAGGCCCTGGGCTACGAGCGCCGTCGTTAGGCCAGATCCTTAAAAACAGCGCCGCAAGCGTTCTAGCCCGCCCTCGCGCACGCCCTTAGTTGCGCTCTCCACACCGCCGAGTCAGGCTCCTTGAAGGCCCGACAGGAGATCAACGCATGTCCGATCCGAAGCCCGAGAAACCCAAGGACGAGGCCGACCAGCCGGAGTACCTGGAAGATCAGCTGGAAGAAGGCCTGGAAGACAGCTTCCCCGCCAGCGATCCGCCCTCGGTGGCGCGTCGCCATCGCCAGCCGCCTCACAACCCGTCTTGATCGCGCGGCGCGGCTCTGTAGGTTAGCCCTGAAGATTTGAACACTTGTTCGAGGCGCGTCCGACAGGAGCGCCGTCAGGGACACCGCATGAGCTCGCGCTTCGAAGGCACCGCCGACTACGTCGCCACCGAGGACCTCAAGGTCGCCGTCAACGCCGCCGTGGCCCTGGAACGGCCCCTGCTGATCAAGGGCGAGCCAGGCACAGGCAAGACGGTGCTGGCCTACGAGGTCGCCAAGGCGATGGGTGCGCCGCTGCTGACCTGGCACATCAAGTCGACGACCAAGGCCCAGCAGGGTCTCTACGAGTACGACGCCGTCACCCGGCTGCGCGACAGCCAGCTGGGCGACGAGCGCGTCAAGGACGTTCGGAACTACATCAAGAAGGGCAAGCTCTGGGAGGCGTTCGAAGCGCCCGTCCGCCCCGTGCTGCTGATCGACGAGATCGACAAGGCCGACATCGAGTTCCCGAACGACCTCCTGCAGGAGCTCGATCGGATGGAGTTCTTCGTCTACGAGACCGGCGAGACGATCAAGGCCAAGGTCCGGCCGGTGATGATCATCACCTCCAACAACGAGAAGGAACTGCCGGACGCCTTCCTGCGCCGCTGCTTCTTCCACTACATCCGCTTCCCCGAGGAGGCGACGATGCAGGCCATCGTCGACGTGCATTTCCCGGGCATCAAGCAGAAGCTGGTCGCCGAGGCGCTGCGCATCTTCTACGACATGCGCAAGGTGCCGGGCCTGAAGAAGAAGCCGTCGACCTCGGAGCTGCTCGACTGGCTGAAGCTCCTGCTTGTCGAGGACATCGACGAGACTGTGCTGCGCGAGAAGGATCCCACCAAGCTGATCCCGCCGCTGCACGGCGCCCTGCTGAAGAACGAGCAGGACGTCCATCTGTTCGAGCGCCTGGCCTTTCTGGCCCGCCGCGAAGGCAGCGCTCGTCCGGGCCAATAGTCCCGTTACCGCAATTTCATTGGACGCCGGTCGCCGAGCCGCACACCTTCGCGCCGTACGTGAAGGATTTTCCCCGATGCGCCTCATCCTGGTCCTGGCCGCCGGCGCCGCCGCCCTCGTCGCCTGCTCGCCGCCCGCATCGGTCAAGACCGAGCGGCACGAGCGCGTGGTCCACAGGCGCGAGCCGCTACGGGCGATCGAGCGGCTGGACTGCCCCGAGCGCCAGGGAAGGCTGACCCGCGTCAGCATCGCGCCGGATGGCAAGTCGTGCGGCTATGCCGGCGACCAGGCCGAGGTGACGCTGCGCCTGCTCGCCCTGTCGGGCGACGACGCCGAGGCCGCGCTCGCCCCGATCGAGACCGACCTCAAGGCGCTGATGCCGCACCTCAAGGCCCCGGCCGCGCCCGGCGCGCCGAAAGGCAAGGAAAGCGCCCATATCAAGCTGCCCGGCGTCAGCATCGACGCCCGCGACGAAGGCGCGGACATCCGCATCGGCGGCATGACGATCAACGCCGACGACGGCGAGGCGCAGGTGCGCATCACCAAGAACGTCACCAGCCAGGACGGGGCGCGCGCCACCTCGGTCGAGGAGCGCAAGGACGGCGGCCGCGAAAGCCGCACGGTGCAGGTCAGCAGTTCCGACGACAAGGACGGCGAGGTCGACATCCGGGCCGACGACCATGGCGCGGTCGTGCGCCACCGCCAGAAGGAGAACGACGGTGTGCGCGCCACCCTCGTGCTGGCCAGCGACAAGGCGACCGCCGGCTATCACCTGGCCGGCTACGAGGCCCGCGGCCCCAAGGGCGGCCCGCTGGCCGTCGCCGTCGTCAAGGCCAAGGACCGCAACTCCGAGGACGGCGACCTGTTCAAGGACATGAAGGCGCTGGTCCGCCACAACGTGGGCGGGTGAGGCGCAAAGAACCTTCCCCTGTGGGGGAGGTGATCGCGAAGCGATCGGTGGGGGCGTAACTACCGACTTCCGGCTTCCCGGAAGCTAAAAACTTCCCCCCACCGGCCTTCGGCCGCCTCCCCCGCAGGGGGAGGTTTTTCAGATCGGCGTGACTTCCATCACCTTGTAGGTCAGCGGCCGACCGTCCTCGTCGGTGACGGTGACGTATTCGCCGATGGCGAAGCGATGCTGGCCCAGGCGATGGACGGGCTCGTCGTCGATCTGGTCGTCCTCGTCATAGTCGAAGAACCAGCGCTCGCCGCGGCGGGCCAGCCGGCCGTCAGCCGGGTCTTCGTCTGGGGCGAACCGGCGCACCGCGCAGTCCTTCTTCGCCTTGGCGTACTCGGCCTCGTCCAGGTGCCCGTCGGCCGTCAGCGGCGCGGTCAGGGCGTAGCCGCGATGGTCGTCGCCGCCGGAGAATTCGGTGCCCGGATTGCGGGCCAGACGCATGACGATGCGCGATAGGGACATGGACTGCCTCCTTCTTATGGTTGGGGGGAAAAACTCAGTGCGACAGGAAGAGCGACGGGCCGTCGGCGTTCAGCAGGCTGCGCGTCGTGCCGCCGAAGATGAACTCCTGCAGGCGCGGATGGCCGAAGGCGCCGGCGACCAGGAAATCGGCCCCCTCCGCCCTCGCCGCCTCCAGCAACAGCTTGGCCGCGTCGTGAGAGCCTTCCAGCACGCGCACCTGGGCCGAAACGCCCCGGGCGGCCAGGAAGTCGACCATCCGGGCCAGCTCGAAGCTGCGCGACGAGGCCGCCGGCGCGCCGGCCACAACCACGCGCGAGGCCTTCTGCAGCAGCGGCAGCGCGGTGCGCAGAGCGCGGCTGGCTTCCTTGCCGCCGTCCCAGGCGACCAGAGCCGTTCCGCCGACCTTCAGCCCATCGCGGGCGACCACGACGGGCCGCTGCTCGTCGGCGATCATCTGCTGAAAGGCCTCGGCCAGCGGGCCCTTGCCGCGGGCGGCGGCGCTGTCGAATACGATGACGTCCGACAGCCGGCACTCCATGGCCAGGCCCGCCCAGACGGGCGACTCCAGCGTGGTGACGCGTGACTTCGGATAGCCCACGGCCGCGACCATCGCCTCGACGGCGTGCGCGCCCTCGACGGCGGCCTCTTTCAGGCTCTCCAGGGCCGTGACCTGCACGCCGCCCATGAAGCCCTCGCCCATCCAAGGCATCAGGTCGGCCACGTCGGCCGGCGCATGGACGGCGGCCAGCTCGGCGTCGAACGCGCCGGCCAGTTCGGCCGCCGCGCGCAACACGCCCTCGTCGGGCCGGGCGCCCGCGAGCGGCGCCATGATCCTTGCCCAGCTCATGATCGGTCCTCCTTGTCCACGGCGTGACGGCACGCTTTCTGACAAAACGCATTTCCACAGGCGTCGGGCCGGGCCATCATTGATCTTCATCAAGCGATGCGGCACTCAAACCACCTTCACCATAAGGAACGATCTCGTGGCCAAAGGGCTGCATAAGGGCCCTCCGAGGGCGTGGCAGCGGATGCTGTCGGGCCGCAGGCTGGACCTGCTGGACCCCTCGCCCATGGACATCGAGATAGAGGACATCGCCCACGGCCTGGCGCGCGTGGCCCGCTGGAACGGCCAGACGATCGGCGACCACGGCTTCTCGGTGGCCCAGCACAGCCTGGTGGTCGAGGAGATCGCCGCCCACATCAAGCCCGACCTCGAGCCGCGCTGGCGCCTGGCGGCCCTGCTGCACGACGCCTCCGAGTACGTGATCGGCGACATGATCAGCCCGTTCAAGGCGGCCCTGGGCGTCTCGTACAAGGACTTCGAGGCGCGGCTGGAAGACGCCATCCACATCCGCTTCGGCCTGCCGCCCAAGACCCCGGCACCGGTCAAGAAGCTGATCAAGCAGGCCGACCGCGCCTGCGCCTTCTTCGAAGCCACCCAACTGGCCGGCTTCGAGCACGGCGAATCCCTGTCGATCTTCGGGGCGCCGCCAGCCGGCTACGATCTGAAGATCGTCCCCCTGCCCCCGTTTGAAGCCCAGGCCCGCTACGTCCAGCGCTTCCACGTGCTGTCCAAGGCCGCCGGCTACGAATCCGCGCCGGGCGAAGCGTTCGAGACCGAATGAGCGGTCCCGCGGCCTCTTCCGGCATCGTCATCGGCCTGTCGGCCGTGGTCGTCGCCGTGCGCGACGGCGAGGTCGTTGTGCTGACCGTGCGCCCGCACGACGCCGTCACCGACATCGCCTCGCCCCTGCCCGGCCTGCCGTTCGGCCCGTTCGACCCCGAGGGCCACCGCACCTTCGAGCTGGCCCTGCGCGCCTTCGTGACCGAGCAGACGCGGTTCCAGCTCGGCTATGTCGAGCAGCTCTACACCTTCGGCGACAAGGGCCGCGACGCCCCGCGGGCCGAGGTTGGCGCTGGCGCCGCGCGCGTGGTCTCGATCGGCTATCTTGGCCTGACGCCCAAGGCCACCGACACCCAGGCCCCCGACACCGCCTGGGCCCCGTGGACGCGGTTCTTCCCCTGGGAGGACTGGCGCGCCGGCCGCCCCGCCCTGCTCGACGAAGCCATCGCCCCCGCCCTGCGCCGCTGGGCCGGCGACGACGCCGACCGGCTGTCGCGCGCCCGCCTGGCCTTCGCTCTCGACGGCGCGCCGTGGAACGAGGAGCGCGTGCTGGAACGCTACGAGTTGCTCTACGAGGCGGGCCTGGCCCCCGAGGCCGCCCGCGACCGCGACCGCGCCGACGGCCACGACCCGGCCGAGCCCGTCGCCCTGTCGGCCGCCCTGGGCGAGCCGATGATCTCCGACCACCGGCGGATCCTGGCCACGGGCCTCTCGCGCCTGCGCGGCAAGATCAAGTACCGCCCGGTGGCGTTCGAGCTGACGCCCGCCGAGTTCACGCTGTCCACCCTGCAGCGCACGGTCGAGGCCATCGCCGGCGTGCCGCTGCACAAGCAGAACTTCCGCCGCGTGGTCGAGCGCGAGGACCTGGTCGAGGGACTTGGCCGCCTGGACAGCGAAACCGGCGGCCGCCCGGCCGAGCTGTTCCGCTTCCGGCGGGAGATCCTGGGGGCCAGGCAGGCCGGCGGGCTGTCTCTGCCTCTGCTGCGGGAGTAAGGCGCGAGATCCGGTTGACCTCGCCCGCGACCTGCGGCCGACTGCCGGCATGACATTCGACAAGCGCATCCTGATCGGCGCGATGGCCGCCGTCGTCCTGCTCGGCGTCGGAGGCGGGCTCGCGGCCTATGTGCTGCGCGACACCCAGGCCGAAGAGGTCCAGGACGGCGCCGACGACCAACTGGCCGTCGCGGGCGCCAAGATCGCGGTGCAAAACCGCTTCCCCGAGGCGACCTCCGTCGATTTCGGCAAGGTCTTCACCCACCAGGACGGCGAGGTGGTCTCGGTCTGCGGCCAGGTCGACGTCCGGCAGCCGCAGGACGGCTTCGACGGGCCCGAACGCTTCGTCTGGTCCGACGGCGCCCTCGTGGTCGAGGAGGCCGACGGAACCGACGCGGTCACCGCCAAGTGGGCGGACGTGTGTGAATGACCGCCTGACGGCGGCCCCCTCCGGCCCTTTGGGCCACCTCCCCCAGAGGGGGAGGATCTGCGCCGCTGCTAGATGCTCCCCCTCTGGGGAGCTGTCGCGGAGCGACTGAGGGGGCGCCGCGAAGCGGCCTACCCCGCCACCAGACCAAAGTCCGCCACCTGGCCCATGGCCGCGCGGACGGCGGCCAGGGTCTTGAGGCGGTTGTCGCGGTGCTCGGGATCGTTGACGAACACCCCGTCGAGATAGGCGTCCACCGGGCCGCGCAGTTCGGCCAGTTGGGCCATGGCGCCGGTGAAGTCTTCCTTGGCCAGGGCGTCCTTCAGCGGACGGTCGAGCAGGCGCAGGGCCTGGTACAGACCCACCTCGGCGGCGCTGTCGGCGGCCGGCTCCTCGGCCTGCCCTTCCGGCAGCGGGCCCTTCTTCTCCTCGGCCTTGAGGATGTTCGAAGCGCGCTTGTAGCCAGCCAGCAGGTTCTTGCCGTCGTCGGTCTTCAGGAAGCCGTCCAGGGCCTCGACCCGCGCGACGATGCGCACCAGATCGTCGTCGCCCAGGGCGAACACGGCGTCGACCAGATCGTGGCGCTTGCCCTGGTCCTTCAGAGTCACCTTCAGGCGATCGGCGAAGAAGGCCAGCAGGTCGTCCTTGCCGAACTTGGCCAGCGGCAGTCGCAGGCCGTTGTCGAGAATGATCCGGATCACGCCCAGCGCAGCGCGACGCAGCGCATAGGGATCCTTCGATCCCGTCGGCTTCTCGTCGATGGCGAAGAAGCCGACCAGCGTATCCAGCTTGTCGGCCAGAGCGACGGCCACGCTCACCGGCGCGGTCGGCACGGCGTCCGAGGGGCCCTGCGGCTTGTAGTGGTCCTGCACGGCGGCGGCGATCTCGGCGTCGAGGCCGAAGTGGCGGGCGTAGTAGCCGCCCATGATGCCTTGCAGCTCGGGGAACTCGCCGACCATCTGCGAGGTCAAATCAGCCTTGGCCAGGCGCGCGGCTTCCTTGGCCTTGGCGACATCGGCGCGGACCAGGGGCGCGATCTCGGCGGCCAGGGCGACGATACGCTCGACGCGCTGGGCCATGGTGCCGAGCTTGGCGTGGAAGGTCACGCCGTCCAGCTTGGCCAGCCACGGCTCGAAGCCGGTCTTGACGTCCTCGTCCCAGAAGAAGCGGGCGTCGGCCAGGCGCGACGACAGCACCTTGGCGTTGCCGGCGGCGATCACCTTGCCGCCGTCCTTGGCCTCGATATTGGCCACGGTGATGAAGTGCGGGGCCAGGCCCGCCTCGCCCGGTTTGCGCACGGCGAAGTACTTCTGGTGGGTGCGCATCGAGGTGCGGATCACCTCGGGCGGCAGGTCGAGGAACGACGGATCCATGTCGCCCAGCACCGGGGTCGGCCATTCGGCCAGGCCCGCGACTTCCTCGAGCAGGCCGATGTCGTCGACCAGTTCCAGGTGACGGGCGAAGCACAGGGTCTTGCAGCCTTCGAGGATGCGCGCCTTGCGCTCCTCGACGTCGAGCACGACGTAGTGCGCCTCCAGGCCGGTGACGTACTCATCGAAGTCCTTGGCCACGAAGGGCTTCGCCTCGCCCATGAAGCGGTGACCCTCGGTGACGTCGCCGCTCTCGACGCCGTCGATGCTGAACGGCACCACTTCACGGTCGAGCACGCAGAGGATGCGCTTGAGCGGACGCACCCAGCGCAGCTTGCCCGTGCCCCAGGTCATCGACTTGGGCCAGGGGAAGCCGCGGACGATGGCTTCCACCATCTCGGCGACGATTTGCGCGGTCGGGCGGCCCTTCTTTTCGACGAAGGCCATCCAGACGCCGTTCTGCTCGACGAGCTGGTCCTGGGTCAGGCCGGCCTTGCGCAGGAAACCGTCCATGGCCTGCTGCGGCGCGCCGACGCGGGGCCCCTTCAGCTCTTCCTTGCGGTCGGCCTGCGCCAGCGGCAGGCCTTCGGCCACCAGGGTCAGGCGGCGCGGACCGGCAAAGGTCTTCAGCGCCTCGGGCAGGAAGCCGGCGGCGGCCAGATGCTCACGCACCATGCGTTCCAGGTCCTTGGCGGCCTGGCCCTGCATGCGGGCGGGGATCTCTTCGGAGAACAGTTCGAGAAGCAGTTGGGGCATTGGAGTTACGCGGCTTCCTGCAGCTCGACCCACTTCTGGGCGCATTGCTTACAAAGGTCGCGGATGCGTCCGATGTAGCTGGCGCGCTCGGCGACGGCGATCGCGCCGCGGGCGTTCATCAGGTTGAAGAGGTGGCTGGCCTTGAGGACCATGTCGTAGGCGGGCAGCACGAGCGTCTCGTTCTTGTAGGAACGGGCCAGCATCAGCGGCACCTGCTCCTCCATCTGCTCGAACTGCTGCTTGAGCACGGCGACGTCGTAGCCGTGGAAGTTGGCTTCCGACTGCTGGCGCTCGTTGGCCAGGAAGACATCGCCATAGGTCAGCGCGCCCAGCGGCGAGTCGGGATCGTTGAACGGCAGGTCGTAGACGTTGTCGACGCCGAACACGTACATGGCCAGGCGTTCCAGGCCGTAGGTCAGCTCGCCGGCCACCGGGTTCACGTCCAGGCCGCCGACCTGCTGGAAGTAGGTGTACTGCGACACTTCCATCCCGTCGCACCACACTTCCCAGCCCAGGCCCCAGGCGCCGACGGTGGGGTTTTCCCAGTCGTCCTCGACGAAGCGGATGTCGTGGGTGCGCAGATCAAGGCCGATGGCCTCCAGCGAGCCCAGATACAGGTCCTGCATGTCGGCCGGGTTCGGCTTCAGGATCACCTGGTACTGGTAGTAGTGCTGCAGGCGGTTGGGGTTCTCGCCGTAGCGGCCGTCGCCCGGACGGCGCGAGGGCTGGACGTAGGCCGCGTTCCACGGCTTGGGGCCGAGCGCGCGCAGAACGGTGGCCGGGTGCAGCGTCCCCGCCCCCACTTCCACGTCGTGCGGCTGCAGTATCACGCAGCCCTTTTCGCTCCAGTAGTTGTGGAGCGTCAGGATGAGGCTTTGAAATGATTTGGGGGCGGCGGGCATGACGTCCGAACAGGGGCCTGAAAAAGTCGGCGGACCATAGGGCCCGCCGACTGTCGCTTCAAGCGAAGTGGACGTCGTTTATTGAACGCCAGGCGTAGTTAGTTGCCCTTGGCGCCCGAACGCTTGCCGGCGTTCGACATCGGCGCGCCGTAGGCCTTGCGGTTCTCGGGCGTGTCGGCGACCGGCGGGTTGGAGACGACGTTAGGGTCGCCGGCCTTCAGCGTCGCCTGCTGGTCGGGGCTCATCGTCGAGGTCGGCACCGTCGCCGAGGTCGGCGCGGCCGTGCCGGTGTCGGCGGCGGGCGCGGTCGTGGCGGCGGTCGGATCAGCCGGAGCCTGGTTCGGCGAGGTCGTGGGGTTCAGCGCCTGGTCGGCCGGGGCGTCGGTCGCCGACGGCGTGGTCGCCTGGTCGGGGGCCGGAGCCGCCGCCGGGGCGGCCTGGGCCGCAACGTCGGCGCCCGCGTCCGTCGCCGACATGGCGTCGCCGTTGGCCGTGGCCGAGGCCATGCTGGTGGCGGCGTCGTCGGTGGCTGCCGCCGCGGCCTGGATCGGCACGTCCTTCGGGATCAGCACCTTGTCGACCACGTGCAGCACGCCGTTGGTGGCCATCACGTCGGCCTGGACGATGTTGGCGCCGTCGACCATGGGGCTGGCGCCGCTGCCGTCGAGCGTCACCGACGAGCCCTCGACGGTCTTAACCTCGCCCTTGGCGCCGGTGATCTTGGTCGAGTCCACCTTGGTGTTGATCACGTGATAGGTCAGCACCCTCTGCAGCTGGGCGGCGTTGGCCGGCTGCATCAGGCGGTCGAGTTCGCCCGCCGGCAAGGCCGCGAAGGCCGCGTCGGTGGGGGCGAACACCGTCAGGTTCGGATTGCTCTTCAGCACGCTGGTCAGGTTGGTGGCGTCCAGGGCCTTGAGGAAGGTCGTGAACTGGCCCGAGGCCTGGGCCGTGGCGATCAGGTCGCCGTTCGGGGTCACCCTGGCCGCCGGCGTCGCCGGGGCGGAGGTCGCGGCCGGCGGCGCGGCCGCTGGCGGCTGGGCCGGAGCGGCGGTCTGGGCGATGGCGACGCCGGAGAGCAGCGCCATGGCCGCCGCGGCGGAGAGGAAGCGCGTCACATACATGGCCTGGTCCTTTCGCTTGAAACTCAGGCCGGCTTTACGCTCCAGATTACGACTCCGTTGCAGCCCATCACGGGCTCGTGATCGAGACTTCGCCGTTACTTGAAGAAGAACACCAGCGCTGCGCCAGCGAAGATCAGCAGGAATCCCAGCATCGTGGTCCAGCGGATCGCCTCGCCGAGGTAGAAATACGAGAACAACGTGAAGACGATCAGGGTGATGGCTTCTTGCCCCGTCTTAAGCTGAGCCGTTGAATAGACGCCGTGCCCGATGCGGTTGGCGGGCACCGCCAGCATGTATTCGGGAAGCGCGATCAGCCAGCTGCTCAGGATCGCCACCGGAAGCGCCAGCGGCTTGCCCTTCAGGTGGCCGTACCAGGCGTAGGTCATGAACACGTTGGAGCAGATCAGCAGGCCCCACGGGGCGATCTTGGCCCATAGGGGCGTCATCGGAGAATCCTTCGGCGAGGGCGGAAGCGCGGTCATTGTAGACGTTCCGCGACGCCGCGCGCCACGGTGCGGCTGGACGGCGGATTTGCCGCAGAAGCGCGCAAACTGAGCGACCGATGATAGTTTTATAGGCGCCTCGCCTCTTTCCTTTCCCATTGCCTACCCCGCGTCCCCGCTCGGGGAACCGTGGCCGATAGCGTGCGAGCGCCGGGGAAACGACGCGGCCGCATCCGGCGGCGTCGCGGTGATCGAGTGAGCAAATCCGCTCTAGCCATCAACAAAGGGGGGTCCGCCCAAGGCGGACCGGAGCAAGCCGGATGAAACTGATCATAGCGGTCGTCAAACCCTTCAAGCTGGACGAGGTCCGCGAGGCGCTGGTCGCCGCCGGCGTCGAAGGCCTGACGGTGTCGGAAGTGAAGGGTTACGGCCGCCAGAAGGGCCAGACCGAGATTTATCGCGGCGCGGAGTACCAGGTGAACTTCGTGCCCAAGGTGAAGCTGGAAGCCGTGGTGGACGATGCGTCCGCGGCCAAGGCGGTCGAAGCGGTCAAGGCCGCCGCGGCCACGGGCAAGATCGGCGACGGCAAGATCTTCGTCCTCAATGTCGAAGAAGCCGTACGCATCCGGACCGGCGAAACCGGCCCGGCCGCTCTGTAACGATCGTCGGGGAAAGGGGATACCAACGATGAAATTGACCTTTAAGCCGCTGGCCGGGCTGATGCTCGCCGCGACGCTGGCGGGGGCGCCGCTCGGCGCGACCGCCTTCGCCCAGGAGGCCGCTCCGGCCGCCGCCGCCGCGCCCGCCGAGGCCGCGCCCGCGCCGGCCGCCGCCGCTCCGGCCGCTGCTCCCGCCGAAGCCGCCGCCCCGACCATCGTCGACAAGCAGGACAAGGGCGACAACGCCTGGATGCTGACCTCGACGCTGCTCGTCCTGCTGATGATCCTGCCGGGCCTGGCCCTGTTCTACGGCGGCCTGGTCCGCTCCAAGAACATGCTGTCGGTCATGATGCAGGTCTCGACCGTCGCCCTGATCAGCTTCGTCACCTGGGTGTTGTGGGGCTACAGCCTCGCGTTCACCGACGGCGGCAGCTGGGACAGCTTCGTCGGGGGCCTGGGCCGCCTGTTCCTGAAGGACGTGACCACGTCGACCAACGCGGCCACCTTCTCGACCGGCGTCGTCATCCCCGAACTGACCTTCGTCGCCTTCCAGTCGACCTTCGCCGCCATCACCGCGGCCCTGGTTGTCGGCTCGCTGGTCGAGCGCATGAAGTTCGCCGCGATCGTCGCCTTCGCCTTCCTGTGGCCGCTGCTGTCGTACTATCCGATGGCGCACATGGTCTGGTGGTGGCCGGGTCCTGACGCCATCGCCCTGGACCCGACCGCGCCCGTCAAGGCCGGCCTGATCTGGAGCTTCGGCGCCCTCGACTTCGCCGGCGGCACCGTGGTGCACATCAACGCCGGTATCGCCGCCCTGGTCGGCGCCATCATCCTCGGCAAGCGCCAGGGCTACGGCAAGGAACCGATGCCCCCGCACTCGCTGACCCTGACCCTGGTGGGCGCCGGCCTGCTGTGGGTGGGCTGGTTCGGCTTCAACGCCGGTTCGAACCTGGAATCGAACAGCTACGCCTCGTTGGCCATGGTCAACACCTTCGTGGCCACCGCCGCAGCCGGCCTGTCGTGGATCCTGGTCGAGTGGGTCACCCGCAAGAAGCCGTCGGCCCTGGGCCTGGCTTCGGGCATCGTGGCCGGCCTCGTGGCCATCACCCCGGCCGCCGGCTTCTCGGGCCCCATGGGCGCGGTGATCCTGGGCCTGGTCGTCTCGCCGATCTGCATCGTCTTCTGCTCGACGATCAAGAACGCCCTGAAGTACGACGACAGCCTGGACGCCTTCGGCATCCACGGCATCGGCGGCATCGTCGGCGCCATCGGCACCGGCCTGGTCGTCAACCCCGCCTGGGGCGGCGCCGGCGTCGTCGACTACACCTCGTGCGCCAAGGACGGCGACATCTCGACCTGCGACACGGCCACCTACGATCTGGTCACCCAGGTGGTGGCCCAGCTGAAGGGCGTCGGCGTCACCATCCTGTGGTCGGCCATCGCCTCGGCCATCGTCTTCTTCGTCATCAAGCTGGTGATCGGCCTGCGCGCATCGCCGGACTCCGAGGAAGAAGGCCTGGACATCTCCGAACACGGGGAACGCGCCTACCACAGCTGAGCCCTCGGGCTCGGTCGGTAGACGTTCCGAAAACGAAGGGCGCGGAAGCTTCGGCCTCCGCGCCCTTTTTCTTTGGCTGACGGCGCCGGGATCGGTGCTAGGCAGGTTCCGTGAGCAAACTTCACCAAACCGCCGCCACGCTCAGGTTCTTCGGCGAAGCCCTGGATCCCGACGAGATCACCGCCCTGCTGGGCAAGCCGCCGACCCGTTCCTGCCGCAAGGGCGACGAGCGCTGCCTACACGGCGGCGGAACCGCGCGCGAGCCCAGGGGATCATGGATACGAACCGTCCGCCGCCTTTCGCCCGGGGATCTAGACGCCCAGATCGACAACCTGCTCTCGGACCTCACCCAGGACATTGCGGCCTGGCAGGCTCTGTCCGAACGGTTTCAGGCCGATCTGTTCTGCGGACTGTTCCTGCGAGAGGGTAACGAGGGCCTGCCTGTGAGCCCCGAAACCCTGCTAGCGCTGGGCATGCGAGGCCTCAAGCTCGATCTCGACATCTACGGCCCCGAAGCCGACTAAGGCGCGCGCCGCGCCGAGATGATCTTCAGCGGCGGGTCGATGATCTGGCCGGCCATCACCGGATTGATCGCCTTGCCCGGCGTCGGCAGGGCCAGGATTTTCTGGGCGACCTCCATGCCCTCGACCACCGTGCCGAAGGCCGCGAAGCCCTGGTTGTCGCCGGATGCAGCGGGATTGGCGTCCAGGCCCGGCGCGTCGCCGATCAGGATGAAGAAATCCGAGGTCGCCGTGCCCGGCGCGTTGCGCGCGATCGAGACGGTTCCCGACACGTGCTTGAGGCCGGTCCTGGTGGTCGGCTCGTGGGCGATCGGCGGCAGCACGCGCTTGGGGTCGCCCTGCACCCCGCCCTGGATGAGGCCGTATTCCGGTGCGCCCGGCGCCCGCGAGGCCCGGAAGAAGGTCGCGCCGTCATAGCGCTTCTGGTCGACATAGCGCAGGAAGTTGGCCGTGGTGATCGGCGCTTCCTTGGTGTGCAGCTCGATGACGATCCTGCCCAGCGGCGTCTCGACGGCGACGCGGGTCGCCGGCTTGGGCGTCGGCGCGGGCGTCGGCTGCACGGCGGGCGCGGCCTCCTGCGCGAGCGCCGGCGTTGCGGCGGCCGCGGCGGCGGCGGCGGCGGCGGCGAGGAACAGGCGACGGTCCATGTGACGCTCCTTAGCGCAAGCCCCCGGAGACTAGGCGCAACAAGACCCGCTCGCCAGGGCCTCAAAATCCCACACCCCCTGGTCATCCCGGCCGCAGCGCAGCGGAGAGCCGGGACCCAGGGGCCAACGCAATGCGGCTGCTCTGGGTCCCGGGTCTACGGACCGCTTCGCGGCCCTTCGCCCGGGATGACGTTATATGTCGAACCCTGGTTCGGGAACGGCCCGCCCAGGCGGCACCGCTTCACCCACCAGTCGGGCCGCATCGTCTCGATACGCTCGGCCAGGCCCTCGGCCTCGATGTCGCTGGCGCACACGGCGAAACAGGTCGCGCCCGAGCCCGACATCCGCGCCAGCAGCGCCTCGGGCTCGCCAGACAGCAGGTCCAGCACCTCGCCGATGCGCGGCTCCAGGGCCACGGCGGGCGCCTGCAGGTCGTTGCGGGTAACCGCCGCCAGCCAGGCGCAGACCTCCTCGACGCTTTCGAAGCGGTCGGGCGTCGGCGGCGGAGCCTCGCCGCGCGGATCGACGGCGGCGTCGTAGGCCCGATAGACAGCCCCGGTCGGCGACGGGACCAGCGGATTGACCAGCACCGCGTGCAGCTCGGGCAATTGCGGCGCGGGCGACAGCCGCTCTCCCCTGCCCTGCGCCAGCACCGGCGCGCCCCACAGGCAGGGCACGCCGTCGGCGCCCAGCGCGCCGGCCACGGCCTCCAGCTGGGCGTCCGACAGGTCGTAGCCCAGCGCCTCGCGCAGCAGCCGCAGGGCCGCGCCAGCGTCGCTGGAGCCGCCGCCCAGGCCCGCCGCGATCGGCAGGGCCTTGTCGAGGATCAGCCGTACCGGCGGCGCTGGCCCGCCGACGGCCGCGTGCAGCCCCTTGGCCGCGCGGACGACCAGATTGCTCTCGTCGACGGGGATATCGCGCCCGAACCGGCCGGTGGTCTCGAAGACCGGCGCGTCGGCCGGCTGGATCGAGACGGTGTCGCCGACGTCGGCGAAGACCATCAGGCTCGACAGCGGGTGATAGCCCTCGGCGTCGGGCCCGCCGACGTGCAGGAACAGGTTGACCTTGGCCGGGGCGAAGGCGGAACGGCGCATCGACTTAAATACCTGGAAAGCTCGGGAGACCCAGACCTACAGCGCGTTGGCGCCGTTGGCCACGGCCGGGGCCTTGGCCGGCCCCTTGCTGCCCAGGCCGTCCTTCAGCTTGGCCTCGGCGGCGGCCTTCTGCTCGTCGGTCGGCTCCAGGCTCAGGACCCGCCGCCACTGGAACTGGGCCTCGGTCTTGCGGCCCAGGCGCCAATAGACGTCGCCCAGGTGGTCGTTGATGTCCGGGTCGCCCGGCTCGATCTCGATGGCCTGCTCGAGCAGTTCGACGGCGGCCTTGTCGTCGCCCAGGCGGTGATAGGCCCAGCCCAGCGAGTCGAGCATGGCGCCCGACTGCGGGTTGGCCTTCACGGCCTTCTGCACCATCGAGAGCGCTTCGGGCAGCCGCTCGTTGCGGTCGATCCACGAGTAGCCGAGATAGTTCAGCAGCTCGGGCTCGTTCGGATTGAGCGCCAGGGCCTGCTCCAGGTCGCGCTCGGCGTCCGGCCAGCGACCCGCGCGCTCCAGCGACACGCCGCGCATGTAGAGCAGGCGCCAGTCGGGCTTGTCCTTGTCGGCCTCGATCAGCGGGTCGATAACCGTCACGGCGTCGGCCCAGCGGTCGTTGGCCCGCAGCAGGTCGGCATAGACCAGCTGGGCCGACCGGCCGGCGTCCGGCGCCTTGGCGGCCGCCTCGGCCACGGCCAGGGCCTTTTCCTTGTCACCGGCGTTCTGCAGCGTCCACGCGATCTTGCCCTGGGCGGCGGCGTAGCGAGCCGAGCCGGTGGGGATCTTGGCGTAGGCGGCCCGGGCGCCGTCGACGTCGCCGCCCTGGTCCAGCAGGTCGCCGACCATCAGCAGCGCGTCCTCGCGCTTGGGATCCAGGTGCAGGGCCAGGCGCAGATAGGCCAGGGCGAACTGGCTCTGGCGCTCGCTGGTGAACACCGCCGCGCAGGCGACCAGGGCGTTGGCCGCACCCTGGCGGCCGCTGACCAGCGCCGGCGGCGCCTTGCGGGCCACGGCGCGGGCCCGGGCGTCCAGCAGGGCCACGTCGTTCGGCGCCTCGGCGAGGATGGAATCATAGAGAGCCACGGCCTCGTCGCGGCGCTTGCGGCGCTCGAGGAACGCGCCGTAGTCGAGGGCGAACATCGGCCGGACGGTCGCCACCTCCATCAGCGCCTTGTAGTCGGCTTCGGCCTCGGCGGGCTTGCCGGCCCGCTCCAGGATCTCGGCTCGGCCGAGCTGGCCGAAATACTGCACCAGGCGGTCGTTGCGCAGTTCGGGCAGCGTCTGGGCCTTGGCCGTGTCGCCGGCCGCCTGTGCGGCCCACGGCGTCAGCAGGGCCACGGCGGGGCGGTGCGGAAAGCCCAGGGCCGGATCGGCCAGCAGAGCTTGCGCGTCCTTGGCCTTGCCGCGCGCCAGGGCGTCGACGGCGACCGTCAGCATGCCCAGGCGCCGCACGCCCTCGGTCCCGCCCTCGGCTCGCGGCGCCAGTTCGGCGGCGCGCGAGACGTCGCCCGCCAGCAGCGAGGCGGTGAAGGCCCGCTCGCCCAGCAGGCCCGGGTCCTCGCCCAGGTTGCGCGCGGCCTGGAAATAGGCGGCGGCCTGGTCGCTGCGGCCGTCCTCCAGCGCCGCCTGGCCGGCCAGGAACTGGCCATAGGCCGAGCGGCCGTTCCACGGCGAGGTGTTCCAGCCCTCCTGCGACCCGCGCAGCGGCGGCTCGGTCGTGGCGCAGGCGGCCAGCACGGCAGTGGAAGCCAGGGACAGGAGGACTCGAAGACGCATCATGCGGCCACCCTGTTCGGTTTCAGGGTTTGGGGCAAGTTCAGATCCTCCCCCTGAAGGGGGAGGTGTCGGCGAAGCCGACGGAGGGGGATGAAACTGCAGAAGAAACAACCCGGCCGGAGACCGAAGGGACTTCCCCCTCCGTCCCTCCGGGCCACCTCCCCCTTCAGGGGGAGGGTTTGGACTACATGTTCGGATAGTTCGGACCGCCGCCGCCTTCCGGCGTCGTCCAGACGATGTTCTGCGACGGATCCTTGATGTCGCAGGTTTTGCAGTGGACGCAGTTCTGGGCGTTGATCTGGAACTTCGGATTGGCGCCCTGCTCGTCGTACAGCACCTCGTAGACGCCGGCCGGGCAGTAGAGCCGCGCCGGCTCGCCGTACTTGGGCAGGTTGACGTCGATCGGGATCGACGGGTCCTTCAGCTTCAGGTGCGCCGGCTGGTCTTCCTCGTGGTTGGTCGCCGACAGGAAGACGCTCGACAGCTTGTCGAAGCTGATCACCCCGTCGGGCTTGGGATAGACGATCGGCTGGTAGTCCTTGGCCAGGCCCGTCGAGGCGGCGTCGGTCTTGTCGTGCTTCAGCGTGCCGAAGAACGAGAAGCCCCCGAACAGGTGCGTGCACCACATGTCGAACATGCCGGCCGCGCCGCCCAGCGCCGTCCCCAGCTTGCCCAGCAGCGGCTTGGCGTTGCGGACGACCTTGAGCTCCTTGGCCACCCACGACTTCTCGAAGGCGTCTTCGTACTCGACCAGGGCGTCGCCCTGGCGGCCGGCGCCGATGGCCTTGAACGCCTCCTCGGCGGCCAGCATGCCGGTCTTCATGGCGTTGTGGCTGCCCTTGATGCGCGGCACGTTCACGAAGCCGGCCGAGCAGCCGATCAGCACGCCGCCCGGGAACGACAGCTTGGGGATCGACTGATAGCCGCCCTCGGTGATGGCCCGCGCGCCGTAGGCGATGCGCTTGCCGCCTTCCAGGTACGGACGCACGGAGGGGTGCTGCTTGAAGCGCTGGAACTCGTCGAACGGCGAAAGCCAGGGGTTCTTGTAGTTCAGGTGCACCACGTAGCCGATGGACACGTAGTTGTCCCCGAAGTGGTACATGAAGCTGCCGCCGCCCGTCTGGTTGTCCAGCGGCCAGCCGGTGGAGTGCTGCGCCAGACCCGGCTGGTGCTTGTCGGCCGGGATCTGCCACAGCTCCTTGATGCCGATGCCGTACTTCTGCGGCGACTTGCCGGCGGAAAGATCGAACTTGGCGATCAGTTGCTTGGCCAGCGAGCCGCGCACGCCCTCGGCGATGAACACGTACTTGCCATGCAGCTCCATGCCCGGCTGGTAGTCGGGCTTCTCGTGGCCGTCCTTGGCGATGCCGACGACGCCGACGACGACGCCCTTCAGCGAGCCGTCTTCGCGCCAGACCATGTCGGAGGCCGCGAAGCCCGGATAGATCTCGACGCCCAGTTCCTCGGCCTGGGCGGCCAGCCAGCGCGTGACGTTGCCCAGCGAGGCGATGTAGCAGCCGTGGTTGTGCATGAACGGCGGCATGGCGAACATCGGCAGGCCAAGCTCGCCCTGCGGACCCAGCAGCAGGAACTTGTCCTTGGTGACCGGGGTCTCGAGCGGCGCGCCCTTTTCCTTCCAGTCCGGGATCAGCTCGTTCAGCGCCTTGGGATCGATGACCGCGCCCGACAGAATGTGCGCGCCGACTTCCGAGCCCTTCTCGACCAGGGCCACGCTGACTTCGGTTCCGGCCTTCTCGGCCAGCTGCTTGAGACGGATGGCCGCCGACAGACCCGCCGGGCCGCCCCCGACGATGACGACGTCGTATTCCATCGACTCGCGTTCGAGGACTTCGCTCATGGCTTCTCCCGCCCCAGGCCCTGCGCGGAGCCTGCCTTCTTCCTGTTTGAGTCGGACTTTATCCGAACGTGACGCCACGGCGGTCAAGGAAAACCGGATAGTTTTTGTTGCACCGCAGCGCGGACATATCGGTGACGCAGCCCATTATACTCGCTAGAGAAACTTCATGAGCCTCGCCGTCGATCCGCGCGCCGTCGAAAGCCTGCTGGCCTTCTGGGCCGATGCGGGCGTCGAGGCCTGTTACGCCGACGAACCGATCGACCGTCTGGCCGAAGGCGCGGCCCTGCTGCGAGCCCGCAGCCAACCGCAGCCGGTGGTGGTCGCCGCCCCCCCTCCCCGTCCCGGCGCGTTCGGCGGCATCGACATCGGCGCGGCCGCCGCCCACGCCAGGGAACTGGCCGCCGCCTGCAACGACCTCGAAAGCCTGGCCGCCGCCATCGCCGCCTTCGACGGCTGCCCGCTGAAGACCCAAGGCGCCAAGCAGGCCGTGTTCTCGCGCGGGCCCGGCGACGCGCCGGTGATGGTCGTCGGCGAAGGCCCCGGCGCCGAGGAAGACGCTCGCGGCGAGCCCTTCGTGGGCCGCGCCGGCCAGTTGCTGGACCGCATGCTCAAGGCCGCCGGCCTGCAGGAGCGCGCCTTCATCACCAACACCGTCTTCTGGCGTCCGCCGGGCAACCGCACGCCCACGCCCCAGGAGCAGGCCGTCTGCGCCCCGTTCGTCGAGCGAGCGATCGCCCTGGTCAAGCCCAGGTTGATCCTGCTGGTCGGCGGCGCCTCGGCAAAGAGCATGTTGAAGCGCGAAGAAGGCATTTTGTCCCTTCGCGGCCGCTGGTTCGAATGGCGTTCGGAGGACGGCGCGATCGAGGTTCCGGCCTTGCCCAGCCTGCATCCGGCGTTCCTGTTGCGCCAGCCGGCGGCCAAGAAGAAGGCCTGGCAGGACCTCCTGATGCTGGCCGAAAGGCTTGATCGTCCCGAACGGCCCCATTAAACAAGCCGCTGACCAGTCGGAACGGGGACGCGCGCCGCCTTTTCAAAGGCTTGCGCGGATACGATTTGCAGCTTTTCGCTCGCCCTCTGGCCGTTGTCTCGGCCCTCGCGCTTTGCCTTAACCTCGCTGCTCCCGCAGCAAGGGCCGCAGGGCTCGAACCGCTGTCCGACAGCGACATGCGCTACTATCAGGCGGCCTTCGGGGCCGCCGAGCGCGGCGACTTCGACGCCGCCGAGGCCGCCTTCGCCAACACCCGCAACCGCAGCCTGATCGGCAAGCTGTCGCTGGTGCGGCTGATGCACCCGACGGCCTACACCGCCAGCTTCGACGACCTGACCGGCTGGCTGAAGCTCTATGGCGACGAGGCCGGCGCCGATCGCGTCTATGCCCTGGCCATGAAGCGCAAGCCGGCCCGCGTGGCCGCGCCCAAGGCCCCCGAACTGTTCGTCGACGTCGCCCAGAGCGGCCGCGCCGCCGGTCCGGCCGACAAGGGCCGCGCCGCCCGCGAGGCCTACTACTCCGGCGACGTGAAGAGCGCGCTGAAGCTGGCCAAGGCCTCGGGCGAGCGCTGGATCGCGGGCCTGGCCTCGTTCCGCCTCGAATCCTACACCGAGGCCCGCGGCTACTTCGAGCAGGTCGCCCACGACCAGAGCCAGGACGACTGGCTGCGCGCCGCCGGCGCCTTCTGGGCCGCCCGCTCGGCCGGCATGGCCGGCGACAGCGACGGCGTCCGCGCCCTGCTGGGCCAGGCCGCCCAGGCGCCGCAGACCTTCTACGGCATGATCGCCGCCCGCCAGCTGTCGATGGCCGGCCTGGCCGTCGCCAACGACCCCGACGACCCGATCGCCGCCCTGATCACCCGCGTCTCCTACAGCGGTCCCGATCCGGCCTCGCTGAACAAGCTGCTGGCCGGCGACATACGCGCCCGCCGCGCCGCCTCGCTGGCGCAACTGGGCCGCTGGAACGAGGCCGGCGCCGAGCTGCGGGCCGGCCTGTCCCTGGCCGCCGACGACAAGGCCCGCGCCGACTGGAGCGCCCTGACCCTGGCGCTGAACGCCCGCGCGCCTTTCAACGCCGGCCGCCCGGTCAAGAAGATCGGCGGCGAGGACTATCCCCTGCCCGAGCTGGAGCCCAAGGGCGGCTTCACGCTGAACAAGGCGCTGGTCTACGCCCTGGTGCGCCAGGAAAGCCGCTTCGACCCGATGGCCGTGTCCGGCGCCGGCGCCGTGGGCCTGATGCAGCTGATGCCGGTGGCCGCCGCACGCGCCGCCGGCGACGACAAGCTGCTGGCCGACAACACCCCCTTGTTCGACCCGGCCTTCAACCTGCGGGTCGGTCAGGACTACTTCACCTGGCTGATGGACCGCGGCCTGCAGAGCCCCGACATCCTGCGCGCCGTGGCCGCCTACAACGGCGGTCCAGGCACGTTGCTGAAGGTGCAGCAGCAGCTGGGCGCCGACTGCGACAGCCTGCTGCTGATCGAGAGCCTGCCCGCGCTCGAGACCCGCAACTACGTCGAGAAGGTCATGGCCTCGTACTGGACCTATCGCCGCCTGCTCGGCGCCGAGACCAGGACGCTGGACGCCGTAGCCAGCGGCGCGAAGGTCATCGACTTCCGGCTGGACATGTAGGCCGCGAAGGAACCTCCCCCTGTGGGGGAGGTGATCGCGAAGCGATCGGTGGGGCAATAGAAGCTTGCCCGTCCAACTCGGCGGAAGCTGAAACCTTCCCCCCACCGGCCTTCGGCCACCTCCCCCAAAGGGAGAGGTTCCTCGTGACCTAACCCGCCTCGCCCGTCAGCTCCCGCCGCGCTTTTTCAAGCTCTTCCGCATAGCGCCGCGTGGCGTAGGCTTCCGACAGCACGCCCAGCACGTTGCGCTTGTCGTCGATCACCGCCAGTTCGTCGGTTTCGCTGCGGTCGAAGGCGCGCATGACGTCCTTGATCGACTGTTCGGGCTTCAGGGCCGCCTCGGCGTTGATGGCCAGGCCCGCCACCGGCTTGTCGCCGTCGCCGCCGTCGGCATAGGCCTTGGCCGTGGGGATCACGCCCGCATAGAGCCCGGCCTCGTCGACCATGACCACCCGCTTGGTCGAGCCCAGCGGGAAGCGGCGGCGGAATTCGGCCAGCGTGGTCTCGGCCGGCACGGTCTGGACGTCCTTGCGCATCATCCGGCCGGCGCTCAACGGCCGCATCCACGAGACGTCGTGGGCGCTGCGGATGGTCTCGCCGCGCAGGTGCAGCCGCCAGGTCGAGAACGAGTAGCCGAAGGTCTCGCGCACCATGGCGCTGGCGATCATCGAGGCCACCAGGGCCGCGGCCGCCACGGTGAAGTCGCCCGTGGCCTCCAGCACCAGGAACGACATGGTGAAGGGCCCGCCGACCACGGCCACGCCCAGGGCGGCCATGCCGACCAGCGCCGCCACGGTCGGATCCAGGCTGGGCGCCCACGGGATCAGCAGCGAGATGGCCGAGAACACCTGGCCTAGCAGCGCGCCCAGGAACAGCGAGGCGAAGAAAAGCCCGCCCCGGAAGCCGAAGCTCAGCGAGATCACCGAGGCCAGGGCCTTCATGGCCAGCAGCATCAGCAGCAGCTTCAGCGGCAGCTCGGCGGTCAGGTTGATGTGCAGCGCGCCATGGCCCGCCGACAGCGTCTGCGGCGTGATCACCGCCAGCGCCGCCAGGCCCATGCCGCCGATCGCCGGCCGCAGCCAGCGCGGGATCGGCGAACGGGTCACCAGGCGCTCGGCGTTGGCCACCAGGCGCATCAGGCCGATGCCGACGATCGCGCAGGCCAGGCCTACCAGCGCATAGAGGCCGTAATCGGTCCACGACTGCACGGCCTGGGTGTCGGTCTTCAGCAGATACGGGATCGCGCCCATCTTGCTGGCCACCAGCACCGCGGCCAGGGCGGCGGCGACCACGGGCGCCAGGTTGGCGACGGTGTAGGCCCCGATGACGATCTCGAAGGCGTAAAAGGCCCCCGTCAGCGGCGCGCCAAACGCCGCGGCGATCGCCGCGCCAGCGCCGGCGCCCACCAGGGTGCGCATGTCGGCCCGCCGCAGGTTCAGCCGCTGGCCGGCGAACGAAGCCGCCGCCGCGCCGGCCTGGGCATAGGCCGCCTCCAGCCCGACGGAAGCCCCCACGCCGTTCGACAGCATGGTCTGGCCGCAGATGAAGGCGCTGTCCTTCATCGACAGCCGCCCGCCGTGCAGGGCGTTGGCCTCCACCGGGTCGACGGCCGGGCGCGGGCGATACTTCGTCCACGCCCAGGTGATCCCGCCCAGCAGCAGGCCGCCCAGCGGAATGGCCAGCAGCCGCCACGGCGCGACGTGGCTCTGGGCGCTGAGCCGCTCGTTGATGTCGATCTCGAACAGCAGCATCTGTAGGCCGTGCGCCACCTGGGCCTGCACGACCGCGAAGGTCCCTGCCGCCACCCCGATCAGCGTCGCCACGGCGATCAGCCACAGCTCGCTAGACCGGATCCGGCGCCGCAGCCAGCCGACCCACTTCACGGATGCGGCGGCTGAGGCGTGGGCGATCGACATGAGTTCTCGATAACGCGCTACTCCTCCCCCGTGCAACGGGGGAGGTGGCGCGCTGCGGATACGCAGCGTGACGGAGGGGCGACCGCCGCCGCCCCGCCCAGCCTCGCCCCCTCCACCGCTTCGCGGTCCCCCTCCCCGTAAACGGGGGAGGAGCGAAGACCGGGGAATGAGTTAAACCTTGACCCGCCGCGCCTTCAGCCGCCCGGCTAGCGCCTTTTCCGGCGCGCTCCCGGCGAAACCGCTCGTCGCCACATAGTCCCGTCGCCGCACCAAAAGCCCCAGCGGCGCCGCGTTCAGCCGCGCCAGCCAGCCGCCCGGCGCCAGCAGCAGCGCCGCCGCGCCCGCGCCGCCGGCCAGATGCGCCTCGACCGGTCCGCGCCAGGTCTCCGGCAGGCCGCGCGACGGGTCCAGCGTCAGGATCCAGTCGCCCCGCGCCACGGCGGCTCCCGCCGACAGCAGCGCCCCGCGGTCGCCCGCCGCCGCCACGAACCGCGCGCCGCTGTCCTCGATCAGGGCCTCCAGCCCCGGCTCGGCCGCGCCGGCGATCACCACCTCCTTGACGAGGCCGTCGACAGCCGCCGGCACCAGCTGGGCCAGAAGCTGGGCGAGCGCATGAGCAGGCGCGACGGCCGGAAGGATCACCGAGATCATGTCCCCGCCTTTGGAGCCTCGGCCCGCAGGCCGTCAAGCATGGTTCTTGTTATGTTCTCGCTGCGAGCGTAGGATGCCCGCATGCAGACCCGCCGCTCGTTCACCGACACCGCCTACAAGCAAGGGACCGTCGCCCTGCGCGGACGCGGCGCGCGCAGCAACGAGACCGGCCGCTACGAGAGCCTGACGTCCGAGCCGTTCGACGACGGCTGGACGGAAGACGACAACGCCGCCCGCCCGCTGACCACCAGCGTGCTGGCCATGAAGTCCAAGACCGTCATCGCCCGCAACAAGAGCCCCGACGTGGGCTTCGACCGCTCCATCAATCCCTACCGGGGCTGCGAGCACGGCTGCATCTACTGCTACGCCCGTCCGGCCCACGCCTATCTGGGCCTCTCGCCCGGCCTCGACTTCGAGAGCAAGCTGTTCTTCAAGCCCGAGGCCGGCAAGCTGCTCGATCGCGAGCTGTCCAAGCCGACCTACAAGGTGGGCAGCGTCCATATCGGCGGCGACACCGACCCCTACCAGCCGCAGGAACGCGGTCTGCGCGTCACCCGGGGCGTGCTGGAGACGCTCAGCCGCTTTCGCCACCCGTTCTCGATCATCACCAAATCGGCCCTGATCACCCGCGATCTCGACATCCTGGGCGAGATGGGCCGCGCGGGCCTGGCCCGGGCGGCGGTGTCGATCACGACGCTGGATCGCAAGCTAGCCCGCAGCATGGAGCCGCGCGCCGCTACGCCCGAACGCCGGCTCGACGCCGTGCGCCAGCTTTCGCAGGCCGGCGTGCCGACCATCGTGATGTTCGCGCCGGCCATCCCGTCGCTGAACGACCACGAAATGGAGGCGGTGCTGGAACGCGCCAGGGAAGCCGGCGCCGTGGCCGCCGGCTACGTCGCCATCCGCCTGCCGATGGAGATCCACGGCCTATTCGAGCAGTGGCTGGCCACCGACCATCCCGACCGCGCCAAGCGGGTGATGTCGCTGGTGCGGCAGATGCGCGGTGGGGCCGCCTACGACAGCGAGTTCGGCAAGCGCATGACCGGCGAAGGCCCCGTGGCCGAGGTGCTGAACCAGCGCTTCCACGCCGCCCTCAAGCGCTTCGAGCTCGACAGGCCCCTGCCCCGCCTCGACACCTCCCAGTTCCGCGTCCCGCCCAAGGCGGGGGATCAGTTGAGTTTGTTCTAGCTGTTCCACCATACTCTCTGTCCGTCATCCCGGCCGAAGCGCGCAGCGCGTAGAGCCGGGACCCAGGGGACTGGGCTCGGCGTCTGGACCGGCCGCCTTGGTGATGGCCGGCGCAGTGCGGCGTCCCCTGGGTCCCGGATAAGCGCTGCGCGCTTTCCGGGATGACGGGCTTGGCGATGCAAGAAGACGTTCAGGAGCATCCCCGCTTGCACCCTTCGCGCGGAGGCCTATCAATGCCGCCCATGACGAACGAACACCGTTACGCCGGAGGGTGTCCGTGCGGCGCCGTGCGCTGGAGCGCCGCGGGCGAGCCGATGTATCAGGGCTATTGCTGCTGCGCCGACTGCCGCAAGGCCTCGGGCTCGGGCTTCGTGCCGTTCATGGGCTTTCCGGCCTCGGCGGTGACGGTCACCGGCGACACGCTGAAGGTCCGCTCGCCCGCCTTCAGCGGCGGCGAGGCCCTGCGCAACGCCTGCCCGGCCTGCGGCGGCCTCGTCTTCGGCGGCGAGGTCGGAGCGTGCGACAGCCACACGATCTACGCCGGCTCGCTGGACGACGCCTCGCTGTTTTCGCCGACCATGGCGCTGTTCCTGCGCGACAAGCCCGACTGGGTGGTGCTGCCGCAGGGCCTGGCGACCTTCCACACCATGCCGGACTGAAAGATCACGCGCCGCCTGGCGGCCCGATGTCGGGACGGACGTCCACTGTTCGTCCTTGCGCCGAACACGGCCCAAGCCGGGGCCGAACAAAGGGAGAGAGCGATGTCGGAAACCCATGGCCGGTTCGGCTGGTACGAACTGATGACCACCGACGTGCACGCCGCGTCGGCCTTCTACGCCAAGGTGGTGGGCTGGACGCCGACGGATTCCGGCATGCCTGGCCCGACCCCGTACATGATCCTCAACGTGGGTGATGCCGGCGTCGGCGGCGTCTTCACGCCCGAGGGCGGCTGTCCGGAAGGCGCCCGCCCCGGCTGGATCGGCTACATCTTCGTCGACGACGTCGACGCCTATGTCGGCAAGGTGGTCGAAGCCGGCGGCTCGGTGTTCATGCCCCCCGACGACATCCCGACCGTGGGCCGCTTCTCGGTCGTCGCCGATCCGTATGGCGCGGTCTTCACCCTGTTCAAGCCCTTTCCGCGCGACGAGATCCCGCCGCAGCCGGCCGACGGCGCCCCCGGCACGTTCGGCTGGCGCGAACTGATGGCCGGCGACCTCGAGGGGGCCTTCGCCTTCTATTCCAAGCTGTTCGGCTGGGTGAAGACCATGGCCATCGACATGGGCCCGATGGGCACCTACCAGCTGTTCGCCTACGAGGCGGGCGGTCCCGACGTCGGCGGCATGATGACCAGGCTGCCCGACATGCCGGTCTCGTTCTGGAACTACTACGCCCAGGTCGACAGCGCCTCGGCGGCCCGCGACCGCGCCCTGGCGGCCGGCGCGACCACCATGATGGACGTCCACCAGGTGCCCGGCGGCAGCTGGATCTACATGGCGAGCGATCCTCAGGGCGCGGGGTTCGCGGTGGTCAGCCAGGAGAAGTGACGTTGGTAGGGCCAGGCGGGTGGGCGCTCCCGCTTGGCCTTCACTTTTCAATGCTTCCCTCGCCCTTGTGGCGAGGGCCCATGCCGGCCGCTGCTCAGACACAGACAGACTTTGAAAGGTCTGAGCGGCTGGACGATGGATCCCGGGCACGAGGCCCGGGAAGGCGTTGAAAAGTGCGATAAAGGAGCTCGCTGGATCACTTCTCCAGTAGCAGCGCCTTGGTCAGGAACGCCTTGTCGCGCCCCGCCACCCGCAGCCCCGCCGCGCCGAACAGGGCCTCCAGGTCCGTCTCGGCGTAGCTGCCGTAGAACGGCTCGTGGAAATAGGCCGGGAACGCCTCGAGCATCCTCGCCAGTTGCGGCTCGTCTGAGGGCTGGACGGAATCGGCGAAGGCCAGCACGCCGCCGGGCTTCAGCACCCGAGCGATCTCGGCCGCGACGATGGGACGGACGCGCGGCGGCAGTTCGTGGAACAGGTAGACGCAGGTCACCGCGTCCAGGCTGTCGTCAGCCAGCGGCAGCCGCTCGGCGTTGGCCTGCATCATGCCCCGCCCCGAGCGCGTGCGGGCTTCGGTCAGATAGGCCGGCGATAGGTCCAGCCCCGCCAGGCCCGCGCGCGGAAAGGCCCGCGCCAGATCGTGCAGGAACGCGCCGGAGCCGCAGGCCACGTCCACGGCCCGCAGGTCGCGCTGGTCGCGCCCCCGCCAATGCCGCGCCAACAGGCTCAGCGCCCGCCTGCGCATCGCTCCCGCCGCGCCCGAGAACAGCGCCTCGACCTGGGCGTCGTAGCGACGGGCGCTGTCGGCGGTGAACCAGCCGCCGGTCTGGTAGTGAAAGTTCTGCCGGTAATAGGCGGGATAGCCCTGGCTCTTGGGATCGTCGCGCACCTCGACGCCATCGCCGCGCCGGCGGCGCTCGTCCACCGCGCGGGCGTCGGCCAGGAAGTCCCAGGCCTTGAGGATCGAGGCGGCCGGGTGGCTGGGCGCGTCCTCCATCGGCGGATAGAGTCCGGCGGCGACGTCGGCGGCGTCCTTCTCGAACGCCGACATGTAGGCCCGGCGCAGCCGTCCCCGCGACACCGGCGGGGCGTCGGAGGCGAAGCGCGGCGCGGCCTTGCCCTCGGTCGGACGGGTGATGAACTTGGCCAGCCCGCCGGCCGCCGTCCACCAGGCCGCCTTGGCGACGGCCTTGCCGCGCTGGGCGGCGGCGTCGAGGGCGAACGCCCCTCGCCGCTCGGCCCCTAGCCTATCGTTCCGGCCGCTGGCTTGGCCCATCCTCGCCTCATCGCGAAAACACCCCGACCAGCTCAATATGCGGCGACCAGAGGAACTGGTCCACCGGCAGCACCTTCTCGAGCTTGAAGCCGGCGTCGATCAGCAGGCCCGCGTCGCGGGCGAAGGTCGCCGGATTGCACGACACCCCGACGACGCGCGAGACCTTGGACTTGGCGATCTCGACGGTCTGCTCCAGCGCGCCGGCGCGCGGCGGGTCGAAGACCACCGCGTCCATCTTGTCCAGTTCGCTCGACAGCATCGGCCGGCGGGTCAGGTCGCGGGCTTCGGCGACGATCGCCTTCAGGCCCGGGGCCGAGCCGACGGCCGCCTTCAGCGCCGCGATGGCCGGCTCGGCGAAGTCGGCGGCGTAGACCGAGGCCTCCTGCGCCAGGCGGAAGGTGAAGGTGCCCACGCCGCTGAACAGGTCGGCGACCTTCGCCGCCCCCGCCACGTGCGCCAGGGCGAACTCGGCCATGGCCTGTTCGGCCGACGGCACCGCCTGCAGGAACGAACCGGCCGGCAGCGGCACGATGGCGGGCCCCAGCTTCACCAGCGGCTGGCGGGCCATGTACAGCGTCTCGCCGGCCAGGGTGACGCGGGCGAAGTCGAACTCGCCGGCGGTCATGGCCGCCTGCACGCGGGCGTCGGCCGACAGCCCGCCGCTCTTGCGCTCCACGCCGGTGACGTCGATGTCCAGGCCCGTGCCGGTCAGGGTGACGTGCAGGGTCGGAGCCGACTTCGGGTGCTCCAGGAACGGCTGGGCCAGCCGCGCCAGGCCCGGCAGCGCGGCGACAATCTTGGGATGGGCGACCGGGCATTCCTCGATCTTCACCAGGTTCCACGAGCGGCGCTCCTTGAAGCCCAGGCGCACGCCGCCCTTGCCGCCGCGCGCGTGCAGCGCCACCCGGCGGCGCGAGGCCGGCGGCGAGGCGAAGGTCGGCAGGATCTCGACCTCGATCCGCTCGCGCTTCAGCTGCAGGCGCACCTGCTCTCGCTTCCAGTCGAGATAGGGCGCGATGTCCCAGTGCTGCAGCGCGCAGCCGCCGCAATGACCGAAATGCTTGCAGGCCGGATCGACGCGGTCGGGGCTGGCCTCCAGGATCTCGGCCAGTTCGCCGCGCTGGCCTTCCATGCGGGCGGTGATCCGCTCGCCCGGCAGGGTCAGGGGCACGAAGGCCGGGCCGGCGGCGACGCCGTCGCCCTGGCCGCCCACGGCGTCGATTTTCAGTTCACGCATTCCAAAGTCGCCTTCGGGAACCTTGACCGGTTCCGATCCGTTCAAGCCTCGCCGCAGGCGTGGCCCCATTTTCGCCTCGTCCGCGCCCAGTTCGACGCCGAAGAAGCCAGTTCGAGCGCGTCCATACCCCATTCGGCGCCCGCATGCGTGAACGAACTGGTGCGTGAACGAAGATGAACGGTCCGGTCAACGACCGTTCAGGAACCGCTTGGCATGTTGCGGACAACGGACGGTCCCCCGATCGTCACGCCCGCTTTCAGGGAGAGTTTTTCGATGATGATCCGGACCGCCATCAGCGCCCTCGTCGCCGGCGCGGCCCTCGTCGGCGCCGCGGCTCCGACCGTCGCCTCCGCCCAGGCCTACGGCTACGGCCAAGGCTCCTACCAGGGCGGCGCCTACGACCGTAACGGCTACTACTACGATCCCTGCCGCCGCAGCACGACCAACCGCACCACGGGCGGCGGCCTGGCGGGCGCCGGCATCGGCGCGGCGATCGGCGGCAGCGTCGCGGGTCGCGGCGCCAAGACCGAGGGCGCTGTGCTGGGCGGCCTGCTCGGCGCGGTCGTCGGCGGCAACATCGGCCGCAGCTCGGCCGCCTGCGCCCCGGGCGCGGTTCCCCCGCCGCCTCCCCCGCCGCCCCGCGCCTACAACGACTATGACCGCGGCTACGACAACGGCGGCTACGACGACGCCTATTACGACCGCCGCGGCGGCAACGGCTACACCTACGAGTCGGAACGCTCCTACCGCGTGACCGAAGGCCGCGCCGACGCCAACGGCTGCACCCTGGCCGAAAGCCCGATCTACCTGCCCGACGGCCGCACCCAGAAGCGCTTCGTCCGCGTGTGCCCCGACGCTTCGGGCCGCTACCAGGTCGTCGACTAGGTTTCTCCAGGCGGATTTCCTCTCTGGAACTCCACAGACTGAAGGCCGCCGGCTCCGCGCCGGCGGCCTTTTCTTTTAGCCGCGCCGGAACCAGGCGCCAGCGACACGATCTTCAGCAGCGCACGTCGCAGTGGCGAAAGATCATCGGGGCGTCGCCCCGCCTCTCCTTCTCAAACATCTGCGATCGCGATGATCCGACGGCCGTCGACCACCGTATCGACGGCGACAGAGGAGGCCACGATGTTCGACAAGGTTATCCGCGCCGCCGCCGTGGCGGGCCTGGCCGCCGCATGCACGGCCTGCGCCTCTGGCGGCGGTTCGCACTCGGGGTTCCTCGGCAGCTATGACGGCCTGGCCAAGCGCCCGGGAACCGTCCGCGCCACGGTTTACGAGCGTCGCGACGAGGCGATGGCCACGGCGATAGAGCGGCTGTGGATCGCGCCCGCCGCGAGCCATTCGGACCAGATGCTTTCGGTCGAGGACGAGCACCGCCAGGCGGTGCTGGACGAGGTCGATCGCCAGGTCTGCTACGAGCTCAGCAAACGCTTCACCCTGATCGACGCCCCGGCGCCAGATGCGGGAACCGTCAAGGTCGGGGTGACCCGGATCGAGCTCACCAATCAGGCCGGCGCGGCCGCCTCGGCTGTGGCCAACTTCTTCATCCCGGGTCCGGTCTCGGTGCGGGCCCCGGGCGGCGTCGGCGGGCTGTGGGCCGAGGCCGAGCTTCTGACTCCTGACGGCGTCCAGGCGGCCGCACTGGTCTGGAGCCGGCAGGCCATGGTGCTTGGGGCCGACAAGCCGTCGCTGTCGCCGGTGGGCGACGCCCACCAGCTGGCCGAGCCGTTCGGGGACGCCGTGGCCGTGGCACTGGCGCCGCGCGATCGCAAGCCCCGCCCCGTGGCGACGCCCGATCCGTGCGCGCGCTTCGGACCGCGCCTGCGGCCCGAGGGACTGCTCGTGCGCATGGCCACCGGGCTCTATCAACCGGAGTTGAGCGGGGCCAAGCCGCAGGCTCGCGACGCGCGCTCCGCAGACGAACCAGCGCCGCCCAGATGAGGGGTATGCTGACCTGCGCTCGCGAGCTGGAGCCCTGGAAGGGCGTCCGCGGCCTAGAGCCGGACGAAAGGCGCGAGCAGCTTGCCGAGCCTGCCGGGCAGACGGATCTGGCCGTCCAGCGCGGCGACGCACAGGCAGGGCTCCTTGGAGACGACCTTGGGCTGGTGCGTCACGCTCGGATCGGCCTCCTCGAAATCGCCACGCGAAAACACGCCGTCCTCTGTGGCGTAGGCGCCGTCGATCACGCAGGTCAGTTCCACGCCCCCATGGGTGTGACGCGGCGCCGACTGCCCCGAAGCGATCTTCAGCAGGATGACCCGGCAATCGCCCTCCCTGGTCCCAAGCACGTCGCGCACGTGCACGCCCGGGCCAAGCCAGCGCCAAGGCCCCAGCGCGAACTGGTCGAGCGGCGCCGGCAGGACGGGATCGGCCAAGGCCGGCCTCGGCGCCGCCGCAAGCTCGACGGCGTCCAGGCGCGCCATCACATCCTGCCGCGCGCTCTGGCTGAGCGCCTCCGGCGCCTGGTCGTCGAGCAGCACCCCGCCCACGGCCGCGCCGAGCTCGGCCCACGGGCGCGTGGTCGGGCGCAAGCTCAGGTGGGTGGCCACGACCACAGCCTCGGGAAAACTCAAGGTCCCCGCGGCGAAGGCCAGCAGCCTTTCCTCGCTGGGCTGACGGCGAAGGCTCATGACGCGTCTCCCCTGTCCCGTTCCATGCAGGCCCGCAGCTTCATCATGCCAAACCGGATGCGCGCCTTGACCGTGCCGAGCGGAACGCCGAGCGTCCTGGATATCTCCGTATGGGTCTGCTCCTGGAAGAAGGCCATTTCGATGGCCGCGGCCTGATCGGCGTTGAGGCTGAGCATCGCCGCCCTCACCCGCTGAGCGTCCTGCGCGCCGCTGAGGATTGCGTCGGGCTGGGCTGGCTCTTCCGCATCGAGGTGGAAATCAAGCTCGTGGAGCGCGACCGAGCCGCGCCTGAAGTGGTCGATCCGCAGATTGCGGGCAATGGTGAACATCCAGGCCGCGGCCGAGGCGCGGGCGGGGTCGAACAGATGCGCCTTGCGCCAGACGACCAGCAGGGTTTCCTGGGCCAGCTCCTCGGCCGCCGAAGCGCTGGCGCCGCCGCGCATCAGCATCGCCTTGATCCTTGGCGCATAGTGGTCGAACAGGCCCGCGAAGGCTTCACGGTCGCGGCTGGCGCCGACCCGCACGACGAGATCGTCCAGCGCGCGCGGAGAGCTCACGGCGTGACGGCTGGCAGGTTGTGCGGATAGGGCCCGAGTCGCATGCATGTGAATGATACGGCACGCCCGCGCGCCTGGATCACCCGAAGCGAAAAATAGCGCGCGCCGTCATCCGATCACGGACCTCGACCGTAGAACCCCGCGACACGTCCGCCTCGCCCGAAGGCCTGATGGACGCCACCCTCGCGAGAGCCGCCCAAGATGACCGACACATCCCTCGACATCCGCGTCGCTGGCGCAGCGCGCGGCTCGGCCCTGTTCGACCTGGTCATGCGGCTGCTCTCAGCCCGCTGGACCTGGGGAGAGCTGACGATCGTCACGCCGAGCGGCGATCAACGCCGCCTGGAGGGCGCGATCCCGGGACGTGCGGCCACCATCGTCGTGCGCGACTTCCGCTTCGCCGCCCGTATCCTCGCCAACGGCGACATCGGCTTCGCCGAAGGGTTCATGGCTGGAGAATGGGACAGCCCCGACCTGGCGGCCCTCCTGACCACGCTGGCCAACAACTACGACCACATCCGGCGACTGTTCGACGGCGGGTTGCCGATGAGGATCGCGAACTGGGCCTTCCACCGCCTGCGCGCCAACAGCAGGGCCGGGTCGCGTCGCAACATCCACGCCCACTATGATCTGGGAAACGCCTTCTACGGAGCCTGGCTCGACGAGACCATGACCTATTCTGCGGCCCGGTTCGGCCAGCCGGACCAGTCCCTGGAAGCGGCCCAGACGGCCAAGTACGAAAACCTCGCAGCCCTCATCGACCTCAAGCCCGGCCATAGCGTGGTCGAGATCGGCTGCGGCTGGGGCGGCTTCGCCCAGTTCGCGGCCGCCAGGATCGGCGCCCGGGTCACCGCCGTGACCATCTCGCACGAACAACATGATTTCGCACGCCGCCGGATCTTCGAGGCCGGGCTGGCCGAGCGGGTCGACATCCGCCTGCTCGACTATCGAGACCTGGACGGCCAGTTCGACCGACTGGCGTCCATCGAAATGCTGGAAGCGGTGGGTGGCGACTATTGGGGCGTCTATTTCGACAAGGTGCGCTCGCTGCTCAAGCCCGGCGGCCGCGCCGGGCTGCAGGTGATCACCATCCAGGACGAGCTGTTCGACGAGTACGAAGCGCGCACCGACTTCATCCAGCGCTACGTGTTCCCCGGCGGGGCCCTCCCCTCCGAGAACCGCCTGGCCCCGCTGATCGCCGCGCGCGGCCTGCGCTGGCGCAGAACCGAGCGCTTCGGCCACGACTACGCCCGGACCCTGGCCCTGTGGGCCCAGCGCTTCGAAAAGGCCTACCCATCCATAGCCCAGGGCTCGAAGACCTTCGACGAACGGTTCCGCCGGCTATGGACCTTTTACCTGGCCTATTGCGAAGCGGGCTTCCGGACGGGTCGCACCGACGTCATCCAGATGGCGATCGACAAGCCCGCGTAAACACCGGCCGGCGGGCGCCGCCGTCACCCCTTGAGCCACCCCGCCGCCTCTTCCACGTCGACCACGTCGGCGTACTTCAGCTGCAGGTCGGTCAGGTTGGCGAAGTGGTAGCTCTCGTGCTTGTCGGCCACGCACTGCTCGGGGACGATCGTGCGGTAGCCGCGCGACAGGCTTTCGACGGCGCTGGCCCGCACGCAGCCGCTGGTCGAGCCGCCGGTCAGGATCACCGTGTCGACCTTGTGCCAGACCAGATAGCTCTGCAGCGGGCTCTCGAAGAAGGCGCTGGGCATGCGCTTGTCGAAGACCAGATCCACGGCCGCGTCGATCTCGACGCGCGGGTCGAAGGCGTGGCGCTCGCTGTCCTGCTTGATGTTCTGCAGGCTGTCGGGCGTGTCGGTGCGCGTGCCCCAGACCCCGGCGTCGCCGCCGTCGGGCTTGTACATCACTCGCGTCCAGATCACCGGCATGCCGCGCGCGCGGGCCAGGGCCGACAGGCGGTTGACGTGGGCGATCTGGTCGGGATCGGTGACGTACGCGCTCTTGGGAAACAGGTCGGGCCGCGTATAGGCCTGCTGGAAGTCGATATTGACCACCGCCGCGCGGCTCCCGAAGCCGAAGCGGGCCCTGGCCGGATTGGCCTTCACCGCCTCGTAGAGCTGCCGCGCGGTCTTGTCCTCGGTCACCATGGTGGGTTCGAAACGCAGGGTCATGGCGGGGCTCCTTCAGGCGGGGGTCCAGAGGCCGAGCAGCGCGGCGAGGATCAGCAGGATCCACAGGCTGACGACCACGGGACGGGTCTTCTCCAGCACCGCGGCGATCACGGCGTCGCCTTCGGGCGTAGGGCCCGTGGTCATCATCGCTGCGACCGGCGGCCCCAGCGGCGCCAGCAGCTTGCGGATGAACAGGCCGCAGCCGATGGCCACGGCCAGGATCAGCATCTTCAGCGCCAGGAACAGCGGCGCGGTCGAAAGGCCAACGAGGCTGGCCCCGCCGAAGCCGGCCAGGGCGACCAGCACGCCCCAGCGGATGGCGATGTCGATCCGGCGTACCCCGGCCTCGGGCGGGCTGTGGTGCAGGTGGATGGTCCAGGCCATGGTCAGCCAGAACAGGCACAGGGCCCAGACGGCGGCCACGCCCTCGGGCGGGACGTCCCACCAGCTTTTCAGCTTGGCCAGGGTCAGGCCCGTGGGCAGGGCCAGGATCAGGCAGGTGCGCGGGGCCATGTCGATGTCGGCCAGCACCTTCAGGGCCAGGCCCCGTTCCTTGACCGTGCGGGCCGGGTCGGCGGCGTAGCGCGAGGTGTAGAAGGCCCCCAGGTCCCCGCCCAGCCAGTAGACGAAGACCAGCACGTGCAGCAGCGTGATGAGGGCGAGAAGCATCGCGGAATCCGGCGGTTGTCAGGCCGTCTTGATGCCGCTTGGAAAGGCGCCTTGGCGCGCCGTCGCCGGTTTTCTCGCCTCGCGGATAGCAAGCCTTCGGGTGCGACGTCGGGGCGCCGTGCGAATCCCAGAAAGCGTGCTACAGCACGGACTGAGGGGCTTTTTTCCGTATCGTAGGTTCGTATGCGTTCTTACCGTCGCCCGGCTCCGGCGCTCGCCGGACTGCTGCTGCTCGCCCTGCCCGCACTGATGACGCCCCAAGTGGCCGCCGCCCAGAGCCAGGAGCAGGCGGTGCTCGACGAGATCAACTACGTCCGCGCCAATCCCCGCGCCTATGCCGACGAGTTGCGCCGCGCCGAACCGCTGCATGGCGAAGATAGCGACGCGCTCTACGAGGCGATCGCCGAGCTCCAGCGCCAGCGCCCCTTGCCGCCCCTGACCGCCGACGGCCGGATCGACGACGCCGCTCGCGACCACGCCAGCGCCCAGGGCGCGCGCGGCTCGGTCGGCCACGGCGCCAGCGGCAGCCTGGGACAGCGCCTGCGCAAGTACGGGGTGTTCGCCGGCATGTCGGCCGAGAACATCTCCTACGGCTACGAAGACCCCCGCGACGTTGTGCGCCAGCTGGTGGTCGACAGCCGCGTGCCGGGCCGCGGTCACCGCCGCAACATCCTGTCCACCGGCTACAGCAGCGCCGGCGTCGCCTGCGGCGGCCACCGCTCGTACGGCGCCATGTGCGTCATCGACTTCGCCGGGGCCATGCCCGAAGGCGCGGCCCGGGCGGCCCGCTAGACCACGCCCGCCGCCTTCAGCTCGGCGATCTCGGGCTCGCTCTTGCCCAACCCAACGAGCACCGCCGCCGTATCGGCCCCCAAGGCCGGCGGCGGGCGCTCCACGACCACCGGCGTCCTCGACGCCCGGATCGGCGAGGCGACGGTGCGGATCGGCGCGGCGAGGTCTTCCCGCGCCTGCTCGACGACCAGGCCGCGATGCAGCGCCTGGGGTTCCTCGAACACCTGGTCGATCCCGTTGATGGGCCCGCACGGCACGCCGGCGGCTTCCAGCAGCGCGATCCAGGCCTTGGTCTCGCGGGTCGCGAGGATCGGCGCCATGGCTTGGACCAACTCGCCTCGCGCCGCCACGCGCTGGGCGTTGGTGGTAAAGCGCCGATCCTCGGCCAGCCCCGGCGCGCCGGCCGCCTGGGCGAAGGCCCGGAACTGCCCGTCGTTGCCGACCGCCAGCACCATCGCCCCGTCGGCCGTGGCGAACACCTGGTAGGGCGCGAGATTGGGGTGGGCGTTGCCCAGGCGCTCCGGCGCCTTCCCCGTCGCGAAATAGTTGCTGGCCTGATTGGCCAGCACGGCCGCCTGCACGTCGAACAGGGCGATGTCCATGTGCTGGCCCTCGCCGGTGGCGCGGGCGTGCAGCAGGCCGCAGAGGATGGCGTTGGCCGCGTACAGACCGGTGAACAGGTCGACGACCGCCACCCCCACCTTCATCGGCTCGGCGCCCGGCGCGCCGTCCGGCTGGCCGGTGATCGACATCAGCCCGCCCATGCCCTGGATCATGTAGTCGTAGCCGGCCCGCGCCGCGTAGGGCCCCGTCTGCCCGAACCCCGTGATCGAGCAGTAGACGAGGCGTGGATTGATCGCCGCCAGGCTCTCGTAGTCCAGGCCGTACTTGGCCAGGCCCCCGACCTTGAAGTTCTCGACCACCACGTCGGCCTCGGCGGCCATCTGGCGGATCAGGTCGGCGCCGCGCGGGTCGGCCATGTCGATGGTCACCGAGCGCTTGTTGCGGTTGGCGCAGGTGAAATAGGCCGCGTCGCCCCGCCCCCTTCGACCGTCTCGAAGAACGGAGGCCCCCACGCCCGGGTGTCGTCGCCGACGCCGGGCCGTTCGACCTTCACGACCTCGGCGCCCATGTCGGCCAGGGCCTGGGTCGCCCACGGACCGGCCAGCACGCGGGAAAGATCGAGCACCTTGACCCCCGAAAGGGCGGCGCCGGGCCTGACGTCTGATCGCAAGGCGACTGCTCCGGATATTCCTGTTGCGGGCGACGTTGAGCGCCCCAGGCTGCCTCGCCTACCGATGTGATCGCGGCGGGGCAAACGGCGATGGCGAAACTATCCGAAAACCAGGCGGGCCCATCCCCGCAAGGCGAGTTCCGCCGCGGCTGGCCGCTGCTGCTCAGCGTCGTGCTGGGCGTGGGCCTGGGTCTGTCGCCCCTGCCCTTCTACAGCATCGGCATGCTGGCGCCGGAACTGGCCAAGGAATTCGGCTGGAGCTTCGCCTCGATCATGCTGGGCCTGCCGGTCGCCACCGTGGCGGTGATGATCGTGGGGCCGATCATCGGCTGGCTGGGCGACAGGATCGGCGTGCGGCCCGTCGCCATCGCTTCCCTGGTGCTGTTCGCCTTCGTCTTCATGGCGTTCTCGCTGACCAACGGCGCCCTGCCGCTGTTCTACCTGAACTGGGCGCTGATGGGCGCGGTCGGCGCGGGCACCCTGCCCACCACCTGGACCCGGGCGGTCAACAACGGCTTCGAGGTCAACAAGGGCCTTGCCCTGGGCGTCGCCCTGATGGGCACCGGCGTGTTCGGCTTTCTCATCAAGCCGTTCCTGATGTGGATGATCGAGGCCCACGGCTGGCGCGCAGCCTACCTCGTCACCGGCGCACTGCCCCTGATCATCGCCCTGCCCGTGGCCCTGCTGGCCTTCAAGGACCCCGGCGCCCGCCGCGTCCATACGCTGCACGCCCCACTGCCCGGCCTGACCCTGGGAGAGGCCGCGCGCGACCCGAGGTTCTGGCTGATCGCCGGCGGCTTCCTGCTGTTCTCCTTCGCCATCGCCGGCCCGCTGCCCAACCTCGAGAACCTGCTGAAGCTGAAGGGCTTCACGAAAGCCGAGATCGTCAGCCTGGCCCCGGTCGTCGGCCTGTCGGTGATCGCCGGTCGCGTGGCCGGCGGCTGGCTGGTCGACCGCTTCTGGGCGCCGGGCGTGGCGCTGGTGCTGCTGTGCCTGCCGGCGGTCGGCTGCCTGATCATGCACGGCCAGGATCCCACCTTCGGCGGCGCCCTCACGGCCATCGCTCTGGTCGGCATGGCCGCGGGCATGGAGTTCGACCTGCTGGCCTTCCTGATCGCCCGCTATTTCGGGGCGCGAGCCTATTCGACGCTCTACGGCTGCCTCTACTGCGCCTATGCGGCCGGCTCGGGCTTGGGACCGGTGGCCTTTGGGGCCGATTTCGACGCCACCGGCGGCTATCAGACCTCGCTGCTGATCGCCACGGCCCTGCTGGTGCTGGGCGGCCTCGTGCTGCTGCCGTTGGGCCGCTACCGCTTCGCCGCCGAGCACGCGGTCGAGGAGGCGCGCATCGAGGCGGCAGCCGGCGAGCGCGCCGCCGTGCCCGGCGCCTGATCCCCGGCAGGCGGATTTTCGCGTCGTCACGCGCCCGACGCCCTGCCGGCCGGCGCAAGCTCGCGTCAGGACAGTAGGAGTGCGCCCATGACCGGTCGCGTCAACGAGGGGCCGATCCAGGCCTATGACGGCCCGCCCGACTATCGCAAGGTCGGCCGCCACGGGGTGTTCCCCGAGATGTCGCACGACGAGATCGAGCGGCTGAACGTCCTGGCCCAGCTCAACCGGCACCTCTCCACCCGCGTCATCCCCGGCGTGAAGCAGGCCTACGAGACCCGCGTCCTGCCCGCCTTCGAGAAGGCCAACGGCCGCGCGCCCGAGGATCGCCACGAGGTCCGCAAGGCCTTGCTGAAGGACCCCGCCTACCAGACCTGGTCGGCGCTGCGCCGCCTGACCATGGAGCAGCGCCAGCAGGCCGGCCGCTGGACCACCCTGCGCCAGGCCGAGGAACTGGCCGCCAAGGCCGCCGCGCTCAACGCCGGCCGCGACCGGCTGGAGCTCGACCCCGCCCTGCCGATCCCGCGCTACGTCTCGGCGGTCGACCACCACTGCATGCCCGGCAGCTATCACGTCGAGCGCTTCGAGGGCGACGTCTCGGGCGGCGCCAACTACGACCATGGCGGCTTCGCCACCACCGGCGGCCTGCTGGGTCGCTTCTCGGACGGCGGCGGCCAGGCCGTGGTGCGCTGGGTGCAGCGTCGCCTGCCCGACTTCAAGCCGCGCCGCATCCTCGACATCGGCGCCACGGTCGGCCACAGCGCCCTGCCGATCGCGCAGGCCTTTCCCGACGCGGAAGTGGTCGCCATCGACGTCGGCGGGCCAATGCTGCGCTACGCCGCCGCCCGCGCCGCCTCGCTGGGAGTCGAGAACATCCGCTTCGTCCAGGCCGACGGCGCCGACCTGTCGCGCTTCGAAAGCGAGAGCTTCGACTGGGTGCAGACGACCATGTTCCTGCACGAGCTGTCGCTGGCTTCGATGAAGGCGATCTTCGCCGAGAGCCGCCGCGTGCTGGCGCCGGGCGGCGTGGTGCTGCACGTCGAGCAGCCGCAGTACGCGCCCACCATGCCGCTGTTCGAGCAGGCCATGCGCGACTGGGACGCCTTCTACAACAACGAGCCCTTCTGGAGCACGCTGCACGAGATCGACCTCGACGCCCGCATGGTCGAGGCCGGCTTCAAGGCCGAAGAACTGATCCACGACGGCGTCACCGCCGTGGTCGACCGCGAGGTCTTCCCCGACGCCGCCGACGACGACAGCGAAGACTATGGGCGCAAGGCCGCCTGGCGCGTGATCGGAGCCCGTAAAAGCCAATGAGCATCGCCGACGCCCTGGCCGACGCCGGCGCCAAGCCCGCCGGCAAGCGCCCCTATTTCTTCGCCAATCCGGAAGTCGAACGCGTCCTGGCCGTGACCATGGCCGTGGTCCAGGAACTGGCCGTCACCCGCGCCCGCCTCGACACGCTCGAACGCGTGCTGGAGGCCCAGGGCGGCCTCGACCGCGCCCAGATCGAGCGCTTCGAGCCTGGCGCCGAAGCCGCCGCCGAGCGCGGCCTGTGGCTGCAGGAATATCTCTCCCGCGTGCTGCGCATCGTCCAGCAGGAAGCCGAGGCCGCGACCGCCACGGGCGATGTCGCCTCCGAAGACGTGGCCGTCGAACTGCGCGACTGAAGCCTACGCGATTTCAAGGACCTACCGATGAACCTTCTACGGGCCGCCACCCTGGTGACGCCGAACGTCGCCCAGGCCGCGCAGCGCTACGCCCAATGGCTCGACTATAGCGTGGTCGAAGAGGGCGAGGTCCCCGCCGATCTCGCCGCCAGCTGGGGCGCGCCGGCCAGCGCCGGCCGTCCCTACGCCGTGCTGCAGCCGGCCAGCGGCGCCGACGTCTTCCTGCGCTTCGTCGAGGGCGACCCGGTCCCCGAGTACCAGCCGCTGCGCACCTACGGCTGGGCGGCGATCGAGATCTGCTGCACCGACGTGATGGCCGTGAACGCTCGCATGCAGGATGCGCCGTTCGAGATCATCGGCCCGCCCAAGCGCATCGACGGCCTGCCCACCATCCACCCGATGCAGGTCAAGGGCCCCGACGGCGAGATCGTCTACCTCACCGAGATCATCTCGCCGGGCAACGGCCTGCCCCACCCCGGCAGCCTGATCGACAAGCTGTTCATCCTGGTTCTCGCCAGCGGCGACATGGACGCCAGCGGCCGATGGTTCGGCCAGACCCTGGGCCTGGACGTCGGCGCGCCGATGACCATCGTCTACAACATGATCAACGACGCCTTCGCGCTTCCCAAGGACAGCCGCCATGCCCTGGCGACGGCGACCTTCGAAAAGGACGTCTTCCTGGAGTTCGACCAGTATCCGGCCCAGGCCACCGCGCGCCCCGCCCACGCCGGCGCCCTGCCGCCGGGCGTCGCCATCTGCACGCTCAAACACCCGGACTTCGACAGCGTCCAGGGCGACTGGATCGTCGCGCCCGCCGTACGCGAGGGCGCCGTCTACGGCGGCAAGCGCGCCGGTGTACTGCGCGCGCCGGGCGGGGCTCTGGTCGAGGTGGTGGAAATCTAACGCCCTCTCTCTCTGAGAGAGAGGGAGGGGCCCATGGCGAAGCCATGGGAGGGTGAGAGGTTTCACCGCCAACAGGCTCCCCCTCTCACCGTTCCGACCAGCTGCAAAAGCAGAAAGGCGCGGCCGAAAGACCGCGCCTTTTCCTTTTAGGTTTTACCCTCTCACCCTCCCACGCCTTTGGCGGCGGGCCCCTCCCCTCTCTCCATGAGGTGGAGAGAGGGACCACGGCGGCGACTACAGCGTCACCACGACCTTGCCGAAGGCGCCCTGGTCGGCGCGGGCGTAGGCGCCTTCTATGGCGTCCAGGCCGAACACGCTGTCGATCACCGGCGTGATCCCGCGCGCGGCCACGAAGTCCGACAGCGCCTGGTGGTCGGCGCGCGAGCCGACCGAGATGGCCGTGGCGCGCTGGGCCATCATCACCATCGCCGAAGCGTCCAGCGTGCCGCCGAAGCCGTCCAGCGCGCCGATCACGGCCACGTGGCCGCCGACGCCGAGGCTGGCCTGCGACTTGGCCAGGGTGCCGGCGCCGCCCAGTTCCAGGGCATGCTGCACGCCGCCGCCCGTGGCTTCCTTCACGGCGGCGTCCCACGCGGGCGTGGTGCGATAGTTGACGGCGAGGTCCGCGCCCAGCTCGACGGCGCGGGCCAGCTTGGCGTCGTCGCCGCCGACCACGGCCACCTTGGCGCCGAAGGCCTTGGCGATCTGCAGGCCCCACAGCGAAACGCCGCCGGTGCCGAGCGTCACGACCCAGTCGCCTTCCTTGAGGCCGCCGTGGGTGACCAGCGAGGACCAGGCGGTCACGCCCGAGCAGGTCAGGGTCGCGCCCTGCAGGAAATCGAGGCCGTCCGGCAGCTTCACCACCCCGCCGGCCGACAGCACCACGTGCTCGGCCAGCACGCCCGGACCGCCCGCGCCCAGCGACGAGATCACCGCCGGGAAGGTGATCCGCCCGCCGGCCCAGTTCTGGAAGAAGGTCGAGGCGACGCGATCGCCAACCGCCAGGCCCTCGACGCCTTCGCCGACGGCGACAATCTCGCCCGAAGCGTCCGACAGCGGCGTGAAGCCGTCGGCCTCGCCCACCGGATACCAGCCCTGGCGGATCATCACGTCGCGGCGGTTCAGGGCCACGGCGCGCACGCGCACGAGCACCTCGCCGAGGCCCGGCGTCGGGATCGGCTCGATGGACTCGGCCAGCTCGAAGCCCTGGCCGGCGCGGACGAGGGAGAAACGGCGATTGGTCATGGGCGGGGTCCACTGAAGAGGAGTGTTCGGGGGCGTGGTTTCGACGCCGGCCGCGAAGGCCAGCAGGGTCTCGGCGAAGATCTCGGGCTCCAGCTCGGGCGCGGCGACGCCGGTCTTGCCCTGGGTGGTCACCACCACGCCCGGCCGGGCGGTGCGGATGCGGCCGACGAAGCCGGCCAGCGGATCGTCCGCCGCCTGCAGCACGGTCACCGGGCAGGCCACGCGCTCGAAGACGCTGGCGAAGTCCTGATCGAAGATCGCCCCGAAGGCCTGGTTGCGGCCGTCCGGCGCGCCGATCGCGCCCAGGAACTCGGTCTGCACCAGTTGGGCGTCGAAGCGGGGCAGCAGCCCCTTCATCGTGCCCCACGACTGGATCAGATAGGCGCCGTGCGCGTCGATCGGCGCGGCCTGGCCGACCTGGGCCCGGAACATCTCGCGCTCGGCGGCGGTGGCGAACAGCACGCCGTTCAGCAGCAGCGAGCGCACGCGGTCGGACGCGGCCACGGCGATCTCGGCGCCGATGTGGGTGCCGGTATGGTGGCCGGCGAGGTGGAAACGCTCCACGCCCAGGGCGTCCAGGGCCGCCAGCATCCAGGCGCCGTAGTCCGCCGTCGAGGGCAGGCCCTCGGGACGGAACGACTGGCCAAAGCCCGGCGTGTCCAGCGCGATCGCCGCGCGGCGGCCGGCCAGGCGGGCCAGCACGCCGTCGAAACAGGCCGAGCTGACCGGGGTGCGGTGCAGGAGCACGATCGGGTCGCCGGGACCGTCCACCCGGCGCAGGTGCACCTGGCCGGCTGGCGTATCGGCATAGGCCTTGCGAATGAGCGTCACGAAAGCGGCTCCAGCGGAATCTTCGAGCCTTGCGTCCTAGCGCCCGCCCCTGGCCGGCTCCGCCCGCCCGAGGCCGTTATCCGCACAGCGGCGAAGATCGCCGCCGCCACGCTCGCGTCATCGCCAGCGGTTCAAGTCGGCGCGAACCCAAGGAGACCAATCGTCATGACCACGGTCCTGATCACCGGCGCCAATCGCGGCATCGGCCTGGAGCACGTCCGCCAGTACGCCGCCGCCGGCGCGGACGTCGTCGCCACCTGCCGCGATCCGGCCGGCGCGGCCGAACTGCAGGCCATAGCCCAGGCCCACCCCGGCAAGGTCCGCATCGAGGCCCTGCTGGTGAACGACGCGGCCTCCGTCGCCGCCCTGGCCGAGCGGCTGAAGGGCGTCGCCGTCGACGTGCTGATCAACAACGCCGGCACCTACGGTCCCATTCCCCTGCCGGAGGGCATGGCCCACCAGACGCTGTCGGGCATGGACTACGAGATCTGGGCCGACATCCTGGCCACCAACGTCGTCTCGCCGTTCCGCATCACCGCCGCACTGATCGACAACGTCAAGGCAAGCGACGCCAAGACGATCGTCATGATGTCCAGCGGCCTGGCCTCGATCGGAACCAACGTCTACGGCGGCTCGCACGCCTACCGCTCGTCCAAGGCCGCGCTGAACATGCTGGCCAAGGGCCTGGCGGTCGAGCTGAAGGGCGACGGCGTCACCGTCGTCGCCATGGCCCCCGGCTGGACCCGCACCGCCCTGGGCGGCCCCGACGCGCCCTACTCCGTCGAGGAAAGCGTCGCTGGCCAGCAGAAGGTCATCGCGGGCCTTGGCCTGGACGACACGGGCAGGTTCCTGGATCTGGCGGGGGCGGAGGTGGCGTGGTGAGGCTTCTGCTGAATCGCTTCCAATGTGGGCGGCCCCTGTCGCCCCATTATCCGTAAAATCCCCGCGAAAGCGGGGACCATGGCGATGTGTGTGATCCGAACCTTCGGCTCAAACTAAACCCGCCTTCCTCGCCCCTGTGGCGAGGATCCATGTGTCAACCTGCTCAGACCTTCGAGGTTTCCCAGGTCTGAGCAGCGGCCGGCATGGACCCCCGCCACAAGGGCGAGGGAGGCAGTGACGGAGAGCCAGCGGCGAATGGCGCACGAGGTTCTGGGAGAGCGTCTGCCCCCCTACCGCAAGTTCAGCGCCGCATAGACCTTCTCCACCACCTGCTGCGGCGAGAACGGCTTGAGCAGATAGGTCGTCGCCCCCGCGCCCAGGGCGCTGGCGATGCGGTCCAGGCGGCCCTCGCCGGTCAGCATGATCACCGGCGTCTCGCGGTGCGCCTCGCCGCCGCGCAGCATCTTCAACAGCTCCATGCCGTCCATGTCGGGCATGCGGATGTCGATCAGCCAGATCGCCGGCTTGTCGAGGCCGGCCGCGTGCAGTGCGCTGCGGGCGGACTCGAAGGCCTGGACGATATAGCCGGACCTTGCCAGGGCGCCCTCCAGGAACGACAGCAGCACCGGATCGTCGTCGACGACGAAGACCCGCCCCTTGATCCAGCTGCGCTCCATGCGGCCCCGTCTCGCGTTAACCGTGCGAGAGACTGTCTCACAAGGTTTTCGCGCTCGGTACGGCGCCAAGGTTGCAGGCGAACGGCGTTCGCGTCAGGCCGCCGCCATGCCGCGCTGCACCCCCGGCCGCTGGCCGATGAAGGCCTCGTAGCGGGCCAGGTTCGGATAGCGCTCGAGCCCGCCCTCCAGCCGCCTGGCCGAACTGGCGACCATCGGGAAGAACAGGGCGTCGAGGATCGTGAACCGCTCGCCCAGCATGTAGACGCGGTCGGCCAGCCGCGCCTCGAACGCCGCCAGCTGCTCGTGGCAGTCGGCCAACGAGCGCTCGATCACCCACGGGGTCTTCTCCGGGGCCATCACCGTGGCCACGAACTGATTGCTGAAGGCCCCGGCCAGTTGCGACGACACCGCCGAAGCCCACATCAGGAACTCGGCCCGCTCGCCGGGCCCCTTGGGCAGCAGATCGCTGGCGGCTTTCTCGGCCAGGTACCAGGCGATCGCCAGGGTCTCCGAAAGCGTGATCGGCGCGCCGCCGGGACCGTCAGGATCGACGATGGCCGGCGCCTTGCCGAACGGGCTCAGGGTGGCCTTGTAGTCCGGCCGCTTGTGCGCGCCGGCATAGAGGTCGATGGGCGCCAGCGCGTAGGCCAGCCCCGTCTCCTCCAGCACGATCCGCACCTTCTGGCCGTTGGCGGTCGGGATGGTGTGAAACTGGATCATCGCCCCGCCCTCACGCCGTCGCCGCTTCGAGCTCGAGCGTCTTGTACATCGACTGCAGCAGCAGGTACTCGCGGCGCTGCTCCGGATCGGCCAGGATCTTGCGCATCTTGGCCTCGCGCTCGGCATAGGCCTCGGCGGTGCCGGCCTCCATCGCCGCCTTGTTGGCGATGGTCTGGGTCTGGATGAACTTGTGCATCACCGCCCGCCGCTGGCGGTCGTAGCGCGGCAGCAGGGCTTCGGCGTCGCCGTCCTCCAGCAGGATCTCGGCCAGCTTCTCCGTCAGGTTCCAGACGTCGTGGATGCCCGAGTTCATGCCGAACCCGCCCAGCGGGTTGTTGAGATGCGCGGCGTCGCCGGCCAGCAGCACCCGGCCCACATGGTAGGTCTTGGCCACCCGCTGGTGCACCTTGTAGAGCGTGCGGTGCACGGTCTTGATCGACGCGCCGTCGCCCAGCAGGCCGTCGAACACGGCCTCCTTCTTGGCGTCCGACAGCAGGGCCTCGTCGCTCTCCTCGCCGTTGGCCGGCACCAGGATCCGCCAGAGCGACGGCACCCGCAACAGCACGCACCACTCCTTGGGATCGGCCACGTAGTTGACGTGGGCCAGCCCCGGAAAGTGATCCTCCAGCGGCCAGTCGGTGGACAGGGTCAGGAACTTCTCCGGATAGGTGAAGCCCTCGAACTCGACGTCCAGCCACTTGCGGACGATCGAATTGGCCCCGTCGGCGCCGATCAGATAGTCGCAGCGCACCTGCTCGATGCCGAACGGCGCCTCGATCGAGGCGGTGACGCCCTGGTCGTCCTGGGTGAAGTGGGCCAGCCGGTGGGAGAAGCGCACCTCGCCCTTCGGGTGCGCCGCCAGCTTCGCGGTCAGCAGCCGCGCCAACTTGAACTGCTCGCACTGCAGCCGGTAGGGGTGTTCTGAGATGTCGCCCAGCTCGCCCATGTCGAAGGCCATCACCTCGCCCGTCAGGCGGTTGCGATAGTGATAGATCGGCGCCCGCAGGCCCTGGGCCTCCAGGTCCTCCAGCACGCCGAGCGTCTTCATCATGTCGAGCGTCGGCGGATGCATGGTCGAGGCGCGCAGGTCCTCGGGGCAGCGCGGCGCGGCCTCCAGCAGCAGCACCTCGACGCCCATCTGGGCCAGCCGATAGGCCGCGACCGAGCCCACGGGCCCAGCGCCGGCGACGACGACTTGGAATCGTTCCACGGAACCTCGCTAGTTTTGGATCGGCGTTGCGGGCGCGGTTTCCCCCTCGCGCCCTGGCTCACGCGCTTTGATCAGTCGACGACGACCATGCGGACCACGACGCTCCCGGCGTCCTTCCGCAGGAGCTTGGCGGCCTGGTACTCGTCCGAGTGCAGGTAGGCCTTGGCGGCGGCGGCGTCGGGATAGCGGGTGACGATCACGCGCTCGCCCTCGGGGACCTCGCCCTCCAGCACCTCGGTCACCGGGCCGCGGACATAGGTCTCGCCGCCGAAGCGCTCGGCCAGGCCGGAGATCGCCTTCACGTATTCGAAGAAGCGCGGCGCGTCCGTGATGACGGTGGTGGCGATGATGAAGGCGGGCATGGTCTCGTCCCCCGGAGGAATTTCCGTTGTGGTTCAACGACGACCCTAGCGACGCCCGCCCTTCCCGCTCTGGCGGCGCCTTTTCCTATCCGCCGGGCGGATATCGGCTCCTGGGGTGCGGCGCGGCCGCTCCGGCTTTGCCATTCCTCGACCATCGAAACGTCGAGGGAGCGTCATGCCGGATTCATTGGGACACCGCCTGAAGTACGCGGTGATCGCGCCGTCGACCAACACGAGCGTGCAGCCGGAATACGACGATATGCGCCCGCGCGGCGTGACCAATCACTTCCAGCGGATCGCCATTCCGGACACCAAGGTGACCGACGACGAGTCGTTCATGGTGATGCTGCAGAACATCCGCGACGCGACCATGGACAGCGTCGACGTGGCCATGACCATGGACCCGGCCTGCGTGGTCATGGGCATGTCGGCCGAGACCTTCTGGGACGGCGCCGACGGCGCCGAGCGCCTGACCCAGCGCATGCTGGAGCGCACCAAGGGCGTTCCGGTCGTGATGGGCTCCACCGCCGTCGACGCGGCGCTGAAGGCCTATGGCGGCATCAGGAAGATCGGGGTCATCACCCCCTACATGCCGGTCGGCGACAACCAGGTGCGCAAGTTCTTCGAGGACCTGGGCTACGAAGTCATCCAGGTGAAGGGCCTGAAATCGCCCTCGCCCATGCTGATCGCCCACGAGAGCCCGCAGACGCTGAAGCGGGCGGCCATCGAGGTCTCGGAAGGCGCCGACGCCGTCGTCCAGTGCGGCACCAATCTCGCCTTCGCCAAGGTCGCCGGCATGGCCGAGTTCTGGCTGGAGAAGCCGGTCGTGGCCATCAACACCGCCACCTACTGGCATGCTCTGCGGAGCATGGGCGTCCAGGACAAGATCGACGGCTTCGGCTCGCTGCTGCTCGAGCACTAGGGACCACGGGGTATCAGTATGGAATACGATTTCGTTCCGCTTCCGCACCGCAAGCCGCTGATCTGGCCGAACGGCGCGCGCGTGGCCCTGGTCATGACGTTCAACCTGGAGACCTGGGACCTCACCAAGCCGACCAAGGAGAAGTACTACGCCGGCGGCCCCGCGGTGCTGCCCGACGTGCTGGCCGGCGATACGCCCGACTTCCCCAACTACACCTGGCGCGAATACGGCCAGCGGGTGGGCATCTGGCGGCTGTTCGACCTGTTCGACGAACAGGGCGTCAAGGCCAGCTGCACCACCAACGCGGTCACCTTCGAACGCCGCAAGGCCATGACCGACGCCTGCCTGGAGCGCGGCTGGGAGCTTCTGGCCCACAACTGGGAACAGGGCGAACTGCTGACCGACTTCGCCCACGAACCGGCCAAGGAGCGCGACATCGTCCTGCGCTCGCTGGAGCAATACGAGAAGTTCGTGGGCAAGAGGGCCAAGGGCTGGCTGTCGTCCAGCCTGCGCGGCACGCTGCAGACGGCCGACATCCTCGCCGAGCACGGCTGCACCTTCTATTGCGACCTGCTCAACGACGACCAGCCCTACCTGCTGCGCACGCCGAGCGGCCCGATCGTCTCGACGCCCTACTCCAACGAGATCAACGACTTCACCCTGCTCACCCGTCGCGGCCACACCACCGACGAGTACCGCGACGTGCTGATCGAGGAGCTGAACGTCCTCTACAAGGAGGGCGCGACCTCGGGCCGCCTGATGAACGTGGGCATCCACCCGCACGTCTCGGGCCGGGCCTACCGGATCCGCGCCCTGCGCGAGTTCATCCAGCACGCCAAGAGCCTGCCGGGCGTGTGGTTCGCCACCCGCGAGGAAATCGCCGACTGGTATCTGCAGAACCACGAGAGCCACATCCCGACCGGCGCGACCGCCAAGGCCGCGGAGTGACGAGCGCCGCCACGCGCCTGCGCGAGCGGCTGGCGGCCGGCCCCGACGGCCGCCGCCGGCTGCTGGCCGCGCCAGGCTGCTACGACGGCTTCTCGGCCCTGCTGGTCGAGCAGGCCGGTTTCGAGGCCGCGTTCCTGTCGGGCGCGGCCCTGTCGCTGGCCAGGCTGGGCCGGCCCGACGTCGGCCTCGTGGCGGTCGGCGAACTGGCCGACGCCGTGCGGGCCATCGCCGACCGCGTCGACATTCCGCTGATCGTCGACATCGACACGGGCTTCGGCAACGCGCTGAACACCCAGCGGACGGTGAAGGTGCTCGAACGGGCCGGCGCCGCCGCCGTCCAGCTCGAGGACCAGACCTTTCCCAAGCGCTGCGGTCACATCCGCGGCAAGGGCGTGATCCCGGTGGCCGAGATGGTCGGCAAGGTCCGCGCGGCGGTCGACGCGCGCTCGGAAACCCTGATCATCGGCCGTACCGACGCGCTGGGCGTCGAGGGACCGCAAGCCGCCCTCGATCGCGCCGAGGCCTATCTGGAGGCCGGCGCCGACATCGTCTTCGTCGAGGGTCCCCGCACCCTGGAGGAGACCAAGGCCGTGGCCGACCGCTTCGCCGCCCGCGTCCCCCTGGTCCACAACCTCGTCGAAGGCGGGATCACCGCGTTACGCACCGGCGCCGAACTGCAGGACCTCGGCTTCGCCATCGCCCTGCACCCGATGCTGCTGCTGCACGGCCTGGCCCGCTACGCACCCGAATGGCTGGCGACGCTGCGCGGCCAGGGCACGACCGACGGCCTCGACATTCTCGACCTTCCACGCCTGAACGCGGTCGCCGGGCTCGACGCCCTGCTGGCCGACGCGGCGACCTACGCCTGATTTTGGCGCCTGAGTAATTGGAGACTAGATCCATGCGTCCCCAGCACCTGATCGTCGCCGGCGCCGGCATCGGCGGCCTGACCGCGGCCATCGCCCTGGCCCGCGCCGGCCACACCGTCGAGGTGCTGGAACAGGCCCCCGCGCTGGGCGAGATCGGCGCCGGCGTCACGCTCGCGCCCAACGCCATGCGCGTCTACCACCACCTGGGCCTGGCCGAGGCCATCACCACGGCCGGGGTCGAGCCCCAGCGCCAGCGCGTGCAGCACTGGGCCGACGGCCGCGACCTGGTCGCCTTCGAGCGCGGCCAGAAGGTGCGCGACCTCTATGGCGCGCCCTACGTCTACATCCACCGCGCAGACCTGCACGCCATCCTGGTCGAGGCCCTCGAGGCCACCGGCCGCGCCACGGTGCGCCTGTCCTCGCCGTGCGTGGCCGCCGAGCCGGCCGCCGACGGCGCGATCGCGACGCTCGCCGACGGCACGCAGATCAAGGGCGACGCGGTGATCGGCGCCGACGGCGTGAAATCGGGCGTCCGCAAGGGCTTCGACCCGGGCGAGCCGCACTTCACCGGCCATGTCGTCTGGCGCGCCATCGTGCCGGTCGAGGGCCCGCTGCTGGAAGACCTGGCCCACTTCCCCGGCATCCACATCGGTCCTGGCCGCATGGCTGTGCGCTATCCGCTGCGCAATTCGACCCTGCTGAACCTGGTGTTCTTCGCCCGCCAGGAGGGCTGGGCCGAGGAAGGCTGGACGATCCGCGCCGATCTCGCCGACCTGCGCAAGACCTTCGAGGGCTGGAGCGACGACGTCCAGGCCCTGCTCGACACCATCGATCCGTCGGCGCTCTACAAGTGGGCCGTCTTCGCCCGCCAGCCGCTGACCAGCTGGGTGCGCGGCGGCCGCGTGGCGCTGCTGGGCGACGCCGCCCACGCCATGACCCCGTTCCTGGGCCAGGGCGCCGCCGCCGCCATCGAGGACGCCCTCGTCCTGGCCCGCGCCTTCGACGCCGCCGCCGACGTGCCCGAGGCCCTCTCCCGCTACGAGGCCGCCCGCAAGGAACGCTGCGGCTTCATCCAGGTCGAGTCGAACCTCAACGCCGACCGCCTCGAAGGCGACGAGGCCCACCTCTACGGCATGACCCAGATCAAGAACGAAGAGACCCTGGGGCTGTTCGCGTATGACGCCGGGGCGGTGGAGGTCTGACACTCAATCCCTCTCTCTTCGAGAGAGGGAGGGGCCCGCCGCGAAGCGGTGGGAGGGTGAGAGGTGACAAACTATCCAAACGAAGCTCGGGCCCAACCCAAATCCGCTTCCCTAGGCCCTGTGCCTAGGGCCCAGCGCTCAACTGCTCAGTTCGTAAGACCCGGCGCGACCACGCCGGCGGCGTCCCGTCCAAAAACGCCGAGCCTGGCCCGGCCATGGATCCTCGCCACAAGGGCGAGGAAGGCGGAGAGTTGATAGGCCGAGACCTTTGCGGCTAGGGGGAAACCTCTCACCCCCCACGCCTTCGGCACGGGCCCCCTTTTTTTTTTTGAAGAGAGAGGGTTTTTCCGGAGGCGCCTCCAACTGGCCCTCACCTGCCTCCCCCACGCGCTGACCGCCTAGCGGAGCATCCGTCGAACGCAATATTTTGACTGATCGGTCCCCTTCAGATTAGCGTCAGTTCGCGCCGCCCGTCCGGGCCGGCTGTTTGGAGGCCGCCATGTCCGCCGAGATGCTCAACACCTTCCAGCAGGTCGATCACCCGATCCTGCCCAAGCCGACCCACGACGAGGCGTCGCGCCAGGAATTCACCAAGAGCTTCAAGCAGTTCATTCAGCAGGGTCTGCTGCCCGGCCTGGGTCCGGTGTTCGGCGTCCGCGCCGCCAAGGCCTTCGAGCGCGAGCATGGCCGCGCCCCCGCCGACCGCCGCGACATTCGCGCAGCCATGGTCAAGGACCTCTACTTCCAGCACTACGCGGCGGCCAATCGCATCGCCCAGGAACTGCTCTGGGAATCGACCAACGTCACGATCGACCGTGAACTGCCCGAACTGATCGAGAAGGCCCGCGGCCTCTCGGCCTCCGCCAGGGGCAAGCTCGACGTGCCGGAAGCCTTCGACACCCCGCGCTACGTCACCTCGATCGACATCCACTGCATGCCCGGCGGCTATGCCGGCGAAGTGGCCCCGGACGACATCTCGACCGGCGCCCTCTACGACCGCGGCGTCTATCTCTACGCCATGGGCTACATGGGTCCGTTCAACGACGACATGGGCCGCTCGGTCTGCAACTACGTCAACCGCCGCCTGGACGGCTTCAAGCCCAAGCGGATCCTGGACCTGGGCTGCACGGTCGGCCACTCGACCCTGCCCTACAAGGAGCTGTTCCCTGACGCCGAAGTCTGGGGCGTCGACGTCGCCGCCCCGCAGGTGCGCTACGCTCACGCCCGCGCCGCCGGCATGGGCCTCGAGGTCAACTTCGCCCAGATGAACGCGGAGGAGACCCGTTTCGAGGACGGCTCCTTCGACCTGATCGTCAGCCACATCCTGCTGCACGAGACGTCGGGCAAGGCCATGCCGCGCATCTTCAACGAGTGCCATCGCCTGCTGGCGCCCGGCGGCTACATGATCCACGCCGACCTGCCGCCGTTCGACAACATGGACGCCTTCACCCAGTTCATTCTCGACAACGAGACCTGGTACAACAACGAGCCGTTCTGGGGCGCCATGCGCGAGACCGACCAGATCGCCCTGGCCAAGGCCGCCGGCTTCCCGCCCGAGAGCATCAAGTTCGACACCGCCCCCATGGCCATCATGGAGTTCGTGGCCCAGCAGGCCGCCGGCTACAGCCAGGACGCCAGCGCGGCGGTTTCCGACCGCGAGTTCGCCGCCGGCGAATACGCCCCCGGCGGCGGCTGGGAAGTCCTGATCGCCCGCAAGGCCTGAGTAGAGTTCAAGGGGATAACACGATGAACGCCCACGCTCCGCAGGCCGAGCGCCCGCACGTCATCCGCGACGCCAAGGGCAAGCGCCCTCAGTTCTACGAGGCCCCGGGCCTCGACCAGGCCATGTCGATGATCATGGTCCTGGCCAACGAACTGGCCGTGCTGCACGACCGTCTCGACAGCGCCGAACGCGTCCACGCCGCCAAGGGCCTGGACCTGGCCGCCGAGATCGAGGCCCTGCAGCTCGACCAGGCCGCCCTGGAGGCCCGCGAGGCCTGGCGCCAGGACTTCCTGGGCCGCCTGTTCTACCTGGCGCGCAAGGACGCCTCGGAAGCCGCCGCCGCCGACACCGCCGAGCGCTTCCGCGCCACCATCGAAGACATCGCCAAAACCTGAGTAAGCTGATGCCCGTCAAGACGCGTACCGCCCCAGCCGCTGCTGGCCTCCCCGCACGCCTGGAGGCGATCGTCGGCGCCGGCGGCGTCCTGACGGGCGACGCCGCCCTGCCCTTCGCCACCGACGTCTACCGCAGGCTCGAGACGCCGCTGGCCGTGGTCCGCCCGGCCGACGTCGAGCAACTTCAGGCCGTGGTGCGCGCGGCCGCCGAGGCCGGGGTCGCCATCGTCCCGCGCGGCGGCGGCGCCTCCTACACCGACGGCTACCTGGCGACCCGCACCGACACGGTGCTGATCGACACCGGGGCCCTCAACCGCATCGTCGAAATCAACCAGGTCGACGCCTACGTCACCGTCGAGGCCGGCGTCACCTGGGCCCAGCTGAAGGACGCGCTGGATCCGCTGGGCCTGCGCACGCCGTTCTTCGGTCCGTTCTCGGGCCTGGCCGCCACGATCGGCGGGTCGATGTCTCAGCACGCCATCAGCCATGGCTCGGGCCAGTACGGCAGCTCGGCGGAATCGGCGGTGTCGGTCGAGGTGGTGATCGCCGACGGCTCGGTGCTGCGCACAGGCTCGGCCGCCCGCGGCGCCTCGCCCTTCGCCCGCTGGTACGGGCCCGATCTGTGCGGCCTGTTCCTGGGCGACTGCGGCGCACTGGGGATCAAGACCCGGATCACCCTGCCGCTGATCGCCAGGCGGCCGGCCTTCCAGTGCGCGTCCTTCGCTTATCCCGACCTGCCCAGCCTCGCCCGCGCCATGCGGGCGGCGGCGCTGGAGAACCTCGACGACGAGCACTTCGCCATCGACGCCCCCCTGGCCCAGGGCCAGATCGCCCGCCAGGACAGCGCCGCCGTCGTCCAGATGGCCATGACCGTGCTCAAGAGCTCGCCCTCGCTGGTCGCGGGTCTGAAGCAGCTGAGCAAGATGGCCCTGGCCGGCGACCGCGCCCTGCGCAAGGCCGAGTACATGGTCCACTACATCCTCGAGGGCGTCGACGACCGCGAGGCCAAGGCGCGCCTGGACCGCCTGCGCACCCTGATGACGGCCGAGGGGGTCGAGATCCCCAACACCATGCCGACCATCGTGCGCGGCATGCCCTTCGCCCCGCTCTACAACGTGCTCGGCCCCAGGGGCGAGCGCTGGGCTCCGCTGAACGGCATCCTGCCCCACAGCCAGGTCGCCGCCTTCCATGCGGCGCTGGAGGCCCTCTACGCCAGCCACGCCGCCGAGATGACCGCCCGCGGCGTCTGGCGCGGCGGCATGTTCGAGGTGCTGCGTCCGTCGGGCTTCCTCTACGAGGTCGCCCTCTACTGGCCCGGCGAGCAGACCGCCTACCACGCCGGCGTCCTGCCGGCCGAACATCTGGCCAGCCTGCCGCAATACGCCGAAGATCCCGCGACCACGGCCTTCGTGCACGAGCTCAAGAAGCAGATCATCGACCTCTACGCCCAACACGGCGCCGTGCACTTCCAGCTCGGCAAGCTCTATCCGTACGGCGACGTGCTGGAAGCGCCCGCGCTGGACCTGGTGAAGGCCGTCAAGGCCGCCGTGGACCCCAAGGGCGTGATGAACCCCGGGGCGCTGGGGATCTAATCCCCTCTCCCGATCCATGACCAACCTCTCCCATAGGGAGAGGGAGGGGCCCGCGCCGACAGGCGTGGGAGGGTGAGGGGTTACGCCGCCAGCCCGTATTCCCCGATCCAATCCTCAAGAAATTCAGCGCGAGCATGGACAAGGGTCCCTAACCCCTCACCCTCCCAAGCTTCGCTTGGGCCCCTCCCTCTCCCTATGGGAGAGGTTACAAACAAGCGCCCTGCGCATCCCAACACCCACAAAAAAGGCGCGGTCCTTGCGGACCGCGCCAGGCTACACGCTGCGCAGTTTGCAGCGGGGACCTCGTTAGCTGCGCGCCTCGGGCGCGGCGCGCAGGGCGCGCAGCAGGTTCTGGACGATGGCGTCGCGCTTGGCGTTCAGCTGGGCCTGCAGCTCGGGGCCCGGCTGGAAGGCGTCGACCTCGGCGTTGGCCAGCACGCCGTGGCTTTCCAGCACCGCTTCCAGCACCTGGACGCGGTCGGTCAGCACCCAGATCTCGCGGGTCAGGGAGAGAATGGCCTCGCCCAGGTCGTCGATCTGGTCGGCGGTCAGCATCCGGCGGTTCACCGGCTCGGAGATCGGGCGTTCGAAGGTCTTCTGGTTCATCGCGTTCATGTCGCTCGCTCGTTGTCGGAAGGATCAGGCGGGCTTGTGAGCGCGCAGCACGTAGTAGGAGTGCGTCGGGGCCTGGGTGGCGCCCTCCACGTCGACGTAGCCGATGTCCTTGCAGATCTGGACCAGGTCCATGCTCGCCGAGGCGCGCCAGTAGGGCTCGCCGCCCCACTTGGCCAGGTAGTCGTAGCGCCAGGAGCTCAGCTTATCGATCTCGGCGTAGCGCGGCACGTCGGCCATGATGATGTCGCCGCCCGGCTTCAGCATCCGGAAGGCCTCTTCCAGCACCGACTTGATGATCCGCGGCGGCGCCTCGTGGAACAGGATGAAGGTGGTCACGAGGTCGAAGCTCTCGTCGGCGAAACCGGAGTTCTCGCCGCCCTTGACCATCAGCTTCCAGTTCCAACCCCTTTCGTTGGCCACGCGGCGGGCCTGTTCGAGCATGCGGGCCGACCAGTCGATGCCGGTGATCTGGGCCTCGGGGAAGGTCTCCTGCAGGGCCTGGGTGAAGTGGCCCGAGCCGCAGCCGATATCGAGGATTTCCTTGTAGTCGCGGCGCGGGGCCTGCTGGGCGGCCGCCCGGCGCTGACCGAAGATGTCGCCGCCGTAGCCGCGCGCCACCAGCTGCTTGTGCACCAGCTCGCCATGGACGTAGCCGGTGTGGTCGATGTGGTCCCAGCCGCCGGTGGTGCGGTGGAACCAGACCTTGCTCCAGTAGCTGGGCGGCGTCTCGCCGTCGCCGTAGTCCAGCGTGGCGGGGCCTTCGTCGAGGGCCTTCAGATAGGGCTCGAGCACCGCGCGGCGCTCTTCGAACGCTTCATCGCAGTGCGCGCCGTGGGTGCGCGAGGCCCATTCGCCGAACAGCTCGCGGATCTTGAAGATCTTGGAGTCGGCCAGGGTCTCGACGACCAGGGCGTGGCGCTCGTCCATGTCGTCGGGCATGGTCTGGGCGTTGACGCCCTTCATGGCCAGCTCCGCCTCCGAGGCGAAGTGCAGGCTGAAGGTCGCCTTCGATATGCCCGCCTGGAAATCGAGCGACGCGCGCCCGCGTTGGGCCAGGGCCGGAGCGTCCATGAGGCACCTCTAAAACCCTGTTTCGATGAGGGACTTTACCGCCGGCGCGAGGCCCTGAAAGGCGCCTCGGATCCGCTATCCGCACAACGGTCAGCGGGTGGTGAAGCTCGGATCGTTCGACCATGCCGCGATGCGCGCGGCCGCCGAGGCGTCGCCGGCGGCGTGGGCGAGCACGAGGTCGGCAGAGGCCGCGATCGCCCGCGCCAGGCCATCGGCCTGCGCCGGTCCCGGCAGTTCGGGCCGGCAGATCAGCCCGCCGAAATAGTGGTCGACGCCCGGCAACACCAGCGCATGGCGATCGCCCGGCTTCGGCGCCTCGTAGGCGATCAGGCGCATGCGCCAGTCGTCGACGAAGCCCGGCAGCACGTCGGCGTCGCCGGTCTGCACCAGCAGCGGCGCGGACGTCGTCGTAAAGCCCTCGGCGGCGATCAGCGGCGGCGTGGCGGGCGGCGGCGACAGGGCGACAACGGCCTTGACGCGCGCATCCAGCGTCGGCGCGCCGGGCGGCGCCAGCACGCTCGCGCCCCCGGCCGCCAGGGCCAGCAGCGCCCCGAACGAGTGGCCGGCGGCGGCGAGGCCCTCCCCTCCCTGCCCGGCCAGCCAGTCCAGGGCCGCGGCCTGGTCTTCCAGACGCGTGCGCCAGACGGCGCCCTGGTCGTAGGCCTCGCGCTGCGGGTGGTCGGTGCTGTCGACGTGCAGGGGCGCGGCGACCAGCAGGCCCGCCGCGGCCCAGCCTTCCAGCAGGGTCGCGTACTTGCGCGGCGCCGAGAAGGCCCCGTGCGAAAAGGAGCCGGCGGCCTTGGGCGCGCCTTCCGGCCGCGCCACGGCCAGACCGATGCTGCGGTCGCCGACGGCGACCTCGACGATGTTCAGAGCCATCAGACGACCGCGCAAACCGTCTTCCATTCCAGGTAGCCGTCGAGGGCGACCTGCCCGCTGTCGCGTCCCCAGCCCGAGGCCTTGACCCCGCCGATCGGCAGGGCGTTGTCGTACATCGAGTGGCAGTTGATCCAGACGGTGCCGGCCTTGATGCGGCGCGACAGGCGATGGGCGTGCGACAGGCTCTCGGTCCAGATGCTGGCGGCCAGGCCGAACTCGCTGTCGTTGGCGGCGGCCACCACCTCGTCGATCTCGTCATAGGCCTGGACGACCACGACGGGTCCGAACACCTCTTCGCGGACGATGGCCATGTCGGGGGTCACCCGCGCCACCACGGCCGGCGTCACGAACGTGCCTTCGTCGCCGCCCTGCTGGCCGCCGGTCAGCACCTCGGCCCCGGCCGCCGCCGCGCCGGCGACGAAACCGGCCACGCGGTCGGCCTGCTTGCGCGACACCAGCGGGCCCATGTGGGTGGCCGGGTCCAGGCCGTGGCCCAGCTGCAGCCCCCTGGCCTGGGCCGCCACGCCCTCGACCACCCGGTCGTAGACCGAACGGTGGGCGTACAGCCGCGAGCCGGCCACGCACACCTGTCCGGCGTTGAAGAAGATGGCGTTCGCCGCGCCGGGGATGGCCAGGTCGAGGTCGGCGTCCGGCAGGATCACCACCGGCGACTTGCCGCCCAGCTCCAGGCTGACCTTCTTGAGGTTGCCCTTGGCCGCGTCGAGAATGGCCCGCCCGGTCGGGGTCGAGCCGGTGAAGGCCACCTTGTCGACGTCCTGGTGCGAGGCCAGCGCCGCGCCGGCCTCGCCGCCCAGGCCGGTGACCAGGTTCAGCACCCCCGCCGGGAAGCCGGCCTGCTGGACCAGTTCGGCCAGGCGCACGGCGGTCAGCGAGGTGTCCTCGGCGGGCTTGAGCACCACGGTGCAGCCGGCGGCCAGGGCCGGCGCCAGCTTCATCGCGGTCAGCACCAGCGGCGAGTTCCACGGCACGATGGCGGCGACCACGCCGACCGGCTCGCGCAGTGTCCAGCTGGCCATCTGCTTGCCGGCCGGCTGGTAGTTGATCGAGCTGTCGATCGTGCGGCCCTCGATGGCCGTGGCCAGGCCCGCATAGTAGCGGAACTGGTTCACCGCCCCCGGAATCTCGGCCCAGCGGCCGACGTACAGCGGCTTGCCCTGGTCGAGGGTCTCCAGCTCCGCCAGTTCGTCGATATTGGCCTCGATCAGGTCGGCCAGGGTCCACAGCAGGCGCGAGCGCTGCATGGGGGTGAGGCCGGGCCACTCGCCGCCCTCGAAGGCCTTGCGCGCGGCGGCCACCGCCGCGTCGACGTCGGCCGCCCCGCCCTTGGCGATCTCGGCCAGCACCACGCCGGTGGCCGGATCCTTGGTCGCGAAGGTGTCGCCGCCGGCCGCGTCGATCCAGGCGCCGCCGATGAACAGCTGCTTGCGACGCTTGGCGAGGAAGGCCTTCGCCCCCTCCGTCTGAGGTTCGACAGAACGGACGACGAAGGTCATGGCGCATTCCCCGGGACGCTGGATTTCCAGCCTCGACGCTAGTCCCCGCGCCCTCGATTCACAGGGGTCGCGGAACGCCTATCCGCTGTGCGGGCGCCTCCGCGCGCGGCCGCTTCGAAACCGCGCTAGAGCCTAGGTTCACGGGGTTTTCAGTGACGGTTTCCGGGGGCTTTCGATGACGACGATGAACGGACGCGGCGTGGACGAGATCCACGGCTACGCTCCCCTGCGCCCGGTGGCCGGCGTGGCCGCGCCCGACGCCTCGCCGGTGGTTCCCGGCGCCGTGTCCCAGGCGGCCCTCGACGCCGCCCAGGCCTTCTCCGACGCCCACGACGGCCTGGCCCTGCTGGTCTATGCGGACGGCGCCCTGCGCCACGAGGCCTACGCCCCGCACCTGACCGCCGACAGCCTGTTCGAGACCTTCTCGATGCACAAGTCGGCGCTTGGCCTGCTCTACGGCGCGGCGATCCGCGACGGCGCGATCGCCTCGATCGACGACCCGGTCGGCCTCTACCTCGCCGAATGGCGCGACGACCCGCGCGGCCAGATCCCGCTGCGGCATCTGCTGGGCATGAGCTCGGGCCTGACCGTGCACAGCCTCGACAAGGGCGACCCCGTCGCCCTGGCCCTGATGCTGGGCGACCGGATCAGCGAGACCGCCCTCTCCGTGCAGGCCCAGCGCCCCTCCGGCGAGGTCTTCGACTACTACAACGTCGCCGCCCAGGTGGCGGGTCTGGCCCTGTCGCGCGCTGTCGCCGCCAAGGGGCTGGGCGACGCGGCGACCTATCTGTCCAAGGCGCTCTGGGGCCCGATGGGCGGCGCCGACGCCCGCCTGTGGGTCGAGCGCGAGGACGGCGAGCCGCGCTTCTTCGCCGGCCTGCAGGCCCGGGCCCGCGACTGGCTGCAACTCGGGCGCCTCGTGGCCGGCGCCGGCGCCCTCGACGGCCGCCAGGTGCTGCCCGCCGACTGGATCGCGACGATCACCGCCGAGAACCCGCTCAATCCCGCCTACGGCCTGCTGGTCTGGCGCGCCGCCCCCGCCCCCGGCGGCAAGCGCTCCTACGGCCCCTCCACCGCCTACGCCGCCCCGCATGGCGCGCCGTTCATCGCCGACGACCTCGTCTATTTCGACGGTTTCGGCGGCCAGCGCGTCTACGTCTCGCCCTCACGCGACCTGGTGATCGTGCGCATCGGCCGGCCCAGGCTCGACTTCGATGACGCCGTGCTGCCCAACCTCATCGCCGAAGGGCTGACCTAAAAAGATCCTCCCCCTCTGGGGGACTGTTGCGAAATTCGGAACGTCGAAGAACAGACCAGAATCCGTTCGAGAACAGTTCGGAATCAAAAGGGGAAAGTCGTTCTCGTTTTACCCCATTATGCAACGATCCCCCTCTGGGGGAGGTGGCCCGGAGGGCCGGAGGGGGCCAGCGCCGGCGCCAGGCAGCCGTCCCGGAGCGGGAACACACCCCACCCGTAAAATCCCCGCGAAAGCGGGGACCCAGGCGTTTTGTCGTCGAGCGCCATGGGTTTCAGAAAAAGCCTGGGCCCCCGCGTGCGCGGGGGTTTTACGGAATTGGGAACGGCGGACGGGGACAGAGCAGCGTGGATCCTCCGCGTTCAGCGAAAACTCCTGAACCCGATCAGCGACTTGCAACTTTCTCACGGTGCTGGATCAGACGGATCCAGACCGCGCGCATAATCACTGCATCCCGTCGCAGGGAGAGGGCGCAAGGATCCGGCCCGAAGCGGCGACGCGGATGCGATCGAGCGGGGCTGAAGGCGCGGCGTGAGCCGGGCCTGAGGGCTTAAATGAGGATGGGGGACGTAAACCCATCCATCGGGAGCTTGCCTGACTAGGCTCCCGCCCGTCCAAGGGTCCGCGCCTAGCACGCACTCCTGGCCGTCAAGAAACGGGGAGCTCTGCGTGGGGAAGGGGCACAAGGCGGAAGAGGCCCGCGCGTCCCGGCCTGAGGAATAACGATCGCGCGGGGCGTCTATGCTTCGTCGAAACGGTAATTGAAACTCACACATCCGGGCGAGGCCCGGACGCCCCGCGCCCTCTCCATCAGCTCAGCGGCCAGCCGCGTGAGGCGGGAAAGCCGTGTCCAAAGACCCTACCCCTGAAGGGGGAGGTGGCCCGAAGGGCCGGAGGGGGAAGTATCTGATGCGCTCAGCACATCCCCGACGGCGCAGCAACTTCCCCCTCAGTCGCTCCGCGACAGCTCCCCCTTCAGGGGGAGCATCTTGGAGACGGCGCCTCCGCGCCCCTACCCCGCCCCCAGGTTCACGCTCACGGCCTTGGTCTTCAGGTACGCGTCGACGCCCTCGCGGCCGAACTCGCGGCCCCAGCCCGACTGGCGGTTGCCGCCGAACGGGGTCTCGGGGCTCAGGGCCGCGTGGATGTTCACACCCACCTGGCCGCTGTCTATGGCGCGGGCCATGCGGTGGGCGCGCGACAGGTCCCTGGTCCAGACCGAACCCGACAGGCCGTAGGTCGTGGCGTTGATCGCCGAGAGGAGCGCCTCGTCATCGTCGCCGAACGCCTGCACGCCCAGCACCGGGCCGAACACCTCCTCGCGGGCCAGCCGCATGCCGGGCGTCACGTCGGCATAGATGGTCGGCGCCACATAGTGGCCCGGGCCGCCCGGAACGCCGCCGGCATAGGTCAGGCGCGCGCCCTCGGCGGCGGCGGCCTCCACATGCTCCAGCACCCGGCCCTTCTGGCGGGCCGAGACCAGCGGGCCGATCATCGTCGTCGGATCAAGGCCCGGCCCCACCTTCAGATAGGCGGCCGTCTGGGCCAGGCCTTCCAGCACCGGCTCCAGCACCTTCTCGTGCACGAACAGTCGCGTGCCGGCCATGCAGTTCTGGCCCGACAGGAAGAAGCAGGCCATGGCCGCCGACGGGATGGCGTCGGCGAGGTCGGCGTCGGGGAAGATCACGAACGGCGACTTGCCGCCCAGTTCCAGCGACACCCTCTTCAGGTCGTGGCTAACGGCGCGGACGATCTCCTTGCCCACGGCCGTCGAGCCGGTGAAGGTGATCTTGTCGACGCCCGGATGCGAGACCAGCGCCGCCCCGATCTCGTGACCCAGGCCGTGGATCAGGTTGAACACGCCGGGCGGGCCGCCGGCCTCCAGCCACAGCCGCGCGACCAGGATCGAGGTCAGCGGCGTCAGTTCGGCGCTCTTGAGCACCAGGGTGCAGCCGGCGGCCAGGGCCGGCGCCAGCTTCAGGATGATCATCGACACCGGCACGTTCCACGGCACGATCGCCCCGACCACGCCCACCGGCTCGCGGACGGTGTAGACGAGAAGGTCCAGCGCCTCGCGGCCGTTGGCCCGGGCCGGAATGGTCGAACCCTCCAGCTTGGTGGCCAGGCCCGCGTAATAGCGGACGTAGTCGGCGCAGAAGCCCTTGATGGTCGCCCCGGACAGGGCGATCGGCATGCCGTTCTCGAGGGTCTCGATCTCGGCAAGCTTGTCGGCGTCGCGCTCCAGCAGATCGGCGAAGCGCAACATGATCCGCGCCCGGTCCGCGCCCGAGGCGCGGCTCCAGCCCTTGAACGCCTTGCGGGCGGCCGCCACGGCCTGATCCAGGTCCTCGGCCGAACTGGCGCGCACCTTGGCGATCACCTGCTCGGTCGCCGGATCCTCGACCTCGATCAGGGTCGCTCCGCGCCCCTCGACGAAGGCCTCGCCGATCAGCTGGCCGTGGGCCTGGGCGAGAAAGGCCAGGGCCTCCTGCGAGGGGCCGAAGATCGCTGCGTCGCTGGCGTCCGCCATGGGAAACTCCGTGGGAAGAAACTGAGCTCAGTTGTGAAGGCGGGACGGATCGGCCGCCCCCGTCCCGCGCGCCCTCCCCGCCTGTCGATCAGCCCGCGCGAAGCGATGGCGCGTCGCGCGCGAGCCGTCGGATGCTCGACTGGGGGACATGGGGCCAGCCGGCCCAGGGGGACGGACGCGTGAGCGAGGTTCGGGACGAATTCCGCAGGGGCTGGCGCGTGGTGCTGGCGGCCGGCGTGGGGGTCGGCTGCGGCATCAGCCTGCAGCAGTATGTCGGCTCGCTGTTCGTGAAGGCCCTGCAGGCCGATCTGGGCTGGACGCGCGGCCAGATCGCCCAGGCGCAGGGCGCGGCCCTGGCGGCGCTGTTCGTCGCCCCGGTGCTGGGCTGGCTGATCGACAAGGTCGGCGTACGGCCGGTGGCGATGGTCTCGATCGTCCTGCTTGCGGCGGTCTACGCGGCGCTGGCGGCCATGCCGCCGTCCCTGGGCGCCTTCTACGGCCTCTTCGCCCTTCTGGTGATCCTGGGCAGCGGCACCGGGCCGATCGGCTACACGCGGGCGGTCAACACCTGGTTCGAGAAGGGCCGCGGCCTGTCGCTGGGCCTGACGCTCACCGGCGTCTCGCTGGTCGCCGCGCTCAGCGCCCCGCTGCTGAACTTCGTCATCACCCATCACGGCTGGCGCGGCGGCTATGCGACCCTGGCGGGCCTGTCGCTGCTGGTCGCCCTGCCCACCGTCTTCGTCGCCCTGTGGGAGCGGCCTCGCTGGCTGGCCAGGCGCGGCGCGGCCGAGGGCGAGATCGCCGCGGCCACGCGGGTTTCCCAGGTCGGCCTGACGGCCGGTCAGGCGCTGAAGACCGGCCGCTTCTGGATCCTGGCCATGGCCATCCTGCTGGCGACGGCGGGCCTGACCGGCGTCATCAGCCAGCTTCAGCCCATCCTGACCGACCAGGGCCTGGACGCCCGCGTCGCCGGCTGGCTGGTGGCCCTGCTGGCCGTCTCGGTGGCGCTGGGTCGCATCGTCGTCGGCTGGGCGGTCGACCGCTTCTGGGCGCCGGTCCCGGCCGCCATCGCCCTGGTCCTGCCGGCGCTGGGGGTGGGCCTGCTGGCGATCGGGCACGGCCAGTGGCCACTCGCCGTGCTGGCGGTGCTGCTGATCGGCGCCGCGCAGGGCGGCGAGGTCGACGTCGCCGCCTTCTTCGTCGCCCGCTACTTCGGCATGCGCTCCTACGGCGCCGTCTACGCCCTGATCGGCGTGGCGATCTCGCTGGGCGTGCCGATCGGCGCCATCGGCTTTGGAGCCCTCTACGACCACGATGGCGGCTACGGCCGCGCCCTGGCGATCGCGGCCGCCGGCTTTGTCGCCAGCGGCGCGCTGATCCTCCTGATGGGACGCTACCCGCAATGGACCACGCCCGAGGAAAAGGCCTGACCGCACCGCCCTCAGGCGGCGCGGGACAGGGGTTCGGAGAGGTCGCGGCTGATGGCCGCCGCGGCGATCTTCAGCTTGTCGCCGTACTGCTTGACGGCGTCGGGCATCTTCATCGACGAGCTGAAGAACACCAGCACCAGCGCCCCGCAAACGCCCTCGCTGTTGAAGATCGGCGCGCCGATCGACGAGGTCTTGCCCGGGGTGGCGGTGTAGGGGTTGCGGCCCTTGGTCGCCACGCCCGCCTCGACGATGTCGGCGAACATGCCGCCGGACTCCGCATACTGCAGGGTCAGCGGATCCACCTGGCCCTCGCCGCTGCGATAGGCCTCCAGCACCGCCGCCTGCTCCTCGGGCGACGCGAAGGCCAGATAGGCCTTGCCCGCGGCGCTCTCCAGGATCGGCAGCGTATAGCCCGGATAATAGTTGTTCAGCGTCAGCGACGTCATCGTATGGGTCGAGTCGCGGATCATCATCTGCTGGCCGACCCGGGTCGCGATCGACACCGGCCAGGTCACCTTGGCCGTCAGGTCGACGATGTGCGGGCGGGCGCAGGCGACCAGGCGATCGCTCTCCTGGAACCCGTGCGACAGCGACTGCACCAGCATGGTCGGTCGATAGCGCTTTCGCGCCGGCTCCCGCTCGATCAGCTTCTCGTGCAGCAGAGTCTGCACGATGCGGCAGGCCGTCGGATAGGGCACGCCCGAGGTCTGGGCGATCTCCATCATCGACAGCGAGCCACGCCGGTTGATCGCCTGCAGCACCGAGATGCAGCGGCTGATGGCCCTGATCGGCACACCTTTTTCCATCGAAACGCCTCCTCCAGATTCACGCGAACTCCAGACCGGCGGCGGGGCCTGGTCGAAACCTACGCTCCGACTATCCGGTCGCCGGATAGCGCAGCGAAGTCCCACCGCGGTTCGAGTCGTCTTTTGTGCGTCGCCTGCTCTTTCGCAGGGCGGATATTTGACCACGCGGTCAACGAAGTGGCAAATGCGAGTTCTAGGGTCACGCTCACAGCCTCCTGGAGCGCGTGATGAGCGTCGAAACTTCCGTAACGTCAGCCGATGAGTCCTTGTATCTCCAGCGCTTTCAGGCCGCGGCCAACGCGCCTCAGGAGACCTACGACACGCTCGAGCCCGTCCCCGGCGCGGCCGGCCGCGCGCTGATTCCCGCCGCCGCGCCGGCCACGATCGCCGCTGACGCCCTCGACTCGGCCGAGGCCTACGCACGCGACAGCAACGCCAAGGCCTTCATGGTCTGGCGCGACGGCGTGCTCGAGCGCGAGACCTACTTCGCCGGCGCCAGCCGCCCGTCCCTGCTGGCCTCCAAGTCGCTGGCCAAGCCGCTGACCGCCGTCGCGATCGGTCGCGCCCTGGACCTGGGCGTCATCAAGTCGCTGGACCAGTCGCTGGCCGACTTCATCACCGAGTGGAAGGGCACGCCCAAGGCCGACATCCTGGTGCGCCACACCCTGGACATGCGCACGGGCTTCCTGCCGCAGGGCTTCAGCACCGACCCGGCCGACGTGCTGAACCGGGCCTATCTGCACCCGCGCCACGACGACATCCTGATCAACGACTACCCGCTCGTGAACCCGCCGGGCAGCCGCTACGACTACGCCAACGCCACCTCGGAGCTGGTGGCCCTGGTCGTCGAGCGCGCCACGGGCCGCCGCTACGCCGAGTTCGTCTCCGAAGAGGTGCTCAAGCCGATCGGCGCGCCGGGCGGCCAGATCTGGGTCGACCGTCCCGGCGGCCTGGCGCACTCAGGCTGCTGCATCCTGCTGCCGGCCGAAAGCTGGCTGCGGCTGGCGATCCTGCTGATCGACGACGGCGTCCATGACGGCCGGCGCCTGCTGCCCGAAGGCTATGTGCGCGAGATGCGCACCCCGACCGAGCAGAACCCCCACTACGGCCTGGGCGTCTATATCGGCGCGCCCTATGCCGAGCGCCGGGGCTGGGCCGCGCCCGATACGCCCTGGCCGAAGATCCTGCACAGCGAGCCCTACGCCGCGGACGACCTCTATCTCTTCTGCGGGAACTCGAACCAGGTGGTCTACATCGTGCCGTCCAGGCGCCTGATCGTGCTGAGGGTCGGCGACAATCCGCCCAAGTCGCCCGAGTGGGACAACAGCGTCCTGCCCAACCTGATCCTGCGGGGTCTCTAGCCTCTTCTAGGCCCGCCGGCTGGAGGCGACCTTGGCGATCAGCTTGCGCACCTCGCCCTCCTCCACGCCGTCGCGGCGCATCAGCAGGCGGACGATGGGCTCGGAGAGCAGTTCGTCGAGCGTGGGCGGCGGGTCGTCCAGACCCCGGTCGTCGCGCATGGGACGCTCCTTTTCCGGCGGGGCGTCCCAGTTGCATTGTTGAGAGTGAATCGCAACTACTATTCTGAAGCGACGCGCGCGTCATGGCCGGTCGGCGCTTCGCCTGCTATCAGCCTGACATCCCATCCAGAGGCCGCCATGACCGACTTCCCCGTCACCATCTTCCACAATCCCAAATGCGGCACCTCGCGCAACACGCTGGCGATCATCGAGGCGGCCGGCTACGCGCCGACCGTGGTCGAATACCTGAAGACGGGCTGGACGCTGGAGCAGCTGAAGGACCTGGCCGCCCGCACCGGCGTCGGCGCCCGGGGCCTGCTGCGCGTCAAGGGCACTCCGGCCGAGGAACTGGGCCTGACCGATCCCGCCATCGCCGACGATGCGATCCTCGCGGCCATGGTCGAGCACCCGATCCTCGTCGAGCGTCCGATCGTCGTCACGCCCAAGGGCGCGGTTCTCGCCCGTCCCAAGGAAAGGGTGCTGGACGTCCTCGACCGCCAGCCCCCGGCGGACGCATCCTGATCCGTGATCGGACGTTTACCCGTCGCCTGTCGCAAATCTGTCGCTGAACTGTGACAAATAGCCGACCTCGCCGCCGCTAATCTGCGGTCGCGAGGTCGGAGACCCTTCCCCCGAAAGGTCCGCCCGGCACGTCCAAGATTCCAAATGGCCCCAAGCCGACCATCAGGATGTCGTCCATGAAAGCCTTCCTCGGAGCCGCCGCCGCGCTCGGCCTGCTGGCCCTGGCTCCCAGCGCCCACGCCGCCCGCGACTACGTCTGGGCCGCCGGCTCGTCGACCGTCTTCCCGTTCAGCACCCGCGTCGCCGAGAACTTCGCCAAGAAGACCGGCAAGAAGTCGCCCAAGGTCGAGAGCCTCGGCACCGGCGGCGGCATCAAGATGTTCTGCGGCGGCATGGGCGAAGGCTTCCCCGACATCGCCAACGCCTCGCGTCCGATGAAGAAGTCCGAGTACGAGGCCTGCAAGGCCAAGGGCGTCAAGGACATCGTCGAGATCAAGATCGGCTTCGACGGCATCGTCATCGCGATGGACAAGAAGTCGCCCGACTACAACTTCAAGCTCGAGCACCTCTATCTGGGCCTGGCCCAGAACGCCCTGCGCGGCGGCCAGTTCGTGACCAACCCCTACAAGACCTGGAAGGACGTCGGCTCCGGCCTGCCGGCCAACCGCATCCTGGTCTACGGGCCCCCGCCCACCTCGGGCACCCGCGACGCCTGGGTCGAGCTGGCCATCGAAGGCGGCGCCAAGAAGTTCCCGACCGCCAAGGCGCTGCACGACAGCGACGAGAAGGGCTTCAAGGCCAAGGTCGACCCGATGCGCAAGGACGGCGCCTGGATCGACGCCGGCGAGAACGACAACGCCATCGTCGGCACTCTGACCAAGACCCCGGGCGCGCTGGGCGTGTTCGGCTTCTCGTTCCTCGAAGAGAACGCCAACGTCATCAAGGGCGCCGCCGTCAATGGCGTGAAGCCCACCCCGCAGACGATCGCCAACGGCAGCTACCCGGTGTCGCGTTCGCTCTTCATCTACGTGAAGAAGGGCCAGGTCGGCGTGACGCCGGGCCTGAAGGAATTCCTGAACGAGTTCGTCTCCGACGCCGCCACCGGTCGCGGCGGCTACCTGCAGGGCCGCGGCCTGATCCCGCTGCCGCCGGCTCAGCACGAAGCCGCCAAGGCCACGGCCGGCAAGCTGACGCTGATGGCCGCGCCGAAGGGCTGATCGGCTCGATCGACGACTGAAAGACGCCCCGTCCGGGTTTCCGGGCGGGGCGTTTTCGTTTGATCTAGCGCCTGCGGCCAAAGCGCCGCAGTCGGCAGGAATTGCGCGCAGCCCCTTGCCTTTCGTCCCGGATTGGCGTCTTAAGCCGCCTTTCCGAACTTCTCCGGTCGGCCAAACCTCGTTTTGGCGTTCGAAGAGGTTTATTTTCATGACAAGTGACCAATCAGACGGGTCCGGGACAACGGGGTCGTAATTTGGTCGTGGCGCAGGCCGCGGGCGTTTTTGTGTGCGCGCCGTCTGCAGGATCGAACTGGACCAACATGCCCTTCCCCGCCTCCCACCCCGCTCTTGAGCGGGCTCTCGCCGCTCAGGGTTACGCCGAGCCCACCCCCGTCCAGGCCGCCGTGCTGGAAGCCGACGCCGAAGGCCGCGACCTGCTGGTCAGCGCCCAGACCGGCTCGGGCAAGACCGTGGCCTTCGGCCTGGCCGCCGCCCCGACCCTGCTGGGCGACGCCGAGCGCCTGCCCAAGGCCGGCCTGCCGATGTGCCTGGTCATCGCCCCGACCCGTGAACTGGCCATGCAGGTCAATCGCGAACTGGAGTGGCTCTACGCCCAGGCCGGCGCCACGGTCGTCAACTGCGTCGGCGGCATGGACGCCCGCCGCGAGCAACGCGCCCTGAACTTCGGTGCCCACATCGTCGTCGGCACGCCGGGTCGCCTGCGCGACCACATCGAGCGCGGCCACCTGGACCTCTCCGAGCTGAAGGTCGCCGTCCTCGACGAAGCCGACGAAATGCTCGACATGGGCTTCCGCGAGGACCTGGAGTTCATCCTCGACGCCGCCCCGGCCGAGCGTCGCACCCTGCTGTTCTCGGCCACCCTGGCGCGCGACATCATCGCCCTGGCCAAGAACTACCAGAACGACGCCCTGCGTATCGACACGATCGACCGCAACGAGCCGCACCGCGACATCGAGTACCGCGCCGTGCGCGTGGCGCCGAACGAGACCGAACACGCGGTGGTCAACCTGCTGCGCTACTTCGAGAGCCCTGGCGCCCTGGTGTTCGCCAACACCCGCGAGAGCGTGCGTTCGCTGCACAGCAAGCTGCGCGAGCGCGGCTTCGACGTCGTGGGCCTGTCGGGCGAACTTTCGCAGCGCGAGCGCGCCGACGCCCTTCAAGCTCTCCGTGACGGCCACGCCCGCGTCTGCGTGGCCACCGACGTCGCCGCGCGCGGCCTGGATCTGCCCGACCTGGGCCTCGTCATCCACGCCGAACTGCCGGTCAACAAGGCCACGCTGCTGCACCGTTCGGGCCGCACCGGTCGCGCCGGCAAGAAGGGCGTCTCGGCGCTCGTCGTGCCCTACACCCGTCGCCGCAAGGCCGAGCAGCTGCTGTTCGCGGCCGGCGTCGAAGGCGTCTGGGGCGGTGCCCCGAGCGCCGACGAGATCCGCGCCAAGGACACCGAGCGCCTGCTGGACGATCCGATCTTCGCCGAAGCTTCGAACGAGGAAGACCTGGCCCTGGCCGAGGCCATGCTGGCCAAGCGCACCCCGACCGAGATCGCCGCCGCCCTGATCCGCACCCGCCGCGCCAAGCTGCCTGCCCCGGAAGAGATCTACGACGACCCGCGCCACGGCGCCGATCCGGGCCCCCGCTCGCGTGAACCGCGCGAGCCCCGCGACTTCGGCGATCGTCCGGAACGCGAGCCGCGCGCCAGCATGGACGGCTCGGAGTGGTTCCGCATCAGCGTCGGCCGCCGCGGCAACGCCGATCCCAAGTGGCTGATCCCGCTGATCTGCCGCCAAGGCCACATCACCAAGAAGGACATCGGCTCGATCCGGATCTTCGACTACGACACCAAGTTCGAGATCTCGGCCGAGGCGGCGGTAAAGTTCGGCGCCGCTGTGCAGGCCACGGTGCGCGAGGACGTCTCGATCACGCCGACCACGGCCCCGGCTCCGCGCGGCGATGCTCCGCGCGCGCCGCGTCCGCCCCGCAACTACGACGACGCCCCGCGCGGTCCCCGCGCCAACGCCCCGGGTTCGCGCGACCACACTCCGCGTCCCGGCGGCTACGACCGCGACGGCATGAGCGGCGCCAAGCCGTATGGCCGCGGCGAGGAGCCCAAGGGCGACTACAAGGCGCGCCCCCCGCGTGACGCCAAGCCGCGCGACTTCAAGCCCCGCGATCGCGACGAAGCTCCGCGTCCCTACTCGCCGGTCGACAGCGACGGCGCCCCCAAGCGCGCCTACAAGCCCCGCGCCGAAGGCCGCGACAACGCCGACGGCCCCCGCGAGTACAAGCCCCGCGCGCCCAAGGCGTTCGGCGACGCTCCGGCCAAGCCCTACAAGGCCAAGCCGGCGTTCGGCGACAAGCCCGCGTTCAAGGGCCCCAAGCCCTTCAAGGGCAAGAGCGACTTCGGCGGCAAGCCCAAGCCGTTCAAGAAGAAGTAGTTTTCTGAGGGGGCGAAAGCCCCCTCAGTCGTTTGGCGGCAGCGATCTCAGACCGCCTGCCCCGCGCACCAGCCGGACGCCCATGCCCACTGGAAGTTATAGCCCCCGAGCCAGCCGGTGACGTCGACGACTTCGCCGATGAAATAGAGCCCGGGCACGGCCTTGGCCTCCATCGAGCGGGAGTCGAGGCCGTCGGTGTCGACCCCGCCCAGGGTGACTTCCGCCGTGCGATAGCCCTCCGAGCCCACCGGCTTGAAGGTCCAGGCGTTCACGACGCCGGCCACGCGGGCCAGGACCTTGTCCGAACAGTCGGCGATGTTGCCGGCGATCCCCTCGTCCTCGACGATCTTCTGCGCCAGGCGCTTGGGCACGATCTCGCCCAGCACCGTGTGAAGCGCGCGGCGGCCGTTGGCGGCGCGCTCGGCCTTCAGGGTCGCGAAGACGTCGACGCCCGGCGCCATGTCGACCGTGATCTCGCCGCCCTCGCGCCAATAGGACGAGATCTGCAGGATCGACGGGCCCGACAGGCCCCGGTGGGTGAAGAGCATCCCCTCGCGGAACTTCGTCTTGCCGCTGGCGACCACGGCGTCGACCGACACGCCCGACAGCGGCGACAGGCGCTCCAGGGTGCGGGCCTCGAAGGTCAGCGGCACCAGGGCGGGCCTGGTCTCGACGATGGCCAGGCCGAACTGGCGAGCGATCTCGTAGCCCAGGCCCGTCGCGCCCATCTTCGGGATCGACTTGCCGCCGGTGGCGACCACGAGCGACGCGCAGGCCACGGGCCCGCTCGACAGCCGGACGACGAAGCCTTCGCCATCCTTCTCGACGCCCTGGACCGCCGTCTCCAGCCGCAGCACCACGCCGGCCTGGTCCATCAGGTCCAGCAGCATGCCGATGATGTCCTTGGACGAACTGTCGCAGAACAGCTGGCCGAGGGTCTTTTCGTGAAAGTCGATGCCGTACTTGCGCACGAGATTGACGAAGTCGGCCGGGCGGTAGCGCCGCAGGGCCGAGACGCAGAACTTCGGATTGGCCGACAGGAAGTTGGCGGGCGTCGCGCCGATGTTGGTGAAGTTGCAGCGGCCGCCGCCGCTGATGCGGATCTTCTCGCCCGCCGCCTTGGCGTGGTCGACGATCAGCACCTTGCGGCCGCGCTTGCCAGCCTCGATGGCGCACATCATGCCGGCCGCGCCGGCTCCCAGCACCACGACGTCGAACTGTTCCAAAGGCCGGCCCTCTCAATTGAGCGCGCCAAGGACGGGGACGCGGCGCAAAAGTCAATGCGAACCGTACGTTGACGCCCTGTCGCGACGGAGCGATCCTCAAGCCATGGCCGACGGCGCTGACATCCATCTCGATCCCGAACGCGCCGAGCGCCTGCGCGTCGCGGCCGAGGCTGCTGGCGTGACGCCGGAAGCCTTCGCCCTCAACGCCATCGACAGCGCGATCGACGACGACTGGGCGGAGGATATCGCCGCGCTCGAAGAATACGACCGCACCGGGATTTCTTACTCCGTCGAGGAAGTCATGGCCGAACTGCGGGCCAACGTCGAAGCCAGACAAGCCCAGCGTAAATGAAGCGCACTGTCCGGCTGACCCAAACAGCCCGCCGTGACCTTCTTAGGCTCGAGGATTTCCTGGCGGAAAAAAGTCCCGAGGCCGCCAACCGAGCCATGAATGCTCTAAGCGGCGCTCTTCTTTCGCTAGGCGAACACGCCGAGCGCGGCCGCCCCGCGCAGGAGCCAGGACTTCGGCAGATCAACGTCCCCTTTGGAAACTCCGGATACGTCATTCGTTACCGCATCGGTCCGTCGGCAGTCGTCGTCACGCGCGTCAAACACGCCCGCGAACGCTGATCCCTACCCCGCCATCCGATAACCCCCCGCCGCGCGCGCGCCCGTCACCCGGAAACGGCCGGTCATCTCCAGCAGGCCGACGATCTCGCTCTTGAGGGCGTGGGCGACGGCGTTAGCTTCCTCGACCATGGCCGCGTTCTGCTGCACGCCCTGGTCCATCTGGTTCACCGCCGCATTGACCTCGTTGAGGCCCGTCGCCTGCTCGCCCGCGGAAGCCGCCAGTTCACGCACCAGCACGTCGATCTCGCCGACCTTGAAGACGATGCCTTCCAGCGCCTCGCCGGTCTGGCCGACCAGCTTTACCCCTTCGTCGACCTGGCGGGCCGAGGTCGAGATCAGGGTCTTGATTTCCTTGGCCGCGTCGGCCGAGCGCTGAGCGAGCGCGCGCACTTCCTGGGCGACGACGGCGAAGCCCCTGCCCGCCTCGCCGGCCCGAGCGGCCTCGACCCCGGCGTTGAGCGCCAGGAGATTGGTCTGGAAGGCGATCTCGTCGATGACGCCGATGATCTGGCCGATCTGGCGCGAAGAACTCTCGATGCCAGTCATGGCCTCGACAGCGCCGCGCACGACCTCGCCGGAGCGTTCGGCGTCGCCGCGGGCCGAGCCGACCACACGGGCGGCCTCGCCGGCGCCCTGCGAGGCGCGGCGGACGGTGGCGGTGATCTCGTCGAGGGCGGCGGCGGTCTCCTCCAGGCCGGCGGCCTGCTGTTCGCTGCGACGGGCGGTCTGGTCGGCCGCGGCGGCGATCTCGTCCGAGCCCCGGCCGATGCCGTCCACGGCGGCCAGGATCTGGCCCATCGCCTCGTCCAGGTGGCCCATGGCGGCGTTGAAGTCGTCGCGCAGCTGGCGATAGCCCTCGGGGAAGGCCTCGGTAACCCGTACCGTCAGGTCCCCGCGCGACAGGCGCGACAGCCCGCCCGCGATGGCGTCCATGACGAAGGCCTGCTCGCGGGCTGCGGCCTCGCGGGCCTGTTCGTTACGGCCGCGCTCCTCGTCGCCGGCGGCGCGCGAGCGGGCCTGCTCGGCCTGGGCGCTCTTCAGAGCCAGGGCGTTGTCCTTGAAGACCTGCACGGCCTTGGCCATCAGTCCGACCTCGTCGCGGCGGCCGGCGCCGGCCACGACCGTCTCGAGGCGCCCCTCGGCCAGGTCGTTCATGGCCCGGGAGAGCCCCGCCACCGGCCGCGAGATCTTGACCGCGCCGATCCAGAGCGCGAAGGCCACCCCGCCCAGGGCGGCAGCGACGCCGAACAGCAGCGTCAGCAGCACGCCGCGCCCGGCCTCGGCGCGAGCCGCCGCGACCATGGCGTCGGTCTCCTCGTGATAGCCGTCACCCCAGGCCTTCACGTCCTTGGCCAGGGCGTCGATGGCCGGATCCATGACGGCCAAATGCGACATGGCACCGGTGTCATCATTGGACAAGCCTTTGTCGGCGGCGCCCCGCGCATCGGCGTAGAGGGCGTCGATCCGGGCGCGGAAGCCCTCGGCCTTCTGCGTGATCGCCGGATCGAAGCCGGTCATCTTGTCGAGGCTGTCCTTGCCCTCGGCATAGACCTTGTCGAGTTCCGTCGAAGCGGCCTGCGCCTGGCTGGAGGCGCCGTCGTAGGTCACGGTGCGGTGGGCGGCGTGGCCCATCATGGCCAGGCGGCGGCTGAAGCGGGCCGACTGCACCTCGGCGGGGGCGCGATGCTCGACGAGGCGGCTGGTGGCGGCGTCCAGGCTCTTCTGCTGCCAGACCCCCAGGCCCGTGCAGCCCAGCACGGCGGCGCCCAGCACGACGGCCGGCAAGGCGACCTTCGAGGCGATCTTGAGATCGTCGAGCTTCATGTTCGTTTCCCCCCGGATGTTTGTCTGATCCGCGCCGGACTCGCGGTAGTTGAACGCAGTTTTTCGGGCGCGGCGTAAAAACCCCGTTAAGTCGCTTGACCCAGGCGCTCACGGCTGTAGGACGCACGGCCCCTCCCCGGCCCGAGCTATTTCCATGACGTCCGCCGTCCAGCCGACGATCGGCATCGATTTCGGCACCACCAACACCGTCGTCGCCATCGCCGACGGCGACGGTCCCGCGCGCCTGGTGCGCTTTCCGGTCGGCGAGAAGGACATCTTCGCCTTTCGCTCGGCGCTGAGCTTCCATTCGCTGGCCGGCCCGGACGGGCGGCCGACCGAGCGCGTCATCGAGGCCGGCCCCTGGGCGATCGAGGCCTATGTCGAGGATCCGCTGGAGACCCGCTTCGTCCAGTCGTTCAAGACGTTCGCCGCGAGCGCGGCCTTCACCGAGACCCGCATCCTCGACAAGCGCTACCTGTTCGAGGACCTGCTGGCGGCCTTCCTGTTCAAGCTGCGCGACCACGCTGGCGGCCAGATGAGCCAGTTGCCGCCCCGGGTGATCGTCGGCCGGCCGGTGACCTTCGCCGGCGGCAATCCGGACGAGGCCCTGGCCCTGCGCCGTTACGAGGCCGCGTTCGAGCGCCTGGGCTTCTCCGATATCCGCTACGCCCACGAGCCGGTCGGCGCGGCCTTCTTCTTCGCCCGTCAGCTGAAGGAGGACGCCACGGTGCTGGTGGCCGACTTCGGTGGCGGCACCAGCGACTTCTCGATCGTGCGGTTCGAACGCCACGGCAGCCAGCTTCGCTCGGTTCCGCTGGCGCGCTCGGGCGTCGGCGTGGCCGGCGACGCCTTCGACTACCGGATCATCGACAACGTGGTGTCGCCGGAACTGGGCAAGGGCAGCCTGTACAAGGCCATGTCCAGCCGCCTGCCGATTCCGCAGCGCTACTACACCGCCTTCGCCCGCTGGGACCAGCTGGCCCTGCTGCGGGCGTCCAAGGACATGCGCGACATCCGCGCCCTGGAACGCACGGCGGTCGAGCCGGAGAAGATCGCTCGCCTGATCGAGGTGCTCGACGACAACCACGGCTACGCCCTCTACCGCTCGGTCTCTGGCCTGAAGGAGGCGCTATCGAGCCAGGAAAGCGCGCGGTTCTCGTTCAAGGCCGGCTCTGTGGAGATCGAGCGCGAGGTGGCCCGGACCGAGTTCGAAGACTGGATCGCGCCGGAACTGAAGGCCATCGAGACGGCCGTCGACCAGGCGCTGGAGCGCTCGGGCCTGGCTCCCGAGGGCGTGGACCGGGTGTTCCTGACCGGCGGCTCGTCTTTCGTGCCGGCCGTCCGCGACATCTTCCTGCGCCGGTTCGGGGCCGAACGCATCGAGAGCGGCGGCGAGTTCGAGTCGATCGCCTCGGGCCTGGCGCTGATCGGGCACGAGACGGACCTGGACCTGTGGAGCGAGCGGGCGGCTAGGCCCTAGCCGCCTTCGGCGGCCCCCTCGGTCGTTCCGCGACAGCTCCCCCAGAGGGGGAGCATCTGGAGCGCCAAGTTCCTCCCCCCTCTGGGGGAGGATCTCGGTTACCGCTGCGCCTGCACCGTCTTCACCGGCGGCGCGGTTTCCCAGCCGCCGCCCAGGGCCAGGAAGAGGTTGACCTGATCGGCGGCCACAGCGGCGTCGGAGGCGGCCAGGGCGGCTTCGGCGCCGGCCAGGGTGCGCTGGGCGTCGAGGCCCTGGAGGTAGGGCGCGCGGCCGGCCTTGTAGAGCGTGGCGGCCTGGCGCTCGGCCTTCACGGCCTCGTCGCGGGCGGCGCGCAGGGCGGCGTTGCGGTCGAGTTCGTGGGCGTAGGCGGTCAGGCTGGTCTCGGTCTCGCGCAGGGCGTTGAGCACCACGCCGTCGAACCTGGCCAGGGCCCCGTCGGCGCCGGCCTCGGCCCCGCGGATGCGGGCGCGTTCGCCCTCGCCCGGCAGGGTCCACGAGATCAGGCCCGACAGGCTCCAGCGGTTGGCGGCCGGCTGGCCGATGTCGGCCAGCAGGCCCGTGGAACCGCCGCCCAGGCCGAAGCTGATGTTCGGATAGAGCGCGCCCCTGGCGACGCCGATGCGGGCGGTGGCGCCGGCCAGGGTGCGTTCGGCCTGGCGGACGTCGGGACGTCGCTTGAGCAGCGCCGCCCCGTCGCCCACCGGCAGGGGCTGGGAAAGCTTCGGCGGCGTCGCGCAGGCTTCCACGACCTTGGGGAACTGGGCCGGCGGCTTGCCGGTCAGGACGGCCAGCTTGTATAGCGCGGCCTTGCGATGGGCCTCGAAGCTGGGGATGGCGGCGCGCTGCAGGTCGACCTGGGCCCGGGCGCGGGTGGCGTCGAGGCTCGTGCCCCGGCCCGCCGCGATCAGGCGGTTGGTGACGTCCAGGCTCTTCTGCTGCAGGTCCAGGCTGTGTTCGGCGACATGGATCTCGTGGCCGGCCGAGCAGGCCTCGACATAGGCCCGCGCGACGTCGGCGGCGACGCTGACGCGGGCGAGATCCAGGGCAGCCTGGCTGGCGTCGGCGTCGGCATGGGCGGCCTCGGCGGCGCGCTTCAGGCGTCCCACGAGATCGACCTGGTAGGAGACCTTCACCCCCGCGTCGGCCAGGTTCTCGACCGGCAGGGGCTCGCTCATCAGGTACTGCTCGCCGGACTCGCGGGCGTGCATGGCGGCGGCCGACGCCCCGACCGAGAAGCCGCCGGCGTCGTCGGCCTCGCCGGCCACGGCGCGAGCGCGGGCCAGGCTGGCGGCGGCCACCCGCAGGTCGGTGTTGGCGGCCAGAGCTTCCTGGACGAGCCCGTTCAGGGTCTCGTCGTCATAGAGCTTCCACCAGCCGTCCGGGACCGGATCCTGGCTGACGGCGACGCTGGCGGAGCCCATGAACGGGGCCTGGGCGGCCGGCTCGTTGATCTTGGCGACGTCGGGCCGCTTGTAGTCGGGGCCGACGGTGGCGCAGGCGGCCAGGGCAAGCAACGAGGTCGCGGCCGCCAGGGTGCGGAGCGTGCTCATGAGGCGGCTCCCTTGGCGGCGACCTTCGTGCTCCCCTTCCCTTGCGCCTGAGCCTGCCCCAGCACCGCGACGGTGGCGGTGCGGCCGGCGATCAGGCGCAGGTCCTTGGGCGTCTCGTCCAGGGCGACGCGGACAGGCACCCGCTGGGCCAGGCGCACCCAACTGAAGGTGGGGTTGACGTTGGGCAGCAGGCTGGCGCCGGCGGCGCGGTCGCGGTCCTCGATGCCGGCGGCGATCGACTGGATGTGGCCGTGCAGCGGGCGGTCTTCGCCCATGACGGTGACGCTGACCCTCTGGCCGACGTGCAGGCCCTTGAGCTTGGTCTCCTCGAAATAGCCCTCGACCCGGTACGAGCGGCTGTCGATCAGGGCCAGCACCGGCTTGCCGGCCGTGACGTAGTCGCCGGCGCGCAGCGTCAGGTCCGACAGGAAGCCGTCGGTGGGCGCGACCACCAGGGTGCGTTCGAGGTTCAGGGCGGCCAGGTCGCGGGCGGCGACGGCCTGGGCCAGGGCGGCCTGGCCTTGCTCGACCTTGGCAAGGCTCTGCTCGGTGATCTCGCCGGCGACCAGGTCGCCCAGCACGCGGTTGCGGACCAGTTCGCGGCGGGCCTGGGCCAGTTGGGCCTTCTGGGCGGCGACGGCCGCGTCGGCCTGACGCAGCGCCAGAGCGTAGCGGTCGCGGTCGACGTAGAACAGCGGCTGGCCGGCCTTGACCGTCTGGTCGTTGACCACCTGGACGGCGGTCACCAGGCCCGAGACGTCGGGGGCGACCTGGACGATGTCGGCGCGGACGCGGCCGTCACGGGTCCAGGGATCGACCTGATAGTGGTCCCAGAGGCGCTTGCCCCCGACCACGGCGACGGCGACGACGGCCAGGGTGACCGCGACGCGGCCGGCTTGGGGGAGGATAGTTTTCAGCTGGGGCATGTTTTTCTTATGGACGGACCAGGACCACGGCGGCGGCCCAGAGGATGACGAACAGAGCGGTGTCGAAGAGCGCCGGGTGCCACACGAAACGGTAGGCTCCGGCCCAGGACAGCACGCGTCGGAGAACGAAGGCGGCGACGAGGGCCGCCACGGCCGAGACGAGGACGGACGACAGGAAGACGCCGTCGATATTGTATTCGCCGATCATGCGGCGGACTCCGGATTGAAGGCGGGGGCGTCGGGGAAGAGGTTGCGGCGCAGACCGACGAGGCCGGTGACGCCGCCCAGGGCGCTATTGGGTGCGAAACGGGCCTCGCCCATGCGGGTCAGGGCCTGGTCGAGGCGGACCAGCAGGTCGGCGCGCGGCGGCTGGCGACGGCCGGCCGACAGGGCGGCGTAGTGGTCGCCTACCCCGTCGAGCACGGCGTCGAGTGCGGTCCGGGCCGAGCCCGAGGTCTCGCCCCGGGCGGTCTGGACGGCCACCAGGTTCATGCCCACCCGCAGGTCGCGCAGCACGTCGACGCCGACGAGGTCGTCGCGCGGCCCCACGGCGGCGAGCTTGGGAGTCAGCAGGCCCAGGCGGTCGACCAGGGCGGCGGCGAAGGCGGCCGGCTCGGGCGCGCGGTTGGAGCGGGCCAGGCGCGCCAGGTTCTTCCAGGTACGCGACAACAGGCGCCGGGCGCCGGCGTCGATGCTCATCGAGCGCATGGCGGCGGTGACGAAGATCGCCGCGCCCAGGCCGACGAATTGGCCCAGATTGACGTTCAGGAAGCTGGCGAAGTCGGCGCTGAAGGTCTCCTGCAGCGCCAGCGCGTTGCAGAATCCCATCAGCGTGGCCAGGGCCGCACCCATGGTCTTGGGGTTGGGAATGAACAGGCCGATGAACAGCAGCGGTGGGGCCAGGGTCAGGACCAGCAGCGGATAGCCGTCGATGGCCGGCAGCACGGCGAACATGTAGAGCGCCGACAGCGGCAGCGAGACCAGGGTGAAGATCCCGAAGCTGCGGATGGCGGGCACGGGATCGTCCATGGCCGCGAAGAAGCAGCAGAACACCGCCGCCATCACCGGGGCCGAGGCGCCGTCGCCCCAGCCCGAGACGATCCAGATGCCGCAGGACAGCAGCACCGCGATCGCGGCCGCCGCCCCCGACAGCAGCGCCAGCGGCAGGTCGCTGTGCATGCGGCGGCGCGCGGCGTTGGCCGTGGCGGCGGCAAGGTTGGGCGACAGCGGGGCGTCGGGGTTTTCCAGGCGGGTCATAAGGGCGTGACCCTCGCCCAGGGCCTGGACGGTCTCGGCCAGCCGCACCAGCAGGCTCTCGACCAGCAGGGCGTTCCAGTCGCCGCCGCGACGCTCGGCCGCCTCGGCCTGGAGGCGGGCGATGAGGTCAAGGCCCGGGCCGCGCGTCGCACCGGCCTCGATCCAGCCGACCACGGCGTCCAGCGCCCGGCGGGCGGCGGGGTCCTGGACGTCCTTCAGGGCCTGCATGCGGTCGGACAGGCCCGACAGCAGCGGAATGAGGATCAGGAGGCGCTCGTGCAGGGCCCGAACGACGCCGGTGGTCTCGCGCAGGCGGGTGGTGTCGAACGGCAGGTGCGTAGCCAGCATCTGGATCTCGCTGGCGGCGGCGGCCAGGTGACGGCGGTCGCGGGCAAAGGCCTGCTCGTCGGCGCCCTTCAGCACGTCCAGCGCCCAGCGGTCGGCCTCGCCCAGCCACGCCGACAGGCGGGCGCGCAGTACGGTCCCGACCGGACGCGGGAAGACGAGGCTGTGGACCAGGGTGGCGCAGATGATCCCTAGGCCGATCTCGACCACGCGCCAGACGGCCAGGTCGAAGATGGCGCCGGGCTGGCTGACGGCCGGGAAGCCGATGATGGCGGCGGTGTAGCCGGCCAGCATGAGAACGTAGCTGCGCGGCGTGCGGTCGAGCAGCGAGATGGTCAGGCAGGCGCCGACCCACAGGGCCAGGGCCAGGCACAGCAGCACCGGGGCGTTGACCAGGTTGGGCACCAGGGCGACGGCGGCCGCGCCGCCCAGCATGGTGCCGAGCACGCGATACAGCGCCTTGGAGCGCACCGCCCCGGCCAGGGGCTGGCTGACGATGTAGGCCGTAGTCATGGCCCAGTACGGACGCGGCAGCCCCACGGCGAAGCCGATCCAGAGGGCGAGCATGGCGGCGACGAAGCTGTTCAGCGAGAACAGCAGCGTCCACCGGTCGAACTTGGGCATTGGAGCCTACGCCCCCTGCCCGTTGGCGGCTTCCAGGGCCGCCTCGAAGGCGGCGAAGGTGCGCAGGGTGGCGGCCAGGTCCTCGTCGCTGACCCCGACCAGCAGGCGCGAGCGGACGGCCTGGACGGTGTCCTCGGCGATCACGGCCAGGGCCGCGCCGTCATCGGTCAGGTGCAGGGTCTTGGCGCGGCCATCGGCGGGGTCGTCGCGGCGCTCCACCAGGCCGGCGGCGCACAACTGGTCGAGCACGCGGACCAGGGACGGACCTTCGACGCCCAGCTCCTCGGCCAGGACGCCTTGCCGCAGGCCGCCGCCGGCGCGGGCGATGTGCAGCACCGGCAGGGCGCGGGCGTCGGAAAGGCCGTGCTCGGCCAGGGCGCGATTGACCTCGCGGCGGTAGATGCGCGCCAGGCGCAGCACCGCGCCGGTGAAGGTGCGTTCGCTGGGGATGCGGGGCGTCATGTAACGATGCTCGAAGAACGATAGGTAGCTTGCTATCTATTTAGATAGCTTCCTATCGATATCGATGCAAGCCGGCTCGGAAAGAAAAACGGCCCCGCTCGTGGGAGCGGGGCCGTTCATATTGTCGCAGGTGGAGAAGCCCCTTCCGGCCCTCCGGGCCACCTCCCCCAGAGGGGGAGGATCTTGCGCTCCAGATGCTCCCCCTCTGGGGGAGCTGTCGCGGAGCGACTGAGGGGGCCCTTGCCCTACTTCCCGGCCAGGGCCGCCTGCGCGGCCGCCAGGCGGGCGATCGGCACGCGGTAGGGCGAGCAGGAGACGTAGTCGAGGCCGACCTTCTCGCAGAACGAGATCGAGGCCGGGTCGCCGCCGTGCTCGCCGCAGATGCCGAGCTTGACGTCGGGGCGAGCCGCCCTGCCCCGCTCGGCGGCGATGCGGATCAGGTCGCCGACGCCGTCCTGGTCGAGGCTGACGAACGGGTCCTTCTCGAAGATGCCCTTGTCGATGTAGGCGCCCAGGAACTTGCCGGCGTCGTCGCGGCTGATGCCGAACGTCGTCTGGGTCAGGTCGTTGGTGCCGAAGCTGAAGAACTCGGCGTTGGCGGCCAGGTCGCCGGCGCGCAGGGCGGCGCGCGGCAGTTCGATCATCGTGCCGACGGTGTACTTCAAGTCGACGCCCTGCTCGGCCAGCACCGCCTTGGCGACGCGGTCGGTCAGGTCGCGCAGGTACTTCATCTCCTCGCCCTTGGCGACCAGCGGGTGCATGATCTCCGGCACCGGCGCGGCCTTGCCCGACTTGGCGATCTCGCACGCCGCCTCGAGGATGGCCCGGACCTGCATCTCGTAGATCTCGGGATAGGAGACGCCCAGGCGGCAGCCGCGATGGCCTAGCATGGGGTTGGTCTCGTGCAGCTCCTTGGCGCGGCGCAGCAGCTTGGCGGCGTCCAGCCCCGTGGCCACGGCCACGGCCTGCACGTCTTCTTCCGTGTGCGGCAGGAACTCGTGCAGCGGCGGGTCGAGCAGGCGGATGGTGACCGGCAGGCCTTCCATGATCGTGAACAGCTCGACGAAGTCGGCCTTCTGGAAGGGCGCGATCTTGGCCAAGGCCGTGCGGCGGCCGGCCTCGTCGTCGGCCAGGATCATCTCGCGCACCGCGGCGATGCGGGTGTCGTCGAAGAACATGTGCTCGGTGCGGCACAGACCGATCCCTTCCGCGCCGAACTGGCGAGCGGTCTTGGCGTCGAGCGGCGTCTCGGCGTTGGCGCGCACCTTCAGGCGGCGGACCTGGTCGGCCCAGCCCATCAGGGTGGCGAAGTCGCCGGTCAGCTCGGGCTCGATCATCTTGGGCGCACCGGCCAGGATCTCGCCGGTGGAGCCGTCGATGGTGATCGTCTCGCCGGCCTTGAACTCGCGGCCCTTGGCCCGGAACAGGCCTTCCTTGGCGAAGATCGACACGTCGCCGGCGCCCGAGACGCAGGGACGGCCCATGCCGCGCGCCACGACGGCGGCGTGGCTGGTCATGCCGCCGCGGGCGGTGATGATGCCGCGGGCGGCGTGCATGCCGTGGATGTCCTCGGGCGAGGTCTCCTCGCGCACCAGGATCACGGCCTCGCCGTTGGCGGCGGCCTTCTCGGCCTCGTCGCTGTCGAAGACGATCTTGCCGGTGGCCGCGCCGGGCGAGGCCGGCAGGCCGACGGTGACGACGTCGCGGTGGGCGGTCGGGTCGATGGTCGGGTGCAGCAGCTGGTCCAGCGAGGCCGGCTCGACGCGCGAGACGCCCTCCTCCTTGCTGATCACGCCCTCGGCGGCCATGTCGACGGCGATCTTCAGCGCGGCCTTGGCGGTGCGCTTGCCGTTGCGAGTCTGCAGCATGTAGAGCACGCCCTGCTCCACGGTGAACTCGATGTCCTGCATGTCGCGGTAGTGGCGCTCCAGCGTCTCGACCACGGTCTTGAACTGGCCGAACACCTCCGGCATCGCCTCTTCCATCGACGGCGCGGTGTCGCCCATCTCCTCTCGGGCGGCCTTGGTCAGCGACTGCGGCGTACGGATGCCGGCGACGACGTCCTCGCCCTGGGCGTTGATCAGGAACTCGCCGTACAGGCGGTTGTCGCCGTTGCTCGGGTTACGCGTGAAGGCGACGCCCGTGGCCGAGGTGTCGCCCATGTTGCCGAACACCATCGACTGGATGTTGACGGCCGTGCCCCAGCTTTCGGGGATGTCGTGCATGCGGCGATAGAACTTGGCGCGGTCGTTCATCCAGCTGGCGAACACGGCGCCGACGGCGCCCCACAGCTGCTCCTGGGCGTCCTGCGGGAACGGCTTGCCCAGCTCGTTCTGGACGGCGGCCTTGTAGTCCTTGATCACGCCGGCCCAGTCGTCGGCGGTGAGGCCGGTGTCGACGTGGACGTCCAGGCGATCCTTATGGTCGTCGAGGATCTCCTCGAACATGTGGTGCTCCAGGTCGAGCACGACGTTCGAGTACATCTGGATGAAGCGGCGGTAGCTGTCGTAGGCGAAGCGGCGGTCGCCCGACAGGACGGCCAGGCCCTCGACGGTCTCGTCGTTGAGGCCCAGGTTCAGGACGGTGTCCATCATGCCCGGCATCGAGGCGCGGGCGCCCGAGCGCACCGAGACCAGCAGCGGGTTGGCCACGTCGCCGAAGCGCTTGCCGGTGATGGCCTCGATCTTGGCGAGACCGGCGGCGACCTGCCCGGCCAGTTCGGCGGGGTACTGCTTGCCGTTGGCGTAGTAGTGGACGCAGGCCTCGGTGGTGACCGTGAAGCCAGGCGGAACCGGCAGGCCCAGCGACGACATCTCGGCGAGATTGGCGCCCTTGCCTCCGAGGAGGTTCTTCATCGAGGCGTCGCCGTCAGCGCCGCCTCCCCCGAACGAATAGACCCATAGGGACTTCGTCAGCGTCTCAACCGGCATATTGAATTCACCCTGCGATAAAGTGAAAAAGGCCGCGCCCTCTATCGGGGTCGTCTCGCCTTGGAACAGCCCCGCGAGTTTGAATCTCGCAGTGCAATATCCGTGGCCTCCCTAGCATTTTGGCCAAGAACGCGTCCACCAGTGCGTTGCGTTCCGCGAGATTTGCCAAGAATTCAGCAAATCATTGCCATGACAACGTTGTCTTGATCGCAGTTTGACAGCTTGCGCCACTTGATAGGCACGAAACGTCGCCACACGGAGAATGGCGACGCTTGTTCCAGACTGGTGAAACCGTCCGTCTGGCGACTATCGCGCGAAGAAACCTGTGATGCAGCGCCAGATCGCCTTGCGCGCCTCGAGAACGCTGACGCCCAGCAGGGCCGCGATGCTCCAGAACAGGCCCTCGGTCGAAAGGGCGGCGGCCACCGCCGCGGCAAGGCGCAGGTCGCGCTCCGCCCCGGCGTACAGGACCACGCCCAGCGCGATCCAGGCGGCGAAGGCGATGATCGCCAGCAGCGTCACCAGGATCTTCAGCAGCCCCTTGCCCCGCCGCAGGACGCGGTCGCCGGCGGGAAGGGTTTCGATTTCGGCCTTGAGCGTCACGACGAACCTCCTGTCTTTTTGTCGAGGACGCCCTGAAAGTCTCGCCGGCCCGACGAGTCTTTCGGACCAGACGCGATTTTTCGGGGAGACCGCTTCTGGGACGGGACGACGCATTCGAGGCGATCCTCGCCGAGCACGGCGCGATGCTCGGGCGTATCGCGGCGGCCTACGAGGCCGATCCCGAGCGCCGGCGCGAACTGCGGCAGGAGATCCTGCTGGCCGTCTGGCGCGCCCTGCCCCGCCATCGCGGCGAGGCGCCGCTGCGCGCCTTCATCGCCCGGGTGGCGCACAACCGGGCGATCACCCACGTGGCTCGCGAAGCCGGCGAGCCCCGCCGCCAGCCGCTGGACGAGGCCGCCCCGTCCGGCGCGCCCGGTCCGCACGAGACCTTCGAGGCCCGGCACATGCGGGAGCGGCTGGCGCAGGCCGTGCGCGCCCTGCCCCTGCCCTTTCGCCAGCCCGCGCTGCTGACCCTGGAAGGGTTCTCGCCAGCCGAGATCGCCCCGATGCTGGGCCTGAACGCCAACACCGTCTCCATACGCCTGACCCGCGCCAAGGCCGCCCTGCGCGCCGCGCTCGATCCGGAGGATCGCCGATGACCACGCCAAACGGCCCCGAAGACGACTGGACGGCCCTGGCGCGGGCCTGGACGGACCCGGCGGCGGCCGAGCCCGGGATCGATCCAGCGCAGATCCGCGCCCTGCGCCGTCGCGACCGGCTGGCCAGGCTGAACTTCGCCGCCGAGATGGCGGGCGTGCCGCTGGTGCTCGGGATCGTGGCCTGGGCCGTGATCGAACGCGACCTGCCCTGGACGGCCGCGCTGGCCTGCGCGGCCTTCGCGTTGTTCGCGGGGGCGATGACGCTGTGGTCGCGGCGGGGCGATCCGGGCATTCTGCTCGACACGCCGCAGACGGTGGTGCGCACGGCCCTGGCCCAGGCGCGGACGGGCCTGCGCTGGGCCCAGGCCGGGATCTGGACCTGCGCCGCCGGCGCGGCGTTCCTGGCGGTGCTGGGCAGTCTGTCGGGCCGGTGGCGCGCGGACTGGCCGCTGCTCTGCGCCGGCGCGGTGTTCCTGGCGGCCAGCCTGATGCTCTACCTCGACCACGCCCGGCGCTGCCGCCGCCGGATCGCCGCGCACGAGGCGGCGTTGGCGGCCCTGCAGGAGCGCTGAGCGCGCCGGATCAGCGCTTCTTGCCGAGCTCGGCGGCGATGTCCTTGGTCATCCGGCCGACCTTGCGATGGGCGGCCGTGATCTGCTCGCGGGTCACGCCCCAGCGCTTCATCCAGTACTCGACAGCCTGGCGCTCGGAGAGATCCAGGCGGTCCTTGTCGATGAAGCCACGCTTGTCCTTGAGGCCGGCCATCAGCTGTTCCACGGCTTGGAGGAGCCGGCCGCGATGCGGTTGGCCTGCTCGCGTTGAAAACGACCGCCGCGCGGCGGCTTGGGCTTGGCGGCCAGCGCCGCCTGCTTGAGGCGCAGTGCCCGCTGGATCGGGGTTTCGCCGGGCGGGCCGTCGTCCTGAGAGTTGCTCATGGGGGTGAGGTTAGCACTCGAAAGCGCCCTGCCCCACTCCCCTTCCGTAAAACCCCCGCGCACGCGGGGACCCAGGCTTTTTACAGAACCCACGGCGCTCGACGATAAAACACCTGGCCCCCCGCTTTCGCGGGGCCTTTACGGAGGAGAGATCGAGTGAGCCGGGAAAACCTCACCCCTCGATGATGTGCGGCACGAACCGGGCGAGGTTCTTGGTGACCTGGCTGTCGTCCTCGCGGATGCCCATGCCGACGGGCTCGGCTCCGACGATCCAGGCGCCGACGACCGGATGCTTGCCGTCGAAGCTGGGCGGCGGGTGGAAGGCCTGGACGATCGCGCCCTCGGCGCCATAGCCCTGGTCGAGCACGGGTTCTGCGGACGCGCCGACGATCTCGACATTGGCCCCTTCGCGCGAGAACAGCGGCTTGCGCACGTAGCTGCCGCCCAGCGCCGAGGCGGCCGGATCGCCCTCGAAATAGGCCTCCAGCAGGTTGGGATGGCCCTTGTGGCGCTCCCACAGCAGCGGAAGGATCGCCTTGTTGGACAGGATCGCCTTCCACGGCGGCTCCAGCCAGCGGACCTTGGCCGTGGCCAGGCTGGCCGCGTATGGCTCGCGCAGCATGTCTTCCCAGGGATAGAGCTTGAACGCCGCCTGCAGCAGGTAGCCGTCGGTGTCGACGAACTGGCCCTCTTCGTTGAGGCCGATGGCGTTCATGGCCACGAACTTGGGGTCCAGGCCCGCCTGGGCGGCGAGGTCTTCCAGGAAGCGCACCGTCTGGCGATCCTCGACGGCCTCGTCGTCGCTGGCGAAGTGAACGAAGCCTCCGCCGGGAAACAGCACCTTGAAGCGATCGCGCATCGCCTCGAACAGGCTGTTGAACTGGTCGGTCCCGGCCGGCAGCGCGCCCTGCCCCAGCAGGTCTTCCAGCCACAGCCACTGGAAGGTGGCGGCCTCGAACAGGCTCGTGGGGGTGTCGGCGTTGTATTCGTAGAGCTTGGGCGGCGCCGAGCCGTCGTAGCCGAAGTCGAAGCGGCCGTAGAGCGAGGGCTCCTTGGCGCGCCAGGACGCGGCGACGAAGTCCCAGTGCTCGCGCGGGATCGCCAGTTTTTCGAGGATTCCTTCGCTGGCCACCGCCTCGTCGACGAGGTCGAGGCACAGGTCGTGAAGCTCGGCGGCGGCCGGCTCCAGGTGCTCCTCGACCTCCTGGAGCGTGAAGGCGTACGCCGTCCCCTCGTCCCAATAGGCCTGTCCGCCGGTGTGATGGTAGACGAAGCCGACGGCCTCGGCCTTCTCGCGCCAGTCGGCGCGAGGGGTCAGGGTAAGACGACGCACGCTGGTCTCTTACTCGCTCTTCGAACCGTCGGCGGCCTTGTCCTCGATCTGCAGCGGGGCGGGCTGCGGCGCGAGACGGGCCAGGATGTCGTCGGCCGACGACTGGCCCGGCAGGATGCCGGCCACGCGCAGCTTCTCGTCGAGATCCGCGCCCGTGCGGCGGTCTTCCAGCTCGCCGGCGGCTTTGATCTTCTCGCCGCGGACCATCTGGCGTTCCTTGATCCGCGCCAGGCTGTCGGCGGCCGAGCCCAGCGAGGCGCCCGCGCCGGCGCCGCGGGCGGTGACCGCTTCCTGCGCCTTCTGGACGGACTCGTTGACCTTCACGACCTCGACCTCGCGCTTGAGCGTGTCGATGCGGCGGTCGGTGGCGGCGATGGCCTGGTGCAGCTGGTCCTCGGCCTCGCGCATGGAGCCGATCTGCGGTTCCTTCAGCGAGATCTCGCTCTCGATGTCGGCGATGCGCTGGGCCACCTGGCGGGCCAGGTCCATGTCGCCCTTGGTGACGGCGGCGCGGGCGGAGTTCTCGTACTTGGCGACCTGCTCGCGCAGGCTCTTGACGTCGTTCTCCTGGATGCGGCGGCGGGCGACCAGGGTGGCGAGGTTGTCGCGCGCCTTGGCCTGGGCCGAGTCGGCGTCGCGGATCTCCTGGTCGAGGATGCGGATCGCGTTGGCGTCGACGACGGCGGACGTGGCTTCGTGGGCGCCGGCGCGACCCAGGGTGAACAGCTTGCGCCAGATGGACATCGGAAGGCTCCGGGAAATTCTAGGTTTGGGTCAGGCGGCGGACGAGAACGAGGTGCGCAGGTCGGAAGCCACTTCGATGGCGTTCTCGGCCAGGGTGCGCAGCTCGATGAGGATGTCCTCGATCGAGGTGGTGGTCGAGAGCTCGCCGAACAGTTCGTAGTAGTCGCGGCCGCCGACGACGCAGATGCCGAAGTTCGACAGCGGCACCAGCTTCTGGGCCTTGAGCAGGAACTCGTTGAAGGCGTGGCGGTCTTCCTGTTCGTCGACCGGCCACAGCAGGGCCGAGGCGGCGACCTGCTGGTCGCTGACGCTGACGTAGATCTCCAGGTCGCCGTGCCAGTGCATGGTCGCCAGCAGGATCTCGTCGGCGCCCTCCAGGATGCTGACGGTGATCTCGTCGGCGCCGCGGCCGGGCGCTTCGTCCAGGGCCGCCTTCAGCGAGCGGACAGTCCAGGGCGTCTGACTCATCGGGTCGTGATCCTCTTCAACGGGCCATCTTGGCCGTGTTCATACAAGATGGGAGCCCGAACGCCAGCCGTCGAGAGCGAGCGGCGCCCCTTTTACAGCGCAGGCTGGCGCCGTACATGAAGGACCAGTGTTGCAGGGACCCGCCATGTTCAGTCGCTTATTCGGCCGCAAGGAGCCCGCTCCGGAATCGGCCCTGCCCGCCATCCGCAACGTGACCCTGGGCCGGACCGTGTGGCTGGACCCGCTGGCCTGGAAGCGTTTCGGCTCGGACACCAAGTTCCCGCTCGACCGCGACACGCTGGAAATCACCGCCCAGGGCCTGGTGGACCTGAAGGACGGCGGCTTCGTGCACCGGTTCTACACCGACGACCACGTGATGTTTCAGGCCGTGTCGGACGATCGCGCCGGCCAGCGCCTGACCGACGTCACGATCTTCGTGCCCTGGGACAGCGCCTACCCGGGCGGCCGCGCCGACCGCGACGCCTGGGGCAAGCGCCTGCGCGCCCGCAGCTTCACCCCCGCGGGCCTGCCCGAGTACCACCGCTTCTGGTTCGGCGACGAGGCCGAGAGCCAGGACCCGGTGACCTTCTGGGAAGAACTGCACGACGACCGCGACGGCGTGCCCGACCGCAAGATATTCCAGACCTGCATGCTGTTCGCCCGCGACCTGCCCGGCGAGGGCCGCGAACTGCTGCTGGCCATCGAGATGGAGACCGAGGACCGCGAGGTCTCGTTCGAAACCATGATCGGCGTGCCGCTCGAAGTGGGCGAGTTCCGCGCCTAAACCACCTGACAGGGGGAAACTGACAATGTTCGACGTCCAAGCCTTCGGCGACAGCGCCCTGGCCTTCCTGGTGGCCTTCGTGGCCGCCGGCGTGTTCACCGTGGTGTTCAAGATCGTCTACCAGGCCGTGACGCCCTACGATGAGGCCAAGCTGATCCGCGAGGGCAACGTCGCCGCCGCGATCGCCCTGGGCGGCGCCGTGGTCGGCTACGTGCTGCCGCTGGCCTCGGCGCTGAGCCACACCGTCAGCCTGCTGGAGTTCGCCGCCTGGGCCCTGCTGGCTGGCGTCATCCAGATCGCCGCCTTCACCCTGGTGCGCTTCACGGTGCTCAAGGACCTGATCGACCGCATCGAGAAGGCCGAGCTGGCCGCCGGCGTCTACCTGGCTTCGATCTCGCTGGCCGTCGGCCTGCTGAACGCCGCCTGCATGACCTCGTGAGGCCGAACATGAACGCGCTTTCCCCCCTGCCCGCCGCCAAGCGCCGCAAGCGCTCCAGCGCCGTGGCCCTGACCAGCCTGATGGCCGGTTCGGCCTTCACCCTGGTCGCCTGCGACGAGCCCGGCTCGGCCACGCAATGGGGCGATCCGCCGGCCGCCGTCTCGGGCGAGAAGGTCGACGCCTCCAGCTTCGCCAATCTGGACGAATGCAAGGCCTCGGGCGACTTCACCGCCGACCAGTGCCAGACGGCCTATGACGAGGCCCAGAAGGCCAGCGCCGAGAACGCCCCGAAGTTCTCCAGCCAGCAGAGCTGCGAGGAGCGCTACGGCGTCGACCAGTGCGTGCCGCGCAGCCAGGCAAACGGCGGCGGCAGCTTCTTCACCCCGCTGCTGACCGGCTTCATCATCGGCCAGGCGCTGGAAGGCATGAACAACCGCGGCTATCGCGGCGCCCCGATGTACCGCGACCGCGACGGCACCTACTACAGCGGTTCGGGCTATCCGATCTCGCGCGACTACCTCTCCGGCCGCAGCCGGGTGCGCCAGGACAGCTTCGACGCGCCGTCGCGCTACGAGGCCCCGGCCCGCGTGCAGAGCCGCAGCAGCGTCATCTCGCGTGGCGGCTTCGGCGGCGGCTCGCGCGGTTTCGGCGGCTGATTGGAACTGGGAACCGGTCGTCTTGCGTTGAGTCCCCGAAGGCCACGCGAGACGACCTTATGACCGACAAGACCATCACCGGCGTTCCGCATCCGCGTTGGTGGCAGCGCCATCCCACCCTGGCGTTCTGCGCGGCCTGGGCCGTAGGCCTTGGACTGCTGGCGACGCTGGTCGCTCTGGCGCTTCAGGCCGCGGCCTGAACCACGCCCCCCTGCAGCGCGCGCACGGCCGACAGCAGGCGCGCGGGCGTGATCGGCTTTTCCAGCCACATGTCGGGTTCGACCTTCAGAACGCGCGGATCGCTGGCCGAGACCATCAGCACGGGCACGTCGCGGTCTTCCACCGCGCGGATCAGTTCGGCCCCCGTCATGCGCGGCATCGAGTTGTCGGTGATCAGCAGGTCGGGCGCGAAGGCGTCGAAGGCGTCCAGCGCCTCGCGACCGTCACGGCTCCACAAGACCTCGAATCCCGCGTCTTCCAGCAGCATCTCGTAGACGCCGCCGAGGAGAATGTCGTCTTCCGCAATAAGGATCCGTCGCATGGCCAGCCCCAGCCCTGTCGAATGTGTGAACAGGTCTTAACCATGCTGGAGCGCCCGGTGTCAGCGTGCGCAATCGTCGCATTTCCCGAAGTTGAGCAACCAGCGAACGAGTCGCGCGACTCACTTCATCCGGAGGCTTAGCCCGGCCGCGACCAGGTGGACGGCGTCGGCGGCCTTCGCCAGGGCCTGATGCAGGCGGCCGGCCTCGTCTCGGAACCGGCGGGCCAAGGCGTTGTCGGGCACGACGCCCCAGCCGACCTCGTTGGAGACCAGCCAGAGCTCGCCGTCGAACGCCTCGACGGCCGCGACCAGATCGGCGCCGGCGGACGAAAGGTCGCACTCGGCCAGCATCAGGTTGGTCAGCCAGAGGGTGAGGCAATCGACGACCGCCACGGCGCCCGGCGGCAGGCCGCGCAAGGCCCCGACGAGATCGCTCGGGGCCTCGATCGTCGTCCAGGCCGTCCCGCGATCGGCCTGGTGGCGCGCGATGCGGTCCTCCATCTCGGCGTCGAAGGCCTGGGCGGTGACGACCATCACCGGGACGACGCCCCGGCTGCGCGCGCAGATCTCGGCCGCGCCCTGCGCGAAGGCGCTCTTGCCCGAACGGGCCCCGCCCAGGACCAGGGTGACTGACAACGCTGAGGCCTCCAGATTGACGGTGTGCGGCGCACCATATAGTGCAGCCAGCGCGACAGGTTCCTCCCAAAGAGGATGAAAAGGGAACTCGGGTGTGAAACCCGGGCTGCCCCCGCAACTGTAAGCGGCGAGTTCGCGCGTCACATGCCACTGGGACTGTTCTTCGGAAAAGACCTGGGAAGGCGACGCGCAGCGACGATGACCCGCGAGCCAGGAGACCTGCCTGTCGCGGTCGTTTTTCGTCCGGCCGGGGTGCGCCGTACGATCGGGTTCTTCCCCGCATGACGACGTCTGGTCCGGGCGTGTTCCTCGTGGAGCACGCTCCTTCTTGTCGCGCACGGAGGAACGACATGCGCCTTGTTTCCCTGCTGGCCCTCGCGGCCGCAGTTCCCGCCCTCGCCCTGCCCGCCTACGCCATGGCCGACGACGTCGCCGCGGTCGATCAAGTGGTCGTCACCGCCGGCCGCGAACCGGAAAAGCTGTCGGAAGTTTCGACCAGCATGACCGTGATCGACGCCGAGGCCCTGAAGAAGTCGCAGGCCGTCGTGGTCTCCGACCTGCTGTCGCGCACCGCGGGCGTCACCGTCACCCGCAACGGCGGCGTCGGCGGCACGACCCAACTGCGCATCCGCGGCGCTGAGACCGACCAGACCGTGGTGCTGATCGACGGCGTCAAGCTGAACGACCCGTCCTCGACCGGCGGCGGCTACAACTTCGCCACGCTGCTGGCCGGCAACCTGAACCGCATCGAAGTGCTGCGCGGCTCGCAGTCGACCCTGTGGGGCAGCCAGGCCATCGGCGGCGTGGTCAATCTGATCACCGCCGTGCCGACCGGCCCGCTGGGCGTCACCATGTCGGCCGAGGCCGGCTCGCGCGACACCGCCTACGGCCACGGCGCCGTCAGCACCGGCGGCGACTGGGGCGGCTTCCGCCTGGCCGGCGCGTACTACACCACCGACGGCGTCTCGGCCTTCGGCAAGTCGTACGGCGGCAAGGAGAAGGACGGCTACAACAACGCCGCGATCAGCAGCCGCCTGGACCTGAACGTCACCGACTGGGCCGCCGTTGACCTGCGCGCCTCGTACGCCGCGGCCAAGAACGAGTTCGACGGCTTCCCCGCCCCGCTCTACGCCTTCGCCGACAGCCCCGAGTACGGCAAGACCAAGGAACTGGTGTCCTACGCCGGCGTGCGCTTGAGCGCGTTCGACGGCGCCCTGAAGAACCGCCTCGGCTACGGCTACACCCAGACCGACCGCGACAACTTCGATCCCAGCTCGAGCGTGCCGAAGACCTTCGACGCGCGCGGGACCAACAGCCGCTTCGAGTACCAGGGCACCTGGACGATCAACCAGGCACTGCGCGCCACCTTCGGCGCCGAGACCGAGCGCTCGTGGTTCCGCACCGCCTCGCCGTCGACCTTCGATCCGGCGCCCAAGCCCGACCGCCACGCCGCCAGCACCGACAGCCTGTACCTGCAGCTGCAGGCCAAGCCGCTGGCGGGCCTGGTGCTGACCGGCGGCGTGCGCCAGGAAGACCACTCGACCTTCGGCGACGCCACCGTCTACCAGGCCGGCGCGACCTACTCGCCGAACGACGGCGTGACGGTGTTCCGCGCCAACTACGGCGAAGGCTTCAAGGCCCCGTCGCTGTACCAGCTCTACAGCATCTACGGCGACGACACCCTGCAGCCGGAAGAGTCCGAGAGCGTCGACCTGGGCGTCGAGCACAGCGTGCTGAACGGCCGGGTGCGCGCGGGCGTGACCTGGTTCCACCGCGACATCACCAACCAGATCGACTACGTCTCCAACAACACCCCGCCCAACTACGGCGGCTACGCCAACTTCGCCAAGACCGAGACCAGCGGCGTCGAGCTGGAGACCACGATCGAGGTGACCTCGGCCCTGCTGGTGACCGCCAACTACACCAACATGGACGCGATCAACCGCTCGGCCACAAACAACGGCAAGCGCCTGCCGCGCCGCCCGAGCGAAACGGCCAACTTGAACGCCGACTACGACTGGAGGAACGGCCTGACCACGGGCGTTTCGGTGCAGTACGTGGGCGAGAGCTACGACAACGTCACCAACGCCCGCCGCCTGAAGAGCTACGCCCTGTTCGACCTGCGCGCGGCCTATCCGGTCAACGAGCAGTTCGAGGTGTTCGGCCGCGTCGAGAACCTCTTCGACAAGGAATACGAGACGATCTACCGCTACGGCTCGGTGGGCCGCGGCTTCTTCGCCGGCGTGCGGGCGAAGTTCTGATGACCGGCGCGCCGTCGTCCCTTTCCGGACACGGCGGCCGCCTGGCGGCGGCGCGGGCGCGTTTTCCGGACGCGCCCGCGCCGTGGCTCGACCTGTCGACGGGGATCAATCCCCGCCCCTATCCGGTTCCGCCCCAGGCCTTCGAGGACTGGGGCCGCCTGCCCGATCCGGCCGACCTTCTGAAACTCGAAGCCGTCGCCGCCAAGACGTTCGGCGTCGACGACCCGGCCCGGGTCGTGGCCATGCCCGGCAGCGAGACGGCGATCCGCCTGCTGCCCAAGATCCTGCCGCGCGGCAGGATCAGCCTGCCCGCCCCCACCTATTCCAGCCACGCCCACGCCTGGCGGCGGGTCGGCTCGGAACTGGTCGCCGATCCGGAGCAGGCCGACGTCTGCGTGGTGGTGAACCCCAACAACCCCGACGGCCGCAGCCTGGCGCCCGGGGCGGTGCTGGCGCTGGGCCAGCGCGGCGCGGTCGTCGACGAGGCCTTCGTCGAGTGCGAGCCGTCGCTTTCCGTCGCGCGCTTCGCCGGCGCGCCGGGCCACGAGCGGTTGGTGGTGCTGCGCTCGTTCGGCAAGTTCTACGGCCTGGCGGGCCTGCGCCTTGGCTTCGTCGTCGCCCGCCCGGCCCTGGCCCGCCGCCTGCGCGACACCCTGGGCGAATGGCCGCTCTCGGCGCCCGCCCTGGCCGCCGGCCTGGCCGCCTATCCCGACACCGCCTGGGCCGACGCCATGCGCGCCAGCCTGGCCGACGACGCCGCCCGGCTGGACGCCCTGCTGACCGGCGCCGGCTTCGAAGTGACGGGCGGAACCAGCCTGTTCCGCCTGGCCCGCGCCGCCGACGCCCAGGCCCGCTTCGAGACCCTGGCCCGCGCCGGGATCCTCACCAGGCCCTTCGACCACGACGCGGGCCTGCTACGCTTCGGCCTGCCCGGATTCGACCCAGACTGGGCGCGCCTCGCCGCCGCCCTGGAGACCGCCCGATGAGCGAAGACCACGTCAACGCCGAGCACGCCGAGGCCATGCGCGCGCTGAAGGCCGAGCGCGAAGAGCTGATGAAGACCAAGACGCTCGAGAAGGGCCTGCTGCTGGTCCACACGGGCGACGGCAAGGGCAAGTCCTCGGCCGGCTTCGGCATGGTCGCCCGCTCGTTGGGCTGGGGCATGCAGGTGGGCGTGGTTCAGTTCATCAAGGGCAAGTGGAAGACCGGCGAGCGCCTGTTCTTCAGCCGCTTTCCCGACCAGGTGCGCTACCGCGTCATGGGCGAGGGCTTCACCTGGGACACCCAGGATCGCGAGCGCGACGTCGCCGCCGCCAAGGCCGCCTGGGAAGAGTCCAAGGCGATGATCGCCGATCCGACGCTCGACTTCGTGCTGCTGGACGAGATCAACATCGCCCTGCGCTACGACTATCTCGACATCGACGAGGTGGTGGCGGTGCTGACGGCCCGGCCCAACGACAAGCACGTCTGCCTGACCGGCCGCAACGCCAAGCCGCAGCTCCTGGAGATCGCCGACCTGGTCACCGAGATGACCCTGGTCAAGCATCCGTTCGAGCAGGGCTTCAAGGCCCAGCGCGGGGTCGAGTTTTGACCGTGCTCAGCCGCCGCGCGACGCTGGGCGCGGGCCTGGCGATCGGGGCTGTCGGGTTGGGGGCCGCCGCCCCCCGCAAGCCTCGCCTCGTCTCGCTGAACCCGTGCCTGGACGGCGTGCTGGTGGAGGTGGCCGACCGCGACCAGATCGCGGCGCTGAGCCACTACGCCCGCGACCCGCAGCAGTCGAGCATAGCCGAGCGCGCCAAGAGCTATCCAATCACCTACGAGAGCGCCGAGGAGGTGATCGCGCTGCGGCCCGACGTGGTGCTGAGCGCCGCCCACTCCTCGCCGGCCACGCGGGCGGCGCTGAAGCGTCTGGGCGTGCGGGCCGAGCTCTTCAAGGTACCCAACAGCTGGACCGAGAACCAGGCCGACATCCGCCGGATCGCCCAGGCCGCCGGCCACGTCGATCGCGGCGAGGCGCTGATCGCCCGCATCGACCGGGCCCTGGCCGCGTCGGCCCCGCCGCCAGGCTCGCGGCCGCTGGAGGCGCTGGTGTTCCAGCCCAACGGCTTCGCCGCCGGCGAAGGCACGCTGGTCGACGAGATGATGAAGCGGGCCGGCTTCACCAACGTCGCCAGCCGCTACGGCCTGAAAAAGTGGGGCAACGTCTCGCTCGAACGCCTGCTGGCCGATCCGCCGCAGGTGCTGCTGGCCGGCCAGGCGCGTCCCGACGCACCGACCTGGGCCGAGCGCATGTTGAGCCACCCGGCCCTGGCCAAGGTAAGCCACCGCATGACCCGCGCCACCTTCCCCGAACGGCTGCTCTATTGCGGCGGCCCGACCCTGATCGACACCGCCGCCACCCTGGCGGCCGCCCGCCGCCAAGTCCTGAAGGCCCGCGCATGAGCCATTCCCGCCGTTCCCGGCTGCTGATCGGCGGCCTCCTGCTGGCCATAGCCGTACTGTTCGGCCTGTCGCTGATGAGCGGCAGGGTCTGGGCGCCGTGGAGCGCCTGGGTCGACCGCGCCGATCCGCGCTGGGCGATCATCTTCGAACTGCGCCTGCCGCGCACCGTGCTGGCCGTGGCCATCGGGGCGGCGCTGGGCCTGTCGGGCGCGGCCATGCAGGGCTACACCCGCAACCCGCTGGCCGATCCGGGCGTGCTGGGCGTGTCGTCCATGGCCGCCCTGGGCGCGGTGATGAGCCTCTATCTGGGCCTGGCCTTCACCGCGACCTGGCTGCTGCCGGCCTGCGCGATCCTGGGCGCGGGCCTGGGCGTGGTGCTGATGCTGGCCCTGGCCGGCACCACGGGGGGTACGGTGACCTTCCTGCTGGCCGGCGTGATCCTCAACACCGTGGCCAGCGCCGGCGTGGCGTTGGCCCTGTCGCTCGCTCCCAACCCGTGGGCGGCGCAGGAGATCATCAGCTGGCTTCTGGGCTCGCTGGCCGATCGCAGCGTCGACGAGGTGCGTCTGGCCGTGCCGCTGATCATCGTCGGCCTCGCCGTCCTGCTGACCCTGCGCAAGGCGCTGGACGCCCTGACCCTGGGCGAGACCGGGGCGACGGCGCTGGGCGTCAACCTGTCGGCGGTGCGGGTGATCCTGGCGGTCGGCGTCGGGATCGCCTCGGGCGCCAGCGTGGCGGTGACCGGCCTGATCGGTTTCGTCGGCCTGATCGCCCCGCACCTGGTGCGCCCCCTGGTCGGACACCGGCCGGGCGCCCTGCTCGTGCCCGCCGCCCTGGCCGGCTCGGCCCTGGTGCTGGCGGCCGACATCGTGGTGCGGCTGACTCCCTCGGCCGCCGAGATGCGGCTGGGCGTGGCCACCGCCGCCGTCGGCGGGCCGTTCTTCCTGGCCCTCCTGATCTCCATGCGCCGGAGGCTCGCATGACCGCCGCCCCTTTCCCCGCCGCCACGCTTTCCGCCGAGAACCTCAACGTCGCCCTGGGCGGCCGCGCCGTGCTGCACGGGGTTTCCGCCACGTTCCGAGCCGGCGAGGTCACCGCCGTGGTCGGCCCCAACGGCGCGGGCAAGTCGACCCTGCTGGCCTGCCTGGCGGGTCTGCGCAAGCCCGACGCCGGCGCCGTCAGCCTGGACGGCGCGCCGCTGGCCGCCCTGCCGCACCGCGAGCGCGCTCGCCGGATCGGCTTCCTGCCGCAGACGCCGGAAGTGGCCTGGGCCGTCGACGTCGAGACCCTGGTCGGGATCGGCCGCTCGGCCCACAGCGGCATGCGCGGCCTGTCGGAAGCCGACCGCCTGGCCGTGGCCCGCGCGCTGAAGCACACCGACCTGGAAGGCCTGGCCCGTCGCGAGGTCAAGAGCCTGTCGGGCGGCGAGCGCGGCCGCGCCCTGTTCGCCCGCGTGCTGGCCGGCGAGCCCAGCTGGCTACTGGCTGACGAGCCGCTGGCGGGCCTGGATCCCGGTCACCAGCTGGACGCCGTGGACCTGATGCGCGGCTTCGCGGCGCAGGCCGGCCAGGGGGTGATCATGACCCTGCACGACCTGGCCATCGCCGCGCGGCTGGCCGACCGGGTGCTGGTGCTGGTCGATGGCCGATTGATCGCCGACGGTCCGCCGCGCGAGGCCCTGACGCCCGACGTGCTGGCCCGCGCCTATGGAGTCACGGCAAGAGTGGTCGAGGGCCAGTCGGGTCCGCTGATCGAACTCGTGGGACGCCATGGCTGAACCGCTGCTGCTCGCGCCTCCGCTGGCCCTGCTGATCGAGGCCCTGGTGGGTTACCCGCAGGGCCTGCACAAGGTCCTGCCGCATCCGGTGACCTGGATCGGCAAGGCGATCGAGGCGATGGAGCGGCGATGGAACCGGCCCGAGACCTCCGAGCTGCGCCGCAAGGAACTGGGCGTGGTCACGATGGCGATCTTTGTCGGCGCCGCGATCCTGGTCGGCAGCATCCTGGAGGCGGCGTTCGACAGCGGCCTGCTGGCCACCCTGGCCGTGGCGCTGCTGGCGACGCTGGGACTGGCCCAACGCAGCCTGCACCAGCACGTGATGGCCGTCCTCGACCCGCTGGAGGCCGGCGACCTGCCCGCCGCCCGCGAGGCGGTGAGCCGCATCGTCGGGCGCGATGTCGAAGACCTTGATTTGCACGGCGTCACCGCCGCGGCCCTGGAGAGCCTGGCCGAGAGCTTCAACGACGGGGTCGTCGCGCCGGCCTCGTGGCTGACCCTGTTCGGCCTGCCGGGCCTGTTCGCCTACAAGGCGGTGAACACCGCCGACAGCCAGATCGGCCACATGGAGCCGCGCTGGCGCTCGTTCGGCTGGGCGGCCGCCAGGACAGACGACGTCATGAACTGGGTTCCCGCGCGCCTGGCCGGCGTGCTGATTTGCCTGGGCGCGGGCTGGAAGGGCTGGGCGATCATGCGCCGCGACGCCCGCAAGCACGCCTCGCCCAACGCCGGATGGCCCGAGGCGGCCATGGCCGGCGCGCTTGGCGTCAGGCTGGGCGGCCCGGCCCGCTACGATGGCGAGACCACCCAGCGCCCCAGCTTCGGCGATGGGCGCGCGCCGGACCTGACCGACCTGCGCCGGGGCTTGCGGATCTATCGCCGCGCCTGCGCCCTGCTGTGGCTGCTGGTGGCCCTGCTGTGCCTGGGCGGCTGGAGACTGACCCTATGACCTTCGTCCCGCCGTCCATCGCCGCCGTCGACCGAACGCTGGAGCCCAAGCTGCGCGCGAAGCTGGACGGCAAGGCCAAGCCGCCGGGCTCGCTGGGCCGGATCGAGGACCTGGCGGTGCGCCTGGGCCTGATCGCGGACAGTCTTGCGCCCCGCGCCGGCCGCACCGCCCTGCTGGTGTTCGCTGGCGACCACGGCCTGACGCAGGAAGGCGTCTCCAGCTATCCGTCCGCCGTCACCGTGGCGATGGTCGGCCTGTTCCTGTCGGGGCGGTCGAGCGTCAACGCCTTCGCCAAGGCCACCGGCGTGTCGGTGAAGGTGGTCGACGCCGGCGTCGCCGCCGACCTGCCCGCCCATCCCGACCTGATCGACGCCAAGGTTCGCCTGGGCGGCCGCAACGCCGCCCGCGAAGCCGCGCTGACGCCGCAGGAAACGCGCCTGGCGCTGACGCGCGGGATCGAGATCGCCGGCCGGGCTCTCGACGAGGCCGACGTGTTGGCCATCGGCGAGATGGGTATCGGCAACAGCTCGGCGGCCGCCCTGATGATGCACCGGCTGGCGCCCGCGCCGCTGAACGCCTGTGTCGGCCAGGGCACGGGCCACGACGCCGAGGGCCTGGCCCGCAAGACCGCCGCCATCGCCCGCGCCGCCGCCCGCAGCGACGCCGAGGACCCTTTCTCTGTGCTCGCCGAGTTCGGCGGCTGCGAGATCGCCATGATGGCCGGCGCGGTGCTTGGCGCGGCCGCGCGCCGGCGCCCCGTGCTGGTCGACGGGTTCATCGCCAGCGCCGCGGCCCTGGCGGCCGTTCGCCTGGCGCCCGAGGCGCTGGACTACTGCGTGTTCGCCCACGGCTCGGCCGAGAAGGGCCACGCGGCGATGCTGACGGCGCTGGGCGTCGAGCCTCTGCTCGATCTCGGCCTGCGGCTGGGCGAAGGCACCGGATCGGTGCTGGCCGCGCCGCTGCTGGCGGCGGCCGCCAACCTGCTGACCGACGTCGCCGACCTCGCGGACGTGCTGGGATGATCGGCCGCCAGGTTCAGTTGCTGCTCTGCGCGGTGCAGTTCCTGACCCGGCTGCCCACCCCGTCCCTGCGCGGCTTCGAGCCCGACTGGATCACCCGTTCGGCGCGCTATTTCCCGCTGGTCGGCCTGCTGGTCGGCGGGCTCGGCGCTCTGGTGCTGCTGGCGGCCGCCCAGATCTGGAACGGCTGGGTTCCGGCCCTGCTGGCGCTGGGCGCGGGCCTGCTGTTGACCGGCGGCTTCCACGAGGACGGCCTGGCCGACGCCGCAGACGGCCTGGGCGGCGGCCAGACGCCCGAGCGTCGCCTTGAGATCATGAAGGACAGCCGGGTCGGGACCTACGGCGTGCTCGCGCTGATCGTGGTGCTGGGCGCCAAGGCCGCGACCCTGGCCAGCCTGGCGCCGATGGACGCGGCCCTGGCTCTGCTGGCCGCCCACGGCATCGGCCGCCTCGCCGCCGTGGCGACCATGACCGCCCTGCCCCACGTGAGCGACCGCGCCGACGCCAAGTACAAGCCCGCCCCCGACGGCGTGAAGCCTCTGGAGGTGCTGGTCGCCGCGATCCTGGGCCTGTGGCCGCTGCTGCTGGCGCCGCCGATCGGCGCCCTGGCCGCCGTCGGCCTGGCGGCGGTCTTCGCCGTGGCCATGGCCCTGCTCGCCCGCCGCCTGATCGGCGGCTATGTCGGCGACGTGCTGGGCGCCGTCGAGCAGCTGGCCGAACTGGGCGCCCTGCTGGGCCTGGCCGCCGTGCTGGCATGATCCTGGCCGTCTGCCCGCTGAACCGGCTGGACGCGCACCTGGCCGCGCATGCGCCCTCGCACGTGGTCAGCCTGCTGTCGCCAGCCGCCGAGCCGCCGGACGTCTCGAACGCCGAACGCCTGCACCTGGCCTTCCACGACATCGCCGAACCGCGCGAGGGCCTGATAGCGCCGCACGAGGCGATGATCGACAGCCTGCTGGCCTTCGCCGACGGCTGGGACGGCGACCGGCCGCTGCTGCTGCACTGCTATGCCGGGGTAAGCCGCTCTACCGCGGCGGCCTTCGTCCTGGCCTGCCGGCTGGCCCCGCATCGCGACGAGGCCGACCTGGCGCGGGCCCTGCGGACGCTATCGCCTTCGGCCACGCCCAACCCGCTGATGGTCGCCCTGGCCGACGCGGCGCTGAAGCGGCAGGGGCGCATGATCTCGGCCATCGCCGCCATCGGTCGCGGCGCCGAGGCCTTCGAGGGCGAGGCCTTCGCCTGGGACCTCTCTCAGTAGGTGACCGTCGCGATCACCTGGTCGCCATAGGTCGCGGGCGACGGCGTGGTCTGGGCCGGGACACGGCCATAGAGCGTCAGCGGCTGGGCCCCGCCGGTGCCGCTTCCCCCGACCGTCAGCCCGGCGCCGGTTCCCCAGGGCGATCCCCGGGCCTCGTCCTTGTAGATGCCGTAGGTGACGTACTGGCTAGCGGCCTTCATGCGCCGAGCGGTGGCCGAGGTTCCCTGCTGGCCGTTGTCGAGCCCGATGGCGTAGGGCGTGTCCTTGGTGCAGGTCACCGACATGCTGGTCTGGGCGTCCTTGGCGGCGCTGAGCACCCCGACATTGCCGAAGCTGAGATTGCCGGTCGAGATCGTGCAGTCGGGGATCAGCGTGGCGCTGAAGGTGAAGGTGGCCGGCACGACCGGATAGCCGATGGTCACGCCCGCGCAGGTCAGCAGATTGAGGCCCCAGAAGAAGTTCTGGCCCGCGAAGCTGGTCGAGTAGGCGCCCGGAACGGTGGTGGCCGTGGTCGACAGGCGCAGATAGACGGTCTGGTTGACGTTGATCGAGGTGCCTGTCCCCGGACTGGCGGTGATCGTGGGCACCGTGCCGAACACCAGCAGCGCCGACGAGCCCCATGTCTGGGTGCGGGCCGCGTCCTGGTAGATCTGGAACCCCACGGTCGCCCCGCCAGGACCCACCATGTAGCGCTGACCCGCGCCGTTGCTGCCGCCCGAACCGGCGTCGAGGTTGGGACACAGCGAATAGCTCAGCAACGATCCAAGGCCCGTGCAGCTGAAGTTGAGCGTCGCGGTGGCGTCGACCGTGCCCGCCGTCAGCGGACTGAGGGTCGAGCCGAGGTTCACGCTGTTGATCGAGGCGGTGCAGCTGGCTGCGGCCTGCGCCCTGGACGGCGCGCCGAACCAGGCCAGGGCGACGACGAGCAACCCGGCCAGCGCCATCAGGCGCAGGCGCCAGAACCTAGCGGCAGACGGCGTCGACGACATGCCGGCCTCCCTCGCTGGCGGCCGCGCCCAGAACCAGGCGCGCGACGCATTCGTTCCCGTCCTCGACCACGACGCGCAGGTCGCCGTCGGCGATCGCCCCGGTCAGGAAGGTCTGGCCATCGTAGCCGACGATCGCGCGCTCGGTCACGCCGGGACGGATCACCTCGGCGCCCGGCGGCACGAAGCCGCCGTCAGGCCGATGGAGGGTCAGCAGCACGGCCGGCGGGCTCTTGCCCACGCCGAAGCGGACGATGGCGCCGCCGCCGGCCATGGGCGTGACGGTGCGTTCGGTCTGGTCGGCCTCCAGCTCCAGCGGCAGGTCCTGGCTGTCGATCGACAGGCGGTTGACCTCGAAGGCCTCGAGATTGCGCACCAGCAGGCGGCCGTTGCGGTCGCTGCGGCCTACCTTCTGGTTCTGGTAGAGCACCGGCACGTCGGGCGCTCCGACCTCGACCAGAGCGAAGGAGCCTTCCAGCCGGTTGGTCGCCGCGCCCACGCCGCCCAGCCAGGCCACGGCGCCCTCGACCTGCACCTGGCCGCGCGCGGCGCCGTCGGCGTACTGCACAGCGCCCGAGACGCGGGCGTTGCGGCCGCGATAGGCGCCCTGCAGTTCCGCGCCCTGCTGCGCGCCCTGCTCGATGCGGCCGCGCCAGCCGTAGCTGCCCTGGGCCTGGGTCTCGGCGCGGCTGGCCTCGACGAAGGCGATGGTGTCGCCGCCCTGGGCCTGGACGCCGGCCGTCGCCGAACCCGAGGAGCCAAGCGGTATCGAGATGCCGAGAAACGCGCCCGCGTCGCGGCGCTCGCCCCGGCTGGCGTAGGCGGTCACATAGGCCGTGACCCGATCGGCCAGGGTATGGCGCAGCGAACCGCTCCAGACCTGGCGGCGGGGTCCCGAGGCGGGTGTCTGGGCGCTGTAAGAGGCGCTGAGCACAGGGACGTCGCCGTCTCGCATCAGCCGCGCGAGGCGAAGCGGCGTCGAGACGGTGACCTGGTCGATGGCGCGCGGCGGCTCGTCGCCGGCCATCCTCCAGTTGCGATAGAAGGACGGGCGCGACGTCACCGACGCCAGGTCGCGGTAGCCGTCCGACGCCCGCATGCTCATGCCCGAGACGTAGAAGCCGGCGAACCGGCTGTCGAAGACCATGGCCGCCAGCGCGCCGCCGCGGTCGTCGACGTGGCTGGCGGCGAGCGAGGCCGAGACCACGCCCAGCCCACCCACCTGAACCGTCGCGCCGGCTCCGCCCTGCACGAGCCCGGCGCCGGCTTCCACATGTCCCTCGACCGTCAGGGCGTCGCGCACCCCGTAGCGCAGGCTGGCCGAGACGATCGGCGACCCGGCGTAGTCGGCCGACTCCACGCCGAAGCCGCGACGGGCGAACCCCGCCTCGGCCGAGAAGTCGGCCAGTCCCTTGCGCAGCAGCAGCGGCGTGGCGAAGAACGGCGCATCCACCGCCACCTGGCGACCGGCGGCGTCGGCCAGCACCAGCCGCACGTTGCTGTAGCCCTGGGCGGACGGCAGGCCGTCGATGCGGATGGGTCCCGCCCCCACCGGCCGGCTGAGGATCCGGCTGTCGTTGACATAGAGCTCCAGCGTCGAGGGCGCGGCGGCCGTGGCGGCCAGGCGCGGCGACGGCATGGTGACGATGTCGGGCCGAGTGGCGAAGTCGCGGCGCACCTGGAAGCCGGCCATGCGGATGGGCCGCGTCCAGGCGAATCCGCCGTTGATGTAGTCGCCGCCGCGCAGGCCCAGCATCCGCTTGGGATCGTACCAGGACCAGGTGGTGTCGAGCCGCACGATGCGGGTCTCGTCGCCGACGTGGCTGGCCGACACGCCGCTGGCCAGGGCGCCGAAGCGGCCGAAGACACGGCCGTCGAGGGCCAGCCCGATGGCGTCCACGCCCAGCGCGTCGTCGGCGTCGACCTGGCCGGCGTCAGCCGAGAGGATGTAGTTGAGCACCGCGCCCAGGTCCTGGCGGGGCGCGCCGGCGGTCTCGCGGCGCACCGACAGGTCAAAGCGCTGGATCGCCAGCTGGTCGATGTCGGCGGTGACCATCAGGCGCTGGCCGGCGTCGTCGTAGGCCGCCGAAAGCCCCTGGTTCGCGGCCAGCTCCACCATGCCCATGCCGGAAGCCTCCAGCCCAACCGCGCGCATCTCGTCCGCCCGCATCCGCAGGCGGCCGTCGGCCTCGCGCTCCACCGCCGCGACCAGACCGGTGTTGCGGCCGTTGATCCAGACTTCGAGCTGCAGGTCCTCGCGCAGGGTCGCGACGGCCTTGAGATCGGGGAGCGGCAGGTCCTGGGCCAGGGCGCTGGCCCCGCAGGCGGCGAAGACGGCGCTCAGAAGGGCCGCCTCAGTCGCTCTTGAGCGGCGCATCGATAGGCCCGGTGTCGGTGTCGGCGATCAGCCGAACCCCGGCGGCGGGCTGGAAGGCCCCCGCGGGCCAGGAGACTTCCGCTCCGGGCAGAACATAGCCCACCAGGCCCTTGCGTTCGGCAAGGACCGCGCCGGAGGCGTCGCCGATCCGCAGATTGGCCAGGCGCAGGCGGCGAGCGCCGGTGTTGCGGCCGACCAGGGCCGCGCCGCCGTCCTCGGACGACTGCAGGCGCCATTCGATCCGGGGCCGCTCGCGGCTCGATCCGAAGAACAGCGGGATGGAGTGGCGCATCAGAAGGGTGACCTGCCGGCCGGACTCACTGAGCGGCGGCGGCAGTTCGTCGACGATCAGGCGGTAGGATTCCTCGCCCTCGGGCGGACGGCCGTCCAGCCGGACGACGCGAACGGTGCGGCTGGCGCCCGGCTCGACCTTGGCGATCGGCGGGCTGGCGACCACGCCGGTTGCGGGGGTCAGGACGTCTCGCCCGCCGGCCTGCGTCCACCGGAACACCCGGATCTGGACGTTCAGCGGCGCGGCGTCGTCGTTCTGCAGCGTCAGGGTCGTCGCGTTCTGGCCCGCGGGCAGGTCCAGGCTCACGGGGCTGACGCGCAGCGACGCGGCGGTCGCCTGCGCGCCGCCGAGCGCGGCCAGGGCCAGGCCGGCCAGGAGGACGACCGTACGCATCTCAGTAGGTGATCGTCACCGCCACGAGGTCGCTGTAGGCGCCCTGGGCCGGCGTCGTCTGGGCCGAGACACGGCCGTAGGCGGTATAGGACTGCACGGCGCCGTTGCCGGTGCCGGCCTGGGTGTCGACGTTCTGGGTCACGCCCCAGACCTGGGTGCGGCTCGCGTCGCGGTAGAGCGCGTAGCCGACCGTGTCGTTGGCGGCGCTGGTCATCTTGCGCGCGCCCACGGTGGCCCCGGTGCCCGCCCCGGCGCTCAGCGCGACCGTATAGGGCGTGGAATTGGTGCACTGCACGCCGATCGTGCTGGTGGTGTCGATGTTGGCGTCGATGACCCCGCGTGAGCCGAAGTCAACATTCGAAGCCGACTGCACCTTGCATTCGCCTTGAATGGTCAAGTTGACCTGAAAGGAACTCGACGCCGTCGCAGCAGTCGCCGAACCAGATATCGCCATGAACGCCATCGTTCCAACGACGAAAACTGAAGTCGCTATTTTCTTCATGTCCGGCCGCCCCTTCTGGAAATTCGAACAGGATCTCACTCGCGTAAGACTTGCGGCGCTCGCCGTTGCCGAGTGATTAACGAGCATTAGGACTAGCTGCGACAGCCGGTCGCGGAAGTCGCGCTCCCCTAAGTGGAGAGTCGAAGAATCCACCTCCCCCGGAAGTGGAGAAATGTCAATTTTCGGGACCTGCTTTGGTTGAGCACAAAGGGAAACGCCGATTTTTGAACGCCGTTATATCGCGAGCGACTGACATGAATGAAAGTAGCTGGCGTCAGCCGCGCGACGTCGCGATGAGGGACGTTATGTCGCAGCCTTCGACGGCCCATGGGGAGCGGTTCGAGCGCCGATTTCGACGCCGCCGGGCCGGCTTTCGACAAAACCGGCCGCCATTCTCCAAGCATCGCGGCGTCGCGGCGAGCAGGATATCGACGTTCGACAGGCGCTCCACCGCACCGCCCCTCGAACGGCGCGGCCCTCCTCCCCAGCCCCGAGGCCGCCCGGCCGCCGTCTCGCCGCAGCCCCGACAGGCGAGGCGGCGGCCGCACGCCGCGCCCGCATGGAACACGGCGGCGCTTCGCGGCTTCCTTCAGCGGAGGAGCCAGCCATGCCCCACGTCCGATCCGTCCCGTCCGCCCTGCCCGCCGACGGCGCCGACAAGACCATCGACCTGCAGGAGCCCCGCAGCGTCCGCTACTGGACCGAGACCCTCGGCGTCAGCGAGGAACAGCTCCACACCGCCTGCGAACACGCAGGCGCGTCGGTGGAGGAAGTGCGCAGGTATCTGGGGAGCAACAGCTGAGGGGGCGGTGGTAGGCCTGGAGGGACTCGAACCCCCAACCAGACCGTTATGAGCGGTCGGCTCTAACCATTGAGCTACAGGCCCCCAGGGTCGCGCGGACGTCGGAGAGTCGGCGCTAGCGAGGACGCGTCGATTAGCATGGGCTGCACGCGGCTTAAAGGTGCGGTTCAGGTTGATTTTGCGACATGGGAACCAATCGCGGGTCGACGCACTGTCGTGTCCCCGCGCGCAGGAGAACAAGAACCATGATCCGCACCCGCTCGACCGTTCCGGCCCTGATCGCCGCCGGCGTCGCCGTCCTGGCCGTGTCGGCCGTCCCCGCCGCGGCCCAGACCGACGGCGACGCGGCGTTCCGCGCCACGACCTTCAACCTGTCGGCTGCCGGCGAGACCGCGGTCGCCCCCGACATGGCCACCATCACCCTGGGCGTGCAGACAGAAGGCGCCAGCGCCGCGGCGGCCCTGTCGGCCAACGGCGCGGCGATGAACAAGGTGATGGCGGCGCTGAAGAAGGCCGGCGTCGCCGAGCGCGATATCCAGACCTCGAACCTCAACGTCAATCCGCAGTACGTCTACGAGCAGAACCAGCCGCCCCGCCTGACCGGCTACCAGGCCAGCAACCAGGTGACGATCCTGGCGCGCGACCTGTCCAAGCTGGGCCAGACGGTGGACGCGGCGGCATCGGCCGGCGCCAACACCGTGAGCGGCATCAGCTTCGGCCTGCAGAACCCGCAGAAGGCCGAGGACGAGGCGCGCGTAAAGGCGGTCGAGGCCCTGAAGGCCAAGTCCGACCTCTACGCCCGCGCCACCGGCTACAAGGTGGTGCGCCTGGTCAGCCTGAACGAGGCCGGCGGCTACACGCCCTCGCCGCAGCCCGTGCCGATGTTCGCCATGGCCAAGCGCGAGATGGCCGACTCGACTGCGATCTCGGGCGGCGAACTGAAGGTGCGGATCGAGGTCAGCGCGACCTACGAGGCGCGCCAGTAGGCGCCGGGGTCAGCGTCGAAGCTGGAAACCTCGCTCCCTGCCGGGAGCGAGGTTTTTCTTGTCAGAAGCCGGCGCGGACGAAGGCCCGCTCGACGCGGTCCTGGATCTCGATGCCCGGCAGGGCGCGCTCGCCCTCCATGACCGCGAGGTAGCGCAGGCCCGAGGCCTGGCGGCCCTTGCCCGCCGGCACCGGACCCATGGCCCAGCCCACGCGGTTGGTCGCCGAGCTGTCGCAGCTGATGAACCTGGCCTCGCCGGCGAGGCTGGCCTTCAGCACGTCCTGGGCCGTGGAGGTCTTGCCCTCGCAGGTCGGCAGGTTGCGGGCGCACGAGATGTACCCGCCGCCGGTCCAGAGCACCTTGCCGCCCGGCTCGGCGATCAGCACGCAGGTCGAGGGCGAGCCGATGGCGCGGCCCACGGCCTGGGTCAGGGCGTCCTCGTCGACGCCCTTGGGCAGCTTGGGACCGCAGCCGGCCAGCGCCAGGGCGCCGACCAGAGCAAGAGCCAGGGCGGCGCCGGACCGCATCAGGCGGCCTGCTTGATGACGTTGCCCTCGTCGAGCAGCACGACGGTCGGGGCGTAGTTGCGCGCCTCCTCGGCCGGCATCTGGCAGTAGGTGACGACGATGACGGTGTCGTTCTTCTGCACCAGGCGGGCGGCGGCGCCGTTGACGCCGATCACCTTGGAGCCGCGCGGGGCCTCGATGGCGTAGGTGGTGAAGCGCGCGCCGGTGGTGATGTTGAGCACGTCGACCTGTTCGTTCGGCAGGATGCCCGAGGCGTCCAGCAGGTCGCGGTCGATGGCGATCGAACCTTCGTAGTCGAGGTCGGCCTGGGTCACCGTGGCGCGGTGCAGCTTGGCCTTCATCATGGTCAGAAGCATGGCGACGCCCCTTCTTATCTCGTTGAAACACTGGGATTTCGCGAGGTCGCCACACACATGACCCGCGTTCAGTCACGGCCATATAGACAGGATGGGCCGCGCGTTCAATCGCAGCGCAGCAAGGCGCGGTGGATGGTCGCGTCGGATCAGCCGGTCTGGACCTTCAGAAAGTCCGTCACCCGGACCAGCACCGGGGCCTTGCGCCGGAAGGATCGCGACAGCGCCAGCAGCGGCGCGGCGTGGTCGAGGCCGGGATAGACCTGCTCCTCGACGGTCGCGCCGGCCTCGCGCAGGGCCTTGGCCAGCTTGCGGGTGTTGCGCGGCCGGACCGTCGTGTCGCCCTCCCCCGTCGCCAGGAAGGCGGCCGGCGCGTCGGCGCGGGCGAAGCTGGTCGGCTGGGTGGCCGGCAGGTTTTCGACGTGCCCGAAGGTGCGGGTGGTGATCGGCCCGTCGAGCGGCAGGAAGGCATAGGGCCCGGAGAGGCCGGCGAAGGCCTTAACCGCGCCAGGGGCGACGCCGGCGCTCGCCAGCCAGGACGGATCCAGAGCCAGCATGGCGGCGATGTAGGCCCCCGCCGAATGCCCGGCCAGGGACAGGCGCGCGGGATCGCCGCCAAGAGCGGCTGCGTGCTCGGTCGTCCAGCGCACGGCCAGCGCCGCGTCCTCCAGGAAGGCCGGATAGCGGACCTCGGGATAGAGCCGGTAGTCCGGCACGACGACGAGGAAGCCTTGCGCCGCCAGCGCGCGCGCGGCCCAGCCGTAGTCGGCCCGGCGGCCCGAGTTCCAGGCTCCGCCGTAGAAGAACGCCAGCACCGGCCACTCCCCCGCCTCGCCTTGGGACGGCGCGTAGACGTCGAGTTTCTGGCGAGGGTGGCCGCCATAGGAAGCCCCGCGCGCCAGGCGGCGCGCGGGGTCCTTGGGTGTCAGCGCGGCGAAGATCGCCAGCGGCGACCAGGCCTCCGCCAGGCTCAGAGCTTGAACCCGCCGGCCAGGATCTTGGCGTGGACGGTCTTGGTGACCTTCACATAGCCCTTGCCGGGCTCGCGGAAGTACAGCGGATCCTTGATGACGGCCGGGTCGAAGCCCTCCTTCACCAGGTCGATCTTGCGGTACTTGAAGGTGCCGGTGGTCTCGATCTCGGGCTGCAGGCGCACGAACACCGGACGGGCGTAGGCGGGCATCTCGCGGTCGACATATTCGGCCAGGTTGTCGATCGCGAACTCGGGACCGACGACCAGCGAGGCCATGCCGGCCTTGCCGTCGAGGTCGCCCACCGGCACGCCGTAGACGTTGATCTCCTTGACGCCCGGGAAGCCGGCCAGGCGCTCGGACACCTCGCTGGTGGCGACGTTCTCGCCCTTCCAGCGGAAGGTGTCGCCGATGCGGTCGACGAAGTAGATGTAGCCGTCGCCGTCCTGGCGCATCAGGTCGCCGGTGCGGAACCAGGCGTCGCCCTTCTGGAAGACGTCGTGCAGCACCTTCTTCTCGGTCGCCGCCTTGTCGGCGTAGCCGGTGAAGTTGGAGCGCGCGTCGCTGGCGATATGGCCGATGCACTCGCCGATCTCGCCCGGCTTGACCTCGATGCAGCAGCCACTGGGGCCGCGCACCGGCGTCTCGGTCTCGACGTCGAACTTGACGATGCGGATGTTGAACTTCTTCTTCAGATAGCCTGGCACCCGGCCGATCGCGCCGCGGCGGCCGTCGAAGTTGAACAGCGACACGTTGCCTTCGGTGGCGCCGTAGAACTCCAGCACCCCGCCGACCTTGAAGCGGTCGAGCATGTCGTCCCAGACGTCCGGACGCAGGCCGTTGCCGAAGATCAGGCGCAGCTTGTGGGCGCGCTCGAACTCGTTCTCGGGCTGGTTGGCCAGGTAGCGGCACAGCTCGCCGATATAGACGAACATGGTGCAGTTCTCGCTGACCACGTCGCTCCAGAAGTGGGTGGCCGAGAACTTCTTGCGCAGCACGATGCTGCCGCCGTTCAGCAGGCCCGCGCCCATGGCGCAGAGGCCGCCGGTGGCGTGATAGAGCGGCAAGGTCACGTAGATGCGGTCGGAGGCGCGCGAGTCGGTCGAGCCGGCGAAGCCGCGCATGTAGAGCTGGGCGCGCATGTGGGTGATGCGCGCGGCCTTGGGCAGGCCCGTCGTGCCGCTGGTGAAGATGTAGAGCGCGGTGTCCTTGGCCAGCAGGCCGTCACGGGCCGTCAGGCGGTCGGGCCGCAGCTGGCTGCAGCTCTTCAGAGCGTTGACCAGGTCGCGCTGGTCGCCGTGCGCCGGACCCAGAACCCATTGTTGGATGTGGCGGCCGAGCTGATCCTTGACGTCCTCGAAGCAGGGCGAGGTCTCCGGGTCGACGATGCAGTGCAGCGCCTGGGAGATGTTGAGGCAGTGCGCCAGCGCGGCGCCCGTCAGTTGGTTATTGATGAGAGCCGTGGCGACGCCGACCTTCGAAAGGCCGTACCAGATCGCCAGGTACTCGATCCGGTTGGGCATGAAGAGCGCCACGGTCTGGCCGCGGGTGATACCCTGGCCCTTGGCCCAGTGCGCGTAGCGGTTCGCGATCGCGTCCAGCTCGGCGTAGGTGATCGTCTTGCCTTCGAACGTGATGGCGGGGTTGTCCCGCCACTTGTCGACCGCCGCTTCCAGATCGTCGCAGATCAGGTTGTCGCTGTCGGGCGCGATCGACTTCACACGCTTGAGGGTGCGGGTCAGTCCCTTCAGGAACCGCCACTCGCGCTTCAACTTGGCCTGCAGACGCATAAATTCACTCCCTTCAAACAACCATTGGAGAGCGCCGGGCTAGCGGTCAAGTCGCTGGAAGGTCTTGAGTGTGCATCTGCGAAAAGCAACCTCGCAATTGCGACAAATCTTTTCGCATGCCGTAAGGGCACTATTGAAAGGGCCCCGTGGAACTGATCCACGGGGCCCCTTTGGTCTCGGATTCGAGATTGACCTTAAGGTCAGCCGTTGGCGACCTTGCGCTGATCGTCGCGAGCCGCCTTCAGCTTCTCGGCCACCAGGAACGCCAATTCCAGGGCCTGCTCGCCGTTCAGGCGCGGGTCGCAGTGGGTGTGGTAGCGGTCGGCCAGGTCGGTCTCCGACACGGCGCGAGCGCCGCCCAGGCATTCGGTGACGTTCTGGCCGGTCATCTCCAGGTGCACGCCGCCCGGATGCACGCCTTCCGAATGGGCCACTTCCACGAAGGTCTTCACTTCGGAAAGGATGCGGTCGAACGGACGGGTCTTGTAGCCGGTCGAAGCCTTCAGCGTATTGCCGTGCATCGGGTCGGTGGCCCAGACCACGGCGCGGCCGTCGGCCTTGGTGGCCTTCATCAGGCGCGGCAGGCGGTCGGCGATCTTGTCCGAACCGAAGCGGCCGTACAGCGTCAGGCGGCCCGGCTCGTTGTTCGGGTTCAGCACGTCGATCAGGCGCAGGAGGTCGTCGCCCTCCATGGTCGGGCCGCACTTGAGGCCGATCGGGTTCTTCACGCCGCGCATGAACTCGATGTGGGCGCCGTCCAGCTGGCGGGTGCGCTCGCCGATCCACAGCAGGTGGGCGCTGGTGTCGTACCAGTCGCCCGAGGTGCTATCGACGCGGGTCATGGCTTCCTCGAAGCCCAGCAGCAGGGCCTCGTGGCTGGTGAAGAACTCCACGCGCTTCAGGTCGGGCTGGGTGTCGGGCGTGACGCCGACGGCCGACATGAAGGTCAGGGCCTCGGAGATCTTCTCCGACAGCTCGCGGTAGCGCGCGCCCTGCGGGCTGTCGCCGACGAAACCCAGGGTCCAGCGATGGATGTTGTAGAGGTCGGCATAGCCGCCGCTGGCGAAGGCGCGCAGCAGGTTCAGGGTCGCCGCCGACTGGCCGTAGGCCTTCAGCAGGCGATCGGGGTCCGGCACGCGCTCGGCTTCGTTGAAGTCCATGCCGTTGATGATGTCGCCGCGATAGGACGGCAGGGTCGTCTCGCCGATCGTCTCGATCGGTTCGGAGCGCGGCTTGGCGAACTGGCCGGCGATGCGGCCCACCTTCACCACCGGCTTGCCGCCGGCGAAGGTCAGCACCACCGCCATCTGCAGGATCAGGCGGAAGGTGTCGCGGATGTTGTCGGCGTGGAACTCCTTGAAGCTCTCGGCGCAGTCTCCGCCCTGCAGCAGGAAGGCCCTGCCTTCGGCCACGTCGCCGAGCAGCGACTTAAGCCGGCGCGCCTCGCCCGCGAACACCAGCGGCGGCATCTGGCGAAGCGTCTGCTCGACCCGATCCACGGCGGCCGCGTCCGGATAATCGGTCGGCACGTGCTTGGCGGGTTTGGCTCTCCAGGTCGCGGGGGTCCACCGGGCGGTCATGATCTTCTCGAAGGTTCTAAAAGGGAGCGCTCATAGCGCACCCTCGGGGCAAAAGCAAAAATCGTGCGGGAAACGATCGTATTCTAGCCGATCGAGGAAATTTCGACCAACTCGTCATTGTATTCGCCGCTCGATAGACGAACCGCCGCGCAGGCGACGACGGCCAGGGCGCCGACGGCGATCCACCATTCCTGCCAGACGCCGAAGCTGAGGGCCCCGATCACCAGGTAGCTCGTCAGGGCCGCGCCGGTCATCGCCGCCGCGCCGCGGTCGGTCTCGGCCGTTCGGGTGACGCCATGCGCCAGCCAGCAGAAGAAGGCCCCGGCCAGGGCCGCGCCGACCGCGCCCAGTTCGAGCCACAGCTGAAGCTGGGCGTTGTGGGTGTGCAGCGGGATGGCGTCGCCGAAGGTGCGGCTGGCGTCGAGGCCCCAGCCCCGGAACGGATGATCCTGGACGTGGTCGGCGGTGAAGGCCCAGATGTTGAGCCGCGCGTCCCAGGACGGCGGCACCAGGCCGTGCAGCCAGCCCCAGAAACCGGCCTGGATCGCCCAGAGCACGGCGATCGGGGCGAACACGAACGGGATGGCCACGGCCAGGGTCAGCAGGCGTCCGCCGACCTTGCCCAGACCCTTGATCATCAGCCAGACCGCGCCGCCCGCCGCGAGGGCCACCAGGCACGAGTCGGCGCTCGACAGCAGCGAGGCCATCAGCACGCCGACCAGAAGCAGGACCACGCTCGCCCGCTTTCCCCGTCGCAGCAGAGCCGCCGCCGCCGGCCAGAACATCACGGCCATCACGTAGCAGCCGATGGAGATCTTGACCTTGGCCAGGTCGGGCCGGATCGGATCGCCGGTCAGCACCCGAAATTTCTGGAACATGGCCGCGCCGGTCAGGGCGTCGAGGCCGACGAAGACGGCCAGTGCCAGCACGCCGAACCCCATCACCGTCGCGACGCGATCGGCCCCGCGCGCCGAAAGGCGCAGGGCCGCGGCGACCGCGGCGCCGTAGAGGGCCAGCTGCAGGAACAGCTTCACGGCCGTCACCTTCTCGACGTCGCCGTAGTCCTTGAGGCTGCCCGCCGGCGGGGCCGCCGGGCTCCACGTCATGCTGACGGCCGCCCAGATCGCGAGCAGCAGGAGGATCAGCGCCGGGGCGGTCGGCGTCCTGGGACGGCCCATTACCGGCAGCACCAGAAGGCCTGCCAGCGCCATCAGCGGCGCGAAGCCCAGCTGGGCGAGATAACCCAGCAGCGGGGTCATCACGAAGACGAAGACCATGACCCCCGTCAGCCAGGGCGTGCCCTTCTCCGAACCGGCGGAGGTCGTGGTCATACGCCGCCCACCTCGGCCGGGACGTACTTCTCGCGCATTGTCACCAGTTCCTCGGCCAGGGTCGGGTGCACCGCGCAGGTGGAATCCCACTGCGGCTTGGTGACGCCCATCTTCACGGCGATGGCGGCCATCTGGATGATCTCGGGCGCGTCGGGGCCGACCACGTGCACGCCGACGACCTGCTCGTTGTCCTGCCGGACCACCAGCTTGATCAGCGCCCGCTCCTGCCCGCCGTAGAAGGTGACCTTCATCGGCCGGAAGACGGCGCGATAGATGTCGACCTTGCCGAAGGCGTGGCGGGCTTCGGCCTCGCTCATGCCCACCGCGCCGATCGGCGGCTGCGAGAACACCGCCGAGGCGACGAGGTCGTGATCGAAGCTGGTGGGGTTGCCGTAGAACTCGGTCTGGGCGAAGGCCGCGCCCTCGCGGATCGCCACCGGCGTCAGGTTGATGCGGTCGGTGACGTCGCCGACGGCCCAGATGCTGTCGACGTTGGTCTTCGAATGGGCGTCGACGGCGATCGCGCCCTTGTCGTTCAGCTTCACCCCGGCGTTCTCGAGGCCCAGGCCTTCGACGTAGGGGTCGCGGCCGGTGGCGAACAGGACGACGTCGCTCTCGAAGGTCAGGTTGTTGTTGAAGGTGCTGACGAGGCCGGCGTCGGTCTTCTCGATCGACTTGTGCGAGCAACCCAGCACGACCTTGATCCCGCGCTTCTCCATCTCGTCGGCGAGGTGGGCGCGAACGTCGTCGTCGAAGCCGCGCAGGATGTTGGAGCCGCGATAGCAGAGCGTGGTCTCGACGCCGAGGCCGGCATAGATACCCGCGAACTCCACGGCGATGTAGCCGCCGCCCACCACCAGCACCCGCTTGGGCAGGGTCGGCAGGTGGAAGGCCTCGTCCGAAGTGATGCCGTGCTCGGCGCCCTCGAACTCCGGGCGCACCGGGCGGCCGCCGGTGGCGACAAGGATACGCTTGGCGGTGTAGCGGCCCGCGTCGCCCTCCGAGCCTTCCTTGGGCAGCACCTCGACGGTGTGGGCGTCGAGGATGCGGGCCTTGCCGTGCAGCAGGTGGGCGCCAGCCTTTCGCAGGTTGGTGACGTAGATGCCCGACAGCCGCGCGATCTCGACGTCCTTGTCGTGCAGGAAGGTCTTCCAGTCGAAGCTGGCCTCGCCGATCGTCCAGCCATAGCCCTTGGCTGTCTTCAGCTGGCTGGAGACCTCGCTGGCGTAGACCATGAACTTCTTGGGCACGCAGCCGCGCACCACGCAGGTGCCGCCGACCCGATACTCCTCGGCCACGGCCACCTTGGCGCCCGACAGGGCCGCCAGCCGCGCGGCGCGCACGCCGCCCGAGCCAGCGCCGATGACGAAGAGGTCGAAGTCGTACTCAGCCATCATCGGCTCCGGATCAAAGCGAACTTAAAGCGACGGGATCGGGATATGGGATCAAGGCAGAAGCTTGACCACCCCTTCGTCGGTTCCGACCAGGGCCTCGTCGGCCAGGTCGAGGAACAGGCCGTGGTCGACGACGCCGGTGACGGTCTTCAGGGCCTGGGCCAGGGCGGCCGGATCGGCGATCGCGCCTGACGCCATGTCGTAGATCACGTTGCCGCCGTCGGTGACGACGACGCCGCGGTCGGCCATGCGCAGGCGCGGCGGCGGCAGGTCGAACTCGGCGGCGATGTCGGCCAGCCGGCGGCCGGTGTGCGAATGGCCGAAACGCACGACCTCGATCGGCAGCGGGAACTTGCCCAGCACCTTCACGTGCTTGGCGGCGTCGGCGATGACCACGCAGCGCCTGGAGGCTTCCCAGACCAGCTTCTCGCGCAGCAGGGCCGCGCCGCCGCCCTTGATCAGGGACAGGCCCGGGCCGATCTCGTCGGCGCCGTCGACGGTCAGGTCGATCGACATGACGTCGTCCAGGGCCACCAGCGGAATGCCGAGCTCGCGAGCCAGGCTGGCGGTCGCCTCGGAGGTCGGCACGCCGCGGATGTCGAGCTTGCGGGCGGCCAGCGCCTTGACGAACCAGGCGGCGGTCGAGCCGGTGCCCAGGCCCACGACCATGCCCGGCTCCACCAGCAGGGCGGCGGCTTCGCCCGAAGCCTTCTTCTGTGCGTCGGCGCTCATGCCTTCTTGTCCTTCTTGGCCTGTTTCAGGGCGCGGAACTTGGCCGCCCACCCGGTCTTGATGGTCTGCGCCGCGCGACTCAGGGCCAGGTCGCCGGCCGGCACGTCGGCGGTGATCACCGAGCCCGAACCGGTCATGGCGCCGTCGCCGACGCGAACCGGCGCGACCAGGGCCGAGTTCGATCCGATGAAGGCGCCCGCGCCGACATGGGTCTCGAACTTCTCGAACCCGTCGTAATTGCAGAAGATTGTGCCCGCGCCGATGTTGGCCTTCGGGCCGACGCTGCCGTCGCCCAGATAGGAAAGGTGGTTGGCCTTGGCGCCGGCGCCGACCTTGACCTTCTTGACCTCGACGAAGTTGCCGATGTGAGCCTCGGCGCCGATCTCAGCGCCTGGACGCAGGCGGGCGTACGGACCGATCAGAGCACCCTCCCCGACGCTGGCGCCTTCCAGGTGGCTGAAGGCCTTGATCACCGCGCCCGAGGCGACGCTGACCCCGGCGCCGAACACCACGAACTGCTCGACGGTGACGCCGGCCGCGATGCTGGTGTCCCACGACAGGTGGACGGTCTCGGGCGCGGGCATGGTCACGCCCTCGGTCATCAGGGCCGCGCGGCGGCCGGCCTGCCAGACAGCCTCGGCGGCCGCCAGCTCGGCCTGGGAATTGACGCCCTGCACGGCCGCCTCCGGCGCGAAGGTGGCGCGGGTGGCCAGCTTGCGGTCGTGGGCGATGCCGACGATGTCGGTGAGGTAGTACTCGCCCTTGGCGTTGTCGTTGCCGACGGCGGCCAGCAGGTCGAACAGCTGGGCGCGGTCGGCGGCCAGCACGCCCGAATTGCAGTGCTTGAGGGCCAGGACCGCGGGCTCGGCGTCCTTGGCCTCGACGATGCGCAGCAGAACCTGGCCCGGCGCCAGCACCAGGCGGCCGTAAGCGCCAGGGTCGGCGGCCTCGAAGCCCAGCACCGCCACGTCGGCGCCGGCGGCGCGCAGGTCGAACAGCGGGGCGATCACCGGCGCGGTCAGCAGCGGGCAGTCTGCATAGGTGACGACGACGTCGCCGTCGAAGTCGGCCAGCGCTTCCCTCGCCGCCAGCACGGCGTGACCGGTGCCCAGCGGCGGATCCTGCACGACGGTGGCGTTCGGCCCCAGGCGCTTGCGGGCGTGTTCGCCGACCTGCGGGCTGTGGGCGCCCACGACGACCACGATGCGCTCGCAGCCCAGGGCTTCGGCGGCGTCGATCGCATGGTCGAGCATGGGCCGGCCGCCGACCTTGTGCAGCACCTTGGGCGTCGGCGACTTCATCCGGGTGCCCTGGCCCGCGGCCAGGATCACCGCCGCGCGCGGACGAGAGAGGGCGGTCGTGGTCATGACCCGGGCGACTCCGAAGCGAACCAAAGTTGCATTAGCCGCGCCTTTAGCCGAAAGGCCAGAGCATGTCTCTTTCGCACGCCCAAGAACTCGTCCTGCGGGACAGCACGATCGCCTTCGATCTCGACGGCACCCTGGTCGACACCGCGCCGGACCTCGTGGGCGCGCTGAACACCATCCTCGCCGAGGAGGGCCTGCCCGCCCTGCCCTTCGACGACGTGCGCAAGATGGTCGGTCGCGGGGCCAAGGCGCTGCTGGAGCGCGGTTTCGCCGCCGCCGGCGCGCCGCTGGACGCCGATCGCGCGCCCAGGCTGGTCGAGCGTTTCATCGCCATCTACCTGGGCCGCATCGCCCACGAGAGCGCGCCGTTCGAAGGCGTGGTCGAGACGCTGGCGGCGCTGAAGGCGGCCGGCGCCCGGCTCGTCGTCTGCACCAACAAGCTGACGCACCTGTCAGTGGCCCTGCTGGACGCCGTCGACCTGACGCGATTCTTCGACGCCGTGGTCGGAGCCGACGACGCTCCCGCTCCCAAGCCCGACCCGCGCCACGTGCTGGCGGCGATCGCGGCGGTGGGCGGTGACCCGGCCCGCGCGGTGATGGTCGGCGACAGCATCAACGACGTGCTCAGCGCCAAGGCCGCCAAGGTCCCGGCCCTGCTGGTCTCGTTCGGCTACACCGAAGCCCCGGTCGAGACCCTCGGCGGAGATCTGTTGATAGATCGCTTTTCCGAGGTCCCTGAGGCCGCAATCTCGCTTTTGACCTCTTGCGGCGCGGAAAAGAGCGGTCTATAGCCCCCTTCCTCTCGCGGCGGGGACTTCTTCGGAAGGCCTGGCCCACACGGCGGATGCTTAGCTCAGCGGGAGAGCACCTCGTTCACACCGAGGGGGTCGCAGGTTCAATCCCTGCAGCATCCACCATCACTTCTTCAACAAAATCAGCTAATTACAAGCTCGCCGAAGCGCGAACGGAAGCGCCTCACGGGCATTTTCCGCTCAAAAACGGCGTGCTTGCCAGTTACTTGCCAGAATGGCCTCGGCGTTCCTGAGCGGAGCGGCTAGCTCCCTGATCCGCGGTCGCTAACGGCCCAAGCTTGCGATCCAGGCGCGTCCCCAACGCATCGCCCTGCACGATCCAGAAATATTTTCGGCCAACGCCATCCGGCGTCCGCGCCTGGAACGTCTCGACCAGAGTAAACTGGAGACGCTCTGCGTGACGAAGCCAACGCCCAATGCCGTCGATGTTCATGTCGGCGCGCGCATCCGCCAGCGCCGCCTGCTGGCCGACAAGAGCCAGGACGTGCTGGCCCACGCGATCGGCGTCACCTTCCAGCAGGTCCAGAAGTACGAGCGCGGCGCCAACCGCATCAGCGCCTCCAGGATCTACGCGGTCGCCTGCGCCCTCGGCACGCCTGTTAGCTGGTTCTTCGAGGGGCTGACCGGTGACGCCGCAGATCAAGCGGCGATCACGCGCGACCTGACCGTCGACAGCTTCCTCTCGTCACGGGAGGGGCGGAGCCTGGCCCTTCACTTTCAGGCGCTGAAGCCCAGACATCGACGTCAGCTGGCCGCCCTGGTGGCGGCAATGGCCGAGGGCTCCGACCAGCAAGCCGCCTAGCGAATGGCGGCGTCATCGCTGTCGGGGGACGCAAGGATGGACTCCACATCCGAGGGCGCACGTCGAAGGGCGGTAAGCGATCGCATCGACATTCACGACGCCAAACTGCAGGCGGCGGCGGTTCGCGCGAATGGGCGAATCCAAGACATCCTGCAGGTGCTCCACATCGCCAAGACGACGTTCAGCCAGCGCCTTTCCCGCCTTCGCGTCGCGGGCCGGGCAAGAACCATCACCACGATCAATCCACTGAGCGGCGGCCGCCCTCACCAATTCACGGCCTGGGTGAAGCTGGGCGTCCTTACGCTGGAAACCATCGCGCGCTTTGAGGACGGATTGATCGACGACTGCGCCGTCTTCGCCGCCCAACGTGTGGCCGGCGACGTCGACTATCGGCTGTCCACGTTTCATGCCTCGCCTGGCGACGCTGCCGCCTGGCTCGCGGCGATACGCGCCAACCCCAATGTCGCCAGGGCCATCCACGCGCCCGTCCGCCACCTCTTCGGACACGGCCTGGAAGGCGTGGTCCTCACCCCACCTGTCAAACAGAGAGGCCGCCGCGCCCGGAGCGCGGCGGCCAAAGGCAGTCAGACAGTTCGGCCTTCGGGATGACGCCGCTCAGCCGCCCCGTGGGCGTCGATTTCGATTGAAGCCGCGATCCGACCCCATGAAATGGGCGAGCATGGGCGGGATCAGTTTGGCCGGCTCTACGGTCTTGCCGCCGTGCTCGGCCGCCATCGCCTTGGCGTATTCGAGAAGCTCCCGGTGCAACGCCGCCGGCAGATCCAGGGTGAGCTTGACGGGGGTGTCGTCCTCGATCGGCCCAAGCTTCAATTTGCTCATGGCCGGACCCCTTCGTCATAGGGTTCGAGCACCAGGTCCTTGGAGAGCAGGACCCGCAGCGTGGCGCCGGGCCGGATGGTCAGGGTCGGCGTCAGCGCCAAGCTCTTGCCGACGGCCTGCTGGCCGGCGTCGCTGGCCGCGCCGCTGACGCCCCGGCGCACCGCGCGGGTGAGATCATCGTCGCTGCTCGAACCGGCTTCGGAGCCGACCGAGATGACGGTGCTGAGCGCCGCGGCGGCCCAGATGCGCCCCCAGTGGCGATCCACCCCGTCCTGCAGGCCGGCCATGCCTTGAGGATCGGCGGCCGGCAGCTTGTCTAGCACGATCGAGCGGCCTGAAGGAAGGATCAGTCGGATCCAGGCCACGCCAAGCCGGCTTTGGCCATCAACCGTGGCGGTGTCGTACTGACCGATGAGCCGCGATCCCGAAGGGATAAGGCGGTGGCCTCCGCCCAAGCTGTCATAAACGTCCTGGGTGACCTGAGCGATCGCCAGCCCGGCCGCGTCGGAGCGCAATCCGGTCACCAAGGCCGCCGGAATGATCGCCCCGGCCTGAAGGACGTAGGGCGAAGCCGGCGGCTGTAGCCGTTCGGAGCTCGTGGTCCTGGGATCGGCCTGAGGGGAAGGCGCAGCTGCGCCCGTGCTCGAGCCCGCGGCGATTGAGGCCTGGGGACTTGCGGCCGTCGACGTGTCCACTTTCAGGAACAGCCCGCTGGCCCTGGCTGACCGCAAGGCGGCTTGCCGCATCTCCAGATCGGGATCGGCGGCTCTGACCGGTATAGCCGCTGGGGCGGGCGAAGGTGACGGGAGCTGCGAGACGGCCTCATCCGACCTGGCGCTGAGGATCGGCCGCCCCAGGTCCCCGGGCAAGGGCGGTCCAAGGACCGGGGTGTCGCCCCGCGTCAGATAGTCCTTGGGCAGGGAGGACAGCTTCTCGGGCGGCGCTGGCGGCGCAGCTGGCGGCGCCGGCGGCGGCGCCTTGGGCTTGGCCATAAGCGACCAGCCGATCGCTCCGGCGAGCCCAATCGACAGCACGGCGCTGACGGCGATCAGCGCCGGACGCGAAACACGGGCCACGGGTCCGGCGGAGCCGCGCAGGCGCAGACGCTTGGCGATGGCCTCGCGCTCGGGATTGGGAGGCGTCGCAGTCATCGCGCGGCCTCCTTGCTCGGCAGGCGCTCGATCCGCACACGCCGCGCCAGCTCGCGAAGACCCAGCCGCAGTTCCAGCCGCTCGGCTAGCCGATCGACGATGAGCACGCGCCCCTCGACGCGATAGTTGACCAGCTCGGAGGTCTTGCCGTCGGCGCCTACGGCGAAGAGCGGCGGCAGGTCGGCCATTGAGACCGCGGGCCTGAAGGCGATGAAGATCGCCTTGCCATCGTCCCAGACCCGTTCGGGCCGAAGCCGCGCCCAGCCCGAGATCCGGTAGCCGTAATTGAGGACGACCGGGACGGCCGGCGATGGCGCGATGGAGCTGGCCGCAACCAGCGTCGCCGCGGCCCTTGGCGCTGCGGGCGGCTTGGGGTAGCGCCAGCGGACTTGGCTGAGGAAGCCGCGGCTCGAGGCGCGCACGTCGATCAGATAGGTGCGCCGGTCAGTATTGATCACCAGGTTGGTAGAGAGGTTCGCCGCCGTTGGCTTGACCAGGACATGGACGCGGCGTCCCTCCCCCTCCCCGCTTGCGGTATCACCGATGATCCAGCGGGCGGTGTCGCCGGCGGCGATCGGGTTGTTGGCCGCCAGGGCCTCGCCCGGTTCCAGCACGATGTCTGTGATGCGACCGGGCGCGGCGACCAGCGGATAGATTCCGGCCGGATCGAACGGATACTCGACCGGCGGGCTCGATTGCGGCTCGGCTGCGGGCCGGGCGGCGTGAGCGGCCGAAGCCATGGCCATGACGGCCAGGGCCAGGACAAGACGGGTCATTGGACGTACTCCCGCGACCAGTTGATGGCCGTGATCTTCAGGCCAAGGCCGTTAGCCAGGACTTCCTGATCGGTGGTGGGTTTGTGGATCTCCACGGTCAGCAGCGCGGTCCAACGCTCGGTGGCCTGAAGCTTGCCGTCGGCATAGCGCCGCTCGGTCCAGGTCGCTCGGAAGCTCTTGGGCGACTCCCGCAGCACGCTGACGATGTCTACATCGACAGGGGAGCGGCCGATCTGGGCCTTCAGGTCGCTGGTGGCGGCGTACTGGGTGATGAAGTTGGCCGCATCACCGACGACATAGGCGTAGGCTCGATCCCAGGCCTTGCCGACCACCACCCCGTCGCTGGACACCGACCGAACGTCCTTGATGAAGCGCCCCAGGCTGGAGCGGATCTCGAAGTCGGTCGGCGTGTAGCCCTTGGTAGCGGGTCCGACGGCCTGGACTTGGCCCAGGCGATCGACCTGCACGACCCACGGCGTGACCGTGCCTTGCGCGGCCAGCCAGGCCAGGGCGCCGGCCAGCCCCCCGCTGAGGCCAAGCAGCCCGAGCGCCATCAGGCGCCAGTTGGCGGCTTGGACGCGGGCCGAGCCGATGCGGTCGTCCCAGGCTTGGGCGGCGCGCTGGTAGGGAGTCTCTGGCGGCGGCGTGCGGGCATATCGCGGCGCGCCCTTGAACGGGTTCATGGATCAAGTCTCCGAAAGCGAAGGGGAAGCGCCGGCGCTGTGGTCGTCGCCACTGGCCAGGCCGTGCGCCACCAGGCTCGCGCCATGGGCCAGGTCCTGGCGTTTCTTGAGGTCGCGGGCCCATTGCGGCGCCTCGTCGGCCGAGGCGCCCAGACCGGGGGCTGACGCCGGCGCGGTCGGCGCCCCGCCGCCGCCCGAGCCGCCCTGCCCGCCTGCAGCGGACGAGGATCCCCCCGAAGCGCCGGGCGTGGCCGCGGCAGAGCCGGACGGCGGCGAGGATGGCGAGGAAGGTGACGACGGCGAACCGGAAGGTCCGGGCGGCGGAGTAGGCGATGGTCCGCCCATGCCGCCGGCCGATCCGCCTGCTCCGCCGGCCATGGCCGCCCGGGCGGCAAGACCCGCACCCGCGCCTGTCGCCATCTGGGCGGCGGCGACACCGGCCACGGCCATGCCGCCGACGGTGAGCCCCGTGCCGACCGCCGCGCCCGCGCCCAGTTGCGGCGCACCGGAGATCAGACCCGACGCCATGGCCGGGCAGAAGATCGACAGGCCCAGCAGCACCATGCTCGCGAGGATCAGGGCCAGGAGCTGGTCGAGCGTCGGCTGACCATAGGTCCAGGTGGCCGTCATCTGTTGGAAGATCGTCGCGCCGATGCCGACGACCGCGGCCAGGGCCATGACCTTGACGCCGGTCGCCAGGACCTCGCCCAGCACCTTTTCGGCCAGGAAGGCGGTGCGCCCGAACAGGCCGAACGGCACGAGCACGAAGCCCATCAGGGTCGCCAGCTTGAACTCAATGAGGACGACGAAGACCTGCACCGCGACGATGAAGAACGCCACGATCACCAGGACGAAGGCCAGGAGCAGGACGACGATCTGGACGAGGTTTTCGAAGACGCCCGGCCAGCCGGAAAGATCGGCCGCCGCCTCCAAGAGAGGCTTGCCGGCCGAAACGCCCAGCGCCGCCAGCTTGCCTGGCCGCAGCATCTCTTCGGCCGAGACCCCGGCGCCGGCCGCTGTCAGTCCAAGCTTGGTGAAGCTGGTCAGGACGATGGTCGAGAGGGCTTGGAAATTTCCGATGAGGTAGGCGAAGAACCCGACATAGATCACCTTGCGGATCAGCCGGGCCAGGACGTCCTCGCCCGAAGCCAGGCTCCACATGAGGGCCGCCAGGGTGACGTCGATGGCCAGCAGCAGGTTGGCCAGGGCGCCGACATGCGGTCCCAGCAGGCCAAAGCCGCTATCGATATAATTGGAGAAGGTGTCGAAGAAGGTGTCGACGAAGCCGGTGTCGTTCATGCCGCCGGCCTCCCGAAAAAGCGAGCGCGTGCGCCGCGCCAAGCCGCCTGGCAGCGCTCGTCCTGGGCGGCAGCCTCCCCCGCGTTGCGGCAGCGGGCGAGATCGGCGTCCACTGTGCGCTGGACCGCAGACTTGGCCTTTGGCGTGGCCCTGCTGGCGGCTTGGCCGGCCATCGCCGCGGCGATCAGGACCATCCAGGCGGCCAGACTCCAGGCGATCACCGGCCTCATTGGCTCTTGCCCATGAAGCGGGCGAACCTTGCCTTGGCGTCCGCACGGGCCGCGGCCCGATCGGCCGCCTCAAGCGCTTCGGCCCGGCCTTGCGCGGCGATGACCGCTGTCAGCTGCTGCAGTTGCTGGGCTTGAAGCGCAAGGAGCTGGTTGCCGGCCTGGGCCGCCGCCAGGGCGCCGCTTGCGCCTTGGCTGGCCTCGACCAGCGCGGCCATCTGGGTGGAGTCGGCGTCGAGGCTGGCGACGATGCCGGCCTGGACCTTCAGCGCGTCCTCGAAGCTGGCCACCGAGGTCGCCCAGCGGCTGTCGGCCCGGGCGACGAGATCGGCGTTCGAGGTCGAAAGGCTGACCGACCCATAGTTCTGAGTGAACGCCTTCTGGATATCGGCGACGTCGTAGGCCAGCTTCTGGGCCTCGGCGAGGAGCGCCTTGGTCCGGGCGACCTGGGCCTGCAGCACCGAAAGAGTCGAGTAGGGCAGGCTCGCCAGGTTCTTGGCCTGGGCGATCAGCATCTGCGCCTCGTTCTGAAGCGAGGTGATCTGGTTGTTGACCTGCTGCAAGGCGCGTGCGGCCTGCAGGACGTTCTGGACGTAGTTGGTGGGATCCCAGACCGCCAGTTGGGCCAGGACCGGCCCGGCCGGAGCGGCAAGGACAAGGCTCATCGCCATGAGCAGGCGTCGTCGCTGAGGGATCATCGATCAATCTCCGCTAAGCTTGAGGTTAGGAAGGAGGTCGGCGGCCCAGCCAAGGCCCCGGGCGCGTAGCCAGGCCTGTGCGAACCCTTCGCGCGGATGCTCCGCCAGGATCGCGGCCATCACGGCTTGATCGGACTTGGACGCGGCGCCGACGAAGGCCAGGGCGACAGGGCCCAGTCCCAGCTCAAAGAGCCGCTCGCCGGCCCGGGACTGGACGTAGTAGTCGCGCTTGGGCGCGGCGCGGGCGATCAGCTCGGTCTGGCGGGCGTTGAGGCCAAACCGGTGGTAGGCTGCGGCCCCGACCGGATCGAGCGCCCAGGCGTTGGGCAGGAAGATCCGTGTCAGGCAGAGCTCGATGACCGCATGGGCCACGGCGCTCCGCTCGATCTGGACCAGAGACAGGGTCGTCAGAACGACCGAGCCGTTCTTCTTGCGAACCGTGCCCAGCCAGGTCTGCAGTTGGGCGCCGAACGCCGGGTCGTCGAGCGCCAGCCAGCCTTCGTCGATCAGGATCAGGGTCGGCGCGCCGTCGAGGCGACGTTCGATACGGTGGAAGAGATAGGCCAGCACCGCCGGCGCGGCGGTCGTGCCCAGCAGTCCTTCCGTCTCGAAGGCCTCGATCGGCTCATCGTCGAGCCACTCGTGGTCGGCGTCCAGGAGCCGGCCCCAGGGGCCGCCCAGGCAATACGGGGCCAGGGCGCGCTTGAGCTCCAGGCTGGCAAGCAAGGCGCACAGGCCCGTGAGCGTCCGCTCCTCGTCGGGGGCGCTGGCCAGGCTCGCCAGAGCCGACCACAGGTGCTCGCGCTCGGTCGGCCCGACGCTGACGCCCTCGCGCGCCAGGATCGCCGCCAGCCAGCCGGCCGCCCAGATTCGCTCGCTCTCCTCGTCGATCCGGGCCAGGGGCTGCAGGGCCACCGCCGGCCGGCCGCTCTCGCGCAACACCCCGCCAAGATCGTGGAAGGCCCCGCCCATGCCGAGCGCCGCCGCCCGAATGGACGCGCCGAAGTCGAAGGCGAAAACCCGGGCGCCCGGATAGCGACGAAACTGCAGCGCCATCAGCGCCAGCAGCGTGCTCTTGCCAGCGCCCGTGGGCCCCACGATCAGGGTGTGTCCGACATCGCCGACATGTAGCGAAAGCCGAAAGGGCGTGGAGCCCTCGGTCCGGGCCATCAGCAGGGGCGGACCGTCCAGGTGCGCGTTGCGCTCGGGCCCGGCCCAAACCGCCGATAGCGGCGCCATGTGGGCTAGATTCAGCGACGAAAGCGGCGGCTGGCGGACGTTGGCGTAAGGGTTGCCCGGCAAAGTCCCAAGCCAGGCCTCGACCGCGCCCACCCGCTCGCGGATGACGGTGAAGTCCCGGGCGGCGATGACCTTCTCGGCCAGGGCCAGCTTGGCGTCGGCGCGCGCCGGATCCTCGTCCCAGACCACGACATTGGCCGTGACATAGGCGTAGGCGACCGCGTCCTCGCCCAGGTCCTGCAAGGCCTGATCCGCCTCCTGAGCCTTGTTTGACGCGTCGTTGTCGACCAGGGCGGCCGGCTGCTGGGTCAGGGCCTCCTGCAGGAGCGCGAAGATGGACTTGCGCTTGGCGAACCACTGCCGCCGGATCTTGGTCAGCAGGCCCTGGGCCTCGGTTTTGTCCAGGAAGATCGCCCGGCTGGTCCAGCGATAGGCGATGGCCAGGCGATTGAGCTCGTCCAGGAGCCCGGGGGTGGTCCGGCTTGGAAACCCGACGAGGGTCAAAACGCGCAGATGCGCGCCGCCAAGACGCGGCTCCAGGCCGCCATCGAGGGACTCGCTGGCCAGCAGCGCGTCCAGATGCATGGGGGTGTCGGGAACAGCGAGCCCCTGGCGGCGCGTGGAGACCGCGCCATGCAGGAAGGTCAAAGTTTCCGCGTCATCGAGCCAGAGGGCCTTGGGCATCAGGCCTTCTATGAGGGCCAGCACCCGGTTGGTGCGCTCGACGAAGCCGGCCAGTTCGGACCGCCAATCGGCGCCCTCGCCGCTTCGCCCCTCGATGAAGAGGTCCGCCAGGCGTCCGGTGCGCTCGGGCGGCGGCAGATAGAGCAGCGTCAGGTAGTAGCGGCTCTCGAAATGCGCGCCCTCCTCCTGGAAAGCAGCGCGTCGCTCGATATCGACCAGCGCCGAGACCCCGTCGGGAAAGACGCTTTCGGGATAGTCCTGGGCCGGATCGCGGCGGGCCTCGACGAACATGGCCCAGCCCGAGCCCAGCCGGCGCAGGACATTGTTGATCCGAGCCGCGACCACGGCGACCTCTTCAGGACTGGCGGAGTCCAGATCCGGCCCGCGAAACTCGGCGGTACGCTGGAAGGAGCCGTCCTTGTTCAGCACCACGCCAGGCGCGACCAGGGCCGCCCAGGGCAGGTAGTCGACGAGCCTCTCGGGGCGATTGGCATATTCACGGAGGTCGAGCATGGCTCAGGCCTCCAGCCGGGCGGGCAGTCGGACATGCCGCTTGCCCACCTCGAAGATCAGCGGATCGTGCCGGGCGGCCCAGACGGCGAGCCCGTGCCCGACCAGACCGATCGCCAGGCCGACGATCCAGAGCCGAAGGCCAACGCCCAGGCCAGCGGCGAGCGTGCCGTTGACCAGGGCGATCGCGCGTGGCGCGCCCGCCAGCAGTACTGGTTCGGTGAGCGCCCGATGGACGGGCGCGGCGAAAGTCCACGCGCGATCGCCGGCCATCAGATCAGCGCCCCGCCGCCGAAGCTGAAGAACGACAAAAAGAAGCTCGACGCGGCGAACGCGATCGAGAGCCCGAAGACGATCTGGATCAGCCGCCGGGTGCCGCCGGTGCTGTCGCCGAAGGCCAGGGCCAGGCCGGTCATGATGATGATGACGACGGCGATGATCTTGGCGACGGGGCCTTCGATCGACTCCAGGATCTTCTCGAGCGGAGCTTCCCAGGGCATGGAGGAACCGGCCGCGTAGGCTTGCGCCGACAGCAGGGTCAGGGTCGAGGTGAGGCCGGCGAAGATCCAGTTGCGGACGCGCGGCAGCGGTCGCCGGGGCCTATAGGCGCGCGGCAGGGCAAGGCTCGTGGGCACGAGACCAATCTCCTTCAGATTTAAGGGGTTAGGGCCGAAGTCTCAGGCGGGGCTGAGCTGGTAGGCGCCGTCGGGCGCCTGGCCCTCCAGGCGTGCAAGTTCGATCAGGCGTCGCTGTCGGCCGCGGCCGGCCAGGACGGCGATCAGGTCGATGGTCTGCGCGATCAGGCCCCGCGGCACGGTGACCACCGCCTCCTGGATCAGTTGCTCCAGGCGCAGCAGCGCGCCCAAGGCCGAGCCGGCGTGCAGGGTGCCGATCCCGCCGGGGTGTCCCGTCCCCCAGGCCTTGATCAGGTCGAGGGCCTCGCCGCCCCGCACCTCGCCGATGATGATGCGGTCGGGTCGCAGCCGCAGGGTCGAACGGACGAGATCGGCCAGGCTGACGACGTCGTCGAGCGTGCGCATGGCCACCAGATTGGGCGCGGCGCACTGCAGCTCGCGCAGGTCCTCGCAGAGCACCACCCGGTCATGCCCCTCGGCCACCTTGGCCAGCAAGGCGTTGACCAAGGTGGTCTTGCCGCTCGAGGTCGGGCCGGCGACCAGGATGTTGCGCCGATCGACGACGGCAGCGGCCAAAACCTCGCACTGCTGCGCGCTCATCACCCCGGTGCGCACATAGTCGTCCAGGCCGAAGACCTGGCGGGCGGGCTTGCGGATGGAGAACGACGGCGCGGCCACCAGAGGCGGCATGAGCCCCTCGAAGCGCTCGCCCGTGCCGGGAAGCTCCGCCGACAGCCGCGGCCGGCCGGCATGGACCTCGGCGTCGACGTGATGGGCGACGAGGCGAAGGATCCGCTCGGCGTCGGCGGGCGCTACGACGAGCTCCGCGTCGACGAGGCCCGCGTCGAACCGGTCCAGCCAAACCCGGCCGTCGGGATTGACCATCAGTTCGGCCACGCCCGGATCCTCCAGACGCGCCAGCAGCAGCGGCCCCAGGGCCGAGCGCAGCATACGCCGGCTGCGGGCAGGTTCGGCGGCGATGTCGGGCTGGTTCATGACGGTCCCCGAGGATGACGAGGACGAGTAAGAAGACCGCGGTCAGAGCGATCTCAACAGCCAAATCGGTCGCGGAAACGGCGGGAAAGAAAAAGAACCGCCCGCGACGACCTCGGCGCCGAACCAGAGAGTTCGCCTCTATCTCCTAGCTGGCGGAGCGCCTGGCGCCGCGGGTTGCTGGGCGCATCCCTGGCTCGGGAAACTTTGTCCGGCGGAGGACGAGGCGGACGCCCCAGCCCGACTTTCGCCTGGCGGCGCCTGATTTCCTGCCTCGCGCGCTCTGCGGTCTCATCGGGCGTTGCGGGGGCGATCCGGCAGCTTGATGGCTTGCCCGGTCGATTTGCCGCGCCTGCTGTAGGCGGCGAACCAAGCATCCGCTCCGGGAGTTGCGCATGGCATGGAACAGCTTTGGCCCGCCCGACTTTGGATCGTCCGCCATGGCCAGAGCGCCGGCAATGTCGCGCGCGACGCGGCTGACGCGGCCGGCTTGACTCACATCGATATCGCTGACCGCGACATGGACGTCCCGCTGAGCGCCCTCGGGCGCCAGCAGGCCCAGGCCTTGGGCCGTTGGTTCGCCAACAAGGCGAGCGATGAGCGGCCCTGCACCCTGATGGCCTCGCCCTACCTGCGCGCCGTTCAGACCAGCCAGGAAATCCGCGACGCTGGGGGCCTTTCGTCACCCGAGCGCAAGTTTTGCGTCGACGAGCGCCTGCGTGAGAAGGAGTTCGGCATTCTGGATCGACTGACTCGGCGCGGCATCGAGGCCCAGTTTCCCGAACAAGCCGAGTTTCGCCGACTGCTTGGCAAGTTCTACCATCGCCCGCCGGGCGGCGAGAGCTGGTGCGACGTCATCCTGCGTCTTCGCAGCCTGCTCGACACGTTGAGCCTGCATCACGCCGGCGACCGGGTTCTGATTGTGGCCCATCAGGTCGTCGTCCTGTGCCTGCGCTATTTGTTGGAGGGCCTGACCGAGGATCAGATCCTCAAGATCGATAGTCAGGCCGACATCGCCAACTGCGGGGTCACCCAGTACCGCTTCGACCGCGAGAGCGGTCCGGACGGCGCGCTGGTTCTCGAGAAGTATAACTTCACCGCTCCGCTGGAGGGGCAGGACGCTCCGGTTACAGCCGCTCCCGACGCCAATGTGGCTGCGCGATGACGGCGATCGAAGCGCTGGACGCGGCATGGATGCGCGAGCACCCCCTTCCCGATCCGGGCGGCTCGGGGAAGGACGGGCGTGGACAGGTGCTCGTGGTGGGCGGAGAGGTGGAGTTGGCCGGAGCGGCGATGTTGGCGGGCGTGGCCGCCCTGCGGGCTGGTGCAGGTAAGTTACAGCTGGCTGTCGCTCAGGACGCAGTGGCGGCGCTCAGCGTCGCTCTGCCCGAAGCGCGTGTCCTGTCACTGCCTCGCGACGGCCCAGACTCGGCTCGGGGACACTGGACGCGGCTGACCGAGCAGGCCGGGCATTGCGACGCCTTGCTCGTCGGGCCCGGCATGATGGACGACGACTCCGGCCTGGCCGCGGGACTGCTCGCGGCTTCGCAGGCTATTGTCGTCGACGCTGGAGCCTTGAAGGCCGTGACGGATGCGCCACCGCGTTCGGCAAGGATCCTGACGCCCAATGCAGGAGAGATGGCCGGGTTGCTGGGCGTGTCGCGCGAGAAGGTGGAGGCCGATCCGCTCGCGGCTGGGACACAGGCGGCCGAGCGCTTCGGGGCGGTCGTGGTGGCGAAGGGAGCAACCACCCATGTCATTCATCCCGACGGGCGGGCCGGGCGCTATGCGGGCGGCGGTCCAGGTCTGGGCGTCTCGGGCTCGGGCGACGTCCTGGCCGGTCTCATCGTCGGGCTGCTGGCGCGAGGCGCTTGCCCATTCGACGCTGCGGCCTGGGGCGTCTTCCTCCATGGGGAAGCCGGAGCCAGATTGGCGAGCCGCATTGGTCGGCTAGGCTACCTCGCCCGCGAAATTTCCACCGAAGCGCCATCAATACTCTCAAGTTTCTGACAACGCTCGCGTAGGGTGGTCAGATGGCGCGCTCGCCGGCGACCTCGAGCGCCCTGTAGAGACGCGCCAGGTCGATTGGCTTTTCGACCACGTCGTCGATACCCGCCAGAAGATAGGCTTCGACCTGATGAGCCATGACGTTGGCCGACAGGGCGATGATCGGCGTGGGATTTCGGCCGTGCTCGATTTCCCAGGCCCGGATCTTCTTTGTCGCATCCACCCCGTTCAGCATCGGCATCTGGATATCCATCAGGATGACGTCGAACGCTTCAGCCTGGAAGGCCTGCACCGCCTCGACGCCGTCGCCAACGACCCGTAGCTGCGCGCCCAACGGCGCCAGCATCGATCGCAGGATCAGCTGATTGGTCGGGTTGTCTTCCGCGGCCAGCACCCGCAGCGGTTCGACGGGTTCGGCCGGTTCGAGGCGTGGCTCGGCGGGTAGTGTCGCGGGATCAAGCATGCTCCGCTTGAATGGAACCCTGATCTCAAAGGTCGAGCCCCGACCCAGCACGCTCTCAACGGTGATGTCCCCGCCCATGAGCTGGGCCAGTTCACGGCTGATCGCGAGCCCCAGTCCAGTTCCCTTCGAAACCATCGACGCTGCGCGGCCCTGGCTGAACTTGTCGAACAGCTTGTCGATCTCTCCCGGAAAGATGCCCGGCCCCGTGTCGCTGACCGCAACGTGAAGGCTTTCGTCCGTGGCCCAGGCCGTCACGGAAATCTCTCCGGCCTGGGTAAACTTCACGGCGTTGGAGACCAGGTTGCCTACGACCTGCCGGAGCCGAAGTTCGTCGCCGCGCCAGCGTCCGATGGCCGTAGCATCCAGGACGACGTCCAGGCCGAGATCACGTTCTGCCGCCAGGTAGCGGAACGGCGCGCACGCTGCGCCGATGGCCGCGGCCAGATCAAATTCCCGGTCGCGCAGCTCAAGCCGGCCCGCCTCGATCTTCGACAGGTCGAGTATGTCGTTCAGGAGAGCCATGAGCGTTTCCCCTGACTGCCGAATGACGGTGAGACGCTCGCGCTGCAGGGCTGTGGGAACTTCGGTTTCCATGACCTGGGCCATGCCCAGTATGCCATGGAGCGGCGTGCGGATTTCGTGAGAGACATTGGCCAGGAACGCGCTCTGCGCCGCGCTGGCCGCCTGGGCCGCATCGCGAGCAGCCACCAGCTCAGCCTCTGCCGACCGCTGAGCGGTGATATCCTGCACCGCGCCGCGTAAGACGTCGGCCGCGACGTCCTTCTCACCGAAAATGCGCACCCAGAAAATCGACTGGTCGGCGCGAGCGACCGGAAGGTCCAGCGCGAAAGGCTCGCCGGTCGATCGACAGGCCAGCATGGCGGCTCTGAGTTGCTCGCGGTTATCTCCAGTGAACACCGCTGCGGCGTCGTCGAGCGCAAGCTTTCGCGGCGTCAGACCCAACAGCGTCCAAATCTCGTCGGACCAGAAGATCTCGGCCCTTGCATAGTCGATCTCCCAGGCTCCGAGTTTGGCGACGAGGCCCGCAGCGCGAAGGGCCGCCGACTGACGCGCCATGTCGCGCGCGCTTTGCTCGGCCGCCAGCCGCCCCTGGACGAGGTCTGTGACATCGCGCGTGATGGCCAGGATCGCCACGACCGCCCCACCAGGATCGCGCAGCGGCGAGACGGTCAGGTCACAGTGACGCGTGCCGCCTGGCGTCTGGCAAGGCGTGGAGAGTCGGAGGGTCGCGCCTCGCGCCGCGCCGACGACCGCGTCCCAGGCTGCCTTGCGCACATGCTCGGGCAAGAAGTCCAACCACGGGCGCCCCTCGAGCGCTTTGCTAGATTGAGCAAGGAAGCGACACCCCGCCGTATTGATCGATCGGATGTGACCCGAAAGGTCGAGAATTTTCACGCAGTCGGGGCTGACTTCCAGAACCTCGGCGAGGTTGCCCGCGCCGCCAACATCCAGTCGGTCGAAATGAATGGCCATGATCGTTCCGGCCGCGCTGCGCGCATCTTAGAGGTGGGAAGCGGAGGGAACTGCGACGCGATATGCAGCCATTCGGCGCATGAGCGTCGCTTCAACAACCCACTGATGTTCTCACCGTTCCCTCTTGGGCCGATGCACCGACAAGCGGGCGCGGCAGCATCAAATGACACGGTCTTTCCTCCGCCGCGGTGCGCAATTGGCTTGTAACGCTAAGGATTCACGCGCCGCGCGGCGTTTGGTCGGCGATCAGACGTTGGAACGGTCGATAGAAGACCTCGTTCTTGCTGCTCGCCGCTTCAAAGCGGTCGGATGCAACGAGGGAGGCTACTTGGAAATGCGCACCGCGCCGCAGCCATACCTCCGTCAACCAGTGGAGTAGCCTTCATGATTGGTGGCGAGCGACTTTCGCGCCTGGGCGCCTTCGGCCCCCAGTTTCCTGACGCAGAGGCGGTCCACCGGGGCTTGGCTCATTGGAACCATCGTCGCCTATCGCCGTCTGCGCCAAGCCAAGGCTGGCGGAAGCAACTCGATGAAGAGCGCGATATGAAGCGGCTGGAGGGTGACTTCATCGAAGCTTTCCGCGCGCACGTCGCCCCGCTTGTCGAGGCAGCACCCATCGATGCGCAAGCCTTCGTTGCGTGGTTTGAGGCGCTTAAGGCCAATGGCCCCGGCCAGTGGGATCCGCTGTTTGACTGGCTGCAAGGCGTCGCCACCCTAGAGGACATCAAGTGGTTCCTGACCCAAGAAGCAGCTGGCGAGGCGGGATTCGAGGATCTCGTGGCCCTGACCCAGGTCAAGATTCCCGATCGCGCCAAGCTCGAGCTGGCCCGCAATTACTGGGACGAGATGGGCCGGGGCAGCGCCAAGGGCATGCATGGGCCGATGCTTTCCCGCACGACCGCGAGCCTTGGCCTCACGCCCACCATCGACACGACGCTCTGGCAGTCGCTCTGCCTGGCCAACACTATGACGGCCTTCGCCACCACCCGGCGATATGCCTGGCATTCGATCGGCGCCCTGGGCGTCGTCGAGCTGACAGCACCGACGCGGGTTTCATGCGTCGACGCTGGCCTCACGCGCGTCGGGGTGGCGCCAGAGGCCCGAAAGTATTTCGCGCTTCACGCGCACCTGGACGTGGAGCACTCCAAGGCCTGGAACTCCGAAGCCCTGATCCCGCTGGTTTCGGAGGATCCCTCGCGGGCGCGTTTCATCGCCGAAGGCGCCATGATGCGGCTGATCTGCGGTGAGCAGTGCTTTGAGACCTACCGCGCGCATCTGTGGACCCATACCGCTCCTCTCGTCCATGCGGCGGAGTGAGTTCATGTCCGGCGGTTTCAAGATCGCGCCTTACCCCGGGAGCCGGCGGGCGAAGGTCGCAAGCCTCGGCGCAGTCATTGTCGCCTCTGAGCGTTGGCGCACGGTCTGGCGGTCTCAATCGCGCGCGCGGGCCTGGCGGTCTGAACGACATGGTCACCGCGCTCCCTCAGCGCTCGCCGCCCATGGCGCGCTGGAGGTCAAAACCTTCGATTTCCCATATGCGCTCGGAGCGCCGTCATGATGGCGATCCGAAGAAACCCCGCCCCTATCGAGATGTCGGCCTTGACCGAAGGTGCGTCGTCCTCGACCGAACGGATGGTTCGTTTCTCTATCGCGCCAGTCCCGGGCAATCAGTGGGTGTGGCGCACGTTCGGGCTCGATGGCCAGCTTCGCGCCCACGGCGTGGCCTTGAACCGCAAGCAGGCCGCCGCTCTGGTTATCCGCGACATTATCGGGCTAGCGGCTGCGCCCCTGTCGAACCCTAGTCTCGGACGGCCCACGAAGGCGGCTTGAAGTCATGCGTGTTCTCGAAACGGCGACCTATCGAGGTCCCCATCTCTATAGCCAGCGGCCCATGGTGCGAATTCAGCTGGACCTTGGGCCGCTGGAAGCCTGGCCGACCAACCGCATTCGTGGCTTTACCGACCGCCTCCTCCTTGTCCTCCCCGGCCTGCAGGCTCACGGCTGTTCCTACAAGACGCCGGGCGGACTACTGCTGCGGATGCGCGAGGGCACTTGGTTAGGGCATGTGATCGAGCACGTCGCTCTTGAGCTTCAGAAGCTGGCTGGCGTCGAGCTTGGGCGCGGCAAGACGCGATCGGTAAAAGGTCGGCCTGGCGTCTACAACATCCTCTACGCCTACCAAGGTGAAAGCTTGGGCCGCGCCGCCGGACGCGCCGCCGTCGAACTCGTCAACAGCCTGCTGCCCAGACATCTGCAGGGAGTTGAGGGCTTGGGGATGATCGCGCCGGGCCTTGGCGAGTGGACCCCTCCCCTCTTCGACCTCAACCTCGCCCTGGCTCAGCTCCGGACGATCGCCAAGCGCGAAGCCCTCGGGCCCACCACCCGCTCCCTTGTGGAGGAGGCTCGACGACGGGGTATCCCTGCCCAGCGCTTGGACGATCAGAGTCTGATCCAGCTCGGATGGGGAGCCCGGCGCAAGCTGATCCGCGCCAGCATCACCGGTCAGACCAGCCACATCGCCGTCGAGACCGCCGGCGACAAGGCCCTCACCAAGGCCCTGCTCGCCGCAGCGGGTCTTCCCGCGCCGCGCGGCGCGGTCGTGCGCACGCTGGAGGAGGCCCTGAGCCAGGCCGGGCGGATCAAGGGTCCTGTCGTCACCAAACCTCTGAACGGCAACCATGGCCGCGGCGTGAGCCTGAGTCTCGACAGCCCCGAGAAGGTTCGCTGGGGCTATGAGCAGGCGATCAAGCACAGTCGCCGCGTGATCGTCGAAGAGCAGTATGTCGGCCGCGACTACCGGATCCTGGTGGTGGGCGGAAACCTCGTCGCTGTCGCCGAGCGCGTTCCGGCGCGGGTGATCGGCGATGGCCAGAGCACGGTCGCGCAGCTGATCGAGACCGTGAACCAGGACCCGCGGCGCGGGGCCGGCCACGAGCAGGTCATGACCCGCATTGTCGTCGACGACCAGGTCCAAGAGATGCTGAGCCGCGCGGGACTGTCGCTGACGGACGTACCATCGGCCGGCGCCGTCGTACCGCTGCGGGCCACCGCCAACCTGTCGACGGGCGGCACGGCCATCGATCGCACCGATGAAATCCATCCCGACAACGCCGCCATCGCCTGCCGCGCCGCCCTCACCATAGGCCTGGACGTCGCGGGCATTGATTTCATGGCGCCCGAAATCAGCCGCTCGGTGCGCGAAACCGGCGGGGGCATCGTCGAGATCAACGCCGCGCCAGGCTTTCGCATGCACCTCGAGCCCTCGGAAGGTCAGGCGCGCGATGTCGCCAAGGCCGTGATGGCCGAACTCTTTCCTCCCGGACGCCGCAGCCGCATCCCCATCGTCGCGGTGACCGGTACCAACGGCAAATCGACCGTGGTGCGGATGGTCTCCCGGATCGTTCGCGAGATGGGCAAGACCGTGGGCCTGACCAACACCAGCGACGTCTACGTCAATGACGAGCGGATCCTTGCGGCTGACGCCAGCGGCCCGAAAAGCGCGCGCATGGTCTTGCGCGATCCAACGGTGGAGGTGGCGGTCCTGGAGACCGCGCGCGGCGGGATGCCGCGCGAGGGCCTGGCCTTCGACCGCTGCGATGTCGGGATCGTCCTGAATGTCGCCGCCGATCATCTGGGTTTGAAGGGGATCGACACGTTGGAAGACCTGGCGGCGGTCAAGTCGATCGTCGCCGAGGCAGTCTCCCGGCGCGGCGTCAGCGTCCTCAACGCGGACGACCCTTTGACCTTGCTCATGGCGCGCCATGCCGGAGGCCGTCTCGGCTACTTCACCTTGAACGGCGGCTTCGAACTGAGTGCGTTCTTGCAAAAGCACATCGCCGAGGGCGGCCTTCTGGCCTCGCTGGAGGCCTCTGTGCGCGGCGGCGAACTGGTGCTCTACGACAAGGGGCGGCGCCTGCCGCTGGTTCAGGCCGACGAATTGCCCTCGACGCTGAACGGCATGGCGCGTTTCAACATCGCCAATGCGCTGGCCGCGAGCCTGGCCGGCCATGCCCTGGGCGCCGCCCCCGAGGTGATCGCCAAGGCGCTGCGCGCCTTCACCTCATCCCACGCTGAAAACCCGGGCCGCTTCAATGTCCACGACGGGCATGGCTTCAGGGTCATCGTCGATTATGCCCATAATCCCGCCGCCATGCGGGCCATGAGCCAGTTGGTCCGCCAGCTGCGTCCCAGCGTAGGACGGGTCATCGGGGTGGTCAGTATTCCAGGCGACCGTCGCGACGAGGACATCCTGGACATGGGCGTCATCGCTGCGGAGATGTTCGACGAACTGATCTTCAGGGAGCGCCCGGACGGTCGGGGTCGCCCCGTCGGCTCGGTGCTGTCCTTGTTGACAGACGGAGCGATGAGCGCCGGCTTCGCCCCCGAGCGGATCCACCGCATCCTCAACGAGGCGAGCGCGGTCGAAAGAGCTCTCCACATGGCTCGACCCGGCGACCTCGTGCTTGTCTTTCCCACCGACGTCGATGCGGTATGGCGCCAGGTGACGCTGTTCCAGCCATCGCGGGCAGCCCCCCCCGTCCCCCCAGGCAGGCAGGCATCGCCCATGTCTGAAGTCGCAAACCGGCGCGCTTGGGCGATCATCGTCCATGGCGGAGCCAAACCGATCGCCCCCGAACTTCATCAAGCCCATCGAGACGGCTGCCTGCGCGCCCTTGCGGTGGGCCAGGCGGTCCTGGAGGCCGGCGGCAGCGCAGTGGTCGCCGTCGAAATGAGCGTGCGCGCCTTGGAGGACGACGCTACCTTCAATGCCGGTTACGGCGCGGTCCGTAACGCCCGCGGGGACATCGAACTCGACGCGGCGATCATGGACGGGGCGAGCCTTGCGGTGGGCGCCGTCGCAGCGGTCAAGACCCTGCGCCATCCCATTTCGGTCGCCGCGACGATGCTGTCGCAGACTCCAGTCCTGCTGGTCGGCGACGGGGCCGAGATGTTCGGTCGCGAACATGACGCCGAGTTCTGCGCCCCTGCCGATCTGCTTGTCGACCGGCGGGGTGATCCAGGCTGCGACACTGTCGGGTGCGTGGCGCTGGACAGCCTTGGCAATATCGCCGCGGGAACATCGACCGGCGGCCTGACCGGCTGTCATCCCGGCCGCGTCGGGGACAGCCCTCTGCCGGGCTGTGGTCTCTACGCCGACAACCAGGTCGGGGGCGTGTCACTGTCCGGCGAGGGCGAGAGCCTGATCCGCACCACCTTGGCCGCCCGCCTGATGCACAGCCTCGAGAGCGTCGCGCCGGGCGCGGCGATCGACGCCGCCCTCGCACGTCTGGGGCGGGTTGGCGGCGAGGCCGGGCTTGTCGTCATCGACGCCGACGGCCGCATCGGCTGGGGCCACACCAGCGCCCAGTTCGCCGTCGCCTACGCCAGCGCCGGGCAGCCACCCCACGCCTTCATCAACCGCGACGAAGACCCTCAAGAGGACAGCGCATGATCGATCGGGTAAACGCCGGGGGTCCCTTGATCATCATCGGCGGCCACGAAGACAAGGAGGGCGACAAGGCCATCCTGAAGACCGTCGCCGAGCGCCTGAAAGGGGGCCGCCTTGTGCTAGCGACCATCGCCTCCCACGCGCCGGAAGGCTATTTCGAGACCTATCAGAAAGCGTTTGGATCGCTCGGCGTCACCGACCTGGTCGAGCTGTATATCGAGGACCGGGCCGAGACCCATGACACCAAGAAGCTGGGTCTGCTCGACGGCGCGGCCGGTGTGTTTTTCTCGGGCGGAGATCAGCTGCGGATCAGCAGCCAGATCGGCGACACGCCGATCGAGGGGCGCATCCGTGAGATCTGGCGCAGCGGCGGCGTACTGGCCGGAACCTCGGCCGGGGCTTCGGTGATGAGCGACACAATGTTGGTGCGGGGCTCCAGCGCCGAGACCCATCGGATCGGCGATCTGCAGATGGCGCCGGGTCTTGGGCTGGTGCGCGACACAATCATCGACCAGCACTTCGCCGAACGTGGCCGGATAGGCCGGCTACTCGGCGCGGTGGCCCAGAGTCCGCGCGTGCTGGGCGTCGGCATCGACGAAGACACCGCCATCGTACTTGAAGGCGACGCGTTCACGGTAATTGGCAGCGGCGGGGTCTACGTCATCGACGCCCAGGGCGTCAGCGCGTCCAATATCGCCGAAGCACGGGCCGAGCGGGCTCTATCGATCTTCGATGTCCGACTGCATGTGTTGGCCCATGGCGATGGCCTGGACCTGCAAACCCGTCGGCCCATCGGACAACCCGAGTCGCTCAACTAGGCCGGGCGCTCAAGAACCGCCCCAACGGCGGCGATCCGTTCAACATCGGTATAGGCTTCACGGCGCAGTTCGCCGCTGAAAATGTCCGGATCGATTTCCTCGTAGGTCAGGCGATAGCCAAAGCCCGCCGCCAAGTTCTCCAGGGCTGCGCCAAGCACGTCGGCGCCGCCATCCAGAATGGCGCTGCCGGTGTAGAGGACGAACCTGCCGCCCGGCGTCAGGCGCTCGGCGGCTTGCCCGGCCCAGTCGAGCGCCATGCGCGCGCCGTGCATGTCGCCCCCGTCCTTGTAAGTCCGGCCTGAAGCGCCGGCGACATAGGGCGGGTTTGCGACGATGAGATCGTAGGGGCCGTCCAAGCGGCTCATGCCATCGCTCTGGCAGATCCGGGCCTTGATCCCGGCATTGGCGGCGTTGCTCTGCGCCAGTTCCAAGGCCGCGGGATTGATGTCGCCGAGATCCAGGCGCCCGCCCAAGTGCAAGCGTGCGGCGACGAGGCCGCCGACGCCCGCCCCACAGCCGATCTCGGCGATCGATCCCGCTCGTCGGTCGGTGGTCGCCTGAGCGATGAAGCGGGCGAAGCGATAGGAGTCGGGCCCCAGAAATACCGCATCCCGACCGGTCGCCGGGAAAGCCGAGTGCAGAAAGAGCATCTTGGCCAGGCGGGAAACACGTACGGCGCTGCGGCAAAGCTCGCCTTCCTCGAGCAGCATGCCCGCGCGCTCCAGGAGCGACAGGAAGGTCGGGTCAAGATCGCTGCGCGCGAACGGTCGGCTCCAGCCGAAGATTGCGCGCAGTCCCGCTGACGGCCCGACAGCCTTTCCCAAACCACGGCGACTGACCGAAGGCGTGGGTGTGACGAAGTCATAGCCGCTTGCCTCAAGAGCGGCCAGCAGGGCCAGCAATGCCTGGGCCTTGGTCTCCGCTTCGGCTCCACCCGACGTCCCGCCGTCAAATTTCATCTGATGCTCCTTGTCGGCGCCGCGCCACGCTCTGTCGCCGCGCACACCGGTGTCGCAACTTGGCGGCCGGCGGCCGGTTCCCACATCAAGTCATCGTTTGTGCACAGGCTCCCTAGTGCTCGGGATACGGCCACAAAGGCGAAGCTTACGGGCGGAGCCGTCGTGCCGGGCGCGGCGAGCCCGGCCTTGCCACTCGCTAGGTGAGAGTGACAAGAGCGGCGCCAGCCAGCTTGGCCATCGCCAGCTTCGGCAAGAGCCTCAGCGATAGACCTAGACCGACGGAGGGACGTGCCGGCTTGATCGCGGCCTGACCATGGGTTCCAGCGCGCAGTTGGGCAGTCGTCCGCCGCCGCGACGGGACACGAAGACCATCGCGGCGCCTCGCCCAATGCGGCGGCATGATCAGCTCGCACGAAAAGGCCCTCGGCGTGAAACCGAGGGCCGTTCAGTCTGAGGGGCGCCGAGCCTAGAGGGCGCGTCGGCCGGTAAACAGGTGGTAGATCAAAAGCACGACCGCGGCGCCCACGGTGGCGACCAGCAGGCTGTAGAGATTGAAACCGGTCACGCCGGCGCTGCCGAACTGGTTGAACAGGAACCCGCCGACCACGGCGCCGACGATGCCGAGCACGAGGTCGAGAACCAGACTGCCGCCCGAGCGGTTGACGAGCTTGCTGGCGATGAAGCCGGCGACGAGGCCAAGAACGACCCAAGCCAGGATGGACATAGGGGTGTCTCCATTGCTGTGCGCCGTTGCCGGCGAGACCCAAACAAGGCTCAGGCCCAAGGGATGGTTCCCCTAGGTCAAGCCGGGTTCTCGCGGAACAGGCTCGCGGATGGGCGGTTGTAGTCGCGCGGCTCAACCCCATTCGAAAGCAACCTCATGGCGACGACGGCCAAGACCAAAGCCAAGCAGAAAACCGCGCGCGCGGCGCGCAAGAGCGCGCGTCCCCCTTCGTCCGCCGTCCAGGACGCCATCGCGCTGCTGGAGGCCGATCACCGCGAGGTCGACGGCTATTTCGAGCAATATGAGACGCTGACCGACGACGCCGAAAAGAAGGCCCTGGCCGACAAGATCTGCCTGGCCTTGAAGGTCCACACCCAGATCGAAGAAGAATTCTTCTACCCGCCAGCGCGCGAGAAGACCGGTGATGGCGACCTGATCGACGAGGCCATCGTCGAGCACATGGGCGCCAAGACCCTGATCGCCCAGATCGAGGCGGGGCTGCCGGGTCAGCCGCTCTATGACGCCAAGGTCAAGGTCCTGGGCGAGCAGGTCCGCCACCACGTCGACGAGGAGGAAAGCGAGCTCTTTCCCGAAGTCCGCGCCACCGATCTGGATCTGATCGCCCTCGGCGCCAAGCTCGCCGCCCGCAAAGCCGAACTGATGGTGCAGCTCGCACCGCCGCCGCGCGCCTAGCCGCTCTCCTTCGCTTCACGCCGCCTTCCCAAAATCAGGACCGACCATGCCCACCAAGCCCAAGGCGCCCGCCGCGCCGCCGCTCGCCGCGCCCGACACCACGACCGGCATCGAGACGCTGACGCCGCCCGGCGGCGAACTGCATCAGCAAGCCGACGGCGAGCCGACCCAGCTCACCACAAATCAGGGTGTGCCGATCGGCGACAACCAGAACTCGCTGAAGGCCGGCGCGCGCGGTCCGGTTCTGCTGCAGGACTTCATCCTGCGCGAGAAGATCATGCACTTCGATCACGAGCGCATTCCCGAGCGGGTGGTCCATGCGCGCGGGTCGGCGGCCCATGGCTTCTTCGAGTGCCTGGAGGATTGCTCGGACATCACCACCGCCGACTTCCTGCAGCGTCCTGGCGAGCGGATCCCGGTGTTCACGCGTTTCTCGACGGTGGCGGGCAACAAGGGTTCGATGGACCTGGCCCGGGACGTCCGCGGCTTTGCCGTCAAGTTCTACACCCAGCAAGGCAACTTCGATCTCGTCGGCAACAACATCCCGGTGTTCTTCATCCAGGACGCCATCAAGTTTCCCGACCTGATCCACGCGGCCAAGCAAGATCCCGATCGCGAGTTCCCCCAGGCCCAGACCGCCCACGACACCTTCTGGGACTATATCTCGCTGACGCCCGAGAGCATGCACATGATCATGTGGATCATGTCGGACCGAACGATCCCCCGCTCCTACCGGATGATGGAAGGCTTCGGGGTCCACACCTTCCGCCTGGTCAACGCCCAGGGCCAGAGCACCTTCGTCAAGTTCCACTGGCGACCCAAGCTGAACTCGCAGTCGGTGGTCTGGGACGAGGCGCTGAAGATCAACGGCGCGGATCCGGACTTCCACCGCCGCGACCTCTGGGAGGCGATCGACACCGGCGACTTCCCCGAGTGGGAGTTCTGCCTGCAGACCTTCTCCCAGGAACAGGCCGACGCCCTGCCCTTCGACGTGCTCGACGCCACCAAGATCATCCCCGAGGAAGTCATCCCGCTGCGGGTGGTCGGCCGCATGGTGCTGGACCGCAACCCCGACAACTTCTTCGCCGAGACCGAACAGGTCGCCTACTGCGCCTCGCACGTGGTGCCGGGCATCGACTTCACCAACGATCCGCTGCTGCAGGGACGCCTGTTCTCCTACCAGGACACCCAGCTCAAGCGGCTGGGCTCGGCCAACTTCCACCAGATCCCGATCAATCAGCCGCGCTGCCCGTTCCACAACCTGCAGCGCGACGGCCACATGCAGATGGCCGTGCCCAAGGGCCAGGTGAACTACGAACCGTCCAGCCTGGGCGAAGACATCAAGCGCGAAAGTCAGGCCAGCGGCTATCGCACCTTCCCCAATCTGGAGACCGGCGAGCAGCTGCGCGTGCGGCCCGAGACCTTCGCCGACCATTACAGCCAGGCGCGGCAGTTCTTCCTCAGCCAGACCGAGCCCGAGCGGGACCACATCGTCGCGGCCCTGATCTTCGAGCTTTCCAAATGCAACGTGGCGCGGGTGCGCACGGCGATGCTGGCGCGCCTGATCAATATCGACGAGAGCCTGGCCGCGCGGGTCGCCGCGGGCCTGGGCGTCAAGGACCCGATCGTTCCGGCCCCGGCGCCGGTCCCCGCCCAGGACCTGGAGCTTTCGCCGGCCCTCAGCATCCTGGCCAAGGCCGCTCCGGGCCTGAAAGGCCGCAAGATCGGTGCCCTGGTCACCGACGGGGTCGATGACGCCCTGCTCGACGATCTGAAGGCGGCCGTCGAAGCGGCCGGCGCCAAGCTGGCCATCATCGCCCCGACCATCACCGGGGTGACCACGGCTGGCGGCCAGCTGATCCCGGCGGACTTCCGGGTCGACGGCGGCCCCTCGGTGTTGTTTGACGCCGTAGCCATCCTGCCTTCAGACGAGGGCGGTGCGGCCTTGGCGCTGGAGGCGACGGCGGTCAATTTCGTGCGCGACGCCTTTGGCCACCTGAAGGTCATCGCCTACCTGCCCGCCGCCGCGCCGCTTTTCGTCAAGGGCGGCCTTTCCGACGCCAATCCAGACGCCGATACCGGCTTGATCAATCTGCCGACCAAGGCGGTGAGCGACTTCATCGCCGCCGCGGAGGCTGGCCGGGTCTGGGCGCGCGAGCCGCTCGTGCGTAAGGTCTTCTGATCGACCCCGTTCCGTAGGCGGCGCGGCGCCGCCTACGGAACGATCCGCGACCTGAGCCTTCGAAGCAGGCCTCCACGCGGCTTGAGATGCGGCGTCTCAAGACGATCAGATCCGGCGCCACCGACCCGCGCCTGATCAACGTCACGCCATTTCGCACTGGAATCCCGCAGTGCGGCACGGCACACTTCAGGCCGTAATCCGGCGCAAGCAGTCGCGCCGCGGTGGGGCGTATCCGGTGCAGATGTCAGAGGCGTTGGCGCAGGCCAACGTGAGCCAGTTCTTGCTGTCGTTGCACGATGGCCTGATCGAGCGGGCCAGCGCCCGCGCGGCCGTCGATTTCGCCTGCGAACTCCTGGGCCGCGAACTTGACGTGGCGTCCGTCGGCGTCGTCGAGCTCGATGCGGAACGTTTGGTCGGCTACGTAGCCAGCGAGTGGCTGTCGGGCGCCACGCCCTCGATGCGGGGTCGTCACGCCGTCGACGCCTACGGGTCCGAGCGGTTCGCGAGCCTTGCCCACGGCAAGCCTCAGGTGGTGCCCGACGTATCAGCCTATTTGCCCGGTCAGGACGCGGTGCGCGCCGCCTTCCAGGCCATAGGCGTCGCTGCCTTCGTGGAGGCTCCGCTCGTCGTGGAAGGCCAGTTGCGCGGCTGGCTCTACGTCAGCAGCGTCGCTGCCCGCGACTGGACCGCGGCGGATTTGACGCTAATCACGGAGACCGCGCGGCGCACTTGGCACGCCGCCGAGCGGGCGCGCGCCGAGGAGCGGCTGCGCGAGCGCGAGGCGCGCCTGATGGCGGTGATCGAGCAGGTGCCGGTCGGGGTGATCCTGGCGGCGATCCCGGGGGGCGAACTCCTCGTCTATAACACCGCCTCCTCGCGGATCATGGGCCACGACATGCTGGGCCAGACGCTGGAAGACTATGGCTCCTACGGCGGGGTGCATGAGGACGGCCGGGCCTATGAGCCGCACGAATATCCAACCGCCCGGGCGGTGTTGCACGGCGAGACCGTGGTCGATGAGCCGCTGCGCTACCGTCGGCCGGATGGGGAACTTGTGACCCTTTCGGTCAGCGCCACCCCCATCGACACCCCTTACGACAGCTACGCGCTGTGCACGTTCACCGACGAGACGCGCTACCTCGCGGCGCTGGAGCGGGCCACCCTGCTCAACAATGAGCTTAGCCACCGCATCAAGAACCTGCTGGCCACCATCCAGGCGATCTCCGCCCAGACATTCGGGTCTTCGCCGCTGCGCGACACCTTCGAGCAGCGTCTGACGGCGCTGGCGGCGGCCCACGACCTCATCACCGGAGCCGCCTGGGCCGGAAGCCTGGAAGAACTGGTGCGGACAGCGCTGGACCCGTTCCTGCCCGGCGGTCGCATCGGCATCGAGGGTCCGTTCGTCCAGCTCGACGACGTGCAAGCCGTTCCGTTCGCCCTGGCGCTGCACGAACTGGCCACCAACGCCGCAAAATACGGCGCGCTCTCGGGCGAGACGGGCCGCGTCGAAATCCGCTGGAGCCTGGACGAGCCTGATGCCCTCTCTTTCGAATGGCGCGAGATCGGCGGCCCGCCGGTGAGCCCGCCGAGCCGCCGGGGCTTCGGATCGCGCATGATCGAGCGCAGCCTAGCCGGCGAGCTCAAGGGTTCGGCAAGCCTGGATTTCCGTCGCGAGGGCCTCGTCTGCGCGATCCGCGCCAAGCTCCCCCGGCGTGGGCGCTGATCGCAGGCGTTTAGCGCTTGTCGAGGACGTCCCTTACCCGCCCGGCCAGCTGCTCGAAGGTGAACGGCTTGGTGATCAGCTGCACGCCCGCATCCAGACGGCCGTGGTGAACGATGGCGTTACGCGAGTAGCCGGTGGTGAAGAGAACCTTCAGGCCAGGCCGAAGCCTGGCGGCCGCCTCGGCGATGGTCCGCCCGCTCTTGCCTGGCAGGACGACGTCGGTGAACAGCAGGTCCAGTCGCGCGCCCGATGACAGGACCGCGATAGCCGCGTCCGCATCCGCGGCCTCGATGACCTTGTAGCCGAGCTCGGCGAGGATCATGACGCTGTAGGCGCGGACGTCCTCGTTGTCCTCGGCCACCAGCACCGCTTCCCCGTCGCTGCTTCTTGGCGCAGCGGCGGTAGACGCTTCGACACTGGCGACCTGCTCCCCCAGATGGCGGGGGAAGTAGAGCTTGACCGTCGTGCCGTGGCCTTCCTCCGAATAGACCGTCACGTGGCCGCCAGACTGCTTGGCGAAGCCATAGACCATCGACAGGCCAAGGCCGGTGCCCTTGCCGACGTCCTTGGTCGTGAAGAAGGGCTCGAACACCCGGGCCAGGGTCTCCTTGGACATGCCCGCGCCACTGTCGCTCACCGCGATGGAGACGTATTGACCTGGCGTCACCTCGGCGTCGATGTCGCTGTAGGCCTGGTCGAGCATGACGTTGGCGGTCTCGATGGTCAGCTTTCCGCCGCCGGGCATGGCGTCGCGCGCATTGACAGCCAGGTTGATGACCGCGCTCTCCAACTGGTTCTGATCGACCTCGATCGGCCAGAGGCGCGGCGTCAGGACGCCTTCCAGCTCGATCTGCTCGCCCAAGGTGCGGTGGAGCAACTCGGTCATGTCGCGCACAAGAGCGTTGGCGTCGACCGGCTTGGGCGCCAAGGGCTGACGGCGTGAGAAGGCCAGAAGCCGCTCGGTCAGGCTGGCGGCGCGCTGGGCGCCTTGCAATGCCATGTCGGCCGAGCGCTGGATACGGGCCTCGTCGCCAGGACGACTGCGCTTGATGGTGTCCAGGCCGCCGATGATCACGGTGAGAAGGTTGTTGAAGTCGTGAGCGACGCCGCCGGTCAACTGACCGACGGCTTCCATCTTCTGGGCTTGTCGCAGGGCCTCCTCGGCCTTCAGGCGGTCGGCGATCTCGCTGGCCACGCGCTCTTCGAGCGTGGCGTTCAGCGCATGCAGCTCCGCCTCCGCACGTCGGCGTTGCGCCAGCTCCTGCTCGGCCGCCTGGAAGAGCCGCGCATTGTCCATCGCCACGGCCGCCTGGCTGGCCAGACCAACAAGGCGCTCCTCGGCCAGCGGTCCAAACATCGCCGGCTTGGAATGGGCGAAGAACAGTCCGCCGAGCACCTCGCCACCGCGCGACCGTACCGGCACGGCCAGATAACTGCAGACCGGCAGATGGCCCTTGGGCATGCCATGGTGGGGCGCCGAGCCGCCGTACCGCGGGTCCTTGGTGATGTCGTCCGAACGCACGATGCCGTGGCCCGCAAAAGTGGGTCCAAACACCGCGGTGTTTCGGGGCATCGGAAAGCCCTCGAACGCCGAGCGGTCCACGCCCGAGAGCGTGTAGAGCACATAGCTCTCTCCGGCCGCGTCGACGAGATTGTAGAAAAAGGCCCCAAATTCAGCGCCCGCAAGCTCGACCCCGGCGTCGGTGACGGTCTGGACCAGGCGCTCCAGGTCCAGGTCCCCGGACACCGCGACGGCCGCCTGGTTGAGGACCTGCAGCGCCCGGGTCTGGTCCTCGAGCGCGGCTTGGTTTTTCCGGATACGGGTCTCGGCGTCCTTGCGATCGGAGATGTCGAGCACCGAGCCGATATAGCCCAGGAAGGCGCCGTCGACGGCGAACCGGGGTGCGGCCGCGTCGATCACCCAGTGGTAGGATCCGTCGCGCCGGCCAAGGCGATACTCCAGGCGAAACGCCTCCTGCCGGGCAGTGGCGGCCAGGAACGCCTCGCCCGCGGCGCCTCGATCGTCGGGGTGCAGGGCCTCCAGCCAGCCTGCGCCCAGCGCTTGGGCTTCCGATTGGCCCGTGAAGGCGTACCAGGCCTTGTTGAGATAGGTGCAGTCGCCTTGCCCGTTGGTCACCCACATCATCACCGGCGCGTGGTCGGCCATGTTGCGGAACCGGCTCTCGCTCTCGCTCAGCGCCTGGGTCATCTCCTGGCGCAGCCGCGCGGTGGCGATGGCCCCGGCGACCCGGGCCGTCAGTTACCGCGCTGAGAAGGGCTTGACCAGGTAGTCGTCGGCGCCGGCGTCGAGCCCCTCGACCTTGGCCTCCTCGCCCGCCCGCGCCGACAGCATGATCACCGGCAGGTCGCGCAAGGCCTGATCGCGGCGAATGGCGGCCAGCAGGCCAAAGCCGTCGAGCCTGGGCATCATGACGTCGGTCAGCACCAGATTGGGTCGCTCATCGGCGAGGGCGGCCAGGGCCTCTTCGCCGTCAGCCGCCGTGCTGACCGCATAGCCCTGCTCGGCCAGGATTCGGCCGATATAGGCGCGCAGGTCGGCGTTGTCGTCAGCCAGGAGCACCTTGGCCGTCACGCTCTTGGCGGCGGTAGCCCCGTCGCGTCCCTCGTTGCTGGCGGCGTCGGGAAGCCAGCGCAGCGCTTCTTCGACGAAGGCCCTGGCCCGCCCCGATGGGTTCTTCTGCACGGGGCTGGCCTGCACCTGTTCGGCGGGCAGCTGGCCGGGGCCGAACGGCACGGTGACGGTGAACGTCGTCCCCTCGCCTTCGCGGCTGTCGACGGCGATCCAGCCCCCGTGCTGGGTCACTAATTCCTTGACCAGCGCCAGACCAATCCCCGTGCCCTCGAAGCTGCGCCCTTGGCTCCCGTCCACCTGGTGGAAACGATCAAAGAGCTTGGGCAGCTCGCTCTGCGCAATGCCCACGCCAGTGTCGCGAACGACGAGCACGGCGACCTCGCCCGCTTCTTCAAGACTGACGTCGATGCGGCCGGAGAGCGTGAACTTGAACGCGTTGGAGACGAGATTGAGGACGATCTTCTCCCACATCTCGTGATCGACGAAGACGGGGCGTGAGAGCGGATTGGCCGAGACGTTCAACACCAAGCCGGCCTTTTCGGCCGCCGAGCCAAAAGCCGACGCCAGGTCCGTCGTCAGGGCGGCCAGATCGGTAGGCTTGTAGCTGGCCTTCATACGGCCGGCCTCGATGCGCGAGAAATCCAGCAGCGTGTTGACCAGGCGCAGCAGCCGCAAGGCGTTGCGATGGGCCGCCTCCAGCCGCTCGCGCTGAACGGCCTCCAGCGTCTCCCCCGGCGCCAAGGCGTCTTCCAGCGGTCCCAGCATCAGGGTCAGGGGGGTGCGGAACTCGTGGCTGACATTGGAGAAGAACGCCGTCTTGGCCTGGTCGATCGCGGCCAGGGCTTCGGCGCGCTGGCGCTCCTGCTCATAGGCGCGCGCACTGGCGAGCGCGTTGGCCACGTGCCCGGCCGCCAGGTCGAAGAACGCCCGGTAGTCGGCGTCCAGGCGCCGTCGCGGGTTGGCGCCGGCGACCAGGAAGGCGCTTGGCGCGGTCTCCCCGGCGATGAGGATCGGCAAGGTCAGCGCCTCGACCACCGGCTCGGGCCACGCCGCGTTCTGCAGGTCGAGCTCCGCTGGCGGCGGGCTGGCGACAGCTGCAGCACTGGCTAGGGCCGCGGCTAGCGGCCAAGCCTCGTCCGCCTCCAAGCTCACACTGAGCGGAGCGCCCACGCCCCCTGGCGCAAGACCGGTGGCCGCGACGAGCCGGGCCGTGTCGCCGTCGCGCACATAGATCAGGGCGAACGGCACGTCAGCGGTGTTCGAAGCCAGGATATCGGCGATCCAGCCGCAGGCTTGTTCGATCGACAAGGCCGCGTTGGCCCGCTCGCCCATGCGGCTGAGGGTCCGCAACCGACGCTCCGACAGCACGCGCTCAGTGGTTTCGACAACGGCGTTGAAGATGCCGGCGACGCCGCCGTCTTCGCCCTGGATCGGGCTGAAGGTGAAGTGTAGTAGCACTCCTCGGTATAGCCGTGGCGGTGCATGGGCAGGAGCTCGTCTTCCTGCCAGATCCCCTCGCCCGTTTCGATGACGCGCGCGTAGAGCGGCCCGATCGTCTCCCAGATCTCCGGCCAGACCTCGCGGCCGGGCCGTCCCAGGGCCCAGGGGTGTTTCTCGCCCGGGATCGGCGCCCAGGCGTCATTGTAGAGCAGCGCCAGGTCCGCCCCCCAATAGATGGTGATCGGAAAACGGGAGTTGAGCATGATGCTCACCGCCGATTTCAGCGACTGGGGCCATCCCTCAGAAACGCCAAGCGGCGTGCCGCCCCAGTCGTGGGCGCGCATCCGAGCGCCCATCTCGCCGCCACGCGCCCGGAAGCGCGGCGTGTCGTCGTCACCGCTCCGAACATCGTCCGGAGAACCGCCTTCGGTCATCAAGCCAGCCCTAAACCGCCCAAGCCCAAGCCCCCGCCCGAACGCGCGCCAAGCCTAGCGTCATTCGCCCGAGCCCGCCAAGGCCGTTCAGGGCGAGCCGCGGTGAAGGAACCCTCGTCATGGTCCGGGCCTTAACGCGGGCATGCTCAAGATCTTGAAATCGAACGGTCTCACCCTGGCCTTGGCGGCGTTGTTCCTGGCGAGCCTGGTCGGACATTGGCTGACCGGCTGGCGCGTCGAGCTGGAGGACTTGCAGCGGCACGGCCAGTCGCCGATCGGCCCATTGGCCTATCTTACCGACCCGGCCTTCATCTCGACCGTGTTCGAGAACTGGGAGAGCGAGTTCCTGCAGATGTCGGTCTATGTCGTGCTGACCGCCTATCTGGTCCAGCGCGGCTCCTCCGAATCCAAGGACCCCGACGCCCCGACGCGCGACGTCTTGCCGAGCAACGATCCCAAGGCGCCGGTCCTGGCGCGGAAAACAGGTCCGCTCGCCTGGGCCTACGCCCATTCCCTGGGACTTGCCCTGGCCTTGCTGTTCGTCGCCTCCTTCGTCCTTCACTGGACGTCTAGCGCCAAGGCGGCGACGCAGGAGGCGCTGGAACACGGGGGCGCGGCCAAGTCGACCCTGGCCTACCTCGCCGATCCGCAACTGTGGTTCGAGTCGTTCCAGAACTGGCAGAGCGAGTTTCTGTCCACGGCCGTTCTGGTCGTCCTGTCGATCTATCTGCGCCAGAAGAACTCCCCGGAGTCCAAGCCGGTAGCCGCGCCCAACGCCCAGACCGGCGCCTGACGGGTAAGGCCGATCTTGGAACAAAGCCCAGCCTCGGGCCTTTAGCGAAAGTTGGCTTCCGGACAGACCGTAGGTCGTGAGGACTGTAAACATCTCCGCGGGTGGAGGCGTCGATGCAGACCTATACGTTCATGTGCCTGAATAAGGATGGCGTAGCCGCCGCCATCGATATTGTTGAGTTGAAAGATGGCGACTACCTCGGCCATGCGAACACGCTTCTGGGATGGCATGGCAGCGCGCGCGCCATCGAAGTCTGGAGCGAAACCGATCTTGTCAATGTGGTCGAGCGCTCGCGCCTCCCTCCCGAGGGCTGCGCCCACTAGATCGCGCGCCAAGCTCCGATCGCGCCCCGCCTACGCTAAAATATCATTTGATAATCGGGCTTTAGCCGGCCTGGCCGTCCAACCCGTTGTCGATTGCGCTTTGCCGTCCGCCACGTTAGGAGCGGCCTTGGGGAGCGGCCAAGGGGTGCAATGACGAAGCTGCCGCGGGATTTGAACGCACGCGATGAGGCCGAGCGTCATCGCCTGCTGATCAACGCCGTCACCGACTACGCGCTCTATCTTCTGGACGCGACCGGGACGGTGACGACCTGGAACAGCGGCGCGGCCCTTTTCAAGGGCTATCAGGCCGAAGAGATCGTCGGTCGGCACTTCTCGGTCTTCTACACCGAGGAGGACCGGGCCGCTGGATTGCCGGCCCGCGCCCTGGAGACGGCGGCGCGCGAAGGACGCTTCGAGGCCGAGGGCTGGCGCGTGCGCAAGGACGGCACGCGGTTTTGGACGCACGTTGTCATCGACCCGGTCATCGAGGATGGCGAAGTGATCGGCTTCGCCAAGGTCACCCGCGACGTCTCGGCCCGCAAGGCGCGCGACGCGGCGCTCTATGAGAGCGAGCAGCGCTTCCAGAGACTGGTGCAGGGCGTTCGCGATTACGCGCTCTACATGCTCGACCCGGTGGGCAACATCACCAACTGGAACAGCGGCGCCGAAGCCATCAAGCGCTACAAGGCCGGCGAGGTGGTGGGCCGCAATTTCTCGATGTTCTATACGCCAGAGGATCGCGAAAACGGTGCGCCCGAACGCGCCCTGGCCACGGCGGTGCGCGAGGGCAAGTTCGAGGGCGAGGCCGTGCGGGTGCGCAAGGACGGCGAGCGCTTCTGGGCCCATGTGCTGATCGATCCGATCCACGACGAGGCGGGCAAGCTCCTGGGCTTTGCCAAGGTCACGCGCGACATCACCGAAAAGCGCCGGGCCCTTGAGGAGATCGAACGCACGCGCGAAGCCCTGTCCCAGGCTCAGAAGATGGAAGCGATCGGCCGCCTGACCGGCGGGGTGGCGCACGACTTCAACAACCTGCTGACGGTCATCCGCTCCTCGGCGGAGTTCCTCCAGCGGGGCGAGCAAGATCCCCGGCGCCAGAAATATGTCGACGCCATCGCCTCGGCGTCGGAGCGCGCGGCTCTGCTGACCAGCCAGCTTCTCGCGTTCGCGCGACGCCAGCCCCTGCAGCCGGAGAGCTTCAACATCGTCGAGCGGCTGGAAGGCCTGCGCCAGATCATCGCCGCCTCGGCTGACGCCTCGATCACTCTCGAGCTCGGCTTTGACGGGCCCGAACTTTGGATCAAGGCCGATCCTGGGCAGTTCGACACGGCGATCATCAACATGGTGGTCAACGCCCGCGACGCCATGCCCAGCGGGGGGGCGATCCGCATTCGCGCCAGCCGGGCCCCGGGCGTGCCGGCCGTTCGCGGCCATGCCGCGGCCCCGGGTGAGTTCGCGGCCGTCGCCATCGCCGACACCGGCACGGGCATGTCAGCCGAGACCCTGGCGCACATCTTCGAGCCGTTCTTCACCACCAAAGCTGTCAATCGGGGCACAGGCCTGGGGCTGAGCCAAGTCTACGGTTTCGCCAAGCAGTCGCGCGGCGAGGTCGCCGTCTCCAGCCTCGAAGGGGCCGGCTCCACCTTCACCCTCTACCTGCCTATGTCGGCGCGCCAGGAGCCCGCGACGCCCTCGCGCCAATCCGTCGACGTCAAGACCCCGCCGCTACGGATCCTGCTGGTCGAGGACAATCTGGAGGTCGGCCAGTTCGCGGCCACGATGCTAGAGGAGATGGGCCACGCCGTCACCCGCGTCGGCGACGCGCAAAGCGCGCTGACGGCCCTGGAAAAGCCGTCCGCGCGTTTCGAGCTGGTGTTCACCGATGTCGTGATGCCCGGCATGAGCGGCGTGGAGCTGGCTGGCCAGGTGCGCGAGCGCTGGCCAAAGGTCAGGGTCATCCTGACCAGCGGCTATAGCCATGTCCTGGCCGAAGACGGCGCTCACGGCTTCCCGCTCCTCAAGAAGCCCTACACCCTGGAGAGCCTGATGCGCATCCTGGCGCAAGAGGCGGTCGCCCGCGAGGGCGCGGCTCTTTCCGCGGACTAGCCCCGGCCGGAACCCCGACGCCCCGCCGCGACAATCTGACCGCGGCCCGGACGGTCGGACCCGCTGGCGATCGCCTGAAGATTTCTTATCTAAGTCGCTGACAAGGATGAGGAGTTTTCAGGTTTCATGGCCGGTGGCTGGACTCATGACGGAGGCGTTCTCGACCAGATCGAGGACACGGTGATCGACGGCGTCCTGCATGCCCGCGCGCGCCTGCCAAGCGGCGAGAGCGCGCTCTTCTGCGTCGAATGCGGCGAGGACATCCCCCAGGCGCGACGCCTCGCCCTACCCGGCTGTCGCACCTGCATCGACTGCCAGGCCGGCCGCGACAAGCAGGTGGTGATCGGCGGCATTAATCGGCGCGGCAGCAAGGATAGCCAGCTGCGCTGAGCCGTGTCTGGCCCATACGATCGGACGCCACCGCCCTTTAGGGCCGCGGCCTATGCCGCCCGGCCCGCCATCGAACCGACTGAGCTACGGCCGCTCGTGGGTGGCCACCAGCATGCCCTTGGCCAGCACGTGGCCCTCGATAGCCTTCAGAAAGCGCCCCCGGCTCGGCGGCGCCTCGAACGCTAGCTTCCGGTCCAGGGCGAAGAGCTGGAAGACATAGAGATGCGGTCCGTGGCCGGTGGGCGGGTCGGGCGGCAGCCAGCCAGCTTGCAGGAAGCTGTTTTTGCCAAGCGACTCGTCGAGCCCATCATGCCCGGGGCTGCGCAGCTGGCCTTCGGGCAAGGCGATGAGGTCGGCCGGCAGGTCCCAGGCCAGCAGGTGCACCAAGGGCTCAAGCGCCGGGGCGTCCGGGTCCTCGACCAGCAGGGCCGCCGCGGCGGCTCCGGGCGGCAGGTTGGTCCAGCTCAGGGGCGGCGAAAGGCCCTCCCCATCGGCCGTGAACCGCGGCGGCAAGGCGCCGCCATCGTCGAAGGCGTCGCTGGTCAGGGCGATGGTGTCGGCGAGGCCGGCGAAGGCGCGATCTTCGCTGGCCACCTTCTCGAAACCGGCCCGCACTCCGCGCAGCGCGCGGCCGACGCCGTGGGGAATCTTCTCGAGCATGGCGGCCTCCTGTTCACGAGGCAAACCGCTGAGCGTCGTGTTCGTTCAGCGCGATCTCAAGATCGATCAGTGGCGCGCATATCCTTGACCGACGGATCGGCGGGGAGTTGCCCATAGAAGCGGGCGAGCTCGGGATGGCGGGCGACCAGGGCGGCGAAGGCCGGGCGAACCCGGGGCGTCAGGGCCGGGTCCTTGTCGCACAGCGACACCACCAGGGCGGCGCTATGGCGCAAGGTCGGCTCGCGCAGGGCCGCGCGCTGAGCCGTCAGGCGATCGCGATAACGCCCCGCGGCTGCGGTGTCGGGCAATTGGTCGATCGCCCGATCGATGTCCTTGCGCAACTGGGCGATCGCCTGCGCTAGACCGATCTCCAACGCCACGTCCAGAAATGCGCCCTCCACGCCGCCCGACACTTCAACTCCTCAAGTGGCCGCCGCGCTCGCGCCCCAGCGCCTGATCGACGGGTTTCTAGATTGCCCGTTGACGCGCTTGCGCCTCAAGGGGAAAGTTCCGGCTTCGTTCACATCCTGCTCGATTGCTGGGGATGAAACGTCGCGGCGAAAAAAGCCAGCCACGGACGGCGAGATTGAGGCCTCGGTCGCTTACGGCCCATGAAGATTTGACGCCCCGGCGCCCTGTCCTAAGATCGCGGTGACCTGGAGATTTGCCTGGACGTGCCTGACCGCTCCCCCCCAGACGGCGCCTTCTTCGCCCCAGAACACGACGAGGCCCTCTGGTCGCTCGCACCCTGGATCACCGACTACAGGGTCGCTCCGAGCGACGGCTACGACGCCACCTTCGTCGAGGTCTGGCTAAGGCCGCCGCGCGCCTGCGAGATCGCGGAATTCGGACGGACACCGCGTCCGGTTCCCGACCGTGCCCATGACATCGAATTCCATAATGTCGGCGACGCGCCGCCGATCGGCTTCTGGCATTTTCATCCCACGGTCGAAGCGTTCGAGATCGAGTACGATCGCGATGACGGCTCGGCCTGGTGGGCCAGGGTCTGGCTGAAGACGGCGCCATGATCACCGCGGTCCGCTCGGCGGTGATCTGCGACAAGGTCGAACGGCGGGCCAATGGCCTGACCGACTATCTGGGCATCCACGGTGCGGTCCTGCTGGCTCAGAGCCTGCCGGGCCTCCTGGAGGTCTGGATCGCCTTGCATCTGGACGTCGACAAACGACAAACGCGTGGCCGCGTGAGCCTGGCTTCAGCGGACCTTGGCCTCATGGTCCCGTTCGACTTCGCCACCGGACGGGGGATGAGCGTGATCGCCTTTCCGCTGTTCATTCCGATCCAGGCCGCCCACACCCTGACCCTCACGATCCAGGACGATGACCGGCGCGACAGGCCGTTCCGGTTCAAGTGGGCGCTGGGCTTCGCGCCTGGGGCCAAGGCGCTCGAACCGCACGTCGCCGCGACCGTTGTTGAGGAGGCCGCGGAGGCCAACGCGCGGGTCTTGGCGAGTCTCGTCAAACCCGCCGCCAAGCATTAGCGAGCCGGGCCATGTGTTGGTGTGGACGGCCTCTCATCCCAACGGTTTGATGGCGCTTAGCGTCAACAAGCCAGTCGAGAGGAGAGCCACATGGTCACACCAGTGCGTATCGGCATGGACACGGCTAAGTCCGTGTTCCAGCTCCACGGAGTGGATGAGAACGAGGTTGTAGTTCTTCGTCGCCAGCTCCGGCGCGCCGACATGATCCGCTATTTCGAGAACCTTCCGCCGGCCCTTGTCGCGATCGAGTCCTGCGGTAGTTCCCACCATTGGGCGCGGCTCCTGGAGTCGTTCGGCCACGAGGTGAAGCTGATCCCGCCGCAGTACGTGAAGCCGTACGTAAAGCGCGGGAAGAACGACGCGGCCGACGCCGAAGCGCTCTGCGAGGCCGTCACCAGGCCGACCATGCGTTTCGTGCCTGTGAAGTCCAAGGACCGTCAGGCGGCCTGCATGTTGATGACGGTGCGCGAGCGGCTCGTCATGGTGAAGTCGCAGCTCAGCAACGCTTTTCGGAGTTATGCGGCGGAGTTCGGGATTGTGGGCCCGTCCGGCCGGCAGAACGTCAGTGGCCTGATCGCGCGCGTCCTCGAAGATGACACGCTGCCGGAGCTGGCGCGCGAGCTCTTCCAGTTTCAAGCCAAGGAGTACGCCGCGGTAGAGGCGCGCCTGGCGGAGATCGACGCGAAGCTGATGAAGTGGCACCGCGCCGACGAGCTGAGCCGGCGCATCGCCACCATTCCCGGCGTCGGCCCTATCGGCTCAACGTTGCTGAGCATGAAGGCGCCGCCGGCGCAGACCTTCGGCTCCGGGCGCGACTTCGCCGCCTGGCTGGGGCTCACGCCGCGAGACCATTCGACAGGCGGTCGATCAAGACTCGGCGGGATCACCAAGGCTGGAGATCCATCGATCCGGTCAACGCTGATCGTCGGGGCCACAGCGCTGCTGCGCCATGTGCGCCTCGGGCATACAAAGCCATCGCCCTGGCTGGCCAGGCTCATGGAGCGGAAGCCGCCCAAGCTGGTCGCGGTCGCATTGGCCAACAAGTTCGCCAGGATTGCTTGGCGGCTGATGGTGTCGGGCGGAGTCTACATCCGGCCCGCAGCACTGAACCCGACCTGATCTGAGACCGGCGCCCGGAAGCCAAAGAGGCTGCACCCGGACCGCCCAGGAAACTTGCACGAACGAACAGATGGAAACGACCTATTGGTCGGTACGCGCGACATTCCGAAGATTGCACTGGCATCCCGATGTCGCCAATGTGTTTGGAGCGCGCGTAGCGAACACCATCTTGGCCAGCGAGCTTCTCGCGCAAACAGGCCGGACATCTGATAGCAAGCGTTAGGTCAGACAGTCTGCGCGTTCACTGCAAGCGGGGGGCCGTCCACATCTGCAATCTCTACAGCCTCAAGACCGGAGACCTCTTCGATCTGTGGTCCATGGTGCTCAAGCTGCCTGTGGTCTGGGAAGGTCAGGCGAGCAATTTCGAGCCGCGTCCGGAAATTCGCATGACCGAGGTCGCCCCAATCCTGCGCCATGTCGGCGATCAGGCCGTGGTGTCGATGACCAAGTGGGGCTGGCCTGGAAATAAAGGTCCGGTTTTCAACTATGTCAGCGAGGACCGTGATTTCTCCAAGTCCGACCGCGTGCTGATCCCCACCGATGGCTTCTACGAGTTTACCGCGCCGCAGCCGGGCCAAAAGCGCAAGACCCGCTGGAAGTTCACCGTGCCGGGCGAGCCGGTGTTCTGGATCGCCGGCATCGTCAAGCAAGACGCCTTCACCATGCTGACCACAGCGCCAGGCCCCGACATCGCCCCCTATCACGACCGCCAGGTGGTGGTCCTGCCGGCTCAGCGCGGCCGCGAGTGGCTAGACCTCTCGCGCCCGGCCGCGGAGATCCTGACGGCGCTGCCGGCCGGCGGGCTTTGCGTCGAGCGCGACTTTCCTCCGCCCGAGCCGCCGGGCCTCTTCAGCTGATGGACGCGCCGGTCGATTACTGGCCGCAGGTGGTGCGGCAAGGCGTGTTGGCGCTGGGCTTTAGCGTGCACCGCGGATTTGGCGCGCCGATCCTGAGCGCCGACTTCATCGGCCCGCTCGAGGGCTGGACGCGGCGGGCCGCTCAGGCGGCCCTGGCCATGCACAAGGAAGCCGAGCTGAGCGATGATGAACAGCTCGTCCAGGCGCGCCTCAGGCTTCTCGCGGCCCTGGAGCAAAGCGCCGCCGCCGACGAACTGGCCGCCTACCAGGACCGACTGGCCAGAGCCGTCTGGGCCGCCGTCCGCCAGGACCCACCCCGCCGCATCGAGGCGCTGGGCCATGCCGAGGACTAGAGACGCCCCCTTCAAGCCCGGCATGGCGAGCGGGCCGGGCCTGGGATAAACCCCTGCCATGGTGAGTGACATCGACGCCCAAACCGGCGCTCCGCCGGACGCTCTGGCGTTGGCGCTGCTGCCCGACCCCGCCACGGGATCGGCCTTGGCGCAAGCCGCCGCGGCGTTCGCGGAGAACCACCGCCTGGCCGGACGCCAGGCGCGCCCCGATCAGTTCTCGCTCAGCCTCTTTGAGTTCGGTCCCTATCCAGCCTTGCCCCGTGGCATCGTCCGCCAGGCCCAGGAAGCGGCCCGCCGCGTGGCCCTGCCGGCGCCTTTCGACCTGGTCTTCGACGGTGTCGAGGCGTCCCGGGTCGCTGGCGGGCGAGCTTCACCGGCCCCCAACCGCCGGCGTTGGGCGAGCTACGCCAGGCGCTGGCCGGGGCTCTGGAACATTCGGGCCTAGGCCGAAGCGTCGGTCTTGAATGGCGCGCCCAGATGGCGTTCCTGCAAACCGCCAGCCCGGTCCCGACGACGGCCATCACCCCGATCCGGTGGCGTCCAACGGAACTGGTGTTGCTTCACGGCCTTTCTCAGCCCGGCCGCCGTATCGTCCTGGCGCGCTGGGCCTTCGGCTAGATGCGAACGGGGAGCGGGCCTGCCCGCTGAGCGTTCTCTTCACATGACCGATCCTGCCTCTCCGACGCCCGATCCCGCACCCGGCCGACCACCGAGCGAAGTCCCGCCAGGCTCGCCCAGGCCTGAATTCGACGACCCGGTGATCCCGTTCGAAGATCCCATGCCGGCTTCGCCGATGCCGAGTCCCGACGATGGCCGGCCCTACGACACGCCGCCCGACCTCGTCCGGCCATAGACGGCGATAACGGCGGGCATCCTGCGTCAGACTCGGACGCCCGCAAAAATTTGAATCCCGCCAATCCCTTGCCGGGATTGAGACTCCGTCGTGGCGCGGCGCCGCGCCGCACGCCAGGGCTGATTGACTCGCCAAGCGTCATGAGAACAAAGATGGAACATATCCGTTTTTAACCCATGTCCCTTGCCCGCACCCCCGCCGCGCTCGACGCGCTCCGCCGCCAGGTCCGCCTGATCGAGACCGCCGACGCGGCCGCGCGAACGGTGCTGCCGTTCGGCGTGCCGCAGATCGACGAGCGCCTGCCTGGCGGCGGCCTGGCGATCGGCGCCCTGCACGAGGTGGCCGGCGGCGCGGACGGCGCCTTGCATGCCGCCACCCCCGCCCGCTTCGCGGCCGGCATCCTGGCCCGCGCCCCGGGGCCGGTGCTCTGGTGTCTGCGCCAGCGGGACCTGTTCGCCCCGGCCCTGGCCCAGGTGGGCCTGCCCCCGGCCCGTGTGATCTTCGCCGAGGCCGGCGACGAGGCCGGGGTCCTGGCCTGCATGGAGGAAGGCCTGCGCTGGCCGGGCCTGGCGGGCGTCGTCGGCGAGGTCGGCAAGCTGTCGATGACCGCCTCGCGGCGGCTTCAGCTGGCGGCCGAGAAGAGCGGCCAGATGGCCATCGCCATCCGAAGATGGCGCAGGGTGGCCGACGCCGCCGACCTTGGCCAGCCGACCGCGGCGGCCACGCGCTGGCGGGTCTCGGCCCTGCCCTCCTCGCCCCTTCCCACCGCCGGCGTGGGACGGCCGCGCTGGTTCCTTGAGCTCTTCCGTTGCCGCGCCGGCGAAGCCTTCGACCTTGAGATAGAAGCCTGTGACGCCAAGGGTCATCTCCGTCTTCCTGCCCCGCTGGCCGACCGACCGGCTGCGTCGCGGCCAGGGCAAGGCCGCGCCGCCGCCTGAGACGCCGGTGGTCATGGTCGGCCGCGTCGGGCGTCGGCGCGCGATCGCGCATCTCAACTTCGCCGCCGCCCAGGCGGGGCTGCGCATCGGCCAAGCGGTCGCCCACGCCACGGCCCTGGTCCCCGGCCTGCTGCTTCACGACCTGGACGTCGATGGAGATCAAGCCGCCCTGCACCGCCTGGCGCTGTGGGCCCAGAAGCTCTACTCGCCCACCGTCGCACCGGACGGCGCCGACGGCCTGGTGATCGACGCCACCGGCTGCGCCCATCTCTTCGGCGGCGAGGAAAAGATGGCCATCGCCATCCGTGAGCGCCTCTCCAAGGTCGGCCTGACCGCCACCGTCGCCATCGCCGACAGCTGGGGCGGCGCCCACGCCCTGGCCCGGTTCAGTCGGCGAGCGATCTTCGTAGCCACGCCCGGGACCACGGGCCGCGAAATCAGCCTGCTGCCCGCCGCGGCATTGCGCCTTCCCGCCGATCTCGTCGAAGGGCTCGGACGGCTGGGTTTTGACACTATCGGCGAGCTGGAGGCCACGCCCAAGGGCCCGCTGGTCCATCGCCTGGGCGCCGAGCCGGTCCTGCGCCTGGATCAGGCCTTCGGGCGCAAGGCCGAGCCGATCGAGCCGGTCATGGCGGCGGAGACCCTGCATGTGCGCAAGATCTTCGCCGAGCCGATAGGCGCACCCGAGACCATGGCCCGCTATCTGACGCAGCTGACCCAGGCGCTGTGCGCCGTCCTGGAGGAAGCCGGCCTGGGCGCCAAGCGCCTGGACGCCTGGTTCCACCGTGTCGACAACCGCATCGAGATGGCGCGCATTGGTTTGGCTTCGCCGTCGCGGAACGCCAAGCGGCTGGCCAAGCTGCTGTGCGAGAAGCTGGAGACCGTCGATCCGGGCTTTGGCGTCGAGAAGATCGTGCTGGCCGCGCCTGGCGCCGAGCGGCTGGTCTACAAGCAGGCCAAGGCGCTGGAGGCCGACCAGGCCGTCGACCTCTCCGGCCTGATCGACACCCTCTCCAACCGCTTGGGACCCGAGCACGTCTACCGCCTGGCCAGCGCCGAGAGCGACCTGCCCGAGCGATCGGTGCGCCTGGCCCCGCCCCTGGACGCGCCGGAAAGCTTTTCCTGGCCCGCCGACTGGCCGCGGCCGACCCGGTTCTTCCCGCGGCCGGAGCCGATCGACACCGTGGCCCTGCTGCCCGACGCCCCGCCTGCCGCCTTTACCTGGCGCGGAACCCGCCATCGCGTGCGCTGCGCCGACGGTCCTGAGCGGGTGTTCGGCGAATGGTGGAAGGCCGACGCCGAACTGGCCCGCAGCCGCGACTATTTCCAGGTCGAGGACGACAGCGGCGAGCGGTTCTGGATCTTCCGCGACGGCGACGGCGAGGACGCGCAGACCGGAACCCAACGCTGGTTCATGGCGGGGGTCTTTGGATGAGCGCGCCGGCCTGCCCGCAGGTCCAGGACGACCTTGGCTCCTATGTCGAGCTGCAATGCGCCTCGCACTTTTCGCTGCTGCGCGGGGCGTCTTCGCCGGGCGAACTCTTCGACGAGGCTCAGCGTCTCGGTTACCGGGCGCTGGCGGTCTGCGACCGCAACAGCGTCGCCGGGATCGTGCGCGCCCACATCGCCGCCAAGGCCACGGGCCTGCGCCTGATCGTCGGCTGCGAACTGGTGCTGCGCGATGGCATGACCCTCCTGGTCTATCCGACCGATCGGGCCGCCTACGGCCGGCTCTGCCGCCTGCTCTCTCTTGGTAAGGCCCGAGCCGGCAAGGGCGAATGCGACCTGACCCTCGACGATGTCGCGACCTACGCGCAGGGCCTGATCGCCATCCTCGTGCCCGAAGCGCCCGACGCGGCCTGCGCCCTGCAGCTGAAGAAGGTAGCGGCGATCTTCGGGGCCGACGCCCACCTGGCCCTGACCCTGCGCCGCCGCCCTGGCGACGCCCTGCGCCTCTATCAGCTCGAGGCCCTGGCCCGGGCTGCCGGCGTGACGCCGGTGGTCACCAATCGGGTGCTGTTCCACGAAAAGGCCCGCCGCCTGCTGCAGGATGTCATCACCTGCATCCGCGAGGGGACCACGATCGACGATGTCGGCTTCAGGCGCGATCGCCACGCCGACCGCTACCTGAAGGCGCCGGCCGAGATCCATCGGCTGCTGGCCAAGCACCCCGAAGCGATCGCCGCCTCGCTCGCCATCGCCCGGCGCTGCCGGTTCAGCCTCGATGAGCTTTCCTACCAGTATCCGCATGAGGTCAGCGAGCCGGGCGCCACCCCGCAGGAGACGCTGGAGCGCCTGACCTGGGAAGGCGCGGCCCAACGCTATCCCGAGGGCGTGCCGCCCGAGGTAGAAAGGGCGCTGGCCCACGAGCTGCGCCTGATCGGCCTCTTGGGCTACGCGCCCTACTTCCTGACCGTCCATTCCATCGTCCGGTTCGCCCGCAGCCGCGACATCCTCTGCCAGGGCCGCGGCTCGGCCGCCAATTCGGCGGTCTGCTACGTGCTGGGGGTCACCTCGATCGATCCCGAGCGCAACGATCTCCTCTTCGAGCGCTTCGTCTCCCAGGAGCGCAACGAGCCGCCGGACATCGATGTGGATTTCGAGCACGAGCGGCGCGAGATCGTCATGCAGTGGATCTTCGAGACCTATGGCCGCCATCGCGCCGCCCTGGTCGCGGTCGTCCAGCGTTTTCGCCCGCGGGGCGCGGTGCGCGACGTGGGCAAGGTGTTGGGCCTGCCTGAGGACATGACCAAGGCCCTGTCCAGCCAGGTCTGGAGCTTCAGCCGCGAGGAGATCGAGGAAAAGCACGCCCGCAACATTGGCCTGGACCTGTCGGACCGCCGACTGCGGCTGACCCTGGAACTGGCCCAGCAGCTGCTCAACACCCCGCGCCACTTTTCCCAGCACCCGGGCGGGTTCGTGCTGACCGAGGACCGCCTGGACGAGCTCGTCCCGATCGAGCCGGCGCGGATGGACGGCCGCCAGATCATCGAATGGGACAAGGACGACATCGACGAATTGAAGTTCATGAAGGTCGATGTGCTGGCGCTGGGCATGCTGACCTGCCTGAAGCGCGGCCTCGACCTCCTCGCCGAGTACAAGGACGTCCACAAGGACCTGGCCACCATCCCGCCGGAGGATCCGCGCACCTATGCGATGATCCGCCGGGCCGACACCCTGGGCGTCTTCCAGATCGAGAGCCGGGCCCAGATGGCCATGCTGCCAAGGCTCAAGCCCCGCTCTTTCTACGACCTCGTCATCGAGGTCGCCATCGTCCGGCCAGGGCCCATCCAAGGCGCCATGGTCCACCCGTACCTGCGCCGCCGCGAGGGAAAGGAGAAGGTCGAATACCCCCTTCCCGCTCTGGAGAAGGTGTTGGGCAAGACCTTGGGGGTGCCGCTGTTTCAGGAACAGGCCATGCGGATGGCGATCGAGTGCGCGGGGTTCACGCCCGGCGAGGCCGACCAGCTGCGCCGCTCGATGGCGACCTTCAAGTTCACCGGCGGCGTCTCCCACTTCAAGGCCAAGCTCGTCGGCGGCATGGTCGAGCGCGGCTATCCGCAGGATTTCGCCGAGAAGACCTTCAGCCAGTTGGAAGGCTTCGGCTCCTACGGCTTTCCGGAAAGCCACGCGGCCAGCTTCGCCATGCTGGCCTACGCCTCATCCTGGCTCAAATGCCACCATCCGGACGTCTTCTGCGCCGCCCTGCTCAACAGCCAGCCGATGGGCTTCTACCAGCCGGCCCAGATCGTCCGCGACGCGATCGAGCACGGCGTCGAGGTCCGCCCGATCTGCATCAACGCCTCGCGCTGGGACTGCACGCTGGAGCCGATCGGGGATACCGGTCGCCACGCAGTGCGCCTGGGCCTGAGGATGATCAGGGGCCTGGCCGACGGCGAGGCCGCGGCCATTATCCTGGCCCGGGGCGAGGACCCCTACGCCTCGATCAACGACGTCTGGCGTCGGTCCGGCGCCAAGCCCGGCGCCCTGGCCAGGCTGGCCGAGGCCGACGCCTTCCTGCCTAGTCTCAGATTGGCCAGGCGCGAGGCCGGCTGGGCGATCAAGGCGCTGCGCGACGAGGCCCTGCCGCTGTTCGATCAGCCGGGCGCGAGCGAGCTCAATGAACCGGCCGTATCGCTGAAGCCGATGACCGAGGGCCGCGAGATCGTCGAGGACTATGGCCATGTGGGGCTAAGCCTGCGCCGCCATCCGCTGGCCCTGCTCCGCAATGACCTGACCCAGCGCCGCCGCGCGCCCTGCCGCGACGTCGCCCAAGGCCGGGACGGCCAGTTCATCCAGACGGCGGGTCTCGTCCTGGTGCGCCAGATGCCCGGCAGCGCCAAGGGCGTCCTCTTCATGACCATCGAGGATGAGACCGGCGTGGCCAACCTGGTGGTCTGGCGCACGCTCTACGACAAGCAGCGTCGCATCGCCCTGGGCGCGCACCTGCTCGGCGTCGACGGCCGGATCCAGCGCGAGGGCGAGGTCCATTCCAGTTCCATGGCTACGAGGGCCATCGTCGGGTCGTGTCCTTCGGCTGGTCCTACGATTTTGCCCGCGGCGTGCTCGAGCCCGCCGCGCCAATCCCCGACGTCCTGCTGCCGCTGCGGGCCAAGGTCGCGGCCCTTGCCGGCCGGGATCCGGAGGCGTTTCGCCAGGCCCTGGCCATCGAATATGCGCCTGGTGCCGGCATCGGCTGGCACCGCGACCGGCCTCAGTGCGAGATCGTCGCGGGCGTGTCGTTGGGCTCCAGCTGTCCGTTCCGCTTCCGGCGCCGGCGCGATGAGGGGTTCGAGCGCGCCACCCTGCGCCCCGCGCCGCGCTCGGCCTATCTGCTGACGGGTCCTTCACGCGAGACCTGGGAGCATTCGATCCCGCCGGTCGAGGTCCTGCGCTATTCGGTGACCTTCCGCACCTTCCGCGACGCCCAGGTCTAGGGCGCGTCTTCGCCAAGATCGAGCGCCACCAGCCAGTCGGCGATCAGGGCCCCTGCCATGGCTTCGAACCGGGCGGCCAGCAGCTTGGGAATCCGAGCGGCCAGTCCGCCGTGGCTCTTGACCAGGCCGCCCCCGGTCAGGCCGACGAGCAATTCCAGCTGGGCGGCGGCGTCTCGCGGCGCTCCGGCCGCGCCGATCACGCTCGCGCCCGGCGGGAAGACGAAGCGGTAGACGATGACCGGGCGCGTGGCCTGCGCGTAAGTCGCCAGGCGTTCGCGACGGGCGGCGACGTCTTCGAGGTCGACGACCACGCCGATGGCGTCGTCCAGAAGCTCTTGCGGCTCACGGAAGATCTCGGCGGCCGGGGCCGCGGCGATGTTGGGCATGGAGACGATATGGGGAGCGCCGGCGTCGTCGTCCAGCAACGACCGGGCGGAGTCGGCCGGCCCGTGGCGGCGGAGGGCATGCGCGCGGGCCGGTCTCCCCGTCCGCCTGATACGCCACGCGGCGGACCCTAGAAAAGCGAGCCTTGGCGCCGATCGGTTCCAACCTCCACCGGCGCGGCGTCATAGCGGTCGCGGATCGTGGCGTTGAAATATTCGCCCTTGGCGAAGGCCAGCCTCAGGCCTTGGGCGACGTCGGCGGGCACGCCCCGGTAGGCATAGACGCGCCCGCTGACGAAGGTGACGGTCAGGACCTTGGCCGCTTCGTCATAGGCGAAGGCCTTGATCACCGATGAGGGCATGGCCTTGGCCTAGTGCTTCTGGCGATCACCCTTGTCGCCCTGGCCGCGACCGGCGTCGTTCTTGGCGTGCTGGCGCTGGTCGGCGGCCAGCGACTTGCGGACGTCGACCGACTCCTTGATGCGGCCTTGGTCGTCGCGGCGGATGTAGCGCTTGTCGCCGTCGTGCGGCTCGATCAGTTCACGTTTGGACATGGCGATAAGTCCTCCTTCGAAATGACGAATCCGCAGGCAAGGCAAACCGTTCCCGCGACGCGGCGACGGGAACATCCGGCCCGGGCCATCGGTTCTGACGGCAGGAGGAGCCCGATGCCGCAAAAGCCTTTCACCCAACCCAGCCAGGTCGCCCCGGTGGAGGGCGAGGTCACGGTCCGAGGGCCTGGGTCGGCGGGCCTTTCGATGACGCCGCAGGCCGCTCGCGAGACTGGATCGCGCCTCCAGAGCGCGGCCGATCGGGCCGAGGCCGGGCATGTGGAACAGATCGACCTGGAGGATGAGGCGGCCCTGGGCCGTTGGGCGGAGCGGCTCGGCGTCGATACCGACGCCGTCCGCAACGCCGTCATCGCCGTGGGGCCCGACAGCGAGGCGGTAGCCCTGCGCCTGACCTCGGCGCGTGGCGCGGCCGACTAGGCCGCGCCTTGAAGATCGCGACCTTCAACATCAACAACGTCGTCTCGCGCCTGGCCGTCCTGACCGCGTGGCTGGAGGCCGAGCAGCCCGACGTCGTGTGCCTGCAGGAACTGAAGGCCGACCAGGGCGCCTTCCCGCTCGCGGCCTTGGAGGCGCTGGGCTACGGCGCGGTATGGAAGGGTCAGCGGACCTGGAACGGGGTTGCGATCCTGGCCCGCGGCATGACCCCGGTCCTGACCCGCACCGCCCTGCCCGGCGATCCCGACAAGGCCCAGGCGCGCTATATCGAGGCGGCGGTCAACGGCGTGCTGGTGGGCGGCCTTTACCTGCCCAACGGCAATCCTGCGCCGGGTCCGAAGTTCGACTACAAGCTGGTCTGGTTCGAGGCCTTCAACGCCCATGCCCAGACGCTGCTGGACGCGAAGGTCCCCGTCGTCCTGGCGGGCGACTACAATGTCGTGCCGACCGAGGCCGACCTCTATCCCAACCATTCCTATGGCGACAACGCGCTGCTGCGTCCCGAGAGCCGCGCGGCGTTCCAACGCCTGCTGGACCAGGGCTGGACCGATGGCCTGCGCGCGATCCATCCAACCGGACCGCTCTGGACCTTCTGGTCCTATCTTCGATTTCGCTGGCCCAAGGACAAGGGCCTGCGCATCGACCATCTGCTGGTCTCGCCGCAACTGACGGACGCCCTGGTCGACGCGGGCGTCGATCGCTGGGTTCGGGACCTGGACGGCGCCAGCGACCATGCCCCCGCCTGGATCACGCTGGACCGATGAGCGCGGCCTCGCCCGTCACCCCCGATGGTCGCTACATCGTCGTGCGCGGACGCCTCTGGCGACGGAGCAATCCCGGCCTCCCGCAAGAGCGACGCCAAGCGCTGGTCGAAGAGCTGATGGCCGCGCGACGCGCCGTGCGCAGCGCGCTTGCCGCCGGCGACAAGACAGCCCTCACGTCGGCCCGCGCCGAGGTTCAGAAGGCCAAGGTCGGCCTTGGCGAGCGCGGACCAGTCTGGTGGGACGACGGCGCCCCCGACCTTACCCGCCGCCTGGCCCGCAACACCGCCTATGCGCAATGGTGGAAGAGCCTTGGCCACGACTAGCGCCGCCATCAGCGGCGCCGTACGATCGCGCCATGCCCGCCCGCTCCCGCCCGACCGCCCGCCTGCTGACCCCCGCCGGCTGGGCGAGCCTCGCCGTCCTGGCGATCCTGGCCGCCGGTGTGGCGGTGGCCTTGGTCGCCCTGGCGCCGCGCTAGCAAGACCGAGGCGCGCCGAACAAATGGACCTGGCTCAGGCGGGGTCTCAGTTGCGAAACCTCGCCACTGATGGCGGCGTCGCGGGCCATGGCCTCGTATTCAATGAACGGCCCAGTCCTGCGCGCCAACGGGCCCGCGGCCTTCAGCATCCGATCAATCTCAGCCCACACCGAGGCGCCATCGGCGCCTATCGGCGGCCAACGTCATCGCGACTTGACGAAAAGAGCCCCGGGCCTTTGGCCCGGGGCTCCTCTGATCTGTCGGTTTCTGGCCGGTCAGGCGCCAGCGCGCCTAGACGCGTGGCGTCAGGCCATCGCCGGGGCGATCGAGGGTGTCGCGGCGGCCGTCGTCGTCATCGAACGCTGCGCCAGCTTCGCCGCCGACAAAGGACCGCTGCTCGCCGCGATAAAGCGCACGCTCGCGCTCCACCTGTTCAGCGCTGTAAGGTTCGGCAGCCTCGTCAAAGCGCGACCAACCGGACTGACGATAGACATCGCCGCGCGAGACGGCATCGACGCCGCGCCGGCCGTTGAGGATCTGCTCGATCTCGACCGCACGGTCCTCGTCTGCCTTGACGCTGACCAGGGTCCCGCCACGACGTACGCCCTCGGCATAGACGTTGGCTTCGGCATCGCTGTGGCCGGCTTCCTTCAGCGCGCCGAGCAAGCCGCCCGTCGCGCCGCCGGCCACCGCGCCGACGGCCGCGCCGACGGCGGTCGAGGCCAGCCAGCCTGCGGCGACCACCGGACCCAGGCCCGGAATGGCCAGCATGCCCAGACCCGCCAGCAGGCCCGCGCCGCCGCCGATCAAGCCGCCGGTCGTCGCGCCCTTGCCGGCGCCGTCGGCCACGTCGTTTTCGCCGTCACGATTGGCGTCGCCCAGCGGACCATCCGAGCCGAGGCCCCGTCCGGTGCGCCAATCGCCGGCGTGCCAGTTGTCGGCGTTGTTGGAGACGAGGCTGATCTTGTCGCGATCAACGCCGGCGCGCTCGAGATCCTGGACGGCGTCGAGGGCTTGGGCATGGGTATCGAAAAGGCGGGTGATGGTTCTGGTCATGGCGATCTTCCCGTTGATGTTGGTTGAAGTTGCGGCCCGAGCGGACGGCTACATCGCCGTGACGGCGCCCTTGTAGTCGACCGAGACGCTGACTTCCTTGCCGTCCTTTGTGGCCTTGCCCTGCCACAGGCCGTTTTCGTTCTGAGTCAGCGGACCGACACCGGTGTAGCCGGCGGACTCGATCGCTCCTTTGGCCTGGGCCTCGGTGTAGGAGCTGGCTCCGGGGGTGGGCCCAGCGTCGCCGGTGGTCGGGGTTGTGTCGACCGCGGTGTTACGCGGAGCCTCGGACGTCGAGACGGCCGGGCCTTCGGTCTTGTCGGCCGTGTCGGTCTTCTGGCCGCAGGCTGCGAGTAGGCTGGCGGCGGCCGCCGCGATGATCAGGGGTTTCATCATGGTTATGTCTCCCAGTGGCGCCGGGAGGAAGGCCTGAGCCCACCGATCAGTTCCAACCCCAATCGTCCGGAATCGACGACGGCGCCGGGACATTGCGCGGTGCGGGGAATTCTTCCGAATCCAAGGCTTTGCCGTAACGATAGCGGCGCCGCAGATCCTCTCACCCGGGCGGAACAGGGCTTGCGCCCGTCCGTTGCGCTGTCTCCCGAGGAGACCGGACATGAGCCCTGAAGAGCGTCTGCGCACCCAAGATCCGCGCGAGCAATATCCCAAGCCGCCCTTCCCGGCCCAGCCGCAGCCGGCGCCGGGCCTCGCCGCCAAGATGCACCCCCAGCCGGACCACGGCGAGGAAAGTTATCGCGGCGCGGGCAAGCTGGTCGGCCGCAAGGCGCTGATCACCGGCGCCGACTCCGGCATCGGCCGCGCCGCCGCCATCGCCTATGCCCGCGAGGGCGCCGACGTGGCCATCGGCTATCTGCCGAGCGAGGAAAGCGACGCCCGTGAGGTCATCGCCCTGATCGAGGCCGAGGGTCGCAAGGCTGTCGCCCTGCCCGGCGACATCAAGGACGAGGCCTTCTGCCGCGAGTTGGTGGCTAAGGCGGTGGAAGGCCTGGGCGGGCTCGACATCCTGGTCAACAACGCCGGCAAGCAGGTCAGCCGCCCCGACATCGCCGCCATCGACAGCGAGCAGTTCGACCACACGCTAAAGACCAACCTCTACGCCTTGTTCTGGATCACCCAGGCGGCGAAGCCGCACCTCAAGCCCGGCGCGGCGGTGATCAACACCGCCTCGATCCAGGCCTACGAGCCGTCCGACACCTTGCTCGACTACGCCACCACCAAGGCCGGCATCGTCGCCTTCACCAAGGCCCTGGCCAAACAGTTGATCAAGCAGGGCGTGCGCGCCAACGCGGTCGCGCCCGGCCCTTTCTGGACCGCCCTGCAGCCCAGCGGCGGCCAGACCCAGGAGAAGGTGCAGCACTTTGGCGAACAGAGCCAGTTCGGCCGCCCTGGCCAGCCGGTGGAGATCGCGCCGATCTACGTGCTCCTGGCCTCGCAGGAAGCCAGCTTCATCACCGGCGAGGTCTATGGCGTTACTGGCGGGGCCGGCATCGCCTGACGTCCGGGTGTCGCACAAGCGCCTCAAAGGACACAGTTCGGCGCCGATCCGGGCTCCAGCCATTTTCCGAAGCGGCTTGCTCTTGCGGTCGAACCCGTCAACGCGGACGATCCGTCCCGTCGACCACCTCAGCCGGCTGGTGCGCGTACCCCTCGAGTTCCAGCCGCCGTGGGCGGCAAACCTTAGGAGCCTGGACGTGGATCAGACGGCCCTGATGGAAGATATGCGGCGTGCGACCGAGAGCATCGTCGCCGCGCGCCTGCCGATCCGGCTGCGCGCGGCCCAAAAGGGCGTCGTCGTCGAAGCGCCGGCTTGCGCGACCACGCGGCTCGTCGATCCGCTGGAGGCCACCGTGACCTGGGCGGCGCTTGATCAGGCCAGGGCGGCCGTCCTGCACCCGCTGGTCGGCGCGCTGATCGCCTTCCTGCACAACGGCGGCCCGCCGCCGCCCGGGTTTGAACGCCCGCAGCGCGCGCCCGTCAGCCGCCGTTTGCACTAAAGGCGCGCGATCAGGCCAAACGAGCGGTCTCGCCCTGGCGGGCCGTCAGGCCCATGGACCGTCCCCGGACCCAAAGCTGGTCGATTTCGATTGCCGACCACCCCTTGGGCAGGACGACGGGGCGCCCGCTCCAGGCGTCGGGCTGAACTCCCGATGGGAAGACCCCGGTGAACCCAAAAAGCAGACCCGTCAGGAAGCCGCCGATATTGGCGAAGAAAGGACCGGCCTGGGGCTGCTCGGGAAATCGGTCGGCGCGGTATTCGAGGGTCTGCAGAAAGCGTCCGACCACGAACTGGCCATAGCCGGCCTCAAGCAAGGCGAGCGCGCGTTCCCGATCGGCGAGCCGGGCGGCCCAGGCGCCATAGAGCGCCGACAGCATCGGACTGCCGATGTAGTCGTCGGCCAGGTCGAGATAGAGCGACAGCGTCGCGGCCTCTTCCTCGGGCGTCATCGCGTAGCCGAAGGGAAACAAGCCCATCAGGGGATCGGGCGTGGCGCCCTTTTCCTCGTTGGTGCGGAAGTCGTCGTGCGAAACCACCGCCTGGCCGCGGCGTGGGATCTGCATGCCCTCGGCGATCTCCCGCCAGGCCGGATCGGCGGCCAATCCAAGATCCTCGGCGATCCTCAATCCGGCGTGAAGCACCACCACCGCGCCCATGTTGGTGAAGGCGGCGTTGTCCACCGGCTGCTGACGCTCGGCGATGCCCATCGAGGCCTTGATGGCGTAGCCGCCGCGCACCTTGGAAACCCGGCTGGCGATCCATTCGCAGACCCCGGACACCACTGGCCAGGTCCGCGTGCGCAGGAACTCCCGATCGCCGGTGACGTCGGCATAGAAGACGAAAGCGCGGGCCACATCCAGCGAAACATGGTCCTCGTGCCAGGCGGCCGTGCCCGGCATCGGCGCGGCTTCCTCTCCGCTGCGCGGCGCGCTTTCCCAGGGAAACTGCAGGCCCCGCCGCCCCATCAGCTGGGCGTTGCGCCGCGCCCCGTCCAGATGCGTGAAACGGTACTCGAGCATGGCCTTGGCCGCGTGGGGCTGGATCGTGCACAGGGCGGGAACCGCGAAGGCTTCGATGTCCCACATCACGTGGCCATAGTAGTAGTGATAGTCGTGCCAGGTCGCCAAACCGAAGATCGAGGTCGAAGCCGGCGAGGAGGCATGGACCGAGCTGTTGAGGTAGAAGAAGGCTGCATCGACGATCCCCTGCCAGCGCTCGTCGGCGCCCTCGACGCGGATCCGGCTCTTCCATAGCTCATCCCACTCCGCGCGGTTCTGGCGGCGCACCTGGTCAAAGCCGTCGCTGCGCGCCTTGGCGACCAGCCGCTGGGCCTGCTGGTCGGGGAGCGCATGCAGAACATCGGGCACGATGCTGACGATCTGGCGAAGCCGCACCGTCCGCCCTGCCCGCGCCGCCAGCCCATATTCGCTGACCAGGCGGTCATCGCGCAGCGGTGGGCGGATCGGCTCGACCTCGCCAGCGCCTAGCACCTCGGTGACCAGGGCCAAGCCGCAGGTGGACAGATCTCCCGCAGAACTCCACAGCAGCGAGCCGTCGCAGGCTGGCGCGTCCTCGCCGGGGGTCTGGCGGCTATGGCGCAAGGCGGCCCCGTCGACGCCCGCGGCGTCGATGCTCGCTCGCAATCCCAGAGCACAGGCCTTGCCGACCGTGACGGCGATCTCCTGGCAGACCAGGGTCGGATCGCGTCGGCTGCAGAAGGTCACGACCTCCACCGCCGCCCGCCGCCCCTGCGCTTCGCACACGAAGCGCGAGGTGAGTTCGCCGCATGAGAAGTCGTAGTCCTGCTGAAGCTCGGTGACTTGGTGGGGCACGTCCGACAGCCAGACGCCATCCAGAGCCAAGTCCCCCGCCAAAGGATAGGGCGCCACCGCCGCCGCCTCGATCTGCCGTTCGTAGTGCTGACCGCTAAAGCCGCTGACCAGGCACATGCCGGCCTGCAGGGGCGTCTCTCGCACCCGCAGGCCGACCAGACCGTTGGCGACATAGGCTGGAAGTTCACGACGTCCAGCGCCGGCGACAGGGGGCGGGTTGATCGGGGTGTTCATCGATGGCGGCGACCTGTCTGGGAGTCCTGCGCTTCGAACCGCCAAGGCTGCCTATGGTTTCATGGTCTGTCCTATGAGGGGCCGCGGCGCACCCAACGCCATGACCGCGCTGGGGCCAAACCGTAAAGCGATGGCCTTGCACTGCGTCCGAGCGATACGCGAAGCCTGCCGATCCTCCTGAGCTCGGCTTGGCCCGTCGACGCTTGTCCCACGGGACCTATCGGGGCTCGCGTCTCCCAGATATCCGCGCGGCTCCGACCCTGAAGGAGGCGCCCTTGAGCGCGGCCCACCTTAGCGCGCCCCGCAGCGCCGTCCTGCGACGTTGGAACATTTTCTGTCGGCGGCGCGTAAACCTGTCAGGCGCCGCCAAGCTTGCGCGTTCATCGTGCAGCCTGCGGCGCCGCCTTTGGTTTTGCTGGAGGTCCAGACGATGCTTGCACTTGGCCATGACCTTGGACGAGGCGGCGCGCGCGCAGCGCGCCTGGGCAAGAGGGCCGATCAGGCGTCATGCGGGCGCGACCACGCCTTCGCCTTCGAATAGCGCCGGCCTGACCCCGTCAGGCCGCATCCAAACTGGAGGCTTTGCCTCCCCGCTCGCCATCCGGCTTGAGCCTACATCGCGCCCCGGTCACGGCCGGGGCGCCTTTGCGCGTACCAGCTCGCTCCTAGACCTGACCAAACCGCGCCACGAAGTCGGCGACCTCGGCGGCCGGCATGGGCCTGGCGAAGTGGTAGCCCTGGACCTGATCGCAGCCATAGCCGCTGAGGGTGGCCAGCTGCTCGGGCTTCTCCACGCCTTCGGCGACCACCTTCATGCCCATGCTGGCCCCAAGGTTGATCACGGCCCGAACGATCGCGTCGTCCTCGACGTTCTGGACGAACGACTTGTCGATCTTCAGCCGATCGACCGGGAACTGACGCAGATTAGCCAAGGAGGCGTAGCCGGTGCCAAAGTCGTCCAGGGCGATCAGCACGCCGGTGTCATGCAGTTGGCGAACCGTGCTCGCCACCACGTCCGCGCCCCAGCCCATATAGACGTTTTCGGTGACCTCGATGGTCAGGCGGCTGGCCGGGACATTCCAGCGGGCCAGGCGATCGGCGATGTCGCTGGCCAGGCGTCCTGAGCGAAACTGCTCGGTCGAGACGTTGATGGCCACACGGCCAAGCTCCACGCCCTCGTCGAGCCAGGCCCGCATCTGACCCAGGGCGCGTTCCAGCGCCACCTCGCCCAGCTTCAGGGAAAGGTCGCTGTCGTCGAAGGCGGCCATGAAGGCGCCGGGGGCCAGGACGCCCTGCTCGGGATGGTTCCAGCGCATCAGCGCCTCGAACCCGGCGACGCGGTTGGCGGCGATGTCGACGACGGGTTGGTAAAAGAGGTCGAACTCCCCCTGCGCCAAGCCAAGACGCACTTCGCGCAGCAACTCGACGCGCTGCTCGACCTGGGTCCGCATCGCCGGCTGGAAGACCACGCAGCGATTGCGACCGCCGGCCTTGGCCTCATAGAGGGCGACGTCGGCGTTCTTGAGCAGGTGAAGCGGGTCTGCGTCGGGGTCCTCGTGAAGCGCCGCGCCGATGCTGGCGCTGATCGTAAAGCTGCGCCCCGCGTGCTCGATGGGCGTGCGCAGCAGCGCCTGCAGGGTCTCGATCGGCCGCGCCAGATCCTCAGGCCCGGCAAGGCCCCGCAGCACGACAGCGAACTCGTCGCCGCCCAGGCGCGAGACGGTGTCGGACTTGCGAAAGGCGCGGCGCAGGAGATCGGCCAGGCTGAGCAGCAGGGCGTCGCCGGCGTCATGGCCCAGGGTGTCGTTGATGTCCTTGAAGTGGTCGACGTCGATCATGATGACGCCGAACATCTCCCCGGCCCGCTCGGCCGCGGCGACCGCGTTCTCGAAGCTCTTCTGAAAGGCGGCGCGATTGGGTAGGCGCGTCAGGGTGTCTCGGTAGGCCAGGAACGCAATCTGGGCGGAGGCCGCAACGCGGTCGGAGATATCCTCGTGGGTGGCGACATAGCCCCCGCCGGCCAGCGGCGTGTGGGAGACCCTCACCGTGCGGCCGTCGGCCAGTTCATATTCGCCGATCACCGCCTGGCCTGGCGCGGCCGTGGCGCTCTTGGCCAGATGCTCGGCGACGCCGCGCATGGGCCCCTGCCCCGTGCGCAGGCAATGGGCGATGATCGCCTCGCGAGGCGCGCCCGGCTCGGTCAGGTGCTGGGGCAGGTCGTAAAGCGCGGCGAAGGCGAGATTGCAGAAGGCCAGGCGTCCGTCGGACCCGACCATGCACAGGCCGTGGGGCAGGTTGCCCAGGGCCGCCAGGATCAGTTCGGGCTCGACGCCCTGACGGCGGCTGGGAAGCGAAATAACATTTGATATCGGCACTTTAGCAATCCCTCACACTGGCGGCGACACTGCGCCGAGGAGGGCTAATCGTTTCTGACCACGGCTCGCGACCATGGGTCGCACGCCTCTCCAGCCTGAGGCGAAAAGCTCGGGAGCGGGCCCAAGTCCGCCCGGGGCCCCGCGGCGCCTTTGGTCGGTTCGAGCGTTAGCAACCTGGCCGCCCGCGATCCGCGCCCGGCCCCGGACGCCCCGCCATGACCTTGGCCCCGCGCATCACCTTTGCACTCGCCCCGCCGCTCCAGGCGCGCTGGATTTTGACGATCGCCGTGGCTGTCCTGGTGCTGACCGCCGCCATGGCGTTCGTCGTCCTCGTCGTCGCCCAGCCCTCGCCCCTTTCCGCAGCGCCCCGCGCTGCGGCCACGCCTAGCGGGCCGCTCGCCAAGGCGGGCGACCCGCTCTGCGCGGCCGCCTTGGCCAAGGCGCGCGACACCCGTGGTCTGAGCGCGCAGGAGGCGATCGACGCCTCGACCGCCATGCTGAGGGCCTGCGCGGCCGACTGATCCGCGCTGGCCGCCGGTCGGGAAGATGGCTTCCCAGCCAAGCCGTTGGAACACTTGCGCCATCGACAAGCTTGTCTTCCCGTCAGCAACGGGAGCCCCCCATGGCCTTGCACGCCGAAACCGCCTCCACGTCCAAGCGCGGCTTTGCCGCCATGTCGCCGGAAAAGCGTCGCCAGATCGCGGCCAAGGGCGGCGCCGCCGTGCCCCCGGAAAAACGCAGCTTCTCCCAGAACCGCGACCTGGCCGCCTCGGCCGGCCGGGCCGGCGGCTCGTCCAATCGCTCGCGCGCCGAGGCCTGACATGGCCCTGTTGACCAAGGTCAAGCAGGGTGTCGGCGCGGCCAGCGTGATCCTGGGTTTGGCGGCCCTGATCGCGCCAAGGCGTTTCGCCGGCCTCATCGGGGCCTCGCCCGACACCTCGGCCGAAGCCATCGCGGCCTTCGGATCGCGTGAACTGGCGGCGGGCGCGGCCCTGCTTGCGCCCGTCAAGTTCGGCCCGTTCCTGTGGCTGCGCGTCGCCGGCGACGCCATGGACCTGGGCGGCCTGGCTTTGGCGGGACGCAAACCCGCCGCCGACAAGAAACTCCTAGCCATCGCCTCGGTGGCGGTGGTGGCGATCACCCTTTTCGACCTGGCCCTGGCGCTGGATGGGGATGGAAACTGATCGCGCGTAAGCTCGCGTCGATGGAAACTCTATGGCGGCCGGTGCGACAGAGGGTTCTCGCGCCCGCGCCTCGACGCTGAACGGCCCGCACGGCGGCCCTACGTTCCCACGCGCCAAGCCTATCGAAGGCCGTTCTCACGCGTCCCTCGCCCCGTTTGAGCTTTTGTCCGCTCGTCGCCGGCGGATAACGCCCGAAGTCTAGGGGGGTGACGAGCCCTGGGGGGCGTGACCTTAGACGACGCGCCCCATCCGAGGGCGGTGACGGATCAGAACCCTTCTTCGTGGATGATGGCCGTGACCGGGGCGCGCTTGAAACGCACGCCGCGATAGGTCGCCTCAGGCGGGTCGCCCTGGCTGATCGCGCCGGTTTGCGACAGGAAGGCGTCCCACTGGTCTTCGGGCAGCAGAAAGGCCAGGTCCGCATCGCCGTCACGACTGGCCTCGATCTCCTGATCGGCTTGTTGCTTGATGCTCATGTCCGCCTCCTCCCCAACCAACGCCGGGGGCCCTGGCCCGTTGCCGGACGTCTCCGCCCCTTCACCCAGGAACTCAAGGATCGCCGCGTTGACCGCCGCCGGCTGTTCCAGGTGCAGCCAGTGTCCGGCCTGCGGCACGACGATCAGACGTCCCGCCTGGCAGAGGGACAGGGCCGCCCGGGCCAGACCCGGCTCGAGGAAGGCGTCGCCCTGTCCCCACAGCACCAGGACCGGCGTGGTGATGGCGGGTGGTCGCGCCTGCGCCCGGCGCAGACGCAAGGCCCGGTAATAGTTCAGCATGGCGCTCAGGGCTCCAGGCTGCGCCCAGGTCCACTCATAAGTCGCAAGATCCCGGTCCGAAAAGGTCCCTGGCCGGGCGCTGCCGCGCAGCGACGCCTTCAGAGCCGCATAGCCGAAGGCGCGCAAGGCCAGCTCCGGCAGGACGGGCGGCTGGAACATCGCGACATAGGCGCTGCGCGCCGCCTGCCGCGGATGGGCGGCGGCGTAGGCGGCCAGCTGGTCGGGATGGGGCCCATCCATCAGCACCGCGCGGGCGACGAGGTCGGGATAGAGGTTAAGGACCCGCCAGGCGATCACCGCCCCCCAGTCGTGGGCCACCAGGTCAAAGCGCGAAACCCCGCACGCCTTGGCCAGGCCCAGAACGTCTGCGGCCAGTATGTCCAGGTGATAGGAAGCCACGGGTTTGGGCGCCGCGCTGCCGGCATAGCCGCGCAGATTGGGCGCGATGACACGATAGCCGGCCTGGGCCAGGGCCGCGATCTGCCGGCGCCAGCCCCACCAGAATTCGGGAAAGCCGTGCAGCAGGATGACCGGCGCGCCATCGGCCGGCCCCGCCTCGACCACCACCAGATCCAGGCCGTTCACCGCACGATGGGTCAGGGTCCAGCCCGGCTCGATGAGGTCATGCATGGTCGCTACCCGCCGCCGACGCCGCTATTGACCCGCCCCGTGCCGGCGCAGGCCGGGCAGGCCCGCTCCTCGATCCGGCCGATTCCAGCGCAATCAGGGCAGAGATTCTCGCCGGTCCCGGGGGTTACGGGCGGGGCCTCGTCGCCGGGCTTAAGGGGAACTTGCGGGGTCTCGGTCATGGCCTTTGCTCCGTCCTCGTCGCGGACGGCGACGCCAGCTTCAACGGTTGGCCGCCGGGCCTCGTTCACCTCTTGCGCAAATGCGAACGCGCCGCCGCATCACGCCTGAGATCGCGCACACGCCCAGAGCCCAAAAACCTCCACACTGGCCAAGGCGCTCTTATCCTCGCCCGCCACGCCTATTTCGAAACCGCGGCGAACCTGCGCTAAGCGTGCTCGCAGCGCCTTGGCGCGCCGGGGGTGAATCCTTCCGCGGCCTCGCGCGTTGTGAGCCCAAGGAGCGCAACATGACCCAAGCCGCCAACGACGATCGCCGCTTCAGCGTCCATGCCGATCATGCGGGCCGCCATCACGCGCGCATTGTCCACGAACCCACGTTCGAGGCCGCGGCTGTGGCCTATCTGGAAGACCTGGCCATCGCGCCCGACGAGGACGAGGCCATCCGCGTGATTGTCCGCGACCTCGACGGCGGCGGCGAGCATTGCTTCCGCGTCGACGTCGAGACCGGCCAAACCGCGCCTTGCGGCTGACCGAAACGAATCACCGCGAGCCTCGTTGAGTCCCAGCGCCCCGCCCGCACAGGCGCCGAAGGACAAAGACCATGGCTTACCGCCCCACCTGGCAAGGACATCTCCGCCTCTCGCTCGTGACCTGTCCGGTGGCGCTCTACACGGCGACCAGCAGCGGTGGCGAGGTGCATTTCAACCTGATCAATCCGGAGACCAACAACCGGATCAAGATGGTCACCACCGACCCCGACACCGGGCCGATCGAGCGCTCCAAGCTGGTGAAAGGCTATGAGGTCTCCAAGGGCGAATACATCCTCCTGACCCAGGACGAGATCAACGACGTCAAGCTGGAGAGCACCAAGACCATCGACATCGAGCGGTTCGTGCCGGCCGAGGACATCGATCGCCGCTACTGGGACAATCCCTACTATCTGGCCCCCGACGGCAAGCTGGCCCAGGAGGCCTTCGCGGTGATCCGCGAGTCCATGGCCCGCTCCGGCCAGATCGCCCTGGGCCGTGTGGTGATGTCGACGCGCGAGCGTCTCCTGGCCCTGGAGCCGAGCGGCAAGGGCATCTTGGCCTACACCCTGCGCACCGATGCGGAGGTCCGCGACGAGAAGGAGGTCTTCGGGTCGATCAGCGACAAGGACGCCGATCCGCAGATGATCGCCATCGCCCAGAAGATCATCGAGCAGAAGGAAGGCCCGTTCGATCCCAGCCAGTTCGTCGATCGCTATGAAGAAGCCCTCAAGGACCTGATCAAGGCCAAGCAGAAGGGCCACAAGGTCGCCAAGGTCGAAGAGCCCGAGGACACCAATGTGATCGACCTGATGGCGGCGCTGCGCGCCAGCCTTGGCGGCGACGGCGCCCCGAAGTCCGGCGGCGAGAAGGCCTCGACGGCCCAAGCCTCCAGCAAGGCCGCGGGCAAGACCGCCGCCAAGGCCAAGACCCCGGCCAAGGCCAAGGCAAAGCCCAAGGCGTCCACCGGTCAGGGCCGGACGCGCAAGGCCGGCTAGGTCTCGCCGCCCGCCTCGCGGTAAGCGCGCCGCGCCTTGTCCAGCGCCGCCTCGGCGGCCTTGCGGTCGCGGCTCCAGCGCTGACGCGAGGCGGTCTCCTCGCGCTCCAGAGCCTCCCGCCGCGCCTGGAATTGGGCCTCCTCATCGATCCGCTGTTGGTTGATCGCGGCCAGGGCCTTCTCGGCCGCCGACAACTCCGCACGGTTCGGCGGCGGACGCTCGGGCTGGCGCGCCTTGGCCTTGGGCACGAGCTTGAGGTCGGCCTTCTTGGGCTTGGGCGCATCGGGAACATCCGGCAGACCTGGCTCCAAGCTGAACGGGTCCTTGCTGCCCACCGCCCGCCGCAACGGGACCTCCGGGTGGGCCAGGGCCGCGGCCACGGCGTCGGGATCGTCGATGATCTTGGCGCTGCCTTCGGCGAAGAGGTTCTGGCGTATGCCCCAGGCCTCCAGCGCCGCCTTCTGGCTCGGCGCGGCGACGATGGTGTCGTGAAAGCCAAACTGGGCGCCGAAGACCTTCAGTCGTAGCTTGGAGGGTTTCGCCATGGCCGGCCAGCTCAGACCTTGCCGAGCCGCGCGATGGCGGTCTCGAGCGGGCGTTCTCCGTCGCAATAGTCGTCCCACGCCGTCAGCTTGGGCAGCAAGCCCGGGACGGTGCGCAGCGTGAACTTGGCCGGATCAAGGCCCTTCTTCACCTGGGTCCAGGCGATCGGCATCGACACCGGCGCGCCGGGACGGCCTCGCGGAGAGAGGGGCGCGACCGCGGTGGCCATGCGGTCGTTGCGCAGGTAGTCCAGGAAGATCTTCCCGGTCCGCTTGGCCTTACTCATCACGATCAGGTAGCGATCGGGATCGTCGGCGGCCATGGCCTTGCAGACATCCCGGGCGAAGGCCTTGGCGATGTCCCAGTTGAGCCCTTCGGCCAAGAGCGGCGTGACCACGTGCAGGCCCTTGCCGCCGGTGGTCTTGCAGAAGGCCGTCAGCCCCAGGTCCTGCAAGCGATCGCGCACCTCCCGCGCGCCCTCTATCACCCATTCGAACGGCACGTCCGGCGCCGGATCAAGGTCGAAGACCAGCCGCCCCGGCTGCTCGGGCAGGAAGGGTTCGCTATTCCAGGGGTGCAGTTCCAAGGCCCCGACCTGGGCGGCGGCGACGAGGGCTTCGACGCTGTCGAACTGCAGATAGGGCTTGCGGTCGCCCCAGACGGTGACCTCCGAAATCAGCGAAGACTGTCCCTGGCCGGTGTGACGCTGAAAGAACTTCTGCTGACCCTCGATGCCGTCGGGCATGCGGATCATCGAGCAAGGCCGGCCGCGGAGGTGCTCAATCATCCACCCGCCGACCGCCTCGTAATATCGCGCCAGCTCCAGCTTGGTGACCGGCCGGTCGTCGCCGGCGTCCGGCCACAGCGTCTTGCCGGCGTTGGAGATGGTCTGGCCCATGACAACAGCCGAGCCCCGCGGCGTGACGCTGGCCGCGCCCACCTTGACCGTTCCAATGGCGGGCTTTGCCTTCTGCGCCTTCGGCTCGGCCAGGGGGGTGATCGCCGGCGCCGGCTCGATGGTCTCGACCTCGGCGGCCGGCTTGTCCTCACGCAGGCCCTTGAAGGCGGCCTGGCGTAGTTGGCCATCGGCCGTGAAGCCCTCGTATTCGATCTCGGCGACTAGTTCTGGCCGCACCCAATGAACCTCGCCCTGGCGTCCCGCGCGACTGGGTCCCTCCTTGCCCACGAAGGGCGAGGTCTTGGTCTCCAGCGCCTTCAGCCGAGGCAGGATGACGGCGACCTTGTCGCGCCCGAACCCGGTGCCGATCCGGCCGACATGGACGAGTTCGCCCTCGCGGAACACTCCGGCGATCAGTGAGCGGAAAGCGCCGTTGGTCGTCGTATAGCCGCCGATCACCACCTCGTGGCCGGCCCGGCACTTCGACTTGGTCCAGGCCTCGCCTCGGCCCGAGCGATAGGGCGCGTCCAGACGCTTGGAGACGATGCCCTCCAGGTCCATGCGGCAGGCCGACAGCAGGACCGCGTCCCCGCCGGTGATGAAGTGATCGACATAGCGCAAGGTCGGACCGGAGGCATCGACATGGGCGGCGAGGCGATCCTTGCGTTCGGCGAGCGGCAGATCGCGCAGGTCCTCGCCCGCCTCGAACAGCATGTCGAATACGAAGAAGACCAGAGCCTTGGTGTCGCCCGACGAGATCGCCGCCTGAAGGGCGGCGAAGTCGGGCGCGCCGGTCTCGTCCAGGGCGACGATCTCGCCGTCGATAATGACGTCGCCCAGCATGGCCCCAGCGGCGGTGATTTCCGGAAACTTGGCCGACCAGTCCAGCCCCTTGCGGGTGCGCAAGGTCGCCTGCCCACCGACCGTGCGCAGTTGCATGCGATAGCCGTCGAACTTGATCTCGTGAGCCCAGCCCGGCCCGTTGGGCGGCTTGTCCACGGGCTTGGTGAGCTGGGGCTCGACGAAGTCCGGCAGGGTCTCGACGCGCCTGGCCTTGACGGCCTTGCCGGCCTTCGCAGGCGCGATCAAGCCGGCCGGGGCGCTGTCGTCGCGATCGCTCTGCCAGACCGCGCCGGCCTCGGTTCCCGCGCCGGTCATGAAGGGGGTGGCCGCCCTGCCCTTGCCGTTGGTGATCTCGGCCAGGTTGCGACCCGAGGCGATCGACCGGTCGTCGTCGCTAGGACCGTTGGGATTGCCGACCTCGGCGGCCTCGTCGCGATGCTTGATCAGCATCCAGCTGGCCCGGCCCTTGCTGTCGCGCTTGGTGCGCACGATGACCCAGGAGCCGTGCATGCGCCCGCCTTCCATGACGAACTTCAGTTCGCCCTTGGCCAAGGCCGCGCCGATCTTTTCGAAGCCCTTTTCGGGCGCCCAGTAGCCACGGTCCCACAGCATCACCGTGCCGCCGCCGTACTGGCCCTTGGGGATCGTCCCTTCGAAGTCGCCGTAGTCGAGCGGATGGTCCTCCACCTCCATGGCCAGGCGCCGATCGGCCGGATCGAGCGAAGGCCCCTTGGGGACGGCCCAGGACTTGAACGTGCCGTCGTACTCGAGCCGCAGGTCGAAATGCAGGTGCGAGGCCGCGTGCTTCTGGATCACGAAGCGCAGGGCCTTGGAGGGCAAGACCTTCTTATTGCCCGACGGCTCGGCCGTGCGGGAAAAGTCGCGCATCTCCTGATACTTGGCGAGTTTAGCGGCGGCCATTGGCGGCTCCTTTCAGGAGCCTAACGACCAAGCCGGTCGGGGTGATCCCATGTCGCTCGCCCGCGAGACCCCTGGCCTCCCCGACGCCAGCCCCCCGACCGCCCGCGCGACGGCGTCTGGTGCGGCGTGATGGACCATGTGGCCCACGCCCGGCAGAAGGTCGAAGTTCGCCCGCGGGGCCAGACGGGCCAAAAGGGCGCCATGGACGAGCGGATTGGCGACGACGTCAGCGGAGCCGCAGAGGACGTGCATCGGGATCGCAAGGCCGGGCGCCCTGGCCAGAAGCGCCAGCAGATCGGGCCCCGCCGCCAGGCAATCCTCGCCCACCCGTCGCGTGGCGCCCGCCTCGCCGGCCATCGCGAAGGGAAAACATCGCTCGACCGCTTTTGGCATGGGCTGAGGCAAGAACATCGCCCGCCACAGTAGCGGCAGCAGCGCCGCATCGAGGCCCTCATGCGACCAGCCGGCCAGCCACCCGCCAAAGATCGGCGCGCCGCGCGGTCCAAACAGCAGATGTTCCAGGCGCCATTCGGGAACCACCAGCGGCGAGAGCGCGACAAGGCCGGCAAAGCGCTCGGGTTCCTCCAGGGCCATGGCCAGGGCGACGGCCGCGCCGAAGGAATGGCCGACAAGGACCGCCTTGCCGACGTCCAAATGCGCCAGAGCCTGGTTGAGGATTCGCGCCTGGCGCAGGATGCCCGCCTGGCCGAGCCCCTGGCGCTGGCTCGTCCCAAGGCCAGGGCGATCCAGGGCGATCAAGCGGCGGCCTGGAAGATGGTCGGTCAACGGCAGCAGCATGTCGTCCAGCGACGTCAGCGTCCCGTGGATCAGGACGACGGCGTGTTCGCCCTCGCCTGCCTGCGCATAGGCGATTTCGCCGCCGTCCACGTGGACGGCTCTGCGCTCATAGGGCTCGCCCAGCCGCGCGAGCAGAGACGGCGCCAGGCCTTCGGTGATCATGGCTCACCGCCAAACCGACCGGCGCCGAGGCCTGCGCCGTCGGCCTCGCTTGCCTGCAAGGCCGACGGACCCGGTCACTGGTAGAGGCTCGCGGGGACCTGGCCCCCGTTCTCGGCGAGCTTCTTCATCACCGCCTTATGCAGGGCGATGTTCTGTTCGGCGCTGCCGGCCTCGCGGACATGGACGCCCAACTCTTCGGCCAGGCCCTTGCGCGCCTCCAGGCTGGAGTCGAGCTGCAGCAGCTTCAGGAGGTCGACGATCGAGGTGCGCCAATTACCGCCGCCGCCCTGGATGTCGGCCATCGAGGTCAGCACCGCCTCGACATCCACGGGCGCGGGGGGCGACGCCGCCGGCTGAGGTGTCGGCTGGGGCGCCTGGGGCGTGATCGGCGCCTGCGCCGTTGGAGCTGCGGGCGCCGGCTGGGCCGGGGTCGCCGCGGGCTTGTCGTGGTGGAAGATCTTATCGACGATCCTGGAGAAAAGACCCATCGGCCGCTCCTTGTCTTTTTGTTGAAGGGGTCAGTGCGCGCCGTCGGCGAGGCCCTGGACGTGATCCAGGTGGGCCTTGATCTTGGGGACGGCCTTGGCCGCGCCGGCCTTCAGGCCCGCGTCGTCGCCCTTGTCGGCGTAGCCCTGCATCAGGGTCAGGGCTTCATTGTGGGCGGCTTGCTGCTGGTTCAGGTAGACCTTGTCGAAATCGGCGGGCGCGGCGGCGTTGAGGTTGTCGATCAAACCCTTGCGCCGCTCGTCCAGACCGGTCGGTGCGGTCTTGCCGGCCTTGATGATCAGCGGCTTGAGGGCATTGGAGAGCGCGGTGTGGTCGGTGACCATCTGCTTGCCGAACGCCTTGACCTCAGCCGACTGGCCCTTGGTCTGAGCGATCTGGCCGGCCTCGATCTCGTAGAGGTCGCTGATCACGGCGTTGCTGACGAAGGCGTCGGTGGAGGCCGGCCCGGCGACGGCCGCGGCGGTCCCGACGGCAGTGGAGGTCGCATCCTGGGCGGCGTTGACGGCGGCGTTGCTGGTGCCCGGATCGGCGGGCTTGGGTTCGGCGTCTTTCTTCTGGCAGGCGGCCAGGGAAAGAGCGGCCATAGCGGCGGCGGCCAGCAGGGTGTGTCGGGCCATGGGTCGGCGTCTCCGGGTTGCGATGACCTCCACAACGGGGGCCAAGCCGCGCCGTTCCCCTCCCCCATAGGCGCGACCTCGTCCCGGGCGGTCGCGCACGTCGCGACGAAGCCTCGGACAGCCTGCAAGGGCTCAGTTTATCATCCGCCTGCGGACATGGGCCGCGGCGCGCCGCATCGACTCCGCCTCATGCGTCTTGCCCCAGCCGTCGAGCGTGACGGCGGCAGCCTCGGCTCGGGCGACGATCTCGGCCAGCGACGCGCCCGGGAAGGCGCCGACGAGATGGCCGGCCGCTTCGTCCCAGTCGACCTCGTCCAAAGGATTGCGCGTCTTCATCGGCACAGCTAAGGCCCCTTTCCGAGCGGCGGCAAGGCGGGGCCCGTCTAGAGCACCAGCGCGCTTGACCGCTTACGCCCGCCGACCGGTCGAAAACGCGGCGCGCAGATCGCCGAGCCACGCATGGCGTGGGAGGCCGCTGCATAGGCAATGCCGCGCCAACGGCTTGGCGACGGCGGCGACTGAAGCCTTCGAGCCAACTGTGCGCGAAACCTCTGCGCATTCCTGCAGGTGACCGAGCGGCCCTCACCCGCAAGTCATGATGGATCGCTCCTCCCTTGCAACCCTACCCAGGTTACGCGGCCATGTTGCGAACATCTTGCAAATATAGGCGACCAGGGAACGACCGCTTTTTCCTACCGTTGCCGTGGTGACAGCTTGTCTGGCTATATTCACGGAGATGACGCCATGGCCACCGCCGCCCCCAAACTCGACGCTATCGCGCTGCTGAAGGCCGATCATCGCAAGGTCGAGGAGCTTTTCGCCAAGTTCGAGGCGGCCAAGGGTGACGGCAGGAAAAAGGCGCTGGCCGAACAGATCTGCATGGAGCTGACGGTCCACACCAAGATCGAGGAGGACATCTTCTACCCGGCCTGCGAGGGCAAGGTGGAAGACGATCTGCTCAAGGAGGCTTATGTCGAGCACGACGGCGCCAAGGTGCTGATCGCCGAGATCGAGGCTGGCGGGCCCGACGACGAATTCTACGACGCCAAGGTCAAGGTGCTCTCCGAGATGATCGAGCACCACGTCCAGGAGGAGGAGCAGCGCGTCGAGGGCATGTTCAGCCAGGCCCGCAAGGCCGGTCTCGATATGGACGCCCTGGGCGAGCAGATGGCGGCCGAGAAGGCGCAGCTGATCGCCAACTACAAGGCCGGCGGGCTGCCCGTGCCCGAGACCCCGACCCTGGAAGGCACGACGCTCGCGCAGCACTGATGGACAAGCTCTTCGCCAGGTTCGCGAACGCCACGGCCAAGGCGACGGGCAGTCCCGTCGCCTTTCTCCTGTGCGTCGCGGCGGTCCTGCTTTGGGCCATCAGCGGGCCGGTCTTCAAGTTCTCCGAGACTTGGCAGCTGGTGATCAACACCGGCACGACGATCGTCACCTTCCTGATGGTGTTCCTGATCCAGAACACCCAGAACCGCGACGGTGTCGCCTTGCAGACCAAGCTGGATGAACTGATCCGCGCCTCCGATGCGATGGATGAGTTCATGGGGATCGAGAAGCTCACCGATAAGGAGCTGGAAGCTCTGCACGCCCGTTGCCAGCGGGACGCCGAGCGCAGCGCCAAGATCGCCGCTCGGGCCCACGCCGAACGGACATCGCGGCAAAAGACCAAATCCAAGCCGCGCTCGGCAAAGTCGCCCTCCAAGAGTTCTGCCGAGAGCCGCAGTGGCGCCAAGGCCAAACGGTCATGAACGCGCCTTGCCTCGAGGAAGAACAAGCCGGACCCATGTCCCGGCACGTCGAGGAGACCGTCGACTCCGTCGTGAAACTCCACCGCGACCACGACGGCAAGGCGACGCCGCTCCAACGCGCGATCGACAAGATCACTCTGGCCCTTGGGCGTCCGATGGCCCCGTTGATCCTGCTGGGCGTCATCGGCGCCTGGACGCTTTTCGCCGCCGTACGCGGGGGCGGACGGGTCGATCAGCCCGCCTTCGTGTGGCTTGAGTTAACCGCAACCTTGGCGGCGCTCGTGGTGTCGATCCTGATCCTGGTCACCCAGCGGCGAGAGGATCAACTCGCCGATCGCCGCGCCCAGCTGACCTTGGAGGTGGCGCTCCTGGCGGACCGGCGGAGCGCCAAGATCATCGAACTGCTCGAAGCGCTCCGTCGCGACGAGCCCGGCGTCGCCGATCGAATCGACGCGGAGACGAGCGACATGGCCAAACCGGCGGACCCCGAAGCCATGGCCGCCTCGATCGATCGCAAGGACGATTAGCTGACGACGGCGGCGACAAAGCTTGCGCGGACTATGCCGCCGAAGGCTCGTGGCCGCCAACCGCGCTCGTCGGGCGCTTCCAGGCACGAGATCGTCGGCCAAGACCGAACGCCAGCGCGGTTCAAGTGTTTCCACATGTCCACACGGGGGCTGCCGAATGCGTGATCCGTCCAAGCCTCGCCGCGCCAGAACCAAATCCTACGACGGGCCTGCTGGCGGTTACGGATCGTTGATAGGGCTGGCCAAGGTCGCGGTGGCGCAGTCCGTCCCCGCGATCGAAACCGGACGCCAACTCCTGCGGCAGAACAAAGCCGATGGGTTTGCCTGCGTCAGTTGCGCCTGGCCCAAGCCCGCAAAGCCTCACCCCGCCGAGTTCTGCGAGAACGGCGCCAAGGCCACCGCCTGGGACCTGACGTCCAAGCGCTGCACGCCGGACTTCTTCGCGCGCCACACCGTCCGCGAACTGCTGGACTGGAGCGACTATGACCTGGAGCAGGCTGGGCGCCTCACCCATCCGATGCGCTACGACGCCGCCGCCGACCGCTATGTGCCTTGCGCCTGGGCCGACGCCTTCGCGGCGATCGGCGCGAGCCTGAAGTCGTTAGACCCGACCAAGGTGACCTTCTACGCCTCCGGTCGAGCCAGCCTCGAGACCTCCTACATGTGGGCGCTGATGGCGCGTCTCTATGGCAGCCAGAACCTGCCCGACAGCTCCAACATGTGCCATGAGTCGACCTCGGTGGGCCTCAAGCAGAGCGTCGGCTCGCCGGTCGGCACGGTGCTGCTGGAAGATTTCGCCGCGGCCGACGCGATCTTCTTCTTCGGCCAGAACGTCGGCTCCAACAGCCCGCGGCTGCTGCACGATCTGCAGGAGGCCGCTCGGCGCGGCGCGCGGATCGTGACCTTCAATCCGCTGAAAGAGCCGGGTTTACAGCGCTTCAAGAACCCGCAGTCGCCGTTCCAGATGCTGACTGGCGACCAGACCCGCATCAGCGAGCAATACCACCAGCTCAGGGCCGGCGGCGACCTGGCCGTGCTGACGGGCCTTTGCAAATGGCTGATCGAAGCCGACGCCCAGGCGGCGCGCGACGGCGCCCTGCCCCTCCTCGACCACGGCTTCATCGCCGAGCACACCCAGGGGTTCGAAGCCTTAGCCAGCTTCTGCCGCGACGCCGCCTGGCCCGACATCGAGCGCGAGTCGGGGCTGGCCCGCAGCCAGATCGAGACGGCGGCGCGGACCTACGCATCCGCCCCGGCCGCCATCGTCGTCTACGGCATGGGCCTGACCCAGCACGTGCTGGGCGTGCAGAACGTCAACATGGTCTGCAACCTGCTGCTCCTGCGGGGCAATATTGGCCGGCCAGGCACGGGGCCCTGCCCGGTGCGCGGCCACTCCAATGTTCAGGGCCAAAGGACCGTGGGCGTCACCGAGAAGCCCGAGCTGGCCCCGCTGGACATCCTCAAGGCGCAGTATGGCTTCGAGCCGCCGCGCCAGAAGGGTTGGAACACTGTAGAGGCCTGTGAGGCGCTTCTGCGCGGCGAGATGACCGGTTATGTCGGTCTCGGCGGCAACTTTCTGCGGGCCGTGCCCGACAGCCCGCGCATCGAGGCCGCCTGGCGCCGGCAGGCCCTCACCGTGCAGATCGCCACCAAGCTCAATCGCAGCCACCTGATCTGCGGCCAGATCGCCTATCTCCTGCCCTGCCTCAGCCGAATCGAGCGCGACGACCAGGCCACCGGCCCGCAGACAGTTTCGGTGGAGGACAGCTCCAGCTGCATTCACGCCTCTTTCGGAGACCGCACGCCTGCCAGCCCGTACTTGTTGTCGGAGTCCGCGATCGTGGCCGGCATCGCCAAGGCCGCCCTGGCCCCCAATCCCAAAGTCGACTGGGACGCCTGGCTTGGCGACTACGCGCTCGTCCGCGATGCGATCGAGGCCACCTATCCCCAATGGTTCAAGGGCTTCAACGCCCGGTTCCGCCAGGCTGGAGGCTTCCACCGCCCCAACAAGGCCAGGCAGCGCGACTTCACCGAGGCTCCGGGCGGAAAGGCCAATTTCATCCAGCCCAGCAGCCTATCGGCGACGGGCTTTGCCGATGCCCAGGACGTCTTCCGACTGATGACCCTGCGCTCGAACGACCAGTTCAACACCACCGTCTACGGCTTCGACGACCGCTTCCGGGGCGTCAGCGGAGGCCGCGATGTGCTCTTCATCAACCGTAAGGACATGATGCGTCTTGGCCTGGCGGAGGGCCAGCGCGCCGCGCTGCAGACCGTGGCGCAGGACGGCGTCGAGCGCCGGCTGGGCGGACTTCGCATCACCGCCTACGACGTCCCGAGCGGCTGCCTGGGAACCTACTATCCCGAATGCAATGTGCTCGTTCCCCTGGACCACCATGCCCAAGGCAGCAAGACGCCCGCCTCCAAGAGCGTGCCGGTGCGGATCGTGCCCGATCCGCCATCCCCTGGCGCACCAGCTAGCTGACCTCGTCGGCCGCCGCCGGCTCGTGCAGCGGGCAGCCGGTGCGCGTGAGCCGAAATTCCTGCGAGGCCTCGTAGACGGCCTTGCGAACCCGCATGATCGAGCCGAGCGGCTGGTGAGCGGCCAGGCCATGCCAGGGACTGAAGGCCAGCGCGTCATTGATCCTGGGCGTGCGCGCCGCGTCCCAGCTGGCCTGGGGCCCGACGACCAGCCGCGCCACCGGCAGGTAGGGGCTCTTGTCCTCGGGCCAAGGCGTGTGGCTGTCCTCGATCGGCATCGCCTCGGCGTCGGTGCGCAGCTGGACCACGACCTCCCACTCGCCGCCATTGGCCGCGAAAAAGGCGCTGACCGCTTCGCGCAGGCCATCCGGCCTTGCCTTCAGGTCTACCGGAGCATCCGTCAAAGCGGTCAGCGCCGGCGCGATCGGCCGCACGCCGATCTTGGCCACGTAGTCGCCAAAGCGGATCGGCGCCTGGCTGAAGAAACTTTCGCCCAGGATGTGGGTCAGCGGATGTCCCCCGAGCGACTTCAGGGTCGCGCTTTGGCCACCGGCGGCTTCCACCACGGTTTCGGCCCCGCGGAGGGCCGCCGAAAGCACCTTTTTGAGCCCTTCGGCCTTGTCGGTCGTGGCCGCCAGGAGCTTGACATTGGCCAGGAACATCTTGGCCTTCGGCGTGCTGAACGCCTTGCCGTTGACGAGCACGAAGTCCTGCGTTGAGGCCCCCTCGGACCCCGGAAGCCGCGGGCCTTGTGCGCCGAACACCTTGATGGCCAGCCCGCGCGGCGTCGACACGCTGTCGTCCAGGATGTCGCCCGGCGCGGTTGAAAACCGCATCACGACGTCATGACTGCCGGCCTCGGCAAACAGCCCCTGGGCCAGGACCGACGGCAGGCCCTGAGGCACCACCAGTTGTCCACGAACAATGCCATGGGTCTTGGCGTGAACGCCCCGCAGGGCATGGCCGCCATCTTCGTAGGTGATCTCGGCGATCTTTCGCATCTGCTCGATCAGCCCCTGCGTCGTCTCGGCTTCGTCTTTTTCGGGCTCCTCGATCGAGGGCGCGTAGGCGAGCGGGTGAACAGGAGGATCAAACAGCATGGCGCGGCTCCGGGTGATGGCGCCAAGCCAACCCCTGGCTCAAACAACCGTTCCGTTCTCGTGCAACCGCCGACCCTGCCAGGGGTTGTTGGCCTACCGCCACGTCGCGCGGCGCAGGGGACATGATGACGGCCGACCTTCACCCCGCCGCCGTGCCGGTGGCGATCACTATCAATGGCCGGGCCTATGAGTTGCGCGTCGACCCGTGGGTCACGCTCCTGGATCTCCTTCGCGAGCAACTGGGCCTGACCGGTTCCAAGAAGGGCTGCGACCATGGCCAGTGCGGCGCGTGCACCGTTCTGATCGACGACAAGCGCATCAATTCCTGCCTGGTGCTGGCCGTCACCAAGCATGGCAGCGCCGTAACCACGATCGAAGGGGTGGGCGCGCCCGGCGACCTGCACCCCCTGCAGCAAGCTTTCGTCGAGCACGACGCTTTCCAATGCGGCTATTGCACGCCCGGTCAGATCTGCTCGGCCCTGGGCCTGATCGCCGAAGGCCAAGCCAAAACCCGCGACGAGGTCCGCGAGCTGATGAGCGGCAATCTCTGCCGTTGCGGGGCCTACACCAACATCACCGACGCCATCGTCGATGTGATGGAGCGGGCCGCTGCGGCCTGCGGCCGGGAGGATGCGGCGTGAACCGCTTCGACTACCTCCGCGCCGCCACCCTCGACGAGGCCATTGCGGCCCTGAGCGCCGATCCAGGCGCCAAGGTGATCGCCGGCGGCACCAATCTCGTCGATCTGATGAAGTATGACGTGGCCAAGCCCTCGCGGGTCGTCGACATCACCCGGCTGCCACTCGACGCCATCGAGGAGCGCGCGGACGGCGGCCTGCGGCTGGGCGCACTGGCGACCAACGCTGACACCGCTTACGATCCGCGCGTCAAGGCCCGCTATCCATTGCTGGCCAGCGCGATCCTGGCCGGCGCGTCCGGCCAGCTGCGCAATGCCGCCACCACGGGCGGCAACCTGCTTCAGCGCACCCGGTGCTACTATTTTTACGACCCCGGCGTGGCCTGCAACAAGCGCGAGCCCGGGTCAGGGTGCCCAGCGATCGGGGGTGTCAATCGGATCCACGCCGTGCTCGGGGCCAGCGAGCAGTGCATCGCCGTTCACCCCTCGGACATGTGCGTCGCCATGGCGGCGCTGGACGCCCGGATCAATGTCGAAGGCCCGCAAGGCCCCCGTGTCATCGCCTTCGAGGACTTCCACCGCCTGCCAGGCGACAGCCCTCATATCGACACCACGTTGCAGCCGGGCGAAGTCATCACCTCGGTCGATCTGCCGCCGGACGACTTTGGTCCTCACTACACCTATCTGAAACTGCGCGACCGCCTGTCCTACGCCTTCGCGCTGGTATCGGTGGCCGCCGCCCTCAAGATTGAGCGGGGCTGCATCGCGGAGGTAAGGCTGGCTCTGGGCGGCCTTGCCCATAAGCCCTGGCGCGATCGACACGGCGAGGCTTCGCTGGTTGGTAAAATCCCTGATCGCGCGAGCTTCCAGGCGGCCGCCGATCAGATTCTGGCCGGCGCCGTCGGCCAGGGGCACAACGATTTCAAGATCGACCTGGCGCGCCGGGCTATTGTCCGCGCCCTCGCTCAGGCGGCGGCGGGGACCCCGCAGTCGCAATCGGTCAAGCGGGTGAACTAGTATGAGCGCACAGGTCGCCCGCACAGGTCAGCCGATCAGCCGCGTCGACGGCCCGCTCAAGGTGAGCGGAACGGCCCATTACGCCGCCGAATATGCCGTGCCGGATCTTCTCCATGCCGTCGTCGTGGACTCCACCATCGCCAAGGGCCGCATCGTCGCCATCGATGCTTCGGCCGCCCTGGCCCTGACCGGCGTGGTCTCGGTGATCACCCACGACAACCGGCCGCATGTGGCGCAGCTACGCTATGCTTACAAGGACACGGTCGGACCGCCCGGCGGTCCGTTCAAGCCCCTGTTCGACGACAAGGTCCATTTCGACGCCCAGCCGATCGCGGTCGTGGTCGGCGAGACCTATGAAGCGGCTCGCGACGGCGCCGCCCTGGTCAGGGTGACCTACGAACGAGAGCCCCACCAGACCGACTTCTCCGCAGTCCTGGACCAGTCCTACAAACCCTCTCTGCCGCGTATCGCCATCGCCCGCCCGCCCAAGCCACGTGGCGATGTCGAGGCCGCGACAGCCCAGTCGACCTTCAAGATCGCCCAGACCTGGAAGAGCGTCGCCGAGCATCACAATCCCATGGAAATGTTCGCCACCACCGTGGCGTGGGAGGGCGAGGGCAAGATCACCGTCTATGACAAGACGCAAGGCTCGCAGAACGTTCAGCTCTATCTGAAGCAATCCTTGGGCTTCAAGCTCAAGAACGTCCGGGTGGTCAACACCTATGTCGGCGGCGCCTTCGGCTCGGGTTTGCGGCCACAGCATTCGGCGTTCCTGGCGACCCTTGCGGCCAAGGCCCTTAGACGCTCGGTGCGGCTGATGTTGACCCGCCAGCAGATGTTCAGCCTGTGCTACCGGCCCGACGCCGCCCAGGATCTGGCCCTGGCCTGCGACGAGGCGGGCCGGCTGACCGCCGTGCGTCACCACGCCGTCTGCGCCACCTCGCCTTTCGAGGATCACCAGGACGTCACTGTCAATTGGTCGGGCATGGCCTATGCCTGCCCCAGCGCCCACCTGACTTACGAGCTGGCCAAGGTCGACACCTGCACACCGTCCGACATGCGCGCGCCCGGCGCGGCCACGGGCCAGTTCGCGCTGGAATGCGCCATGGACGAGCTGGCCTATGCGGCAGGCATCGACCCCCTGGAGCTTCGCCGCCGCAACTTCGTCGACCACGATCAGAACCTCGACAAGCCCATCACCAGCAAGGCGCTTGAGGCCTGCTACGAGCAAGGCGCGGCCGCCTTCGGCTGGTCGCGGCGCAGCATGGCGCCAGGGTCGATGCGCGAGGACCACGAGCTGATCGGCTGGGGGATGGCCGGCGGCGTCTGGGACGCGCGCATGGCCCCGACCCCGACGCGCGCGCGCGTCACCTTGAGCGCCGATGGCGGCCTGGAGGTGGCGGCCGCCGCCAGCGACATCGGCACGGGCACCTATACGATCCTGGCCCAGATCGCAGGCGAGGCCTTCGGACTGCCGCCGGAACGCGTCACCGTCCGGCTCGGCGACTCCACCCTGCCCTTCAATCCCGTCGAAGGCGGCTCGTGGATGGCGGCCAGCACCGGCGCGGCCGTCCAAAAGGCCTGTGACAGGCTGAAAGCCGCATTGTTGAAGGCGGCGCGCAAGCAAGAGGGCGTTCGCCACCTGAAGGCGGACCAAGCCCGTTTCGATCAGGGCTTGCTCATTCACCCCGGCCTGCCGACCGGCGCCATTGCCCTGGCCGGTCTGCTGGCCGCTGCCGACATGGCCAGCCTGGCCGCGACGGGTACGGCGGTGATGGATATGATCGGAATGCTCAAGCACATCAGCTACACGCACTCGGCCGTCTTTGCCGAGGTTCGGGTCGATGAGGAGCTGGGCGTCATCCGCGTCACGCGGGTCGTCAGCGCGATCGCCGCAGGCCGCATCCTCAATCCCAAGACCGCCCGCAGTCAGATCCTGGGCGGTGTGGTCATGGGCCTTAGCCAGGCCCTGCACGAGGAGGCGCTGACCGATCATCGCCTGGGCCGGCTGATGAACCACAACTTCGCCGAATACCACATTCCAACCAACGCCGACGTCGAAGAGATCGAGGTGATCTTCGTCGAGGAGCAGGACCCCAAGGCCAGCCCGCTAGGCGTCAAGGGCGTGGGCGAGATCGGCATCGTGGGCGTGGCTGCGGCGATCAGCAACGCGGTGTTCCACGCCACTGGCAAGCGCGTTCGCGATCTACCGATCACGATCGACAAGCTTATGGTTTCGTCGCCGGGCAGCGAGAACCCGGGCGCCTGCTAGGTCAACGCTTGGCCAATGAGACGGCGTGATCCAAAGCCACGCCAAGGCGTTGACCCACTTCACGGAGCGGGTTGATGCTGGATTCCAACGACTACGAGCTGGCCCGACTGATTGTGGAGAACGCCCGCGACTACGCCATCTTCACAATGGATGGCGAGGGCCAGATCACGCGCTGGAGCAAGGGCGCCGAAAATGTTCTAGGCTATACGCACGCCGAGGCCGTCGGGATGAATTTCGCGACCCTGTTCACCGCGTCGGACAGAGAGGCAGGATCGGACAAGACCGAGCTTGAGAGGGCCTTGGTCCTAGGCCGGGCCGAAGACACGCGCTGGCATCTTCGCCGATCCGGAGAGCGCTTCTGGGCCAATGGCGTTACCATGGCCATAGAGACCCCCGGCTCCAAGGGTCTCCTAAAAATCCTGCGCGATGAAACACCCGCCAAGTTGGCGGAGGACCAACGGATCCTCCTGCTGAACGAGCTCAATCATCGCATCAAGAACACCCTGGCTGTCATCCAATCCATCGCCGAGCAGACATTGCGCACGCGCTCGGGCGACGATCAGGCCCGCCGCAGCCTGGTTGACCGCATCATCGCTGTCTCCCAGGCCCACGACGTCCTGGTCGAACAAAACTGGGCGGGCGCGGATCTCGCCGTGATCGTTCGCCAAGCCCTCGCCCCGCATCGTTCTGGAGGCGCGTTGGTCACCATGGACGGCCCCGAAGTCCGCCTGGGCTCGCAGCAGGCGGTTTCCATGTCTCTGATCGTGCATGAGCTGGCGACGAACGCCATCAAGTACGGCGCCTTGTCGACGTCTGCAGGACAGGTGGCCGTCTCATGGAACCTGGCGCACGATCAGTGCGGCGCTCGTCACCTGACCTTCCTTTGGCAGGAACGCCATGGCCCGTCGGTCTCCGCGCCAGCCCAACAAGGCTTCGGAAGCCGCATGATCGCCCGCGCGTTCCATGATGGCGGTGGCCAAGCCAGACTCGAATTCCCGCCCGAAGGCGTACGGTGCGTCATCGTTACGCCGCTAGCCGGCGGGCGAGGCCGACAAGCCGCTCCGCGTTGGGCAAAACCTCGGCGTCCAGGCCTGAATTCAGGCCTGACTGCGCCGGAAGCAGAAACCGCTACGCGCGCAGGGCCCAGGACATACGACAGGCGTGCGTTACTGCGCTTTGCCCACCGTGTCGGCCATGACCGCGCCACGCGTTCCAATCGGCTGCGGCGCGCCCGTCGTCGTATCGCGGGCGGTCTGGTGTTCGATCTCGGAATTGAGCTCCGCGCCTAGAAGGAAGACCATGCTCGAAAGCCAGGTCCAGGTCATGAAGCCTATCGCCGCGCCGAGCGCTCCGTAGGTCTTGTCGTAGTGACCGAAATTGGCGACGTAGAAGCTGAAGCCCGCCGACATCGCCAACCAGGAGACTGCGGCGATACCGCTGCCCCAGGTGATCCAACGCCATCGCACGAGACTGCGGCTTGGACCATAGCGGTAGAGCAGGGTCATGCCGACGGACAAGGACAAAAACAGGCAAGGCCAATAGACGATCGAATAGACCAGGCCGGCTTGCTGGCCCCACCGCTCGTCGACGCCGGCGCCGAACGCAGCCAGCGCGATCGCCGCCAGTGCGAAGGTCAGCCCGCCGACCGTGAAGGCCAGTGGGACCAGGATCTTGCCGATGACGCCGCGCTTTTCGTGCTCCTCATAGGCGATGTTGAGGCCGGAGATGAGCGCTTTCATCGCGCCATTTGCGCTCCAGAGGGCGACGAGCAGCCCAAAGACGAAGGCCAAAGAGAGTCCTCCTTCGCGGGCTGCGGCCGCGCGGACCATCTGGTCGCCGATCAGCGTAATCGCGCCGCCCGGTAGGATGGCCGCCATGGCCTGAATGTGGCGTTGAGCATCTGAGACATCGGCGAAAAGCCCGTAAAGCGCCACAAACGCGCCGATGGCGGGGAAGAGCGCTAGAAGCGTGTAGAAGGTGCAGCCCGCGGCGATCAGGGGGATCTGATCCTCGCCGAACTCCTTGAAGGTGCGCAGCAGGATGTCCTTCCAGCCGCGCGCGGGAATTTGACCCGGCCGCTCAGCGCGACGGCCGTGGCCGGGTTGCTCGGCTTCGGCGAGATTGACCGGCGAGATCTCGCCGTCACCTGGCCCTTCAACCGCGCGCTGGCCCGACGCTGATCCGCGACCCAGGCGCGGAATGGCCTGACGCGCCACTTCAGCCGCCGCCATGCCTGCGGCAAAGCCGATCGCCACATCGCCGGCGCGTCTTAGGGCGCTCGTAAGTTTGGTCTCTGATTGCACGCCCACCGCCTGAGTGAGAGGGGAAAAACAGCTCCGGCCGGGTGGTCGGGGCCGCCTGCGGACTAAGCCTGCGTCGTGCGGTCTTCTGTGGGCTCCTGTCCCGCCGCGAGCCGGTCAAGCCGATCCTGGCGCAGACGAAGCGTTTCCTCGACCGGTCGATCGGTGACGTAACTGCGCACGCCGGCGCGGTCGTAGTCACTGGAGCGCACGCCGTAGACCAGGACGTCTTCCTCGTTCGGCGTGACGATGTCGCCGCTCGAACCGGGCGCGTACGCCCAGCCATCCTGGCGCCATTGCTCGGTACGCGCGCCGATGTCGACGGTCTTGGCGCCCTCAAGCGCCGCGACGGCGTCGGCGACGCGATCGTCGGCGACATCCGCCGTCAGCAGGTGGCCGCCGCGGCGCACACCCTCCTCGTAGACATGGCGATCTTCGTCGGGCAGGAAGGCGTTCTTGATCCTCGCCCAAAGGCCCGGCTTGGCCTGGCTTGAGTAACCGGCTTGATCAAAGCCGTCGGACGTCTTGTCGTGGACATGGATGTCGCCGGCGTCGAACCCGGCGGCGATCAGGCGATCCAGCCCGGCGTCGGCGTCTGAGCGGTCATCGAACAGAGCCGTGATGGTGTGGGACATGGTCGTGCTCCGATTATTTGGCGGTGACGATGAGGTCGGCGCGGCGGTTCTCGGACCGGCCTTGCTCGGTGGCGTTGGTGTCGACCGGGCGGGTTTCGCCGCCGGCGGCAGTGGCTATGCGGCCGCTGTCGACGCCCTTGGCCACGAGCGCGGACGCCACGGCGGCCGCGCGATCTGCGCCGAGCTTGAGGTTGTCCACCTGCGAGCCGCGCGCATCGGCGTAGCCTTCGACGCGAACCTTGGCCTTGGGGTAGGCGTCGAGGATCCGCGCCAGGGCGACGAGCGTTGGCTCGTCGACGGGGCGAATGGCCGAGGAGGCCGAGTCGAAGTTCAGTTTGTCAAAGGTGAAGGTGCGCGGCGTCGGCGCATCCGAGGCCAGGTACTTCTGGAGCTCATAGTTCAGGGTTTCGCGTTGCAGCGCGACGGTCTTGCCATTGGGCAGCGCGATCTCCTCAACCGCGACCGGCGGCGTAGCCGGTTGGTCAGCGACCCGCGCCGTCGGCGGCGCGACGGTGTTGTCGTGGCCGCATCGGCTGAGGAGGAACAATAGCGCCAGGAGCGCCACGAGCCCAATCAGCCACGGTAGCCAGCCCACCTTCTTCTTCTCGATATGAATGTGATTGGGCGGCGCACCGTCGGCGCCATGGGGATCGCTCATCGCGTGTCCTTTGAGATTGTCGCGGCTTGGCCGACCTGTGACCCCGGGGGCGAGGATCAGCGGCGATCGCGCACGTAGATGGTCTGGCTGCGACCACGCATCAGGAGGCCGACCAGCAGGCCGACGGCGGCGGCGATGCCGATCGCGCGCGCGGGGCGCAGTTGTACGAACGCCTCCAGGTCGCCGCGCGCGGCTTCGAAACGTTCGGCAGCTCTGCCCGACAGGCGTTCGACCTGGGTCTTGGTCTCGCCGAAGGCTTCGCCGGCGGCTTCTTTCAACGCGTCATAGGCGTCGTGAGCGGAACTGGCGGCGACGCCGAGCGCCGGCGCGGCTGCGGATTTCACGCGAGAGGCGGCCGTCGCGGCGCTGGATTTGACTGTAGCGGTTTCAGGGGCGATGTCGGTCATGGGAGCGATCCTTCAAATGGGCGGCGCCTTGGCCGCACGCTCCAAACCCCTGTTTTCGCTCGACGTTCCCTGCCCTCCAAATTGGCCGGCGCGAGCCGGCCTGTTTTGCCGTCGGTCAGCTTTCCAATAAATGGAAGGCGAACAAGGACAGATCTGCTATTCGCCATAAACCTGGACGTGGTCCTCCACGCCGTCGGTCTTTCCGGCCAAGCCTGGGACTTCATCGAGCTGGCGCAGGGCGGTGAAGCGGCCTCGCTCCTCCCGATACCGCACGATCTCGAAACCATGGCCTTTCAAGAGGGTGACGGCATCTAAATCCTGGGCCGTGGCGGTATTGAGATCGATCATGTGAGAGAGGCTTTGTTGTGGAGGCGGGATGACTAAACCGCGCATCTTGCCGCACGGTTCACCGATCCCCCATTCGACCTCGGCGTCGGCGCGCCGCCACAGAGCCGCCCCCCGTTCCAACATGGTCGCGCGAGCGAAAGGTCATAAGCTCAGGCCCAGCGCGTAGCGTCGGCAGTGCTCGAGATAAGCCGCCTCGTGGGCGGCGGTCAGCTCGACGACGCTGCTCCACAGCCAGGATGGGGCATCCAGGCCACCGGTGCGATTGCGCGCCAGTTCGTCCAACCAGGTGCGGCGGGTGGCTTCGTCCATCTGTCGGCCGTGCGCGTCGCCGACAACGCGGGCCAGCGACTGGGCCGAGGCCATCGCCTCGTCGGGGGTCAGGCCGGTGAGCTCGATCTTCATGTCCTGCGGCATCAGTTCCCGCACAATCACCGACTTGCCCAGGAGCCGGCAGGCGGCCATGCGTTCGCCGAGGTTGGGCGACAAGGCTCGCGCCCCGGCGACCACGCGCTCGGCGTTGTCGCGCGGCATCAAGGCCTCGGGATCGCGAGGGGCGGCGGCTTTGATCGCTTCCTTTATGTCGATGAAGCAGATGTCGGTCTCGCCGTCGTCGCTTTCGACCGCCATCAGCACGGCGTAGCGCAGGCGGCCCAGCGAACTGCAGCCTTTCATCCAGTAGGCCGCGTCCAGCAGGCGCAGGTCCGCGCCGGAATCGCGCGACTTGAGGCTGGTCACCAGGCCGTGGACGGGCTGGCTGAGACACAGCTCTTCAAGCGCGCGGCGTTCAGCCCTGCCGACCGGCCAGAAGCGCTTGCCAAGGGTGATCCTAGGCTCGGCGCCCTGCAAACGCTCGGCGGCGAGGTGTTTCCAGCTGCGCTTGGCTGCCTGGTTCAGGACAGCGCCGATCATGGGCGGATGACGCGATTTGGCTTCGAAGTCCTCGGCCAGCGCTGCTTCATAGCCCTCGATCAGACCCTCGATCATCCGGGCCGTGACGACGCCGGGCAGGTCCGAGCCCCGCGCGGCCGACGCCAGCGACAGGCCCAGCCGGATGAGGTCATGGGCCGGGTTGCCAATCACCGTCTGGTCGAGGTCGCGGATCTGGATGTCGACACGGCCCTCGCATCGGCCAGCGGCCCGAGGTTGCCAAGATGGCAATCGCCGCAGATCCAGATCGATGGCCCGGCGGGCAGTCGGCCGCCGCTGGCGTCCAGCCACTCGTAGAACCGCACCGTGTTGCCGCGGACATAGGCGTGGGCCGAACGGGCCATCTTGAGGTTTCGTGTTCGGGTCAGGATCGGTCCGCGCTCCGAGGGACGAGGCGCCCTTCGCTCCTTGCCCGAACCCTTATTGTGCATCGCGCCCCGAACCTTCGCCGTCTGTCGCCGCTACCCACAACGGCGCGCACGCCGGGCCGTTCCGAACGCCATCCCGCCCCCGACCGCGTCTTAAGGGCGCCGGCCGCAACCGCGCGTCGCGGTGGGAGTTTGCTGACGTCGCCACACGAGTTTTCGATGAGCCAGTCTGAGCTTTCACCCACCTCCCCGGTCGGCGAGACCCTGACGCCCGGTGCGGCCGCGTCGCCGCGCCGGACGCCCAGCAGTCAACCGCCTGCGGCCGCGGTGGCCGCAGCCCTGGCGGCGACCCCGGCGACGGGCGTCGTCGTCCACCTGGCCTCCAGCGACCGGCGTGCTGACGAGATCGGCCGCGCCCTGACCGCCTTCGCAGCCGAGCGGCCCGTTCTGGTCCTGCCTCCATGGGACTGCCTGCCCTACGACCGGGCGTCGCCGTCGCGCGACGTGATGGGTCGGCGCGCGCGGGTCGTCGCCAGCCTGGCGGACGGGGCACGGGCCGGCGCGATTGTCGTGACCTCGCCCGAGGCGCTGGTCCAACGCCTGCCGCCTGGTCACGTCGTGGCGGAGGCCGTCATGACGCTGCGGACCGGCGATCCGCTCGACCGCGACGCCCTGGCGCGCTTCGCCGCGCGGACCGGCTACGTGACCGACGAACGCATCGACGAGCCGGGTGAGATCGCCCTGCTCGGCGAGGTCGTCGATGTGTTCCCGCCTGACGCGGCCAAACCCGCACGCATCGTTGTCGAGGAGACCGGGGTCATCGCCGAGATCCGGATCTATGATCCGCTGACCCAGCGCTCCGAAATCGAGGTCGACAGCGTCTCGTTGGGCCCGGCCAGCGAGTGGATCCTGCCCGAAGCGGCCGCGCCCGAAGAGCCGCCGGAGACCTGGCCGCAGCGCCCGCCGGGCGTCGAGCACGGCCTCGCAGACCACTACGACGACCTGACAAGCCTCTTCGACCTTCTGCCCGACGCGAAACTCTCCGTGGATCCCAAGGCTCCGGACCGGCTCCCCGAGGTTGAAGACCACGTGCTGGACGCCCACGCCGCTCACCTGGCGTTGGGCGGCAAGGCGGAGCCGACGCCCTCCCCGCCCGCGGCTCTCTATCTGCTGGGCGACGACCTGCGGGCCGCGATCAAGAGGTGGAAGGCGCTGGCCCTGCCGCTCGACGGCGTCGAGGCCGTCGCCAGCTTCGCCGGCGGCCGCAGCCCGGGACGGGCGTTCAGCGACTTCGTCGAGGCTCAGCAAGCGGCCGGCCGCCGGGTCGTGCTCACGGGCCTGCGCCACGAACTTCGGCCTCTGACCAAGGCCTTGGCCCGCGGCCTCGACCTGAAGCCCCAGCCCGCCGATGGCTGGTATGCTGCCCGGTCGGCTGAACCCGGCGCGGTATCCAGCCTGGAGGCCGATCTTGAGGCCGGCTTCGTCGATCCCGACGCCGCCCTGGCGGTCGTCGCCGCAGCGGACGTCCTCGGCGGCCGGATGGCCTCGCGCGCGTCCTCGGCGACCGATCTCGTCCTCGAACCCGACCTGCGGATCGGCGACGTGGTGCTGCACGAGGACCATGGCGTCGGCGTCCTGCGCGACCTGTCGACCGTCGAGATCGAGGGGGTGGCGCGCGACGTGCTGCATCTAGAATATTACGGCGGCGACAACCTGCTCGCCCCTGTCGAGGAGATCGGCCGGATCTGGCGCTACGGCGGCGAGGCCGCTGGGGTAACGCTCGATCGGCTCAAGGGCGAGGCCTGGGCGCGTCGCCGGGCCGAGGTCAGCCGACACGTCGACGACGCCGCCCGCCGGCTCGTGGCTCTCGCGACCGAGCGCCAGGCGCGGACCTGCGAACCGATCGTCCCGCCGAAGGTCGCCTACGCCCGCTTCGCCGCGCGCTTCGCCTACCCGGAGACGCCGGACCAGGCGGCGGCGATCGAGGCCGTGCTGGGCGACCTCGCCTCTGGGCGCCCGATGGACCGACTGGTCTGCGGCGACGTCGGCTACGGCAAGACCGAGGTGGCCCTGCGCGCGGCCGCGGCCGTGGCCCTGAGCGGCCGCCAGGTCGCGCTCGCCGCGCCGACGACCGTCCTGGCCCGCCAGCACGTCGAGACCTTCAGGCGCCGCTTCCAAGGCACGGGGATCGGCGTCGCGCACCTCTCGCGGCTGGTCACGCCAGCCGAGGCCCGAGCCGTGCGCCAAGGTCTTGACAGCGGCGAGATCAAGATCGTGGTCGGCACCCAGGCCCTGGCGGGCAAGGATATGGCCTTCGATGACCTGGCGCTGCTGATCATCGACGAAGAGCAGAAGTTCGGCGCAGCCTTGAAAGCCCAGCTTCGCGGCTTGTGCGCCGACGGTCACGTTCTCACCCTGACGGCCACGCCGATTCCCCGCACGCTGCAGGCGGCCATGGTCGGGATCCAGGACGTCAGCGTGATCGCCAGCCCGCCCGCCCGTCGTCGGCCGGTCCGGACCTTCGTGGCGCCGTTCGACGCGGCCAGCCTGCGCACGGCCTTGATGCGAGAAAAGCGCCGGGGCGGTCAGAGCTTCCTGGTCGTCCCACGCATCGACGACGTTGGCCCGATCGGCGAGCGCCTGGCCAAGGTCGTTCCGGAGCTTTCGGTGCGTGTCGCGCACGGCGACGTGGCGTCCGACGCCATGGACGCGGTGATGGTCGGTTTCGCCGACGGCGACGGCGACGTCCTGCTGGCGACCAATATCATCGAGAGCGGCTTGGACGTGCCGCGCGCCAACACCATGATCGTCTGGCGGCCGGATCGGTTCGGGCTCTCCCAGCTGCACCAGTTGCGCGGGCGCGTCGGCCGCGGCCGGATCCAGGGCGTGGCCTGCCTGCTGACCGATCCCGACAGCGAGCTTTCGGAGGCGACACGCGCACGCCTGTCGACCCTGGAGGCGTTCGACCGGCTGGGCTCGGGCCTGGCGATCAGCGCGCGGGACCTTGATCTGCGCGGCGGGGGCGATCTCGTGGGCGAAGATCAGGCCGGTCACGTCAAGATGATCGGCGCGTCGCTCTATCAACGCCTGCTGGCTCGAGCCGTCGCCGTGGCGCGAGGCGAGGCAGACGCCGACGCCCAGACGCCCAACCTGGTGCTTGGAGAAATTGGAAGCCTTCCGCCCGACTATGTTCCCGACCCCGTGGTTCGGATCGGTCTCTACGCGCGGCTGGCTCGGATCGACGATCCCGCCGCCATCGACGCCTTCGAAGAAGAGCTGGAAGACCGCTTCGGCTCTCCGCCCGACGCCGTGGGTATCCTCCTGGCCAAGGCGAGACTGACAGCCCTGGCACGCGCCGCGGGGGTCGTCGAAGTGCGCGCCGGTCCCAAGGGCGTGGTGCTGGTCGTCCCGCCGAAGGTGGCGGCGGAGGCGGCCAAGCGATTGACGCGTGTCGTGCCCGAGGTCAGCGTCGACGGCGGCCGGATCATCGTAGCCTCGCCGAGCGAAGACGACACGACGGGCCGCACACTGGTCGAGCGGCTGGTGTCCGCCCTCGCCGCGGGCCGGTAAGCTACGGGCTTAAGCCTGGGGCCGCGCGGCAGGCCTAGCCCTTTCCGGCTGAAACGGCTTGCGCCAGTCGATGCCGTTGAGACGTCTTCAGTAACTGCACGTTCCGGCCCGGAAATGCGTGACGTTCTGAAAGATGTGGGGCGCGGGGATTGGGGCCAGACCATCAAAGCTGTGGATGACCATTCGGCAAAAAACCAACCGGAAACCATCCTGCGCGAGAACCCCGCCATTGGATTGAGCCGAGAGGTTTGGCCATGGATTTTCAGGAACACGCAAACCAACACCATCAGATTCGCGAAGCGCTCGTCGCAGCCGTCAATGAGCGCCGCGCCGTCGATCCGGCAGTCCTTCGATCGGATCGCGTTTGCCCCATCGGCTGCTGGATTCACGGCGACGGGGCCAGGCTTTGGGCCGGCAACCACGCCTTTCTCGGCTTGCTGGAAAACCATCGCGCCTTCCATCAGCAGGCAGGTCTTGTCGCCGACCAGATCAATCGCGGGCAATGGGCGGAGGCCCAGAGATCGCTTCGCTCTGGGTCGCCGTTCGCCATGGCCCTTGCCGACCTGGCGGCCGCTCTAAGGCGCATGCGAGCGACGGCCGGAACGCTCGCCGCCTAGCTAGGCGCGCAGCGCCAAGGGCGCCTGCGTCTCCGCCACGTGGGGTGGAAATAAGAAGCGCCCGGCGCGCGCGCCATTGCGCAGCCTGATATCTAAAATGACCGGCTCCCCGGCGTCCGCCAGGCGATGGGCCAGTTCACGCGCGGCCTGCTCGGCGCGCGCGCCGGTAGAGAACATCAAGGGGCCGTCACGGAAGTCACCGCGTACGATCCAACCGTCATCAGACGGCTCGACAAAGATGAAACAGGGCATGGTCATAACGTAAAAACAGCTAGCAGGGCGAAGTGGCGGCCGGCCTGCGCCGGCCGCCCGCCCCAACTCAAGAGAACATGTCGCGGTCCAGGCGGCTCAGCGCGGACATCACCTCGCTGAGCGGCACAGGCCCGGGTGTTCCCAAGAGCCATCTCTGACTGGGCCGGTGCTCGACCGCGCTAGCGTCGGAAGCCCAGGCCGCCAGGATTTCACGCTTTTCAGCCGGATCGAGATCCTGGTCCTTCAGCACCTCCAGAGGATGGAGGAAGCCGACCGCCGGCCGGACACGCCATGGACGCGCTCGATCCGTCCCTTTGGAGTCCGTACGCATGGCGTGTCCCTCAGGCGGCCGTGCGGGTCTTCGCGGGCCGGAGCTGCAGGGCCTGCTGGCGTGCGCCCGTGCCAATGGGGATTTGCCTGGGCTTCAAGGCCTCAGGCATCTCACGGGCGAGATCGATTGTCAGGACCCCGTCGGCATGGGCGGCGTGCTTGACGACTACGTAGTCGGCCAGTTCGAACCTCCGCTCGAACGATCGCTGGGCCAAGCCTTGGTGCAGGAACGTTCGCGCGCCCTGCCCTTCACTCGCCGCCTTCCTGCCTTTGATCATCAGGAGATTGGGCTCGGCGATGACCTCGAGATCGGTTGGCGCAAAGCCAGCGACCGCCAGGGAAATGCGGTACGCGGTCTCGCCGGTCATCTCGATATCGTACGGGGGGTAGCTGGCGCTCGCCTCCGCGCGGAGCGCGGTCTCGACGAGATCGGCCATGCGATCAACACCGATCATAGAGCTATAGAGCGGGGTGAAATCAAACGTGGTGCTCATTTCCATCTCCTCGAAAGCAAGTTGGACATGAGGGCGCCGAGCGAAGCGCTTTGCGCCCCAAGGCCAGGCCCTGTCGGCGCCCGGCAGCAGGTGATGAGTTAGCGCGCCCGGGAGGTACGTCAAGACGCACGCACGGGAAAATACGGCCTGTGCAAAACGTCCGCCCGGCTCAGCCGGCAGTCCGTGCGAAGCTCAAGACTTGGCCCGCCGTTAGTTGCAATTTCGCCGCCCCAGGTCCGGCCAGAGCGCCCGGATGACCAGGGCGCGCCATTAGCGGAAGTTCAGGCTGCTCCAGCAACCGGACCTTTGGCGGTTAGGGGCTACACCTCTGCCGCGAGTTGGCTGGCAGGTGCGGATCTATCTGCAACCTTGACCAGTCGTCCATCGTTGAGCACGTAGATCCGATCCGCCGAGGCGAGCGTCTCTCGTCTATGTGCGACCACGATGCGCGACACGCCACTTTTTGCGATGGCCTCGCTCACCCTCTGTTCGTTGATTGGATCTAGATGGGAGGTAGCCTCATCAAAGATCAGCACTTTGGCTTCACGATAGAGCGCCCTGGCCACCAAAAGGCGCTGCTTCTGACCACTCGAAATCGACGCGCCCATGTCTCCGATCAAGGTGTTCGCTTGCATAGGAAGTGAAGCAATCTCGTCAGCGACCGAAGCGCGGCGCAAGCAATCCCAAACCCGATCCATGTCTATGCGTTCATCGAAGAATGCGACATTCTCTGCAATGGATCCCGAAAGTAATTCATCATCTTGCATGACAACGCCGAACGCTCTTCTTGCCGCTTGCGCGCCCCAGAAGCTTAGCGGGCGGCCATCAAGACGAACCTCGCCCCTTGTTGGTAGATAAAGGCCGCAAAGAACCTTCAGGAGTGTAGATTTACCCATTCCAGATGCGCCAATGATTGCGATGAACTCTCCCGGCTCAACAGTGAGATTTACATCCTTCAGTACGAATTTGTCGTTGCTGAAGCCATACGCGACCGAGCGTAGCTCTATGTGCCCCTTGATCGACGCTGAGCACTGAGCTTGATTTTCAACCAGTGGATCGGTCGCTTGCAGCACGATGTCGGCGAGGCGATGGGTGTGCATATCGAGGAGCCGCCAGTTCACGAACTGATCCAACAAATTCTGTATTCGAGCCGAAAACTGAGATCTGTAAGAAAGAAACGCGTACATAAGGCCAATAGTAGTCGCCCCAGATATGACTTCGCGGGTCGCGATGTAAATCAAGGCGACATATGTGAGGGCGTCAATCAACCGGCCGCCAGCCGTAAGGCCGACGTTTACAAGTCCATTCGCCTGATTAGCTTTTACGACCTCTGCAAGTCGATTTGACCATTGGATCTCGCGCTCTTCTTCTGCGGCCATCAATTTAATGGTCTGCATAGAGCGGAGCGTTTCAATGCGGTTGCCCTGCTCCGCTATGGAGGCGTTCAGACTGGCGGCGCCGAGCTTCAAAGTGGCGGGGATCAACGCCAGTTTCAGAACGAGGGTCGCTGCGATCCCGACGCCCGCTACAGCCGTCAGTAAGGGCGAGAACATCACCATCATTACCAAGGTCACGATGGATAGTGCGCCGTCGACAATCGACATAACGAAGCCGTTTGCAATCAGGCTCTTGATCGGGGTCAGGCTATCGAAGCGTGTCAGTGCGTCGGCGAGCTTGCGACGTTGAAACCAAGGCAAAGGTAGGCGGACCATGTGGCGGAAAAGTTTGCGCGACATGCCCCAGGTCAGAATTGAAGTGAGCTGCTGAAGCACAATGCCGCGCATCGCCTCAGCCACCGCGTTGAAGATGGCAAACAGCCCGAAGCCAAGCGCCAACGTCAGCAGCAGGTCATGGTCCCCTTTTAGGCCCGCATCATCTACCGCCGTCTGAATATAGAAAGGCGTTGCTATGACGTAAGCCTGCATGATCACCGACAAGATGACTGTCTGCATCAGACTGCCGGGAATGCGACGGTCCGGCTGAACCAAGCTCAACAGATTGAGGGGGGATATCTGAGACCGCTTGCGGAAATTGGTGGAACGCCTGATTTCCACGGCAATGCCGGTGAAGGCTCGAGAAAGCTCTGACAACGACACGGTAGTACGCCCGCAGGCAGGGTCGACGATCCATGCCCGCCCCGAGGAAACCCTTGTCAGAACAACGAAATGATCAAGCTTCCAGTGAAGGATCGCGGGAAGGGCAAGCTGTGTCAGGTCTTCCAGTTCGCAACGAACAGGGCGACATTCCATCGACCAGGTCGAGGCGATTTCGCAGACCTGTCGCAATGTCAGGCCATGAACCGAGACGGGGTGCTTTCGTCGCAGGGCGGAGGCGTCCAGTCGAGCGCCGAGCAGTTCACTTACGATCCCGACGCACATCAGGCCGCATTCGGCTCGTTCAATTTGGCGGAAGTGCCTAAAGTCCGAAAACATTTTCATTCACAAAGGGGCTGACCGCTGGCGCGCGGCGCGAAGTTTGTCGAACAGCCAAGCAAACAGGGACTGTTGTTCAAGCACGAGATCTGCTGAGAGCTTCATGCCTGGAGACAGGGGCCAGTTCTTACCGTAACCGCGGACATCTTGCTGATCGAGTTCAACTACAATCCTGAACATCGCCTCTTGGGCCTGGATCACGGTAGGCACGTCTCCTGGCGCAGTTGCCGCGCCGGCGATTGATTTCACCCGCCCACGCGAGACTCCGAAGCGCTGATACGGAAAGGCGTCATACATCAGGCGGACCTTGTCCCCTTCGCGAATGAAGCCGGCCGCCCGGGAAGGAGCCCAAAGTTCGGCCTGCAATCTCCCTCCATGGGGGATCACGAAGGTCAATGCTTCACCCGGAGCTACCGCTTCGCCTGGCTTGACCCTTAGAGCGGCAACTTTGCCGGAAATCGGCGAGACAATGTCAATCAAAGCGTCAGCGCGCGTGGTGGCGCTCTTTTCATCGAGAAGCGCGAGATTTGCCACTATGGCTGCGGCTTGCCCACCTTGCTCCGCACCGATTTGGCGCGCTTCATTTTCGAGTTGAGCAAGTGAGGTGGGGATGGCCTCGATCCGGCGGTCGATCGCGGAAAGCTCCTGCTTAGCCACAATTAGGGCTTCCTGGCGTTGGCGTAACGCGAGGGAAGACATGAGTTCCTTTTCCCAAAGCGACTTGGCCGCGGCGGCGTTCTTTTCGGCAAGATCCATGCGCTCCACCTGAAGGCGGCGATCGCTGAGCAGGCGTTTCTGGTCTAGCATCATAGCGGCGCGGCGCAGAGCGATGCCCTGCTGTTGCTCGGTGAGCACTGCCCGTCGCGCTTGCGCCTGATCTAGGAGGGCTAGGCGTTGACCTTCGGCCGCCAGCGCCAATGCCTCGCTGAGCGCGCCTCCACCACCGAGCGTGGCGTCGGATTGAACGCTGAGCAGCGGGGTTCCGACGTCAACGTTCTGACCGTCGCGTACCGGCACTCTGGTGACAGTGCCAGCCTTGAGACTTGTCGCCCTGAATGCTCCCGCCGTCGGCTGCAGCAGGCCCGAAACCGTCTCACGTCGAGCATATGTGGCCAAGCACAGGAACGTTGACGACGCCACCAGTATAGAAAGCAAAAGCAGTGTAATTATCCACCCGGGTACATGGTGAATAAAAACAGGCGCGCCAACCTTATCGCGATTCGCCTGCAGAGCCTCGGGGCGAAGCAGGGCTTCTATTGAACGCTCTTCATACATGACTGGAGATTGGGGAATACATTTCCTCTATGCTTCGCATTCAGAGCGGTTTTTCACCTGTTTAAGCTTAACGTCGAAGTAAGAATTTAGGCTCTCGTCGCTCTGACGGCTTTGGTCGTGCTCGAAGTCATGCTCTACGATTATTCCGTACTGCCGCATTACTGATGGCGATAACGATACGAAGTTGTACTTAAGCTCCGCAGTCGGTGCTTCGCCGTCTTCGAGCGCGCTTGCCGGGGATGCTGCGCCAATGGCGCGGGGGTCCGCACCGGTAGCGTTGTCGATGCAGGTCATCACGCTCCAATCGACGCCCGCTCGCTTCAAGAGTGCGCGTGCGGAAGCGTCGTTGGAGCGGATGGCGGCGGCCATAGCTGGGGAGATCTTCCTCGGGCTGGCCGCCAACGCTGCGCTCCAGAAGGCGGGGGAGTTGTGAAACCAAACGTAACTCCCCCGCATGATCTCTTTGGATGGTGCAGGGGCGAACACGAACAGCGCGCAAGCCGAGTGGCAACGCTTGTTTACGCTGACGGTGACGCCTTTATCGACGATGTCGTTCCCAAGTTTTATCGCAGATTTTTGCTCCCCACCCCCGCTGTTGATGATTAGCGTGTCGCCTTTGACGAGCTGGGCGGAGATGTGGGCTACCGACTCCTCATTGAGCTCCCCCTTGAACCAAAGCTTTCCTTGGTCGCGCGTCAGGTACCCCTCCTGGCTCGAGGTTGCCGCCGCCGAGCAGGCGGCCAAGGCGGAGGAAAGAGTGAGCAGAAGGAGCGGCGTGGCGGCGCGCATCATTGATAGCCTCTTCACGTCGTGGGGACCCAGCCGCTTAGCATCTGCTTCAAGCGAATTTCGTAAGCAGCTTCCTTGGCTCGAGCTTCAGCGACAGCCTTCTCGGGGTTTGTTGACAGAGCGGCTAGCGGTCTGAGGCCCATAGCTATGAGCTTTGAGGATACTTCATCGTAGCTCGCAAGCAGGGGGGTCACCAGCATCTTCTGAGCAAGCATGGCGACATGCAGGTCGACGGCCCAGTCGTTATGGGAGCGATCCTCTTGATACTGGAGGCCGCTTATCGTGTTCCAATTGTTGTACGTGGATGGGTAGTATTCATTATCAACTAAGGCACCATTTTTGTCGTAAAATTCGTAACCCCAGTCTCCCGACCTGACGTAGCCCATATATTGGCCCTTCTTGTCAGTTACGGGTGACTCCCAGTAGCCGTCCTTTATTATTAGCCCCTCGTCCTTCACTAGGTCTTCATTGGGTGGCGGGGCCTTGAGAAGCTCTACGATCGAATTTAGAACAACCACAGCATCGGGCGCGTGCTTTAGGAAATCAAATGCACGAAGGCGAGCATCGCCTGTGCGTATGAAGTAGTCGTTGTCCACAAGTTGACCTAGCTGACCATTGTCGCGGGTGTATGTCACGACAACGGGATCAACCGAGCCGTCTCCATTAGAGTCGCCGCCCCCCTCGGCCGAAACAACCGTAATCGGATTAATTATCTGCCCCTGAGCATTCTTGATGCCCATTGTTAGGTCGTAGGAGAAATAATAACTCGTGTTGTTGTTGGCGTTGCTGAAGCTGTAAAAGAAATCTGTAGACCTCTCTATGATTTCGGGGTCATACTCATAATAATCCATTCCTTCCCAGTCTTCGGGGCTGCTGTGTAGGGCTGGGTCGTCTTGGAGGTTGTCGCTGTAGTTTTCAAATATTACAATCTCTTGGAGAAGGTCGTAACTTGCCCAGTTCACCTCATTTGGATCGGGAGGGGTGACGGGGCCGCCCGGATCCGGATCGGTCGGGATTGTCGGGTGATCGGTTTCGCCGTCATCGCCAACACCGCCCCCGGCGATAAGGTTTGCTTCGCGCAACGTAAGTTCACGGAACATTTTTCAGCACCCCCAAGCTTTTGCTTTTGGAGAATTCCTCAGCATAATTTTCAATTGTCCGAGACATGGACGATATGTAGCCATCCCAGTCTCCGTCTTCAGAGAGTTGGATTAGTAGGCTCGCATCCATCCTGCACTCCATGATGAGTATGTAGGTTAGCGGCAGGGTTGGATTTTTTATCGATCCGTCCTTTATTAGGGAGGAAGTAGCAATAAGCCTCGCAAGGCGACCGTTTCCATCTTCAAATGGATGGTGAAGTATGGTGCTTGCATAGTAGAACATGGCTCTACAGAAGCCTGGTGCGAAATTGTCGGCTTCCTCGCGAAGAAACGCGGGCCAACGGCTGGAAATGCTGGGCGGTGGGAAGAGTGTTTTGATCCGATGATCCGCGGAAATCGCCGTCATGCGCGATTTTGCTGGGCCAACCCTTCTGCCGCACAGTGCAGAAGTGACCTCTGCAGCCTTGCTCATGTCCAACTTGCTCGGATCAGTGATCGACGCAAAGCCAATCATGACGGCTTGTGGGCAGGGTCGTAGTATTTGGTTCTTCAGCCTTGAGAGCTGCAAGGGATCGAGCGAAGATCCCATCTTTCGGCTCTGCACCAAGACTCTTATGCACTCTCGGTGGTCCAATCCCACCGTTGAAATGCTGTCGGGGAAAAGGGAGTCAAGACGGGCCAGAGATTGATTGGCGTCCGCCCCATCAAATTTTAGGCGCGCCCATACCCTTGGAGTTCGAACTTCGATCACCGGCGTCGCCGTCACCGTTGCCGAAGGCCTTCCAACGAATTTTTGCACGCGACGCGAATTCATCAAAACTGCAATGAGAGGTAGCAAACTGAACCAACACTCTAGCTTGCCATTGATAGCGATGCAACCAGGGCGGCATGCTTCCTCATGAGAAAATGCGCGCGCTGTGCATCGCACGCTATCCAAGACGCTCAAACGCCTCCTGACTGGTCACGGACTGAGGATCGAGGAATATGCCGGCGGATTACCCGACCACGGTGCCAACCTACAGCGAGGCCCGCAACGTCATGGCTCAACCGGGCCAAGGAGATCGGAAGGCGAAGGGCTTAAGGCAGAAGGGGTTACCCCAAATCGTTGTTTCCGCGCCCTTGTCGAACAGTCCTAAGTCTGTTCCGGCAAGCCGCTTTGAGGTCCCAGTTCCACCCATCTCTGCCGATCCGGCGGTCTGCATCGCCGGCCGGGTCGCGCCAGTTGCCGACGTTGGCACCTCTTCAAGAACACGACTTTTAGCCCGCCATGCATACGGGCGAGATCGACCTTTAGCGGCCCTTCCAATTGGCGGCTGCTGAGATGGAGGCCATAGACGCTTTCAGGCCTCCCCTGCCAAAATCGTGTGGTTCGCGAACTTCTATCGTGGCCTGCGCTCACATCCGATCCGCCACCCCTCGCCATCTTGATCGACCTGCGTCACCTCGAACTCGGCGTCGTAACAGTCGCGGGTCGTCAAGGTGATCGCATCGCCGCACGTCGGCAGCGGCGCCCCGGCGGGCGCTCGGATCAGGACTGTGCCAAAGCGCCCAGCCTGACTGGGCCGAAACTGATAGTGGAATGGCCCGAGCGTATCGGGCAGGCTCCGGTGGTTTCGGCGCGGAGTCACGACCTCACCCGCCGACCCTGTCGATGCTGAAGTGCTGCTCGACGAGCGTCGCGGCGCCGAAGATCGTCATGAACGCGATGTCCGCAGCGTCACGGCCTGTCGCGACCCGAACAAGACCCTCAAGCGGAGCAAGGCCGGAGGGGTCGACCAATCGCCAGCGGCCACCGAGATAGATCTCGGCCACGGCATGGAGATCGGGCGGCTCCAGCCTCCACGCGTACCCGCTGACAGCCCGAGCCGGGATGTTGCCCGCCCGACAGAGCGCGATCGCCAAATGGCTGAAGTCTCGGCAAACCCCGGCGCGGTCGACGAGAGTGTCGACCGCTGTCGTCGCGGCGTGACTGACCCCGGCGCGATAGTCCACATGATCGGCGATCCAGGCCAGGATCGCGGCGACCTTTTCCCCGCCGCGCAAGCCGCCGAACTCCCGTTCGACGAAGCGCATCAGTCGATCCGAGGGGCTGTAACGGCTGGCCCGAAGGTAAGGCAGCACTTCACTCGGCAGGTCTGCGATCGCCGTTTCCTCCGCGCCAGCCAGCCCATGATCGGACGCCGCCGTCTCGACCGTGGCGCGATAGAGCGCGTTGATCCTGCCCGAAGCTGCGAACACCGTACGGCGCTCGCCTGTCGACGGGTCATCGATACGGCGGGCCGGTGCGGGCGGCCAGAAGGTGAGCGCATCCGACGTCACCTGCTGGTCCCGCCCGTGCGCGGCTTCGACCAGCAGAAGAACTTCGCATGGCGCTGCAAAATCGTAGGTAAGGGAGGCTTCGACCTGGAAAAGCATGCACGCCCTTCAGGCGGCAACGCCGCCGCTCACGCGATGCCAGCGCGAGTGCAATGAAAATAAATGGAGGAAAGGATCCGGTCGATCCTGGCAATGCCTTCAATATAATTGTATGGTACGAAAATAGAAGGCGCGGCGATGATTTTTCCGCCGTGCCACAACATCGCCGAAAATCAAACGGGATCGCTGGTAAATCCTTCGATAGCAGGGACGCGTCATTCGGTTTCACCTCTTCAAGGGAAGGAAACATCCAGATGCTGTCTCACCCTCAGCGCAATCTCCAAGTCATGATGCTGTCTCATGACCTTCAGCGCCTGGCTGATCGATTTCTGCCCGATCCCAACGCGGCTCGGTTCCTGGTCCACGAGACCCTGATCGACGCCTTCGCTGCGCCATCTGATGCCCGGCCGATGGCCGCCCGAGGGCGGGATCTGCGCCGCGCCATGATCGCGCGTTTGCGGGCCAGCCGCAGCCCTTCACGGCGCCCCGGCCATCAACAGCGTCGCTGAGCTGCGACACCAGGAGTCGCAGATGCCCGAACCCGTAGACTTCACCGCAACCTCACAGGTGCTGAGCCTTGTGCCGGACGCCGCGTGCGACACCGGGCCGAGCCAGCTGTCGCTAGGCGCCTACCGCGCGCTTCGCCAGTTGGAGCGTCGCCTGCGCACCGGAGCGCTCGATGCGGTCAATATCCGCCACGTCCAAGAGCTGGCCGTGCTCGGCCTTGCGCACCATGGCCGTGGTGGCTGGCGCCCGACTAACGCCGGCCTGAACTACCTTGGCAAGCGCCAGGACCGGAACCTTCCGGACTGAAGCCGCAATCGCTTGGCGAGGTGATGCATGAGCGAGGACCTGCTGCGCCTTCGCAACGAATGCGACCAGCTTCGCCAGCGCTGCGATGAACTTCAGCGCCAGTTGAACGACCTGACGTCGCAAGTTGGCGGTCTGACCGACGAGCTTGGGCGGCGTTTTTCCGACGAAACGTTCAACGCCTCGCGCCCTTCCCGGCATCGCGAAGCCTAGTGCGGTCGCCAGCCACTATCGGCCCCGACAACAGGACACCCATGAAACAGCCCCCGATCGATCGCATTGTCATCACGGTCTGCCGCAACGACGGCCTATGGGCGGCGGAAGAGGCAGGTCTCTTCTTTGGCGCCTCGCCCGACAAGGATATCGCCAAGGCTTCGGCCATGCGTCGGGCCAGAGAGCGAATTGAGGAAGGCCATGCCTGCCAAATCCGGATCTCCGGCGAGAATGGTTTCGCGATCTAAAAGCGGAAGAACTTTGCAAGGTAGAGCGTCAGCTACAGGTGCTAAGTCGTCGCCCCATCGACTTTCGCTGCGTTGCTGTGAGGTGCAGCTCTGATCTTGCCCTTACAGCCGGCGACTTAAACCTTATCACCAAGAGGTGAGCCAATATCTTGAAGTCATCCGCCTGGCCAGTGAGCGATGGCAACTTCCATGCCGTCTCACGCCAGTTGCGGTCGTTGGGACAGTTCCGGGGACTGGAAGCTCCAACCGGCCGTGAAGCAACATCCTGCCTGCGGCTATGCTCAAAAACATGCGCTACCATTTCGCCGTAGGGGCGCGCCCTTCTCGGGCCTGGCTTTCGCCGCATGATCTCAGCTTCTAGAAAGCCAAGCCGCGAGGATCTTGCGCGACTTTCAGTATCGGCGTCTCGCCATCTTCTGAAAGCGGAAGAGTTATCACGCAGCATACACCCGACGCGGCAAAATCCAGCCGAGCCTCCCCGCGGGCATCGGCGAAGACCCGCGACAAAAGTCGAGCCCCAAATCCGCGCCGTTCAGGAGAGCTCACTGGCGGCCCCCCAGATTCCTGCCAAAGAAAGTTTAGGAAGCGCTGCCCTTCGCCATCGTGAGCGTCGGTCCAGCTGACCTCAACCCGGCCGCCGGGGCGGTTTAGCGCTCCGAACTTGTTGGCGTTGGTGGCCAGTTCATGCAGCGCGAGCGAGATCGCGACCGCGAGGTTGGGGCTCAACCGGACAGGTGGACCGGAAATCCCGATAACAGGCTCAGCGACCTGAAACGGCGCAACAGCCTTGCCGACCACCTCGGCAAGATCCGCGCTAGCCCAGCTCTCCTGGGTCAATACGTCGTGAACTTTGGAGAGCGCCATCAGCCGTCCAGTCAGGCTCTGCCGCGTGCTTGCCGCGACGCCGCCGGCGCGCAGGGTTTGCTCAGTCACCGACTGGACGGTCGCAAGGGTATTCTTGATCCGATGGTTGAGCTCGTTGAGAAGGAGAATACGATGCTCGGCGGCCAGCTTGGCGGGCGTCTCGTCACGCATGATCTTCAGCAGCGCGCACTCTCCCGCATGCTGGAACGGCACCATGACCCCGTTTGCCCAGAACCATTCCTTATCCCGCCGGACATGCCAGCGGCTGTCCTCGGCGCGGCCACGGTTAAAGGCCGTGCTGATCTCGAGCGCGCCGACGCCCGCCGCAAGATCCGGCGCCGTCAGGAGAATATCGACGCTTTGACCGATCGCCGCACGGGGCGTGTAGCCAGTTATTCGCTCGGCTCCCGGGCTCCAACTGGTGATCATCCCATCGGGAGTCAGCGTAATGATAGCGAAGTCCCATGCATTCTCGATGATCAGGGCCGCGAGAGCCGGGTCGGTGAGCACAGGTGAGCCGATCATTTTAGGGAACTGGTTTGACAACGCTTGGATGTGACTTCGGCCCCATCATCTCTCGGATTTTGCGATTAAAGCTCCGCGATTATCTCCCGAGCCCGCAATATTGTCGCCAGCCGTAGAACTTCCCGCGACAAGGCCAACGAGCTTAACTGCCCCGCGAGGCCAACCATCAACGGCCCCGCCCGCGAGCCGCGGCGCATACAGTTTAGCGAACGCCTCGGCGGCCTTGTCCCGCTCAGCCTCTCGTCATCCGCCGCCCGCCGAACTTGATTTGAGATGAGCCTGCACGGCTTCGGCGTCGGCGCCGACTAGCTGGATGGCCTTCAGCAGGACCTCCTCGGGGACATTGAACCGCTCAGTCCAGTAGCGGACCTCCATCGGCTCGTTGGCCTTGATCCTCGCCCGATCGCCTGCGCCGCTGAAATCGATGCTGTCGCACATGGGGCGGCCTTTCGGACAAAGAGTTCAGGGGTTCAAAAAAACGCGCTTGTCGCGCTCGCGAGCCGGACAGCTTGCGCGCCACCCACCCTCATGGACTGTCACGCTGACCACCTCGAATGCGCCGTCCAGGCATAACAACGTGGCCAGCAGGAAAAGGTCCCCCTCGGCGGGCGCGGGGGCTGCGCCCGCAGCTTCGATGATGACCATACCGGACCGACGTCGCCCACGGCTTCGCAGCCGCCAGGAAGCGGACCTTCCCTACGTCAGCGACGAGTCATGTTTCCCCCTTCGCCGCGCCGGCCTCATCGCTGCCGATCTCGTTCCTGAGCAGCTTCCCAGCGCTCAGCCGCCGCGCCAGCGCGTCAATAAACCGGGCATACCGCTCCCGCGCGAGATCGCTAGCGGCGGCGTCATCCCCGGCGGCAAGCGATGGCACGTTGCGCAGCCAAGTTCGCACATACAGCGCCAGGGTTTCGTTCGAGATCGTGAGGTCGCGCTCGAGCCGATCCACCTGCCGGCTCAAGCGATCCAGACGCCGCGAGAGCGCCGCCTCCAGCGCTTCTGGGCCGTCGGGCGACAGATAGCTGGCGACCGCCGCGCGCACGATCTCCGACTTTGATCTCCGCAGACGCCGCGCCGTTTCGTCGAGCGCGCGCACCACCTCGCCCGGCAGATAGACCTTCGTCTCGACCATGCCGACGATGCTCACAGGGCGATCCCGTCATCGGGGTCGAGCGCCGCCTGGCGGGCTGTTGCCCGGAAGCGCTGCTGCTGGTCCGCGGCTGCGGCCAGGTCATCTCCATCCTGATCTTCGCCCTCGACCGCGACTTCACGAACAGGCTCGGGCTTCTCTGGCGGTGGCGTGAGTTCGGGCGCGATCTGATGACCACCCTCATCTTCCATCGTCGATCGAGGCGTGGACGGCTCCGGCTCCTTATCCACCAGAACCGTCGACCAGGTGGCCTCGGCCTGTGCAGCGGTCCGACCGGGCGTCTGCGGCTTCGGCAGGATCCTCGCCGAGAGCTGCTGATCCGTGAAGTAACGCGCCTTGCGCGCCCGGATCGGCGGCACGCCGGAGACCAGGACGACGGCCTGGTCCTGCGGCAACTGCATCACCTCGCCCTGGGTCAGGAGCGGACGGGCCGTCTCCTGGCGGCTGACCATCAGATGCCCAAGCCAAGGGGACAGTCGATTGCCAGCGTAGTTTTTCATCGCCCGCAGCTCCGTGGCCGTGCCCAGACTTTCGCTGATCCGCCTGGCTGTACGTTCGTCGTTGGTCGAGAACGCCACCCGGACATGGCAGTTATCGAGCACGGAATTATTGGTCCCGTAGGCACCTTCGATCTGGTTGAGGCTTTGCGCGATAAGGAACCCGCGCATGCGGTAGCCTGCCATGAAGGCGAGCGCCTGTTCGAAAAAGTCCAGGCGGCCCAAGGCGCGAAATTCGTCGAGCATCCAGAGCAGTTCCTGGCGGGTCTGAGCCCCCTCCAATTCCTCCGTCAGTCGCCGGCCGATCTGATTGAGGATCAGCCTAATCAGCGGCTTGGTTCGGCTGATATCGGAGGGCGGCACCACCAGGTAGAGGCTTACCGGACGCGGGGCGGCGATGAGGTCGGCGATCCGCCAGTCGCAGCGCGACGTGACCGCCGCAACGACGGGATCGCGATATAGGCCAAGAAAGCTCATCGCGGTCGAGAGCACGCCCGACCTCTCGTTGTCCGATTTATTCAGCAGCTCGCGCGCTGCTGACGCGACGACCGGATGTGGGTGGTCGCCCAGATGTTGGGTGCGCATCATCACGCGCAATGTGGTCTCGATCGAGCGCCGTGGATCGGCCAGAAAATTCGCGACGCCCGCCAGCGTCTTGTCCTTCTCGGCGTAGAGGACGTGCAGGATGACGCCGACCAGGAGGCTGTGGCTGGTCTTGTCCCAATGGCTGCGCCGCTCCAGAGCGCCCTCCGGATCGACCAGCATATCGGCGATATTCTGAACGTCGCGAACCTCCGTCGGCCCGCGGCGGACCTCCATCAATGGGTTATACGCGCTGCTGCTCTCCTGGGTCGGATCGAACCGCAGGACCTCCCCGAAGGTGGCCCGGAAGCCGGCGGTGAGGTCCCAGTTCTCGCCCTTGATGTCGTGGACGATGACCGACCCCGGCCAGGTCAGGAGCGTTGGGACGACGAGCCCCACGCCTTTGCCCGAGCGCGTCGGGGCAAAAGCCAGGACGTGCTCTGGACCGTTGTGGCGAAGATATCGGCCACGGAAGCGGCCCAGCACAACGCCCGTATCGCCGAGCATCCCAGCGTGCTTGACGTCGCTCAGGTTGGCCCAGCGGGCCGATCCATAGGTCGTCACCTTGCGGGCTTCGCGGGCCCGCCATACCGACATCGCGATCGCGACCAGAACAGCGACGAGCGCGCCGCCCGCCGCGATGAAGGCCCCACGGACGAACACCGACGGCGCGTAGGCGTCGAAGACGAACCACCAGACGAAGAAGGCCGGCGGCGGATAGATCCGATGGCCCGCCAGCCAAAACCACGGGGGTCCAAGACCGGCCTGGTAATCCAGTTGCCAGGCCGTCCACTGGGTGGCCGCCCAGACCCCTCCGAGGGCCAGGCCGAGCACGATGACGATCTGGCCAAAAAGCACCTTGGTGCCGCTCATAATTTTATGCTCCTCATACGCCGAGCCCGCGCTTGCGACCGAGCGTCCAATCGACGCCGCCGGTCCGGTTCAAGGTCCCCTCCACCGTCAGGCCCAATCGTGCGTCCAGGGCCCGTGTCCACGGGACCAGCTGGAACCCGAGGCCATCGTCGATCATCGCGAAGCGACCTGACGCCAGGTCGAGCCGCCGCTGGTAAAGACCGCCTACGGCGTCGCCCTCCGCGGTCGGCAGGAAGTCGCTCCCTGTCTGGGCCTTGAGCTGCTCGGCGACCCGCCCGAGCTCCCGGCTCTTCAGGGACCCGATGAGATTGTTCGCAGGCTCCAGGCGTCCGCCTCGGCGCCGGGCCAGCCCCTCGCCTTCGAGGTGGACCAACCGCTGGGCTAGCGCCTCTTGCACCTCGCCGCCGAAGCCGGCGGGCGACAGCGCCTGGGGCTCGCGCGCCACCAGCTGGCGGTCGAGCCACGTCGCCCCGTCGGCGCTGACCTGGGCCTCGATCGACAGGTCCGCGCGATGCACCAGCTGGATCCGCGGCCGATGGCCCTCCACCTCCCGCATGCGCACCTCGACGATGCCGCCCCGTGGCGTGTCGCCAGTCTCCGAGAGGTCTCGCAGACGAACGTGGTGCAGCCGGCCATCGACCCCATCGATGATCACGTAGGCCGCGCCGTTCAATTCGTCGTGCAGCCCACGATCCATCAGCCGGCCAAGGATCGGCTCACCGAGCCGCTCAGCGTCCACGGCGATTGCGCCAGGATCGCGATCGGGCTTCATGGTCTTGTGGAGCGTCTTGATGATGTCGCCGCGTTCGGCCAGCACCTTCAGGCGCGTCTCGAGATCGTCGGCCAGGCGCCATCGCCCCTCGCCCTGCCGCTGGGCCAGGCCGTAGCGTTCGAGCTGCTGGACCCGGCCGATGAGGCGCCGCGTCGGGGCCGTCTGGCTGCGGCCGTCCGGACGCAAGTCAACGACACCGTCGGCGGCGCTCGCGCGCCCCTTGAGCTGCCGGTCCAGGCTGGTGACCCGCTCGGCGTGAACCTCGCGATCAAGGCTCGCCTCGATCTCGCGCTGGCTACGCGGTCCCAGTTCCAAGGACACCAGTTGCCGCGCTCGATCACGCAGACCGCCGAACAGGTAGTCCTTGTCGATCACCAGGTCCGAGCCGTCCTGGGCGACGCCTCTGACCAGCACGTGGACATGCGGGTTGTCGGTGTTCCAGTGGTCGATCGCGGCCCAGTCCAGCCTGGTCCCCAGATCCTTCTCCATGGTCCGCATCAGGTCGCGCGTCGTGGCCCGCAGGTCGGCAAGCTCCCCGGCGTCTTCGGGCGAGACCACGAAGCGGAAGTGATGGCGGTCATCCTCGCAGCGCGTGGCGAAGGCGCCGTGGTCGACGTCACCGTCGGGCCCGAACATCTTCGGCGACTCGCCGTCACGGGCGACACCAGCGCGCCGCAGGTAGCTCAGGTGCATCTTCAGCGGCGCGGCGCGATAACGGGCGCCCTGGTGGCGGACGATGTAGGACTTGACCACGACCTGGCGCGCGGCGGCCCGACCGCTGCGCAGCACGGCGCGCCCCCGTCCCGCGCTGCCCGTGCCTTTCCGTGGGCCAGGGTCGAATACGCCCAGGCCGGCGCGCCTGCCCGCGCTCAGGACTTCGGCGATGTGACTGGGGTAGGACTGGACCTGGCCTGGCGACTGGTCACGGATACGCCCGACGCGCGGCCGGAATTCGTTCTCGCGCCTCATAGGACCGCTCCGGGGCGAGGGTCCTGGCCAAGACGTTGAAAAGACAAGAAAACGACGCTGGCGCAGGACCCCGTCAGAACGGAGGGTCCTGGAAAATCACCAACACCATCAAAGACCTGGCCCGAAAGGGTCCTGGTCCTTTCATCTTGCCATAGGCCCGATGTCGAAAAACACCCCTCCCCCCGCCTCGTCCTAGCCCCATCGTCCCAGCCGCCGGACAGACCATCGGAGCGCACGGCGAAGGACGGGGGACGCGCCAAAGCGCGCGCCCCCCGCAATGGCGCCCTCAGCCGCCGAGCAAGTCCAGCCGCTGCTGGGCGGTCAGGATTTCGACCACGGTGGGATTGGCTCGCCCCTCGTCCTGCAGGTCCGCCACCGCATTCCAGGGGGCAATGTTCTCGATCACCTCCGCCTCGCCCGTCTGCGGATCGAAGGGTCCGGCGATGAACTGAGGCTCGCGCCGGCAATATCCGATCGCCGTTTCCAGGGCCTTGATGAGCTTGAAGGCGGCCTTGCGGTCGGCCCAGTAGGCCTGGCTTGCGGTGGCGGGGCGGTTGTGGAGAGCGGGCATTGAAGTCACCTGGCTTGGCGTCCTGCCGATCGAGGACAGGACCATCCGGGCAGCCGGCCACGGAGCCGTCAGGACCGCTGAAAGCGCCGCGAAGCGGGTCGTGGGGGAACCGAAATGCGCAGCATTTTGGGGGGACCGCGTCGTCTTGACGGCTCCTCGTCCGAAGCTGCCAGCGTGGTCCGGTTCTCGCCCGGCAGGCCCCAGTGCGGTTGTCCTCCCGCGCCTGCACCGGTTCGCTGCGGTCCAGGCTCATGGCCACAGCCCCTTAGCCCGCACGCTCGGAAAAGCCCGATCCGACACCGCGCCATCGCGCCACGACGGCTCAACGAACAGACCCGAAGCCGCCGCGGCCTGTCGGGGATCGCCCCTCGCCGCCGCTGTGGTAGCGCCGATAGCGGGGACCAAGGCGCGCACGTAATCCTGGGTCTCGCGTGGCAGGGGCCGCCCCACGGCCAGATGTTGGGCATACCGCTCGGGGCCAGCGTTATACGCCGCCAGGAACCCCGGCGATCCGAACCGGTCGTACATCCGCCGCAGGTACGCCGCGCCCGCCAACACATTGGCCCGCACATCGTAAGGGTCGTCGCCTAGCGCCATTTGCGCGGAAAGCTCGCGCCAGGTCGCCGGCATCAGCTGCAGGAGCCCCATGGCCCCCTTGCTGGAGATCGCCCTGGGCCGACCGGCGCTTTCCACCCGGATCACGGCCAGGATCCAGGCGTGCGGCAGACCAAATCGGAGGGCCGCCTCGTCCACCGCAAGAGCGATTTCGTCGCCAGGATCAAGGGTCGCGGCCTGGGCGATGGGCGCAGCCGAGGCTGCGCCGGCCGCGCACACCAAGGCCAAGGCGAGCGCCATAGCCAAGGGCCCGCGGCTTCGCCGCCAAGGCGCAAGAGTGCCGATCGTCTCGTTCGCGATGAGCGTGCGGCCGTGCTCGCCACCGTCAAGGGCAGGGCGCGACACGCGCCGGCCTGACGGCCGCCCTTGACCGCGCCTGCGCGCGACCGCGTGTTGGGCCTCGACCGGGACGAGGAAATGACCGGCAAGCCGACCGAACAAGGAAATGAGGCTTGGCGCGCTCATTTCGCAGGGCTCCAAGTCCATGCGGGTCGGGCCTGTCCGATCACCTGGCGGCGGGAGATCGGCCCGAAATAGCGGCTGTCGAGGCTGTTGGAGGCGTCCGGGTTGAGGAGAAAGACCTCGTCGGCGCGCAGCCGTCGGCAGCCGGAATAGGCGGTCAGTTTGCGGCCGTGACGATCGGCCGGCTTCATGCGGGCGGCCAGGCGTCCGTCAATGAAGAGCGCCCCGCCCTGCCCGCAGACCCGTTGCCCTTCGACAGCCGCGACCTCCTTCAGCAGGGGCACGTTGAGCGGCAGATAGCCCCGGATCGCCATCCATCGGGCAAGGCCCGGCGGCGGCCGGACGGCGGCCAGCTCGCCCTTGGCGTAGTGGCCGGGCGTCACAAGGTAGAAGCCGATCGGGGCGCTGGCCGTGGTGTTCCATAGCAGTCGGGGCGCATGGGCGGAGCGACTGGCCGCGCAGACCAGCAGGCAGCCGGCCGCGCCCGCGGCCAGGGTGGCAAGAACCCGGCGGCCGCTCACAGCCCGATCCTCCGGCGCATCCGGAACGCCCTGTGGCGCGCGCGATCATAGCCGCGGGCTGGCAGGCCCACGCCGAGGCGCGCGCCGACATGACGCCAATAGTCCGGCGCGGCCTGGCCGGCCGGAACGCCCAGTTGTTCGACGCGGTCGATCGCTTCGAGCACGGCCTGGACCTTGGTCCAGCCGTGGATGTCGAGCAGGATTTCGGCGCCCGGACCGACTTCGGGATAGGTGGTGAAGGCCTCGCCCGACCGAACGGCGCGCAGGATGGCGATCCGGGATTCGACCGTGCCGTACTCGCCGGCCCGCCAGCGCACGAAAGCAAAGACCGTATCGGGCGCGAACATCACCGTACGTCGGCGGCGATCGTGGACGGTCTCGCCGATCACGTCGCCGAAACGGATCCAACGTTCGATACGGTCGGCCAGGAACAGCAGATCGACCCGGGTAATGTCGCTTCTGGGGTGCTCAACCACGGTTGGCGCGCTCCAGATAGGCCGGCGCGATGGCGGCGTGCTCCTGGGCCGGCGGCGTGGTGACGGCGGCGAAGTCGCTGGTCGACCGGCGCATTCCGCGCCGCGACCAGGCCTCCAGGTCAGCTAGGGCGTAGACGATCCGCCCCCCGTTCTTGCGATAGACGGGCCCAGTTCCGTAGCACCGATATTTGGCCAGGGTGCTTGTCGAGATGCGCAGATGCTTGGCCGCTTCCGGCGCCAGGAGGAGGCGCTCGGCGGCGACGTCGTTAGGAATGGACATTGCCGGATCCTTCGGAAGCCGCCGGAAAGCCCTGGAAATCGGAGGGCGGCTCCGGGAAAGCCTCGCTCACGGCATGCCCGCCGAGGGATGGCGAAGACCGGAGGGGGGCCATTTTCGCCCCTAGGAAGGATCAGAACCCGGCGCGGAGCAGCTGGAGGTATCCGCCGGCCATGAGCGCCCTGCCCCGCCGCACTAGGCGTGCGGTGACATCGCGCACGCTGGAGGTGGCGAAGGCGGCGTCCTGGACGGCCTCCTCGCCGAAGAGATCGCCCGCGATCTGCCGGTGGCTGCGACCGCTCAACGACCCGTCGAGCGCGAAAAGGCAACGCGCAAGCCGCTCTCGCTGCGCCAGGCTGAGCCTCGACTTGGGCGGCGCGGGCGTCAGGCTGGCGCGCCGAAGCGCGTCGACAGCCCGGACCCGAAGATTGAAATCGGCGTC